>NZ_JBNPTM010000006.1:0-546128 GCF_051167655.1 Bradyrhizobium sp. HKCCYLS2038 | reverse complement strand
GCGCTTGACCGCACGGCGATCGGTTCGATCTTAAGAAGCAAGCTGGTCTTTCTAATCAGTGTCCTGCAGCTCACCTGACGCTTGTCCCTCTGGGGCAGGTGAGGTGGCTGACAACATTCTGCCGAGTGTGTGGACATTGATAATGAGAGCAATCAAGTGCCTTAAGGGTGTTCGGTGGATGCCTTGGCGCTGAGAGGCGATGAAGGACGTGCTACGCTGCGATAAGCCGTGGGGAGCTGCGAAGAAGCTTTGATCCGCGGATTTCCGAATGGGGAAACCCACCTTCGATAGCCGGAACTCCAAGACCTCGAGTCTTGGTGTTCGAACAGGAGACTGTGAGAATTCAAGGCCGTGAGGTTTTGGATTTCCGGTTATCAAGAGAAGGTATGAGATCTCTGAATACATAGGAGGTTTCAAGCAAACCCAGGGAACTGAAACATCTAAGTACCTGGAGGAAAGGACATCAACCGAGACTCCGCTAGTAGTGGCGAGCGAACGCGGACCAGGCCAGTCATGAATGTAAGCCAACCAGAACCTGTCAGGAAAGCAGGGCCTCAGAGGGTGATAGCCCCGTATGGGTAATGCAAACATTCATGCTCGAGTAAGGCGGGACACGTGCAATCCTGTCTGAACATGGGGGGACCACCCTCCAAGCCTAAGTACTCCTCAGCGACCGATAGTGAACCAGTACCGTGAGGGAAAGGTGAAAAGCACCCCGACGAGGGGAGTGAAATAGACCTGAAACCGGACACCTACAAACAGACGGAGCCCAAGATGCGTTCTGGGTGACGTCGTACCTTTTGTATTATGGGCCAGCGACTTAATTTAACGAGCAAGCTTAAGCCGATAGGCGTAGGCGTAGCGAAAGCGAGTCTGAATAGGGCGTCAAGTTCGTTGTATTAGACCCGAAACCTAGTGATCTAGCCATGAGCAGGTTGAAGGTGAGGTAACACTCACTGGAGGACCGAACGGGTGCCTGTTGAAAAAGGCTCCGATGACTTGTGGTTAGGGGTGAAAGGCCAATCAAACTGGGAAATAGCTGGTTCTCCGCGAAAGATATTTAGGTATCGCCTCGGACGAATACCTCAGGGGGTAGAGCACTGGATGGGCTAGGGGGACTTACCGTCTTACCAAACCCAACCAAACTCCGAATACCTGAGAGTACTATCCGGGAGTCACACGGCGGGTGCTAACGTCCGTCGTGGAGAGGGAAACAACCCTGACCTACAGCTAAGGCCCCCAATTCGTGGCTAAGTGGGAAAGGATGTGGAAATCCCAAAACAACCAGGAGGTTGGCTTAGAAGCAGCCATCCTTTAAAGAAAGCGTAACAGCTCACTGGTCTAAATAAGGGTTTCTGCGCCGAAGATGTAACGGGGCTCAAGCCACGAGCCGAAGCTTAGGGTGTATGCGCAAGCGTACGCGGTAGCGGAGCGTTCTGTAAGCCTGCGAAGGGCGACCCGTGAGGGCGCCTGGAGGTATCAGAAGTGCGAATGCTGGCATGAGTAACGACAAACACTGTGAAAGACAGTGTCGCCGAAAGTCCAAGGGTTCCTGCGTAAAGTTAATCTTCGCAGGGTTAGCCGGTCCCTAAGGCGAGGCCGAAAGGCGTAGTCGATGGGAATGCAGTGAATATTCTGCAGCCAGTGGATGGTGACGAATCCCGTGTGTTGTCCGACCTTACTGGATTGGTTGGGCTTCGAAGGGGTTCCAGGAAATAGCCTCCACATTAGACCGTACCCGAAACCGACACAGGTGGACTGGTAGAGTATACCAAGGCGCTTGAGAGAACTATGTTGAAGGAACTCGGCAATTTACCTCCGTAACTTCGGGATAAGGAGGCCCATTGCATGGGCAACCATGCAGTGGGGGCACAGACCAGGGGGTGGCAACTGTTTAACAAAAACACAGGGCTCTGCGAAATCGTAAGATGACGTATAGGGTCTGACGCCTGCCCGGTGCCGGAAGGTTAAGAGGAGAGGTGCAAGCCTTGAATTGAAGCCCCGGTAAACGGCGGCCGTAACTATAACGGTCCTAAGGTAGCGAAATTCCTTGTCGGGTAAGTTCCGACCTGCACGAATGGCGTAATGACTTCCCCGCTGTCTCCAACATAGACTCAGTGAAATTGAATTCCCCGTGAAGATGCGGGGTTCCTGCGGTCAGACGGAAAGACCCCGTGCACCTTTACTGTAGCTTTGCGCTGGTATTCGTGACTGTTTGTGTAGAATAGGTGGTAGACTTTGAAGCTCGGGCGCCAGCTCGGGTGGAGTCGCAATGTGAAATACCACCCTAATGGTTATGGATATCTAACCGCATCCCGTCATCCGGGATCGGGACAGCGCATGGTGGGCAGTTTGACTGGGGCGGTCGCCTCCCAAAGAGTAACGGAGGCGTGCGAAGGTAGGCTCAGAACGGTCGGAAATCGTTCGTCGAGTATAATGGCATAAGCCTGCCTGACTGCGAGATCTACGAATCGAGCAGAGACGAAAGTCGGTCATAGTGATCCGGTGGTCCCGCGTGGATGGGCCATCGCTCAACGGATAAAAGGTACGCCGGGGATAACAGGCTGATGACGCCCAAGAGTCCATATCGACGGCGTCGTTTGGCACCTCGATGTCGGCTCATCACATCCTGGGGCTGGAGAAGGTCCCAAGGGTTCGGCTGTTCGCCGATTAAAGTGGTACGTGAGCTGGGTTCAGAACGTCGTGAGACAGTTCGGTCCCTATCTGCCGTGGGTGTTGGAATGTTGAGAGGATTTGCCCCTAGTACGAGAGGACCGGGGTGAACGTACCTCTGGTGGAGCTGTTGTCGCGCCAGCGGCAGTGCAGCATAGCTATGTACGGACGGGATAACCGCTGAAGGCATCTAAGCGGGAAACCCACCTCAAAACGAGCATTCCCTTGAGAACCGTGGAAGACGACCACGTTGATAGGCCGGGTGTGGAAGTGCAGCAATGCATGTAGCTTACCGGTACTAATCGTTCGATCGGCTTGATTGCTCTCATTTTCAGTGTCCATCACTGCAAATGATGACGAATGACCTTCAGGGAGGTTCATCCTCCCGCTTGCTTCTTACCTCGATGTCCTTCGCCGGCCTGGTGGTCTTAGCGAGGAGCCTGAACCCGATCCCATCCCGAACTCGGCCGTTAAACTCCTCAGCGCCAATGGTACTATGGCTCAAGCCCTGGGAGAGTAGGTCGCTGCCAGGCCTGCAAAGGACATCCCCTCTTCACAATCCCAAACGACAACGCCGCGCTGATAACCTCAGCGCGGCGTTGTCGTTTGTCGGGATGGGTCATCTGCCTCCGGTTCGTCGGGCCGGATGCGTTCGCGCTGCGACCGCGGTCGCACAAGCGTGTGATCGGGCCCCGCGGAACCGATTCAGGTACGGTTCATTCCCCAGAACGTACGCAATGCTGCGCTGTCTGTCGTCGCAGGCCATTGTCCCACAGGAGATCCTCATGCGCATGTTCGTCCGGACCACCTTCGTCGCGCTGGCCATTGCAGGCTCGGGCGCCGCGATGACGGCCCTCGCAACGCTTCCGGCCCTTGCGCAGGCGGCCAAGGATTCCCCGGCTGCACCTGCGGGCCCCACGATCAGCCAGCCGCCACAGCTGAAGCAGATTGCGCTCTCCGATAAGCAGATCGAGAACGTGCTGGCATCGCAGAAGGACATGGACGCGATCACCGACAAGCTGCCCGAGAATGCGCCGCCGGACCAGAAAGTGGTCACGCAGCTCGACGGCGTCGCCAAGAAATACGGCTTTGCCAGCTACGACGACTTCAACGTCGTGGTCGACAACATCAGCCTGGTGATGAGCGGCATCGATCCGAAGACCAAGAAGTATGTCGGACCCGAAGCGGTCATCAAGGACCAGATCGAGCAGGTCCAGGCCGACAAGAAGATGAAGCCCGACGACAAGAAGCAGGTGCTCAACGATCTCAACGCGGCGCTCAAGGCGAAACCGCCGGAGGTCGAGAACAAGGGCAACATCGATCTCGTCGTCAAATACTACGACAAGCTCGCCGTGGCGTTCGGCGAGGACGACAACTAGGAAGATCGGACAGATCGTGATGCCGAAAGCCCCGACCACCGGTCGGGGCTTTTTTGTTGCGTTGTCCTCTGCAGGATGCCGCGGAGCTCAGCGTGCGAACATCTGCTCCATCGCCTTGCGCACCTTGACGGTCTCGTCAGCGGCATCGAACGCCACATCGCTCCAGCGCACGACAGCACCGCGCGCCACGTCATGCGTGAGTCTGACGCGATGCGCCAATCCGATCGGCAGCGCGCCGACCTGCAGGCTCGTCGCAGCCGGCAGCACCTTGCCCCAGACCGTGTAGCCGCCTTCGCCATCGAGCATCTCGCCGGTGCGCAGATCCTTCTTGGCGACGGCGACGACGTCGCCGCGAAAGCCGAGCGGCTGGCCGGTCGGCTCGTTGCGTAGCGCCGCCGAAAGAACCGAGATGTTCAGCTCCAGCCCGATCAGGTGATACGGCTTGTACATCGCGGCATAGCGGCCGCTCGCGTCGGTCTTGAGGCCGTACTGCCGGAAGCAATCCGCGGCATAGTCGTTCGGCGCTTCCAGCACGACATAGACGCCCCAGCGCAGGTCGCGAAACACCGGGCGGCCGTCGCGTTCCAGCGACGACACCACCTCGACCTGTCCCGATCGCTCCAGCACGCCGCCGCGATCGCGCGGGCGCAAGACATGCGGCAGATCGTCGACGCCGCAGGGCGGAAACAGCAGGCCGTCCGAGGGCACGTCGAGCCCGGTCGCATTGGCGATCGCCGCCATCTCGATCGCCGACTTGGTGCCATCGAGAAACGAGTTGAACATCTGCGGATTCATCCCGGCCGACTGGGCTTCGCCGGCCGTCAGTCCGTAATGCTGCCAGACACCGTGGGGCGTGACGTCGTGATAGGTCGGCAAGTACTTCGTCCCCTTGCCGGCGGCCACGACGTGGAAGCCGGTCGCGCGCGCCCAGTCGACGAGCTCCGCCGTCAGCGCCGGCTGGTCGCCATAGGCGAGCGAATAGACCACGCCGGCCTTGCGCGCCTCCTCGGCGAGCAGCGGGCCCGCGAGCACGTCGGCCTCGACGTTGACCATCACGATGTGCTTGCCCGCCTTGATCGCCGCGCGCGCATGGCGGATGCCGGCAGCCGGGCTGCCGGTCGCCTCGACCACGACGTCGATGTTATCGGCGAGCGCGTTCGTGCCGTCGGGGCTGAATGCGGTGCGTTCGATCAGCTCGGCACTCCAGCCGACCGTCCGGCAGGCGTCGCGCGCGCGCCCCGGGTCGAGATCGACGATGACGGGCACCTCGAGGCCAGCAACGTGCGGCACCTGCGACAGGAACATCGAGCCGAACTTGCCGGCGCCGATCAGTGCGACGCGAACGGGCTTGCCGGACGCGGCGCGGGCTCGGAGGAGGGCGTGGAGGTTCATTGAAAGATCCAGTGTTTCTTCAACATAGGTCGATGCGACTTCATTCACTCGTCATGGCCGGGCTTGACCCGGCCATCCATCTCTCAGCGGGAGAGTCGTTCCTGTTGATGGATGCCCGGGTCAAGCCCGGGCATGACGACCTGTTTTTGGGGGGTGCGTCCTTGCCTTACTCAGCCGCCTCGCGATGCGCGCGGGCGAGTTGCAGCAGCGCATCGTCCGGCAGCGCTTCGATCGGCGTGAAGTCGCGGTGCGCGATGTAGTCCGGGCGTGTCGGCGTGCGGATGTGGTTGGAGACCGCGTTCAGCGTCAGGTACACGATCTTGCGCGGATAGGGCGTGATGTTGCCGGCCGAGCCGTGCACGAGGTTGCCGTGGAACATCAGCATGCCGCCGGGCTTCCCGGTCGGCGCGACGATGCCGCCTTCGGCCACGAGGCGTGTGACGGTTGCCTCGTCCAGCGTCCATAGCGGGTAGGATGTGGTTGCGAGATCGTGCGAGGCCTCGAGATCGCCGGCGTGCTGGCTCTTCGGCACCAGCATCAAGGGGCCGTTGATCGGCATCACCTCGTCGAGGAAGATCGCGATGTTCATCGCGCGCGGCTCCGGCATGCCGTCGTCGCGCTTCCAGGTGCCGTAGTCCTGATGCCATTGCCAGACATCGCCGGTGAAGGCGGATTTGGCGTTGATCTTGAACTGGTGCATGTAGAGCTTCTCGCCGAAGATCTGCTCGATCGGCTCGATCATGCGCGGATGCGCCGCCAGCACGCGGAAGGCGTCGTTGTAGAGATGCGCTGCAAACGCCGTGCGCGGCACGCCGCTCTTCTCACGCCAGACCTCCGGCCTGTTGGCCGCATAGATCGCCTCGGCCTCGCGGGCGAGGAAGGCGGTCTCCTCCGGGCTGAACAGCTCGGGCAGGAACAGCCAGCCCTCGCGGTTGAAGACTACGATCTGCTCCGGCGTCAGCTTCATGGCGCTCTCCTTGCTCGGTGTCCTCGCAGGAGGCGCCCGGTCTTTGCGCCGGGCTGCCTCCGCCGCCTGCAAACTACATCTTCTTGCCCTGCTCGATCAGCATGCGCGTCATCAAATACAGGCGAGGGACGATCGTCGTACTGTCGATGTACTCGTTGTGCGCATGATAGTTGAAGCCGGCGATGCCGAAGCTTTCGACCACGATGGCCTTGCCGCTGCGGTTGGCGAAGCCGGCGTCGGTGGCGCCGCCGGTCATATCGACCAGCGCGAGCGGGCGCTCCATCTCAGCATAGATGGCCTGCGCCTCCTTGCCGAGCGCACGGCCGCGATCCGAGGCAACGAAGGGCGGGCGGCCCTTGTCGATCGTGACCTTGACCTCGGTGTCGGGAACGAGATGGCTCTTGATCTTCTCGTCGAGCGCAGCCTGCAGCTTCTCGACGCCGTCGGCAACGGTGAGGCGCACGTCGCCGCCGGCTGAGGCCTTCTCCGGAATCTGGTTGCGGACGGTGCCGGCAGTGGCCGTCGTCCAGTTCAGCTGCGTGCCGGGGATCGACTTCGCCACGTCCCTGGTCTGCAGCAATTGATGCGATAGCTCGATCAACGCGTTGCGGCCGCGATCCGGCGCGGCGCCGGCATGGGCGGCGCGGCCGATCACCTCCATCGTGGCGGTCGCCGTTCCGCTGGCGCCGAGCAGCAGGCTATCGACCGGCGCGGCCGGCTTGGCCGCCGTGGGCTCGCAGGACAGCACGACGTCGTGCTGGTCGGCCAGCTCGGCGATGAACTCGCCGGAGCCGATCGACCCGACCTCCTCGTCCGGGTTGAACACCACCGTCAGCTTGGCGTAGTCGCGCCAGCCCATGTCCTTGAGGATCTGCAGGCTGTGCAGGATCACGGCGATGCCGCCCTTGTCGTCGGCGATGCCCGGCCCGTAGATCAGGTCGCCCTCGACGTGATACGGCTCGGTCTTGAGAATGCCGGGCTGGTACACCGTGTCCATGTGCGCGATCAGCATCAGCTTGCGGCGCCCGCTGCCCTCGAACGTTCCGATCACCATGTCGGCGCCGACGCCGCGCGTGGTCTTGCGCCGCTCGGTGGTGGCGCCGAGCGCCTTCAGCCGGGCCTCGGTGAGGTCGGCCATCTTCTTCAGGCCTTCGACGTCGCTGGATCCCGATTCGATCAGCACCATCTCGCGCAGACTATCGATCACGGCCGGCTTGGCCTGATCGGCGGCGGCCTTGAGCTTCTCGTCGGGCGCGGCGTGGGCCGTCGAGAGACCGGCTGCAGCGGTCAGCAAGGCGAGGGCTGCGAGGCGGGAGGGGAAACGCGTCATCCGGGGTCCTTGTGTTGATAGGGTTGCGCCGGGGCAGGCCCGGCCGCGCCTGTCGACATTGGCAGAATCCGGGTGGATCGCAACATTCTCCAAGCCTAATTTGCCCGCCAGATGTTACGGGGCAGCGCGACGATGGAGCCCGCCATGTCAGACCAAAGCTATACGTTGTTCGAGACCGCGATCGGCGCTTGCGCGATCGCCTGGGGACCGCGCGGCATCAATGCCGTGCAGCTGCCGATGGGCGGCGTGACGCAGATCCGTACCCGCATGCAGCAGCGTTACGCTGGCATCAGCGAAGCCGAGCCGCCGCAGCATGTGCGGCGCGTCATTGCCCGCATCACGGCGCTTCTCGACGGAACGCCGGATGATCTCACGGACATCGATCTCGATCTTGACGGCGTCAGCGCGTTCCAGCGCGGCGTCTATGACATCGCGCGCCGCATCCCGCCCGGGCGGACCCTGACCTATGGCGACATCGCCAAGCAGCTCGGCGGCGTCGAGCTGTCGCGCGAGGTCGGCCAGGCTCTGGGCCGTAACCCGTGTCCGATCGTGGTCCCCTGCCACCGCGTGCTCGCGGCCGGCAACAAGCCGGGTGGCTTCTCCGCCAATGGCGGCGTCGACACCAAGCTGAAGATGCTGGCCATCGAGGGTGCGGCGGTGAACCACACGCCGAGCCTGTTCGATTGACGGTCAGGCGGGCGCGTCGATTTGATCTTAGGTGCGGTGCGATCTATGCGAGGGACAGGCCGCGATTGGCCGAGCCATCTGCAAGCGAGTCCGCCATGAAGATTCCGACGCTTCCGTTCACCGTCACCGACTGGTCCGCAGTGCCCGTGACCGAGCATCCCGGCGAGCAGGGCAAGGCGTATTGGCGGACGCTGATGATCGGCGACGTCCGGGTGCGCCAGGTCGAGTACACCGCGGGCTATCTCGCCGATCATTGGTGCGATCGCGGCCACGTCCTGCTGGTGCTGGAGGGCGAGCTCGTCAGCGAGCTCAAGGATGGCCGCAAGTTCACGCTGTCGGCGGGCATGAGCTACCAGGTCTCGGATTTCGGCGATGCTTCGCACCGATCGTTCACCGCGACCGGCGCAAAACTGTTCATCGTCGACTGAGGCTACACCGCCGCGCAGGCGAAGCCGCTGCCGTTGCGCTTGATGCGGCCGACCGAGGGCGACGGGAAATGCGCCGTGCAGCACAGCGTCGCCGTGTCGCAATAGCGCTCGAGGAAGGCGCGCCGCGTCGCGGCGGCCTGCTTCGGGTCGACGTCGAACTTCGGCGACAGCTCGGGATAGGCGAGCTGCAGCGGAGTGTGCATCAGATCCCCTGAGAACACCGCGTCGTCCTTGCCCTTGCCGATGACGACCGCCACATGGCCGGGCGTGTGGCCCGGCGTCGGCAGTAGCCGGACATGATCGCCGATGACGAATGCGTTGCTGACGATGTCGGCGCGCTGCGCTGCGACCACCGGCAGCACGCTGTCGGCGAAGGCGGGCACCTCCGACTTGGCGTTCTGCGCGACCCAGTAGTCGTATTCGGCTTGCGCGAACACGTAGCGCGCTTTGGGAAAGGTCGGCACCCAGCGGCCGTTGTCGAGCCGCGTATTCCAGCCGACGTGGTCGGTGTGCAGATGCGTGCACATTACGACATCGATATCGCCGACCGAGATCCCCGCGGCCGCGAGCGCGCGCGCGTAGGTGTCGTCGGTCTTCATGTTCCAGACCGGGCGTGCGCGCGGCTTGTCGTTGCCGATGCAGCTGTCGATCAGGATGGTGTGGTGAGGCGTCTTCACCACATAGGACTGGAAGCACAGGATCAGCGTATCCTGCGCGTCCAGCGCCTTGGCGGCTTGAAGCGCGTTGCGCTCGGCCGCCAGCATCTCGGACGTGAGGTCCGGAAACATCTCGCGCGCCGGAAGGAAGGTGGTCTCCTGCTCGATGATGCGTTGGATGGTGGTGTCGGCGACCGAGAATGTCAGCGTCACGGCACTTTCCTTGAGCAGATTACGCAGCCGGGGGCACCGAGATCTTCACCGACTCGCGCTCCAGCATCTTCTGATGGAAGGCGTCGAGCGCAGGATAGGCCTTGCGCCAGCCGCAATCGGCGAAGCGGAAATCGGCATAGCCGAGCACGCAGACGAGGCCGATCGAGACGATGTCGAACGGGCGCGTCAGCAGGTCGCTCTGTGCATTGAAACGCGCCATGCCCATCCAGGCTCTGTTCCAGTGGTCGTCGGACCAGGCCTGCCAGCGCGTCCCCTCCGGGCGCACCAACGCTTCGTAGCGGCACAGCAGCATGGAATCGAGCATGCCTTGTAGCATGGAATGCTCGCTCTTGACCTTCCAGCGCGACGGGCCGGAGGCGGGGATCAGTTTGTTGCCGCCGGCGAGCTCGTCGAGATATTCGACGATGACGTAGGAATCCAGGATCACGTCGCCATTGTCGAGGATCAGCACCGGCAGCTTCTTCAGCGGCGTGATCTTCGAATACTCTTCGTTCGCCTGGCCCGGGACGACGGCCGCGGACACGAACTCGATCTTATCGATCAGGCCGAGCTCGATGGCGGCGATGCGCACCTTGCGGGCGAACGGCGAGGCAGGCGAGAAGGTGAGTTTCATGTGATGCTCCTGGAATGCTTCATCCGGCGTCATGGCCGGGCTTGACCCGGCCATCCACGTCTTGGCCATCAGCATCCGTTCAAGACGTGGATGCCCGGGTCAAGCCCGGGCATGACGACGTTGAAGGGCGGGGCCGCCTCACGTCTCGACGATTACGCCTCGATGATTTCCTGGCGCTGCTCGCCGAGGCGCTCGATGCCGAGCGTCACGACGTCGCCGACGTTGAGGAAGGTCGGCGGCTTCATGCCCATGCCGACGCCCGGAGGCGTGCCTGTCGTGACGATGTCGCCCGGCAGCAAGGTCATGAACTGCGAGACGTAGGAGATGCACTTCGCCATCGAGAAGATCATCGTCGCGGTCGTGCCGGTCTGGCGGCGCTGGCCGTTGACGTCGAGCCACATCGACAGGTTCTGCACGTCCGGGATCTCGTCCTTGGTGACGAGCCACGGGCCGACCGGGCCGAACGTGTCATGCGACTTGCCCTTGGTCCACTGGCCCAGGCGCTCGATCTGGAAGTTGCGCTCGGAGACGTCGTTGCAGACCGTGTAGCCGGCGATGTGGTTCAGCGCGTCGGCTTCCGAGACGTATTTGGCGCGGGTGCCGATGATCGCGGCGATCTCGACCTCCCAGTCCATCTTGGTCGAGCCGCGCGGCTTCTCGACCTGGTCATAGGGGCCGCACAGCGCGGTGTTGGCCTTGAGGAAGAAGATCGGCTCGACCGGAATCGGGTTGCCGGTTTCCTTGGCATGATCGGAGTAGTTGAGGCCGATCGCCACGAACTTCGAGATCCCGGTCACGGGGGCGCCGAGGCGCGGCTTGCCGGAGACGGCGGGCAGGGAGGCCGGATCGAGCGCGGCGAGCTTCTTCAGGGACTCCGGCGCATACGCGGCGCCATCGAGGTCCTTCACATGGGCCGACAGGTCGCGCAGCTGGCCGGATGCATCGATCAGGCCCGGCTTTTCCGCGCCCTTTTCGCCGTAGCGAACAAGCTTCATCTGGTTTCTCTCCCTCAAATCCTTGGTATTCCAGAGCCCTGTCATGGAGCATGGCGAGGCGAAATTCAACCTCGCGGGCTATGCGCTGCCGCTGCCCGGCACTGCTCGAAAGCGGAACGCCGCGCCGTCGCGGCTGATGTGGCCGGCATCGAAATGACCGCCGATCACCAGCGTGCCGGTGTCGGCGAAGCGCGAGAACAGCGCCTGCCGCGTTGCAATGGCCTGCGCCGGGTTGGAGTCGACGGTGGAGCTCCAGTCCAGATGCGCCATCTGGCAGGGATGGTGCGCGACGTCGCCGCTCAGCAGTGCCTCCGCACCATCGGAGCGGATGTGCAGGCTGACATGCCCCGGGCTGTGGCCTTGCGTCGGGATCAACGTGATCTCATCGCTGATCACGGCGTCGCTTGCGACCAGCTCGGCCTTGCCGGCAGCGACGATCGGCTGCACGGAATCAGCGAAGGTCGCGGTCTCGTCCGCGGCCTCGCTATGGTCGCGCCAGTGCTCATATTCGGTGCGGCCGAAGACGTAGCGTGCGTTGGGGAAGCTGGGCACCCAGCGACCATCGACCAGCCGCGTATTCCAGCCGACATGGTCGACATGGAGATGCGTGCAGATCACCAGGTCGATGCTCTCGGGCGGGAAGCCGGCCGCGCTCATCATCTCCAGGAAAGGCGTCGTGCGGTCGTTCCAGACCGGCACGCTGCGGCCCTGCTTGTCGTTGCCGAGGCCGGTATCGACCACGATGCGCCGGGTCGGCGTCTCAAGCACCAGGCTGTGGATCGACATTTTCAGCTTGCCGTCGCCGGTGGCGAAATCGGGGGTGATCCAGGGCAGCGCGCGGATCGCCTCGGGGGTCGCCTGCGGCAGGATGAAGCGGGTGCCACCGACCGTTTCCAGCTCGGTGAATTTGGTGATCCTGACCCGGCCGACCGTCCACTGCATGCGCGCTTCCCCCTTTGTTGTTCTTGGTCCGGCGACGATGCCGCGTCGCACGCCGCAGCGCAATGGATCAACTCTCGGGAACACGCGTTATCGTGGCCGGTTCACGAGGAGAAGGGTCATGCCAGAGCTGACGATATCGCCCGAGAAGGTCGCCTTCCTGATCGAGAAGGCGCGCGAGTTCGACGTCAAGGAGCAGGCGACGGACACAGACTCCGGCTCCAACGCCGCCGATGACGACATGATCGACGTGCTCCAGGATACCGGCGACGATCCGGTCGAGCGGGAGATCACCGGCTTCATCAATGCGATGAGCGAGGACGAGCAGGCCGATCTCGTCGCCCTGATGCGGCTTGGCCGCGGCGACGGCGACATCAACGAATGGGACGATCTGCGCCGCGAGGCCGCCGGCCAGCGCGACCGCCACACCGCGCGCTACCTGCTGGGCGAGCCGATGCTCGGCGACCTGCTCGCCGAGGGCCTCGACGCCTTCGGCATCGACTGGACGGAGGGCCGCACCACGGCGGATTCATCGAGCCCAAGCCAGCGCGACGAGGACGAGATCACGAAGCAGTAGGTTGTCGCGGAGTGATGCGCATTGGTGAGTGCCGTACTCACAACGACAGCGAGCCTGTCTTTGCGAGCTGGAGTCGAACTATAGCCGCATCGGCGGTGCGCTCCCTCTCCCCGTTCTTCACGGGGAGAGGGTTGGGGTGAGGGGCAGCCGCACGGGAAGTACCAATGGGGCAGCCCGCCCTTACAGCGTGCCCGGGAACGCGCCGCCGTCGAGCAGGATGTTCTGTCCGGTGATGTAGCCGGCCTTGGCGGCGCACAGGAAGGCGCAGGCGAGGCCGAATTCTTCGGGATCGCCGAAACGGCCGGCGGGGTTGGTCTTGGCGCGGTCGGCCAGGATCTGCTCTGGCGTGACGCCGCGCTTCTCGGCTTCGCCCTTGGCGGTGGAACGCAGCCGGTCGGTCTCGAACGGCCCCGGCAGCAGCGCGTTGATGGTGACGTTGTTGATCACCGTCTTGCGTGACAGGCCGGCGACGAAGCCGGTGAGGCCGGCGCGGGCGCCGTTGGAGAGGCCGAGAATGTCGATCGGCGCCTTCACCGCGGCCGAGGTGATGTTGACGATGCGGCCGAACTTGCGCGCCATCATGCCGTCGACGGTCGCCTTGATCAGCTCGATCGGCGTCAGCATGTTGGCATCGATCGCCTTGATCCAGTCGTCGCGGGTCCAGTTGCGGAAATCGCCGGGCGGCGGGCCGCCGGCATTGTTGATCAGGATGTCCGGATCCGGGCAGGCCTTGAGCACGGCGGCGCGCCCCTCGGGCGTGGTGATGTCGCCGGCCACCTCGGTCACGGTGATGCCGGGATTGGCGGCGCGGATCTCGGCCGCGGTCTTGGCCAGCGCCTCGGCGCCGCGCGCGGTGATCGTGACATGCACGCCCTCATTGGCCAGCGCGATGGCGCAGGCGCGGCCCAATCCCTTGCTGGAGGCGCAGACGATGGCGCGGCGGCCCTTGATCCCGAGATCCACGATTGATCACTCCGATATGTCAGTGAAACGGCAACGATGAAGGTGGCATTCTAACGAACGCCGTCGCCGCTGGTAAGGGCAACCGGCCTGTGCCGGATTGCATGGCTCGCGCGGTCAGATGCGCCGTTCCTGCTTCAGCCGATCGATCAGGCTCGCCACCTCCGGCGGTAGCGAGCGGAAGCCCTTCGCGCCTGCGAGCGAGAGGATCGGCCGCAGGCGCGAGCCTTCGAGAAAGCGGGGCTGGCGCTCGGCCGGAACGATCTTGTCGAACACCAGCACCAGCGTGGTCGCGACCATGCCGACCCGCAAGGCGCCGAGCAGGGCGCCAGCGAGCCGGTCGCCGAAGCCGGCCTCGGCGCCGATCGCCTCGTCCAGCAGGATATGCCCGATCTTGCCCAATGCGACGCCGATGACGACGAACGCGGCGAAGAACTGCAGCCAGTTCTGCGCCAGCGGCGTACCATCCACGTCGCGCAGCTGCGGACTCATCGCCGCAACAACGCCCATCGCCAGCGGCATCGCCAGCAGATAGGCCAGAATGGTGGTGGCGCTGCGCAACAGCCCGGTCGAAAAGCCGCTGTAGACGGCGACCATCAAGGCAATGCAAGCGGCGAGGTCGAAAGTATTCATGGCTGATATGCTGTGGTTGTAGGCCCCGCCAGGTAAACAAATCCGATTTGCGCTGTTTCAAATCGTCTGTATCAATGCGCCGCAACAAACAACGAAACGTGAGGTGACGCCATGTCCGACCTGTTCGACGTCAGCCGCGAGGTCATCCTGATCACTGGTGCCAGCCAGGGGCTCGGCCGTCAGTTTGCCCGGGTGCTGTCGGCGCATGGCGCTGCCGTGGTGCTCGCCGCGCGCCAGACCGGCAAGCTCAAGGCGTTGGAGGAGGAGATCAAGGCCGGAGGTGGCCGCGCCGTCGCGGTCGAGATGGACGTGACCAGCAATGCCTCGATCGCGCGGGGGCTGGACGCCGCCGAGGCCGCGCTCGGCCCGATCACGGTGCTGGTCAACAATGCCGGCATCGCCGTCGAGAAGCTCGCGGTCGAGCAGAGCGAGGCCGATTGGGATGCGGTGATCGGTGCCAATCTGAAGGGCGCCTATTTCGCCGCCACCGAAGTGGCGCGCCGCATGATCGCGCGGAAAGCGCCGGGCAACATCATCAACATCGCCTCTGTGCTCGGCTTCAGCGTCGTGAAGTTCATCGCGCCGTACGCGATTTCCAAGGCCGGCGTCGTGCAGACGACCAAGGCGCTGGCGCTGGAGCTTGCCGGCAACAACATCCGCGTCAACGCGCTGGCGCCGGGCTATATCGACACCGACATCAACCACGACGTCTGGGAGACGCCGGCCGGCGAGAAGCTGATCAAGCGCATTCCGCAGCGGCGCGTCGGTCATGAGAGCGATCTCGACGGCGCCATCCTGCTGCTGGCCTCGAACGCCTCTCGCTACATGACCGGCAGCGTGGTCACGGTGGATGGCGGCTTCCTGCTGACGTAGTCACGTCGCCGCCGGCTCGCGCGTCCGGCGCGAGCCAGATGGAGTCGGCAAGCGGCCGTCAGTTGGCCCGCAGCTCCGCCTTGATCATGTCGGCGGCCTTCTCGCCGATCATGATGGTCGGCGCGTTGGTGTTGCCGCCGATCAGGGTCGGCATGATCGAGGCGTCGACCACGCGCAGCCCGGACAATCCCTGGACCTTCAGGCTCGGATCGACCACTGCGAGCGAATCGTTCACCCCCATCCTGCAGGTGCCGACCGGATGATAGACCGTGTCGACCCGGGCGCGCAGGATGGCACGGATGTCGTCGTCATTGCGGACGTCCGCGGTGAACACATCGCGCTTTTGCAGGCCGCGCATCGCCGGCGTCTCCATCAGCCGCAGCGTCGTCTTGTAGCCCGCGACCATGGTCTCGAGATCGTCCGCCTCGCCGAGGAAGTTGGGATCGATCAGCGGCGCCGTGAGCGGATCGGCGTTCTTCAACGCGACCGAGCCGCGGCTCTTCGGCCGCAGCAGGCAGACATGGCAGGAGAAGCCGTTGCCGTGGCGCTTGCGGCCGTGGTCGTCGGTCACCGCCATGCCGAAATGCAGCTGGATGTCGGGGATGTCGAGATTGGGGTCGGTCTTCAGGAAGCCGCCGCATTCGGCGAAGTTCGAGGTCAGCACCCCGCGGCGTTCGCGGCGGTATTGCCCGATGCCGCGCAGCAGCCGCTGCAGGCCCTTCGGCGACAGCGAGTTGAAGTTTGGGTTCTCGGACGTGTAGCCGAAGATGAAGTCGGGGTGATCCTGCAGGTTCTGGCCGACGCCGGGCAGATGCTGCACGCTGGCAATCCCGTGCTTCGCCAGGGCGGCCGCGTCGCCGACGCCCGAGAGCATCAGCAGTTGCGGTGTCTGGAACGCGCCGGAGGCCAGGATGACTTCGCGCCGGCAGCGGATCTCCTTCACCTCCTTGCCCTGGCGATATTTGACGCCGACGGCGCGCTTGCCGTCGAACAGGATCAGCGAGGCGTGCGCCGATGTCTCGACGCGGAGATTGCGGCGGTGGCCCAGATGCGGCTGGATGTAGGCGCGCGCCGCGCTCCAGCGCTCGCCATTGCTTTGCGTGACCTGATAGAGGCCGAGGCCTTCCTGGGTCTCGGCGTTGAAATCCTCGCGGATCGGAAACTGCGCTTCGCGCGCCGCCTGAAGGAAGATCTCGTGAACCGGATTGTCGGTCCGCAGGCGGTTGACCGGCAGCGGCCCGGACTGACCATGATAGTCGCCACCGAACTCGGCATTGTTCTCGGCGCGCTTGAAATAGGGCAGCACGTCGTCATACGACCAGCCGGTGTTGCCGAGCGCGGCCCAACCGTCGTAGTCGGCGCGGTGGCCGCGGATATAGACCATGGCGTTGATCGCGGAGGATCCGCCGAGCCCGCGGCCGCGCGGCTGATAGCCGACGCGTCCGTTGAGGCCCTGCTGCGGCACGGTCGTGAACGACCAGTTGTTGACCGGGCCGGCGACCATCAGGAACAGCATGTAGGGCGTGGTGACGATCCAGTTGTCGTTGCGTCCGCCGGCATCGAGCAGTGCCACCGACGTCGCTGGATCTTCCGACAACCGTCCGGCGACCGTGGCGCCGCCACTGCCGCCGCCAACGACGATGAAATCGACCTCGTCCACCACGCGCTTAGCCTCCCTGATGTGTTTGTTGTTTTATTTGCCGTCATTCCGGGGCGCCGCGTGGTTGCGCGGCGAACCCGGAATCCCGAGCTTGATTTGCGCTTCAATCGTCTCCGGATTCCGGGTTCGCGCGTTGCGCGCCCGGAATGACGGAGGCGTCCGTCGTTAGCTCAGGAACCGCAGCAGCTTCTCGATCCGGGCGATGCTGGCGCCGTAGGGCGGATAGAGATCCTTCATGCGGTTGAACGGCGAGCGGTAGAACACCGGCTTCAGCTTGCTGAAGCTGTTGAAGCCCCATTCGCCGTGATAATGGCCGATGCCGGAGGCACCGACGCCGCCCATCGGCTGGTTCATCTGGGCGAAATGCAGCAGGCAATCGTTGATGGTGACGCCGCCCGAGACGGTGCGCGCCAGCACGGCCTCGCGCGCCGCCTCGTCGCGGCCGAACCAGTACAGCGCCAGCGGCCGGTCGTGCGCATTGATGTAGCGGATCGGCTCGTCCGCATTGTGATAGGTCATGACCGGCAGCAGGGGGCCGAAGATCTCCTCCTGCATGATCGCCATATCAGGCGTTGCGCCGACGACCACCGTCGGCGGGAATTTGCGCAGCTTCTTCCAGGCCGGATCTTCCGGGCTGGTCGTGCTCAGCGGCTTGGCGCCGCGCGCGATCGCGTCCCGCAGCAATCCTTCCAGCCTGGCGTAGTGCCGCTCGGAGATGATCGAGGTGTAGTCGTTGTTCGCCGGATTGGTGCCGAACATCTCCACCATGCGCCGATGCAGCTTGCCGGCGAAGGCGTCGCGCTGCGGCTCGGGGACCAATACATAGTCCGGCGCGATGCAGGTCTGCCCGGCATTGAGCAGCTTGGCGTAGGCGACGCGCTCCGCGGCCTCGTCGATATCTGCCGAGGCATCGACGATGGTCGGCGATTTGCCGCCGAGCTCGAGCGTGACCGGCGTGAGGTTGCGCCCGGCAGCCTCTGCGACGATGCGCCCAACCCGGGTCGAGCCGGTGAACACGAGATGATCGAACGGCAGAGTGGCGAACGCCTGCGCGATGCCGTCCTCGATGCCGGTGACGGCGAGTTCGGTCGAATCGAATTGTGCCGCGATCAGCTCCTTGAGCAGCGCGGAAAAGCCCGGCGTCAGCTCGCTCGGCTTGATCAGGACGCGATTGCCGGCGGCGATCGCGCCGATCGCGGGCGCGAGCGTCAGTTGCAGCGGATAATTCCAGGGCGCGATGATGCCGACCACGCCGAGCGGCTGCGGGATCAGGCGGTTGCGTCCGGGCAGGAACTGCAGCGAGGTCGCGATCCGCCGCGGCGCCATCCAGCGCGGCAGCATCTTGATCGTATGCTTGAGCTCGGTCTGCAGGAACAGTGTCTCGGCGATCGTGGTCTCGACCGCGCAGCGATGGCCGAAATCGGCCGAGATCGCCTGCTCCAGGCGCTTCTCATTGTCGGACAGCATCGCCCGCAGCCGTCGGAGGCTGTCCAGCCGTTTCTCCAGCGACGGCGGCGGTGCGCTGCGCGAGGCCTCGATCATGGCGTGGAAGGCATCGTCGAGCGCCGACACCGGGGCGCTCTTCAGGGATTGGTCCATGGCCGTCTCCTCGCGTATCCCGTCCGGCCGCATCGGGCCGTCAGTCTCGTTGGTGCCGAAGCTGCCGCGTCGCGAAACCCTTGGCAAGCGTCCACGGGAGATGTTTGCCGAGAGTCTCGCGGACATCTGGCGCGAAGCAGCTGAAGCGCGCTCGTCTCCGCCCCGACGTCTTTCATGGAACTCTGGCCGCCACTCAGGGAGGGCTCCGCACCTGTACTCCGAGAAAACCTTCCAGTCGCCGTTCAAGCCTATGATTTGACGTCTATTTTTAATTGGTAACGGCTCCGCCCGTCCGCGTCACAATCCGGCAAAAAAACTTCCGAAAAGCCCTTTCCAAACCGGGTCCGCATTGGTACATACCGCCCGCACCCGATGGCCGGACCGGCCGACGGGCTCAAGCCTTCTCAGGAAGCCTTTGGGATGGATCGGCGGCGCTTTCGAGCGTGAGCCAGGAACGCCCGATAATTCTCTGAAGGCCTTGCAAAGGTTAACGCGGGGTGGAGCAGCCCGGTAGCTCGTCAGGCTCATAACCTGAAGGTCATAGGTTCAAATCCTATCCCCGCAACCAAGTTCGGAATGACCGGTTCCGATGAGAAAATGGCCCGCGATGAGCGGGCCATTTTTGTTTTAGGAGATGAGGTGCGGGCTGCATCGGCCCGGTTGAAGCTCATCCCCGCAATCCCGGTCCCGTCAAATCAGTCGCACGACGACTTTTCCCTTGGCGCGCCCGGTCTCCAGATAAGCGAGTGCTTCTCTTGCTTGATCGAAGGCAAACACCTTGTCGATCACGGGGCGGATACTGCCAGCGTCGATGATCCCGCCGATTTCTGCGAGCTGCTCGCCATCCGGACGAACGAACAGGAAGGAGTAGCGGACGTCGCGTTTCTTAGCGAGGCGCAGGATCTTCCGGCTCATCAGGCTGAAAACAAGCCGCAACACAAAATTCAAATGCCGCGCGCGTGCGAACGCCACATCAAGAGGACCAACGAGCGACACGATGATTGCCCCTGGGCTTGAGAATCTGGAGCGACTTCTCGATGCTATCACCGCGGGTGGTCCCGAGTACCATGTCGTAGCCGCGCAAGACAGTCTCGAAATCCTGCCGCTTGTAGTCCACGACTTCATCAGCGCCCAGACTTTTGACCAGATCCACATTTGCTGTGCTGGTCGTCGTGCCGACCTTGGCACCCATGTGCTTGGCGAGTTGGATCGCGAAGGTGCCGATGCCGCCGGACCCCGCCGGAATGAAGATCTTCTGCCCGGGCGCGAGGCGCGCTCGTTCCTTCAGCGCCTGCCAGGATGTCAGGCCGACCATCGGGATGGAGGCCGCCTCGACGAAATCGAGGCTCGCGGGTTTGAACGCGGCAACGCGCTCCGGCACGGCGACGTAGTCGGCAAGGCTGCCACGGCTCAGGTCGAACACGCTGGCGTAAACGGCGTCGCCAACCTTGAAGCGTGTCACGCTGCGACCGATTTCCGCAACGACGCCGGCGACGTCGCTCCCGATCGTGGCTGGAAGATCGAACTTGAGCACCGGCTTGAAAGTGCCCTTGCGGATGATGTTGTCGACCGGGTTCAGCCCCACGGCGTGCACCTGAACGAGAATTTCGTCCGGTCCAATCGCAGGACGCGGAACGTCGGCGTATTCAGGCTGAGTGGATTTGCCGTAGCGCTTGAAGATGAGGGCTTTCATCGTTTTCCGCCTTAGGGAGGGGCTAGCTGAAGCATAGCAATGCATGGCCAACTCTTGTTGGAACGCTCCGATGCCTTGCGTTGCAGGTGAAAAGGAGGCCGCGGATCAGGCGGCAAGGAAGGCCTTCGCCTCTGTCAGGAAGGCCTCGTGATACTGGAAGATGCCGCCATGGCCGGCATCGGGGTAGAGAACGAGCTTCGCGTTCGGAAAGCGGTGCGCCATGTCCGTCGAATTCCTGCTCGGCACCATGATGTCGTGATCGCCATTGGCGACGAGAACCGGCTGGCGGATCTGCTCGAGCGGTTGCTGATGTTGGAGGCCCCAGGCCTTGATGGCCTGCAACTGACGCAGCATCGGGCCGAGCCCGACGGCCTTGTCGCGGTTGCGCTTCCGCTCCCCCAGACGCGCGATGAATGCGTGGGCGGCACGGCGTCCGTCGGCGCTGGAGGTGAAGAACAGAAAAATCTTGGGATCGCGGAAGGTGGCAAGTCCTTTGAAGATCAGCGGCCACGACACCGGACCGACTTGCGCAATACCCGGACCCCCCGCTGGTCCCGTCCCGGCAAGGATGACGCGTCGCACGAGGTCAGGCGCGTCGAACAGGATTTGTTGGCTGACGAAGCCGCCCAGCGAGAAGCCCATGAGGTCGATGGGGCCAAGCCCGAGGGCGCGAATGACCGCGATCATGTCGCTGGACATTTGCGGCACGGTGAGCGGCGCCTGACCGCCCGATGTCCCGATACCGCGATAATCGAGCGCATAGACCGGACGATCTGCCGCCAGCCCCTCGACGATGCGTGGGTCGAAATTGTCGAGGTTGGCCCCCCAATGATTGAGCAGCACCAGGGGAACGCCCGCATCGGGCCCGAGCCGGCGATAGGCGAACTGCGTTCCGGCGGCTTGAACATGCCGGGTCGGTGCGGAATTCCAGTCGGCAGCGTGGTTCTGGTCGGCCATGGTCGGATCCTTCGACGTCATGCCGACGCCGCAATGCGGCGGCGGGCATGACGTCACCTGTCATGCGCCCGTTGGCGCACTCGGTCGGAGATTCGGGTTTTTAGGAAATCGGGCTACCGACGGTAGCGCTCCGCGGCGTGTTCCTGGCGCGTGTTCGGCAGCATGACCTGGCGCGCTGCCTCGTAGGCGTTCCACTGCTCTACATCGGGCAGCGGAGGAATCGTGATCGCCTCGCGGCGGTCGAAGCCGACCAGCGCCGCGTCGACGAGCTCATCGACTTCCATCACCCCGGTCATGGCATTGACGTCGGCGCCGGCGCGCCCCCAGATCTCGGTCCGCGTGGCAGCGGGCAGCACGGCCTGGACGTAGACGCCCTTCGGTCCGAGCTCGAGGCTCAGTCCCTGCGACAGGAACAGCACGAACGCCTTGGTCGCGCCATAGACGGTCATCCCGAGCTCAGGCGCCAGTCCGACCACCGAGCCGATATTGACGATCGTCCCTGCGCCGGCCTGCACGAAGCGAGGCGCGACGGCGCTGGCGAGACGGAGCAGGGCCGTGGTGTTGAGGGCGACGAGCCGTGTCACGGCGTCCGTCGATTGCTCGATGAAGCTGCCGCCAAGCGCCGTTCCGGCGTTGTTGATGAGAATGCCGATGCGTGCATCGTCGCGCAGCCGGGCCTCCACCTGGGCAAGCTCGGCGGCCTGCGTCAGATCAGCCTGAATGATGTCGATCGCGACGCCGGTGTCCTGCCGCAGGCGCGTGGCAAGCGCCTCCATGCGCTTCCGGTCCCGTGCGACCAGCACGAGATCATGGCCGCGATGGGCGAAGCGATCGGCATA
The DNA here is from genome assembly GCF_051167655.1 of Bradyrhizobium sp. HKCCYLS2038. NCBI lineage: Bacteria > Pseudomonadati > Pseudomonadota > Alphaproteobacteria > Hyphomicrobiales > Nitrobacteraceae > Bradyrhizobium > Bradyrhizobium sp. HKCCYLS2038. The sequence continues at coordinate 524,044 of NZ_JBNPTM010000006.1, read as the reverse complement.
GGTGGCGCCGATGCCGGTGGAAGCTCCGGTGATCAGGACTGAAGGAAGGGCAGTCATGGATTGCTCTCTGGTCGGTTGATACCTATATTCATGACGATCATCATGATTGTCTAAATATGATGACCATCATCATTATGTCAATGGGGCGCTGGAGAATTTTCGAATGAAGGTCAGCCGGGAGCAGATGGCGGAAAACCGCCGCCGGATTCTCGATGTCGCGAGCAGGCTGTTCCGCGAGAAAGGGTTCGACGCCGTCAGCGTGGCCGAAGTGATGAAGGCCGCCGGCCTGACGCATGGCGGCTTCTATGGTCATTTCAGCTCGAAGGACGACCTCGTCGCGGAGACGATTGGCTATGTCCTCGCGGGTGATGGCAACGGTGACGGCGATCTCCGCGCCTACCTCGACGCCTATCTTGCGCCGCGCCACCGGGACAATGCTGCCGACGGATGCCCGATGGCGGGCCTTGCCGCTGATATCCGCCATCAGACACCGGCCGCGCGCGCAGCCATGACGACGGGGCTCCGGTCGCAAATCGAGCGATTGGCGAAGGCCCTGCCGGAGGTCGATGCGGCGGACAGGCGCCGTGCTGCGATCGGGACATGGGCCGCGATGGTGGGGGCGGTGATCCTCGCGCGTGCGATCGACGATACGAGGCTGTCGGATGAAGTGCTGACGCAAACCCGCGCCTGGATCGACGCAGCAATAAGCCCTTCGTCTGCAAAGTAGACGTAGAGCTCACGTTGCCATCTGTTCCGGCGGCGAGAGGGCCGATCTCGCAGCCGCGGGGACCATCAGCAATTCGACGTTGGCGAGGTAAGCGCCACATGGAAGCAAATGACGCTGCGGCTTGCCGCTGGACCGCCGCAGGAGATCGTTCGACCCAACGCCGCCGTTGCACCCTGCGCCTGATCTAGATTCTCTTCGGCCGGATCATCACCGGATCATCAGAAGACCCATCGCCAGATTTTCGTGATCGAGAGGCCGTCTGCTCGCCGAGCTGGCTTCATGCCAATGCAACTAATCCGGCGGCCGCAAGCCTCGCGAATACACCCATCGATCGATACGAACCGAAAGATCGTCCCGCAGCGACTTGCCGAGAGGTGGTCCTGATCGCTGCTTCTGCAAAGCTTTCCGCCGAATCCTTTTCGTCCACGCGGAGATTCGATCGTGAATTGGCACGGACTGACTTAGACGCCATAGCATCATTGGTCCCCCCGACTTGGCTGTCCAAATCATATAGATCACAGCCAGCCATGAGCTTCTATTCCGACTTTGTGCATTTTTGTCTGAGGTGGAGAGTGCGGAGGGCGAAATGCGAAGCCGAATTTCTCAGTGATAGTTATCTGGGTATCAGCGTGAGGGCGCCGTTGAGTCCAACAAATCTACACAGAATTACGAACCATCTAATTTGCAGCGGCATATAATGATGAAGCCGTCGACCAGCAACCGATCCGTATGACCATCTTGATTTGACGCAAAGTCGGCGGCGTACATTGAAGCCAAATCTTTACGGGGGGCTAAGATGGAGATATTTCGATGAGAAGCAAATATGCATGCGCCTCGCTTCATTCGTGCGAATTGCGCGCCAATGCACGCCATGCAATTGGTAAGACGATGGTCTGCAAGGCGATCGTGCGCTCCATGATGGCGAGTCTTGTTCTTATCATGTGCGTCTCGGCCGCGCAGGCGGCGCACAAGGCGCGAAGAGAATCGAGCCCGAACGTCCCGACCGAGTCACCGCGTAGTCTCCCGAGATCTCACGTCGGTGATGTCGGGCCGGCGGGAATTAACAACGGGACCATCACATATTGGGAGGCTCAAGCGCGATGGAGGGAGCCAAGTCCGTCAGGAGCTGGCGGTCCATATTCGCCCTACGGATATCGAAGCTGGGATGACTATGCAGCAAGAAACGAAATTGTCTGCAGACCAGGCACTCTGTATCGAGGCGAAGACGGACTGCAGCATCCGTGCCAGTAATCAACGTCGTCGAGCGCGACCGGCAAGGTGGTCCTACGCTGCCTTGCCGTGCTCTACAATGTAAAGCTCAGTTGTGAACTGCGAATTCCTCTCGAGCCTGACCGGAGAGTTCAATGAAGCAGGCCAAAGGCTTGGTCGTGTGACGGCGTTGGATGGGGCCCTCTGGAGCTTCAGTCTGCTCGACCGATCACGCCGCATGCAGGGGGATCTGCTGGACCTTCTTGGTTTCGGACCGAGGGAGACACCCTATCGCGTTCAGCTCGCCGGCTCGCACTGGATCCTCAGGGACTATGGTCGTGGCGATCAAATGCAGTCGGTGTTCATCGTCGCTGCGCCAATCAAGCGTCCCTATATCTGGGACTTGTTGCCAGTCGTGAGCGCCATTCGGCGATGTCAAGAAGCAGGCCTCCACGTCTACCTGTTGGAGTGGATGCCAGCATCTGCTGAAACGGCCAATGTTGGCTTGGCTGAGTATGTACGGGCGATCGAAGCTGCACTGGCTGCTGTCGAGCGGGGACCAGAGCAACCGAGGCCGATCCTCATGGGGCACTCGCTCGGAGGTACGCTGGCGACGATATTTGCGGCCAAGGAGCGACCCGCGATCGCCGGGCTGGTCCTGCTCGGTGTGCCGCTGTGTTTCGGGAGCAGCTCGTTTCGCGACGCGCTGGTGAAGCTCGTGCCAGAGCATGTGCCGAAGTTCCATCCCTTTCCCGGGTCGATGCTGTCCCAGGCGAGTGCTCTCATATCGCCCTATGCGTTCGTCTGGTCTCGCTTGTTGGCTGCCGGAGTCTCCGGTGGTGACCCGTTCGTGGTTGACATTCAAGCGCGCATCGAACGTTGGGCGCTCGATGAGGTCGCTCTGCCCGGAAGGCTGGTGAGCGAGGTCGTTGAGTTGCTATACAAGCGGGATTGCTTCCGTCGCGGGGTCATGCAGATCGGTGCATCGATCATAGGGCCGGAACGGATCTCAGCGCCGGCGCTCGCGATCGCCAATGCCGCAGATCCTGTTGCGCCGTTGAGTTCGGTGAGCCCTATCAGGGACGTGCTCGGCGCTGGAAGATTTCAGATCATCGTCTATCCTGGAGAGCCTGGCGTTGGCCTGCAGCATCTCGGCATTCTCGTCGGGCGGCGGGCGCATGACCAAGTGTGGCCGAAAATCATAGAATGGATCAGCCGTCGAGCCGCGATGGATAGACCCGGTTAGCAAGAGAAGTGGGACAGTTGAGGGGGCGAGGAGATCGATCAATCAAATGACCCCGCGCCCCGCCGTCGATGAAATCAGTCGATCGGTGAGAGGCTCTGAGTCTGTCGTGCCGGCGGTGTTACGGGTTTGTCTCGCAGAGGTGCGAAGACGGTGAAGGGCTGGCGATTGCTAAAAACTGGTCGGCTGCGAGCGCCAGAGCAGGTGCCGTATTAACGGCCGCAGTGCAAATCACGGAGAGGATTATGGCGGCAATCTCCCATGGCGGACGTGCCCGAACTTACTGAGCGCGCTCTCGTGATGATCTGAGCGCCGATCGCAAGGCTGATTGGGTCGTCCGCATCTACTCGTACAAAAATCCACACTTCAGATGTACAGTGTAGTCTTAAAATCCTTCATTGTTGAACCACGATTTGTTTACGGCTTGATGGCGAGTGCGCAAGAGTGCAGGGATCGATTGTCAGAGTTGATCGTTCCGGATGGCAGCTGGGTGGTTCAATGATGAAGATACTCTGGCAAGCGACCTTCTCCGAGAGGCCGTCATCGGAGATGTGTCAGTCGGCTCGCGCGTTGGCATCACGCCGTTGGCCGGGCCGAAATTATCAGGAAGGACTGGGAATGTCATCGGACATGGCTATTATCCGAAAAGTCTGCGCATTGTTCTCGACGGATCGAAATCGCCGATCACGCTGCACTTCACCTATGTCGAGCTATTGAGACAAGAGCGGCCCTGAAGGACCCAGCAAGCGGACGTCTCCCGTGAAGACATATCCGACGCCGCGTACACTTTTGATGAGGCGAGGCTCGTCAGCCGAAGTCTCCAGCTTCCGCCGAAGGCGCGCAATGTGGCCATCGATTGTCCGGTCGAGAGGAGACCATTCGTGCCCCAACAGCGCATTGGAGATTTCATCTCGAGATAAGACCCGGCCAGCATTGCTAGCGAGACACTGAAGGAGACGAAATTCGATATCAGTCAATCCGACCACGCCCCCGCCAAACGAGCGCAACTCGCGCTTGGTCGGATCGATGACGCATCCATCAAATACGATCTTTTGTGAATGCTCTGAGCTAGGGATCGAAGAGTAGCGTCGGAGAACATTGCGAATGCGTAGGACGACCTCCCGGATGTGAAAGGGCTTCGTGATATAATCGTCGGCTCCATGTTCAAGTCCGGCAATACGATCCCAAAGCGCATCGCGTGCGGTAACCATGACGATAGGGATGTTTTGCTTGTTTCGAATCAGGCGAGCTGCCTCAAGCCCGTCTTCGCGCCCTAGACCGAGGTCAAGGGTAACCAGATCGATCGCGTGATCCTCAAGGCATTGCAGTGCAGAAGCGAGATCAGCTGCTTCTTCAACGACAATATCGTCTCGTTCCAGTGCTTCGCGAAGAACGGCACGTACCTCGGACTCGTCATCTACAACAAGGATGTGCATAATTGTAAACGATCTGGGGTTGTCGAGTACCGGAACAGTCTATCCGGAAGCTGTAGAGTTGAGAAATGTTTTTGTGGCTGGAACAGGCTGGTCCATATGCCAAGTCGGCGGTTCGGCTGGGCGGCAATTCGTGCCGCGCGACGGGGCACGCGCAACTGGCTTACTGGCTTAAGGAGGCTTCAAGGACCGGCCTGCCAGGCGCAGCTGAGCGCCTAACAGGAGCAAGTCAGGTACGGCTCAGCTTCTCGATTTCGTGCTGAATGGCATCCGCGCGTATGGCGAGCTTGTCAAAATCGGATGCCGCAACCGTAAGACGTCGCCGCTGCGAGTCGTACTCGTCAGCCTTGGCACGAAGTTCGCGTGCCCGCTCTCGCCAATAGTCTCCATCGTAGGCCTGAGCAGGGGTTATCGGGATGTCATGTTCTTTCATGGCAGGTCATCCAAGACAGGTGATCGGGTCACGAGATGAAGGAGAAAGTGGACGACTTTGGACGCGACATGCCGGCTCAATCGAGAGCGTCACTCCCTCCCGCTTGACCCTCTATCGGCAGAGAGCTTGCGTCGCGCGAGATCGCGCTCGATGCTGTCGGGAAGCTTTTCGATTTCCAGCGCAAGCAGCTTGGCGATGGTGTCGCGTTTGGTGGGATTCTTCTCCGTTACAAGCTCGTCATTGAACAAGGCGATGTTTTTCAGAACGACGAAGTCGATCACTACGGCTGCTCCCTCATCGAATGTGAACGACGGCCGGCTTGCACGGGTGGTCACGGGATTGATCGTGCCGCTCTGAACTTCAGCGGTTGAGCGTGACCTCACGTAGACCCGGCACGAAGGGCAAGGCGCTCGTACTCAACAGTGACCTTGATGAGCCTGTCATGGAGACGAGGATCTGTGGCCCCGAGAGCCTTTTCGCGTGCGTTATGTGCGCGCTGCAACCAATGGGCGCTATCGTAATGACTAGAGTAGGGTGAATCGGCGGACCGTCTGGCGACGTCTTTGTCGGATGACAGTTGCTGCATCGTACTCCTCACGCACACTTATATTCACTACAGAGAATGAACCCCCAGGTTGAAAACTGTTACAAATGGCTCCTTTCGATGCCAGAATTAATTTGTACAGAAATATGATTGCGAGTACTGCGGGCATCTGCTGCCGTTTGCTTGACACGAACTTGTAAAGCAAAAGCGACAACTTCCGGACTTCGGTTCCGGGAGCTCAGGACGCAAAAGACACTAGGTGTCTACCACTGACCCGCGATCTTCGAAGGCGCCCCTCAGAGCCGTGGCGAGCTGCGAGCGGCTATAGGGCTTGTGCAGCACGGTCCATCTTGCATAGGCAGCTTCACCGGAGGAATCGCCCGCAAAGCCCGTCGTGAAAATGATCTTCAAACCGGGCCGTTCCGCTTCCGCCCAACGGGCGAGATCTACCCCGCCTTTGTCTCCCGGCATGAGAACGTCGCTGAAGATCAAATCGACCTTCAGGCCTGATTTCAGCAGGTCAATTGCCTCCGCGATCGAACGAGCTCCCTCTACGGCGTACCCAAGCGCTTCAATTCGCTGCAAGGTGATTTCCCGAAGCTGGTCCTCGTCTTCGACCACGAGAATGAGCTGCCCGTCTCCAAAGGGGAGCACGCCATCCTCAGGATCTGGCGCGATCGGAGGCTCCATGGTGCGCGGCAGATAGAAGCTCGCCGTCGTTCCATCATTCTCGCGGCTTTCAATGGAGAAGAAGCCGCCAGCTGATTGAGCGAACGTCTTCACCCCGTGAAGACCGAGGCCAATTCCCTTGCCGGCGCGTTTGGTCGTGAAGAAAGGCTCCGTTGCGCGCTCCAGAACATCCTTTCGCATGCCTATTCCATCGTCGATAATGGATACACAGACAAAGTCGCCGCTCGGTGCTTCTTGTGGGGTCGTATGACTCGTGTCTTCGATGGTCATGTTGCGCGTTCGAATGACGATGCTGCCCCCTTTGGGAAGGGCATCACGCGAGTTGGTAACGAGGTTGAGTACCGCACTGTCGATTTCACCGACGTCGGCGATTGACGTCCATACGTCCTGTGCAAGGTCGAGCGTGAGGCTGATCTGCGGTCCCAACGACCCTTGGAGCAGCAACGCCAGATCGCGCAGTCGATCGTTGACTCTCAGGGCGGCGAGCTGGCTTCCCTGCCGCCGGCTCATCGATAGCAGTCGACGATTGAACAGCGCACTCGACTCGCTTGCACGCATCGCCGAGCGAATGAGTCGTCGGAGTCGATCGTCGCTGATTTGCTGATCAAGCAACTCCAGATTGCCGGAAATGATTGCCAGCAGATTATTCGAGTCGTGTGCGATCAGGCCGGAAAGCTGACCTATCGCGGCCATGCTGCGGGCATCGGACAGTTCTCGTTCGACCCTCTTACCCTCTGTCAGATCCGTGATCAGGCCCCCAAAAAACCGATCGCCGCACTTGGACACCCATTCGGCGACCGCGAGATGCAATTCGACGGTCGACCCGTCCTTGTGGCGTCCCGTGACGGCCCGACCGTCCTGAGAAATCCTGCGTTTGCCGCTAATCTTATAATTCTGCAGATAACTATCATGACGCGCTGCGTGATCGGAGGGCATGAGCATCGAGACGTTCTGCCCGATCATTTCGCTCAGGTCGTAGCCGAACATCGAAGCCGTGGTGGCATTTGCGGACTGAATGATTCCTTTGTCGTCGATGATGACGATCGCCAGCGGAGCGCACTCGACGATCGCGCGATAACGCGCATCGCTGTCGGCGGCCCGCATTTCCATGTCTTTTCGGCTCGTGATGTCCGTCCCCGCGCCGAACCACTCAATGACGTGTCCGCTCTGGTCAAGCACAGGAATCGCCCTGGAAAACATCCATCCGAGATGCCCATCCGCACGTTTGACGCGGTGTTCGAGTTGAAAGGCGCCAGTCGTCTGGGTGGCCGCGTGGATCGCGGCCTGGACGGCCGGCTGATCTGCCTTTGGAATGTAGATATCCAACCAGTCGGCCATCGGACCCGGCGCGTCCTGCAGGAATCCGCCGCCGTCCAAGTGACGCATCTCAGCCCAATCGGGGCTCATCCGGTATGTTGCATCTGATGTCGACGTAACCAGTGCGCGGTAGCGGCTTTCGGTCTGATTCAGGGCTTGCAGAGCGTTGTGAGCCGGTGTGACGTCGGAAATCGTGATGACGATACCGTCAATCCGATGATCGCTTGTCAGGTACGGACGGATGCGAACAAGCGACCAGTTCGAATCATCTCCTTCCACTTCTCTCTCGATCGGAATCGAGTGCGTGAGCACGCCGCGTGCATCCGCGGCAAGATCGGGATATTTGAGCCGGCTGGTCAAATCCGTCAGTAGGCATCCTTCATATCCATCAGAGATATTGAAGTACTGGCGAACCTTCGGTGTAGCTTGCTTGATGTGCAGCAGAGGATCGAGAAACAGCGTCGCATCGCCAGTTGCCGCGATCAGGTTGTCGAGATCCGATTGATATCGAGCCAGAGCTTCCAGGCGAGACTTGAGTTCGAAATTGTGTGTATTCAATGTTTTGTTAGCAATCTGTAGCTCCTTCCGGCTTGCTTCGAGCTGCTGTGTGCGCCGTAAAAGGCGTTGGATCACGGCAGAGCGCTTTCGATCGAGAGCATCGCGACCAGCGCGAGCTCGAAGCAGTGCTCGCATCCGTTGGATCATCCGGTCCGACGATGTTTCAGCACCGTCGGAAGGCACAGCATCGCTGGCTTTAATCAAATCAACCATGGCTCGGAGCAATCCTGTCCGCGGCGATGCGCGAGGTGTATCCCGGTAAATGAGTAATGGATATTATTGCCGCCATACTCGGCGCCGAAATTAAGTATGTCATTTTTGAATAGGAGCAGGCTTGCCGCGATGTTCAACGGCCCATGTGGGATTGCAGGTAGATCACCAGCGATGGAGGCGGCTTGGACGTCCAGCCCGCAACAAGGGCTCGACGGGTACCCTGTATTCGATTGAGATGATCTCGAGCGAACGAGCCGAGTCGAGCAAAGCCACGCGTTTTGAGCGCCTACAAAATTGAACGCCAAAGACTCATTCGACTGAATCTGCGAGGCGGCTATTCAGGCGGCGGGGCGGCAATAATTCGCTTCGAATGTCGAGCAATTCGCCGTCCTCGGATGGTCACGTCCTCTTGCAGTGGAGGGGCGGGTTGTTGTTGGTCGCATTAGGTCCCGCCGATCTGGCCTTTGCGAGGCAAGTCAGCAAGGAGCGGCAGTCATAGCTCAAGGCGAAATGTTCCATGAGATGCACGTCATGGTGCATTGTAAAGTGGACGTGCACATAATTGTACAATTGAGGTCTTTTGTTAAAAGCGAGGAAAAAGTAGATATAAAATATAGTAAAATGAGTTGGGTTTGCGACATGCCGCGTCGTTTTGTTGCAACAGTTCTTATTGGTCCAAATGCGCTGCGTAGGGAAGGGACCTTGCTGGTGCTTGGCGATACTGAATTTCGGGTCGTCGCGCTTGCCTCGGATCTCGGAATGATAGCAAGTGCATCACTTGCGCAGTACGAGGAGCTTTTGTTTGTCGTCGACTGCGGAAGCGATATCAGCTCTATCGTTGAGAAGGTTGCCGCGATCAAAAGCGATTTGCCCGGGAGTCGCTTCGTCCTTCTCGCGGAATATTCGAGTTCTGAACTTGTGTTGGCGGCCTTCCGTGCTGGGGTGAATGCATATCTCGTGAATGTCCCAACCCGGGATGTCTTCATAAAAGCCCTCGAGCTCGTCATGCTTGGCGAGCCTATTCTTCCGGCTGAATTGCTGAATGACCTCGAGGCGTGGTCCGAGGCACTCTCCAAGACCCTGGGAGCAGCCACATCTGACGTGAGCGAAGCAGATCGCCGCGTAGATCCCTTTATTGAGGGCGCTCGTTCGCCTCTGTCGGAGCAGGAAAAGGCCATCCTGCGCTGTATCGCTCACGGCGCGTCGAACAAGCAAATCGCCCGAAAGCTGGGAATTGCCGAAGCAACGGTCAAAGTTCACGTCAAATCCATCCTTCGCAAGGTTGACGTGCAGAACCGTACCCAAGCTGCAATCTGGGCTATGAGCAGGATGGGATATAGAGCGCCCGTCGCAAGCGACGAAGTGCCGATCGCGCTCGAGGCGCCGGTGTCCGACGTCACCTGCCATCATGCGCATCGCAATGGCGAGGCGATACTGCGGACCGATGACCGTGAGATCATGCTGGTTCGCCCGAAGTGAGCAAAGCCCCGCGCGTTGTCATCAAGCATTTGTGCTCCTGCCGCCCCGGGTCTGCATCTTAGTGTATCACTCAACAGTTACGGATTTAGCGAGGTTCCGCGGTTGGTCGATGTCGGTCCCCCTATGGAGCGCCATATGATAGGCGAACAGTTGCAATGGGATCACGTAGACCAGCGGGACGATGAAAGGATCAAGCGTTGGCAGAACAATCTGTCTCCAAGGCGTGATCGAGGCTTCGTGGAGGCCCTCCTGATCGGTGATCAGGATCAGTCGTCCACCGCGGGCCGCGACCTCCTGCATGTTTGATGCGGTCTTCTTGATGACATGGTCGGATGGGGCAATGACGACAACGGGCATGGTGTCGTCCACCAACGCGATCGGGCCGTGCTTGAGCTCACCGGCAGCGTAACCTTCCGCATGAATGTAGGATAGTTCCTTCAACTTGAGGGCGCCTTCGAGTGCGAGAGGGTAGCTGACCCCACGGCCCAGGAAGAGCATATTGCGGGCGTCGCCGACGGAACGTACGAGAGACTCGACGTCACGTTCGACTTGAAGTGCCTGAAAGACCAGCCGAGGAACGTTGATCAGCGCCTGTACGAGCGTCTGTTGCTGGTCTTGCGCGAGGACGCCCCGTGCGCGGCCGGCGGCAATGGCCAGGCAGGCGAGGACGGCGAGCTGGCAAGTGAAGGCTTTCGTCGATGCGACCCCGATTTCCGGGCCGGCCAGCGTCGGAAGAACGACGTCGCTGTTTCGCGCGATCGATGACGTGGCGACATTGACAATCGATAGGATGTGTTGACCCTGCTCCCTGGCGTAGTGCAGCGAGGCCAACGTATCGGCGGTCTCGCCGGATTGTGAAACGAACAGAGCAGCGTCGCCGGGCCGCAATGGTGCCGCGCGATACCGAAACTCCGATGCAACATCGACGTCGACGGGCAGACGCGCATAGGTCTCAAACCAGTGCTTGGCGATCGAGGCGGCGTAAAAGGCCGTGCCGCAAGCCAGGATCGATAGCCTTGAGAGCTTCGTAAAGTCGAACGGGAGTTCGACCGGTAGCGAGACCTGGCAGCTCTCACGGTCGATATAATATTCGAGGGTGTGCGCAATGACCTCCGGCTGCTCGAAGAGCTCCTTCGCCATGAAGTGGCGGTAGCTGCCTTTGTCGACGAGCAGAGCCGATGCTGTCGAGCTGACCATCGGACGAGTCACGAGTCGGCCAGTTGCATCTAGAATTGTTGTGCCGGTACGGTTTGCAGCGACGAGGTCGCCATCCTCCAGATAGCTGATCGTCTGAGTCAGCGGTGCCAGAGCAATGGCGTCCGACGCCAGATAGGTCTCTGCCTTGCCGTGACCGACCACGAGTGGCGATCCTCGCCGGGCGCCGATCAGGAGATCCTGATCGTGGTCGAACAGGAAGACAAGTGCAAACGCGCCGCGCAATCGGGGCAACACGCGCGAAACGGCGTCGATGGGCGAGCGGCCGGATCTCAATTCCTGGCTGACCAGATGTGCGACGACCTCGGTATCGGTGTCGCTCTTGAAGATGATGCCGTCGTCCGTGAGCTGCCGGCGGAGCTCCTGAAAGTTCTCGATAATGCCGTTGTGGACCACGGCAACGACGTCGGTTGCGTGTGGGTGGGCATTCGCCTCGCTCGGGCGACCATGGGTTGCCCAACGGGTATGACCAATGCCGACGGCGCCATTCAGTCGCCCGTCGGCGAGACGGTCTTGCAGATGCCGCAACTTGCCTTCAGAACGAAGGCAGACCAGGCGACCGCTCTCGAGCGTTGCGATGCCGGCGGAATCGTAACCGCGATACTCGAGCCGCTGCAGGCAGTCGATCAGTCGATCGGCAACCGGAAAATTGCCCAGGATTCCGATGATCCCACACATGATTTATCTCCCATGCAACGGCAAAGTGATCGAACGCCGGAATTTCGCGACGAACCGAGTGGGCTTATGCTGATTTGAGAGAGTTCTCGTTCATCGCCTGGAATCTCGCTCGCGCCGCCGACCCTACGTGACCCCGGGACACAGGAGCGGACGCTATTTGCCGTGCCAATGGCGATTTCGTCCTGAGCCGGTCGAGATCGAGCAATAGAATGGTGTGGCGGCTCACGCGCTTGATGAGACCCAGGGTCGAAAACTTCACCATTGTGCGGCTCAGGGTGTCGCTGTTCATCACGAGATAGTTGGCGATGTCTGCGCGTGACATCGGAAGCCGGACGACGCCGCCGGCGCCCGGCTTGACGTTGTAGATGCAACTCATCGCAAGGAGGAACGAGGCGACGCGAGGCTCGATCTCCAGCCGCCCGGTCATGAGCTGGTGAAGATGCGATCGAAAGATCTGCTGTTGGCAGCGAGCAAACAGGAAGGACCAACAGCTCGATGGCAAAACGGCATCTTCGAGAAGGCTGATGTCGAATGCGACGAGCCGAGCGGACGTAATCGCGCGCGCCGATAGCCCTGATGCCGTTCGGACGATGGGAGCTGCCACGACGTCGCCGGCAACGAGGAAATCCAAGATCTGCAACCGGCTTGTCGTCGGTGCGGCATCCAGCGCGAGAAAGCCATCCAGGAGCACGATGATCTCATTCGCAGCAGAGAGGGAGAACCGTTGCTGAGGACGAAGCGTGATGGTGCGACCATAGCTCGCAAGCTGTTCAGGAATGCCGCCGTCGTCAGTCTGGATTGCAGGGCGAAGATCCGCTATCTGGGCGGAGGCGGGGCGATATGCGCTGCTATGAATGCTCTGTCGACCAATCGCGTGGGAAGCTGGCGTGACAGTCATGAGGCGGCCCCTCTCGTTAGAACTTGTCCGCGATAAGATTAAGAGCTTTCGGCTTATCTCGCTTGGGTGCAGAGGGATTAACCCGAAATAGCGCGGTGATGTAATGTGCCGCCAAGGTAGTATTCTGGCTCGTTGAGATCGGGACCGTCGGCTGGCGACCGAACGAGAGCGCCGTCCTACCAGGCGAGTCTCAAGAACCGACCAGCGCTGTCGCGCCACCCTGCCGGCAGCGTCCTGTGTGATCTCTGGGGCGTCCGCGCAGCGTCAAACGCCTCGGGCGCTCGCCGACCGTAGGAACAGGACGGAACGCACCAGCTTGCGCCGGTGCGTTCGCCGCCCATGAATCAACTCCGTCGATTTCAGCGGCTTGCGCTCTGTTGACCTATCGGTATGGCCCGGCTGCGGAATGATGTGGTCGCGCCGGGCGCCCGTTGAGCAGCTGTATTGGATTGCGATCCACCGACTTCGACTTTCAGTACATCTCCCGGCTTCAGCGCCGCGGTCTCGGTCGCGGGAATGGTGGCGGGACCTTCCGCTCCGGGTCGCACGATCTGATAACTCTGAGGGGCTTGTCCGCGGTGGGCAGCAAGGAGGATACCGATCGCTTCAGAAGAATTGAGGGAACCGCGCGCTTCCGCAATGTCCTGATCAACGGCCGCGATGCTTTTCGCGAGGGCCTCATCTTGATCAGCCGAAGACGCGGCCTTTTCCTGCTCGGCCTGTGCCAATCGGGTCGTCGCTTGTACCACTGCAACGACATATTCCTCGCGGCGGGCCTCGATATCGGCGAGTTCTGTACGTAGCGCAATGACGCTGTTATTGTTGACGATGCCGCGGTCCTTCAGCTTTTGCAGGTCATCTAGACGGTCAACCCGCATGTCCCGTTGCACGTCAGCTTGACTGAGCCGGCGTTTGAGCGCATCTAGCTCCTTACTTGCCGCGGCCACCTTGGCCGTGAGCGCCTGCTCTCGCTCCTGTCGCTTGGAAGACTCGACGCGCAAGAGAGTGTTCTCCATCGACAGAAAAGCCGTTATCCCAGAATCTCTATCGAGCTTGGCGAGGTGGAGCGGGAAAGGCACGGATGTGAGGCCATTGCGCTGCGCTTCAAGCCTGGCGCGACGCGCGAACAGCCGTTGGATCCGGTCCGACGTCGTCTGGAACCGCTCCATCTCGCGCACGCCGTCGATGGCACTCGACAGGCTGGTTTCGCCACGATCGAGGCCGCCAGCGAGCGCAACGGCCTGCAAGACGATCATGCCGGGCACATACTTGTAGGCTCCGGGGGCCTTGACCGGTCCGACCACATAGACCGGTGGCCGGTCGATGATGGCAATGCTGACGTCGGCGGTCCGCGTCGTGAACGTCGTCGCGAAGGTGGCGATCAAATCGTTACGGACGTCGTCGAGTGTCCGACCGGCAAGTCGGAACTTGCCAAGCAGCGGAATTGCAATGGAGCCGTCCTGATCGACCAGATACTCTCCACTCAAATCCATGCGCTGATAGAAGGTCCGCAACGTACTCATCGGCGGGACACGCTCGTCCGCCTTGCGGCTTCCGAGCTCGACTGATTCGAAGAACGAGATCTTGAGCTTGTCATCGACGCCGATTGTTGGTCCATGAGATGGGGAGGGCTCGGGCGCTGGTTCGGCCCTCACGGAGGCGGCTGCGGAGAGTGCTTGGCCACGAACGGGTCCGAGAGGCGAGCTTGTGATCGTCACGATGGCTGCGATCGCGGCGGCTTGAGCGAGTCTGGTGCGCATTGAAATATCTCCCCAGAACCAATGTGATGAAGCAGGGCCGGCGTACGATTTGCGTGCGTGCTCAGACCCATCTTGATACGACCCGCCAATCGGGGGCGCCAACGATAATCCCTGACATGCATCAGACGAGACGCTCAACGTTCGAGCGATCGCCAGACCGCATCGTGCAGATCGGGACGGCCGAGGACCAGGGCTTGCTTGGCGAGTTCTGGGGCGAGGTCGATTGGCAGGCGTCGGGCTTGCCAGAGGGACACCAGCCGATCAACCGCATCCGCTGGCGTGTCGATTTGTTGCAGAAGTCCGAGCCATTTCTCACGCTCTTCAGGTGTCAGACCATTCGGATCGCAACGGTTCAAAAACCAGCGCGCGGTCTCACGATTTCCCTCGGACAGAGACAGCCTGGCGGCAAACAGCGGACGCGCAAGCAGCATCTCGGTCGAGACGAAGGGGCGTATGGCGGACATGGCCTGCGTCCCAAACGTATCCGCCGCGTCTTCGGCGAGACGTGCCAGGGCAGCGCGATCGGCGCGATGGTGCAGAAGCCGCAGGAATGTCTTGACCACGATTGAGGATGCGTCGAGTCTGGCGGAAACAAGCACGAACGCATGGAGCTGCGTCGGGCTTGGATGCTCCACACGATCGGCCCAGCGTGCGAGCATGACCCGGGCGAGTTCCGAATGACCGCGACTGATGAATAGACCGGCCAAGTCAAATGTCGTCGCCGGCATCAGGTTTTCCCACTCCGATGCCAGCTCGGTGGCTGCGCCGGTCAACCCGGCCTTTGCCATCCGCAGGATCAACTTGCCTGATAAGAATGGATCTCGCCATGCAATCATCCATTGGCGTGCATAGCGAAGCGCGCGGTCTCGTTCACCATTCTGCAGGAGGACCTCAAGGAGAAGCAGGCGTCCTGTACTGCTGCTTGGTGCCGACATGCTTTCGGCTGCAGCCAGCCACTGCTGCGCTCCGCGCCAATCGCTCTCGCTTGCCAAAAGAGCGCCCAACCGCTCCAATTGATCGGTCTGGAGAAGTCCGCGTTTTGCATAGGTCGTCAGGATCGTCAGCTCGTCCGCTGTCCGTCCATGCAGACGATAGAGGGCAATCAACCGGGCGAGCTTGTCGGGGCTGGGCTGTATCTCCACAGCGTGGGCCAACACCGCGAAATAGCGATCGACAAGACCGGTCTCGATCAACAGGGTGTACTGCTTCTGCAGCGCGACGAGGTCGTCCGGCCGAGCGGCGAGATACTGGTCGTATAGCGAAATGGCGCGATCATATTCGCCAAGTGCGGCATGGGAGCGAGCAAGCGCCGCCAACAGGCTGGCGTCGTGGGGACGTTCTGCCAATTGTCGGTTGAGGAGGCGGATCGCCGTCTGGTAGCGTCCATCCGCCGCCAGCGTCGATATCTGCTCCGGCTGACGTTGAAATGCCGCGGCCGACATGAGACCCAGGAGCAGGACCAGCACGATGACAAACCTGGAGGGTGTCGTCATAGGGAGGCTTCCCCTCAGTATCGCGGTCGTGACACCGAAAAACGTTCTATTTGACGTATCTGTCGGTACGGTAGCAGGCAGAATGCTGCCGCACGAAATCGATTGTCTGTCTCAGGCCGGTATCGAGCGAGATGGTGGGCGACCAGCCCATCGCGCGACGCGCGAGCGAGTTGTCCGAAACCAACTTCATGACCTCGCTGCGGGCAGGGCGTAGCCGTTGATCGTCAGTTACGATGGGCTTTTGGACGCCCATCAAAGTGAGAATGCGATCGGCGAACCAGCCGACCGGATGGGTCGCGCCAGTGCCAAGGTTAATCGTTTGGCCATCGAGTCCGGGAGTGGTCGCGGCTGCCAAGAAGCCTGCAACCGTGTCGCTGACGTAAGTCATGTCGCGCTCAGGTGTCAGCGAACCTAGGCGAATTTTTCGGCAATCGATGGCTTGCGAAATGATCGTCGGGATGAATGCCCGAGCACTCTGGCGAGGCCCAAATGTATTGAAAGGGCGTACGGTCACGACGCTTGTACCGAACGATCGATGATAACTTTCAGCGAGCTTGTCTGCCGCGATCTTGGAAGCGGAATATGGCGATTGACCCTGCAGCGGGTGGCTCTCGCTGATCGGCGTGGAGAGGGCGGTCCCATAGACCTCGGACGTACTAGTGTGGATAACGAGGTTGCCGTACCGTCGCGCCGCTTCGAGGACATTCAATGTCCCCTCGACATTCGTACGCAGATAGCTCCGTGGCGCGTCATAAGAATACGGAATGGCGATGAGCGCGGCGAGATGGAAGACAATCTCCGCGTCCTTTAGGGCGCGGTAGACGAAGTCGCTGTCCTCGACGTTTCCGCTCACGACATTGACTGCACCGAGGTGAGCTGGCTCCAGGAAGGCAAGATTTCCGATCGAGGACGCAGAATTGTAGCGAACAATCGCCGTTACGTTCGCGCCGGCGTCGATCAGCGCATCAACGAGATGGCTTCCGATGAAGCCGGCAGCTCCGGTTACCGCGACCCTTCTGTTCGTCAGCATGTCAAAAATCCCAGGGTTGAGATGAACGAAACGTCAGTGCATCAGCGAGTCCACGACTAGGTCAAAGCGAGCTGTTGTTCGTGATGAACGCGTGAAAATGAATCCAGGGCAGCTCCTTCATGAGGAGACGAAAGCCGACGAGCAGGCTGGCTGCTGACGCAAAGAGACTGCCGTAGCCGTAGAACGCCGGGCCAAGCGGCAGAAACGCCAGCGTCAGCGCGCCATTGAGAACAAGAAAAGTGAACACGATCCGAAGGGCCGGGCGACGCAAGTCCATCAGCAGCAGGAAATTGAAGCAAAGGATGGCGCTGGAGTAGAATGCCATCGCGCAGAGAGCGATCCGCAGGATGCTCATATAGGCTGGGCGCAAGCCGAGCTGAGGCATGAACGCCAAGGATGCAAGAATCATCATGGCTGCGACAATCGTGAATGTTCCAAACAGAGCGACAATGCTTGAAAGTACAAGGCTCGTCGCGTCGCTGACGAGGTCCTTCAGATCGGTCAAGCTCGCGCGCGCCTGCATTGTTCGGTGGAATGCCGACAGGCGGGCTGAGAAGCGGGTTTCAACATGGACGACGAAGATCGCAATGACCGGTATCGACGACAATTGCGACCAGAACATCGCCGTGTCGTAGCTCGGCATCGTCTGAAAAAGCCCGGCGACGGCGAGGCTGTCGGAGGGAGCGAGGTGCCACATGACGATCTTGTCAATCCACAGTCCGAGCGCGTAAGCGAAGCCGGCAAGTGGCAGCTCCCAGACCTCGCGAAGTTCGCCGATCAGGTCGCGATCCACTATGATCGTGCAGCCAAATCTGCGGACGATGACGCACATCATGATCAGATCGATGATCGTGAAGCCGCCATTGAACGACAGCAGAAGAGACGTAACCGTGGTGTCAACCGGGATATGGCTGAACAGGAGTATTGCCAGACTTCCGCTGCCGAAGGCGAAGATGATCTGGTTGTGAGCGCGGATGGCGCCAAGAAAGGGAATGAGGAGCCAGGCGCAGCCGATCAGGAAGAGTGTCTGTATGCTCGCCAACGCCTCAATCGCCTCGAGTGTGGTTCCGAAAACATAGAATGGAACGACTAGCAGCAGTGCAATGACAAGAAATATGGCGAGTGAAAGCACGAGCACATAGTAGACGTGATCCTCGGAGCCTCGATAGATCTGACGAGATGCATAGCGGCCTGCGAAGAACGCCAGCGGGCTGGTTATGATCAAGGAGAACATTGAGTTGTAGATGACGACTGAACGGAAGATCGTCAGATCAAGGCATGTTCCGTCGCAGGCGGTGGCGCTCAGGAACGATAGACCGAGGACTGTAAAGAGCCACGGGCCGGCAACGATCATCGCTGCATAGGAATAGGCGCTGAATATGCCGGCAAGGGTGCCGCGCCGTGTCAGGTCCACAATGGTCGCGTTGTTGTTCATCATGCGTGGGCACCAGACGGGTTGGAGACGAGGTCGGTGTAGAGCTGCTCGTAGAGGGCCTTGACGCGATCTCTGTGGTAGTAAGTCGCGGTACGCTCTCGCATCACCCGACCCATTCCATCACGCAGGTCGTCGTCATTTAGGATGGTTGCGAGCGCCGCGGCCATTGCGCCGGGATTGCATGGTGCGACGACGAGCCCACCGGCGCCCTTGACCGGATCATCTTCGAATCCCTCGATAATCTCGCGACAAGATCCGACGTCGGTCGAAACCACAGGCAGTCCGGTAGCTGCAGCTTCCAGGACCGCAATCGGCTGCGCTTCACTGATGCTCGACAAAGCGAGAACGTCGGCCGATAGAAGATAGGTCCGGACGTCTGGGACCCGACCCAGGAAATCGACTGATGACGATACGCCGAGCTGCTCAACGAGTTGACGGCATCCGGCTGCATAGGCCGGATCCTCGCCTTCGGGACCGATGATGATGCCGAGCACATCCGGCACGAGGTCCTTCAAGAGCGCGATCGACATGATGAAGGTGCGGATGTCCTTGATCGGAACGATGCGTCCGATCATCAGCACGGTCGGTCGGCGCGATGCCGTGTTACGGGCAAGGGCCGAGAAGGCGTCAGCGTCGATACCGTTGGGGATGATACGCAGCTTCTTTTCGGGCGCGCCTTCCAGGTTCTGGATCAGCTGGTTGGCGCGATATTGGGTGGTCACGACATCGGCGGTTGCGTAGCTGATACGGGAAATGCATTGGAAGGCGTTGAGCCAGATCGCGCGGAGCTCGGTCGGGTGCGTGGGGATCCCGAACCCGCTTGCGCCGGAGTCGAACAGCCATTCCGAGACGGCGAGGTCGATGCGGCGTTCGTTGGTGTAGATTCCGTGCTCGGTAAGAAGCAGCGGGCGTCCGGTCGCAATCTTGGCGAAGCTGCCGACAAGGCCAGAGAATCCCGTCGCTGAGGCATGGAAGATTTCGACGCTCGGCAATCGGGTCGTCGCGATGGCCAGCACGCTACGCAACAGGAAGCGCCATGACCAGAAGAAGTCGAGCAACGGGCTGCGGGGCAGGAGTTTGGCGTAAGCAGCCTCGATCGCGAGCCATCCCGCCCGCGAGTCCAGGAGCGCAGCTTGGCTGAAGCCTGTCGCGAGAAGTTGCGAGATGAGCTGCCTGAAGATGGCGTCATCTCCGGTGATCATGGAGGAGTGCAACAGGTGAAGAAGTTGCTCGATCTTTTCGTGGTCTTGCCGCGACGGAAGCCGTCCGGCCGGACAAGCATCCAGAATGATGTCGGTGAGTCCGACAACGTTCGGCGGGAAGTCGTAGCTTTGACGGCGGGCTTGGCTTGAGACGCCGATGGCGATGATGTGGAACCGGAGTTGAGAAGAGGCGCGCATGAAGGCATCGGCCCACGATGCGACTCCGCCGACGACGTAGGGGTAACCCCCCTCCACGATCATGCAGACGTCCGCGTCGCTCGACATCTAATTGCTCCGGCGGTCGGTCGTGGTGGAGGTCGCGTTTGCAGGCGCTTCATGACGCCATCGGACGGTTGCATGGTCCATCTCGACGAGGCCTGGTTCCAGCGGATTGATCTCCCTGGCGCGTAGAAGGGCCGCCATGGCTGCGTCGGCTTCGCCCCTGGCTTGCGTGGGCTCGAGCAGCCCGCTCGCCGCATAAGCCAGCCGGGCGTCAGCGAGCTCCAGAAAGACTTTGGCGTCAGTCGTCTCGATTGCGCTGTTCGCCTGGCGTTCGCCGATCCTCCGACTAAAGAGGGCATTCAGCCTTGCGATCACCGTGGCGGCGAGCACGCGGACGGAGGCGTCAGGATCCTCCAAAGCCCGCTTGAGCAGCCGCGCCAAGCTGGCATCGTACGTCCTGAACACGACGGCGAGTGCCTCCAGCTTGTCCGAGCGGGAGCCATCGATCATGACGTCCATCAAGGGGCGGACGTTCCGGGCGCCGTGGATCCGAACACGGTGGTTGCGGAGCGCGCTCTGCAATCGCTCCGCTGGCGTGTCGCCCCTACGATCCGTCGGGGCCTCGGCCAAGTCCGCGGACTCCCGTCGATGTACGTGCGGGGTTGATCGCAACGCCAGAGCGATGGCCACAATGGCTCCTCCGGCGCCAACAAATGTCGACCAAGCGATCATTTGGAGAGCGACGTTGCGCTCGCGATGGATCGGACCGAAGCACTTGAACACCGAGACGGCGAGCAGGATGCAACTGACCAGGTGGCAAGCGAGATATTGGCTGAATGCGATGAGGCCAGCGAGCAGGGCTGTGAGGAGTATGAGCTGCCAGCCAAGGAGGACCGCTGCAAAGCTCACAAGGTGAAGCGAGATAAGGCCGCTACGATCGATCACGGGCATGTCAGCAACGCGCATGTCGCGTCCCTGGCCTGTATCGCAGGCAAGTGATTTGAAGGATTGAGCGGAACCCATTGTCGAATCCTAGGCCTGTTGCTCGGGAACCGTGGACAGGATGGTCGTAAAGGCGCGTTTCAGGTTGTCCAGGCGACGGTCGAGCCGTTGATCGTTGGATGCGTCGGGCGGGACGAGGTAACGGATTGCAGCAATCGGGGGACAGCGACCTGTCGCGTTGGAGCGCAACACGAGCGTGCGCTGGCCAATCGGCGAAGCCATCGGATCTTCGCTCGGCTCGCAGCTGCCATCCAATGGCGCTACCGACGTCAAAGGCCGCCGTATGTCGTTTTCGATGGCCAGAACGGGCTGCAGGAGTCCGTCACTCCGGACGAAGACCGTGAAATCCTGCGCGCCGGTCGCAGTCCGGAACAGGTCGCCCAGGCTGGCTGCCGCACTCGTCCTGCTGCTCATATCAATCCGGGACAGAGCCTCGGTGAAGGTGGCGACAGTCGCAGCGTCGGTGGCGATGCGTCGCTCCAGAGCCGTGATCTCTGTGAGAGCATTCTCGAGCCCGTTGGCGAGGTCATTGGCGCGTTGCTCGAACAGAGACAGCTCGTTAGCGAGCTCACTCGCTTGATGGATCTGGAGGCTGCGCAGTCCGCCGAGCACCAACGCGGTCGCGAGCCAGAGTGTCGGCTGAAGTGCGGCCGCGCTGGCATAGACATAGAGATCCTGTGCCGCAGATCCCGGCGGTATCGCGAGGAGATAGAGAAGAGATGCCGCCGAGGCGGCGATCGTGCCACCGAACACGCCGTACTGGCTGGATATGAGCAGCACGGGGATCCAGTACGGGTGCGGCAGGCCGGAGATACCGGAGAGGTGAGGAAACCAGAAGGTCAGAAGGGCAGTCGCCGCGAGAATGGCCGAGGTCTCCAGTGTGAATTTCGGCCAGTTCGCCAGCGACAGTGATTGGAGCAGTGCGAAGTCCGGCCCAGCTGGCGCGTCGATCGGCCGAACGATTTGCGACGAGGCAGCTCCATCCGTGACGCAATCCGTCGTCATCACGCAAGTCCTCGGTGAGCCTGGACGCGGGTGTTGGTGACGATCGCGCGCCTCAGGAGTGCCTGGGTTCCATTTTGAAAGCTAGCGGCCGCGAGCCAGCAACGCCAATGCAGACCTCTGACGCAAATCAGTGAAACGGCGCGGAGCGGTCGCCAATGCACTCGCAATGATGGGGATGCGAAAGGTCGTCAGCTGGGTTCGGGCACGATGCTGTCAAGCAGGCGTGTCGCGACATAGGGATGGTGGCCGAAGGCCCGTTCACGGCGGTAGAGCTCAGCGATCATCTTGCGGTCGCCGGGATCCCAGTAGTCGAGGCTGAGAATGGGGAGCGGCGGCCGGCGTCTTGCCGCTGGCGCGAGCAAAGCCCTCTCACGTGCAACGGCGTCAGGATCGGCAAGTACGAAGTGTCCCTGTCCGTCCGGCACCGTCAGCAGGCTCTCCACGATCACTGCGTCAATCCTCGGCGCGAGGTCGGCAAGCAAGTCATAGCCGCGGTTCATGATCACAGTCATGTGCGGATGCTGGTCGCGGATCGTGTCGACGAGCGCGATTGCCGCCGCCCGCATTCCCCGGTAGCGCTCAGGGTCGGTTGACTCGAGATATGTGGCAGTATCCAAGGTGTCGAGCATCAGACCGTCAAAGCCCGCGGCCTCGATCGAGGGGATGACTGTATCGAGAATGAAGGAGCGCCAGGACGAATGTCTGACATCGACCCGACGCGTTCCAGGCCAGTCCGGGTTCGGCTCGAGCAGTGCTGACGCGTGAAGAGCATAAAACAGAGGATCTCCGGTTCTGATCTCGCAAAGGCTCAGATAACTGCAAACGCGAGCGCCGCCCGCGCCGATCTTCGTGATTGAGCCGCGATACCCACGGTCCAAAATGACGATCTGATAGCCATCAAAAGCCACATCGTCGGCGATCTCTCCATAGAACGCGAGCCATCGGATTGAGCTCATCTCCTGCCTGCTTGCTGACGGGCTCGATAGCGAGCCCAGACTGATTGCAGCCGCCGAAACCCAGCTCGCGCCGATGATGCATCTCCGCCTGTTCAGACGTAAGATCATCGGATGTGGCTGCTACGCGATTGGAACCTGGCCGCCTCGGCGATGCGCGACATCAGCGCCGGAAAGTCGGTTTTGGGTGGCGCACATCCGAGATCCGAGAGGAGTTTTGTGCTTCCGACGATGGTCGCCAATTCCTTCTCTCTGAAACGGGCGCGGTCGAGCTCGACCCGGACCGGCTCGCCGAAATCGACGATCATCATCTCGACCAGGGCGCGCAGAATGGGAGCTTGGCCGCTGCACACATTGACGATGCCGCGTGCCGCCGGATGATCAGCCAATCGACAAAGCAGGGTAGCGACATGCTCGACGTCGATCATGTCTCGCCTCACATCGAGATTGCCGACCCTCAGTGTTCCTCCGCCTCGCGGCATGGACGCGAGCTGCTTCGCAAAGTCACCGATCGCGAGATGAGAGGGCATGTCTGGCCCGAGCGCGTTAAAGATGCGAGCAACGAGGACGGGATGTCCGGTGTTGTCGGCATAACGTAGCGCGGCGTGGGTCTGCGCGTATTTGCTCATGCCATACTCGGAGCATGGCGCGCATGGCGTCGACTCCTCGATCGGCTCTCCATCGCGTATGGCCGAGCCATACTCGGCCGCGCTTCCTGCAATCACCAGCACCGGGCGTGAGTGAACCGACGCCAAGCCGTCGAGCAGAGCCTCGGTCATTCCGAGATTGATTCGCGTCAGTTCCTCACCAGGCCCAACTGCTGTACCTGCCAGATGAAAGACGCAGTCGGGGTCGACGGTCCGTAGAATGCCGGCAAGCGTGCCGGCGTTCCAATCGTCTCCGCCCAGAACGATATGCCTGCCGTCAAGCCTTAGCTGGCGGCCGATCGTATAGACCTCAATACCGCGACGACCAAGCGTCCGTACGAGATGTCTTCCGATGAAGCCGGAGGCGCCGGTCACTAGCGCGCGATGCATCACGACAGCGCGCTATGCATGACCGAGAAAGGCGTCACGATCGCGCTCGAACATCTGCTGAGCCAACGCAAAGTCGTCCGGACGGCCGATATCGAGCCAGACGCAATCATCCTGGAAACATACCACGGTGCCGTTCGCAGCGTGAATCTTGAGAAGCAGGGTGGGCATATCGAGATAGTCGACGTTCGATACATGTGGCCGGATGGCGGCGCGATCGAGAATATAGACGCCCATGCTCACAAAATACTTGCTGGTTGGCTTCTCGCGATAGGCGCTCAACCGGTGATGGTCATCGAACTCGATCAGGCCGAAATCGATCTTGTTCTCTCGCTCGAAGACGCCAATCGACGCATCCGCCTTTTCGGTCACATGGTTGAACGCCATTCTGCCGAGATCCATGGTGGTCAGAAGATCGCCGTTGGCCAGGAAAAAGGTCTCATCCAGGATATCGAGCATGTTGCCGAGCGCGCCTGCGGTTCCGAGCGGCTTGCTTTCATTGCTATAGCGAAGCTTCAGCCCGATCGACGCGCCGTCGCCAAAGTAGGCTTCGATCAAATGTCGAAGATGATTGACAGCGATGATCACCTCTTCAACGCCGTCCGACTTCATTCGCCGCAGCAGCAGTTCAAGTATCGGCATGTCGCCAAGGGGCATCAAAGGTTTCGGGAAAAGAGCAGAGTAGGGATGCAATCGGGTTCCCTTGCCGCCGGCCATGATGACGGCCTGCCTCACGAGCGGCGCGTTCGGGATTGCAAGACGCTCGGAGTGACCGCTGGGGCTGTGCTCGGCTAGCAAGATGTGCTTGTTCATGATCATCCTCCTGCGAACTGCTGAAGATTGCGACACCATCTCGATCCAGAACGTCACGATACGAACTCACGACGATCGAGGCGAAGCAAAAACTCTGACGTCGATCAGTGCAGTACGAGCAAGTCCGTCAAGCATGACAGTGAGCCGGCGCGATCAATCGGGGCGCGCGAGCTAATCGGCCTCGGAAACGCGGCAGATGATCTCGATCGTAACGGGATCAATGGCATTAGCCGGTATTGCGAAGCGGAGCTGTCCGACGGCATCGGGCTCGGCGTTGTCGCGCCACAGCTCGCGGTCGGATTGCGTAACGCTGATCAGATAGCCTCGGGCGCTCGCGCCAGACCAGGAGAACGTGCCGGGACCGAAACCCTGTGCCTCGAAGCGCGTCGCGCAAGGACCTCTCGTTACATGTCGAATCTGCCATCGACTATCGTCCAGGGCCAAGGTCCCCGGCAATGTCGCTTTCGAGGAGGTCATGACGATGACGGCCGTTTCGACGTCCTCGTCGAGGGCGAGGTAGAGCGCGTGTCCGACGCGCCGTTGTCCAATGACGCCGACGCTGCCATCGATCGACGCGCTCATGCCGTCGGCGTCATCGAAGCGGATCGTCTGCAGGGCACCGCGGTTGCCAATACGCCACGATCCGCTGCCGTCTCTCTCGATGCGTGCGCTGAAAAATCCGTCGACGATGGCGGCATAACGATCGGCGGAGATGGGAGCCAGCGCGGCGGTGTTCGCGATCTGCAGGATCCGGCGTACGCTTTGAAGGAGATCCGCCCGTTCTCCGACATGAGCTTGATAATTCAAATTGAAGGGTGTCAGCCGCGGCGGACCTTCCGTCCTGGCGAAGGTCTGCTCGAGCCCGGCGAGATCCCCCTCGTTCGTGGCGCCTCCGGCATCAAAGATGACCCCGGCGTTCAAAGCCGTATTGACAACGCGTTGGGCTGGGATGCGGGGGCTGGCGCTGACCAGCGGCGACAGGTTGGAGATCGAAGGGTATTCAGCGTCGAATCGTGACCGTGGCGCCTCGAAGCGACGCCGGGAGTTTCGAACGCCGGGTGTCGCAAGGATGTCGTGCGCGATCCGTCTCGCCTCGAGAGCGCTCCGGCCGGACTTTGGAAACGCGTCATCGGGCAGATCGATCGACGTCGGCAGGTCGGGAAAGGCGCCGATGAGCTCGTGCAGAACGACACGGGCCGCGGTCGCGCCGTCATCGCGAAATTGCTCGATCGTGCTCGGCCGGCTCCAGCCCTCTGAGCCAAACAGGTTGAAATAGATCCGACGGCCGGAAGCCGTGGTCGTGTCGGGGATTGGCTCGCCCTGAGAGCCGAGCGCTGCACGAAAGAAGGTAATCGGGTCGATGAGCCAGCGTCCCTGATACACGGGCTGTGTCGGATGACAAAACTCGTAGTTCAGGGCGGCATAGCCGCCGCGTGGCCCGATGGCGACAGGTACCGTCGTGCGGCCGGATTCATATGCTGGCAGCCGAAGCATCAGACCGATGCGTGTGTCCGCGCCGGCTGGTTCGAGTACCGGAAAATCCGGGAGAACTGGATCGAGATGGCATTCGAACTCCAGGAGCTCCGGGTCTTTCTCGACGATACGGGTCCCAAGAGTTGGCGATACGAATGTGCCGGTATGACGCAGGCCAGCGAGCGCGAGCAGTCGGTTGACGACCGCGATATTGTCGGGCCCGACCGCAACACCGATGTCGCCGAGTATGATGAAATGGATGTCTCTTCGTGCGACCTGATCGGCCCATGTCAGATAGTCATCGGGATTCTGGACCGGGCCGGCGAACCACGTCAGGACCGCGCGGTATTGGTCGAGATCGGCGTCATCAGGCAGCTTGTCACGGACGTCACGAAAGTCGAGGATGAAGCCATCGTGATTGAGCGGCAGCTCTGCGAAGCGATGCAGCCTCGTGAAATTGATGTTGCCGCCCTCTTGTCCACCGTCATAGAGCGCCAGGAGGTGGCGTTTGACTGGGCCGATCTGCGGGGCGCGTGCCGCGGCATTGCTGCATCCGGTGGCCCAGATGGTAGAGATGACGAGCAGTATAGCGAGTCGTGTTTTCATCTGCATATGCCGCCGTTTTATTCAGCGTCGGATCAGGGGGCAGAATCATCGCTCCCGAAAAGCTCGCCCAAGCTGATCTGCGAGGGGCTTGATGAAGTAGGACAGCGCGCTTCGGGAGGGAGTCTGGATGAACGCGTCGACTGGCATGCCCGGCAGCAATTTGTGGTTGCCGAGCGCTGTAAGATCGGCGGCATTTGGTAGGATACGAACCGTATAGTAGAATTGATTGGTTTCGCTATCGCGGCTCGCATCGGGGGAGATGCGGGTGACCGTACCGTCGACCTCCGGCGTGGTCCGTTGATTGAAGGCGGTGAAGCGCAGCGTGCTCGTCTGGCCAGTCTCAAGTTGCTCGATGTCGGAGCTGGGAATGCGGACTTCCACTTCGAGCGTGTCGTCGCTCGGCACGATCAGCATCAGCTGCTCTGCCGGATTCACGACCCCGCCTATGGTGTGGACGCTCATTTCATTGACGATACCGTCAATCGGCGACCTCAGCTCAACATGCCGAAGCTGGTCTTCCGCAGCGATCTTGCGCTCCATCAGCTCTGCAATGCGGCCTTCGATATCGCGCAACTCCTTCTGCGAATCGGCCAACCGGCTTTGGCTCAGAGCGATAATCTGTAGATTCGCTTCGGTCATCTGGCCGCCAAGCCTAGCGATTTGCGCGGTGAGCGTGCCGATCTCACCTTCGATACGTGTTTGATCTCGTTGCAGACTGAGGACACGTGTGATCGGGAGTAGGTTCCGCGTGTAGAGATCGTTGACGCGATCGAGTTCCTCGCGGATCAAGACGAGCTCATGACCTTTCGCTTCATTTTGCCGGGTCACGCCGGCGCGTTCCTCGTCATACTGCTTGATCCGCTCTCGCAGCTGGGCTTGCTGTCCTTGCAAGGC
This sequence comes from Bradyrhizobium sp. HKCCYLS2038, assembly GCF_051167655.1. Lineage (NCBI taxonomy): Bacteria > Pseudomonadati > Pseudomonadota > Alphaproteobacteria > Hyphomicrobiales > Nitrobacteraceae > Bradyrhizobium > Bradyrhizobium sp. HKCCYLS2038. The sequence goes on along the minus strand of NZ_JBNPTM010000006.1, from coordinate 496,485 downwards.
TGCGAGGCGAGCCTGGAACAGGCGCGTTTCGCCATTGGCGACGTTCGCGGCCGCGGGTCCCTCCGCGGAGAACTCAGGCGGAAACGACAGATTTTCGAGGCCGTCGCGTTCGGCGGTCAGACGGAGCTTACGGCCGTTCAGCTCGATCAATTGCGAGGTAACAATGCCGAGGGTTGCGCGTGGCTGTGTATCGTCCAGCCGAACCAGGAGATCGCCGGTGACGACGCGAGTCCCGTTCCTCACCTCGATCCGTTGGATCGTCCCGCCCTGGGCGTGCTGGATTTTCTTGCTGCTTCCAGCCGAGACTACGATCCCGCGCGCAACGACGGCGCCGGACAGTTTCGCCAGGCTGCCCCACATGAATATCGTGAGGACGATGGATGCGGAAAGGAACAGTCCGATCAGGATCGGTCGCCACATCTCGGCGATATCCGGCCCGACGGCCGCTTCGGCGCTGGCTGGTCGCGGCGTTGGTTTGAGGGCGAGAATTGAAGCAGGCATCCGTTCATTCCTCCCGCTGGCCGCTGGCCTTCAGCCGACAGCCGTACGAAGCGGTTGACGCAGCACTTTTCTAAGAACGTCCTCCTTCGGACCGAAAGCAGTGAGTTGTCCGGCGTTGATGACGGCAACGAGGTCGACGGCATTGAGCGCGCTTGGTCGATGGGCGACGACGACCGCAATGCCATGGCGATCTCGGATACCTTGGATGGCCGTCGTCAGGCTTTCCTCACCGTCTGAATCGAGATTGGAGTTCGGCTCGTCCAGGACGACAAGAAATGGGTCACGGAAGAGGGCGCGCGCAAGCGCGAGGCGTTGGCGTTGCCCTGCCGACAGGGCGGATCCGTCAGGGCCGACATCCGTTTCATATCCGTTTGGGAGGCGCAGAATCATGTCGTGGATGCCTGCCGCTTTCGCGGCGGCGATAATGGCCATGCTGTCTTTTTCATCTTCCATGCGGCCGATATTGTCTGCGATGGTTCCGTCGAACAGCGTGACATCCTGTGGCAGGTAACCGATATGCTGTCCGAGTTGCTTGGAAGACCAGTGATTGATCTCGGCACCGTCAAGGCGGATGCAGCCCTGCTTCAACGGCCACACGCCGCAGATGGCGCGAGCCAGCGATGATTTCCCGGCAGCGCTCGGGCCGATGATCGCCAAGGCCTGTCCGGCGCGCAGCTCGAAGCTGATATTGGACAGGACGAGACATTGGGTGCCGGGAGCGCAGAGCGTTGCGTTCTCCAGGGACAATCTTTGTGTTGGAGCGGGAAGCGCGAACGGCGGATCCAGAAGTGGCAGGTTCCGGAGCGTTTCGGACAGGCGTCTGAGACTTTGCCGAGCGGCGAGGAACGGCCGCCAATGCGCGATGACCTGTTCGATCGGCGCCAGCGCTCGAGAGGTGGTGATCGATGCTGCGATGATCGCGCCGCTCGTAATTTCACCGCGGACCGTGAGATATGCGCCGAGTCCGAGCATGCCCGATTGCAGCGTAAGCCGCATGAAGCGCGACACGGACGTCAGCCTCGCAATCAGTTGGCTCGAGCGCGTCTGTACGGCCAGATATGAGCGATTGGCTGCGTCGAACCGTTGAGCGGCTCTGTCCTCCAGACCCATCGCCTTCAGCACCTCAGCGTTTCGTGCCTGGGTGTCCGCGATGCCGTGCCTGGCAGCGTCGGCGCGTGTGGCGGCAAGGGCATCCTTCTGCGTCAGCCATTCCGTGAGCAGCGTCAGCATCACCAGCATCAGCATGCCGGCGAGGCATACCAAGCCAAGCAGAGGATGGAGCACGAAGACGAAGGCGAGATAGACAGGCATCCATGGCAAATCGAGAAAGGCGACGGGTCCGCCATTGGCCAGGAAGTGTCGAATGGCGTCGACATCGCGCATGGGTTGTTGCGCAAGCGACCGCGACGCGCCTTGGAGAGGCAGGTTGAGAACCGCAAAATGCACCGGGCGTGCCATGCGCCGATCGAAGAGCGCCGCAGCGTGGCTCGATGCTTGGCTACGCAGCATGTCCAACGTGCCGTGAAAGGCATAGAGCACGATCATGAGGAACGACAGAGCAATCAATGTCGGTACGCTGTGGCTCGACAACACCCGATCATAGACCTGGAGCATGTAGAGCGAGCCTGTCAGAGCAAGCACGTTGATGATGCCGGAAATCACCGAGACACCCAGGATCGCGCCCCGAAAACCTGCAAATGCGGCGCCCGGGGTCGCAGGCGATGTGGCACCGTTCGCGATCGGCGAGTAAGGCAAAGCGTGCTCCGTCTGAAGAAGGCTGATGATCCGCAGGTCATTTCAGCGGGTGGACGTAATCTCCTTCCTTCACGCGAAGTGAATATCGGCCAGCGCACCCAGCTTCAGCGTCGCGAGGCTCACGTTGTTCATCGTGATCGAATCCGTTGAATCGATGGTGATGACAGTGCTTGTGCCCGACTGGGCGACTGTGACGGTGCCTCCCGAAATATTGTGCGCGGTGCCGGCGAGCAGCGACGCCGCGGTCGTGCCCGTTGCGAACATTGTCGCGGACAGCTGAAGAATATCGTGATTGGTATTGTTCGCGTTGGCGATGAAGTCCGTGATGGTGTCATTGCCAAAGCCGGCGCTATAGACGCCGTTCGTCGTCACCGGCCCGACGTGCGCGAAGACGAACGTGTCCTGGCCGGCCCCACCGGACAACTTGTCGTTGCCAGCCCCGCCGATCAGCGTATCTGCGCCGCCATTGCCGGTGAGCGTGTCGTTGCCGGAGCCGCCGGTGATGGTATTGGCGAGGCCATTGCCCGAACCGGTGAAGTTGCCGGTTCCCGTGTAGGTCAGGTTCTGGACGTTGGCAGGCAGAGTGTAGCTCGAAAGCGTGGTCAGGACGGTCGCATTGGCGCTGCCGGCCACTTCTGAGACACTGGTGGTCGCATTGCTGACCAAGAAGGTGTCGGCTCCGCCGTTGCCGCGCAGGATGACATTGGCGAAGTTGCCGTCGCCGAGCGTGTCGGCCCCGGTGCCGCCGGTCAAGGTCTCTCCGGCTGCCGTTGCCGTAGAGGTGAAGCTGCCGACGCCGACGAAGGTCAGCTTTTCGACATTTGCCGGGAGCGCGTAGTCGTTCAAAGTGGTCTGTATCGTGTCGGTTCCGTTGTTCGGCAGCTCTTTCACGATCGTGCTTGCGCTGTGGACGATGTAGGTGTCGTTGCCGGCGCCGCCGACCAGGGTGACCCCGAATATGCTATTATCATTGAGAATATCGGCACCAGCGCCGCCGTCCAGGATCTGGCCGTTGGCGCCGGCGGTCAGCATGTCGTTGCCGGCAAGGCCCTGGACGAGTGCGCTCGGTGTCGAGGTCGTCAGAACGTCTGCGCCGGCCGTTCCATTGATGGTCAAGGCGGTGGTGGCGAGTTGAGATGCGGTCAATACGAGGCCGTCGCTGAAGTCGAAGAAAGAAACGGCACTCGCCGTCAGAGTACCGTCCGGAGAGCCTGCCCTCTTGTCGACGAAGGTGACACTGCCGTCCGCATTGTTCACGACGCTGTATTGGTTGAAAGTTCCGCTGAAGTCGATGGTGTCCGTGCCTCCGCCCCCGCTTACCGTGCTGACGCCGGTAAACCCGCTGAAGATGTCGTTGAGGGCGTTGCCGATGATCTGGATTCCGGTCTTCCCCGTGTAGAAGAACTTCTCGATGTTTGCGGGCATCACAAAGCTCGAGAGACCAGTATAGATGGCTGCCGCAACCGTATTTGGCATTTCGAAGATCGCCGTTGCTGCGTTGCCGACGATAAAGATGTCATTGCCGCCGTCGCCGATCAGCGTCACGCCGGCAAAGCCTGCGTCGCTCAGCGTATTGGCGCCTGTTCCGCCATCGAGCGTCTGGTTGGCGGCGCCGGCGATGAGGCTGTCCGCGCCCGCCAGACCAAGCACGACTGCGCCGGTGAGTGCACTGGTCAGGACGTCGGAGCCCGCGGTGCCAAGCAGGACGCCGTTTCCATTCAATTGTGCGGTGGTCAGAACCAATTGATCGAGGAAGCGGAAGTCTTGGAAGTTGTAGCTGATATCGGTGCCGTCGGGGGTACCGGCCCTCGTATCAATCAGGGTGTTGCTACTGTCCGCATTCAGCTTGATAGTGTAGTTCTCGAAGAGACCCGTGAGATTAAGTGTATTTGTGCCGGATCCGCCAAATAGAATGTTCGTCCCGCTCGACAGGACAGCGGTCGTGCTTTCGACGATCGCGACGTTGTGGAGCACGGGCGTGCCTTGCGGCGAGCTCGATGAAATCGCCAACTGGCCGTCGTTGAAGGCGAGGGACAGGTCTGTGCCGTTGAGCGATGCCGCGGGAGCTCCCTGCACGGAAACAATATTGAGACCCGGTGTCTTGACATGTACATCGACGATGCCATCCCCCGTCATCGAAAAGCTGAGATTCGATCCGTCGCCCCACACGGTCTTCAGATCGACGCGCATCGGCAGCAGGTCGATGTGTGTCACATCATCCTGTGTCGTCCCGAGCGTGACGTTGAACGTTCCGCCGCCATAAGGCAGAAACAGGCTGTGGGTATCATAGGCGTACCAGTTTCCAGCATTCTGGATGACTTGGCCCGTGGCGGCGTTGGTGACGTTGAGTGCCATAGCACCGAGATCAGGCGCGCTGGCATCAGGCGTAATCGTCGCCGTGATGACGTTGCCGGTCGTCGTCTCGGACAAGTGGGCCTTCTGTTGGGCGGAGATGCGGGCTGCGAGATCTTCTTGCGTCACGAACTCGTAACGCGCGGCGGCTGCATAGGCGATGAAATCGCTGAACATCTGGGTGGTATATGCGGGAGGACTGCCCGTGCCATTGGTGTTCCAGTCCGTCGGACCGTAGTCGTGCCAGGGCCAGACGATGATCGGCGTCTGCGAGTGTGCGGAGAGCTGGTTGAACAGTGCTTCCCAATCGGCAAGCGCCTGGGCCGCTGTCTTGTTTTGGAATTGGATCTCCGTGAAATCAAAAGTGATGTTGGGCGCAATATAGACCGATCCCGTGTCGGTCGGGCTGAGATAGCCGAAGGCATTTGGATAGCCGGCGCCGACGCCCGTCCAGCCGCCGCTGACATAGCCAGTCAGGCCGCCTGCCACGCTCTGGTAGTATTGCATGATCTGCTGGGCTGTGCTGAACGTATCGCCCGCGCCGGGCACGGCTGCGCCGGCGATCGTTATGCCGAGGTTCTGCTGCTCGACGGTCTTTGACTGGCCGAACTCATAGGAAAAAGTCCAATTTGGCGCAGAGCCGTTCGACGGCGGAGTCACGTAGAGAAAATTCGTGTTCTCGTTCCATAGCGAGACAGGGGCGCCGTTCACCAGGATTGTGGGAACAGGGTTTCCGTTGGCGTCGATCGTTGGCGGATTGATCAGGTGGGTATAGGAGTGATTTCCGATTTCGCTGCCGAGGGCGATGATTGCCTTGTAGTAGGGGGCGGAGACAGACCAATCGGTCGTGTTGCCATTGGCAGGATTGGCGTTGTCACCGACATTGACATAGAACGAGCCGACAAAATTGTACTGCTGCTTCCACTGCTGCAGCAGCGGAATCAGCTGATCGTAGATCCCCTGTTGACCGGCGCCGGGGGACACATCGGATGGGAATTGAGACTGATCCATATCAGTGCGTGACGCGACGACGCCGGCCATTCGGGTCAAGTCAATCGTAAGACTTGGCGTCGCGCCAAAGACGGCGTTCTGGATGGCATGTTGCAGAAGATTGCTGTCGCCAAGCAGTGCTGTCGTCGCAAAGTGGGTATTGGTGGCGCCCGTCACGGTTTGGACGACGCCGGGCAGCGTGGCGCCGCCCTGGAGATTGATATCCGCGAGCACTGTGGCGGGCTGGGTAACGCCGGAAAAGGTGAGGTATCCGGAATTGGTATAGTATCCGGAGGTCGTTCCGGCGATCTGTCCGCTGGCGCCGCCGATCAGCTCGGTCGCCCCGTAGCCGGTCATCACCGGGTTCTGGCTGCCCAGCGCCGCCGGATCGGCCGTGACGGAGTAGGTCGCAGTTCCGTAGCCGCTCTGGGTCAGGTTGAGCAGGGTCTGCATGTAGATATAGGGATTTCCCGGAAGCGCTGTGCCGGTCTGGTCATTGGTCAAAAAGTCGCCGGCCGTGATGAGCGGCACGTGGTAGCTGTAGACGACCTGACTCAGTGCGTTCGAGATCGCTTCGACCTGGCTGCTCTGGACGTTCTGCATGTCCGGGAAGATGAGCGCGCTGTATTGCGCGAGCTTGGCTACGTTGGTGAGGTCGGCCTCAGTCAGAAGGTCGTAGGAGACACCTGCGGCTTCCGCCTGGTGCTGAGCGGCCATGAACAGGTCGGCGTAGGCCGTCTGTCCCGCTTGGCCGCCGCCAAAATACAGCGCGGCTGTCGTGGCGGAGTATACGATGCCGACCTTCTTGATCGTGTGGTCGACCGCGACCAGTGTCGATGGATCCGTGATCGTGTACTGGGGGTTGCTGGCGAAATCGCCTGGCAGTGCTGCCGCGCCGTTGTTGATCAGCGCGTCGAAGTTGATCGTATGAGGGGCCGATCCGCCGGCAGGTGTCAGCAGCGCCTGCGGAATGGCGAGTTCGACGCTCTTGCCGTCGCTGGACGTGGCAAAAGTGAGCGGCGCTCCGCCGTTCAGCAGCGACGCCGCCCCCGTCGAAGTCACGGAATAGAGATAGGGTTGAAGCGTGCCGCTCGACCCCACTGTGAACTGCACGTAATATTCCGCGCCGACAGCGCCAAAAGGGCTGTAACCGGTCGATGGTGCCTGATCGGTGTTGAGGTAGATGAACGTGTTGGACCCGATCACCGCGTCGGTCGTGCTGGTCGCGTTGATGCCAATGACATAGGTGTTGCCAAGTGTCGCATCGTTCAGGAGAGCGCCGTAGACCTGATATCCCGCCACCGTATTCCCCGGGGTCATCAGCGCGTCAGATGCCGGCCAATCAGTGAAATGCCCATCGAGGGTGATCAGGTTGCCAATTGTCTTCGGCGCGACGGCGGCATGATCGGGGATGACATATTGCGGGTTGTTGGCGAAGTCGCCGGGCAGGGCCGCGGCCCCGTTGTCAATCAATGCGTCGAAGTTGATCGCATGAGGCTCAGGGCCGGCGGCTGGGGTAAGGAGCGATTGGGGAATCGCGAGCTCCAGGCTCTGGCCAGTGCTGGATAAGCCAAAATTGAGTGGTGCGCCCCCGTTGAGCAAGGTCGGCGTGCCGTTGGACGTGACTGAATAGAGGTAGGGCTGAATTGTGCCGGTGGCATCGGGCGCGAACTGGACGTAGTATTCAGCGCCGACAGTTCCGAATGGGCTGTACCCTGTCGACGTATTCTGATCGGTATTGAGATAGATGTAGGTGCCGGACGCGATCACGGGCTCCGCCGAGTTGGTTGATTCTATGCCGATGACATAGGTGTTGCCCAATTGCTGATCGGTGATCAGCGCACCGTAGACAGCATATCCTGCGACAGTGTTTTCCGCCGTCGTGAGGGATGCGGACGCGGACCAATCTGAAAAGAGGCCGTCCAGCGTGATCATGTTGCCGATGTTTGTGGTCATGCGACGAATCCTCAATCGATCAGTGAACGAGCCTTGGCGGCAGCCGATTCGTGGTGACAAGAGCCGCCATGGCGCGATCGAGAGGCCAGAACTAGACGGCATGCATCGCTCGCCTGTCCAACCGAAATCCCTGCTGCAGGTCAGAGTTCTTGTCACTGCTGCAAATCCGTATTGCTCTACGATCTGTGACCAGCAGGTGTCGATGATCGACGTGCGGCTTCTGTGCGAGTATCGCGTCACAGAGGCATGCCGTTCGGCTCACGGCGCCTGCACGGCGGTCAGCAGCAGGTCGCCGTGCACGCGTTCTCAGGGCGTCGGATGGCGCGCCATAGCCCGCTGCCGTTCGGGACGGTTGCGAAGGAGGCCTCATGAGCACAATCGGCGTGGCTACGCTGGATCACACGGTTCAGGAAACGAGCGTCTGGCTCAAGGCGCTCCAGGACGAGCTCGCGCTGACCAATCGCCAGCAGGCCTACAATGCCTTACGTGCCGTGCTGCATGCCGTGCGCGATCGCTTGCCGCCCGAGGTGGCCGTGAAGTTTGCCGCCCAACTCCCGATTCTTGTGCGTGGCATCTACTATGAAGGATGGCATCCGGCAGCGACGCCGACCAGAGAACGGCACCTCGAGGAGTTCGTGGAGCATGTCGAAGGCGAGCTGCCGCCGGCGTTTCCTTGCAAATCTCTGGCCGCGATCCGGGGCGTGTTCGAGACGCTCTGGGAAAAAATCGGCCCCGGCGAGTTCGAGAAAGTAAAGTGATGAGTCACCTGCCAGAGTCGATCAGGGACATGCGGAGTTCGTCATGACGGTCAGTGCAGTGGCTCTCATGTCATGACCAGTCGGCTGTCCACCGGGACGTCCGAGGTCACCATTCCGCCGTCGGATCTCGTTGGAACACTCACTGTGCCTCAACACGCGCGCGGGTTGATCATTTTCGCGCACGGCAGCGGGTCCAGTCGTCAAAGCCCACGCAATCAGGCCGTTGCGGGGGCGCTCAACAAGCTGACATTTGCGACTCTCTTGTTTGACCTGCTGACGCCGAGCGAAGAGGCAGACCGCGCTAACGTTTTCGACATTTCGTTGCTTGCGGAGCGGCTGGTGAATGTCGTTCAGTGGCTTGGGGTGCAGGAGCCATCCATCGCCGCGCTTCCGGTCGGGCTGTTCGGCGCCAGCACCGGCGCGGCGGCGGCCCTGGTCACCGCGGCGCGGCTGCCGGAACGGGTTCGGGCGGTGGTGTCGCGTGGAGGACGCCCGGACCTCGCGGGTCACGCTCTTCCCATGGTCCGCTCCCCGACGCTGCTCATCGTCGGAGGCGCCGACTTCAGCGTGATCGAGCTGAATCAAGCGGCTCTGACCGAGCTGGCAGTGCCGAAGGCGCTCGAGATCATTCCAGGGGCGACTCATTTGTTTTCGGAGCCGGGTGCAATGGACGCGGTCATCGCTCATGCCGCCCATTGGTTTGATCAGTATTTGACGGCTCGGGGGCGGCAAGGTCCGAGAACGGAATGAGATGATCGTTGGCCCTCGAGAGCGCGTGCTGTTCGCCGAGGTCCGGCCGAACGGAGTCCGATCAACAGCACAGCTGCACGCCAAGCACGTTTTCGACCGTATCGTGCTTCATCAGATGCTCTCAGCGCGTGAGCGGAACGGGTAGTCGCCCATGATATCGAGCAGTTCGGCCGCTTGGTCGAACATCTTGGGGATTTCCAGCATTCTGAACGGGCACGATGGATCTCCGTCCTGCGAAGCCATTGGCCGCAGTCTGTCCGGCCTCAAGGCCGGTCAGTTGAGTTGCGCCGGCTGGCTGTTGCCGCCGCTACGACGGAAGGCCCATCCTGCGATCCACCTCGGCAGCGAGCTGCTGCAAGGGCGGCGCTATCCGAACCGGATAGGGCGTCGACCGAGCGGCCCTCGTGAGCTCTACCGGCAGCCGCTGGAGCTGCCGCGCTGCATGAGCCCGGATGTCGTCGAGCGAAAGCTGTGGCGCGATCCGATGACCATTCGTCATGACCCGGTGAATCAATTGTTCGCCATCGTGCCTGTCGCTCTCGGTCGACAGAATATCGCCGGTCATGCGATGATCATGGCCGTCGTAATGTCGCCAGACCTGCTTGCGGCCTGGCCAAGTCGCCTTGCCGACGGATCTCTTGCGCCGTGGCAATCCAGCATACTCCTGAAGCTTGTAGGCACAGTCGAGCGCGGGAGCGTCTGACGAGGTGACAAGGCTCGTACCGACTCCGATGCCATCGATTGGTGCGGAGGTTTGAGAGAATGCAGCGAGAGTGGCGTCCTCGACACCCCCGCTGACAAAAATGCCAACGTCCCTCAGGCCACCTGCATCGAGGATATCACGGACACTTCGAGCAAGCGCTGCGAGATCACCGCTGTCGATTCGCACGGCTCGGACTGCGACACCCTCTTGCTTGAGACGTGGCGCCAACGCGACCAGCTTTCGTGCGGCTGCCTCGGTGTCGTAGGTGTCGATCAGCAGCGTCAGGTTTTCGGGGCGGGCGCGAGCAAACGCTACGAACGCAGCGACCTCGTCATCGAAGGACTGGACGAACGAGTGCGCCATCGTGCCATAGGTCGGAATTCCGAATGACTTTTCTGCCAGCAGCGTCGCTGTCCCGGCGAAGCCGGCGATATAGCTGGCCCGCGCCGCGAGCAGTCCGGCTTCAGAGCCGTGAGCCCGCCGCAGACCGAAATCGACCAGCAATTTCTCAGGCGCCAGCAACGCCATGCGCGCAGCCTTTGAGGCGATCAGTGTCTGAAAATGCAGGATGTTGATCAGTCGCGTCTCGACAAGCTGCGCTTGCGCGATCGGGGCGGTGACACGTAGAATTGGCTCGTTGGCGAAGAACAGCGTTCCCTCCGTGATGGCGTGCACGTCGCCGCTGAAGCGGAACTGGTCGAGATAGTCGATCAACGCGCTGCTGAACTTGCCGCTGCGGCCGAGCCAGTCGAGATCGTCTTCGGAGAACCGCAGGTTCTCCAGAAAGTCGAGCGCCTGCTCCAGCCCCGCTGCCAGGAGGAAGTTGCGCGACTCCGGCAGTTTCCGGACGAAGAACTCGAAGACCGCGATGTCGGACTGGCCGGACTCCAGATAGGCCTGGACCATGCTGAGTTGATACAGGTCGGTCAGCAGCGCGGTTGGTGACAGCGACATGCGTTACTCCTAGCGGTCCTCCGAGGCGGGTGGCGGCTGCTTGTCCGGAAATCTGTTCAACGCGGCGATGACCTCGTCATCATCGACCTGGCGGAAGTCACGGTAGAAGCAGCCGATCGCACCAAGCTCCTGAGGCGTGTCCAGGCAGACGATTGTGTCGACCTCGGGCCGCAGCCGATTGATGGTCTCATGTGCCGCGACCGGGACCGCGAGCACGAGCTCCTTCGGTTGACGCGTGCGGACGGCGCGGATGGCCGCGAGCATTGTCGCGCCGGTCGCGATGCCGTCATCGACGATGATCGTCACGCGTCCCGTCACGTCGGCGCGCGTCCGGTCGCCGAGATAGCGTGCGCGGCGCCGATCGATCTCGCCGCGCTCCTTCCGGCAGACCGTGTCAAACTCCTTTTCGCTGACGCCTGAGGCTTCGATGACGTCGCGGTTGCGTATGATAATCGGCTGTTCGCCTTCAGCAACCGCGCCCATTGCCAGTTCCGGCTGCAGCGGCAGGCCGATCTTGCGCACCAGGAGCAAGTCGAGGGTCGCATCAAGCGCACGGGCCACCTCGGCCGCGACCGGAACGCCTCCGCGAGGCAATGCGAGGATGACCGGGTGGCGGCTCTTGTATCGGTTTAACGCTTCAGCGAGCCGGCGGCCGGCATCGGTGCGATCTCGGAACAGCATGCACGCTCCTCCGCAATTTTGCGCTACGCTATAAACTGGGCAAGTTCGTCGATTGATCGATATCAAGCAAATGGGAGTTCCGATTGTGATATCCCGTGATGCCCGAACGTCAGAATAGACCATTCGACGTCGTCGACGACGCAGCAGTGCTCGCGCGAAAGGTCGGTCATCTCAAGCGCCCGCAGAGCTACCTTTCTGCACCTGCGGCCGTGGTCGCGCGCGAAACCCACATGTCGTGGGTCTTCCTCGCCGGCGACCGCGTCTACAAGCTGAAGAAACCGGTGCGGTTTCCCTATCTCGATTTTTCGACGCTCGAACGGCGTGAGACGGCCTGCCGGGCAGAGCAGGCGCTCAATCGCCGATTGGCCCCGGACGTTTATATCGGCTTGGTGCCGCTTACTGTGGCGGCGGGCGGAAGCTACGAGATTGACGGCACGGGTGCCGTTGCCGATTGGCTGGTTGTGATGCGCCGACTCGATGAAGCGGGCACGCTGGAAGCGGCGCTTCGTGCGCGCGACGTCACGCCCACGCATGTCCACCAGCTCGCGGCGGTCCTGCATCGCTTCTTCCTGCATGTTCCACGCATCCTGATCAGCTCAGACAGCTATCTCGGGTCGCTGCAGAAGGCGGCAATGGCCGATCGGCGTGTCCTGTTGAGCAGGAGCTTCGGTCTGCCGTTCGGAACCATCGAGCAGCTCGCGGATGTTCAGCACCGCTATCTGTTGCAGCGACGTGACGTGCTGGCAGGTCGGGTTCGCCATCGCTTGATCGTCGATGGACACGGCGATCTGCGGCCCGAACACATCTGGCTGAGTCCTCCTTTTCCGATCATCGATTGCCTCGAATTCGATGCCCGGCTGCGAGCGTCGGATGCGCTCGACGAATTGTCGTTCCTTCACCTCGAATGCGAGCGGCTCGGCGGTCGCTGGGTCGCCGATGCGCTACGACGGCGCTTGATGGTCTTGCTCGCGGACGAGACCACCAGCGGCTTGTTCCTGTTTTACCGGATCGGTCGGGCGATGTTGCGCGCGAGGCTCTCGATTGCTCATCTTGCCGACGAACATCCGCGGACCCCCGACAAATGGCCGCGTCTCGCCCGCACCTATCTGGCATTGGCGAGAACCGACGCGGCGCGGCTTGAGCGGCTGCTGACTTCGTAAGAGCTCATCTCGGGCTACGACTGGTACGGCAGCAGCTCGGCGAGGTCTTCGCCGTGATGGATGCGGCGGATGGTCTCGGCGAGCAGCGGCGCGGCCGAGACGAGCTGGAGCTTGTTGCGCACCGGACCGGGCGGCAGCCTGAACGGTGGAACACAATCGGTGGCGATGATCCGGTCGATGGCGGGATCTGCCAGCGTTGTCTCGGCGCCCGGCATGAACAGGCCGTGAGCGATGCACGCAACGACCTGCCTGGCTCCGCGGGCGCGTGCCGCCTTGGCGGCCCTTGCAAGGGTTCCCCCGGTGCTGACCAGGTCGTCGAAGACGACGCAGAATGCGTCCGCCACGTTGCCTGCGAACATGTCGCCGGAGACCACGCCTGCGCTGCGATGCTTCTCGACCAGCGCTTTGCCGATCGGGCGGCCAGTGACTTTCTCCAGCATCTCGCGGAGAATCTCCGCGCGCTTGCCGCCACCGAGGTCAGGCGATATGACGCAAATCGCCTGATCTCCGGCGAGCTCCTTGATCGCATCGACCAATACCGGGGCCGCGCTCAGCGCAACGGTGGGACACCGGAAGGCATTCTCAAAGGCGGCCTCATTGTGCACCTCGAAGGTGACGACCACGTCGACCCCGACCGCCTCGAACAGGGTTGCGAGATAGCGGATGGTCACCGGGTCGTTTGCCTTGGTCCGACGATCCTTGCGCGCATAGCATAGATAGGGCGTGATCGCCGTGATCCGCGCGGCGCCAGCGTCCTTCAGGGCGCCGATGAAGAGCAACAGGCGGCACAGCTTGTCGTTCGGGCTGTGCTCCGGGCCGCCATACAGGCTGTGCAGGATATGCACGTCGCAGCCGGCGACGCTCTCGATTGGTCGGATCTTGTGCTCGCCGTCCTCGAAGTTCCGTTCTTCGAGGGCAGCCAAGCCGCAACCCAAGACGTCTGCAATGGTCTTGCCGAGGATCTCAGTTCCATGCAAGGCAAAGAGGCGCAGCCGGTTGCTTCCGCGTGTCGGCGACAGCATGATGATCTCCGTCTAGAGTCGCAAGCCGTGCTTGCCGAGAATCTTGACGGTGCTTGCCTGCGACCCTTTCTCGCCGGCTTCCTCGACATAGCTCACGCGTGTGCCGGGCGTTATCTTCGCCGGGCTGGCCAGAACGCTACGGGAGTTGAAGTAGATCTGCCGGCCGTCAGCGGCTTCGATAAAGCCAAACTCGCCGCTGGGATCAATGCTCACGACGGTTCCGAGCGGCTGCACCTCGTGGGATTTCACTGAGCCCTGGACCAATCTCGCTTCGTCCTGCAATTGCCTGCGCGCGCGCTTGAACGCGTTGTCCACGGCGAAGGTCAGATCGGAATAGCGCTCATCCGCCTTCGGAGTTCGCCCGACATTGACTTCCCGACCGTTCGGCAGCGAGAGATGGATACTCACCTGGTATTGTCCTCCGCTGTGATGCCGCTCGCCCGGACCGCGGACCACAATGTGGCAGGATGTTGCGCGCCCGAACCGGTTCTCCAGCTCCTTCACATGCTCGCCGATGGTCGCCTTCAGCTCAGGAGAGGCCGGGACGCCGTCGAATTCAATCTGGGGCAACGTCTGCATGTGCGCCTCCGCCATTTGACTCATATCGACAATTCAGGCGCCGGCCTTCGCTCCGGGTTCGTCTCCGGAACCTTCGTCATGGTCGCCTCGGTCAGCAGCAATACGCTCGCAACGGAGACCGCGTTCTCAAGGGCGGTGCGAACGACCTTGACGGGGTCGACGATGCCGGCCTCGACCAGATCAACATACTGCTTGCGTGCCGCGTCAAAGCCGAAATTGCCCTGACCGGTCAGCATACGTGCGACGACGACACCGCCATCGGCCGCGGAATTCTCGGCAATCTGCCGAGCGGGGCATTCCAGCGCCCGCTTCACGATCTGGATGCCGGTCCGCTCGTCGCCTTCGCAGCCCGCCTCCTCCTTGCTCACGGCCTCGATGCACCTCAACAGCGCAAGACCTCCGCCCGGCACGATACCCTCGGCAACCGCCGCTTTGGTCGAGCTGATGGCGTCGTCGAGAGCCTCCTTTCTCGACTTCATCTCGGCTTCGGTCGGAGCTCCGACCCGGATCACGGCTACTCCGCCTGACAGCTTGGCGATGCGCTCCTCGAGCTTGTCCTTGTCATACTGGCTTGTCGTTTGCTCGATCTCGTGCCGAAGCTGCTGCAGGCGCGCATCGATGCGCGTGCGCTCCCCCTTGCCACCGATCAGCGTGGTGTTTTCCTTGTCGACGACGACCCGGGTGGCGTGGCCGAGCTGCTCGACGGTCGCGCTTTCCAACTTCAGGCCGATGTCCTGCGAGATAACCTGCGCTCCAGTCAAAATGGCAATGTCTTCCAGCATTGTCGATGCAGCCGGCCAAGCTTTGACCCTGATCAATGATAGAGACGTCCAGAACCGGCCAGTTTGGTCGTGATAGCAAACAAGGGCCGCGCTGACGAAAGTCCAAGAGACACTGGCGTGGAACAAGCGCGTAGCTAACCGCATCCGTACAGACCGACCACGCGCGCTTTGGGAGGCGCAATCACGAGATGAGGTCGACAGCCACTCCGTGCGCATCGATCAGGTGAACGCGCTGGAGTTCGGTGCGCGGGAGCAAGGCACGAATCTCTGCCTCCGCCATCAGGCTGAAGGCGGTCGATAGGGCATCGGCTGTCGTGGCATCCCTGGCGACAGTGCTGACGCTGCCATAGCGGCCGGCGCAGCGGCCGCTATGCGGATCGAACAGATGGTTGAAGCGGCCTGCCGCATCGAAGCGGAGGCCATACGCACCCGAGGTCGATACGGCGAGATCGATGATCGGAAGCATCGCGGCAGTCCGACCGGGGGTCTGCGGGTCGTCGATCGCGATCTCCCAGGGCAGGCCATCGGGCC
Source organism: Bradyrhizobium sp. HKCCYLS2038 (assembly GCF_051167655.1). Taxonomy (NCBI): domain Bacteria; kingdom Pseudomonadati; phylum Pseudomonadota; class Alphaproteobacteria; order Hyphomicrobiales; family Nitrobacteraceae; genus Bradyrhizobium; species Bradyrhizobium sp. HKCCYLS2038. The sequence goes on along the minus strand of NZ_JBNPTM010000006.1, from coordinate 481,011 downwards.
GTGTCCCGATGGCGCGGGCCTCGCCCATATCGACGAGGCTCTGCTGAACGCCCCGGCTGCGCAGGAGGTCGACGATGCGGTCGGTGACATAGCCTTGCGCGATTCCGTTCAGGGTGATCGCCATGTCGCGGGGCATGACGATCCGGTCGCGGTGGATCGAAAGCTTGCTGAAACCCACTCGCGCCAGCGCCTCGCGCACGGCCGCCTGCGGCGGGCCGCTGGGGTCCGCATCTGGCCGCGAGAAGTGATCGACATATAGCGTCCAGAAGGGCTGCACGGTAGGATCGAAGCGGCCACCGGTCAGCTCGGCGTAGTGCTGCGAGCGCAACAGGATGTCGACAAGCTCCGGTGCCGGATCGAGCAGCACGCCGGTGCGGTTCAGGCTGACCAGGGCCGAGTCCGTCAGGTACAGGCTGAACAGCCGCTCCAGCCGGCGCGCTTCGGTGATCGACAGCGCAATCAGGTGCTCGGCCTCGTGCGGGTCGCGATGGTGAAGCTTGATGGTCGCGACGGCGCCGAGCAAGGTGCCGCGCCATTCGACCAGGCTGGTGTCGGCCTTGGCGCGCGGGGTGCCAAGCGGAGCGATGGAGAGGCCGGCGACCGCAGCACTGATCTGGATGAAGCGTCGGCGCGAGAGGTGATGTGTCATGACCGCCGCCTCAATTGGTTTTCCTGGCATCCTGCTCGGCTGCACTGGCGCTGTCCTCCGGCGCGCTCAGCACGTAGTCGCGCGGCACCTCGCTGAAGCCGACGATGCGGCCGCCATGCTCGGCGGCGAAGCGCTCGGCGGCTGATCGTTCCGAGAACGGCACCGCCTCGTCGCTGCCCATGCCGCTCTTGAGTCGGCTGCCGATCACGAACAGCGCTTTGCGCGCCTCGATCCAATTGTCGGCGCCGGGATTGTCCCAGCTCGCGGCCTTGCCCATGTCGGAGACGTAGATCGCCTGGATGTCCTTCGGTTCGTCGGGCAGCAACGTGAAAGCGATGGCGTCGCGCGCCGACGAGAACCATACCGGCTCGATCAGGCTGGCGGCGAAGATCTGTCCCTTGGGGCCGGAATGCTCGAGCAGGTTCATGCCGCAGTAATGCCCGATCGCCTGCTGGGTCAGCTTGATCGGCGGCGGCGGTGCGGCGGCTTGCTTCTCGTTGCAGCCCGTGAGGACGAACGCGGCGACGAGCGCGCAGGTAAGAGCGAGGCGGTTCATAGCTCCCTCCGGGAGAAGGCCAGCGTGGCGCCGGCGAGGGGGACCAGGGTCCACAGCACCAGCGCGGTCAGCAGCGCCCGCACCGACAGCGTGCTGCTGGCGGCGAGCCCGGCCATGCCGGAGAACAGGCTGACATTCGCGAAGCCGGTGAGGTTGAACAGCCGATAGGCATCGGCCGGGTTGAGCAGCAGCAGCGCGCTCAGCAAGCCGCCGGAGATATTGCGGCCCTGATCCAGCACGAGCAGACCGAGCAAGGCCATGTCGTAGATCAGCACCAGCACGAGCCACAGCCCGATGCATAGCCCCGCGGCGGTGCCGCGGTCGCGCACCACGGCGCTGACGAGATAGCCGATCGCGACGAACACCGCGCCGAGCAGCACCGACGAGCCGATCATCGCGGCGAAAGCGGCGAGCCCCTCGGCATCGAAGCTGCTGCCGGTGATCAGCAGCGCCACGGCCGCGGCGCCATAGCCGAGGCAGGTTGCGAAGGCGAGCACGGCGAGATGGCCGAGGAACTTGCCGAGCAGCGCCTGCCAGCGCGCCACCGGATAGCTCAGCAGCAGCAGCATGGTACCGCGCTCCATGTCGCCGACGATGGCGTCATGCGCGATCAGCAGCGCGATCAGCGGGATCAGGAAGATCGTCAGGCTCGACAGGCTGACGATGACGACATCGAGCGCGCGGGCGCCGACGGTGCCGGTCGGCGCGCTGCCGAGGAAGGTCAGCGACAGCGCGAGCCCGGCGAGCAGCAAGGTTGCTGCCAGCACCCAGCGATTGCGGATGGCCTGCTGGATTTCCTTGGCGGCGATGGTGATCAGACCGTTCATTGCAGGCGCTCCGCGTGGCGCAGGAAATGCGCGTAGAGCTCGTCGAGATTGGGCGGGATGAGCTCGAGGTCCTGCACGGCGTTGCCGACCGCCGTCGCGCGGCGCAGCAGGTCGATCTTGTCGTCCGGTGCCGCGTCGATCTCGACGATGTGGCCGTTGATCCGGCGATACGTCGTGGCCGGCGGCAGCCAGGCCGGCGCGCCCGATGGCGGCAGGTCGGCCACCTTGATCCGGATCCGCGTCGGCAGCCGCGCCAGGTGGCGCAACTCGTCGAGCGAGCCGTCGGCGACCTTGAGGCCGCGGTTCATGATGATGACGCGGCCGGCGCGCTCTTCCAGCTCGGTCAGCGCGTGCGAGGACAGCAGCACGGTGGTGCCATCGGCCGCGAGCCTCTGAATGACGTCGTAGAAGGTCTGGCGCAGCTCCGGGTCGAGGCCGGTGGTCGGCTCGTCGAGCAGCAGCACGCGCGGACGGCCGATCAGTGCCTGTGCGAGGCCGAGGCGCTGGCGCATGCCCTTGGAATAGGTGTTGACGCGGCGCTTCGCGGCATCGCCGAGGCCGACGACATCGAGCAGCGCCAGCGAGTCCTTGACCGGCTCACGCTTGAGACGCGCATAGAACGCCTGCGTCTCGCAGCCGGTGAGGGCGGCATCGAAGGCGACGTTCTCCGGCAGGTAGCCGAGCTGGCGCCGCGCGGAGAATTCGCCGGCGGCGGGATTTTCGCCGATCACGGCCACCGCGCCGCGGGTGGGACGGATCAGGCCGAGCATCATCTTCATCAGCGTGGTCTTGCCGGCGCCGTTGTGGCCGATCAGCGCCACCATCTCGCCTTCGGCGAGATCGAACGACACGCCCTTCACGGCTTCGACCTTGCCGTAGTGCTTGACGACATCGGCGATATGAACGGTCGCGCTCATCGATTGGTGCTCCCAGCCGCGGTGCGGCGCGCCGGCGGCGACATCAGCGGGTGGCTGTCGACGACGCCGCCGGGCAGGATTGCCGGGAATTGCGCCTGCGCCCAGCGGATCACCTGCACGGCGGGGCTGTTGATCAGCACCTTGGCGGCCGGCGCTGTCCACAGCACGCGGTCGATCAGATCGTTCGGCCGGTAGGCTGTATCCGCCACGCCGTCACCGTTGAGGTCGAAGCCGGGATTGTCGCTCCAATAATTGCCACGGCCGTTCTTCGACCAGTCGAGATGGCGGGTGCCGACATATTTGATCTGGCTGGCATTGTTAACGAAAGCGTTGCCACGGATGTCGTTGCCCTCGGAGCCAGCGGTGAAGTGCACGCCGATCTCGCAGCCCTCAAACCAGTTGTCGGTGATGCGATTGTTGTTGGTATTGTAGATGAACACGCATTTCTCCGGTCCCGGACGAACGCCTCCGATTGGCGTGACCGCGTTCGTCTCGGTCTGCGGCACGCCTTCGTCGGCGCCGCGATTCTCGGCCGTGGCCCAGCGCTCCGCCGGCTGCAGACCGCCGATGACGCTGTTGCCGGAGATCTTGGAGCCGTTGGTTGCGTTGAACAGCATGCCGCGGTCGCGGTCGTGATCGGAGACATTGTCCTTCACCACGAGGTTCTTGGAGAACATCAGCGCATAGCCGATGATGTTTCGGGTCGAGACGTTGCCGGTGATCTCACCGTCATTGGCGTACATGTAGTGGACCGCGAAGCGCAGGTCGCTGAAGCGATTGTGGCTGAAAATGTTGTTGCGGCTGGTGATGGCGAACACGCCATCGCGGCCGTAGCGGATGTCGTTGTCGACTACCTTTGCGCCGGGCGCGTTCCATACCGAGACGCCGTTGCCGGCGCCGCCGGGATGCGTCGCGCGCAGGCCGATGATGCTGTTGTGGCGGACCAGCGCGTTGGCCGAGCCGTGCAGATAGACGCCGAACAGATTGCCGTCGATGTGATTGTTTTCAATGAGCGTGTCGTGCGCAGCCTGCTCGACGAAGACGCCGGAGTCCATCTGCTCCAACGAGTGGCCGGAGCCACGGATGGTCAGGCCACGGATGACGGTGCCCGGTGCTGTCACGGTGATGACGCTGCCTTGGCCGTCGGCCGTGATGGTCGTGCCAGGGGAGCCGGTCAAGCTGATGCTGTGCGTGACGCGCAACGGCCCGCGATAGGTGCCGTCGGACAGCGAGATCTCGTCACCGTCATTGGCGCGATCGAGTACGCCTTGTAGGTCATTGGTCTCGGCTGTGACCTGCAGCGTCTCCGCGCGCGCATGCAAGGTGAGGCCGGCGGCGACGAGCGCCGCCAGCCCCGATATCGTGATATGGCGCATCCGCCGCATCGTCAGGCGTTTCGCGGCGAGACCAGCATGCGGCCGCGCATTTCCATATGCATGGCGTGGCAGAACCACGTGCAGAAATACCAGTAGACGCCGGGCTTGTCGGCGATGAACGTCACCGACGAGGTCTGCTGCGGATCGATCTCCATGTTGACGCCGTAGTTGACGATACAGAAGCCGTGGACGAGGTCCTCCACGTCGTCGATGTTGGTGACATAGACCGTCACCTCGTCGCCCTGCTTGACCTCGAACTTCTCGAGCGCGTAAGCGGGCGCGCTCGACCACATGTAGACGCGCACCTTGTTGCCGTCGCGGATCACCTTGGCATCGCTCTCCAGCGTCACGCCGTCGGCCGCCGCCTGCTTGCGGGCGTCGGCGAAGAACGGGTCGTCGCGCTTCCAGATCGAGGTCACGCGGCCCTCGAGCTTGGAGCGGTGCACGATCACGGCATCATGCGGCTCGGCGAAGCTCGGGCCGTCATGCACCAGCTCCATCTTGTCGCCGGAGATGTCGATCAGCTGATCGTTCTCCGGCTTCAGCGGGCCGACATTGAGGAAGCGGTCCTTGGAGAACTTGTTCAGCGACAGCAGCCATTTGCCGTCGGCTTCCTTGGTCTCGCCCATCGACGAATGGTTATGGCCCGGCTGATACTGGACGTCGAGCTTCTGGATGATCGGATTGACCTTCTCCCCTTTGAAGGCGCGCTTGGCGAGATCGATGCTCCATTTGCAGACCTGGCTGTCGAGGAACAGCGTGGTGTAGGCGTTGCCGCGGCCGTCGAAGGCGGTGTGCAGCGGCCCGAGACCGAGCTCCGGCTCCGCGACCACGACGTCGCGCGGCTTGATCTTGTCGTCGAACAGGCCGTCGATCAGGCGGACGTCGATTACGGTGACGGTCGGCGCCAGCTTGCCGTTTGCAACGATGTGGATACCGTCCGGGCACGTGTTGAGACCATGCGGACTGTTGGAGACCGGCACATAGCGGGTGTAGGGCGAGCCCTTACGGCCGTCGATGACCGGAACGCCGTTCATCTCCTTGAAGTCGCCCTTCTTGACGGCCTCCTCGATGCGCTTGATGTTGAAGATCGTCACCCAGTCCTGTTCGCTGGCCGTCATCTCCGCCAGGGTCACGCCCTTCTCGGAATTGTAGCAGGTCGAGAACGCATATTTGCCTTGGTAGTCGCAATCGGTGTTGTCGAGATTGCCGTCGACGATCACCTGCCAGGCGACCTTCATCGTGTCGCCGTCGACGGCCGAGAACATCGACCAGTATTTGGACTTGTCGTCGAGCACCTTGCCGTCGTTGGGCAGCGGCACCTCATATTCGCCGTTGCAGAACACGTAGCCTGTGCGCGGGAATTTCTGCGGCCGCATGCCGTGGATGGTGTACTGGTTCGGCAGCTCGATGATCTTGTCGCACTTCATCACGTCGGTGCGGATGCGGGCGAGGCGGGTATTGGCCTTGTCGTTGATGAAGATGTAGCGGCCGTCATAGGTGCCGTTGGTGAACGACATGTGCGGATGATGGGTGTCGCCGTTCATCCAGATGCCGAGCCTGTCCTTGAGCCGCTCGCGCGTCTCCGGCAGCAGGCCCTCGGTCATGATCTTTCGGCTTTCGTTGGTCTGGCCCCAGCCGGTGGCGCTGCAACGGTTGAAGACGGGAATGCGCATCAGCTCGCGCATCGAGGGCATGCCGACGATGCGCAGCTCGCCGGTCTGGCCGGAGGAGAAGAACACGTAATATTCGTCGAGCTGGCCCGGTGCCACCTCGGCCTTGTTCTGCGCAGGGCGCGGCTGCGCCGCGGCCGGCGTGGTCTCGAGGCTCTTGCCGAGGCCGATGCCGCCGGCCACGCCGGCCGCGCCGAGCGCGGCCGTGCCGACGATCTGCCGGCGGCTGAGTTTCGTCTGGTCGTCGTCGTGCGTCATCGTCGTCTCCTTATGATGGGCGAGTGAGATCGGGGGATTGGACAGGGGCCGTCAGCGGCTGGCCGGCATGAGTGATGAGCGTCTTTGGGCCGGCCCTTGGGGCGCGCATCGTCGGCGACGACATCGCCTCGAACTTCTCGCGCTTGAGCCGGACCTGGATCATGTGCGGGCAGCGCTGGTCGTCGTAATAGAGCTCCTGGCAATGCATGCAGTAGATGCATTCATTGACGTTGATGTGCCCCTCTGGATGGATCGACTGCACCGGACATTCCTTGGCGCAGCGCTGGCAGGGCGAGCCGCATTCCTTCCAGCGCCGCAGCCATTCGAAGGTGCGGATGCGGCCGGGAATGGCGAGCGCGGCGCCGAGCGGGCAGAGGTAGCGGCAGAAGAAGCGCTCGATGAACAGGCCGATGCCGAGCAGCGCCACCGCGTAGAGCACGAACGGCCAGCTGCGCGCGAACTTCAGGATGATCGCGGTCTTGAACGGCTCGACCTCGGCGACCTGCTCGGCCAGCGCGACGGAGTACAGCGACAGGCCGAACAGGCCGAGGAAGATGATGTATTTGACCGGCCAGAGACGCTCATGCAGGCCCCAGGGCACGGTGATCTGCGGCACCTTCAGCCATTTCGCCACCGTGTTGGTCAGCTCCTGCAGCGCGCCGAACGGACACAGCCAGCCGCAGAACGGGCCGCGGCCCCAGAACAGCAGGCCTGCCGCGGTGGCGGCCCACAGGATGAAGATCAGGGGAGCTGCGAGGAAGAACTCCCAATGGAAGCCGGTGAGCAGCGAATTGGTGAAGGTGACGACGTTGACGACCGAGAGCTGGGCGTTCGCGTACCAGCCGAGCCAGACCAGGACGAAGAAGAGATAGGCGCGTCGCACCCAGGTGTAGAGTTGCGGACGGCGCACCAGCACGTTCTGGAAGAAGAAGATCGCGGTGAGGATGGCGAGAGCGACAGCAGTGATGCCGATGTTGACGGTCTGCGTACGCCAGATGCGCATCCACAGCGGCTCCTCCGTCTCGTCTGTCGAGACCGGCGTGGTCGTGGCCGGAGCGGGCTGTGCCGCGGGCGCCTTCGCCACTGAGGGCGCCGGGCGTGTCTCCCGCTTCAGATAGAGGTCAGGCAGGGTGTAGTTGAGGTCGAAGGTGAGGAACGCCTTGTCGCGGCTGCCGGTGGCCCGCTGCACCAGCAGCTGCAGCAGCCAGGGCTCGGTCGGGTCGAGCGTGAATTCGGGCGGCGTGACGAACAGTCCGATCTCGCGCAGGGCAGGGGCGCCCGCGGCCTGGAGCTCGCCGAGGCGTGTATGGTTCTTGTCGCGGAACCGTGTGCTCGACCCTTCCTGCAGCACCTCGATGCGGTCGAAGATGCCGCCGCGGACATAGGCCGAGCCCTTGAACGAATAGGCGCCGTCGCCGGCGACGATGATCGCCTGCTGGCCCGGCTGCAGCCGGGCCTTCAGCCGCTGATAGCCGTCGTCGCCGAGCAGGCTGCGACCGATGGTCGGCGCGCTGGCGAGCGCGACATAGAGATCGATGAAGGTGTCGTCCGCGCCGCCCGGCTCCGGGTTTTGCGCAGCCGCTGCATTGCCCGACTTCGCGAACGCGTCGTTGACGTCGCCGATGCTCAAGTGCAGTCGCCGCACCGAGCCGTCGCCGAGCAGGCTGGCCCAGTCGCGGATCTCGCTCTTGTCGGGATCGATCGACTTGATCACGCTGGGCTGCGCAGCAGCCGCTGTTCCCGGAGCGGCAGCGCCGATGCGGCCGCTGCGGATCAGGCGGCTCGCGGCGCGTACGATGCTGTCGTGCATGACGAGCACGGTCACCGTCGCGCCGGAGACGATGTCGGCTTGCGGCGGATGCTCCGCGCCTTGCGCGATCGGCGTCATGTCCTTGCCGAGCAGGCCGTTCAGCGCGGCGACGATGCGCGGCTCGGGAATGCCGATCAGCACGATCGGCTCCTTGTGATCGACCAGCTTCAGCCCCGTGATCACGCCCTTCGGATCGATGCCGACGAGAATATGGATCGGCTTGCCGGAGTAGCCGACCGCATTGGCGAAATCGGAGTTCAGATAGACGTAGCCCTTGAGCTCATCGCCGCGATAGACCGGGGCAATCGGCGGCTCGCCTTGCGCCGCGCCGAAGCGATCCGCATCGGGGAAGAACGCGCCCGGCGTCAGCTTCGACAAATAGGTCGCGAGATCGCCGGCCGCATGCGCCGTCCGCGGCGCTGCGATCATGCAGAGCGCGAGAATGACGGCCACGATCGCGGCAGCCATGCGTCCTCGATTGGTGGCGACATGACTCGCAACCATTGATCACCTCAAGCGGAACGGCCCGCCCCCGAAGGACGCGTATTCCTATCAGTACTGTGTCTGGGAAAGAGGGATCGTCGCCGTTGGCGACCCCCGAGCAAATCGAGCCAACCTAAATTGACTCCTGATGTGGCCAGATGTCTAGTGGGTCTGGTTGCGACAAACGTTGCGCTGGATCAAACAGACCCCGGGCGAACACACAGGCCGACCCATCATGTTGTTGTCACGAACGCTTCTGCTCAGGTCGGAACCGGCCGGAAGCCTGCATTCGCTCGAGGAGATGTTTGCCCTCGCGAACGCGATGGAGCAGGAGGCCGCCGATCGCTACACCGAACTCGCCGAGGAGATGCAGCGGCAGGGACGGGGCGATCTAACAAAAGTGTTTACCGATCTGGCAGCGGCCGAGCGCGAGCATGTCGACAGCGTCGCGAAATGGTCACACGCGCGAACCGGACACGCGCCGGATGCGTCGCTCGTGCGCTGGCAGGCGCCGGAAACCTTCGATGCCGATGCCGTCGCGGAGATTGAGCGCTCGCGCCTGATGACGCCGTACCGCGCGTTGTCGATGGCCGTGCGCAACGAGGAACGCGCCTTCGCATTCTGGTCCTACCTCGCGGCGTATAGCGACAACGCCGAGATCAAAGCTGCGTCAGAGGCCATGGCGCGCGAGGAACTTGGTCATGTCGCGACGCTGCGCAAGGAGCGGCGCCGCGCTTATCATCGTGAGAACGAGGCGGGCCGTGCACCGGAGGCGACTGCAGGCCTTTCGATTGAGGCAGCCCAGCTCGAGGGGCACTTGGCGGAACTTCTCAGTCTCAAGGCGACACACGAGAATGAACCGGCATCCCAACGCCTGCGGGAACTCGCTGCGGAAGCGTCCGCCATGGCACTTGATACGATGCCCCTGTTGACGCTGCCTGCCGCGCTCGCGCATGCGGACGTAGTCGTGATCGCTGAAGGCCTTGCCGACGCCTACCTGCAGCGCGCGGAGCGCGTGGATTGCCCCGAGCAGCTCGATGATCTCCAGCGACTGGCATCCCGCGCAATCGCAAGGCTGGCGTGGCTGCGGTCGATGTCCTGTGACGGTGCAAGTCGCGGCGCGTAAATTGGATCAGTCGCGCTCGGGCTGCCTCATCCACGGCAAACGGGCCTTTTCGGCGCAAAATAGCTGTTGAGACCACTGCCGGTGCGTCAATGCTGATCATGGCGATCTGTGTCACGTCCCGAGCTCAAGTCCGAACGATCTGCAGACGGGATGGACCGCGCCGACAGCCGCGCTCAGATTATGATTGCGAGCTCGCCCGTCCACTGCAGCAGCAGCACGGCCAGAAGTCCGATGACGAGGAAGGGGCCGAACGGCAGGGCGGTCTGCCCGGTCAGCGTCCGCCCGGTGACGTAGAGACCGAGAACCGCCGTCAGCGCCGACAACGTCGCGATCAGCAGTAGGATCGGCAGGCCGGACAGCCCGGTCCAGAGTGTCGCGGCCATTAGAAACTTGACGTCGCCAAGGCCCAGGCCCTGCTGTCCCCGGATCATGACATAGAGCCGGCGCAGCAGCAGCAGCGCGGCGCCGACGGCCACAGCGGCGGCGCCATCCCACAGCGACGCCTGCCAATCGGCGGTGACCGTTTCCTGGACGAAGCCGCTCGCCGCAACCAGGGCATTCATCCAGTCGGGCAGGAGGCCATGGCGCATGTCCGTCCAGATCAGGCCGGCACAGGTCGAAAGCAGCACGAGGATGCAGATGATGTCGATGGTGTTCGTCACGCCGCCCGAAGAGTCCAGCTATCAATGACCACAGCATAGACGCGGGAAGGGGCCGAGCGATAGTCCGGCTCGCCAGCTGTCAGCGCGCGCGCTGAGCCCGCCTGCGGCTTGCCGATCAGGGGGCGACGCCGAGCGCCGATTTGATCCAGTCGGCAAAGGCGCGCACGGCCGCGCGCTGTCGCGCCGCGCGCGGAAACACCAGGCGGTGCCCGACATAGCGAATGTCGGTTGCGCGTCCCGCGAGTGGCGCGACGAGCCGCCCGGATGCCAGCTCGCGCTCGGCCAGCAGGGTCGATTCCAGCGCAACCCCGAGGCCTTCGGCCGCCGTCGCCAGCGCCAGGAAGCTGCGGTCGAAGCGCATGCCGTGCAGCGCCGGCGCTTCGAGACCGTTGGCGGAGAACCATTGCTGCCACTGCACCTGCTTGAGGTCGGACCGGATCAGCGTGCGCTCGAGCAGGTCGGCGGGACTGCGGATCGCCGCAGCGAGCGCCGGCGAGCACAGCGGCGTCACCGTTTCCTCCGCGAGCGGGACGATCTCGACGCCTTCGGCGTGCGGCCGGCCGTAGACGATGTCGATGTCGAAATCGTCGTTCTTGAAGCGCGCATAATCCGTGTTGGCCGCCAGGCGCACCTCCAGCTTCGGATGGGCCGCGAGAAACTGCGCCAGCCGCGGCGTCAGCCATTGCGCGGCAAAGCTCGGCGCGGCGTGAACCCGCACCAGCTGGGGACCGCGCGCGGCAACCTCTTCGAGGCCGCGGCGCAACTGGTCGAACGCCGCGCCGGCGTGGCGCATCAGGTTCTCACCGGCCGGCGTGAGCCGTACCGAACGTGCCGTACGCTCGAACAGCACGGTGCGCAGCGTGGTCTCCAGCTTGCGGATCGCGTGGCTCACTGCGCTGGGCGTCAGGTGAAGCTCATTCGCTGCATCGCGAAAAGAGCCGGTCCGGGCGGCAGCCTCAAACGCCTTGATTGATGAGATTGGCACGTTGGACAGCATTCGAAGAGTGAACCAGATTCATCTATCCATGACAACTGTGCGTTTGTCGTACGGGGTCTCCGCGTTCATCCTGGCTTTACCAAAACAAGAACTTGGGAGGACAGAATGCTGCTCAGCGGCAAGACGGCGATCATCTCTGGCGCAGCCTCCAAGCGGGGCATCGGGCTCGCGACCGCGCGGCGCTTCGCCGCCGAAGGTGCCCGCGTTGCCATTCTCGACATCGATGCCGCTGCGGCGGCGGACGCGGCCGCGACGCTCGGCGATCAGCATCTCGGGATCGGCTGCAACGTCGCCGACAAGACCTCCTGCAACGACGCCGTCGCGCAAGTCATCGCCAAGTTCGGCGTCATCGACATTCTCATCAACAATGCCGGCATCACCCAGCCGGTGAAACTCCTCGACATCACCCCGGCTGACTGGGACCGCATCCAGGACGTCAACCTGAAGGGCGTGCTGTTCCTGTCGCAGGCGGTCATCCCGCACATGCGCGCGCGCAAGCAGGGCTCGATCGCCTGCATGTCGTCGGTCTCGGCGCAGCGCGGCGGCGGCATTTTCGGCGGGCCGCATTACTCCGCCGCCAAGGCCGGCGTGCTCGGCCTCGCCAAGGCGATGGCGCGCGAGTTCGGCATCGACGGCATCCGCGTCAATTGCGTCACCCCGGGCCTGATCGGAACCGACATCACGGCGGGCAAGCTGACCGACGAGATGAAGGCCAAGATCCTCGAGGGCATTCCGCTCAACCGCCTCGGCACCGCCGAGGACGTCGCCGGCATCTACACGTTCCTGGCGTCGGATCTGTCCGCCTATGTCACGGGCGCGGTCATCGACGTCAATGGCGGCATGCTGATCCACTAAACAAGGTCTCAAAAGATGGACACCGGAACCAATCGGCTCGCCAACGTGCCGACGCTGGCGCAGCGCGCCTACAACATCCGCCGCAATGCGCTGCGCATGGGCGAGGTGCAGGGACAAGGCTACATCGCCCAGGCGCTGGACATTTCCGACGTGCTGGCGACGGCCTATTTTCATGCCATGCGCTACCGGCCCGAGGATCCCACCTGGGAGGAGCGCGACCGCTTCCTGCTGTCGAACGGCCACTACGCGATCGCGCTCTACGCCGCGCTGATCGAGGCGGGGATCGTTCCCGAGGCCGAACTCGAAACCTATGGCAGCGACGACAGCCGGCTGCCGATGTCGGGCATGGCGTCGTATACGCCGGGCATGGAGATGTCGGGCGGCTCGCTCGGTCTCGGCCTGAGCATCGCCGTCGGCATGGGGCTCGGGCTGAAGCGCAAGAAATCGGCCTCGCGCGTCTACACGCTGTTCTCCGACGGTGAGCTCGACGAAGGCTCGGTGTGGGAGGCGATCTCATCCGCCAGCCACTACAAGCTCGACAATCTGATCGGCATCGTCGACGTCAATAATCAGCAGGCCGACGGCCCCTCGACCCAGGTGATGGGCTTCGAGCCGCTGGTGGACCGGCTGCAAGCCTTCGGCTGGTTCGTGCAGCGCGTCGACGGCAATGACCTCGAGGCCGTGGTCGCCGCCTTCGATGCCGCCAAGACTCACCCCGAGCCTAAGCCGCGCATGATCGTGGCCGACACGCTGATGGGCAAGGGCGTGCCGTTCCTCGAACAGCGCGAGAAGAACCACTTCATTCGCGTCGAGCCGCATGAATGGCAGCTCGCGATCGCCGCGCTCGACGCCGGGAGGCCGTGATGACATCGAAGAGACCCGCTCCTGATCTGAGCAAGCCGCGCCTGACGACGTCGGCGATGATCGCCTCGATCGCCTCCGAAGGGCAGCGCACCAAGCCGGCGCCGTTCGGCCACGCTTTGGTCGAGCTGGCGCGCAGCCGGCCTGAAGTGGTCGGCATGACCGCCGATCTCGGCAAGTACACCGATCTGCACATCTTCGCGAAGGAGTTTCCCGACCGCTATTACCAGATGGGCATGGCCGAGCAGATCCTGTTCGGCGCCGCCTCCGGCATGGCGGCCGAAGGCTTCATGCCGTTCACCACGACCTATGCCGTGTTCGCCTCGCGCCGCGCCTACGACTTCATCCACCAGACGATCGCCGAGGAAGATCGCAACGTGAAGATCGCCTGCGCGCTGCCTGGACTGACCTCCGGCTATGGCCCGAGCCATCAGGCCGCCGAGGATCTGGCGCTGATGCGGGCGATGCCGAACATGACGGTGATCGATCCCTGCGACGCGCATGAGATCGAGCAGGTGGTGCCGGCAATGGCCGCCCATCAGGGTCCGGTCTACATGCGGCTGCTGCGCGGCCAGGTGCCGCTGGTGCTCGACGAGTACGACTACAAGTTCGAGCTCGGCAAGGCCAAGCTGCTGCGCGACGGTCGCGACGTGCTGATGATCGCCTCCGGCCTGATGACGATGCGCGCGCTGGAGGCGGCCAAGGCGCTGTCCGACGATCGCATTGACGTCGCCGTCCTGCACGTGCCGACGATCAAGCCGCTCGATGCCGAGACCATCGTGCGCGAGGCCGGCCGCTCGGGCCGCCTGGTGGTCGTCGCCGAGAACCACACCGTGATCGGCGGTCTCGGCGAGGCCGTGGCCGGGTTGCTGATGCGCTCCGGCGTGCACGTGCCGTTCCGGCAGATCGGTCTGCCCGACGAATTCCTCGACGCCGGCGCGCTGCCGACGTTGCACGACCGCTACGGCATTTCGCTGTTGGAGGTCGTCAAGCAGGTCAAGGGCTGGCTGAAGTAGCAGCCAGCCGGATTGCACCGCTCATCGATCCGCCGGCGCGCCAAAGCGCCGGCCTTAACAACAATTTCACATTGGAGGGACGGAAATGCGTAACGAAACGACGCGTCGGCGATTCATGGCTGGAGCAATGGTGGGAGCGGCGATCTTGCCGTTGACCACACGCTTCGCGAAGGCGGCCGAATTCACGCTGAAGCTGGCGACCGGACAGGATCCGTCGCATCCGGTCAACAAGCGCGCCCAGCAGGCGGCCGATCGCATCAAGGAGGCGAGCGGCGGCCGGCTCGAGATCAATCTCTATCCGGCCAATCAGCTCGGCTCGGACACCGATCTGATCTCGCAGGTTCGCGTCGGCGCGGTCGATGCGATCAACATCGCAAGCTCCGTGCTGGCGACCCGCGTGCCGCTGGCCGGCATCGTCAACACCGGCTTCGCCTTCACGTCCTACGACCAGGTCTGGAAGGCGATGGATGGCAGCCTCGGCGATCACATCCGCAAGGACATCGAGAAGATGGGCGCCTTGGCGCTGTCGAAGCCGTGGGACAACGGCTTCCGCCAGCTCACCTCGTCGACCCGCGAGATCAAGACGCCCGACGATCTCAAGGGCTTCAAGATCCGGGTGCCCGCCGCGCCGATCCTCACCGGCCTGTTCCAGGCGCTCGGCGCCGGCCCAACGCCGATCAACTTCAACGAGGTCTACACCGCGCTGCAGACCAAGGTGGTCGAGGGCCAGGAGAACCCGCTGCCGATCATCGCCACGGCCAAGCTCTACGAGGTGCAGAAATATTGCTCGCTGACCAGCCATGTCTGGGACGCCTACTGGATCCTGATCAATCGCGCCGCCTTCGGCAAGCTGCCGTCCGATCTGCAGGCGCTGGTCTCGCAGGAATTCAGCAAGTCGGCGGATGACGAGCGCGCCGACATCGCCGCGCTCAGCCAGAGCCTGCGCGCCGATCTCGCCGCCAAGGGGTTCACTTTCGTGGATGTCGACAAGGAGGCGTTCCGCACGACTCTCGCCAAGAGCACCTTCTACAAGGATTGGCGCGGCAAGTTCGGCGAAGAGGCCTGGGGTATCCTGCAGTCCAACGTCGGAGCGCTCGGATGAAGACCGTCGACATGTCCGTGCTATCCTCCACGAAGCCTGGCATCGTCGACACTCTCGAGCGCGGCCTTGCCAGGCTGATCGAAATCCCCGCGATCATCGCGCTGGTCGCGGAGGTCGGCATCCTGTTCACCGGCGTGACGGCGCGCTTCGCCTTCAACCGCCCGCTGACCTGGGCCGACGAGCTCGCGTCCATCACCTTCCTGTGGCTTGCGATGCTGGGCGCGGTGCTCGCGCTCAGCCGCGGCGAGCACATGCGGATGACCGCGCTGGTCGACCGCGTCAGCCTGCGCACCCGCGCGGTGCTGGAGAGCGCGGCGCTGATGGCGCCGGCGCTGTTTCTGGCGATCCTGCTGCATCCCGCGATCGACTATGCTGCCGGGCAGGCGTTCGCGGAGACGCCGGCGCTCGGCCTGCCCGACAGCGTGCGGGCCGCGGCCGTGCCGGTCGGCATTGCCCTGATGCTCGCCACTGCGCTACTGCGCATGGCGCGCCAGAGCCCGCGTGACGTCGCGATCACGCTCGGACTGCTGGCGGCGACCGCCGTCGTGCTGTGGGCCGCGGCCCCGGCGCTCAAGGCGCTCGGCAACTGGAATCTGATCGTCTTCTTCGCCGTGCTGCTCGGCGCGGCCGTGTTGGCCGGCGTGCCGATCGCCTTCTGCTTCGGCTTGGCCACGGTGGCCTATCTGCTCACGGTGACCTCGGCGCCGCTGGAGGTCGTGACCAGCCGGATCGACGAGGGCGTCTCGTCGCTGGTGCTGCTCGCCATTCCCTTGTTCATCCTGCTCGGCCATCTCATCGTCATGACCGGCATGGCTGCGGCGATGGTCGGCTTCCTGGTCTCGCTGGTGGGGCACGTCCGCGGCGGCCTGTCCTACGTGCTGCTCGGCGCGATCCTGCTCGTCTCCGGCATCTCCGGCGCCAAGACCGCCGACATGGCCGCGGTCGCGCCGGTGCTGTTTCCCGACATGAAGCGGCGCGGCATTCATGACGGCGAACTGGTGTCGCTGCTCGCGGCGTCCGGTGCGATGGCCGAGACCATCCCGCCCTCGATCGTGCTGATCATCATCGGCTCGGTCGCCGGCGTCTCGATCTCGGCCTTGTTCACCGGCGGCATCCTGCCGGGCCTCGTGCTCGCGGCGGCGCTCGCCGTCGTCGCGAAGCGGCGGATGGTGGAGCCGGAAGGCGTGATCCGGCCGCGGCCGTCCTGGGCGACGATCCGCAGGGCGCTGATCACGGCGCTCCCTGCGCTGCTGCTGCCGGTGCTGATCCGCACCGCGGTCACCGAGGGCGTCGCGACCGCGACGGAGGTGTCGACCATCGGCATCGCCTATACGATCGTGGTCGGACTGCTCGTCTACCGCCGCTTCGATGTGAAGAAGCTCTATCCGGCGCTCGTTCACACGGCAGCGCTCTCGGGTGCGATCCTGTTCATCATCGGGGCCGCCACCGCAATGGCCTGGGCGTTGACGCAGTCCAACTTCTCGCATGCGCTGGCGGCGATGATGGTGGCGGTGCCCGGCGGCAAGTACGGCTTCCTGCTGATCTCGATCGCCGTGTTCATCCTGCTCGGCAGCATCCTGGAAGGTCTTCCCGCGATGGTGCTGTTCGGACCGCTGCTGTTCCCCGCCGCCAAGCTGCTCGGCGTCCACGAGGTGCACTACGCGATGGTGATCATCCTGGCGATGGGCATCGGCCTGTTCGCTCCGCCCTTCGGGCTCGGCTACTACGCGGCGTGCTCGATCGGTCAGATCGATCCCAATGCGGGCCTGACCCGGATCTGGCCCTATCTCGGCGCGCTGGTGATCGGGCTGCTGCTGGTCGCCTTCGTGCCCTGGCTGTCGCTCGGCTTCCTCTGAGACGACTGCGCCGTGCGCGGCAGCCGTGGCTGCCGCGTCACGGTGCGATCGCGCGCTGACGTTCGGCGGCGGTCTTGAACCTCCCGAAGCGCAGGGCCAGTGTCGGCAGCACCAGGAGGTTCAGCGCCATCGAGGTCAGGAGTCCGCCGAGGATGACGATCGCCATCGGACCTTCGATCTCGCGGCCCGGCTCGCCGGCGCCGAGCGCGAGCGGCAGAAGCCCGAGGCCGGTGACCAGCGAGGTCATCAGGATCGGCACCAGGCGATCGGCCGCGCCCTCGATCGCCAGCGCCAGGTCCCAGCTGCGGCCTTCGGTGACGACCAGATGCTCGTAGTGTGAGATCATCAGGATCGAGTTCCGCAGCGCGATGCCGAACAGCGTCACGAAGCCGATCATCGACCCCAGTGACAGCACGCCGCCCGTCGCCGCCACCGCGACCACGCCGCCGACGAAGGCGAACGGCAGATTGATCAGCACCAGCGCCAGATTGCGCCAGTGCTTGGTCACCAACGACAGCAGCAGCACGATGCCGAGCGTCGCCAGCGACGAGTTGACGATCAGATCGCGCCGTGACCGCGCCTGCGCGTCGGCGGCGCCGGTGAACTCGACATGCGTGCCGGGCGGCAGCTTCACCTCCTTGGCGATCTTCCGCTTGGCGGCGGCCACGAAGGATTCGAGATCGCGCTCGGCGACATTGGCGGTGACCGTCTGCGTCCGCTGGCCATTGCGATGGAGCACGACGTAGCGCCCGGACGTGCCATAGACGTCGGCGATCTGCTTCAACAGGACATAGGCGCCGCTCGGCGTGCGGATCGGCATGTCGCCGATCTGGGTCGGGCGAGCGCTGGCGTCCGGATCGAGCTTGACGATCACGTTGAAGACGACATTGCCTTCATACGCCTGGCCGACCACGTCGCCCTGATAGGCGGTGCGGATCAGCTCCAGCACCTCGACCGCATCGAGCCCCCAGGACTGCAGATCGGTCGGGCGCAGCGTGACGTTGACCTGAGGCATGCCGGGCGGCGATTGCTGCTGGATGTCGATCGCGCCCCAGACCTCGCCGAGCTCGCGCGCGATGTCGCGCGACGCCTGTTCGAGATCATCGAGATCGGGGCCGAACACGTTGATGACCACGGCGGCGTTGAAGCCGGACAGCGTCTCCTCGATGCGCTCGGTCAGGTAGGTCTTGATCGACAAGTTGAAGCCGGCAAAGTCGGCGAGCGCGGCGCGAATGCGCTGCTCGGCGCGCGCCTGCGCAGCGCCCGACAGGCCGGGCTTCAGGTCGACCTCGATCTCGCTCGAATGCGTGCCGGCGGTGTCGACGCCGGCTTCGGCGCGGCCGACGTGCTGGGCGACGCTGCGCACCTCAGGCACGCCGCGCAGGGCGTCGGCGATCAGCGTCCCGAGCCGCAGCGATTCGTCGAGCGAGGTGCCCGGCAGCATCGAGACGTGGAGGATCAGATGGCCCTCCTTCAGATCGGGAAGGAAGGTGCCGCCGAAGAAGGGCACCAGCGCGCCTCCTCCCAGTGTGACGAGCAGGGCGCTCGCCATCACCAGCTTGGGAAAGCGGCCGAGCCGCCGCAGCAGCCGCTCGTAATGGCGGCGCGACCAGCGCACCAGCGGCGGCTCGCGCACCTCGCGCGGCTTCCGTCCGGCCAGCAGCATCATCGACAGCGCCGGCGTGACCGTCAGGGCGATGATCAACGACGCCAGCACCGCGAGGATGTAGGCCATGCCCAGCGGGCCGAACAGCCGGCCGGCAAGGCCGGGCAGCGCCAGGATCGGCACGAACACCAGGAGCACGGCAAAGGTCGCGTAGGCCACGGAGCTGCGCACTTCCAGCATCGCGTCGTAGACGACACGCGCCTCGCCGCGCGGCGACGGCAGGTTCCGGTTCTCGCGCAGGCGGCGCACCACGTTCTCGACGCCAATCACGGCATCGTCGACGACCTCGCCGATCGCGATCGCGAGCCCGCCCAGCGTCATGGTGTCGAGGCTCTGTCCCATCCAGTTCAAGGCCAGCACGGCGGAGAACAGCGACAGCGGAATCGCGGTGCAGCTGATGATCGAGGTGCGCCAGTCGTACAGGAACAGGAACAGCACGACGACGACCAGCGCGCCGCCGATCAGCAGTGCGAACAGCACGTTCTCGACCGCGGTGTCGATGAACGTCGCCGGACGAAACAGGTCGGCGTGCAGCCGGACCTTCTCGCTGTCCAGCGCCGGCCTCAGCTCCTGCAATGCAGCTTCCACCCGCGCGGCGACGTTGCGGGTATTGGCGCCGTATTGCTGGCTGATCATCATCATGATGCCGGGCTGGCCGTTGATCAGCGCGCCGCCGATTGGCGGCTCCGGCGCGTTCACCACGGTGGCGACATCGCCGAGCACGACGCTGGCGCCGGCTTGATGCAGGAGCACCGTGCGCGCCAGTTGCTCCGGGGTCAGCGATTGCCCTTGCGTCTGCAGGATGACGCGCTGATTGGCGGTGTCGACGAAACCGGCGCCGCGCACGCCGGTGGCCTTGCGCGCCGCCGCGACGACGTCGTTCATGCCGACGCCGAAGCGCACCATGTCGTCGGTCCGCACTTGCACCTGGAGCGATCGGATGTCGCGTCCATAGGTCGTCACCTGCGCGACGCCGGGCACGGCGAGCAGTCGCCGGCTCACGGTCCAATCGGCAATGGTGCGCAGGTCCATCAGCGAGCGGTGTTCGGAGGTCAGCCCGATGACCAGCACGGTGCCGGCCGCGGGCACCAACGGCGTCATCGACGGCGCCCGCACGCCCTGCGGCAGGCTGCCGGTGATCACCGTCAGCCGCTCCGTCACGAGCTGACGGGCCCGGAAGACGTCGGTGCCGGGTTGGAAAACGACCGAGAGCACGGACAAGCCCTGGATCGAGGAGGACCTCATGCTCTCAACCCCGGCAAGGCCATTGATCGCGGTCTCGATCGGCTGCGTGACCAGCACCTCGACCTGCTCCGGGCTGAGCCCCGGCGCCTCCGTCTGAATGGACACTTGCGGCGGCGCAAATTCGGGAAAGACGGCGTATTTCGCGCTGCCGACCGCGAAGATGCCGTGACCCAGGATGGCGCAGGCGAGCGCCAGAATCATGCCGCGAAAGCGGATCGCGAACGAGACCAGCGCGGCTTGCGGCCCCGTCGCAGCCAGCCGATCTCCGTCAATCATCGTCGCCGCCGCCGCGAAGCTCGCTCTTGGCCTCTTCCGACAACAGCACCTGCGCGCCGCGCAGCACGATCTCGGACCCGGCCGGAATGTCCTGAACGACGTAGTCGTCATCGGAGATGGGCTGATCGGTCCGGATCGGATGCCGTCTAAAGGTCTCGGGACCGGCGCGTAGATACACCCAGGACCGGCCCTGCCATTGTACGACGGCCGTATCCTCGACGAAGACACCATCGAACGACTTGCCGGACGGCACGTAGGCGGTGGTGTTCATTCCCGGCAACAATCCGCTGTCGCCCGCGGCGACGAAGTAATAGCTGACGCCCTGGATTCGCGGATCGGTTCGCGGGGCGGGCGAGAGGTAGCGCAGCTCGATGTTGGCGGTGCGCGTCGGTGCCTGGCCGAGCGCGGTGCGCGGCGGCTCGGTCAGCGTCACGCCCGGCGGCAGCGTGACCTGGACCAGAAATTGCTCGCGCTCGATCAGCTGCACGACTTGCGGGGAGCGCTCGACGATGCCTCGTCCGATCACCGGCCCCCATTCCTGCCGCGCCGTCGCGACCAGCGTCTTCACCTGGGAGTCCGCGGCGGCGAGCGCGGCCTGGTCGGTGCGGAACGTGCCCTCCGCCGTTTCAGCGTCCTTGCGCGGCATCGCGGCCGACTGCACCAGATCGCGGGCGCGCTCGTAGGCGAGCCTTGCCACCTCGAGTTTGGCCTGGGCGGTCTGCAGCTGGGCTTGCGCGTTGGCGTAGCTGTTGGTGAGGTCGGTCAGCCTGGCGACGTCCAGCACTGCGCCATACGCCCGGAATTGCTCGGGATGGCTTTCTGCGGCAAGCACCGCCGTCTGCAGTCCGATCTGCTTCTGCTGCGTCGCAGAAAGCTTCACCGTCGCCGGCTCGCGGCCTTCCGGCTGGGCCGTCGCCATGGCGATGGGAAAAAGCGTGATCAGCGTGACGAGCGTTGCACCACACCCGGCCGCAGCCTTCATCCGTTGCCAAGACATGCAGTGTGGCCCCACCGACCGGGGAACGCCCAGGAGACGTTGTGTGACGATGACAACAGCTACTGCAGCTCTGCGGGGGTTTCAAGCGGCGCCGTCTTGCGCTTAAGGCACAGTTGCAGCACGGATATCCGCGCTGAGCGCGTGCGGTGCGGCGGCATCTCTGGTTTCGGATTGAGGGAAATGACGTGCGCCTCGTTGTGCGCTGCGCTGTCATCCCCAGACATTCGTGGCCATCTCCCTGCTGCAATCGGGCTGCCGATGTGGCCGAACATCGGCGGTCGTCGCGCGGCTCTGCGGCCATGCAATGGCGCGTCCCGCATCCGAATGTTTCTGCTTGGCCGTTAGAAGTATTCTTAGACGTTTTCTAGCGTATTTGCGTGCGAGCCATTCGCATCACCGGGCCGGCGCGGCTCGTTTCAGAAAAACCCAAGTCTAGCGCGGCCGTTACGAGAGATTCTGATCGCGCAATAACCGCGAGATTTTAGCTCTCTCCCGGCCTGGGGCGAGGTTCGTCACATTCCTCTACCTGTCGGGCCATTGGCGTGACGTCACTTCGCCATACGCCTCCGCGACGAGTCGATCGTTCCATCGGCGTTGCAGCGAGGAAAGCTTGTCCAGACCGAAGCCACCGTTTGATTGCCCCGGCCGCCGTGGTCAGCGCCGGAGCCATCCGTTCTGGTCAGCCTGTCGCCGGCCTGACGCCGATCTTGCAGCAGAGCTCAGCGGGGAATTTGTGCGATGAACCATCCGGTCCATTTGCGGCCCAGCGAGGGTCAACCGATCGACCGCGCCGCACCGATCGGCAGCGCCGAGCACGGCAGGCGGCTGCTCGGCGCCATCACGGCGAGTGCCGTGGCGCCTCCGGAAGCCGAGCTATTGTCCGACGCCCTCGCATCGGCGACGCAGGATGCGCTCGGTGCTGCGCCGTCTGGTGAGCCGCTTCAGGACGTCCTTGGTTGCCTGACCGACATCATTCGTGCTGCCAGTGGGCCCGCCGAGCGCCGGGACCCGTACGCCATCGACAGTCAGAGCTTTGCCCTCGATCAGCAGGAGCTGGAAGGTCTGCCCGGCGTCGTTCTCAACACGTTCGATGTCGATGGCCCCGTTTGGCTTGCTGTCGAGGCGCTCGTCGCGACGGA
The DNA here is from genome assembly GCF_051167655.1 of Bradyrhizobium sp. HKCCYLS2038. Classification (NCBI taxonomy): domain Bacteria; kingdom Pseudomonadati; phylum Pseudomonadota; class Alphaproteobacteria; order Hyphomicrobiales; family Nitrobacteraceae; genus Bradyrhizobium; species Bradyrhizobium sp. HKCCYLS2038. The sequence goes on along the minus strand of NZ_JBNPTM010000006.1, from coordinate 458,664 downwards.
GCCGCCCGCGTTCGACCCCGATCTGGACGCGTGGCTCGAGCCGTCGTCGGATCCGGACCGTCGCCCGCTGCCGCGCGAGACCATGCAGGTCACCGTGAGCGAGATCGAAAAAAATCGCCTCACCTTCGCCCGGCACGCGCGGCCGGAGGATTTTTCGCCGGCACCGTCCGCCGACGCGCCAGGTGGCACCTGGACCGGTCGGCTGCGCCTGGAGCAGCGGGCGGATCTCGTGCAGCGCATCGAGCGCTACGTGGCGGGGCCGTGGACGGCATGGGCGGATACCGAGCGCGCACGACGGCGGACCATGGCGATCCACCGGCAGTTGCGCGAGCTCGCCGCCGTGGTTCGCACGGATCCGGCCAAGGAGATCATGTGGGGGATCACGCTGTCGTCGTGGCGGAAGGGCGGACGCGAATCCGAGCTGCCGCTGTTCGAGCGGCCGGTCGAAATCGAGATCCTCGAACGTCCCGACGCGGAAGTGAGGCTGCGGCCCCGTTTCACCGGCGCGGTCGTCAATCTCCGGGCGCTGGAGGCATTGGCGCCGGATGCTGCGCCGTCTTGGCACGACAAGTCCGAGCCACTGGTCGAGGCGCTCGAGCAGCATGGCGAGCTGTCACCATTCACGGCGCTCACCTTGGAGCAGATCCTGCGCGCCGTCGGCGGGCAGCCTGGCCAGAGGAGCGTTGCGGCTTGCGAAGGCGCTGAAGCGGTCGAGACCGCTGACGCCGCCATCGCTGGGCGACGCTGGGTCATGTCGGCACGCCGTCGGCCCGAGAGCCTGGCGCTGCGCGACATCGAGTGCCTGAAGAGCGCGATTGAACATGCGCCGCAGAGCGAGTGCTCCCTGACGGGTGCGGTAAGTGCGCTGCTGCCGCAGACTGGTGGCCGCGGACATTCGAGCTCGCGGCGGCATCTGTCCAGCGTCGTCGGCGCTCCGATCAACATCGGGCCAGCGGCAAAGCCGGTCGTCCTCGATATCGGCGATCTGTTCTTTCCGCTGCCGGCGTCGTCGGAGCATATCGAGGTCGTCCGTGAGCTGTCGCGGTCCGATGGCCTGGTGGTCCAGGCTGCATCGCAGGATGCGCGGGTCCAGACGCTCGTCAACGTCGTCTGTCATCATCTTGCGCTCGGTTCGCGCGTCCTCGTCGTGTCCCGCGACGAGACGGCGCTGGCGCTGCTGCATCAGAAGCTGCCGGCCGGCATCCGTGAACTCGCCGCCAGCTCGACCGGCGCCGACAAGGACGTGCTCAAGAAGGCGGAAGCGGCGGCGGACCGTTTGCAGGGAATCGTTGACACCACGAATCTGCGCGAGCTTGCCGACCAGATCGGTCGATTGGAGCGCGACATCATCTCGAAGCGCACGCAGATGGCCTCGCTCGATGGCGAGATCGCCGACATCGTCGGGCGCAATGTGCAATTGTCCGGTGGCCGGCATGAGCTGCCGCTCGATCTGATCAAGGGGCTGCTGACCGACCAGGACCCGCCAGCCTGGTTCAGCGATCGCCCGGCGTGTCTGCTGTCCAACACGGACGCGATGGTGATGGCGGTGGAGAAGGCGCGCGAGGCGCGGCTGCGGCTCGCCGAGCATCTTGCGCATATTGATGCCGAGTTGCCCGCGACGGCCACGCTTCCGGATGCTGCGGCGATGCTGCGCCTGCATGAAGAGCTGCGGCAGCAGGCGGGGGCGAGCTCCGAGGACAATCGCGACGAGGACCTGGCGCTCGATGCGATCGCCATGTTCGGACTCGACGCCACCACCCGGCTCGCAGCCGATCTCGACGCGCTGGTCGCTGCTCATCACGCCATCGCCAATGATGCTTGGCTCGCCCGGCTGTCGCCGCTCGGCGCCGCGAAGAGCGATGTCTCGGTCGGCAACGACAAGGTCGTGGGCTGGGCTCGCGATGCCTCGTTCCAGCTGTCGAGGAGCGCTGAGTTCGCCAAGCGGCAGGTGCATGCGCCGGTCGAAGCCTTCAACAAGAAGGATGCCATCCGTGTCGTCGAGCGCCTGGCGGCCGGCGAGAAGGCGATGCCGCGGTTCTCTCCGTCGCGGCGCGCCTTGAAGGCTGCGATCGAAGCCATCACCGTGGACGGCGCCGCGCCGGCGACGCCGGCGGACTGGCAGTATGTCCACCGCTTCCTCAACTGGCGACATGATCTGCTGGCGCTGCGGACGCGGTGGACGGCGATCGCAACCAGGATCGGCGCTCCCGCGATCGAGCTGGAATCCGCGCGTGCGTTCGACGACATCGAGCGGATCGTCAAGAGCGTCGAGGCGGCGGTCGTGATGGCTGCGTTGGCCGTTCGCAACGTCGTCGATGCCTGCCGCAAGCTGTCGATGCCGGACACCGAGGTGACGGCGATGCTGTCGGACGCGCAGCGGCCGAAGGCGCTCGGCGCCGCCATCAGGAGCGTGATGACGCGGGTGTCGGGGCCGTTGAGCCAGCTCGCGCGCGTCGGCGAGTTGTTCGCCGGCGCGGTCGAGCTGGCCGCCACCGTTCAATCCGACATTCTCTCGCGGATCGGCGACGCCGATGTCGAGCCGCGCGAGATCGAAACGCGCTGGTCCGGTGTTCTCGCAACCGTTGAAGCCATCGCGCGGGCGGATGACGACTATCGCATCGTCAGATCGGCCAGCCAGATGCTGCTGGAGGCGGGGGCGCCTGACATCGCTCAGCGCGTCCGCAACGAGCCGGCAACAGCCGGTGCCGGCGACCCGGTGCTGCTCCCGGATTGGGTGACGGCGTGGAATGCGGCGGCGTTGATGCGCATCGATGGTCACGACGAGCGCCAGCTGCTGCATGACCTCGCAGCGCAGCGGCTGCGGCTCGAGCAACGATCGCTGGCGCTGTTCGAAGCGGTGATCAGCGCGCGGATGACACTCGCGATCGCGCAGAACGCAAGCACCTCCGTCCGGCAGTCGCTGAAGCGTTTCAGGGACACGATGCAGAAGATGGTCTCGGCGTGCTCGAGCCCGACGGCGCGGCGCCTCCGCGTCGCTGTCCGCAAGTCGCTGGACGGCTGGTTCGAGGAGATCCCGTGCCACGTCATGCCGGCCTGGCGGGTCGCCGAACTGCTGCCGGCCCGGATCGGCAGTTTCGATCTGGTCGTGATCGATCAGGCATCGCGGTCCGACCTCCGCGAGCTCACCGCCATGCTGCGCGCCCGCAAGGTCGTGGTGAGTGACAGCCGTCGCGAGATCGGGGCCGAGGTCGGCCAGGAGGATACCGGTCGCCGCGCGGACCAGAAGAACCTGCGCGGCGTGCTGCCGGCGTTTCGCCGCCTGATGCTGCCCAACGCCTCGCTGCGCGATCTCGCTGAAATCCTGTTCCCGGATCGTTTCATCGATGTTCGCACTCAGGCCGGCGACGTGTCGCGGCTGCCGGCCGTTGCCGAGAACCGGGCCGTCGCGCCGGTGGCTCAGCCGCGAGCGGCGAGCGCGGGGACGAAGCGGCGTGGCTCGGCCAAGGCGACTACGCATACGATCGAGGAAGAGATCGCCACGGTCGCGAAGTATCTGTCGCTGGCGCGTCGGTCAGGTGGAGAGATCCCGATGCAGCCGCGAGTCGATCGGCACGAAGGCGCCGAAGCGTCGGACGAGATGTCGCCCAAGGCGCTAAACAAGACACTCAGCAAGACATCAGCAAAGACATCACCAACGGCGCCGCTCACGACGCCACCGGACGTTCGGCTGTTGCGTCGGCGTCCGGCCGCGGTCACGCCGCCCGCGCCGGTGACGTCCTCATCTTTCACCGAACTGCCGCCTCAAGCGTTGGTCGCGTTGCCGCCTCAGGCGCCGCTCGAAGGTCCGAGTGCGGCATTGCCGCCACCGCTCCCACAGCCGGCCGTGCTTTCGAGCGCTGTTGCAAGCGACGCCCCAGCCGCCGTTGATCAGCGGGATGCGACGGCGCCGCTGCCGGCGGAGATCGCCGACGTGAAAGCAACGACAACGATTTCATCTGCCACGACAGCAGCAGCCGAGCCGGCGAAGCCGGGCGCAGTGGCCGATGAGACCAAGATCCACCCGTCACTCGTCGAGATGGCTTTCAAGTCGGCCGAGAGCGGTCGTGAGAAGTCGCGGCGGCTTCCCAGCCGGCGGATCATGGCGGTGGCCGCCGTCGGGCTGCTGGCCGTCGTCGGCGCTGCCGTGTCGTGGCAGCGCGCCGCGGACTTCATGCAGATCGCGCAGACCAGCGCGGCGATGGATTCGGCGCTGCCCAGCGAGCCCGGTGCACGCAAGATCAACGCCGAGCGTATCGTGCCGGATGGCAAGGAGGTCGCGGCCAACGAGACGGCCGGCACCGTCGGACAGAGCTCCGCCCCGGCGACGGTTGCTCCCGTCACGGCGTCCGCGCAGGCGTTCCTCTATCACGAGGATCCGCAGGAGCCGAAAGGCAAGCGCTTCACCGGCAAGGTGGTTTGGTCGCTCGAGCCGAGCAAGGGACCCCGCCTGAATGCCGCTCCCTCGCTCAAGGGCGAGATCGAGATCGAGAACGGCATGAAGGTGACGATGTCGCTGCGGCGGAACGCCGATCTGGAGCTGCCGGCGAGCCATGTCATGGAGCTGAGCTTCGCCTGGCCTGATCCGGCGATCGGGCTGACCAGCCTGCGAGGGATCGGGCTGAAGGGCGAGGAGGCGGAGCGCGGCACGGCGCTGGCGACGCAGACGGCGCGCGTCACGCCGAAGGTCTTCATGATCGCGCTGTCCGCCAATGAGGTCGACACCAAGCGCAACGTGCTGCTGCTCAGGGGCAAGCAGTGGTTCGACATCCCGATCGTGTACGAGGGCGGCAACCGCGCGCTGCTGTCGATCGAGAAGGGGCCGGAGGGCGACCGCCTCTTCAACGAGGCATTCACGAGCTGGGGTCAGTAAGCGAATCGGCAGCACGGCGAGGACGACATGAGCGAGCTTTCATCGTTGCAATGGCTGCGGGCGCCGAAGCTCGCGGAGGATACCTTGCCGGCTGAAACCCTCAGGGTCGATTGCCGCCGCTGCGGCCGATCGGTGCAGGTCTCGCTCAGCGCGATGCGTCCACCGAGCTTCCTGCACGTCGACGATCAGGTCGAATGCCCCGAGGTCCAGGAGCGCTGGAGCGGCAGGGGCGAGAGCGGCCTTCTGATGATGATGTGCGGCGCGCTGGAGCAGTCGCTCGATCCCGTGGAGGAGAATGAGGATCACGAGGCCGTAGCGCGGCATGAGCCAGCGCAGTTCGTTGAGATGCCGCCCTCGCGCATCGCGACGCCGCGTGTCGATCCGCCGCCGCAGCGGTGGGATGAGTTCGTCGATGACGGGTACCTCGAAGAGGATCGGCGTGAGGCCGAGCGGCGCGGCTGGCTGCCGTCTCTGCTTGCTTGGTCGGCGCCGCATCGCCGCGCCGTCGTCCGCATCGCGGTTGGCACACTGGTGCTCAGCATCGTTGCGGTCGGCGGCGTGCTGCTGCCGTTGCGCAACCTGCAGCTCCTGATCCAGTCTCCACCCGGTTTCGCCGGCGCCTCGACGATGCAGCGGGATGCGCTGCCGACAGCGATTTCGGTTCGCCGCATCACGATGGAAACGCCGAGCGCCGCCGCCACGCCTCAAGAGGCGCCGTTGGGCGTTCGGGCGCCGTCACCGCTTCCGGCGGCGATGCGCCAGGCTCCGGCCGCAGAGACATCGCCTGCACCTGCTCCTCAGCCGGTGGCGGCCTCCGTGCCAGAGCCGGTGTCGACGCCGGAGCCGAAGCTGCGCCTGCCGGAGATGATCGCGATCACCGGCGGCACCTTCGCGATGGGCGGCGAGGACGAGTCCGAGCAACCGGTTCACCAGGTCAGCATCCGGCCATTCGCGATCGGCAAATATCCGGTCACGGTCGGCGAGTGGAAGCCATGCGTCGCGGCGGGCGGCTGTGCCGACATCGCGGTCGGTGCCGACGACCGTCCGGTCACCAATGCGAGCTACGACGATGCGCAGGCCTATCTCGCCTGGCTCTCCAAGGTCAGCGGCAAGACGTTCCGCCTGCCGACCGAGGCCGAATGGGAATTTGCCGCCCGCGCGGGCCAGCGCAGCAAATACTGGTGGGGCGATCGCATGCGGGTCGGCATGGCCAACTGCAAGGGCTGCAACAATTCCGGCGACGCGACGGACGCGGCGCAGCCGTTGAAGGTCGGGAGCTTCGCGGCCAACCCGCTCGGCCTGTTCGACATGGGCGGAGCCGTCGGCCAGTGGGTCGCCGACAACTGGCACAAGAACTACAAGGGTGCGCCGTCGGACGGCTCGGCCTGGCTGGAGGACGGCAGCTACGCCCGCGTGATCCGCTCGGGCTCCTGGAGCAACGGGCCGTCCGATGCGCGTGCGGGCAGCCGTGACCGCTATGACGGTCGCATCCGCCATCCGACGCTCGGCTTCCGCGTCGCGCTGACACCCTAGGAGAAGAGCATGTGGAAACCGGCGTCTGTGCGACTCTGTCTGATCCTGACCGCATCCCTGGCGTTCGCGCCCTCGCTGGCGATGGCCAAGGGCACGAAGGCGCCGAAGGATGCGCGGGTCTATCTGATTTCGCCCGCGGACGGTGAGACGGTGAGCGGCGCGTTCTGGTGCCGCTTCGGCCTGCGCAACATGGGCGTGACCCATGCCGGTGATGATTTCGCCGGCAGCGGCCACCACCATCTGCTGATCGACGTCGACGAGACGATGGAGGCGGGCCAGCAGATTCCGCGCGACAAGAAGCACATTCATTATGCCGCCGGCGAGACCGAGGCTCGGATCGAGCTGTCACCCGGCAAGCATACGCTGCAACTCGTGCTGGGCGATTCGAAGCATCTGAACTTCGATCCGCCGCTGGTCTCCGAGAAGATCATGATCACCGTCAGCAGGCCGGACGAGCCGGCGCGGGTGAGCAGGAACACGAGCGAGCGGCGCAAGATTCTCGAGCGCAACGCGCGCTCAGAACCGCCACCGCAGCAGCAACCGACACTGACGCCGGAAATGACGAAGTCTCCCGAGAGCTCCGACTTCATCGCCCGCGTCTTCACCGGCGCGAAATAGCGTCGCGCGCGCCTTCGGCACGCTGCGCTCGCGGTCTGATCGCTATGCGTGGCAGCCGAGGCGTTGCACCTTGCCGCGTGCTGCTCGCCGTGAATGAACGCGCAGGCCGCGACACAGATGTCTTGCCAGGAACGATCCGTCGCCGCATCGCTTGTCGATGACGGCGACGCACGCGTCTTCCATGCGCTGATACACACCGCATGATCGACGGTTCGTGTCGGCGGGCGGCGTGATCGCAAGCGACGTGCAACGCCGAACTCCAAGATTTTTTTCCGAGACCAAACGTCGCATGTTTCGACGCTCGGCTTCCTTCTCGCCGCATGCCGGACACAGAGCCATTCGGGCAGGAGTATGGTCGCGTCGCGTCGTCGGCAACGAACGATGCAACCGACGCGTTTGATGCTCATGGTCCGGCGCGACTAGTTCCTTGCGAATCAATGTCACTCGCATGCGTGCGGCAACCGCGCTCGCGTGCCGTGTGCGGACTGATTGATCGTCAGAGGACACGGTTTGATCTTGACCGCAGCGTAGTTGCGGCCGCTCGCCAGCGACATTGCGGCCGCATGCGGGCCGGCTTCGGCCTCCGATACGCATTCTTCGCCGGCGGAGGCTGCCGACGCCGTCCAAGTTTCGTTGAAATCGCAGTCCTCTTTGTCCGCTCGCGCTCAGCGCGGTGCAGGCGCCATGTGGCGCCGTTTTGGAGGAGATTTGATTGTGAAGGTCATCAAGATCATGGTCGTAGCGCTCGCGGCGGGTATCGCATCGGGCTCCGTTGCCCTGGCAGACGGCTACAAGGATTGCACCAAGCTCGACAAGGCGTCCTGGAAGACCGTTGCCGATGCGGAAGCCAAGGCGAAGGCGGCGGGCTACGAGGTTCGCCAGACCAAGATCGAGGGCACCTGCTACGAAGTCTACGGCGTCAAGGGCGGCAAGCTCTATGAGCTGTTCTACAGCCCCGAGAACCTCGCGCTGAAGCACACGATCGCGAAGTGATCTGAAACATGCGTGACGCAGGACAGGCACAGCGGAGCGTCCGTCCCACGGCGCCGGCGAATTCACGTCCGAAGACCGTCGAGGTCTGGGACATCCCGCTGCGCGTCTGGCACTGGGCCCTCGCCGGCTTCGTGCTGATTGCCTGCGTCACGCCCAACACGTTCGATCCGCTGCATCGGCTGGCAGGCTATGCCGTGATCGGATTGCTGGCGTTCAGGCTGATCTGGGGTGTCATCGGCACCCGCCATTCGCTGTTCGCGCGGATCAGCCTCAAGCTGCGCGCTGCGCCGCGCTACGTGATGAACATCTTCCACGGCGAGACCGGCCGCTATCTCGGCCTCAATCCCGCCGGTGCGGCGATGCTGGTGGCGATGATCGGCCTGCTGGTGATCTCGACCATCAGTGGTGTCATGCAGGTCTCGCTCAGGTTCTTCGGCGTCGGGTGGATCGAGCAAACACATTCGCTGTCGTCCAACGCCATCATCGGCCTGATCGGGATCCATGTTCTCGGGACACTCTGGATGAGCGTCCTGCAACGCGAAAATCTTGCGCGGGCGATGTTGACCGGGCGCAAGCGCGTGCCTGGGGCCGAGCCGGCTGCAATGGCCGCCGAGACACGGCCGACAGTAGTCGCCAAAGAACCCGCGCCGGCAGCAGCCGCGGAGCGTATCTCGGTGGTCCCGGATCTGCCATCCGGTGAGGTCGGTCCTCCGCAGACGACGAAAGCGAAAGCGGCGTATCCGCCACGCATGCCGAGGGGGCTCACCGTTCACGACAGAAAGCTCGGTCTGCGAAGCTGACATCGCGATGCATCTGACCTGCAGGCAGATGCGCGGCCGCGGCAAACTGACGCAGCTTCGATCCATCGAGCTGATGACAGGCGCTGGAGACTTCGGCGTCGCATGGGCGGGCCGATGCTCTTCGGTGGCGTCGATCGTTCTTGTTCAATGAGCGGCGATCTGGGCGATCGTACGATCCTATGGCTGGGGTGTGTGCGCTCGTCCTCGGAGCTGATCGTGCGCATCCGAATGACGATGGGGAGCGGTGTATGCGTGGCCTCGATTGAAGCGGCGCGCGATGTGTGAGCCGATGAATGCGCTAATGATCAAATCGTTCAGTAGACGACAGCAAAATTCGCGCATCGCAACGTGCTCTCACGCGGAAGTTTGTGCCGTGACGCATGAAGTCTTGCCGCGGCGTCCGCGATATCGCGAACTATTTGAGTGCTTCGTCGCAGACAACGATTTCGTCATGTTTCGACACGGTAAATCGCCGCATTCGAAAACTTAAACTGCTTCTACGAAGCGCTCGATGATGGTCGGGGCGGTTGGACGGCGAGCGACATTCGCAACGGGAATCCGGGGAAGGATCGATATCATGACGCTATTTGAGAAAGCGGGAATTGCGGCAGGCGTCGCGCTGATGATGACGGCTTTTGCGCCTCTGGCCAGCGCAGCGGAAGCCACCATCGAGATCTCGGTGAAAGACAACAAATTCCAGCCCGCCGAGCTGAAGGCGCCGGCCGACACGCCGATCGTGTTCAAGATCAAGAATCTCGACGGCTCGCCGGTCGAGTTCGAGAGCGAGCCGCTGCAGTTCGAGACGGTGATCAAGCCGAACATGGAAGGCGTGGTGAAGGTCAAGGCGCAGAAGCCTGGACGCTACGAATTCTTCGACGACTTCCATCAGGGCAACAAGGGCGTCCTGGTCGTAGAATAGCCGATCCGACGGGCGGCTGTCGTGCATCGACTTGGCTCTACGCGACAGCCTCTGACGCGCCATACCCGCCGCCATCGGCGTCAGCCAACCGGCGGGGCCGGCAGTTTGAACGCCATCGAAGGTGGTCTGCGCGAGCGGGCAACCCGAATTACGACGCCTGCCGGTCGCGGTTCGTCGTGTGGTGACGAGCTTGACGGGAGATACGCATTTTTGAAACGGGCTGCACGAGAAACGGCGGGTCTTAAACGGCGCAACGGCTTCGTGCCGCGCCGGGACGAGGCGGCTGCGCTCACGGTGCTGCTCGTGCTGCTCGTTGATGCCGCGCCGTCCTACGGTCAGTCGGCGATCCAGGGGACACAGGCGCGGGCCTATGCCGATCCCGGAGCGATCGATGGCGGCGGTCCGGTCGTCGTCGTGCCCAACCGCAAGCGGCAACCGACGCGGCCCGCGAACGGCAATGGCCCGGTGGTGATTCCGCAGATGATCGTGGCCCCCGGCGGCAACGAACCGGAGCCGAAGGCTGCAGCGGTACAGCCAGAGGAGCCCCCGCCACCGCGCACGAGATCGCCGATCGATCCCGGAGCCGGTGCGCTTCCCCAGGCCGCGCGCCGCGAGCCGGCGCCGCGTCTTGCTCCCGTACGCAACGCCTTCTTCGGTGCGCCCTCGGCCGGCCTTCTGGTCGGCGGCTGCCTGTCGACGCCGGGCCGGCTGTCGGCGACCAACGTTCCCAATCGCTGCCTCGATGCGCTGGCCTTCGCGGTCAGTCCGCCGCCGGCGACGCGCGGCGTGCTGCCGAACAATCTCCCGCCGATTCCACGCCAGGACGCCCAGCCGATTCCCCCCGTCCTGGCGGACAAGCCGAAGATGCGGCTACCGCGGATGAACAAGGGCCAGAAGCCACAGGAGCAGCAGCCGCAGGCGCCGCCGATGATGGAGGAGGACCCTTTCGAGCCCAAAGGCATCACGGTGGGAAACTTCATCCTGAAGCCTGCGTTCGAAATGTCCTCAGGCTTCGACAGCAATCCCGGGCGTGTGCCGAAAGGCGGGGGCTCCGCCTTCGTCAGCGTTGCGCCGGTGCTCCTGGTGCGCTCTCAGTTCGAGCGGCATCTGCTGAACGCCGATGTGCGCGTCGGCTACATCGACTATGCCAAGCTCCGGCAGCTCTCGAGGCCTACCGTCGACGCGAAGGTGAATGGGCGCTACGACATCACCGATACGTTTGCGCTCAACGGCGAGGGCCACGTTGCCGTCGATGCCGATGACCCGGGCACGCCGCGCTTTGCCGGCCGCTTCGCCAGGATCCCGCTCGCTTCGACCGTCGGCGGCTCGGCCGGCGTCACCAAGCGCTTCGAGGATTTCGAGGTCTCGACCAAGGCGGCGATCGATCGCGTGGCGTTCCAGAACGCGCCGCTCGTCACCGGCCAGATCGTCAGCAACGCCGATCGTAACTTCGTCCAATACGGCTCGCAGAGCCGCGTCACCTACAATCTGACGCCGGAGATCCGGCCCTTCGTCGACGTCGCCGTCGATCGCCGCGTTCACGACATCGCGGTCGATGCCGAGGGATTCCGCCGCGACTCCACCGGCACGGCCGTCGAGGCGGGCGTGACCTTCGCCTACGCCGACAAGTTGACCGGCGACGTCGCCGTCGGCTATCTCACCCGCCGTTTTCAAGATCCGCTGCTGAAGCCGGTCGGTGGCTTCATTGCCGACGCCAACCTGACCTGGCAGTACGCCAAGGAGACGGCGATCATGTTCGGCGCCAAGTCGCAGGTCGTCGAGATCACCGAGCCCGGAATCTCCGGCGTGCTCAAGCGCGACGTCACCGTCGGAGTCGAGCATCAGTTCGAGCCCTGGCTCGTCGGCACCCTTCTCGCGGGTTATGGCCAGGACGCGTTCACCGGCACCACGCGCGTGGACAACCGCTACCTCGTCGAGCTCGGCATGCTCTACAAGTTCTCCCGCCTGCTGCAGCTCCGGGCCAGCGTCCGGCGCGAGGAGACGCGGTCGAACTTCCGCGAGAACGACCTGTCCGCCACGGTCGTGCAGGTGGGAGCGCGGGTGCAGTACTGATCGGCAGCGAAGCTCGCACCGTACAACTCAGCCGTCCAGATCGTGCCCAGCCTTGTGAGCACGCTGCTCGTCGCCAATGTGCATCGACGCCCTCCGTCCTAACTCCTCATGGTGAGGAGCGCCGCAGGCGCGTCTCCGGACGATGCTTCGCATCGCCGGGAGAACCATGAGGCCAGATCCGGGCCTCGCCCTTCGAGACGCCCGCCTGCGGCGGGCTCCTCAGGGAGAGGGGAAAGGTCGGTCCGAGATGAACGAGAGTGCGCAATTGGGAAACCGCGACACCCGGGGAAGCCACTCGCAATGAAAAGCAGCGCTCGCGGGAGTGCGAACGCTGCCTAGTCTAGCAGACGCGCGTCCGAACGGATGTGCGCGGCTATTTCTTCTGGTTGAAGTTCACGTCGAGGCTGAAGCTGAACTGATCGTCGGTCAGCCCGGACGGCGGCGCCGGCACCGGATCGGAGCGGCGGATCATCGCGATCGCCGCATCGTCGAACATCGTGTCTCCGCATGATTGCATCACCGAGGCCGACATCACCTTGCCCGCGCGGCTCAGCACCAGCGCGACCTTGACCGTGCCGGCGTGCTTCTTGCCTTCCGGATATTTCTTGTGCAGCTCGAAATAGGCGCTGATCTTGCGGCCCCAATTGTCGGTGAGCTTCTGCTTGTCCTTGCCGAGGCCGACATTCGGCGCCTTCGCCGTCTCGGCCGGCGGTGCGGCTTCGTCGAGCGCCTTTCGGGCCGATTCCTGCTGCGCGGCCGAGGCAACCGAGGCCTCGGCCTGCTGGGTCGCGACCTGCTGCTCTTCCTTCTCCGGCTTCTTCGGCTCGTTCATGGTGACGACGCGATCGGCCTCGTCCTCGGTCTCGGTCGGCTTGTCCTTGACCGCGTCTGACTCCTTGACCTCCGCAGTCTGCTGCATCTGCTCCGGGGCCGCTTCAGCCGCATCACTGTCGGGACCGGGCGGAAGATCGTTGTCCTCCACCTGCGGTGAGGCCATCTCGAGTGCAAACTCCGCACCGGCGGCGCCGAGGCCGCCGTCGGCTTCATGAGCGCTGAGATGAACCACCGCGAGCGCCGCCCCGCCACCGTGCAGCATTAATGCGCCGATGGCGGCTGAGATCCACAAGCGGCGAGTCGCTCCTTGATACTTGTGTTCGACCATTCTTCACTTCCGTCGTTGCACTGGTTTCAATGCGCGGCCGGCGCGGCCGCCTGTGAGACGCCTTCGACCGTGACGAGCTTGATCTTCGGATAGCCGCCGGTGCGCAGCAGCTCCATGACGTCCATCAGTTCGCCATACGCGACGCCCCGGTCGGCGCGCAGGAAGATGAACTTGTCCTTGGCGGCCTCCGGAATGTGCTCGAGCGTGCTGACCAGGCTTGCCCGCTTGACCTGCTCTTCGCCGACGAACAGCGTCAGGTCGGGCTTGATGCTGACATAGATCGGCTTGTCCGGCTTCTTCTGCGGCGTCGCCGTCGATGTCGGAAGGTCGACGGGAACGTCGACCGTGGAGAGCGGCGCGGCCACCATGAAGATGATCAGCAGCACCAGGATGACGTCGATGAACGGCGTGACGTTGATGTCGCTGGACTCGCCGAGATCGTCGTCACCATCGGCTTCAGAAAGAGAGACGGCCATGGGCTACTCCGCCGCGAGCGCCATCGGGGGCGCGGAGTGGACGTGAATCGGCTCGAAGCGTTCGCTGTGGTGGCTGCTCTGGCCGCGATCGAGATCGCGCGACAGCATGCGCGCCGTCGCACCCGACGAACGGTTCACCAGCTCCATGTAGCCTTTGGTCACGCGGGTGAAGTGATTGTAGATGATCACGGCCGGAATGGCGGCGACCAGTCCGATGGCCGTTGCAAGCAGCGCCTCGGCAATACCCGGAGCGACGACCGCGAGGTTCGTGGTCTGCGACTTCGAAATGCCGATGAAGCTGTTCATGATGCCCCAGACTGTGCCGAACAGGCCGACGAACGGCGAGATCGAGCCGATCGTCGCGAGCAGGCCCATGCCGGTGCGGCAACGCCGGCCTTCGGCGCGGACGATCTCCGCGAAACTCGACGCGGCGCGGTCGTTGACGCCATGCGACGGCAGCTCCGAGGACATCCTGATCTCGTGCATCGCCGCGTCGATCAGCGCGGTGAGCACGGTCTCACGCTTGCCGAGCGCGAGCTTCGCTTCCGACAGCCAGCGCACGTCGTCGACCTTGCGCAAGGCGCGGCTGAGCTTGCGGCGGAGGAAGCCGAACTCGATGGTCTTGGCGATGAACACGGTCCAGGTCGCGAGCGAGGCCAGCGCGAGACCCATCATCACGGCTTTGACAAGGATGTCGGCGGCCAGGAACATCGACCATGGCGACAGATCGTGCGGCACGTGAGACGCGGCCTGAGCGCCGGTCTGTCCAGGCTTCTCTGCGGAGTCCTTGGCCTTGTCGGCAGCAGCCGCCGGCTCCGTGACTGTTTCAGCTGCGCTTGATGTCGATGGCTGCGCTTCGGTGGCCGGGGCGCTCGATGCCTGACCGGTCGTCGTTGCCTGCGGCGCCGCTGGAGCAGCGGGCGGCTGAGTCGTCGCTGCCGCCGGTTGTGATGCGGCCTGCAGGGCAGGCGCGGCATTCGCCGGTTTGACGGCGGGCGTTTGCGGCGCGGATGCCGATTGGCCGACTGTCGAAGCGGGAGCCGTGTTCGACGCGGCTGCTGACGTCTGCGACGAAGTCGGGGACTGAGTTGCAGCCGTCGCGGGCTGCGCTTTGCTCGCCGCCGGCGATGACGTTGTTGCTGACGTCTGAGGCGCCATCGCAGCCTGGCCAGGTCTCGGCGAGGTGGTCGCCTGCTCGGCCTGCGCCGCGACGCCGGCCGAGACGATTGCGATCACCGCTCCTGCACGAAGAACGATCCTGAACATCTTGCTGCACACCTCTTGGTAGTTACCTGCCCGTAATGTTTCGAGGCGTAACGGGGCTGTTTTGAGACGACGCGTTGACTCAAAGCGGGACGGTCGATGTCGGCAATCAAGCCGACATGCGCGACCTATGCGCGCAGCATCGAGGCGACGAATGATCGCATCAGGCCGAAAGCCGGTGCGTGCGTTCTAACTGTCTGATAAACCTGATGTGAACCGGCGCGCGTCGCGCACGAGCAACACATCATCCGATGGGCAGACACGCAATTGCCGCCGTTCGGTCTTCCATCAATTCTAATTAGTCGGCGCGTCGGCGTGATCGGATCGTGTCTGATGCAGGACGTTGTGTCGCGCTGTTTCGGAAGCGCAATCGACCAGAAGTGACGGAAGCAGGAGACGCGACGCGAATCGCTGTGTGGCCCCGTCCTTCTCGTGGTGAATGTCACGCATCGCTGCGCACTTGGTCGTGCTCTGTGCAGCTTCGAGTGTCGGGCAACGCTGAGGGCGCGAGACGAATGCGGGAGATCGGCTGCAATCGATGGCTTGGTCGCCATCATCGCCCGGACGCGTCGCCGATGCACAATTGCAGTCAAACGGAATTGAGAGCTGCGACTGCTGCGATCGCTGGCCTTCATTCCTGCTGGCAACGCATCAGCCGTAATTTCGAAGCAGATGCGTGGCCGGAGCGTCGGCGACGTGACGCTCCGGTCGAAGGGCGGATCAGGTCTCGGCCCAGTAGCGGATCAGGTTGTGATAGAGGCCGGTCAGCCGTACCATTTCCGGATCGTCGCGCCCCATCCGTTGCGACAATCCCTGGATCGTCGTGTCGAGATCGAAGATCATGCTGCGCGCAAGGGGATCGCGGATCATGCTCTGCAGCCAGAAGAACGAGGCGACGCGGACGCCGCGCGTCACCGGCGTGACCATGTGCAGGCTGGAGGCGGGATAGAGCACGAGGTCGCCGGCGGGCAGCTTCACCTCGTGCGAACCATAGAGATCCTCGATGACCAGCTCGCCGCCGTCATACTCGTCCGGCTCGGAGAGAAACAGGGTGACCGACAGGTCGGTGCGGATGCGCAGGCCGGTGAGCTTGTCGCCGCGCACGGCGTTGTCGACGTGAATGCCGAAATGATGGCCGGCGTCGGCGGCGTAGCGGTTGAACAGCGGCGGAAAGATCTGCTGCGGAATGGCGGCGGCGAGAAAGCGGGGATTGGCGGTCATCGCCGAGATGATGCGGTGGCCGAGCTTGCGCGCCACTTCGCTGTCGGGCGGCAGCTGCTCGTTGCGCTTGACCATGGCCGACTGGGCGCCGGCGGTCGAGCGGCCGTCCTCCCAGTCGCTGGAGTCCATGATGCGGCGGAAGTCCGCCACATCGTCTTTGCTCAAAATTCCGGGGACACAGATCAGCATGAACTCATCACTTGATGTGTGCCCCCGATGTGGGTGATCAGGCGATCAGAACCGTCCGGACAGGACGATCGACGCGCTTCTTCCCGGACCGACGAGCACGAACGGCGTGGCACTCTGATAGAGAGCGTCGTAGTAGAGCTTGTCGAAGATGTTGGCAACAAACACCTTCGCCGTCCAGTTCTTGTCGAGCTTGGCTTCCGCGAAGGCATCGAACCGCCAGTAGCTCGGCAGCTCCGTGCCCTGGTTCGCCGCCAGCCAAGTGCCGCCGAAGATCTTCGAGCGGTACACCGCCTGGCCGCCGATCTCCCAGGTGTCGTTGAGCTGGTACTTCGTCAGCAGGCTGAACGACTGGTGCGCGGTGTTGGCGAGCTGCAGGCCGACATTGCTGGTGAACAGCCCAAGGTTGGCCGGCGGGATGTTCGACTTGGTCACTTCCGACTGCATCAGCACGATGCCGCCGAAGATGCTCCATTTGTCGGTCAGCTTGCCGCCGGCTTGCATGTCGATGCCGCGGATGCGGTAGGCTGCGCCGGCCGAGAGACACGGCACGTTGCCCGTGGTGTTCGCCGGATACGGGCAGTCCGCGGTCGCCGTCTGCGCGGTGATGTTGCGCGACTCGCGGGCATTCTCCTTTTCGGTCTGGAACAGCGCCGCCGAGACCAGCAGGCGGTTGTCGAGCAGCTCCCATTTGGTGCCGATTTCGATCGAGGTGTTCTTTTCAGGCCCGAAGATCTGGTTGGCACCGCCATTGGTGACCGCCGACAGACCGCCGTACTGAGCGCTCAGACCGTCGAACTCGGCGCCGACCGGGTTGGATGAGGTCGCATAGGCCGCGTAGAAGCTGGCATAGGGCACCGGCTTCAGGGTGAGGCCGAGGTTGAAGTTCGGCAGGCCGCTCGAGGTCCCGGTCCCGCCCGGCACGTTGGCGACGCCATTGACGGTGCCGAAGCCATCGACCCGGACGTCGTACTTGTCGTAGCGGACGCCGCCGTTGAGGATCACGAGGTCACGATAGTTGATGCTGTCGAGCGCATAGACGCTCACGGTGTCGATCTTGATGTTGGTCGGGAACTGACCGAGCGAGGGGATGCCGAACGGCAGGTTGGTGAACTGCGGGTTGAACACGCTCACGCCGGAGAGCGAGCCGGTGCCCGAGAACGGCAGGCCCTGCTGCTCGGAGGTCAGGCCGGTATAGCTGTTGATGATCGCCTTTTCCTGCGAGACTTCGAGGCCGGCGAGGACGGTGTGCCGGAAATTGCCGGTGTTGAACTTGTAGGTCGCCTCGAGCTGGTTGGCGAGCACGTCGGTCTGCTGGAAGCGGCTCTGCGGGTTGGCCCTGACCAATGCGCCCGACGGCGGATTGATGTTGGTCGGACCTTCCGGCAGCGTGCCGATGTAGTTGAGCGTCGAGCGCGACACCCGGACCTTGTCGGAGATGGTCAGGTCCGGCGTGACCTTGATCTCCGTGTTGAACGAGCCGATGTCCTGGCCGATGCGCTGGAAGTCGCGGTTGACGAAGCCGTACCAGGCGTTACGCGGCGAGCCGACCTCCGGGAACGGGGCGCCGGCCGTCAGCGTGCTCGGGCGATAATAGGGCACGCCGAAGTCGGGGCGTCCCGAGACCTCCGTGTGGATGTAGTTGGCCGCCAGCGTCACCGTGTCGAGCGGTGTCCACTTGGTGGCGATGAAGCCGCCATTGCGGTTGTCGGTGACAAAGTCGCGTCCGGCGACGCCGGCATCCTGGAACAGGCCGCCGACACGGGCGGCGAAGGTCGGCGTGATCTTCTGATTGACGTCGATCACCACGCGCTTGGTCTGATCGGTGCCGAGCGTGGCGTCCATGTTGTAGAAGCTGTTCTCGGTCGTGGCCTGCTTGGTCACGATGTTGATCGCGCCGCCTGTGGTGCCGCGGCCGGCGAAGGACGACGCCGGACCGCGCAGGATCTCGACCTGCTCGGTGAAGAAGTTCTCACGCACCGACACGCCGGAGTCGCGCACGCCGTCGATGAAGACGTCGTTGCGGGCGTCGAAGCCGCGGATGAAGAAGCGGTCGCCGAACGCGTTGCCGCCTTCGCCGGTGCCGAGCGTCACGCCGGCGGTCGAGAGCACGGCCGATTTGAGGCTGGTGGAGTTCTTGTCCGCCAGGATCTCCTTGCTCAGGACCGTGACGGTCTTCGGCGTGTTGAGCAGCTTTTCCGGGAACTTGCCCGAAGCCTGCATCCGCTCTCCCTTGTAATCCGAGGCGGGGCTGGAATAGGGGTTGCGGTCCGGCGGCAGGCTGCTCACCGGCGCGGCGGCCTGTTGCTGTTGCGGCTGGCGCGCGGCACGGCGCATCGCGTCGCGGGCGCGGATCTGGTCGGCGGTCGGACGCGAGGCCGACGGCTTCGGGCGCGCCACCGGGGCTTCGACGTTGACGGAAGGCAGCGGTGCCTGCTGGGCTTCGGCGCTGGAGAACGAGGCGACCGCGATGAGGCTCGCGACAGCCGAGACCTTCACGCCTGAAATATCGGCGGACGGTTCCCCTTCATGCCAGCTTGCTCCACGCAAGCTCCTTGGAAAGACTGCCTTACCCATACTCGAACACCCCATTCGTTACGCAAACTTGAGACTTGGGCCCGCAACGGCGCTGGCCTGTTGCGAATGCAAGTCAAGAAGCGGGGGAAAGCGGACCAAAGCTGGTTCCACCCGTGGCCGGAATGGGGAAAGGTTTCAGCTCATTTCTGACATTGACAATTACTCGCAAACTGTCGCGATGCGGCAACAGTTGAAACCTCTTGGTTGCGTTGATCCCGACCATTCAATCGCAAATCGGGGCAAGGTCGGCACATAATACCGTCTAAGGAACTCCGATACCTGCGTCGGAGTGTCTCAGTCTGCGACGTTTCGTCCCATCTTCGCTCCCGCCGCAGCCGTGAGGTGCGGCGGGACTTCGGCAAAATTGCTGCGAGTCCGTGATTCCGTCCGGCTCAGAACTTCGCTGTCGTGATCAGGTAGAAGGCCCGGCCGGGGGCGACTGCGGTGAACGGGATGTTGCTGCGATAGAAGGTGTCATAGTAGAGCCGATTGGTGATGTTCTGGGCGTAGAGCTTCGCGCTCCAGTTCTTGTCGAACTGCTTCTCGACGAACGCATCGAAGCGCCAATAGCTCGGCAGTTCGTTGCCGGTGTTGGCGGCGAACGTCCCGCCGAACACCTTGGAGCGGTACACCGCCTGGCCGCCGATCTCCCAGCCGTCGTCGAACTTGTACTTGGACAGCACGCTGAGGGACTGGTGCGCGATGTTGGCGAGCTGCAGGCCGTTGTTGGAGGCGATGCCGCTCTGCGTGACCTTGGACTGCATCAGCACCAGGCCGCCGAAGATGCTCCAGCGATCGGTGATCTTGCCCTCGGCCTCCAGGTCGAAGCCCTGGATGCGGTAGGCGGCGCCGGAGGTCAGCAGGCCGCTGACGGTCTCGCGGGCGTTGTCCTTGGTGGTCTGGAACAGCGCCCCGGTCAGCAGCAGATGGCGGTCGAACAGCTCCCATTTGGTGCCGATCTCGGCGCCCTTGTTGCGCTCCGGCCCGAGGATAATGGTGCTGTTCGGCGGGATGCCGCCGTAGTCCGTCGCGGTGCCGTCGAGCTCGGAGCCGAACGGATTGGCCGAGGTCGCATAGGCCGCATAGAGGCTGCCGATCGGCAGCGGCTTGTAGACGAGGCCGACATTGTAGTTGATGAGGTCGGAATCGACCGTCGCCGAGGCGGTGTTGTTGGACGAGCGCATCGCGTAGCCGTCATAGCGCAGGCCCCCGGTGAAGATCAGGGTGTCGTGCCAGTTCGCGGTGTCGATGATATAGGCGCTCTTGCTGTCGACGTCGTAGCGGGTCGGATTGCCGGTCAGGTAACCCACGGTCGAGAACGGCAGGTTCGTATAGGCCGGGCTGTACATGTTCTGCAGCGTCAGCGCGCCGCTGCTGGTGCCGGCCGAGCCGAACGCCTCCGAGGTCAGGCCGGCATAGCGGTCGATCGAGATGTTCTCCTTGGAGAACTCCGTGCCCATGACCGTGGTGTGCTTGATCGCGCCGGTGTCGAACTTGATCGTGAGGTCGTTCTGGTTGGCCCAGTTGTCGACCAGCTGATAGCGGCTCTGCGGGCTCGCCGTGAACGTCCATTTGGTCGGATCGGCGCTCGCGGTCTGCGCCACCGTGGTGTTGGGCAGGGTGCCGATATAGTTCAGCTCGGAATGCTCGCCGCGCAGCTTGCTCGTGAAGGTGACGGCCTCACTGAGCTTGACCTCGGCCGCGAGCGTGCCGAAATCCTGCCGCGCCGCCTGGAAGTCGCGGTTCAGAAAACCATACCAGGTGTTGCGCGGAATGCCGGCCGACGTCGCCGGAACGTTGCCCTGCTTGTAGAACGGCACGCCGAAGTCCGGATAGCCGGAGAGATCGGTGTGGACGTAGTTGGTGGTCACCTTGAGTGAGTCGCTCGGTGTCCACTTGGTCGAGATGAAGCCGCCCCAGCGGTCGTCGGTGACGTGGTCGCGGCCCGCCACGTTGGCGTCCTGGAACAGGCCGCCGGTGCGC
Organism: Bradyrhizobium sp. HKCCYLS2038; assembly: GCF_051167655.1. Classification (NCBI taxonomy): domain Bacteria; kingdom Pseudomonadati; phylum Pseudomonadota; class Alphaproteobacteria; order Hyphomicrobiales; family Nitrobacteraceae; genus Bradyrhizobium; species Bradyrhizobium sp. HKCCYLS2038. The sequence continues at coordinate 437,990 of NZ_JBNPTM010000006.1, read as the reverse complement.
ACCGAGAAGGTTGGCGAGATCGTCTGGTTGACGTCGAGCGTGACGCGCTTGGTCTGGTCGGTGCCGATCGTCGACTCGGCGTTGTAGAAATTGCGGTCGCCGGCCTGCTTGGTGATGATGTTGATGGCGCCGCCGGCGGTGCCGCGGCCGGCATAGGCCGAGGCGGGACCGCGCAGGATCTCGACCTGCTCGGTGAAGAAGTTCTCGCGCACCGACACGGCGGGGTCGCGGATGCCGTCGATGAAGATGTCGTTGCGCGCATCGAAGCCGCGGATGAAGAAGCGGTCGCCGAACGCGTTGCCGCCTTCGCCGGAGCCGAGCGTCACGCCCGCGGTCGAGCGGCCGACCTCCTTCAGGGTAGTGATGTGCTTGTCCTCCATCACCTCCTTGCTCATCACGGTGATGGTCTTCGGCGTATTGACCAGCTTCTCGGTGAACTTTCCGGAGGCGACGCGATCGACCTTGTAGGGCGCGGCGGCGTCCGCATAGGGGTTGGCGTCGGGCGGCGTCTGCGGGCCGGCGGGCGGCTGCTGCTGTTGCGGCTGGCGGGCGGCGCGGCGCATCGCGCTGCGGGCGCGGACCTGGTCCGCCGACGGCCGCGATGGCGCCGGCTTGGCGCGCGCCGCTGGCGCTTCGACGTTGACGGAGGGTAGCGGCGCCTGCTGCGCCTCGGCACCGGAGAACGACGCCACGGCAATCAACCCCGCGACTGCCGAGACCTTGACCCCGGACACGTCAGAGGAGGGATCCCCACGATGCGCGATGCCCCCGCGCAAGCTTGCTGGAAAGACGGCTCGACCCATACTCAACCACCCCAATGGTTACTCAAGGACTGAATTCTTGTTCGTAAGTTCGCGATCGGATCGTTCCAATTGCGAACGGCTCTCAACAAGTCCCCGAATTTGGTCCAAAGGTAGTTGGGTCAGTGACAGGAATAGGAATATATTACCTAATGCATGTGATAATGAGTCGCATCTATAGTTTAGCCCGATTTAAAGGTTTCTAAGTACCTAAAACCTGCGAACTTTAACGCGGGCGGGCACAAGCGGCCCGCCGAGCAGCCTTAGAGGATTCATTCATTACTGGTTCCTGATTACCGCTCAGCGCCGCTCGGCGACGATCGCGATCGGGCCGCCGCCATCCGGACCCTGGTGCTCGGCGCCGCCGGAGACGAACAGGTCGGTGAAACCGAACAGCCCGGCGAGCGCGCCGGCGACGAACGCCCGGGCATGACGGGTCGAGGAGATGTCGCTGTCGTCGAGCATCGTGTGCCGCTGCCCGCGGACCTTGCCGCTCTGCGCCGCCTCCGCCTTGGCAAGCACCGCGGCGATCCGGCCGCGCTCCGCCGTCGGCACCTGGCCCGTCACCTCGAGGCCGAGCCGGGCCAAGGCTGCGCGTGCCGGCTCGATGTCGATGGCGTCACGCATCACGCCGTGCGCAATCGCGAGCGGACCGGTCCAATCGGCGGACATGCCTGCCACCATGATCTCGTGATCGAGCAGCTCGACGCCGCCCGAGGTCGCCGCGCGCTCGCTGTAGCGCGCGTAGTCCGAGCAGATCATTGCATCCGACAGGTCCGAGAGCTGCAACTCACCGAGCGCCACGGCCACGCCGAGCGCCGAGGCGCCGCGCGAAAACCCCATCGACTTCAGCGTGTCGCGCACGGCGGTGCGCGCTCCGCGGGCCTCCGCCGCCTCGATCCGCTCCATCGTCAGCAGCGGGCACTTCACCTGGACGTAGTGCACGTCGGCGGCATCGGAGATGCCGGCATCGGTCATCGCGGCCCGCACGCCCGCGGCGACCTGTTCGACCTGCTGCATCCGGCCGAGATGCTCGCTCGCCAGCACCGGCGTCCGCGCCCGTCCCAGCGCCAGCGACTTGGCATGAGCGCGCGGCGTATCGTCAACGGCTGCGCGCGCTTCGAACACGATCATGTGCGGCGACAGCGCGCCCTCGGTGCCGCCCGACATCACCATGGCGATCTGCGTCACCGCAGCGTCGGGCAGATGCCTGCGCAGCAGCGCCTCCAGCGTGCGCACGGCAAAGGCGCGGGTGAAGTCGTTGACGCAGCCATTGCCCTCGGTCTTGCCGAGGATGGCGACGATGCCGGCCGGATCGATCGCGCCTTCGGCGATGGCGGTCTCGAGCGCGCCGATGTCATCGGGGCTGCGCATCGGCAGGCGGTGAACGGTGGCGCGGCGCAAGGCGGTCGGCATGTCCCGGAGCTCCTGTGGTGGTGTCCCGGGGAACACTAGGCAATCACGAAGCCGCGCGCGACGCTGTTGCGCGATCAGCGCCATGCTAATCTTCATTCTCCACCATTCCGGACCGACGGTGATCCATGCCTCTCTGGACCTGCTTTCAATGCGGCGCGCAGTTCCCCGATACGCCCGCGCCACCTGCGCATTGCGTCGTCTGCGAGGACGAGCGGCAATACGTGAACTGGAACGGCCAGGCCTTCCTCAGCCGCGACGAGCTCGCCGCGCGCCACCAGGTCGTCTGGCGCGAGGATGACGGGTTGACCGGTCTGGCGCTGGAGCCGTCATTTGCGATCGGGCAGCGCGCGCTGCTCGTTCCCGGGCCGGACGGCTGCGTGATGTGGGACTGCATTCCCCAAGCGACGGAGGCTTCGATCGCCCACGTGCGCGCGCTCGGCGGTCTCAAGGCGATCTCGGTGTCGCATCCGCATTATTATGGCGCCGTCGCCGACTGGAGCGCGGCGTTCGGCAACGCTCCGGTCTATCTGCATGGCGACGACGCGGCGTTCGTCACCCGGCCGCATCCGTCCATCGTGCCGTGGACCGGCGACCGCCTTGCCATCTCGGACGATGTCGTGCTGCTGCGAACCGGCGGCCATTTCGCCGGCGCCACCATCCTGCATTGGCGCAACGGCGCCGACGGCAAGGGCGCGCTGCTGACCGGTGACATCGCAATGGTGGCGATGGACCGCCGTCATGTCAGCTTCATGTACTCCTATCCGAACTACATCCCGCTCGGTTCCGCCGCGGTGCGCCGGATCGCCGACGCCGTGGCCCCGCTCGCCTTCGATCGCATCTACGGCGCCTGGTGGCAGAAGAACATCGCCACCGGCGCCAAGGCCGCGTTCGACCGTTCGGTGGCCCGCTATCTCCAGGCGATCGCCTGACCGCCGGCGGCGCCTCGCGCGCCGCTGGGCCCGACTGATCTCCATCGGCGGCCCGATCGTTGTGTTGCCGGGGCGACAGATTGGGTGCTGCGTCCAGGGAGCATCGCCATGCAACGCATCGCGCCGGGACCGGGGCAGGAATCCGTGTGGGACTATCCGCGGCCGCCGCGGCTGGAGCGATGCGCAGCCCGGCTGCGTGTGGTGTTTGCCGGGGGGACGATCGCCGAGACGCGAGACGGCTACCGCGTGCTCGAAACCAGCCATCCGCCGGTCTACTACATCCCGCCGCAGCATGTTGCGATGCAGTTGCTGCGGCCGGCGCCCGGCCGCTCGTTCTGCGAGTTCAAGGGCCTCGCCAGCTACTGGACGATCGAGGCCGCCGGCCGGATCTCGGAGCAGGCTGCCTGGAGCTATCCGCAGCCAACGGCGGCGTTCGCGCCGATCGCGGGATGTCTCGCCTTCTACGCCTCGCGGGTCGACGCCTGCTTCGTCGGCGACGAGCGCGTCGCAGCGCAGCAGGGCGACTTCTACGGCGGCTGGATCACCTCGGCCGTGGTCGGCCCATTCAAGGGCGCGCCGGGCACCCGGCACTGGTAGACGGACGCTCGCGTCCGTGATCCGATCGTGGCCGCTGATCGTATAGGCTGGATCGGCGGCCGCCTGCGTGGCCGGCCACCGTCAGAACACGATGGCCGCCAACGCCAGATCTCATCTTCACGACGTCCGGGGAATGCCATGCGACGGTTGATGAAGTTCCTGCACACGATGGGCGCGATCGGCATGATGGGCGCGATGGCCTGCCTGGTCGTGCTGCTCGGCCTGATCCCGCAGCCGTCGGTGTCGCTGTCGCACTACGCCGAGATGCGCGCGGCGATGGGCGCCATCGTGCGCTACGTGTTCTTTCCCTCGCTCGGCCTGACGCTGGTCGCAGGGCTGCTCGCCATCGCCGTCAACCGCGCGCTGCACAGCGCCGGCTGGGCGCTGGCCAAGCTCGCCTCCGGCATCCTGGTGTTCGAATGGGGCTTCGCCGCGGTGCAGGGCCCGATGCAGGAAGCCGCAGAAGAAGCCGCGCGCGCCGTCGCCGGCCAGATCGATCCGGCAACGCTCGCGCCGAATTTCGGCACCGAGCAGGGCGCCATCTGGGTCATGCTCGGCGTCGCCACGGTCAACGTGATCCTGGGCGTCTGGCGGCCACGGTTTACGAATCTGCCGGACTGAGGCGGCGCGATCGGGGACCGGATCTCTCCACGAGTCATTCCGGGGCATTCGCGCGCAAAAGGCGCAGCCTTTTGGAGCAGCGCGAATGAGCCCGGAATCCATAACCACAGGCCGGCGTTGCCTAAGCGAGGTGCCGAACTGCGCGCGTGCCTCACATCGCATCCTGTGGCTATGGATTCCGGGCTCGCGCTCCGACCCGAGACCGACATGCGTCGGCCTCGGGCTCCGCGCGCCCCGGAATGACCGGATAGGATGTGGCAACGGAAGAAACGGGACCGCTGCTACGGATCTCCTGCAAGACATCCCCGCAGCTCGTCCACCGTACTCACCACGCGGCTCGCGCCCGCCGCCGTCAACTGCTCCGCCGTGTGATAACCCCAGCTCACCCCGATGCTCCTGACACCGGCAGCCCTGGCCATCTGCATGTCGAAGCTGGTATCGCCGATGAAGACGGCCTCATCGGCAGCGGCCTCGCTCGCCGCCAGCGCCTGCAGCAGCATAGCGGGATGCGGTTTCGACGGCGCCATGTCGGCGGCCTGAATGGTGCTGAACCAGTCGTGCCAGCCGAGCGCCTCTAGCGCCGGGAGCACGGCGTTCGACACGTGGCCCGTGGCAATGCCAAGCCATGTGTCGGATCGGCGACTGAGGTCGTGCAGCAGCTCCGCGATGCCGGCGAACGGCGCTTCCGCGAAATGCGGATCGGCGCGCAGCTGCGGCAGCACGCGGCCATAGGCACTCAGCATGTCCCACACCGGCGCGTCGGCACCGGCAAGCTCCGCCAGCACGAGCTCGAGCGAGCGGCCGATCAGCGCGAGGCTGTCCTGCTGCGGCGGTACCGGCAGGCCGAACTCGGTGAACACTCTGCGATGGCATTCCAGGATCAGCGCACGGCTGTCGACCAGCGTGCCGTCGAAATCGAAGATGATGAGCTGCACGCGAGAACCTCAGTTGGGAAACGGCGCCCGATCTCTATTCCGGTCTAGGACCCGGTTGCGCTGCCTACCGCACACCCAGGTCTTGCGCAAAGCGCAGCAGGTAACCGTCGGGATCCTGCACCAGAAACTGGCGCTGTCCTTTTGATTGCTCTCCCACCCGATACCAAGCCTCCCGGCACGGCGCGAACAGTGGCCAACTTGCTCGCGCAAGCCTGTCCAACATGGGACCGAGGTCCTCCACGATGATCTGGAAATTCATGCCGCGGCCGAACGGGCGCGCGAGCAGGCCGGTCTGCCAATTGCCGTTGTGCTGCATGAGCATGACCTGTGCGCCCTGTAATTCAAGGTAAAGGAAGCGATCCTCCGGCCGCTGGTAGGCGATCCGGAAGCCAAGGATATCGCACCAGAAGCTGCGGCTTGCGTCGATGTCGCTGACATCGAGTTCGGGGACCAGCGCTGCGAAGCCGCCGGTTGGTATCGAGTCGGATGAAATGGCCATGGCCGCATCATAGACGGCCCCGCAGCTGGGCAACATCCCATCGGAATTGACTGAAAATCCGAAAAATGTCCTTGCTATTATTCCGAAGCCGTGTATATCTCGCCTCCATCCCGCCTCGAGCAGAGGGACGTACGCGTCGTCACGAAACGTGAGGTGGGCTGCGATGGACGTGTTGGCGGCGCTGGACGAGCGCTTTGGCCGGCGCGGACGGCGAAGTCGTGTGGTCCTGGCCTCTCGACGCTGAGGTCAAGTTCGCGGTCGTTGCTTATGGGCACGCGCGAACGATGGGGGCAAGAACGCCGATCCCCAGGGAGAGCACGAAGGACACCGTAACACCATTGCGCGGGGGAGGCCGCTGTGAGGCCCGACCTGTGGTGACTGCCGCCTGCTTTCCTTGTTGCAGGCGGGCCATGGGCCGCGGCTCGCATGCGGCCTTCCCCGCGCCCTCTCGTTTCGAGAGGGTGATGTCTGCCGCATCACTCGGGCCGGACCGGCCGCGGGATCGCGATTACGCATGCGCACGACTTCGACCCGTAAAATCGACGCCAGGTTTGCGGCAATGCGCGTATGCAACGAGCAGACGACGCCGGCGCCGCTGCGCCGCCGCCATCCTGCTCGAAGCCGTCAGAGCTGTGTCGCGCGCAGCTCGATCGTCACCGGCGTCGCGGTGCGCCTGGTCGCCGGGTCCGCCGGCATCTGCAGCACGCGGGCGCGCTGGCCGGTCGCGAGGTCTGTGACCTTGACGATGCGGCCATTGGCGAATTCGAGCGCGTCGTGGTGCTCGGTCGGCTTGTTGGTGTCGACCTGGCGGAAGCGGGCGAGATGGGCGCCGACCTTGCGGCGGAAGAACAAGCCCTTGATGCGGACGTCGCCTTCGAAGGCGAGCTCGGTGCCCGGACGCAGGCACACCGCCGTCAACGGATCGTCCTTGGTCGAGAAGCCGCGCGTCTCCGTGCCGGGAAAGCGACAGGAGACCAGCACGTCGTCCACCTTGGCATCGCGGGAAGAGACAGTATGGAGGCTGTAGTCACACATGGAAAGCTCCTGAAGGCCACCAGCACTGAGGCCGCAACGGCGCAGCAGACAAGTCGTTCCATGTTGCTGAATGCGAAGCGCAGTTCCACCGCCCGCGCGGCGGGCGGCGGCAGCGCGAGAAGCGCATCAGGTGAGATGCGCGGCCTCCTCAGTGGCGTCGTCGTCGTTCGCGGCGCCCCAGTTCGCGGCGTCCTTGATGGTCGGATCGATCAGCTCGCCGCGCAGCAGCGCCAGCGGCGAGGTCCAGTACAGCGCGATGTTGTGGAACGGGTCGGTCAGCACCTTGAAAGCCCAGATCAAGCCGGTCGCAGCATCCTGCGTCGCAAACAGCTGGATCACCCGGAAGAGACCGCCGCCGATGCCGACCGCCAGCCAGAGCACGCCGACGTGACGGACGAAGTCCAACCGGCTCGCCGGCGCGTCGAACAGCCCGAACAGCGTCGGGACGGCGTACAGCATGACCGGCACCAGTCCCCACACCGTGAGCAGCACGATCTTGCGGGTCTGATTGTAGCCGACCTTGACCGCTTCCTTGTAGTCGTTGGTCACGTCATTGACGTGGTCATAGCCGCTCGGCTCGAAGAAGAAGTGCCCGGTCTGCCGAGTCAGCATCGCCAGCCAGCCGACCAGGCCGGCCATCGCCGGATCCTTGAACAGCAGGGCGTAGCAGACGAGGAAGATCACCGCACTGACCAGGTGCAGCGTCTGATTGATCCGGCTCTGATGATAGTAGCGATAGTCGTCGAAGCGCTGCGTCTGCAGGATCTTGTAGGTGCGCGACATGCGAATCCCCGTGCCGTTGTGGAACGAGACGGAGGCGTAGAGCGCTTCAGTGAAGGTGGCGTGACATGATGATGTTGTCACAATGAAACAGACCGCTGACGGATCAGGAGGGGCTGTGATTGGGAGCACGCCGGTCCGGTGCTGGCGAGCGAGGCGCCTGCGGATCTCTTTTCCTGCCAGAGAACGCGCATGCGCGGCTTTGATCGGCATCAAAACCGCGCCGGGAATCGAGCAAGGGCGGATGACGTCAGCCGCCCGGCGATCGCGCCAGCCGGATCGCCGCGCTCAGGATCGTGCGGTCGCCAATGTGGTTGGCGAGCAGCAGCACGAGTCTCGCATTCATGCGCAGCGCCTCGTCCTCGCTGAGCTCACGCTGGCTGCCGATCAGCTCGGCATAGAAGTCGTCGGGATCGCTGATGTTCGGCGTGAGAGTCAGGCTCATGCGGCAAGCTCCTGCTGGACCGCGCCGGGCTTGCCGCAGGCGCGCTGGACCGCAGCAGTGATCGCGGCCTCGTCGAAATGCGGGAAGCGGGCGGTGACATATTGATCGGGGCGGAACAGATAGGTCGTGCCTGGTGCTGCACCGTAGCGCTCTGCGAGCAGGCCCTTCGCGTCGGCGATGTCGCTGCCGACGACGAGCACGCGCGCCTGAATGCCGTCGATGCTCAGCTCCTTGGCCGTGACGGCGCTGTCGAAGGTCAGCACGGTGAAGCCGTCGCCGAGGCAGTTCAGCAGCCATCCTGGCTGCCCCGCGATGGTCACGGGTGCATCGGCCGCATTGGTGCCCGGCGTCATGGCGCCGGTACCAGGCGCGCCATCGGGTGTGTTCAGCGACGAGGCGACATAGGGCGTCGGCGTCGACAGCCGGCCGCTATTGACCAGCGGCCGCGCGAAGGCGTGATGCTGCGCGAGGTCGAGCGCGGCGTCGCGGAAATGCCGGCTCACCTGCGTCTTCGGCGTGATGAAGTCGGTGGCGCGGGTCGAGTTCAGGATGTTGTCGTCGGCCGCGTAAGCGCGCTCCTCGTGATAGCTGTCGATCAGGCTTTCCGGTGCCTCGCCGCGCAGCACCAGCGCCAGCTTCCAGGCGAGGTTGTCGATGTCCTGCACACCGGTGTTGGCGCCGCGGGCCCCGAACGGCGACACCTGATGCGCCGCGTCGCCGGCGAACAGCACCCGTCCATGCCGGAAATTGTCGATCCGCCGGCACGCGAACTGATAGATCGACACCCATTCGAGCTCGAAATCGGCGCTCGCGCCGAGCATCGCCCGGATGCGCGGGATCACGCGCTCAGGTCTCTTCTCCTCGTCGGGATTGGCGTCCCAGCCGAGCTGGAAGTCGATGCGCCAGATGTTGTCGGACTGGCGATGCAGCAGCACCGACTGCCCGGGATGGAATGGGGGATCGAACCAGAACCAGCGCTCGGTCGGAAACTCCGCCTTCATCTTGACGTCGGCGATCAGGAAGCGGTCCTGAAAGAACTGGCCCTTGAACTCGGCGCCGACCATGCGGCGGGTGTCGGAATTGGCGCCGTCGCAGGCGATCACCCATTGCGCCTCCATGGTGAAGATGCCGTCCGGCGTCTCCACTGCGAGCTGCGCGTGATCGTCGGTCTGCTTGAGGCTGACGAGCCGGTGCTTCCAGCGCAGGTCGATCAGCGGGCTCTTGCTGCAGGCCTCGACCAAGATTTCCTCAAGGTAGTACTGCTGCAGGTTGATCATTGCCGGCCAGCGATGGTCAGGCTCGGGCAGCAGGTCGAACTGATAGGACAGCTGCTCTCGGAAGAACACCTTGCCGATGTTCCAGCTCACGCCTTTCTCGACCATCGGCGTGGCGCAGCCCAGCCGGTCCCAGATCTCGAGCGGCCGCTTGGCGTAGCAGACGGCGCGGGAGCCGATGCTGACGGTGTCGTTGTCGTCGAGCACGACCACCGGCTGGCCGCGGGCGGCGAGATCGAGCGCCGCCGTCAGGCCGATCGGCCCGGCGCCGATCACGACGATCGGATGGCGGCGGATCTCGCCGCTCCTCTGCTCCGCCGAGCAGACATAGGGAAATCGCGGATAGACATAGTTGCTCATGGCTGCCTCGCCTGGCGCGTTACGGTCGGGATGTCCTTGTCGAACGCTTGCTCAGTCGGCGCCGGCGAATTCCTTTTCGTGCATCCAGGCGGTGTGGCGCGGCGGCTTCTTGGTGGTGGCCCATTCGTCGACCATGGCGTGGGCGACCGATTTCATCCGGGTGATCTGCTCGGGCGTGGCGGTCCAGGTCGCGATTTCCAGGCGGTGGCCGCTCGGATCATGGAAATAGATCGACTTGAAGATGGTGTGGTCGGTGATCCCGACGACGTCGAGGCCGGCGGCTTCCGCGCGCGCCTTGGCCTCCTCCAGCTCCTCCATGTCCTTGACCTGGAAGGCGATGTGCTGGGTCCATTCCGGGGTGTTGGGATCGCGGCCCATCGGCGGCGAGTTCGGCAACTCGAAGAAGGCGAGGATGTTGCCGTTCCCGGCATCGAGGAAGATGTGCATGTAGGGATCGGGCGCCTTGGTCGAGGGCACCTTGTCCTCGGCGATGGCGCCGAGCAGGTCCATGTTGAGGACCTTCTTGTAGAACTCGACGGTGGCCTTGGCGTCGACGCAGCGATAGGCGACGTGATGGATCTTCTCGATCTGCATGATGGTCCTCCCATGATCGTTGTTGGCAAGATAGTAACGGATGATACGATCTGCTCGCTTTGATCCAGATCAACCCGGGCGGGATCGGATTGAGGTGGCCAGAGGCGAGTGGACGAGGGCAGGGATGCGATGACGAAGGCGGTCAACGAGACGCGGGACCGGAGGGACGGTGACGGAACGGCCGAGCGCGAACTCCGGCTGCAGCGCTATTTTCCCTATCGGCTGGCGCGGCTTGCCGAGCAGGTGTCGCTGGCGGTGGCGGAGGTCTATGCGGACCGCTTCGCGCTCTCGCGCCAGGAATGGCGGATCCTGGCGGCGCTGGGCGAGCAGCCGCAACTGCCGACCAAGCAGATCGGTCGGCTGACGACGCTCGACAAGATGAACGTCAGCCGGGCCATGCAGGGCCTGGAAGCGCGCGGCATCGTCAGCCGCAGCCGTGATCCCGAGGATGGACGCGAGCGGATCGTGACTTTGACGGCCGCCGGACGGGCGCTGTATCGCAAGATCGTGCCCCATGCGCTGGCGCGGGAGACCGATCTGCTCGACGTGCTGACGCGGGAGGAGGTCGCAACCCTCAATGCCGTCATCGACAAGCTTCTGGGCGCCACGGAGCGGCCGGAATGATGCAGCGCGGCGGCTCCGAACCGGCGTTCGCAAGCCACGATCGAGGCTTGATCGATGCCGTTGCCGCGCTATATCGACGGTCTCCCCTTCATTTTTCAGCATGGGCCAACGCACGACGATGACCGACACCGCGACCGTTAGCCATTCCTTCCAGGCCGAAGTCTCCGAGCTGCTGCATCTGATGGTGCACTCGGTCTACTCCGAGACCGACATCTTCTTGCGCGAATTGATTTCCAACGCCTCCGACGCTTGCGACAAGCTGCGTTATGAGGCCATCGCCAAGCCCGAGCTGCTTGGGGAGGGCGAGCCGCCGCAGATCCGCATCATTCCCGACAAGACCGCGAACACCTTGACGATCGCCGACAGCGGCATCGGCATGGACCGCCAGGAGCTGATCGACCATCTCGGCACCATCGCCCGCTCCGGCACCAAGGCGTTCGTGCAGAAGCTCGCCGAGGCCAAGGACGGCACCGGCCTGATCGGGCAGTTCGGCGTCGGATTCTATTCGGCCTTCATGGTGGCCGACCGCATCACCGTGGTCAGCCGCCGCGCCGGCGGCAGCGAGGTCTGGACCTGGACCTCGTCGGGCGGCGCCGGCTTCGAGGTCGCGCCGGCGTCTGAGGACGACGCCAAGCGGGTGGTGCGCGGCAGCGAGATCGTGCTGCACCTCAAGGACGACGCCAAGAAATATCTCGAACCTTTCGAGATCGAGCGCATCGTCACCGCCTATTCCGACAACATCCAGTTCCCGATCATGCTGGTACAGGCGGAGGGCGAGCCGCGTCAGATCAATTCGGCGAGTGCGCTGTGGCAGCGCTCGAAGTCGGAGCTCTCGGCGGAGGACTACGCGAAGGCCTACAAGTCGATTGCCAACGCCTTCGACGAGCCGGCGATGACGCTGCACTACCGCGCCGAGGGCCGCTATTCCTATGCGGTTCTGCTGTTCGCGCCCTCGACCAAGCCGTTCGACCTGTTCGAGCCGGCGCGCAAGGGCAAGGTCAAGCTCTATGTCCGCCGCGTCTTCATCACCGATGATGCCGACCTGATGCCGGCGTACTTGCGTTTCATCCGCGGTGTGATCGACAGCGAGGACCTGCCGCTCAATCTCTCGCGCGAGATGCTGCAGAACAATCCGCAGCTGGCGCAGATCCGCAAAGCGGTGACGACGCGGGTGATCAGCGAGTTGGAGCAACTGGCGGAGAAAGACGCCGAGAACTTCGAGAAGATCTGGGACTCGTTCGGCGCCGTCATCAAGGAAGGTCTCTATGAGGATTTCGAACGCCGCGACAAGCTGCTGGCGCTGGCGCGGTTCACCACGACGACGGGCGAGAAGCGCTCGCTGAAGCAGTATGTCGAGGGGCTCAAGGAGAACCAGACCGAGATCTACTTCCTGGTCGGCGACAGCATCGAGCGGCTGAAGTCCAATCCGCGGCTCGAGGCGGCCAAGGCGCGCGGCGTCGAGGTGCTCTTGCTGACCGATGCGGTCGATGCGTTCTGGACCTCGGCGCAGCTTTCGTTCGATGGCAAGCCGCTGAAGTCGCTGAGCCAGGGCGACATCAATTTCGATCCGATTCCGGTGACTGAGAAAGAGGCCGAGGACGAGGCCAAGCCGGCGGCCGACGAGGCCAATACGATTGCGCTGATCAAGGCGAGCCTCGGCGACCACGTCACCGACGTGAAGGTCTCGACGCGGCTGACCACCAGCGCCTCGTGCCTCGTGGCGGGCAGCCATGGGCCTGACCGCGAGCTGGAGCGGATCCTGTCGCAGCAGGCGCGCGGCACCCGCACCAAGCCGATCCTGGAGATCAACCTGCGCCATCCGCTGGTGGTGGCCGTGGCCAAGGCGGCGGCCGACAAGCCCAAGGTCGACGACCTGTCGTTCCTGCTGCTCGAGCAGGCACAGATCCTCGACGGCGAATTGCCGGAGGACCCGGCAGCGTTCGCGGCGCGGCTCAACCGCCTGGTGCTGCAGGGCGTAGCGGCTGGCTGATGAAATGGAGCAGGGCGGGCGCCACGCCTATCGGCTGGGGCCTGCTTGCGCTGCGACCAGCTTGCGCCAGCGCATCACCTCAGCGCGATAGGTCGCGGCATAGACTTGGCTGTCGCCGGTGATCGGCGTGGCGCCGGCCTCGGCGAATTCCTTGGCGATCGCGGGATCGGCCAGCGCGGCATTGATCTCGCGGTTGAGCAGATCGACAACGGCCTGCGGCGTCCCCCGCGGCGCGGCGACGCCGTAGAAGCCGGAGGTCTCGAAGCCCGGCAGCAGTTCGGCGACCGGCGGCAGTTGTGGAAAGGTGTCCACGCGCTCGCGCGTCGACACCGCCAGCGCCCGGATCTTGCCGCTGCGCACCAGGTCGACAGCGGAGGCGATGTTGTCGAACATCGCGTGGATGTGCCCGGAGGCGAGATCGGTCAGCGCCGGGCCCGAGCCGCGATAGGCGAGCACGGACCAGCTGATGCCGCCGAGCACCCGGAACAGCTCGGCGGACAGCTGTTGAACGGTGCCGGGGCCGGCCGAGCCGACGCTGAGTTTGCCGGGGTTGGCCCTGGCATAGGCCAGGAATTCGGTCAGCGTCTTGACGGGCAGCTCCTTGTTGACCAGGAGCAGCAGCGGCGTCCGCGCCATGCCGGCAACCGGAACGAGATCGCTGCCATCAGCGTCGGTCGCGGCGCCGGCAGAGGCGTTGATGACGTTGGCGGTCGAGGTCGCCAGGAGCGTATAGCCGTCCGGCGCAGCATGTCCGACGCTGCGGGTCGCGACGGCGCCGCCGGCGCCCGGCCGGTGATCGAGCACGAAGGACTGGCCGAGCCTGCGGGTCAGCCGGTCGCAGATCAGCAGCGACAGGCGCCCCGTGGCGCCGCCCGGTGCGAACGGGATGACCCAGGTGACGGGCCGCGCCGGATAGGGCGCCTCGCCCGCGGCGGCAGGATGTATCGCGGCGATGCCGCTCCAGGCGGCGCATTGCAGCAGCGCACGTCGTGTGATCGTCGTGTCCTTGGTCATGCCGGCCTTTACATGGGCATGTTCTGGGATGCGCAGCTTAGCCGGTATTTGCGATTACTTCGTAAAGGTTCACATTCGCATCAATCAGGAACGACTTCACGCAGGTTAACCGTGCCGGTTAACGCCCGCTCAGGCCGCCCCGCCTATAACGACGCGAACTTGAAGGGGTGGAAGGCATGACCTCCGAGCGCGCGGGCCGATCTGCACAGCCCGTCATAGCCGGCCCGCGGCCGTCGGCAGCGAAGATCTGGCTGAAGGCGATCGAGCTGACAGCGCGCATCGAGGCGGAGCCGACGCGGCTGTTTGCCGATCTGGTCGACGGATGGGCCGCGCAGCAGCCGGACCATCCCGCGTTGATCTCGGATCGCGAGACGCTCAGCTATTCCGCCCTGTCTGCGCGTATCAACCAATATGCCCGCTGGGCACTCGGCAACGGCATTCGGCCCGGCGACACGGTTGCCTTGATGCTGCCGAGCCGGCCCGACTATCTGGCGGCGTGGCTCGGGATCAGCCGGATCGGCGGCGTCGTTGCGCTGATCAACACCAATCTGGTGGGATCGTCGCTCGCGCACTGCATCAACGTCGCCAGGCCGGGCCATGTCATTCTCTCCAACGAGTTTCGAGCGTCCTATGAGGCGGCCGCGCCGCTCATCTCGGACACGCCGCGGGTCTGGGACCATGATGGCGATCTCGGCGCGGCGCTGGCTGAGATGGCCACGCAAGCTCTTGGCCAGGCGGAACGGCCTGACGTCACGATCAACGATCGCGCGCTGCTGATCTACACCTCCGGCACCACGGGCCTGCCGAAAGCCGCCAGCATCAGCCATCGCCGCATCCTTAACTGGGGCGGCTGGTTTGCGGGACTCACGGGCGCAAGTCCCGTCGATCGCCTCTACGATTGCCTGCCGGTGTATCATTCCGTCGGCGGCATCGTCGCGCCCTGCAGCATGCTGCGGGCCGGTGGTGCGGCGGTGCTGGCGGAGAAGTTCTCTGCGCGTCAGTTCTGGCGCGACGTCGTGAGCTACGACTGCACGCTCGTGCAATATATCGGCGAACTCTGCCGCTACCTGCTGGCGGCGCCGCCTACGGAGCTCGATCGCGCCCATCGGCTGCGGCTCGCTTGCGGCAACGGTCTGCGCGGCGATGTCTGGGAGGCGTTCCAGGCGCGCTTTGCGATCCCGCAGATGCTGGAATTCTACGCCGCGACCGAAGGCAATTTCTCGCTCTACAACGTCGAGGGCAAGGTGGGATCAATCGGCCGCGTGCCGTCGCTGCTCGCGCATCGTTTTCCGGCCGCGATCATCCGGCTCGATGACGAGCAGCGCGCGCCGCTGCGCGGCGCGGACGGACTTTGCGTGCCGGCGGCGCGCGGTGAGATCGGCGAGGCCGTTGGCCGCATCGGCAAGGCCGACGAAGGCGGCGGCCGCTTCGAAGGCTACACGGACACGGCGGAGACCGAGAAGAAGATCCTGCGCGATGTTTTCGCCGAGGGAGATGCCTGGTTTCGCACTGGCGATCTGATGCGCCAGGACGAGCAGGGCTTCTTCTACTTCGTCGATCGCGTCGGCGACACGTTCCGCTGGAAAGGCGAGAACGTTGCGACCAGCGAAGTGAACGAAGCGATCCTGCAATGCCCGGGCGTCGCTGAAGCGTCCACCTATGGCGTCGTCATTCCGGGCACCGATGGACGTGCCGGCATGGCGGCGCTGGTGGTCGATGATGATTTCGATCTGGCCAGGCTCTCGACCGAGCTCGCGCGCCGGCTACCGGCCTATGCGCAGCCGGTGGTGCTGCGCCTCACCGCCTCGCTCGATGCGACCGAGACCTTCAAGCAGAAAAAGCAGCAGTTGATGCGCGAAGGCTTTGATCCAGCGGTCGTCGCGGACCCGCTCTATATCCGTGATGGTGCGACGGGTGTCTACCGCCCGCTCGATCGCGACCTGTACGCGCGCATCACGACCGGAGAGGTTCGTTTGTAGATGATTTTAATCATAGGCGGCGAGGTGCATTTACCAACGGGCGCGAAAGATACCGCGAAGCTCCCGGTTCCTTCACCATCTCCCCCTAGGCTCGGCCGCATCGTTTGAACAATGACGGATTTCGCCATGTCGGTACGGTTGAGAATTGTTGCAGCGATCAAGCAGATTGCGGACGAGCAGAAGGTCAAGCTGCCGGCGCTGACCGATGATCTGACGCTGCACGAGACCGGGTTCGATTCACTCGCCTTCGCCATCCTGGTCGCCCGTCTCGAGGACGACCTCGGCGTCGATCCGTTCACGCTGTCGGAGGAGGTCACGTTCCCCAACACGATCGGTGACTTCATCAGGGCCTACGAGAATGTCCCCGCGTGAGATCTTCGCGCTGCGCGATCATCTCGGCACGGCGCTGACCGAGCGGACGATCTCCGATCCGCGCCATGTGGTGTCGCTGGCCGAACTGTCGCGTGGAAGCTGTCTCGGCGGCCGCAGCGGAGAGCTCGATGGCCGCTCGACCCTGCTCGCAACCTCCGGCCAGCTTCTGGCAGGACTCGCGCTGATCGAGATCGATGGCATCGCCCGTCGCATGCTGTTGTGCCCGCCCGACCTGAAGGACGAGCATCTCGGCAGCATCATCACCGATGCCGGCATCGATGCCGTCGTCACCGACGAGCCGGGGCGTTTCGCAGGTTGCGGCGTCGATCTCGTCGTCCCGGTCGGCCTGCCGCAGCCCACGGCCGAGGCCGCGCGGACGGTCCGTGCGACCGAATGGTTGATGCTGACGTCGGGCACCTCGGGCGTGCCGAAGATCGTCGGTCATACGCTGGAGGGCCTGTGCGGCGCCATCGTCGGCGATCGCCCGGTGCCTGGCGAGGCGTCGCCGGTGTGGGCGACGTTCTACGACATCCGCCGCTATGGCGGGCTGCAGATCTTCCTGCGCGCGATCGTCGGCGGCGGCTCGATGGTGCTGTCCGATACCGGCGAGGCACTTGCGGATCACGTCGCGCGCCTCAACGCGCGCGGTGTCTCGCACATCTCGGGCACACCGTCACATTGGCGCAAGCTGCTGATGAGCGGGTCGGCCGAACAATTCTCACCACGTTACGTGCGGCTATCGGGAGAGATCGCCGATCAGGCCGTGCTCGACGGCCTGAATCAGGCGTTTCCGAACGCATCGATCGGCCACGCCTATGCGTCGACCGAGGCCGGCGTCGGATTTGCGGTCAATGATGGACTGGAAGGTTTTCCGGCGGCCTTGCTCGGCGAGGGCCGCGGCGCCGTCGACATGAAGGTCGTCGACGGCTCGCTGCGCATCCGCTCCAAGCGCGCGGCGCATGCCTATGTCGGGCGCGCTGCGGCGGCATTGACGGACGCTGACGGCTATGTCGACACCGGCGACATGGTCGAGCTGCGCGGCGACCGCTACTACTTCGTCGGCCGGCGTAACGGCATCATCAATGTCGGCGGCCTGAAGGTGCATCCCGAAGAGATCGAGGCCGTGATCAATGGCCATCCCGAGGTGCGGATGTCGCGTGCCAAGTCGCGGCGCAGCCCGATCACCGGCGGTATCGTCGTCGCCGAGGTGGTGCTGACGGGGGGCAGCGATCCGGCGCGTGTCGATGCCGTTCGTCAGGAGATCCTCGGCGATTGTCGCGCCCGTCTTGCAGCCCACAAGGTGCCCGCGATGATCCGTTTCGTTCCGGCGCTCGACGTCACCCCGGCCGGCAAACTGGCGCGCACCGATGCGTAACGTCCTCGTCACCGGCGGCAGCCGCGGCATCGGATTGTCGATCGCACGCCGTCTCGCGGGCGCAGGCTTCGACGTCATCGCGGTCGCGCGGCGCGAGAGCGAGGAGCTGCGCGCGGCCATCGCCGAGTTCGGCGCCAGCAGTGCCGGGATTCATTTCCGCGCTTGCGATCTCAGTGCAGTGGATGCGATCCCCGCCTTCGTGAAATCGGTGCGCGACGAGTTCGGTCCGCTCTATGGCCTCGTCAACAACGCCGGCATCGGCACCGAGGGCCTGCTCGCGACCATGCACAATTCGGAGATCGAGGGTCTGGTGCGGCTCAACGTGCTGGCGCCGATGATCCTTACCAAATACGTCGTGCGCCACATGATGGCCGCGGGCGAGGGGCGCATCGTCAACATCTCCTCGATCATCGCCAGCACCGGCTACAACGGCCTCTCGGTGTATGGGGCGACCAAGGCGGCCGCCAACGGCTTCACGCGCTCGCTGGCGCGCGAGGTCGGCAAGGTCGGCATCACCGTCAATGCGATCGCGCCGGGCTTCATCGCCACCGAGCTGACGCAGAGCATGGACGAGGAGCAGCAGCGGCGCATCGCGGGACGCAGCGCCTTGCGCCGGTTGCCGGAGACCTCCGATGTCGCGGCCATGGTCGAGTATCTCCTCGGCGACGGCGGCCGCAACGTCACCGGCACGGTGCTGACGGTGGACGCCGGCAACACCGCCTGAGGCGATTGCGTCCGGCTCGCGGCTCCGGTGGACGCGCCGTTGATTTCGCTCAAGCGTCCGGCTCGGCGTAGCGGCGATAGTGCCGCGGCAATCCGGAACCCTTCTCCATGTTCGAGCGCATCCTGCGGTGGACCCTCGTAGCAATCGCGGTCGCGGGCCTCGCCGCCGGCGGTCTCGCGCATGTGGTCGGCCGCGGCGATCTCGCCGGGATTGCCTTCACGGCCTCGACCGTCCCAGTGATCGCCGGCCTGATCATCTCGATCGTCCGGGACGTGCTCGCCGGCCGCATCGGCGTCGACGCCATCGCCTTGGTGTCGATGAGCGCTGCGATCGTGCTCGGCGAGCCGCTCGCCGGCGCGGTCGTCGCGCTGATGTATTCCGGCGGCAACGTGCTTGAGGACATCGCGGTGGCCCGTGCCGAGCATGATCTGCGCGCGCTGGTGGACCGTGCGCCGCGCCAGGCGCATCGCTGGCGTGACGACCAGATCGAGGATGTCCCGGTTGCCGATGTGATCGTGGGTGATCGACTGATGGTCCGTGCCGGCGAGATCGTCCCGGTCGACGGCGTGGTGGAGACGACCATGGCCGTGGTCGACGAATCCGCGCTGACGGGCGAGCCCATCCCGGTGACGAAGACCCGCGGCATGGCGATCCTGTCGGGCTCGCTGAATGCCGGCGAGACCTTCGAGCTGTCGGTCACGGCGACGGCGGGCGAGAGCACCTATGCTGGCATCGTCAAGCTGGTGACGGCGGCGCAGACCGCGAAGGCGCCGTTCGTGCGGCTGGCCGACCGCTACGCGCTGATCTTCCTCCCGGTGAGCCTTGCCATCGCGGCTGCCGCGTATTTTGCGTCCGGGGATCTGATCCGGGCTCTTGCGGTGATGGTCGCCGCGACGCCCTGTCCGCTGATCCTCGCCGCGCCGGTCGCCTTCATTGCCGGCGTGGCGCGGGCGGCGCGGAGCGGCATCCTGGTCAAGGGCGGCGGCAAGCTCGAGGCGCTGGCGCGGGCCCATACCGTGCTGTTCGACAAGACCGGCACGCTGACCGTCGGCGGCGCGCGGCTGCTGTCGGTCGAAGCGGCCCCGGGTGAGGATGCCGACGATGTGCTTCAGCTCGGCGCCTCGCTGGAGCAGGCGTCCCACCACGTCGTCGCGCATGCGATCGTGCAGGCCGGTCGCGACCGCGGGCTGAGGCTCAAGGTACCGGAGGCGGTGCGCGAGACGATGGGCTCGGGCCTCGAAGGCATGATCGATGGCCGCCGTGTCATCGCCGGCTCGCGTGATCTCGTGCTCGGCAATCGTACGCCGCCGCCATGGGCGGCGCGGGCGATCCGCCGCGCCTCCTGGCGCTCGGCGCTGATCGTCTTCATTGCGCGGGATGACCGTCTCATCGGGGCTCTGCTGCTTGCCGACGAATTGCGCGCCGACACACCGCGAGCGATCCGCTGGCTGCGCGAGGCCGGTATCGCGCGGATGGTGATGGTGACCGGTGATCGTGCCGCGGCGGCGCAGGCGATCGGCGCGGCGCTCGACCTCGATGCCGTGCTGGCCGACCGCGTTCCTGCCGACAAGGTCGACGCCGTCAAGAGCGAGCAGCGGCTGCATCCGACCATCATGGTCGGCGACGGCATCAATGATGCCCCGGCGCTCGCGTCGGCCGATGTTGGCATCGCGCTCGGCGCCCGCGGCGCCAGCGCGTCGTCCGAGGCGGCCGACGTGGTCATCCTGGCGGACCGGCTCGACCGCGTCGGCGAAGCCATCACCATCGCCCAGCGCGCCCGGCGCATCGCGTTGGAAAGCATCATCGCCGGCATGGCGCTGTCTTTCGTCGCGATGGCGGCGGCGGCCTTCGGCCTGCTGCAGCCGGTGCCCGCGGCGCTGGTGCAGGAGGCGATCGACGTCGCCGTCATCCTCAACGCGCTCAGGGCGCTGCTGCCGGCCAGAAGGGGCAGCGCCGGACGCATCACCGCCGAGGACGGTCGCGGCCTCCGGCACGATCACCAGGCGCTGCTGCGCGGGCTGGACCGGCTGCGCGCGATCGTCGATGCGCTCGACGAGGCTGCGCCCGAGCAGGCGGTGGATCTGATCGCGCAGGCCAACGCCGTGGTCCAGGACCAGGTCGTCGCGCATGAGCGCGATGACGAAGGCTCGGTCTATCCGCGGCTGGCGCGCCTGCTGCAGGATGCGCACGGCCTGTCGGCGATGAGCCGGGCGCATCGCGAGATCCTGCATCTGGCGCGGCTGCTCGGGCGCCTGGTCGAGGATCTGCCGTCGGAGCATGTCGACCGCTATCTGATCCGCGACGCCCAGCGGGTGATCGAGGCGATCGAGACGCTGGTCCGCATGCACACCGCCCAGGAGGACGACATCTACGAGGCCGTCGCGGCGCGCTCGGCCGCGTAGCTCAGCCGGTATGCTTGGGCAGGTCGATCCGCTCACGGGCAAATTCGGCGGGGCCGTCGATCAGGCGACGAATGCGCCGCTCGCGCTCGTCCGCCGGCAGGCCCGGATCGAGCATCTGATCAATCTGGTGGATCGCCGTCTGTTCGATCGCCAGCGGATCCCGCTGCGTTGGCTGCGGCATCCCCGTGGGCCTGGAGGCATGCAGGCCGATCATCAGCAACTGGCTGATAGCATCCGAGCGCGTGATCTGATGCATTTCGGCCCACGCATCGACGTCTGCGGTGAGCTGTTGCGACAGCTTCACGGCACTCACCGCATCATGTCCCAGCCGGACGGCGGGACTGTGATCCCTTCGCGTGTCGGGCACTTGCGTCATCTGCCTGTTGATCATGTCAGCCTAGGATACGCTGGAGGGAGTGGGATTTGATTTCGATCAAGGACGGACTAAGAAAGCGGCGCCGTCGCGGCGGCCCGGCCGTGCGTCTGCACGGCTGTCGCCCGATGGCCTCTCCAGCGTGACACAAAGACATCCGGTTGCCCATGCGTTTCCTGCACACCTTTCAGGTCTATGATTTCGCCGACACGCTGGTCAGCCTGTTCGCCGCCTTCGTGCTGGGCACGCTGATCGGCGCCGAGCGGCAATACCGCCAGCGCAGCGCCGGGCTGCGGACCAACGTGCTCGTCGCGGTCGGCGCGGCCGCCTTCGTCGACATCGGCAACCGCCTCACCGGCGCTGATGGCGCGGTGCGGATCATCGCCTATGTCGTGTCGGGCATCGGCTTTCTCGGCGCCGGCACGATCATGAAGGAAGGCATGAACGTGCGCGGGCTCAACACGGCGGCCACGCTGTGGGCGTCGGCCGCGGTCGGCGCCTGCGCCGGCGCAGACCTGATCGCGCAGTCGGTCGCGCTCACGTTGTTCGTGCTCGCCGGCAACACGCTGCTGCGGCCGCTGGTCAACGCCATCGACCGCATTCCGCTCAACGCGCGCACCTCGGAGGCGAACTACAAGATCGTGCTGACCACCGACGCGCTGCATGCGGCCGAGCTGCGCGAGGCGCTCGACGAGCGGCTCGAGGTCGCCAAATATCCGGTGCGGGAGACCGATGTCGTCTATCGCTCCGAGGACATCGTCGAAATCGCTGCGACGCTGGTGCCGCTTGCGGTGGAGACTGCCGAGCTCGACCGCGTCGTTGCGGAGCTGGCGAAGCTGTCTGGCGTACGTCATGCGACCTGGAACGTCAGCGCGCTGGAGTAGGGGGCTCGCCCAGAGCCGCAACGAGGGCTGCATCTGAAGGCCCCGATGGCGCCATGGTTC
Organism: Bradyrhizobium sp. HKCCYLS2038; assembly: GCF_051167655.1. NCBI lineage: Bacteria > Pseudomonadati > Pseudomonadota > Alphaproteobacteria > Hyphomicrobiales > Nitrobacteraceae > Bradyrhizobium > Bradyrhizobium sp. HKCCYLS2038. Next base: position 415,908 of record NZ_JBNPTM010000006.1, on the reverse strand, counting down.
GACATCCCCCTGCACTGCTCCTCGACCATGGGAGCAATGTTCCATGTCCCCCGTGAACCATGGCTGAACGCAACAGGCCGGTCGTCGACGGCGCCGGGCCGTATGACGCCAGCTGGTATCGCCATGCGGATCGCGGGACGGGCTGGCCGTCTGAACCTGCTTGACAGCCATCTCCGTAGCTCCTCTTTGAGAGCGTAATCTGGATGGATACCTCGCAATGGCGAACACCAGCGCTGCCGATTACTACGCCTCGATCCCGGTGTTTCGCAGCTTCGCGCGGCTGATGGATCCGGCGCTGTACGCGCCGCTGCCCGGCGACTGGATGGTCGGGGTCGCCGATATCGTCGACTCGACGAAGGCGATTGCCGACCGGCGCTACAAGGCGGTCAACATGGCCGGGGCGGCCATCATTGCCGCGGTGACGAATGCGCTCGAGGGGCGCGAATTTCCGTTCGTGTTCGGCGGCGATGGCGCGAGCTTCGCGGTCGGACCCGGCGATGCCGATGCTGCGCGTGACGCGCTGGCGGCCACGGCCAGCTGGGTGGAGGACGATCTCGGCCTGTCGATGCGCATTGCCCTCGTGCCGGTCAGCGCCATCCGCGCACAAGGGCTCGATGTCCGCGTGGCGCGCTATGGCCCGTCGGCCAACCTGTCCTACGCGATGTTCGCCGGCGGCGGATTGGGCTGGGCCGAGGCGGCGATGAAGCGCGGCGAATTTGCGATCCCGAAGGCTGTGCCCGGCGCGCAGCCGGACCTGTCCGGCCTGTCGTGCCGGTTCGAGGAGATGCCGTCGGCGCGCGGTCTCATCCTCTCGGTGCTGGTGCTGCCGGCGGCTGGCGGCGACGCGCATGCGTTCCGCAGGACGATCGAGGACATCATCGCGCTGACCGAGCGCAGTCCCGAGGCCGGTCGTCCGGTGCCTGCGGGCGGACCGGCGCTGACCTGGCCGCCGCAGGGTCTGGGCTACGAGGTGCGCGCGGGGCGCGGACCGACATTCTCGCGCTGGGTCCGCGTGCTCGGGCGCACGCTGTTCGTCTACACCGTCATGCGCTTTGGTATCAGCATCGGCGGGTTCGTGCCCGACCTCTACAAGCAGCAGGTCGTCGAGAATTCCGACTTCCGCAAATACGACGATGCCCTGCGCATGATCCTCGACTGCACCGAGCAGCTCGCCCAGGAACTGGAGCGGCGCCTCAGCGCGGCGGCGTCGAACGGCATCGTCCGCTATGGGCTGCATCGCCAAAGCGCGGCGATGATGACGTGCTTCACGCCATCGGCTATCCGCCCCGACCACGTTCACTTCATCGACGGCGCGCAGGGCGGCTACGCGTCGGCTGCGACCGCGTTGAAGGCCGCGGTCGCCTGACGATTGATCAGCGCGAGCGCGTCCAGGTCTCGCCGCCGCACAGCGCGCCGACGCAACCTTCGACCTTCAGCGTATCCGGGCCGGCGACGGAGATGTGGCTGCTGTAGCTCTGGCCGTCATCGGCATTGTAGATCTTGCCGGACCATTTGTTCGGGCCGTCGGGGTGAACGCCCTCGAACAGCTGCAGTCCGATGATCGGGCGGTTGGCCAGCGCGCGATTGGGATTCTTGCTGTCGGCCGCCGGCTTGCCGGTGTCGGTGTCCATCGGTTCCTTCAGCCACACGACGGTGCCGCAGAGATTGGCGCCGCACTTGGCGACCTTGATCTTGGCGTCGCCGGCCTGGGTGAGCCAGGTGCCCGACGGATCGTCCGCCGCCATGGCCGGCTGCGCGATCAAGAGGGCCGCAAATGCGAGACCAGCCAGACGCAAAATCCAAATCATCTTCACCCCCGTTGAAACCGCGCTTCCATAACAGCAAACGGTGACGTTGCAATCAGGAGAGGTGAAGTTGTCCAGAGTGTCATCATCACGATCGGGTGCATCAGCGGGCGATCGTCTCAAATCCTTGCCGGCCTGTCTCATGGCGCCCGGATCGTGTCTCCGGCGTGGCAACACCGGAGGATCGGGCAACTGCATCAACACACTCCGTTGTCATCCCGGCGAACGCCGGGATCCATATCCACAGGGAGTGGTTTGAGGCAGGCTGGTCATTGGCATTTTGCCCGTCACGTCTGCTGCGGTGTATGGGTCCCGGATCGGCGCTGCGACGCGCTACGCACATCTCAGCTTGTCCGGGACGGCACGTGGAGGGAGGCTTCTTCACATCTCAAACAGCATGGACGTGGCGATATGATCTCGCGGCCTACACGGCCCGAGGTCTGCGATCAGTTCGTCCCTCGCGAGAAGTGCAAGGGCGCAGGGAATGCCGGGTGAAGGCCCCACCCATGGCCCGCCTGCGAAAAGAATGCAGGCGGCAGGTACCACAGGCAAAGCCGGTCATCCGGCATTCCCTGCGCGACAGTCTCACGCTTATACGCAGTCTCCCTGGTGCGCCGGGCTTGTTGGCCACCATCCCCAGCGCAATGCGCTAGCATAGCGCCGAGTTGATACCAGCGTCGGGGTATCAGGACGCTGCGACTTCACGTCCGCAAGCGATCGTTCGTCCGCACCCTCGTTTGAAGAGGATGCTGCGATCTCCCGCGGCCATCGCATCCCCGCCTCGCGTGTCGTGACGATCGCGCGCAACGCCCCTTGCAGTGAGGCGGGATGCGGGGAGGAAATCATGATTTCGGAAAATATGCAAGAGAATTATTTTTTTCGGAAGTAGGTCCCTGCGCTTCGCTGTCGTCCCGGCCTTGAGCCGGGACCCATACTCAGCGGCGGATGTGTCAGGCAAAAGGCCCACTGACACGCGTGCCTCAAACTTCTCCCTGTGGGTATGGGTCCCGGATCGGCGCGCGCGTGCCGCGCGCTTGTCCGGGACGACCACGTAGAGACAGCCTCACCAAGGCAATCCGCAGAGGTCGATGGTGCCGCGGGTGGGGGCGGTGCGTTTGACGTCGTGGACCAGGGCGGACAGCGTGTCGAAGCGGATGCGGCCCTGGTCCGGCTGTTCGGCGTAGACCTCGCCGTCGAATGGAATGAAGCCGCGCGCCGTGTAAAACGGGATGCGGTCGGGCGCGCAGAACAGAAGGGCGTAGTTGATGGTGTCCTCGTGTCGCAGCGTCTGGATCGCGGCGTTGAGGCCCACGGTGGCGAGGCCGCGATTGCGCATATCGGCGCGCGTCAAGACGCCGCCGATGCCGGCGACGTTGACGTTCTGCCCGTTCCATTTCACCAGCCGGCGATAGATCCCGACATGGCACAGCACATCGCCGGCCTCGTCCAGCACCAGCACCCGCAGGTCGGCATGCGCAAATGTGATACCGGCCCAGGGTAGTGTGGCGACGACCTCCGGCGGCCAGATCGCATCATACAGCGGCTTGGCCTGCGGCCAGGAGGCGTTGCCATTCAGGACCTCGATCTCGATGCTCATCAAAACGGCTCGCTTTTTCCAGAATCACAGTGTTTAGGAGTTCGGAACCTTCTATAAGGAGGTCCCGTTAAATCCCGTCTTCCCACAAGTTGCGGAACCGACCCCATGACCTTTACGCTGCCCCCCCTGCCTTACGCCTATGAAGCCCTCGGCCCCTACATGTCCAAGGAGACGCTCGAGTACCACCACGACAAGCATCACCAGGCCTATGTGACCAACGGCAACAATGCGATCAAGGGGACTGAATTCGAAGGCAAGTCCCTCGAGGAGATCGTCAAGGGCTCGTTCGGCAAGAACCCCGCCGTCTTCAACAATGCCGGCCAGCACTTCAACCACATCCATTTCTGGTCGTGGATGAAGCCGAATGGCGGCGGCTCCAAGCTGCCGGGCGCGCTGGAGAAGAAGATCAACGAGGATCTCGGCGGCTTCGAGAAGTTCAAGACCGACTTCGCCGCCGCCGGCGTCGGCCAGTTCGGCTCGGGCTGGTGCTGGCTCTCGGTCAAGAACGGCAAGCTCGAGATCTCCAAGACCCCGAACGGCGAGAACCCGCTGGTGCACGGCGCGACGCCGATCCTCGGCTGCGACGTCTGGGAACACTCCTACTACATCGACTACCGCAACCGCCGTCCCGACTATCTCAAGGCGTTCGTCGAGAACCTGATCAACTGGGAATATGTCGAAGAGCTCTACAGCAAGGCTGTCTGATCTCGCTCGATCGACGGAGCAGGGCGGTGAGCATGGGCTCGCCGCCCTTTTTCGTGGCGGGACAATGAGCGGGCGGTCCTTGCAAGGGACGCGGCATTTCGGCAAGAATTTTGCTCGTGATGGTCAAGGGGCAGGGCGTTCGTTCTCCCGTCGATGCAAGGTCAGGGTCCGTGAATCAGCTGTTCGGCTATTGTCTCGTCTTCGTCGGCGGCGGCTGCGGCGCCTCGCTTCGCCACGCAATCAACATGGCCAGCGCCCGTGCGCTCGGCACCGATTTCCCGTGGGGCACCTTCATCATCAACATCACCGGCTCGACCGTGATGGGCCTGATCGCCGGCTACCTCGCCTTCAAGGGCGGCGCCACCCAGCACTGGCGGCTGTTTTTGATGACCGGCATCCTCGGCGGCTACACGACGTTCTCCGCGTTCTCGCTCGACACCGCGCTGCTCTACGAGCGCGGCGCGCTGGGGCTGGCGGCGCTGTATGTGGTGGGCTCAGTGGGCATCTCGATCGCCGGCCTGTTCGCGGGCCTGGCGCTGGTGCGGGTTTTGAGCTGAGGCGGGGCCGGTCGCTCCTTAAGGCGAGGTTCGACCTTTCACTTGGCCCCTGGATCGCTTCGCTGCGCTCGCGATGACGGAGTTTGTGGTCGCACCCGGTGCCGCCTAACCGGTCATAGGGCAATCCGCCCGAACCTTGCTCCGTCATCGCGAGCGTAGCGAAGCGATCCAGGGGCCGCTCGGGGATAGGGAGTGGCTGGCCCTTCCATTCGGCAAGTCGTTAACCTGCGGCGGTGGACAGGCGTGATGTTATAATGTAACATCATGACGAAATGACGCAGTCCGCCCTCCAGAGCCACGGCCATAGCCATGCGCACGGCGCGCATGGGCACAGCCATGCCCATAACCACGGCCGTGCCCACAGCCACGACCCTGCCGCGCCGCATCCGGCGCAGCCGGCGCCGTGGTCGATCCTGCGGATGCCGGTGGCCGCCCGGCTGGGGGCGGCGCTGGCCGCGAGTGCGGTGCTCTGGGTGATCGTCATCATGGCAATGCGGTGATCACGGCGATGGCGCAGCTGCAATTCCGCGACGTGACCCTGGGCTATGACCGCCATCCGGCCGTGCATCACCTCTCCGGCGAGGTCGCGCCGGGCGCGCTGCTGGCGGTTGTCGGCCCCAACGGCGCCGGCAAGTCGACCCTGTTTCGCGGCATCGTCGGGCTGCTGAAGCCGCTCGCCGGCAGCATCACCGCCGCCGGCCTGAAGCCGCGCGAGATCGCCTATCTGCCGCAGATCGCCGACATCGACCGCACCTTCCCGATCTCGGTGTTCGATTTCGTCAGCACCGGGCTGTGGCGCAGCGTCGGCATCTTCGGCGGCATCGGCGCTGCGGCGCGCGACAAGATCGCCCACGCCATCGCCGCCGTCGGCCTCACCGGCTTCGAGACCCGCGGCATCGGCACGCTGTCCGGCGGCCAGATGCAGCGCCTGCTGTTCGCCCGCGTGCTGCTGCAGGATGCGCGCGTGATCGTGCTCGATGAGCCTTTCAACGCGATGGATACGAAGACGTCGTCCGACCTGCTGCAACTGATCGAGCACTGGCACGGCGAGCAGCGCACCGTGCTGGCGGCGCTGCACGACATGGACATGGTGCGCGCGCACTTTCCGCAGACCCTGCTGCTGGCGCGAGAGGCGGTGGCTTGGGGGCCGACCGCGGACGTGCTGACGTCGGACAATCTCCTGCAGGCGCGGCGGATGTGCGAGGCCTTCGACGATGCGGCCGCGCCCTGCGTGCCCGCGCAAGCCTCGAAGGCGGCCTGATGCTGCGCGAGGTGCTGTTCGCTCCGTTCTCGGAGTTCGAGTTCATGCGCCGCGCGCTCGCCGCGGTCATCGCGCTGTCGCTCGGCTCCGGTCCAATCGGCGTGTTCCTGATGCTTCGGCGCATGAGCCTGGTCGGCGATGCCATGGCGCATGCGATCCTGCCTGGTGCGGCGATCGGCTTCCTGCTGTCGGGCCTCAATCTGTTCGCGATGACCACCGGCGGGCTGATCGCCGGCTTTGCGGTGGCGCTCCTGTCCGGACTGGTGTCACGGTCGACCGGGCTGAAGGAGGACGCGTCGCTCGCGACCTTCTATCTGGCGTCGCTCGCGATCGGCGTCACCATCGTGTCGGTCAAGGGCACCAACATCGATCTGCTGCACGTGCTGTTCGGCAACATCCTGGCGATGGACGACCCGACCTTGCTGATGGTCGCGGCCAACGCGACGCTGACGCTGGTCGTGCTCGCGGTGATCTATCGTCCCCTCGTGGTCGAGAGCGTCGATCCCCTGTTCCTGCGCACCGTCAGCCGGGCCGGTGCGCCGGCGCATCTGATCTTCCTCGGGCTGATCGTGGTCAATCTCGTCAACGGCTTCCAGGCGCTCGGCACCTTGCTCGCGGTCGGGCTGATGATCATGCCCGCCGGCATCGCGCGGTTCTGGTCGCGCGACATCACGCCGATGATCTGCATCGCGGTCGGCTCGGCGATCGTGTCCGGCTACATCGGCCTGGTGCTGTCGTTCCAGACCCGCATTCCCTCCGGCCCCGCGATCATCCTGGTCGCGTCGCTGCTCTATCTCGGCTCGGTGCTGTTCGGACGCGTCGGCGGCGTCGTTCCGCAGCTGTTTCCGGGACGTCATCTCGAAGCGTGAAGTCGATCTGCATGAAGCGCCTGCTGCCTGTCCTGAGCCTGTTGTTCAGCCTCTGCACCGTCGTGCCCGCATCGGCCGAGACGCGGCTGAACGTCGTCACGAGTTTCTCGATCCTCGCCGACTTCGCCCGCCAGGTTGGCGGCGACAAGGTCGAGGTCACCTCGCTGGTCGGGCCGGACAGCGACGTGCACGTCTACACGCCGACGCCGCACGATGCGAAGGACGTCGGCGCCGCGCAGCTTCTGATCGTCAACGGCCTCGGCCTCGAAGGCTGGCTGCCGCGGCTGCAGCAGGCCTCTGGCAGCAAGGCCAGGATCATCACGGCGACCCAGGGCATCGCCCCGCGCAAACGCGGCTCGGATGCCGATCCGCATGCCTGGCAGTCGGTCGGCAACGCGATGGTCTACGTCAAGAACATCCGCGACGCGCTGGTCGCGGCCGATCCCGCCGATGCCGAGACGTTCAAGGCCAATGCCGAGCGCTATCTGGCGGAGCTCGCGGCGCTGGATCGTGAGGTGCGCGTTGAGGCTGACAAGATCCCGGCCGAGCGGCGCAAGGTGATCTCGACCCATGACGCCTTCGGCTATTTCGCCGACGCCTATGGCATCGCCTTCATCGCCCCGCTCGGCGTCTCCACCGAGACCGAGCCGTCGGCGCGCGATGTCGCCGAGATCATCCGTCAGGTGAAAAAAGCCGGGATTCCGGCCGTCTTCCTGGAGAATTTCAACGACGACCGGCTGGTCGGCCGGATCGCGGCCGAGACCGGGGCGAAGATCGGCGGCACGCTGTATTCGGATGCCCTGAGCGGTGAAAAGGGCCCCGTTCCCACTTACATTGCCATGGTCAGGCACAATATAAGGGCCCTGACGAGCGCGCTGGTCCGTTAGGGTTTTCGAGCCCTCGCGGGCCGTGCGCTTTGAGCCATTTTCGACGCGATTTCAGTTTTCGGAGTGAGCATGTCCGACGCGAGCAAGACCCCTGTGACGGTGCTGACCGGCTACCTCGGCGCCGGCAAGACCACGCTTCTCAACCGCATCCTCTCCGAAGACCACGGCAAGAAGTACGCCGTCATCGTCAACGAGTTCGGCGAGATCGGCATCGACAACGACCTCATCGTCGGCGCCGACGAGGAAGTGTTCGAGATGAACAATGGCTGCATCTGCTGCACCGTGCGCGGCGATCTCGTGCGCATCATCTCCGGCCTGATGCGGCGCAAGGGCAAGTTCGACGCCATCATCGTCGAGACCACCGGGCTCGCCGATCCGGCGCCTGTCGCACAGACGTTCTTCGTCGACGAGGACGTGCAGAAGAATGCGCGGCTCGACGCCGTGGTGACGGTCGCCGACGCCAAGTGGCTGTCGGACCGGCTCAAGGATGCGCCCGAGGCCAAGAACCAGATCGCCTTTGCTGACGTCATCGTGCTCAACAAGACCGATCTCGTCACCAAGCCGGAACTCGCCGAGGTCGAGGCGCGTATCCGCGCCATCAATCCTTACGCGCGGCTGCATCGCACCGAGCGCTGCCAGATCGCGATCTCGGACGTGCTCGAGCGCGGCGCGTTCGATCTCGACCGCATCCTGGAGATCGAGCCGGAATTCCTGAACGCCGGCGACGATCACGATCATCACCATCATGATCACGACCACGGCCATGATCATCACCACCACCACGATCACGGCCTGAAGCACTATCACGACGAGGAGATGCAGTCGCTGTCGCTGCGCTCCGACAAGCCGCTCGATCCGTCAAAGTTCATGCCGTGGCTGCAGAACCTGGTGCAGACCGAGGGCGGCAGGATCCTGCGCTCCAAGGGCATCCTGTCGTTCCAGGACGATGACGACCGCTACGTCTTCCAGGGCGTGCACATGATGCTGGAAGGTGATCACCAGCGGAAATGGAAGCCCGACGAGGCGCGGCAGAGCCGCGTCGTCTTCATCGGCCGCGAGCTGCCGGAAGACGCCATCCGTGAAGGCTTCGAGCGCTGCATCGTATCCTGATGAGCAACTTCGATACGGGCGGCGAGGCCGCATCCATCGTCTCCGTCACCGACAAGGTGAAGCCGGTCTCGCTCGGCATGGCGGTCACGGCCGTGCACTATCTCGGCGACCGCGCTGCCTTCGTCGGTACCGAGGAGAGCGTCGCGGTGGTCGACACCGAGGGCGCGGTCAGCAAGGTCGACGTGACAGGCGGCGGCATCCTGTCGGCGGTGTCCGATGGATCGCGCATCCTGTTCGGCGGCGATGACGGCAAGGTCTCGTCGCTCGACAAGGCGGGCACGGTGAGCGTGCTCGCGACCGATCCGAAGCGGCGCTGGATCGACAACGTCGCGGTGCACCCCGATGGCGCGATCGCCTGGTCGGTCGGCAAGACCGCGTTCGTGCGTGCGCCCAAGGGCGAGGAGAAGTCGCTCGAGGTGCCCTCGACCGCGGGCGGGCTGGCGTTCGCGCCAAAGGGCCTGCGGCTCGCGATCGCGCACTACAACGGCGCCACCTTGTGGTTTCCGAACATGGCGGGCGAGCCCGAGTTTCTCGGCTGGGCCGGCTCGCATCTCGGCGTCACCTTCAGCCCGGACAACAAATTCCTGGTGACCTCGATGCACGAGGCGGCGCTGCATGGCTGGCGCCTCGCCGATAGCCGGCATATGCGGATGACCGGCTACCCGTCGCGGGTGAAGTCGATGTCCTGGGGCAGCGGCGGGCGCTTCCTCGCCACGTCGGGCGCCGACATGGTCATCCTCTGGCCGTTCGTCGGCAAGGACGGCCCGATGGGCAAGGAGCCGGCGATGCTGGCGCCGATGAAGGCCAAGGTCACCGCGGTGGCCTGTCATCCCAAGCAGGACATCCTGGCCTGCGGCTACGAGGACGGCACCGTGCTGATGGTGCGCATGCAGGACGGCGCCGAGATTTTGGTGCGGCGGAACGGGACCCCGCCGGTGGTGGCAATTGGCTGGAATGCCGCGGGAACGTGGCTGGCGTTCTCGGATGAAAGCGGCGAAGCGGGGCTATTGCCGCTCTGAGGCGGGTTCCGATCGCTCGTGGGGCATAGCGGCGCAGACCCGAAGGGGGAACCTCGCTGTGATACGGTTGTTGTTTCGCTGCATCAAATGATGCGGAGGACAGCCGATGGCCCCGATCAACAGCAAACGCACCCTGCGCCGCGACCTCTGGCTCGCCGCCGGCCTGCTCGGCCTCGGCGCGCTAATGGCGATCATCTCGCTGACGGAGATCAAGGCCGGCCACCTCGACCAGATGGCGCAGGCAGCACCATCGGCATCCCCCGAGCCGTCCGCGACGCCTGCCGAATCCAAGCCCGGCGGCACCCGCCCGACCACGCCTGCTCCGGAGCCCGCGCGGCCTGATCCCGCCGCCGTTCAGGAAGGCGCAAAGCCGGCCCTGCCGCCGGCCCCCGCGGAGAAGGTCGCGCCGCCGATGGAGAAGAAGTAGGTCGCTGCAGCGAGCGAACACTGCGAGGGGCGCACGCTACTTCCACGCCGTCATGCCCGGGCTTGTCCCGCCTGCGCGGCCGAAGCCGCTTCGGCGCGGCGAAGGCCCGGGCATCCACGTCTTTCCGTCGCGCGGCGCTTGGATGGCCGGGTCGAGCCCGGCCATGACGGAGGAGAGAGCGCGTCCTAAATCACCGCACCAGGATGTTGCGGAACTGCCAGGGATCGCTGGTATCGATATCCTCCGGGAACAGACCCGGGCGATCGTTCAGCGGGGTCCAGTCCGTGTAGTAGCCCTTCACCGGGCCGAGATACGGCGTCTGGATCTCCAGGCAGCGGCGGAAGTCCATCTCGTCGGCTTCGACGATGCCGGCGGTGGGATTCTCCAGCGCCCAGACCATGCCGGCGAGCACGGCGGACGACACCTGCATGCCGGTCGCGTTCTGATACGGCGCGACGCGGCGGGTTTCCTCGATCGAGAGCTGCGAGCCGTACCAATAGGCGTTCTTGCCGTGGCCGTAGAGCAGCACGCCGAGCTCGTCGATGCCGTCGACGATCTCGTTCTCGTCGAGGATGTGCCACTTCTCCTGCATCTTGCCGGTGGCGCCGAAGATCTCGTGCAGCGACAGCACCGCGTCGTTGGCCGGATGATAGGCGTAGTGGCAGGTCGGGCGGTACACCACCTTGTCGCCGTCGCGCACGGTGTAGTAGTCGGCAATCGAGATCGACTCGTTGTGGGTCACCAGGAAGCCGTATTGCGCGCCCGGCGTCGGGCACCACGAGCGCACGCGGGTGTTGGCGCCCGGCTGCAGCAGATAGATCGCGGCGCCGCAGCCTTCGCCGTGGCGGCGGCCATTCTCCGGCATCCAGGTCTCATGCGTGCCCCAGCCGAGTTCGGCCGGCTGCATGCCCTCGGACACGAAACCCTCGACCGACCAGGTGTTGACGAACACGTCCATCGGCTTCGGGTTCCTGGAGCGCTGGGTGTCGCGCTCGGCGATGTGCACGCCCTTGACGCCGAGCTTCTGCATCAGCTGCGCCCAGCCCTCGCGGCTCTTCGGTTCGACGATCTCGGTCTTGGTGTCCTTGGCGATGTCGAGCAGCGCCTGCTTGACGAACCACGAGACCATGCCGGGATTGGCGCCGCAGGTCGAGACCGCGGTCGTGCCGCCCGGGCTCTTGCGGCGCGCGGCCAGCAGCGTCTCGCGCAGCGCGTAGTTGGAGCGCTGCTCGACGCCCATCTGCTTGTCGAAATAGAAGCCGGCCCACGGCTCGACCACGGTGTCGATGTAGAGCGCGCCGATCTCCCGGCACATCGTCATCAGGTCGACCGAGGAGGTGTCGACCGAGAGGTTGACGCAAAAACCCTGGCCGCCTCCGGCGGTGAGCAGCGGCACCAGCAGCTCGCGGTAATTGTCGCGGGTCACGCCCTGCTGGATGAAGCGCACGCCGTGCTTTTTCGCCAGCGCGCCGTCGTCATGCGGATCGATGATGACGAAGCGGCTCTTGTCGTAGTCGAAATGGCGTTCGATCAGGGGCAGGGTGCCCTTGCCGATCGAGCCGAAGCCGATCATCACGATGGGGCCGGTGATCTTCGCGTGGATCTGCGAGCTCATGAGGGGATGGTCTCCGAACAGGTGCTTTCGCGTTCTTTGAATGGATGGCTGAGGCGCTACGCGTTGCGGCGCTTGGCGGTGACTTCGATCTCGACCTTCATCTCGGGCTTGAGCAGCGCCGCGACGACCACCATCGTGGCCGCCGGGCGGATGTCGCCGAGCACCTCGCCGCAGACGGCGAAATGCGCGTCGGCGTCGTTGACGTCGGTCAGGTAGTAGGTCGCGCGGACGATATCGGCCATCTCGAAGCCGCCCTCCTGCAGGGCGGCCGCGATGGTCTTGAAGCAGTTGCGTGACTGGCTCGTGACATCGGCCGGCATCGTCATCGTGCTGTAGTCGTAGCCGGTGGTGCCGGCGACGAAGGCGAAATCGCCGTCGATGACCGCGCGGCTGTAGCCGGCGGTCTTCTCGAACGGTGATCCGGTAGAGATCAAACGGCGGGGCATGGGGCACCTCGTCGGGGGATTTTCGGGGGTTAAAGAGCTTTTGCTGCACCTGCGCAACCCCTGGCGGGGCGGCCGCGGGGCGCAGTTCCGGCATGCCTAACGCAGCCGCGTCACATCGGGTCCCGCGGGCGGGCTGCTCCAGCGCCGGATCATGATGTCGCGGACGATCATGATGCCGAGCAGGATCAGCACCAGCGTCGGCAGCCACGTCCGCCGCCGCGGCGGCGCGGCCGGCTTGGCGCTCACGCCGCGCATGGCAATGGCCGCTCGCGGCGCGCGCGGCGGGCCTTCCGCTCCGGCGCGCCGGTAGCGACGATCATGCCGGCCGCGCCATCCAGCGCACCGTCGACCAGCTCCAGGCCGAGCAGGCGCGCGCGCTCGAATGTGCCGGGCAGCTCGAGCGCGGCCGTCTTGGCGCAGTCGAAGCCGAACCGGGCGTAATAGGGCGCGTCGCCGAGCAGCACCACGGCACCATGGCCGCGCGACGCCGCGATCATCAGCGCGGCATTCATCAGCGCAGCGCCGACGCCAAGGCTGCGCGCCTCGGCCGCGACCGCCAGCGGCCCGAGCATCAGTGCGTCGCGTCCGCCGGCGCTGACGTGCCACAGCCGCAGCGTTCCCACGAGCTGGCCGCCGCGAACCGCCGACAGGGCAAGGCCTGCGGCGGGCGCGCGTCCGTCGCGCAGGCGCTGACAGGTGCGCTCATGGCGATTGTCGCCAAAGCAGGCATCGAGCAGCGTCTCGCGCGCCGGGACGTCGGAGGCTCGTTCCGCACGGATCGCGAACGGAGCGGCAGTCCGATTTGGCGCAGTCATTGGGATGCGAAAAGCGGTCATGGCACGTCAGTCCCCGGCCTGCGCCACGGGCCTTCGCCCGCGCGCAAACACGTGATGTCAGATTGAAGATGACGGTGGATCGCTCCCTCCCCCGCAAGCGGGGAAGGGTCGGGGTGGGCTAACCACCCGGGGCTTCTGATCGCCTCACCGCGGTGAGGCAGCAGGCCGGATCAGATGTGATAGGTCTTCAGCGGCGGAATGCCGTTGAAGGCCACCGACGAGTAGGTCGAGGTATACGCCCCGGTCCCCTCGATCAGCACCTTGTCGCCGATCGAGAGCGTCACCGGCAGCGGATACGGCAGCTTCTCGTACATCACGTCGGCCGAATCGCAGGTCGGGCCGGCGAGCACGCACGGGGTCATGTCCGCACCGTCATGCGGGGTGCGGATGGCGTAGCGGATCGACTCGTCCATCGTCTCGGCGAGGCCGCCGAACTTGCCGATGTCGAGATAGACCCAGCGCAGCTCGTCCTCGTCGCTCTTCTTCGAGATCAGCACCACTTCCGACTCGATGATCCCGGCATTGCCGACCATGCCGCGGCCCGGCTCGATGATCGTCTCCGGGATCTGGTTGCCGAAATGCTTGCGCAGCGCACGGAAGATCGAGCGGCCGTACTGCACGACCGGCGGCACGTCCTTCAGGTACTTGGTCGGGAAGCCCCCGCCCATGTTCACCATGGTCAGGTTGATGCCGCGCTCGGCGCAGTCGCGGAACACCGTCGAGGCCATTGCCAGCGCGCGGTCCCACGCCTTCACCTTGCGCTGCTGCGAACCGACATGGAACGAGATGCCGCACGGCTCCAGCCCCAGGCGCTTCGCCAGGTCCAGCACTTCCACCGCCATCTCCGGATCGCAGCCGAACTTGCGCGACAGCGGCCACTCGGCGCCGGCGCAATCGTACAGGATGCGGCAGAACACCTTCGCGCCCGGCGCTGCGCGCGAGATCTTCTCGACCTCGGCGGCGCAGTCGACCGCGAACAGGCGGATGCCGAGCGCATAGGCGCGCGCGATGTCCCGCTCCTTCTTGATGGTGTTGCCATAGGAGATGCGGTCCGGCGTCGCACCGGCGGCCAGCGCCATCTCGATCTCGGCGACCGTTGCCGTGTCGAACGACGAGCCGAGCGAGGCGAGCAGCGACAGCACTTCCGGCGCCGGGTTGGCCTTGACCGCGTAGAACACGCGGCTGTCCGGCAGCGCCCGAGCGAAGCTCATGTAGTTGTCGCGCACGATGTCGAGGTCGACGACGAGACAGGGCTCGTGGTCCAGACCTTCCTCGCGGCGGTTGCGCAGGAATTCCCGGATACGTTCGGTCATAGCACCCTCCAAACGGCCCGTTTGCGACGTGGCCCGTTCAAAATGATCCCGACACGGCTGCCTTGGCGTCGCCGCCCGATGGAAAGGCGACAAAACCTCAGACCCGTAGCCGAATTGTGCTGCCGTGGATTGGTTGGGAATTTCCCGCCCGCACACCTGGCAATGAAGGACAAGCCTTTTCAGTAGCCCGCGCCGGCTTTGGACTGCCGGTAGAGACCAAAAAAGCCCGATCCGTCGTTGCTTTAAGTCGCGTCCCCCGTTGAGAGCGGGGTGCGCCGGTTCGCCTCCGGCTGCCAGTCACGGTTGCAAAAGATGGGGTGACCTTCAGCGGCATCTCTTGAGAGAGATGCTGGGCTCTTGGAGCATGACGATGTCGATCGAACTGATCTTGATCGCAACGATCCGAGGGCCCCTCGGTTCCTCATCCCTTGGCGGCTGTCCGGCCTCTTGTCCGGATACCTACCGACTGACACACGACCACAGGCACGTGCGAAATTGGGCAGAACGGGAAATATGCGTTTTGAATTTCGTTCGCAAGGCATTTTTCGACGCGGGGAAAGATTTCCCTAATCTGTGCTTGCGCGACACACAGAGCGGCGCCGATGTCTGAACGGACGTTAAGCGAGCTTAAACTTTCGTAACGCGTTCACGCTTGCAGGACAGTGTTTCCTGCGACTCAGGCGCGCTTGGTGAACGGCTCGACGCGCTGTGCGCCGCGGATGAAGCCAATCATCACGAACACGCCGAGCGCGAACAGCACGGCCTGCAGGATGTGCGCGCCCTGGTCGCCGAGCCCGAACAGAATCGCCAGCGCCCAGCCGCCAGCGAAGGCCGCGCCGAACACTTCCGCGCCGATCAGGATCGCCGCCGAGACCACGGTGATCACGGTCTGCCAGGCGATCTGGCGGGCGGGCTTCGAGGTGCTGTCTGCGCTCATGGTCCGGGGTCCTTTTGAGGGGCGCAATCTCTCCGAAATGGCTCCGGCCTTCAAGGGGAAATGACCCAAAAAGGACCCTCTCCGTGGTAAGAGGGGCGCCTGTTTGATCCGGAGAGCAAGAGCCGATGTCCGATACGACCGCCTCGATCGACGCCCAGAGCAATCCGCTGCTCGGAGCCTGGGAGACCCCGCACCAGACACCGCCCTTCGACGCGATCAAGCCCGAGCACTTCCTGCCGGCCTTCGAGCGCGCTTTCGCCGATCACACCGCTGAAATCACCGCAATTACCCACGATCCGGCGGAGCCCGACTTCGCCAACACCATCACAGCGCTGGAGCGCTCGGGCAAGCTGCTGTCGAAGGTCGCGGCCGTGTTCTACGACCTCGTCTCGGCGCATTCCAACCCGGCGATCCTGGAGATCGACAAGGAGGTGTCGCTGCGGATGGCGCGGCACTGGAACCCAATCATGATGAACGCCGTGCTGTTTGGCCGCATCGCGCTGCTGCACGACAACCGCAAGACGCTCAAGATCACGGGCGAGGAGCAGCGGCTGCTCGAGCGCACCTACACCCGCTTCCACCGCGCCGGCGCCGGCCTCAAGGACGAGGCCAAGGCGCGCATGGCCGAGATCAACGAGCAACTCGCCCAGCTCGGCACTACCTTCAGCCATCACGTGCTCGGCGACGAGCAGGACTGGTTCCTGGAGCTCGGCGAGGATGACCGCGCCGGCCTGTCCGACAGCTTCGTCGCTGCCGCCAAGGCAGCCGCCGAGGAGCGCGGCAAGCCCGGCAAGGCGATCGTGACCCTGTCGCGCTCCTCGGTCGAGCCGTTCCTGCAGAGCTCCGCCCGCCGCGACCTGCGCGAGAAGGTGTTCAAGGCCTTCACCGCGCGGGGCGACAATGGCAATTCCAACGACAACAACGCCGTCATTGGCGACATCCTCAGGCTCCGCGAGGAAGCCGCCCAGATCATGGGCTTCCCGAACTTCGCGGCCTATCGCCTGGAGGACTCCATGGCGAAGACGCCGGAGGCCGTGCGCGGCCTCTTGGAGCGGGTGTGGAAGCCGGCGCGCGCCAAGGCGCTGGCCGATCGCGACCAGCTGCAGGAGATGATCACGGCGGAGGGCGGCAACTTCAAGCTCGAGGCCTGGGACTGGCGCTATTACGCCGAGAAGCTGCGCCAGGCGAAGGCGAACTTCGACGACGCGTCGATCAAGCCGTATTTGTCGCTCGACAACATGATCGCAGCCGCCTTCGACTGCGCGACGCGGCTGTTCGGCATCACCTTCGCCGAGCGCAAGGACATCCCGGTCTGGCACCCGGACGTGCGGGTGTGGGAGATCAAGGCGGCCGATGGCAGCCACAAGGCGCTGTTCTATGGCGACTACTTCGCGCGGCCCTCAAAGCGCTCCGGCGCCTGGATGACCTCCCTGCGTGACCAGCAGAAGCTCGACGGTGACATCGCGCCGCTGATCATCAACGTCTGCAACTTCGCCAAGGGCGCCGACGGCCAGCCCTCGCTGCTGTCGCCGGACGATGCCCGCACGCTGTTCCACGAGTTCGGCCATGGCCTGCACGGCATCCTGTCCAACGTGACCTATCCGTCGCTTTCGGGCACGTCGGTGTTCACCGACTTCGTCGAGCTGCCGTCGCAGCTTTACGAGCATTGGCAGGAGCGGCCCGAGGTACTGCAGACCTTCGCGCGGCACTACCAGACCGGCGAGCCGCTGCCGCAGGATCTGCTCGATCGCTTCCTCGCGGCACGCCGCTTCAACCAGGGCTTTGCCACTGTCGAGTTCGTCTCCTCGGCGCTGATCGATCTCGAATTCCACACTCAGCCGGCGTCGGCGTCGAAGGACGTGCGCGCGTTCGAGAAGGCCGAGCTGGAGAAGATCGGCATGCCCCAGGAGATCGCGCTGCGCCACCGGCCGACCCAATTCGGCCACATCTTCTCGGGAGACCATTATGCGGCGGGCTATTACAGCTACATGTGGTCGGAGGTGATGGATGCGGATGCCTTCGGGGCCTTCGAGGAAGCCGGCAACATCTTCGATCCCGCCGTCGCCAAGCGACTCCACGACAACGTCTACTCCTCGGGCGGCTCGCTCGATCCGGAAGCGGCTTATGTCGCGTTTCGCGGCCGCGAGCCCGAGCCCGACGCGCTGCTGCGCCGGCGCGGCCTGCTCGACGTTCCCAAGGCGGCTTGAAAAGCGGCGTGACGCGGTGAGGATGCTCAGGACCGTTCTTGCTGTGCTCGCGCTGATGCTCGGCGCCGGCGCAGCTCACGCCCATCCGCATGTCTGGGTCACCGCCACCAGCGAGCTGCTCTACGCGGCCGACGGCACGGTGACCGGCGTGCGCCATGCCTGGACCTTCGACGACATGTTCGCGACCTACGCGCTGCAGGGTCTCGAGACCAAGCAGAAGGGCGTCTACACCCGCGAGGAGCTGGCGCCGCTGGCGCAGACCAACGCCGAGTCGCTGAAGGAGTATGCCTACTTCACCTTCGTCAAGGCCGACGGCCGCAAGCAGAAGCTGGTCGATCCCGTCGACTACTATCTCGAATACAAGGACACCAAGCTGACCTTGCACTTCACCTTGCCGCTGAAGGCCCCGGTGAAGCCGAGGGAGCTCCAGGTCGAGGTCTACGATCCGAGCTACTTCATCGATTTCCAGATGGCGGAGAAGGATCCGGTCAAGCTGGTCAGCGCTCCCCAGGGCTGCAAGTTCGGCCTGGTCAGACCGAACGACGGCGGCTCTGTCGCCCAGACGATGAACGAGCAGACGTTCCTGAGCGGCGGGGCGAACGCCAATTTCGGCATGAACTTCGCCAACAAGATCTCGGTGGACTGCCCATGAAGCCGCATCGCTCCAGCTCCGCCCGGCCGCTCCTGACCTGTGCTGCGATTCTCGCCGCGCTGGTTGCTGCCGACGCCGCCTCACACGTGCTGTTCGCCAAGCCGCCGTTCGGCGCGCCCGCGGCCGAGCCGCAGGTCGGTGGCATCGTCGGCTGGCTGCTCGCCAAGCAGTCGGAGTTCTACCGGCAGATGTCGGGCGCGATCCGCGCCGCCAAGGAGGACGGCTCGGCGGTGTGGTGGCTGCTCGCGATCTCGTTCGCCTACGGCATTTTCCATGCGGCCGGTCCCGGTCATGGCAAGGCGGTCATCGCGTCGTATCTCGTCGCCAACCAGGAGACGGCGAAGCGCGGCATCGTGCTGTCGTTCGCGTCGGGCCTGATGCAGGCGTTGGTGGCGGTGGCCATCGTCGGCATCGGCGCCGTGCTGCTGAATGCCACGGCGGCCAGCATGTGCAGCGCCGAGAAGGTGGTGGAGATCGCCAGCTACGGCCTGATCGCGCTGCTCGGCGCGCGGCTGGTCTGGGTCAAGGGCGCGGCGTTCCTGCGGACGTGGCAGCCGGCGGCGCCAGCGCTGGCAATGGCCGGAGCGCCAGCGGCGGTGGTGGGGCCGTCGGGGCATGATCACGGCCACGCGCATGATCATCAGCATCGCGCGCCTCATGATCATTATGGTCACGACCACCATCATGGTCACGACCACCATGGTCATGACCATCATCACGGCCACGATCACCACGGTCATGATCATCACAACGGTCACGCTCACGCCCAGGCGGCGGCGCACGGTCATGCCGGTGATGACCACGTGCATCACGATCACGTCCACGGCGACGATTGCGGCTGCGGCCATTCCCACGGCCCGGCACCGAGCGAGCTCGCCGGCCCCGGCGGCTGGCAGCGCGGTTTTCAGGCGATCTTCGCCGCCGGCATCCGCCCGTGCTCGGGCGCGATCCTGGTGCTGGTGTTCGCCTTGGCCCAGGGCCTGTTCTGGGCCGGTGTCGCCGCCACCATCGTGATGGGCATGGGCACCGCGATCACCGTCGCCACCATCGCGGTCATCGCCGTCGCCGCCAAGGACATCGCCCGCCGCCTCAGCGCCGGCCGCGACGGCGGCGGCGCGTTGATCATGCGCGGCCTTGAATTCGGCGCGGCGGGCCTGGTGCTGTTGTTCGGCGTGGGACTGCTGCTCGGCTACATGGCGGCGGAACGCACGACTTGTTTCTGAAGACCTATTCACTGTCGCAGCAAATACGCTGCGCGATACAGCGCCCTCGCCCCTTGTGGGAGAGGGCATCGTTGGCCCATCCGCGTATGCGGTTGGGTGAGGGGTATCTCTCGGCGTGCGACGCTCGTGGAGAGATACCCCTCACCCAACCGAGTTTGCGGCGCTTTCCTACATGCCCTCTCCCACAAGGGGAGAGGGCGCATTAATTGGCACCGCGCGGAGGTGATTATTACGACGTAGCGGTGTCACCGCTCGCCGCTACCCATGCCCCTGCGGCCGCAGCGCGCGTCCCAGCGCCATCAGTGGGAAGTAGTGGCGGTACATGCCGTAGCGGAGCATGAAGGCGCGGGAGAGTTCGGGGCCCTGCATCAAGCGCTCCTGCAGAGCGGGGTCGTTCAGCTTGATGGTCTGGCCGACGCCGTAGCCGGGGAAACCGGTGCCGGTGAATTCGGGCTCGTCCCAGGTGCCGGCGGACTGGCGCTCGACCAGCCACATGCAGCCGCGCTCGATCGCGTCCTTATCTTGAGGACGGTTGGCGGCGAGCAGCGCCATCAGCGCCCACGCCGTCTGCGACGCCGTGGTGGTGCCGCGGCCGACCGCGCTGATGTCCATGTAGGAGGCGCAGCTCTCGCCCCAGCCGCCATCGGCCTGCTGGTGCTGAAGCAGCCAGTCGCAGGCTTGGCCGATATAGGGCTGGGTCATGTCCTCGCCGATCGCGGCGAGCGCCGGCAGCACTGCGCCGGTGCCATAGACGTAGTTGACGCCCCAGCGGCCGAACCATGGGCCGCTCGGCTCCTGTTCCTTCCGGATATAGTCGAGTGCGCGCACCATCGACGGGTGGTTGCGCGAGATGCCGAGCTTGCCGAACGCCTCGACGATGTGCGCGGTGACGTCGACCGAGGGCGGATCGAGCGCCTCGCCATAGTCGCAGAACGGAATCTTGGTCAGGATCGTCTGGTTGTTGTCCTTGTCGAACGCGCCCCAGCCGCCGCCCTGGCTCTGCATGCCGATCAGCCAGTCGACGCCGAGCGCAATGGCCTCGTCGATGCCCTTGGTCTTCCACTTGGGATCATGGCGCAGCGGCGCCAGCGCGATCAGCGCCACAGCCGTGTCGTCCGTGTCGGGATAGTAGTTGTTGGCGTATTCGAACGCCCAGCCGCCCGGCTTGACGTGCGGCAGCTTCATCGACCAGTCGCCGGGCACGCGCACCTGGCGGTCGAGCACCCAGTTGACGGCCTTGTCGACCGCATCAGGATAGTCGCCGAGCACGCCGGAATCGTCGAAGGCGAGCAAAGTGAGGATCGTGTCCCACACCGGGCTGTTGGTGGCCTGGATGAAGGTGGCGTCGCCGACATCGACGCGCCAGCCGGGGTCGTTCAGCGCGTCGAGACCCTTGGCGACCACGGGATGATTGAGCGGATAGCCTTCCGAGTAGAGCGCCATCAGGCCGTAGATCCAGGGCGGCTGGATGCCGCCCCAGGCGCCGTCGAAATCCTGGTGACGGATCATCCATTCCAGCACGCGGCTGGTCGCCGCCGGGCGGAACAGGCCGAGATTGAGCCTGTTGCCGAGGTTCTGCAGGGCATGCAGCACCTTGTCGGCGCCGCGGAAGAACTTGTCCCAGCCGCCGGCATTGGCCTTCACCGGCAGCTCATAGTCGAACGCGTCGCGCCCGCGCGGAAACAGCGCATCGAGCCGGTTCTCCGGCGGCAGCGGCCGGCTCGGCCGCTTCGCCGACAGCACCGCGATCGGCATCAGCGTCGCGCGCGCCCATTGCGCAAAATTGTAGATCGAGAACGGAAACCACAGCGGAAACCAGATCACCTCGGGCGGGATGTTCGGCGTCTTCTCCCACGGCCATTCGCCGATCAGCGCGAGCCAATAGCGGGTGAAGACGCGGATGTTGCGCAGGCCGCCCTTGGCCTCGATCCATTCCCGGGCGCGGCGCACCGCCGGCTCGTCGTCACGGAAACCGAGCGAGCGGAGCGCGGCGTAGCCCTCGACGGTCGCATTGATGTCGCCATTGGGCGCGCCGAAATAGACCTGCCAGGCGCCGTCGGGGCGCTGGCTGTCGAGCAGCGACTGGCCCAGGCGCTTGCGCAGTGGATGGTCCTCGAGCCCCAGGAACCACAGCGCGAGGCACCATTGCGCCTCCATGCAGGCGTTGGACTCGGCCCGGCCGACCCAATGGCCGTCCGGCTTCTGGTTGGCGATCAGCCAGTCCGCCGCCGCCCGCACCGTCGATTGCAGGGCAGTCTGGTAATTTCCCGGGTCGCGCGGCGCGCGCGCGGAGGCCGAGCTGGTCACAGTCATCACAATCCCTCTGGCGGCCTGAGAGCGCCGCGACAGCCGTCGAATTCACCCCGCCCTATAGGGAATTTCGCCGCCAAATCCAATCAACTGGCCGTAGCCGACCGGATCAAAGCGGAAACAAAAAGGGTGCAGACGGGGAAGTGTCGGAGGTTGTGGTTAGCATGCTCTGGGGCGCGCAGATGTGACGCCGCTCACGGCCAGGCCGTTCAAACCGGCAGGTAGCTGCGCAGCAGGGGGAGAAAGAAGATCCCGACCGTGATCAGGAACCCGATGGTCCACAGGATCGAGCGCAGCGACGGCCGGTCGCCGATGTAAGTCAGGACGTAGGCGATGCGCACGATCACGAACAGCACCGACAGCTCGTTGATCAGGTTCTGGGGCGCCGCGCGGAACTCGGCCAGCAGGACGGCTGCGGCGAAGAACGGGAACGCCTCGATGCCGTTCTGGTGGGCGCCCAGCGCCCGCTCGCGGAGGCCGCCCTGATAAAAGGCGGGATCGCGGGGCCGGGCATTGTCAAAGCGGCCGGTGCCGTCGACGCTGATCCACTTCGCCGGCACGATCGTTAAGAGGTAGAGCATTACGCTGGCGAAAATGCACAATTCTGCAATCGTCATGGCTCCTCCGGCCCGATGACATCGGTGAAATGGCCCTTATCTTGACAATGTCGAAACAAGCCGCCAAGCCACGCCCTTCACCAGTCACGGGCATCATGACCGCCGCCATCTCTCGGGACAATGCCAGGCCTGCAGAAACCAAGGCTGCAGAAATCAAGCCTGTCGATGCCAAGCCGTTGCCGGTCGCGCCCACGTCGCGCGTCGGTGTGCTGCTGGTCAATCTGGGAACGCCCGACACCGCCGACGCGGCCGGCGTGCGCGTCTATCTGAAGGAATTCCTGTCCGACCGCCGCGTGATCGAGGACCAGGGCCTGCTGTGGAAGATCATCCTCAACGGCATCATCCTCAACGTCCGGCCGCGAAAGAAGGCCAAGGATTACCAGTCGATCTGGAACAACGAGAAGAACGAATCGCCGCTGAAGACGATCACGCGGGCGCAGAGCGAGAAGCTTGCGGCCGCGATCGCCGACCGCAGCCACGTCATCGTCGACTGGGCGATGCGCTATGGCAATCCATCGATCAAGGCCGGCGTCGATGGCCTGATGGCCAAAGGCTGCGACCGCATCCTGGTCGTGCCGCTGTATCCGCAATATTCGGCGGCGACCTCGGCGACCGTCTGCGACGAGGCGTTCCGCGTGCTGACCGAGCTGCGCGCGCAGCCGACGCTGCGGGTGACGCCACCTTACTACAACGACGATTTCTACATCGAGGCGCTGGCGGTCTCGATCGAGGATCACCTCAAGACGCTGTCCTATAAGCCCGAGCTGATCGTCGCCTCGTTCCACGGCATGCCGAAGGAATATGTCGACAAGGGCGATCCGTATCGCGAGCAATGCGTGGCGACCACCGAACTCTTGCGCAAGCGGCTCGGCATGGACGACACCCAGCTGCTGCTGACGTTCCAGTCGCGCTTCGGTTTCTCGGAGTGGCTGCAGCCCTACACCGACAAGACGATCGAGAAGCTCGCCAAGGACGGCGTCAAGCGCATCGCGGTTGTCATGCCGGGCTTCGCCGCCGACTGCCTCGAGACGCTGGAGGAGATCTCCGGCGAGAACTGCGAGATCTTCAAGCACAATGGCGGCGAGGAATTCTCCGCCGTGCCTTGCCTGAACGACAGCGCCCCGGGCATGGAGGTGCTGCGGCAATTGGTGCTGCGCGAGCTGCAAGGCTGGCTGTAACGGGCTGGCTGGCTCTGAGCCGCCGCTCCTTCCGCTCGCTAGGTGAGCTGTGCGGCGGCGCAAGGTTAATACCGCTGCAACCTTCGAAAATACTTTCCTGAACCGCGACCATCGGACCCCCGACAAAATCATGTAGCAATCCCTAGATTGTGATGGCTGCGGAGGCTGGTGAGGAGACGCTGTCTCCTTCCTTGGAGGATCCATGAGCGGTTTCGACATTTTCGCCATAGCGCTGGTGCTGCTGGTCATCTTCACCCTGTATTCCGGCGTGAAGACCGTGCCGCAGGGGTTCGACTGGACCGTGGAGCGGTTCGGCAAATACACCCGCACGCTGTCGCCGGGCCTCAACATCATCGTGCCCTTCTTCGATCGCATCGGCCGCAAGATCAACATGATGGAGCAGGTGATCGACATCCCCGAGCAGGAGGTCATCACCAAGGACAACGCCACCGTTACGGTGGACGGCGTCGCGTTCTACCAGGTGTTCGACGCGGCGAAGGCGAGCTACGAGGTCGCCAACCTGAACCAGGCGATCATCACGCTGACCATGACCAACATCCGCTCGGTGATGGGATCGATGGATCTCGACCAGGTGCTGTCGCATCGCGACGAGATCAACGAGCGGCTCTTGCGCGTCGTCGACGCCGCGGTGTCGCCCTGGGGTCTCAAGGTCAACCGCATCGAGATCAAGGACATCGTGCCCCCTGCGGATCTCGTCGAGGCGATGGGCCGGCAGATGAAGGCCGAGCGCGTCAAGCGCGCCGACATCCTGCAGGCCGAGGGCCAGCGCCAGTCCGAGATTCTCCGCGCGGAAGGCGCCAAGCAGAGCCAGATCCTGCAGGCCGAAGGTCGCCGGCAGTCGGCGTTCCTCGATGCCGAGGCGCGCGAGCGCGCCGCCGAGGCCGAGGCCAAGGCGACGCAGATGGTGTCGGACGCGATCGGCAAGGGCGACGTCGCGGCGCTCAACTACTTCATCGCCGACAAATACATCAAGGCGTTCGGCCAGCTCGCTGATTCCCCGAACCAGAAGGTGATCATGCTGCCGATCGAGGCGACCGGCATGCTCGGCTCGCTGGCCGGCATCGGCGAGATCGCCAAGGCGACGTTCGGCGAGAGCGCGGCGTCAGCCGTTGCGGCCGCGCGCCGCGGCGGCTCGGTGCCATCAGCGGGCACGCCGCCGAAGCCGCCCGTGTCGCCGCAGGCCTGAGGACGGAGGTCATTATGAGCGACATGTTCGTGACGCTCGGCACCTGGAACTGGCTGATCTTCGGCATCATCCTGATGGCGCTGGAGCTGCTCGCGCCGGGCGTGTTCCTGATCTGGCTCGGCCTAGCCGCACTCGTGGTCGGCCTGCTGTCGTTTGTGTTTGCGCCCGGATGGCAGCTGCAGATCCTGCTGTTCGCGCTGTTCTCGCTCGCCGCCGTGCCGCTGTGGCGGCGGCTCGCACGCGCCAATGCGGCGCCGTCACAGGACAACCCATTCCTCAACCGCCGCTCCGCGGCGCTGGTGGGCCGCGAGTTCACGCTGGAGAAGCCGATCATCGACGGCAACGGCACCGTCCGCATCGACGACACCGTCTGGCGCGTCGCCGGCCCCGACACCCCCGCCGGCAGCCGCGTCCGCATCGTGCAAGCCGACGGCGCACATCTGACGGTGACCGCGGCGTAGCGCTGTGGTGATGTCGCTCGACCGATGCGATGGCCTCACCGCGTCATTGCGAGCGGAGCGAAGCAATCCAGGGCCGCGCGCGCGACTCTGGATTGCTTCGTCGCTTCGCTCCTCGCAATGACGGGGAGAGAGCAGGGGCTCAATTCTGCAGCCGCACGCCCAGCATCACCACGGTGCCGGACGATCCCGCGCCCGTGATGTTCGAATCCAGCTTGTCATAGCGCAGCGAGCCCTTGACCCAGAGTTCGCGCGTCATCTTGTAGACGAGGTTGCCTTCGGCCGAATAGGTGCGGTCGTTGCGGTTGTAGCCCTGATAGTCCAGCGTGCCGAAGGTGAACTTGCCGATGCCGGTCAGCCAGCGCCGGAAGTCGTGGTCGACCTGCACCGTGTAGGTGCGCACCAGCACCCCGGAGGCGCCGGCGACCGTGGTCTCGGCGACCTGCGTGTCGGACAGGAACCGCGCCGTCGTCAGCGGCGTCACCGACCACACCAGCGAGGCCGAGGTCAAAAATCCCTGCAGCCGGTTGAGCCGCGGATCGGTGTAGCTGCGCGTCGCGTAGCCGAGCGAGAGCTCGCCGGTCAGAAGCCGCGTGAACTCGAACGAGGTGCCGGCCTTGGCGTAGCCGCCCGCCGAATCGCGCTGATAGCCGGAGCGGTCGAGCCGCAGGTCGTAGGTCCGGGTGTTGCCCTGGACCTCCGCGAACGGCTTCAGCCCGGGCGTGACCTCGTAGGACACCCGGCCGATGCCGCCGAACTGGTTGTAGTTGCGGTCGTCGTTCGAGGTCGTCGTGCCGTCGGTCAGCTTGCTCTCTTGATAGGTGGTGCGGTCGGCGGTGGCGCCGGCCGAGACCTGCAGCCGGTTGAAGCGCTGGTCGAAGCCGACGGTGGTCCCGAGCGTCGTGTAGATCGGATAGCGGGCGAGGCCGGCCTGCACGCTCGGGCTGCCGGGATTGTCGGTCGCCGCGCGCAGCCGCAGTTGCGCGCCGACCGAGGTGTCGCGCGTGATATCGAGACGGCCATCGACATGGCCGGTGAAATCGGGCCGATCGAGCGTGGTCGGCGCTGAATTGATGCCGCCGTCCATCGTCGCCGGCAGGGTGCTGCCATAGCCGGTGAACGAGCCGCGCAGGTCGGCGACGAAAGCGTGGCGGTCCCAGTTCGACACCGCGAGGAATTCCGGCGCGACCATCCAGGCCGGCATGCCGCGTGGATTGCCGAGCCGCGCCGGGTTGCTGTCGTAGCCGGCGGACAATTCCACCGCGCCCTTGATCAGGAACGGGCCGACATAGTCGCCGACCGCGCCGAACGGGTCGTCGTCGATCCTGAGCCGTTTGCGCGGCGGCTGGCCGGGCACGGTGCCCGCGATCGCAGCCGGCACCGGCGGCCGGGCGGCGCTGGCCGAGGGCGGTAGGGTGGGGCGCAACTGCCCGGTCAACTCCCCGGAGGGACGCGTGCCGGGGCCCGGCGGCGGCTTCGGCCGCGCCTGGGCGGGATAGTATTTCGGCTTCTTGCGCGTCCGGTTCAGCGAATCATAGCCGACATCGGCGGCGCCGCTGGCGGCCGGTACGCCGGGCAGCGGAGCCCGTGTTGGGCGCACGGCGGAGCCGGCGGGAGCGGGCGGGGCGGGCTGGCCGGGGGCCGCCACGGCGTCCGACAGGCCACTGACAGCGGTTCGCCGCAGCGGCGAGTCCTGCGGGGCGAGAAAGCCGTCGCGCACCGGACGGAACACGTCGAGGGTCTGCGCCTGCACCGCGCCCGGGCCGAGTGCGCCGAGCAGCAGGCACGCCGCGGAGGCACCGCGCCATCGTCGCATGCGCGCCGCGCGGCCGCTGTCAGGCCTCCACCCCACGATCTGAAAACTCCAACAAAATCATTCATTTCGCCGAGCGGCCGAGCGCCGCCGGCAAACGCCGTCATTAAGGGAGTAAAAACAAATATGGTTAATGGGCTGTTGATGACGCCTTGCTGCCTTACCCATGCTAAAGAGCGGCGCCTGACTGTCTCAGCCTTGGAAGCCGAATGCCGAGATCGAAGCCGTTGCAACAAGCCCTTCCCGCCAACGCGGACATTCAATCGGCGCTGCGCACGCTTGACGCCGGCAGCAACGGCATCGCCGCGATCTCCGCCGCCTTGCGCGGCCCGCTGGGCCCGGCCTTCGCCGCCGCCGTCGAGCTGATCCGCCAGGCCAAGGGCCGCGCGATCCTCACCGGGCTCGGCAAGTCGGGCCACGTCGCCCGCAAGATGGCGGCGACGCTGGCCTCGACCGGGACGCCCGCCTTCTTCGTGCACTCCGCCGAGGCCGGCCACGGCGATCTCGGCATGATCACCTCCGACGACGTCGTCATCGCGCTGTCGTGGTCCGGCGAGCAGCCGGAGATGAAGACGCTGGTCAACTACACCAAGCGCTTTGCCATCCCGATGATCGCGATCACCTCGAACGCGCAGTCGTCGCTGGGACAGGCGGCGCGCATCGTGCTGGAGCTGCCGAAGGCGCGCGAGGCCTGCCCGCACAATCTGGCGCCGACCACCTCGACCCTGATGCAGGCCGCGATCGGCGACGCGCTGGCGATCGCGCTGCTCGAGGGCCGCGGCTTCACCGCACTGGAATTCGCCAATTTCCATCCCGGCGGCAAGCTCGGCGCCATGCTCAAGCACATCTCCGACCTGATGCGCTCCGGCGACGCGGTGCCGCTGAAGCCGCTCGGCACCGGCATGGCGGATGCGCTGACCGAGATGTCGGCCAAGGGACTCGGCTGCGTCATCATCGTCGACGGCCGCGGCCATGTCGCAGGCATCATCACCGACGGCGATCTGCGCCGGAAGATGCGGGCCGATCTGCTGTCGGTCTCGGTCGACGAGATCATGACCGCCAACCCGCGCACCGTCCGCCGCGAGGCGCTCGCCTCCGAGGCGCTGGAGATCCTCAACTCCGCCAAGATCACGACGCTGATCGTGACCGATGGCTTAAAGCCCGTCGGCATCCTGCACATGCACGACCTGCTGCGGGCCGGGGTGGCGTGATCGACTGGACGCCGTTTCCAAAGTCCTGGCACATTGATTATGCCGGCCCCGCTGTCATCGTCCGCGAAAGCGGACGATCCAGTACGCCGTGACGCCTCGGTGCAATATCCTCTGCTGCGGAGTACTGGATGCTCCGCCTTCGCAGAGCATGACAGTTGCGGGGATGGCGGAAGCTCGATCGCCGGTTCTAAGGAAGCGCTCGTCTAGATCGCCTCGGCGGCGCGCGGGAAGCGCGTCGCGCCGGGTTCCAGCGGAAGTGCGAGCGCGTTGGCCAGGCAGGAGACCGTGCGGTAGAAGCCGCACAGCAGTATGACTTCGAGCACCTGGTCGTCGTCGTAGCAGGCGCTCAATTCGGCAAACTCGTTCTCATCCAGGCTCGCCCGCGCATGCAGCGCGTCCACCGCTGCAATCAGCGTCTGCTCCTGCTTCGACCAGCATGACGCATCGGCCCGGCCGAGCACCGTCGCATCGATCTGCTGCGCCGTCAGGCCGGCCGCGGCTGCAAAAGTTGCGACGTGGACGCCCCATTCATATTCGCAAGAATTGAGGGCGCAGGTCCGGTCGATGACGATTTCGCGCTCGCGCAACGACAGCGGGCCGCGATCGAGCAGGCTGCCGCTGCGGAATTTGTCCCAGGCGCGGGCGTGGCCGGCCATGACGCGGAACAGAATCAAGGGTGGCGCGCCGCGCATGATCTGATCGAACTGGGCCTGAACATCGGCCGGGTAGGGCGGCTGCAGGGCGGCAATGCGGGGCATGATGGCGTCCTTCCGGCTGGTGTGCTACATATATCGTAGCGGTACGCTACACTTTGTGTAGCAATCCGCAAGACCCCAGGGAGATCGCACAATGACTCGCCTCTCCAAGCCGCTTCGGGCGCGCGGCTCGCGCACGGGCCGGCCGATCATGGCGCTGCTCGATCTGCTCGGCCGCCGCTGGTCGCTGCGCATCCTGTGGGAGCTGCGCCAAAGCGAGCTCACCTCACGGGCGCTGCGTGCGGCCTGCGATGATGCGTCCCCGACCGTGCTGCAGACCCGGCTGGATGAGCTGCGCGGTGCCGGCTTTCTGCAGCTCGGCGACGACGGCTATGGCCTGACGCCGCTCGGACGCGAGCTGCTGGAGACCTTTCTCCCGCTGCACCGCTTCGCCGATCGCTGGAGCAAGCAGGTGCAATGAGCGGCAGAGCAGGGCCTCCATGCGGGCGTTCGACTGTCTGTCGTCCGTGCGGCATGGTATGGCTCGGGCAGTGACTGAGAGGGGAGCGATGCCTGAGCAATTCGATCTCGACAAGTATCTCGCGCGCATCGGCTATCGCGGGCCGCGGACGCCGAGCTTCGAGACGCTGGCCGGCTTGCAGGCCGCGCATGTCGACGCTGTCGCGTTCGAGGGCATCGATCCCTTGCTCGCCCGTCCCGTGAACATCGATCTCGCCGCGGTGCAGGCCAAGATCGTCGACGGCCGCCGTGGCGGCTATTGCTTCGAGCAGAACGCGCTGTTCAGGGCGGCGCTGGAGGCGATCGGCTTTGCGGTGACGCCGCTGTCGGCGCGGGTGCGCTGGCGGCTCGACGCCGACGCGCCGCTGACGCCGCGCACGCACATGATGCTCAAGGTCGACCTGCCGGAGGGGCCTTATCTCGCCGATGTCGGCTTCGGCTCCTGCCTGCTCGATACGCCGCTGCGTCTGCTGCCGGACGTGGAACAGGCGACGGCGATGGGCACCTTCCGCCTCACCATCTCCGATGGGCTGCATTGGCTCGCGGCGAAGCAGCCGACCGGCTGGCGCATGATGTACGTGTTCGACCTCGTTCCGCAGATTCATGCCGACTACGTGCTCGGCAACTGGTTCACCTCCACCAGTCCGCTGACGCCGTTCACCTCGGTGCTGATCCTCGAGCGGCTGACAGCAGAGGTACGCTACAAGCTCGTCAATCGCCGCCTGGTCATCGAGGCCCGTGATGGCGAGGTCAGGAGCGAGCAGGTCATCGAGACGCCGGAAGCGCTGGGCCGTGTGATCGACGAGGTGTTCGGCGTCTCGCCACCGGTGACGGCCGAGCAGATCTGGGCACGCATCGAGAGCTGATCATGCAGGACGCGTTAGACCTGGAGTCATACCTCGCACGCATCGGCCATCGCGGTCCGCTGGCGCCGGACATGGCGACACTGGCGGCGCTGCAGGCCGCGCATGTCGACGCCATCACGTTCGAGGCACTCGATCCGCTGCTGGGCCGGCCGGTTCACGTCGACCTGCCGTCGGTGCAGCAGAAGCTGGTGCATAGCCGCCGCGGCGGCTACTGCTTCGAGCAGAACGTGCTGTTCAAGGCGGTGCTGGAGGACATCGGTTTCCACGTCACCGGCCTGACAGGACGCGTGCGCTGGCGCTCGGCACCGGAGGATCCGCTCGGGCCGCGCCAGCACATGATGCTGCTGGTCGAGATCGACGGCCATCCGCATCTGGTCGATGTCGGCTTCGGCATCTGCATGATGGACGCGCCGGTTCGTCTGGAGATCGGGCCCGAGCAGCAGACGCCGATGGGAACGTTCCGGATCGGAACGTGGAATAACCTCACTACGGTGAGTGCTAAGCAGCCGGCCGGCTGGCGCATGATGTATGCGTTCGATCTCGCGCCGCAGATCCACGCCGACTACGTGTTGGGCAACTGGTACACCTCCACAAACCCGACCGTGCCGGCCACGCATACGCTGATGATGGAGCGCGTGCAGCCCGGCGAACGGCACAAGCTGGTCGGCCGCCGCTACCAGCGGCAGGCGCGTGACGGCGAGGTTATCGCGGAGCGCATCATCGAGAGCGCGGCCGAACTCGGCCGCGTCATGGACGAGATCTTCCGCGTAACGCCGCCCGTGGCGATCGAAGACATCTGGGCACGGACGACGATCTGATCCCCCGCTCGTCTCGTTGGGAGATGGTCGAGTCGCTCGAGTTTTTGCGGCTTCCCGCTTTGTTTATGCAAATGCCGACGGTTTCATTGTGATTATCTTAAGAGTCGCACTTCTAGGTTGAGGGAACTTGATGAAGCTCGCGGTGTCCGGATGCTGAAAATGCGGAACATCCAGCACGACGGAACATCACGACGCACGCGATGCGGGTAATTTTTGAGGGCATTTTGAAAACGGGCAATTCTCGCGAACGACAGTCTGACCCCTCCTGAAATCAGAGCTGCGCATTCAGCGGCTCATCCGAGCTGGCCTCCCGGCCAGGACGGGTGGGGGCTTCACGGTGAAACGTCGACTCTGACGCTTCGACGCTCATCCAATCGAACATGAACCACGGCCTGACCTGCCACTTCAGGCCGCGCGACAACTCATGCCGAGGAAGCTCCCACCCTTTTTTTCCGTGATGTTTGCGGAATGAAATTCATCTCGATCGCGCAGATGGTGCGCTCCCCTCCCCCTTGCGGGGAGGGGTCGGGGGTGGGGGTCCACGAGTCCCGCTCTCCGCGGCGAGAGCTCGGCTATAGGCAGCGGGCGAAGCTTTCGTGGGAGTTCACGATTTCACCGCGTCATTGCGAGCGAAGCGAAACAATCCAGGGCTGAGCAAGCGACTCTGGATTGCTTCGCTTCGCTCGCAATGACGGAAGTCGCTAAGAGGGAGAGCGTCGGCGAGAGTTGCGACTGGCGCTGGCTAATACAGGGCCAGCGAACTCCACGTCGTTCGGCGCCCGGAGACCCCCACCCCCGACCCCTCCCCGCAAGGGGGAGGGGAGCGCACCGGCGCCGGGGTGAGCAGTCCGCTGTCTAACGATGATCTATTCAACTACGCACTACCGCGCTCAGCGCGGCAGCTCGGTCTTGCCCATCAGGAACTTGTCGACGGCTTGGGCGCAGAGGCGGCCCTCGCGGATCGCCCACACCACCAGAGACTGGCCGCGGCGCATGTCGCCGGCGGAGAACACTTTTGGCAGCGAGGTCTGGTAGTCCGACAGGTTGGCCTTGACGTTGCCGCGCGGGTCGAGGTCGACGCCGAGGCTCTTGAGCAGGCCCTCGTGCACCGGATGCACGAAGCCCATCGCCAGCAGCACGAGGTCGGCATCGAGCACGAACTCGGTGCCGGGGATCGGCTTGAACTGGGCATCGACGCGCACGCAGTGCATCTTCTTGACCGCGCCGTTCTCGCCTTCGAACTTCTGCGTCAGCACGGCGAATTCACGCACCGCGCCTTCGGCCTGGCTCGACGAGGTCCGCATCTTCAGCGGCCAGTTCGGCCAAGTCAGCTCCTTGTTCTCGCGCTCCGGCGGGGCCGGCATGATCTCGAGCTGCGTCACCGACAGCGCGCCCTGGCGCAGCGAGGTGCCGATGCAGTCGCTGCCGGTGTCGCCGCCGCCGATCACGACGACATGCTTGCCGCCGGCGAGGATGTCGGTGGCGTTGACCGGCTCGTTGCCGACGCGGCGGTTCTGCTGCGGCAGGAAGTCCATCGCGTAGTGGATGCCGGCGAGATCACGGCCGGGGATCGGCAGGTCGCGCGGGGCTTCCGCGCCGCCGGTCAGCGCCACGGCGTCGTAGTCCTTCAGCAGCGTCTTGGCATCGAGGCCGTCCTTGCCGCCGACATGGGTGCCGTAGTGGAAGACGACGCCTTCGCCTTCCATCTGCGCGATGCGGCGATCGATGATGCCCTTCTCCATCTTGAAGTCGGGAATGCCATAGCGAAGAAGTCCGCCGGCCTTGGCGTTCTTCTCAAAGACATGGACGTCGTGACCGGCGCGCGCCAGCTGCTGCGCGGCAGCGAGCCCGGCGGGACCGGCGCCGACGACCGCGATCTTCTTGCCGGTCTTGACCGCGGCGGGCTCCGGCTTCAGCCAGCCGTTCTCCCAGGCCTTGTCGACGATGGCGCATTCGATCGTCTTGATGGTCACCGGATTGTCGTCGATGTTCAGCGTGCACGACGCCTCGCACGGGGCGGGGCAGATGCGGCCGGTGAACTCCGGGAAGTTGTTGGTCGAGTGCAGGTTGCGCGACGCCTCTTCCCAGTTGCCGTTGTAGATCAGGTCGTTCCAGTCGGGGATCTGGTTGTTGACCGGGCAGCCGGTGGTGCCCGGCGCGGCCGAGCCGGTGCCGTGGCAATAGGGGATGCCGCAGTTCATGCAGCGCGCCGCCTGGTCGCGCAGCTCCTTCTCGGAGAGCGGCACCACGAACTCGTTGAAGTTCTTCAGCCGTTCGGCAACCGGCGCGTACTTGCGATCGTGCCGCTCGATTTCGAGAAAACCTGTGACCTTGCCCATGACCTACGACGTCCCTGACTGCTCGGGCCTCATGGTTCGAGACGGCGCCTTCGCGCCTCCTCACCATGAGGGATCAACATTCTGCTCTTTATCCTTATCCCCGGTGAGCAGCGTCTTCGCCGCGTCTCGAAGGATGAGGCCCGTTCGCTTCTCACTTCGTCATTGCGAGGAGCCGGAGGCGACGAAGCAATCCAGACTTTCTTCTTGGCCCTGGATTGCTTCGCTGCGCTCGCAATGACGTCTCACTCTTCACCCTCACCCTGAGGAGCGGCGCTTGCGCCGCGTCTCGAAGGGCGAGGCCCCGCTCTCGGCCTCATGGTTCGAGACGGCGCTCTCGCGCCTCCTCACCATGAGGGTTCGATATCAAGCCCCGATCGCGATCTTCGGCTCGGCATCCGTCTTGGCCGCGAGCTCGCGAAGGGCGCGGCGGTACTCGACCGGCATCACCTTGCGGAACTTCGGCGCAAAATCCTTCCAGTTCGCCAGGATGTCGGCGGCGCGCTTGGAGCCCGTCGCCTTGGCGTGGCGCGAGATCAGGACGTGCAGGCGCTCGACGTCGGACGCCAGCAGGTTCTTGAACACGTCGACGCGGCCATGCGCCTCGAGGTCACCCATCTGGTGATAGGTGTCCTCCGCGATCATCTCCTCCGACAGCACCGGCTCGAGCTCGACCATCGCCATGTTGCAATGCTTGTCGAAGTCGCCGGCCTCGTCGAGCACATAGGCGACGCCGCCGGACATGCCGGCCGCGAAGTTGCGCCCGGTCTTGCCGAGCACGACGACGATGCCGCCGGTCATGTACTCGCAGCAATGATCGCCCGCGCCCTCGACGACCGCGACGGCGCCGGAGTTACGCACCGCGAAGCGTTCGCCGGCGATGCCGCGGAAGAAGCACTCGCCGGAGATGGCGCCGTACATCACGGTGTTGCCGACGATGATCGACTCCTCCGGCACGATGCCGGAGTTGCGCGGCGGCTTGACGATGATGCGGCCGCCCGACAGGCCCTTGCCGACATAGTCGTTGCCTTCGCCTTCGAGCTCGAAGGTGACGCCGTTGGCGAGCCAGGCGCCGAAGGCCTGGCCAGCGGTGCCCTTCAGGCTGACATGGATCGTGTCCTGCGGCAGGCCGGCATGGCCGTAGATCTTGGCCACCGCGCCGGAGAGCATCGCGCCCGCCGAACGGTCGGTGTTGTTGATCTCAGCCTCGATCTTCACGGGCGCGCCGCGGTCGAGCGCGGGCCTGGCCTGCTCGATCAGCTTGCGGTCGAGCACGGCGTCGAGGTGATGGTCCTGCTTCTCGGCGTGATGGATCTTCTGGCCCGGCTCCTCCTTCTGCTTCACGAACAGCTTGGAGAAATCGAGGCCCTTGGCCTTCCAATGCGCCACCAGCTTGCTCTGGTCGAGCATCTGCACCTGGCCGATCATCTCGTTGAACGAGCGGTAGCCGAGGGCTGCCATGATCTCGCGGACTTCCTCGGCGACGAAGAAGAAGAAGTTGATGACGTGCTCGGGCTGGCCGGTGAAGCGCTTGCGCAGCACCGGGTCCTGGGTGGCGACGCCCACAGGACAGGTGTTGAGATGGCACTTGCGCATCATGATGCAGCCGGCGGCGATCAAGGGCGCGGTGGCGAAGCCGAACTCGTCGGCACCGAGCAGCGCGCCGATGACGACGTCACGGCCGGTGCGGAAGCCGCCATCGACCTGGACAACGATGCGGCTGCGCAGCCGCTCGCGCACCAGGGTCTGGTGCGTCTCGGCAAGGCCGATCTCCCACGGCGAGCCCGCATGCTTGATCGAGGTGAGGGGAGAGGCACCGGTGCCGCCCTCGAAGCCCGCGATCGTCACATGGTCGGCGCGTGCCTTGGCGACGCCGGCGGCAACCGTGCCGACGCCCACTTCGGACACGAGCTTGACCGAGACCTGACCGTCGGGATTGACGTTCTTCAGGTCGTAGATCAGCTGCGCGAGATCCTCGATCGAGTAGATGTCGTGATGCGGCGGCGGCGAGATCAGGCCGACGCCGGGGGTCGAGTGACGCACCTTGGCGATGGTGGCGTCGACCTTGTGGCCGGGCAGCTGGCCGCCTTCGCCGGGCTTCGCACCCTGCGCCATCTTGATCTGCATCATGTCGGAATTGACGAGGTATTCCGTCGTCACGCCGAACCGGCCCGAGGCGACCTGCTTGATCGCCGAGCGCATGGAATCGCCGTTGGGCAGCGGCTTGAAGCGGTCGGCTTCCTCGCCACCCTCGCCGGTGTTCGACTTGCCGCCGATGCGGTTCATGGCGATCGCCAAGGTCGTGTGGGCCTCGCGCGAGATCGAGCCGAAGCTCATCGCGCCGGTGGCGAAACGCTTGACGATGTCCTTGGCCGGCTCGACTTCGTCGAGCGGCACCGGCTTGCGCTTGTCGTCCTCGGCCGACTTGATCCGGAACAGGCCGCGCAGGGTCAGCAGCCGCTCCGACTGCTCGTTGAGCAGCTTGGCGAACGCCTGGTAGCGCTCGCGCGAATTGCCGCGCACCGCATGCTGCAAGGTCGCGACCGACTCGGCCGTCCAGGCATGGTCCTCGCCGCGGGTGCGGAAGGCGTATTCGCCGCCGACGTCGAGCGCCGACTTGTAGACCAGCGCATCGCCGAACGCATCGCGGTGGCGGCGCGTGGTCTCTTCGGCGATCTCGGCGAGGCCGACGCCTTCGATGCGGCTGTGGGTGCCGGCGAAGAACTTCTGCACGAATTCGCCGCGCAGGCCGACCGCGTCGAAGATCTGCGCGCCGCAATACGACTGGTAGGTCGAGATGCCCATCTTCGACATGACCTTGAGCAGGCCCTTGCCGATCGACTTGATGTAGCGCTTGACCACCTCGTAGTCGCTCAGCGCGCCCGGCAGCTTGTCCTTGAGCGCGATGATCGTCTCGAAGGCGAGATACGGGTTGATCGCTTCGGCGCCGTAGCCGGCCAGGCACGCAAAGTGATGCACCTCGCGAGGCTCGCCGCTCTCGACGACCAGGCCGACCGACGTCCGCAGGCCGGTGCGGATCAGATGATGATGCACGGCGGCGCAGGCGAGCAGCGACGGGATCGGGATCCGGTCGCTCGACACCATGCGGTCAGACAGGATGATGATGTTGACGCCCTCGCGCACGGCAGCTTCGGCGCGGCCGCAGAGATCGTCGAGCACCTGCTCGAAGCCGGCGGCGCCCAGGCTCGCATCGAACGTGGTGTCGAGCGTGCGCGACACGAAGTGGCTGTCGGAGACCTGCGAGATCGAGCGGATCTTCTCGAGGTCGGCGTCGGTCAGGATCGGCTGATGCACCTCGAGCCGCTTGGTCGAGGCGACGCCTTCGAGGTCGAACAGGTTCGGCCTGGGACCGATGATCGAGACCAGGCTCATCACCAGTTCCTCGCGGATCGGGTCGATCGGCGGGTTGGTGACCTGCGCGAAGTTCTGCTTGAAGTAGGTGAACAAGAGCTTCGGCTTGTTCGACAGCGCCGAGATCGGCGTGTCGTTGCCCATCGAGCCCGTGGCCTCCTCGCCGGTGGCGGCCATCGGGGTCATCAGGATCGCGATGTCTTCCTGGCTGTAGCCGAACGCCTGCTGCCGATCGAGCAACGGCAAATTGGTGCGCGCGCCCTTGGTTGGCGCGTCCGGCAGCTTCTCGACCTGGATCTGGGTGCGCGTCAGCCACTCGGTGTAGGGATGGCTGGCGGCAAGCTGCGCCTTGATCTCGTCGTCCGGAATCAGGCGGCCCTGCTCGAGATCGACCAGCAGCATCTTGCCGGGCTGCAGCCGCCACTTGGTGACGATCTGGTCCTCCGGAATCTTCAGCACGCCCATCTCGGACGCCATCACGATGCGGTCATCCTTGGTGACGAGATAGCGCGCCGGCCGCAGGCCGTTGCGGTCGAGCGTGGCGCCGATCTGGCGACCGTCGGTGAAGGCGATCGCGGCCGGGCCGTCCCACGGCTCCATCAGCGCGGCATGATATTCGTAGAACGAGCGGCGCTCCTCGGTCATCAGCGGATTGCCGGCCCACGCCTCCGGGATCATCATCATGACCGCGTGCGGCAGCGAGTAGCCGCCCTGCACCAGGAATTCGAGCGCGTTGTCGAAGCAGGCGGTGTCGGACTGGCCTTCATAGGAGATCGGCCAGAGCCGGCTGATGTCCTTGCCGAACAGCTCCGACGACACCGACGCCTGGCGCGCCGCCATCCAGTTGACGTTGCCGCGCAGCGTGTTGATCTCGCCGTTATGCGCGATCATCCGGTACGGGTGCGCCAGCGACCAGGTCGGGAAGGTGTTGGTCGAGAAGCGCTGATGCACCAGCGCCAGCGCGCTCTCGAAGTCCGGCTCGTGCAGATCGGCGTAGTACTTGCCGAGCTGGTCGGCCAGGAACATGCCCTTGTAGATCACGGTCC
This sequence comes from Bradyrhizobium sp. HKCCYLS2038, assembly GCF_051167655.1. NCBI lineage: Bacteria > Pseudomonadati > Pseudomonadota > Alphaproteobacteria > Hyphomicrobiales > Nitrobacteraceae > Bradyrhizobium > Bradyrhizobium sp. HKCCYLS2038. The sequence goes on along the minus strand of NZ_JBNPTM010000006.1, from coordinate 377,996 downwards.
GGCACGACATCGAGCACGGATAATAGCCCGACATGCCGCGGTCGCGGCGCTGATAGATCGCCTGCGAGATCGACTTGCGGAGAATGTAGAGCCTGCGCTCGAACTCGTCCTCGCTCTTGGCGGCGCCGTTGCGGCCGATGAACACCTGCATGCTGCGCGGCTCGGTCGGCTTGACCGTCTCGCCCAGCGAGGAGTTGTCGGTCGGCACGTCGCGCCAGCCGAGCAGCACCAGACCCTCGTCCTCGATCTGGTCGGCGATGATGCTCTTGATGACGTTCCGCCACGCCTCGTCGCGCGGCATGAACAGCGCGCCGATGGCGTATTCGCCGGGGGCGGGCAGGGTGAAGCCGAGCTCCTTCGCCTTGCGCGAGAAGAAGGCGTGCGGGATCTGCACCAGGATGCCGGCGCCGTCGCCGAAGCGCGGGTCGGCGCCGACCGCGCCACGATGCTCGAGATTGCAGAGGATGCTCAGCGCATCCGAGACGATCTGATGCGACTTCTGGCCCTTGATGTTGGCGATGAAGCCGACGCCGCAGGAATCCTTCTCCTGCGAGGGGTCGTAGAGGCCCTCGGCTTCCGGGCGCCACGTATGCAATTCGCGGGCGATCTCGGCCGGTTTTTCGTGCGAATCCACAGCCAGCACCGCGCCGCCCAACTTTCCGTGCTCGACCTTCGATCCGCTCATATCCGTCCCCATCAGTTATTGGTCAGGGCCTTCACCACAGTCCGGTACACAGTCCGGCGCACCCCGGGCGCTGCGCGGGCCCCTCTCCGGAGCCAACGCTCGTCCTTCTCAGCGAGCCGCATTTGCAGAATTCAGGCCAGCCGCCGGGGGACCAAGTCCCCTCTGGACGATCACGGCCTGTTCATGTCGCAGCGCCCATGTCTTGAGGTCATTGGGCGCCGTAACATCATTGCAAAGTCTCGGTCACCTTTGCAACGAAATTTTAGACAGCATTTCTGTCCTAAACCGCAAGATGCCAAACTTTAACCTATCACACAAGCGCATCGGAGTCCCCGGTTCAGGCTCCGCAATAGCCTCATTCTCCCGGCAAATCTTCCGTTTCTGCCGCTGACCGAACGACGCGGCCGGGCGGGCCGATCACGTGCTGCGCGCGATTTTGAAACTCAACGCCCCGATCCCGCCCACTCTCCGACGCAGGGCCGCCGGAATCACGGCAGAACTTCCGCCCCACTAAGGAATGAAGCGACAGCTTCACGTGCGGGGGCATGCAGGAGCTTTGAGCCATGAAGTTGCTAGTTGGAGCCGTCTCAGCCGCCTTGATCGCGACATTTGCCGCCGCGCAGGCCGAGCCGCTGCCACCGTCGGGTTTGCGCGTTCCGTATCGGGCGGTCTCCGATTTCGATGCGCCTTATTCCGAGGCGCCACCGCCAGCCGTGATCCCGGCACCGCCGCCGCGTTACGGCTACGGACCGGGCCCTGACTACGGCTATCGCGGCGAGCGCTATGCGCCGCCGCCGGCGCCGGTCTACCGCCAGGACACCTATCGGGACACTTATCGGGACGGCTACCAGCAGGACTATGGCTATGCGCCGGCCTACCTGCCGGTGCATGAGGTCTACGCCATCCTCCGCGACAACGGCTTCTCGCCGCTGGGGGCGCCGCGCCAGCGTGGCAACGTCTATGTCGTGGCGGTGCTCGATCGCGACGGCGAGGACGGCAAGCTCGTGGTCGATGCCCGCTCGGGCCGCATCCTCCGCTTCGTGCGCGCCTCCCAATGGGGCGAGGACTACGAGCGCATGCGCTTCGAGCCGCGCGGCGGTCTCGACCGGCTGCCGCCGCCAACGGTGATCCGCGCCGATCCGCGCGTCGTGCCGCCATCCCCGGTCGCGCCGCGGGTGGCCAATGCGATGCCGGCCCAGTCGCCAAAGGTTCCGACGCCAGCAGCCCGGCCGGTGGCGCCGGCACCGCAGACCGCGGCGCTCAACCCAAAGCCCGTCGAGGCGGCCAAGGCGGTCGCGCCCAAGGCTGCGGATATCAAGCCCGCAGAGGTCAAGCCTGTCGACGTGAAGCCCGTCGAGACGAAGCCGGTCGAGGCCAAGGCGGAGCCGCCAAAGGCGGATGACGCGAAGCCGGCGGAGGCAAAAGCCTCGGAGGCCAAGCCGGCTGAGGCCAAGGCGCCGGAAGCGAAGCCGGCAGACGCCAAGCCGGTTCAATCGGCTGCGGCCGCGGCGCAGACGACCGGCTCCGTGACCCCGCCGGTCGCGAAGCCGGCGCCGCAGATCCTGCCAACGGCGAAGATGCCGCCGGCCCAGGGGCTGGACTGACGATTGCGAGCAGTTGCTGCCGCCCCCCACAGTTCATCGCCCGGCTTGACCGGGCGATCCAGTACTCTCCGGCATCTCGGTTCATCACGACCGCCGCGGCGTACTGGATGCCCGCCTTCGCGGGAATGACAGCGTGCTTGGAGCGGCTGCAATCGCATCAGAGCAGGCCGATCAATCGCACAAAAAAACGCCCCGGCTGCCCGGGGCGTTTGCAATCCTGGAGGGACGTGCCGGTTACGCTGCGGCCTTCTCGGCGGTGCCTTCGATCACCGGCTGCTCGGAGCCCTGCGCATTGGTCGCGATCGGAATCGACCGCGGCTTCTTGGCCTCGGGGATCTCGCGGACGAGGTCGACGTGGAGCAGGCCGTTCTCGAGGCTGGCGTTCTTCACCACCACGTGGTCGGCGAGCTGGAAGGAGCGCTCGAAGGCGCGGGCGGCGATGCCGCGATACAGCACCTCGCTCTTCTTGCCGTTCTCGTTGGCGGCCTTCTCGCCCTTGATCGTCAGCGTGTTTTCCTTCGCGACGAGGGAGAGCTCATCCTTGCCAAAGCCGGAGACGGCGACGGTGATGCGGTAGGCGTTCTCACCGGTGCGCTCGATATTGTAGGGCGGATAGCCGGGGCTGGGCTCGGCGGTGGCCTGGTCGAGCATCGAGAACAGACGGTCGAAACCGACGGTGGAACGGTAGAACGGGGTGAGGTCGTAGGTACGCATGGTCAAAGTCCTCCATTGAGCGACTATTGGCAAACCCGCCCGCCATCGGGCCGGGCTGTCGTGCAGCCTGATGCGGCCTGCACGATTTCGATATGGGGCAGACGTTTCGACGTTCAAGAGGGGCCAAAACCGGCTCTTTTTGCCGTTCCGCCTCTTGATTCCCGCTGCCTTTCACCTATTCGATGGGCGCCTCATGACGCTAGTCTCGATTCCCGCCAATCCCGTCCCCGAAAACGCCACGGCCGGCACCATCAAGACTCCCGATGGCGCCGAGCTGCGCTTTGCGCGCTGGGCGCCGCCTTCTGGCCGCAAGGGCACCGTCTGCGTGTTCACCGGCCGCAGCGAGATGATCGAGAAGTATTTCGAGACCGTGCGCGACCTGCGCGACCGCGGCTTTGCGGTCGCCATCATCGACTGGCGCGGCCAGGGCCATTCGTCGCGGCGGCTGCGCGATTCCCGCAAGGGTTACGTGCGCTCGTTCTCCGACTACGAGCTCGACGTCGAGACCTTCGTGACGCAGGTGGTGCTGCCGGATTGTCCGCCGCCCTACTTCGCGCTGGCGCATTCGATGGGCGGCACCGTGCTGCTGCGGCTCGCGCATGGCGGGAAGCGCTGGTTCGACCGCGTGGTGCTGTCGGCGCCGATGATCGACCTGCCGGGCAAGCGCACCTCGCTGCCGGCGCGGCTGTTGCTGCGCGCCATGCGGGCTGCGGGGCAGGGCGGCCGCACCGTGCCCGGCGGCAATGACGAGATCAGCGGGCTGGCGCCGTTCGTCAACAATCCGCTGACCTCGGATCCCGTCCGCTATGCCCGCAACGCCGCGATCCTCGAGGAGGACCCGACGCTCGGCATCGCCTCGCCCACCGTCGCCTGGGCCGATGCGGCGTTCTCGGCGATGATGACCTTCCGCGGCGCCAGCTATCCCTTGCAGATCCGCCAGCCGATCCTGATGCTGGCCGCCTCGAGTGACACCGTGGTGTCGACCGCCGCCATCGAGGAATTCGCCTATCATCTGCGCGCCGGCTCGCATCTCGTCATCGCCGGCGCCAAGCACGAGATCCTGCAGGAGCAGGATCGCTATCGCTCGCAGTTCTGGGCCGCCTTCGACGCCTTCGTTCCGGGCACGCCGCTGTTCGGCTGAGGCGGCTTCGCCGAGCCTCGCGAGGTTCAGCCGCCGTCGTGCACGCCGCGGCGCAAGAAGTGCGAGAACCCTGCCGTTTTACTTGGTCGAGAGCACCTCGCCGAAGCGTTCCCACTGCTTGCCGGTGAAGCGCATGAACTGCACCTGCTCGACCGGAAGATGGTCGCTCTCCGATGTGTTGACCTTGATGCCCGGCAGCAGCATGGGCAGCTCCAGATCCTTGATCGAGAGCGCCTGCTTGAGGATGTTCTCGCGCGACAGGTCGTTGCCGGCGGCCTTCAGCACGTGCTCCAGCACCATGCCGTTGTTGTAGCCGTTGACGTAGTTGGAATCGCGGATGTCGCCATCCGGCACGTATTTGGCCATGTAGTCGCGCCAGCCCTTGACGCCGGGATCGTCCGCCCATGCCGGATCGAGCGGATCCTTGACGTAAGCGGTCGAGATGATGCCGGTGCCGGCCTCCAGTCCCGCCGGCTCCATCACCGAGGACATCCACACCGAGACGTTGGTCAGGAACGTCATCGGACGCCAGTTGATCTCAAAGGTCTTGCGGATCGCCTGCGCGGCGAATTTCGGCGTCGCCGCGATGACGAGCGCATCGGCCCCGGTCGATTTCAATTTCACCAACTGCGAGTCGATGGTCGGTTCGGTGGGCTCGTAGGTCGCGACGCTGACCGCGCTGTCGAACCGCTCGCCGAGCACGTCCTTCAGCCCGGCCAGATAGTCGCGGCCGAAATCATCGTTCTGCGCCAGCACGGCGAAGGTCGCATCCGGCTTCTTCTGCAGCGCGTAGCGCGCATACATCCGCGCCTCGTTGCGGAACGGCGCCATGACGCCCATCAGCGCCAGCGGAAACTGGGCGGGGTCGCCGAACTTCGAGGCGCCGGAGGCGACGAACAGTTGCGGCACTTGCTTGCCCTGCAGATATTTGGCGATCGCGGTGTTGTGCGCCGTGCCCATGGTCGAGAAGATGAAGGAGACCTCGTCGCTCTCGACCAGGCGCCGCGTCTGCTCCACAGTTTTCGGCGGCACGTAGCTGTCGTCGAGCGAAATCAGGCTGACCTTGCGGCCGTTGATGCCCCCGCTGTCGTTGACCATCTTGAAATAGGCGACCTCGCCCTTGCCAAGGATGCCGAAGGCCGACACCGGGCCGCTGTAAGGCATGGTCTGCCCAATCCGGATTTCGCCGGCGGTGATGCCGGGCTGATCCGCGGCGCGTGCGGATAATCCGATGACCGACGAGACGACGAGCAGTCCGGCGGCGAGGACGCTGCGCATGAGAACCTCCCTGATGGCCGAACGTCTCGTCGGCCCGTTGATGGCGAGCATAGGGAGGGACCGACGGCCCGGCAACAAAAATATATTTTCTTAGAAAAATATACTTTCGGCTTCTGCTAAGGTGCGCACACCCGACCCGAGACGTGAGTCGATGTCCGCAAGCGCCACCCACACCGTCTACGAACAGCTGCGAGCCAACCTGCTCGCCGGCCTCTACCAGCCCGAGGAAAGGCTGAAGATCAGCGAGCTCGGGTCGGCCTTTTCGGTCAGCACGGGGGCAATCCGGGAAGCGCTGGCGCGGTTGACGGCGGAAGGGCTGGTCATCGCGATGCCCCAGCGAGGCTTTCGCGTCGCGCCGGTCTCGGTCGGCGATTTGCGCGATCTCACCGACATGCGCATCGAGATCGAGACCAAGTGCCTGCGCCGCGCCATCGCCAACGGCGACCTGGCGTGGGAGACGTCCGTGGTGGCCGCCCATCACCGGATGGCCGCGACGCCGATCGCTGCCACCGACGGCAGCTTCTCCTCGGCCTGGAGCGTCGCGCACGACAATTTTCATGCGGCACTGGTCCAGGCTTGCGGCAGTGCCTGGATGATGCGGGTGCGCGCGCTCCTGTTTGCGCACAACGAGCGCTATCTCGATCTCGCGCGCAAGGCCGACGGTGGCAACCGCGATGTCGCGCGCGAGCACCGCGAGTTGCTGGAGGCGGCGTTGGCGCGCGACGCCGACAGCGCGGCCGCCCTGATGACGGCGCATCTCTGCAGGACCCGGGACACGATCGAAGCCGCGCTGCTCGCCACGGCGGCGATGAACGTGCCACGATGAATTTCGGTTGCGGTCCTGCCCGCGCATGAGCGCAGGCGAGCGTCAACCGTGGCACGCGCTCAACCCGTCAGCCTCACCTCGGTCCGGTCCGCGTCCGCCACCCCGAGCCGCATCGTGCAGCGCAGGCCGGCCGGGTCGAAATCGAGTTCGACCGACCAGCCGGTCTCGGAGCCGAACATGCCTGTGATCATCCTGGTGCCGAAGCCGCGCCGGGTCGGCTTGCGGACCGATGGTCCGTCGCGCTCGATCCAGGACAGGCGGACGATGCCGCGTTCCTGCCCGGTCCAGGAGATGTCCAGCTTTCCGGACGGCGTCGAGAACGCACCGTATTTGGCGGCATTGGTGCTGAGCTCCTGGATCGCCGCCGACAGCGCCAGCGTCGGCTTGGGCGGCAGCAGCAGACTCGGGCCGCTGATGGTCAGGCGATCGGGACCCGCATAGGGAGCGAGCGTGCGCTCGACGATCGCCCTGACGTCGGCGCCGACCCAGTTGTTCTCCGTCAGGAGATTGTAGGCCTCGGACAGCGCGAGAATGCGCCCTTCGAAAGCGGCGACGTAGTCGTCGACTTCGCTGGCGCTCGCGCGCGACAGCCGCGCGATCGACTGCACGGTGCCCAGCGTGTTCTTGACGCGGTGATTGATCTCGTCGAGCAGATCACGCTGCTGGCGGAGCGCGCTCGCCAGCTCGCCGCCGACCTTGAACAGCACCCGCTTCATGCGATTGACCTCGGCGATCCGTCCCATGTTCGGCGCTGTGGCGCCGGCCTGCAGCCCCGACACGTAGCGCTCCAGGTCAGCGAATTCGGCGACGAAGCGGTGCGTGAGCAGCCGCGCCAGCAGCATGCTGAGCGCAAAGGTGAGGACGGTGAGTGCGACGATCCATTCGACGGTCCGGTGCAATGGTCCGTCGATGACGTCGCGGGGGACCGCGAGGTTGACGGTCCAGCCGCTCTGGTCGGAGCGTAGCAGCGACGTGTAGGTGGCGACGCCGGACCGCGACACGGCCTTGATCCACCAGCCGGAGGCCTGTCCGATGTGGGCTCGCACCGCCGGAATGGTCGGCTGCCCGATCAGATCGTCGTTGCCGAGCAATGGGCGCCGGGCCAGCAGCAGTCCCTGCGGGTCGATGATGCTGCCGACCAGCCCTGACGAGACGTAGTCGTCGAGCAGGGTCGACAGATAGCGGGGCGACAGTCCGACGTTGAGGGCGTAGCGGACTTGGCCGTCGATCCGCACTGGCACCGCGATCGTGACGATGGGCTGGCCGTCGACCACCGCCTTCTGCAGGCCGGAGACCTGCGGACGCCCGGTGTCGATCGCCCGCCGCTCGGCGTCGAAGGCGACCCGCTTCGGCAGCGGGGTCCCTGGATCCAGGCGGGTGTTGACGAGTTGCTGGCCGTCGGGCGTGTACAATGCGATCGCCACGCCGCCGATCAGCTTCACGGAATCGATCGCGTGCGACCTGAATTCGTCGAAGCGGCCGTTTGCGAGCAGCGGCGACAGTGCCAGGATCTGCAGATCCTCGATGATGTTGGCGACCCGGAGCTCGGTCGCGTTGCGCATCAGCCGGAGCCGGTCCTCATACTCGACCTTGCGATTCTGCGAGGACTCCGCGACGAAGTGATAGGCGAGGAACGCCGCGCAGGCCGCAATCGGGATGGAGGCCGCGATCGCCAGAATGAGGAGATAGGCCGAGATCGGCCAGGTGCCGGACCTGGCAGCCCTCCGCAATGCTCCACGAAAAACCACGTCTCCTCCCTGCTGCGTCGTTCACCGCTTCCGGCCGCGCGTCGTCGGTTCTGCCCTGCAAGGAAAGCTGCTGCCTGCCACGATACCCGAACTCTGATGCGGAACTTTTGTTCCAGCGAGTCTGACGCGCTTCAGCCGCTGCTCACAAATTGCGTTGTCGTGCGCGTCTGTCAACAGCACCGTCGCGGGCCAGCTCGCCTTGGTACGGTCGGCATGTGCACGCGCCGCGCGGCCCGCGCGGCCCGCGCGCTGCGCTGGTTCGATGTTGCGAGCGTGTTCGCATCATCGGTCCGTCCTCTTCCGATCGGGTTCATGTGCGCGACTAATGAGTTCGAATGCGGTCTGTTAGTTGGCTTGCTATCATCGATGCATCGATGCTGCTACGGAGGGGACCGCAGTCGGATCGTCGGCGCTCCACAGCCTCTTGTCTGTGGCCACGTCATGCCGCCGGGTGTCACGTATTCGATCGCGCCAAACGTGAAAATGACGATATGGAGCCGCAAAAATTGCGCTTCGTAGGGCGGGTGTGTGGAGCAGGACTCAACTTTCTGGTGAGTAAGAGCGGTCGCATTCTCGAAGTAATACAGCACCGTCGTCAGCGTTAAGCGAACTTCATGCCGAAACGGCGGAAGGCTCAAGGATGCGTTCACCACGCGGTCATCTGTTCACATCTGGAAACCAGCCAGTAACGCGCCGTCTCCTCTAGTGCTGCCACTAAGAACATTCACGAGGAGACATTCATGGTCATGATAATCGCACGTAAGCTTGTTGGACCTCACGCACTCAATTCCGGTTTTGGCCTGGTGACGATGTTCACTTTGACGGGCGTCGTCGCTTCTCTCGTGCTGGCTCAGCACGGTGTGAATCTCAGTCCGCCGGCGATGTTCTGATCACTGTGCCCCGACGACATGCCTCGCTCCCGATTCGAACGATGGATTGGGGGCAGGCCATTTGTGAAGCCTCGCGGGTGGGCGCCGCGCAAGACATTTCCCTGACGCAAGCGGCCGCATCCTCCCGGCGCATGATTGGCCGGCGCACCTCGTCTTCGACCGATGCGCGCGAGCAGAATGAAGCTCGGTCCAGCCACCCCCGCGTTTATCTGTAACGCTGATCCTGCCTAAGCCGTCTTCCTGCCCCGCGATCCGATCAGTTCGGCCACCAGCGGGTTGGGATAGCGGCGCTGCTGGCTGACGGCGAAGAACTGCTCCTTCAGTGCGCTGAGGCGGGCGCGCTCGACCAGGACGCCCGACCTGAGCTCGTCGATCACGACGATCGACGGCACCAGCGTGACGCTGCCGCTCTCGCGCGCCATCAGGCGCAGCATCGCCATGTCATCGACTTCAGCGGCGATCACCGGGCGAATGCCGCTGGCGCCGACCAGCGCGTCGAAGGCGGAGCGCAGCGCACTGCCCCGGCCAGGCAGGATGATCGGCGTCGTCGCCAGATCCTGCGGGAAGCGAAAGCGGGCGGGCTTGGGCTGCTTGCGGCCGACCAGGCTGACGCGCTGCTCGTCGATCAGTGCATTTTCGAAATTGCTGCGCGTGTCCGGCGCCGCCGGATGGTTGGCGAGCACGAGGTCGAGCTTGTGGGCGTCGAGCTGCTCCAGCAGATCATTGAACAGGCCGGTGCGGATGATCAGCTCGACGTCGCCGCGGCCGATCAGCGGCTTCAGGAACGCGATCTGGAAGTTGCGCGACAGGTTCGCCGCCGCGCCGACCCGCAGCAATTGCCGTCCCGGGCGTAGGCCGGACAGCGTCTCGATCAGCTCGTGGCCGGACTTGAACACGCTGCCGGCATAGTCGAGCGCGATGCGTCCGGCCTCGGTGAGCTGCAGGGTGCGGCCGACGCGCTCGAACAGCTTCTGTCCGAGCTGATCCTCCAGCGCCTTGACCTGCACGGAGAGCGAGGACGGCGAGACGTTGAGCCGCCGTGCCGCCCGGCTCATGCTGCCTTCGCTGGCGATGATCCAGAAATAGCGCAGATGATGGTAGTTCAGGTGCGGCATGGCATCGTTCTATATTTTATAACGATCAGGTTCAATGATTGAAATTTTAGGAAGGCTCCGGGGCGGCTAAGAACGGCGGCCGTCTCATTTGATCGAACCGTCCGGGCCGCCATGAACCAGCTCCTTCCTTGCCTTGCGGCGCTCGCGCCGCTGACGCTCGCCGTGACAGCGCTTGCCGGCACCGGTCCCGCGGCCGATGTCCGGACGGTCACCCGACGCGCCATCCTGGCAGCGGCGGCCGCCTTCGGCGTCGCGACGGCGGCGAGCCTCGCAGCCGCCGTGCTCGGGGCCGGACGGACGCCGCTGCTCGGCGCCTACGGGCTCGGGCTGTCGCTGCAGCTCGACGCGCTCGGCGCGATCATGATCGTGCTGGTCGGCTTCATCGGGCTGGTCGTCGTCCGCTACAGCCGCAACTATCTCGACGGCGACCCCGGACATGTCCGGTTCACGCGCTGGCTGCTGCTGACCGTGGCCGCGGTGCTGACGGTGCTGATCTCGGGCAATCTGGTGCTGCTGCTCGCCGCCTGGGTCGCGACCAGCCTGGCGCTCGGCAGGCTGCTGCTGTTCTACGATACACGGCCGGCCGCGATCCGCGCCTCGCGCAAGAAGTTCGTCGCCAGCCGGCTCGGCGATGCCTGCCTCGCACTCGCTTCGCTGCTGCTCTACATCCGCTTCGGCACGCTGGAGATCGGCGCTCTCGCGGCGCAGGCCCACGGCGGCGCGGCCGGCTCGGGGCTCGTCACGATGGCGGCGCTGCTGATTGTTGCGACGGCGATGCTCAAATCCGCGCAGCTGCCGCTGCACGGCTGGCTGATCGAGGTGATGGAGACGCCGACGCCGGTGTCGGCGCTGCTGCATGCCGGCATCATCAATGCCGGCGGCTTCCTGGTGCTCCGGCTCAGCGACGTGCTGCTGCTGGCGACGCCCGCGCTCGACGTGCTCGCGCTGGTCGGCGGCGCCACCGCGCTGTTCGGCTCGCTGGTCATGCTGACGCAGAGTTCGGTGAAGGTGCAGCTGGCCTATTCGACCGTCGCGCAGATGGGCTTCATGCTGCTGCAATGCGGGCTCGGCGCGTTCTCGGCGGCGCTGCTGCACATCGTGGCGCATTCGCTCTACAAGGCGCATGCCTTCCTGTCGTCCGGCAGCATCATCGATCTCGCCCGCGCGTCGTGGACGCCGAGCCCCGGCGGCCAGCCGCATCCCGCCCGGCTCGTCCTGGCGCTCGCCGCCGTGATCGGCCTGGCGCTGCTGACCGGGTTCGCCTTCGGCATGACCCTGCGCAGCAATCCGGCGCAGATCGCGCTCGGCTCGGTGCTGCTGATGGGGCTGGTGCACCTGATGGCCAATGCCATCGACGAGCGGCCGAACGCCTTCGTCGTCGCCCGCGCCGCGGTGACCGCGGTCGGCGTCGCGTTGATCTACTTCGCGCTGCAGGCTGCGACGGCGTGGCTGGTCCGTGGCAGCATCTCCGCGGCACGGCCGGTCGACGGCATCGTGCCGATGCTGATCGCGGTGGCCGTCGTGATCTCGTTCGCCGCCGTCACATTGTTCCAGAACCAGATGATGCGCCGTGCCGACGCGCCGTTCTGGATCGCCGCCTACGTCCACCTCCGCAACGGCCTCTATCTCAACACGCTCGCCAACCGCCTCGTCCTGACGCTGTGGCCGCGCCGGTCCGCCGTGCGCCTCCCGTCCAACCCGTGATCCGAGATCTGTCATGACCCGAGCCGCCCTCGCCCTGTCTACGATCGAGCCGATCGATGCTCCCGCCGATGCCGGGCTGATGGCCCGGATCGATGCAGCCTGCCGGCGCGTCGCGCCGCTGTGGCCGCTGAAGCACTTCGTCGCGGTCAACCCGTTTCTCGGCTTCACCGGCCAGAGTTTTGCTGCGACAGCCGCGACGTTCGACCGTGTGGTTCGGACTCGCATGCTGATGCCGCGGGCGTTCTATCGCGGGGCGATCGAGGATGGCCGGATCGACGATGCCGCGCTGGCGCAGGCACTCGGTGCTCACCCGTCGACGGGACTCGATGTCGATCAGTTGAAGCAGAAGGCGCAGGCGCAGCCCGTGCCGTCGTCGCCGCCTGCGGTCGTGGCGACGGTCGCGGAGGTGCTGGACCGGCTGGCCAAGGGTGATCGCGACGTCTCGCTGGTCACGTTCATGATCGACGAGATCTCGGCGTTCTGCGCCAGCTATTTCGACGAAGGCCAGGCGAGCTGGCCGAATCCGGTGCGCAAGCTCAAGCCTTACGCGGCCTGGCGCAAGCTCACTGCTTATGATCGCAATCCCGAGGTCATGGGGCTCGCCGGCTTCCGCAAGGCGATCGCCGAGCTGCCGACCGATCCGGTGGACGCGATCGGCCTCATCATCGACCGGCTCGGCATTCCCGAGCGGGCGGTCGAGGACTATCTGGTGCGGGCGCTGTTCGACATCGGCGGCTGGTCGGCCTATGCGCGCTACATCGGCTGGAGCGTCGAGCTGGACGGCGGACGCGACGACACCTTGCTGGAACTGCTCGCCATCCGGCTCGCCTGGGGTTTTGCGCTGTTTCAGGCGCGCACCGACGAGGCGTTCACGGCGGCCTGGGCGCAGGCGATGGCGGAGGCGGCCAGGCTGCCGGCCGATCACCGGCTCGACGAGACGCCCGAGCTCGCCATCGATCTCATCCTGCACGAAGCCTATGAGATCGCCTTCCGGCGCAAGCTGATTGCGCAGCTCGCGCAGCACGGTTCGCGAACCGCCGTCGCGCCGACGCCAGCGCGCCCGCCGGTGCAGGCGGCCTTCTGCATCGATGTGCGCTCGGAGATCTTCCGGCGGGCGCTGGAGACGGCCTATCCGGACGCCGAGACCATCGGCTTTGCCGGCTTCTTCGGCTTCCCGATCGAGTACGTCCCGATCGGCCATACCAAAGGCGGCGCGCAGTGCCCGGTTCTGCTCAAGCCGGCCTTCATCGTCTGCGAAGCCGTCAGGGATGCCGACGGCGTCGAGGAGGCCGAGGTGCTCGGCCTGCGGCTGTTGCGGCGGCGGGCCGCGAAGGCCTGGAAGTCGTTCAAGGTCTCGGCCGTCTCATCGTTCTCCTTCGTCGAGACCGCGGGCCTTGGCTTCGCCGCCAAGATCGCAACCGACAGTGCCGGCGTGACGCGGCCGGTGCCGTCGCCGGTCGTCGACGGTCTCGATCCGGAGATCGCCGCGCGCGTGCAGCCGCGGCTCACGCCGGGCGAGCTCGGCGGCCGCGTCACCGGCTTCGACGACGCCCAGCGCGTCGCGATGGCCGAGGCGGTGCTGAAGGCGATGTCGCTGACCGGGCCGTTTGCGCGGCTCGTGCTGCTCGCCGGTCACGGCAGTACCACGGTCAACAATCCGCATGCGTCGGGGCTCGATTGCGGCGCCTGCGGCGGCCACACCGGCGAAGCCAATGCGCGCGTCGCCGCGGCCGTTCTGAATGACTGGCGGGTGCGCGAGGGACTGCGCGCCAAGGGCATCGACATCCCGGCCGACTGCTGGTTCATCGGCGCGCTGCACGATACGACGACCGACGCGGTGACGCTGTTCGATGAGAGCGACGTTCCGGCCGTTCTCGCGCCGGATCTCGCGCGGCTGAACGTGAAGCTCGCCGACGCCGCGCGGCTGGCGCGGCTCGAGCGCAGCGTGCTCCTTGGCATCCGCGACACGTCCGGCGTCGATGACGCCGTGATCGCGCGCAGCCGCGACTGGTCGCAGGTGCGGCCGGAATGGGGACTCGCCGGCAACGCCGCCTTCATCGCCGCGCCCCGCGCCTTCACGTGCGGCCTCGACTTCGGCGGCCGCGCCTTCCTGCACTCCTACGACGTCGCGCGCGACGAGGGCTTCCGCACGCTCGAGCTGATCATGACGGCGCCGATGGTGGTCGCGAGCTGGATCAATCTGCAGTATTTCGGCTCGTCGGTGAACAACGCCGCGTTCGGCAGCGGCAACAAGGTGCTGCACAATGTGGTCGGCCAGCTCGGTGTGCTCGAGGGCAATGCCGGCGATCTCAGGACCGGATTGCCCTGGCAATCGGTGCATGACGGCACCAGCTTCATCCACGAGCCGATCCGCCTCAACGTTGTGATCGCCGCGCCGGAGAGCGCGATGGACACGGTCATGCAGCGCCATCAGGGTGTGCGCGACCTCGTCAGCAATGGCTGGGTCATGCTGTATTCCTTGGATGAACGGGGGACGGTCCGGCGCTGCCTCCGGCCCGGTGTTTGGACCGACGCGGGGGCTGGCGGCTGGTAGTTCGAAGCTGGACTATGACACCGGTCGGTTCATCTCCGCGACGGCGCCATCGTAGCTTGTGGTATTCGACTAAGCGAATGAGCGCTGTCGAGAGTCCAATTAAGCAAAAAGTCATCGCGCGGTCGCTGCGCATCCAACCCGGCATTCACCAAGCGCGGCGCTTTCCATTTTCTGAAACTTTGTCGTAATCATCCGCCTCCCATGGTTCCATCGGTTCAATCAGGAGGAGCCTCGAGTGATTACGTTAGCGACCAATCTGTCGGTGAGCAGCACCCGTGAATCCGGATTCGTCTGGGTTGCTCTGTTCGGATTAGTAGGCTTGGTGGCCTCTCTCATGCTCGCTCAGCAGGGCGTGGACATCAGCCCGGCGATGTTCTGACCATCCGGGGATCGGGCCTTCCCGCCTTGCCTTCGAGAGGCGCGGCGGAGGCCCGTCCCCCTGAGTTGCCCCTTGCGGCAACACGCGGACGCATTGCTGATTTGCCCGTCGGCCACGCCCGGCGAGAGGCTGTCCAGCTCCCGCGCAAAAAATATTCCCATTTACGAATTTCGGAATTCGTGTAGTCTGCGCGTCGTCCGGCTTCTGCGAGGAGGGGCGTATCGCGGTCGTCACGAACGTCGGAGGCTGGATGCGGTGGGCGCGACGGGTCGCAGCGTGAGTCAATCATGCCGACGAACGATCCGGTGCGCACGGCGAAATCGCGTGGTCCTGGCGCCCCGATGCTGGCGTCAAGCCTGCTGCGCTCTCTTGACGAAGCGCGCGGGCGACGGTGGCGAAAAGCCTGGTACACCGGGGAGAGCGCGTATAAGTCGTAAAGCTATCGCGCGGGGAGGGCCGGGTCGTCCGGCTGACCTGTGGTTCCTGCCGCCTGCATTTTTTTCGCAGGCGGGCCACGGGCCTCAGTCGAGGTCCGGCCTTCCCTGCGCCCTCCCGTTATTGTCGAGGGCGATCGCCGACAAAGCTCGGACCTCCAGGCCGCGAGAGCGCGATCGCATGGTTGTGCGGTTGTTTGTTCGTTGAACAGGCGGATTGGCAAGCTACCGCTGACAGTGCCGCCAAACGTACATGTCGCTGACGAGGTAGTGCATGGTGCTCGATCTCTTAGAACCACGAGCGGTGCGCTCCCCTCCCCCTCTTGCGGGGAGGGGTCGGGGGTGGGGGACCACGAGTCGAAATCTCTCGATGAGAACTAAGTCCCTACACGACAGCCGCGTTGAACCTGCAGTTCAAATTACAGTCGGTGGAACTCACCGGGCTCCAATGCAGCGCATCGCCCGGGGGACCCCCACCCCCGACCCCTCCCCGCAAGGGGGAGGGGAGCGCACCGGCTTCGTGGTCGAGATCTCGCCTATGCAACGGCGTTGCTCATTTCGTCCCGAGAAAGACCCGCCGTCTCGTATCCTCACAGCGTCTTCAGGTACTCGATCAGGTCCCAGCGGTCCTGCTCGGAGAAGGCGCCGCCGATGATGCCGTTCGGGTAGTCCTTGTTGGGCTTGGCGGGACCTTCGAAGGAATGACCGAGCGTGCTGTTGCCCTTGATCGGCTTGCCGCTGGAATCCTTGGTCCTGAACAGCGTCTGGCCGACCTTGCAATCGCTTTCGCCGCCCGAGGCGACGGCGAAGCCGACCTGCTTCGGGTCGTAGTCGCGGGCGCCCTGGCAGAACGAGGTCGGCCGCTCCGCGGCCGGTGTCAGCATCCAGTACAGCGAGGGCACCGAGCCGTTGTGCAGATAGGGGGCGGTGGCCCAGACGCCGTTGAGCGGGCGGGCGCGATAGCTCTTGCCGGCGGGGTTGGGACAGTTCTTGCGGTCGCCCCAGAGCGCGGTCCGCTCGGCCTCGGAGAGATTGCGGTCCTCCATCCACTTGTCGCCGGTCTTCTGCACGACCGTCATCAATGCCAGCGCGTAGGGCATCTCGGTGGTCGACCCCTGCGGCAGGCCGCAGCCCTTGAGGTCTTCGGCGGGGTCGACCTCGAGGAAGCCGGCCACCGTGACCTTGCGGGTGGCGAGAATGCTGGCCTGTCCGGGATCGGTCTGCATCGCCTCGACCGGTTTCTGCACGAGATCGAGCAGCGGGCCCTTGGCATTCCAGCCCTTGCTCTCCCAATCCTCGGCCGGCTTGATCTTCCAGAAGCTCTTGTCCGGATAGGTCTTGTCGAACACCGGATCGGCGACCGGGCCGAGATGGCATTCGACGCAGATGGCGGCGTAGAGCTTGCGGCCGCGCTCGATGCGTCCGGCATCGAGCTTCCACGCATCGTCGTCGGCGAACAGCTTCTCCGGCCATTTCGGCGAAGTCAGGCCGCCAAAAGCGGGGGTCGTCGTTGCGAACGGATCCGGGCCGCGCAGCATGTCCTCGATGTGCAGCAGGTTCTCGATCGCGATCGACGAGCGCCACAGTCTGTCGCTGGCTGGCTCGGGCGAGACGTTGAGCAGTGCGGAGACGCCGAGCGCCTCGCCGGCGTTGCGGATCAGGGGCTGCGCGATCGAGCCGTCATACTGCGCCCACGAGAACCAGGGCACGGTCCAGATCGGCGGATAGGACACCGGAGCATCGATGGCCTCCTGGTTGCCGAGCATGTTCGGCAGCCCGCTCACGGCCATGTCGAGGTAGAACACCTGATTGCCGATGCGGTTGAGCGCGTCGAGCCGGCCGAAGCCTTCCTCCGTCTCGGTCTGGCCCTTGGCGGCGATCGTGTTCTTGTAGTTGTTGGCCTGCATGTTGAGCGCGAAGTCGGTCGCGGCCTTCAATCCCTTCTTCAGCGCCTCGCGATCGGCATCGGAGGCATTCGGCCCGAGCACGCGGTCCGCAAAGCGGCTGAAGCGGCCGGGCACGTATTGCGTGAAGATCATCGCAAAGCCCATGGCCTCTTCCAGCTTGCGCAGGTCGACCATGCCGGGGCCGCCGTCGAAGCGG
Source organism: Bradyrhizobium sp. HKCCYLS2038 (assembly GCF_051167655.1). NCBI lineage: Bacteria > Pseudomonadati > Pseudomonadota > Alphaproteobacteria > Hyphomicrobiales > Nitrobacteraceae > Bradyrhizobium > Bradyrhizobium sp. HKCCYLS2038. Next base: position 360,821 of record NZ_JBNPTM010000006.1, on the reverse strand, counting down.
ACGCTGACACCCTTGTAGTGAATGCTGCCGGAGTGACAGGCTGCACAGGTCAGGCCGATCTTGTCGGATTGCGCGGCGCCGGTGCCGGGATCGGTTACGCCGGAGAGTTTTGCGAAGCCGACCGGCAGGCCGCCTTCATTGCCGGCCGGTGTCGGCTTCAGTCCTGCGGGCAACGCCGGAGCGATGGCCGTCTTGGCGATGGTATTGGCCGCATAGCCGAATGGACGGAGTGCACTGGGGTCGCCATCGACGCTCTTGGGGCTCGGAATGAAACCGAAGCGTTCGAGATAGGCGGTGTCGGAGATCAGACCGGGCGTGCCGAACAGCGACAGATAAGGCTGCTCCATCGCCATGAACCAGGTGTAGGGAATCGGAAACGTCGCTGTGCCCTGCGTCACGTGATGGAACCAGTGCCGGTCCTTGGTGGTCCAGCCCTGGTCGAGCCAGTACGCCGCCTTGGTCGGCTCGACCGTGGGCAGGGCGGGTGGGATGAACGCGGCGGCCTTCGCGGGCAGGATCTTGCTGAGCTTGTCGCTGACCGGGTCGGGCGCAACCATCCAGGCCAGCAACAAGGCGACCGCTGCGACGATCGCGCCGCCAACCAGCGCCTTGCCGATGCGAACGATGAGGTTGGCGGGCTTCGGCTTCGTCATCAGCCGCGCCATGATCCGCTGCGGGAAACGGCGCTCGACGAACAGGGTGCGGACCTCGGTCACGGAGAGATAGCGGCCGTCACCGTCGCCCTTGCCGAAAATCTTCAGCAGGACCGGCCACTCGCCCTCCATCAGCTTTGGATAGTACCAGCGGGCCTCGTCGCCGGCGCGCGTCATATTGGCCGCCATGAAGGTGTCGATCTGCCTGGCGTTCAGGCCTCGCTCGGTGCCGCCATTGGGATCGGGATAGTCGGAGCCGAAGCTTGCCAGCCGCTCGATTTCCTCGGGATGCACCTTGGCCTCTGCATCGAGGATGCGCGAGCCCGCGCCATGCTTGTCGAGTGGCCCGTTGCGCAGCTGGTCGAGATCGGCCCCGGAGAACAGGCTCTTCAGCAGACGCAGCGGCGACAGACCGTTGGCGATCAGCGCGACGCCGAAGGTCTGGAACCCGACCACCCGCTTCTTGAATCCGGTTTCGCCGCTCGCAGCCTCGATCCGGCCGGCGATCGTCTTCAGCGGAACGCTGTGGCCGTCGACGAGGCCGCCGGCCACCAGGGCACGCAGGAACGGGCAGGGATTGTCGGACGAGACCGGGATCGGTCCCGGCAGGGCGTCACGGACGCGGGCGCTGTCTTCTTGCATGGAAAAACATCCTTGGAATGCAGCGAGTCATGAAAAACGAACGAGAGAAACGAGATCGCGGCAGGCCGGCGCTAAGGCGCAGGCCGAGCAAGCGTTATCAATACAACCGTAGACGATGAAGTACCCCTGTCCGGTGTCAACCTCAAGTCGTCGTGCCGAATTTGGCCCTCGGTTCGACGAGCGTCAGCTTCGTCGGGGGGATGCCGGCCTTGCCAAGCCCGTCGCGATAATGCGCCACGTCGGCCGGATTGCTCCAACGCAGATTGCTGATCAGCCGCTCGACCGTCATCCACGGATAGACGCGCAGCAGGGCGGCGACGGCGTCGGCGGCCTCCGCGGTGCGGCCGAGCTGGGCCAGGGCAGCGGCCTGGATGGACAGGCACTGCAAATGGTTGGGGTTCTGGTAGTGCGATTCCCGTGCCCAGGACAGTGACGCGTCGTACTGCCCGAGCAGGTAATGGCTGAAGGCGCTCAGCACCGACCATTGATAACGCGGATCGCTGTTGCCGCGCTGGGCGGCGATCGAGAACAGGTCGATCGCCTCGCGATGACTGCCCTTGACGAAATGACAGACGCCGAGCACGCCGCGCGCGCCCATGTCGTAGGAATTGAGCCGCAGCGCCTTCTCGGCGGCCTCCATCCCGGCCTCGACCTGTCCCTGCATCGCGTGGACGTAGGCCAGCAGCGAATAGGAGAACGACGCGCGCGGGTCGAGACGGACGCCGGCCTCTGCGAGCGTCATCGCCTCGTCCCACAACAGGCTCGTGTTCCTGATCCAGCCGAAATGAATGCCCTGCAGCAGGATGGTGCCGAGATAGGTATGGGCAATCGCCAGGCCCGGATCGAGCGCGATGGCTTCCCGGAACAGCGTAATCGAGGTTTCGTAGTCGGCCTTGGTCGGCCGGTAGTAGTGCGAAAGCCCGCGCAGAAAGCGGTCCCACGCGGTCAGGTCGGTATTCACGAAGCGGACAGGCACCGAGGCTTCCGCGCGGTAGATCTCCGGAATGAGGGCCGTGCAGAGATTGGCGGTGATGTCGTCCTGGACGGCGAACAGATCGCCGATATCGCGGTCGTAGCGGCCGACCCACAGCTGCTCGCCGCTTTCCGGGGTCACCAATTCCGCGGTCACCCTGACCTTGTTGCCGGAGCGCCGGACCGATCCCTGGATCAGATAGCTCGCATCGATTTCCCGGGCGATCAGCCGGCCGCTCAGCCCGGCATTCTTGAACACGAAGGTCGAGTTCCGGCTCAGCACCCGGAAGAACGATTGCAGCGAGAGTGCATGGATCAGGTCCTCGGCCAGTCCATCCGAGAAATAGTCGTCGGCCTCGTCGCTGAGGTTGACGAACGGGAGCACGCCGACGATCGCAGTGCGATACTGCCCCGGCAGCCCCGCAGCCGAACGCGGCTCGCGGCCCTTGTCGGCCCCGGGCGACCAGGTCCAGACGTGAATGGTTTCCTCGATGTTCTTGAAGCGGAACGGGCCGCCATTAACGAAAGCAACCTTCAGGTGCTTGTTGGCTTCGAGGTAGGCTTTCTCGGACACCGCGATTCCGCCGGGCTGAGCCGCCGCCTCGAGACGAACCGCGGTATTCACGCCGTCACCGAACACTTCGCCTTCGTCGAAGATGACGTCGCCCATGTTGACGCCGACGCGGAACTCCATGACGCGGTCAGCCGGAAGATGGGAGTTGCGCTCCGCCATCAGCAGCTGCATCTCGATGGCGGATTCGATCGCTCCGACCACGCTCGGGAACTCAATCAGAAACCCGTCGCCCGTGCTTTTCACCACACGGCCGCCGTGATTGAGGATGATCGGGTGAATGGCGCTGCGATGGGCCTTGAAGGCGGCGTGGGTGCCCGCTTCGTCGGCGCCCATCATCCGCGCGTAACCGGCCACATCTGCACAGACAATGGCGGCCAGCCGTCTCTCCATCGTTATCTTGCTCCCGGATTGGGCGATACCACGGCAGTCCTACTGAAATCCATGTTTTTGGGTCAAGAATGTGCGGGACATATGGCCGCGCAATGGCTCCGCTGGCAATTAGACCTATTGCAAGCCTGCCTTGAGCAGCCCGTCGCGATAATGGGCAACGTCCTCGGGGCGCCTCCAACGGATATTCTTGATATGGCGGTCGAGCGTCAGCCAGGGATATTGCTCGATCAGGTCGGCGACGGCCGCCTGCGCCAGGGTCGTTTCGCCCAGTTGCGCCAGCGTCGCGGCGCGGATCGTCAGCGCCTGCAGGTGATTTGGATAGAGGAACAGCTCCTCGCGCGCCCAGGACAGCGCAGGGCCATAGCGGCCAAGCAGATAATGGCTGTAGGCGTTCAGCGCCGGCCATTGATAGCGGGGATCGCTGTTGCCGCGTTGTGCCGCAATCGAGAACAGCTCGATCGCCTTCGGATGCTCTCCCGCCACGAGATGGCAAAGACCGAGCACCCCGCGCGCGCCCATGTCGTAGGCGTTGAGCTCGGTGGCCTTGCGCGCCGCCTTCATGCCGTCGTCATGCGCCCCTCCCATGGCGTGGACGAAGGCAAGAATCGAATAGGCAAACGACGACCGCGGATCGAGCCTCACGCTGGCCAGCGCCAGCCCCAGGGCCTCGCTCCACAGTTCGCGCGAGCCCTTGATCCAGCCGAAGCTGATGCCCTGCATCAGGATCGTTGCCAGATAGGCGTGCGCAATGCCGAGCGCCGGATCGAGCGCGATGGCTTCACGGAACAAGGCGATCGAACTCTCATAGTCGGCCTTGGTGGAACGATAATAATGCGACAGGCCGCGCAGGAACCGGTCCCAGGCCGTTGCGTCGGTCGTCTGCGAGCGCAGCGGCACCGACGCCTCGGCGCGGTAGATCTCGGGCATCAGCGCGGCGCAGAGACTCGTGGTGATCTCGTCCTGCATCGCGAACAGATCGCTGATGTGACGGTCATAGCGGCCGGCCCAGAGCTGCGCGCCGGTTTCCGGGGCGATCAATTCCGCGGTCACGCGGATCTTGGCATCGGACCGACGGAGGGTACCTTGGATCAGGTAGGTGGCGTCGATCTCGCGCGCGATCAGGCGGGGGCTGAGGCCGAGGCCTCGGAAGGCGAAGGTCGAGGTCCGGCTGAGAACGCGGAAGAAGGATTGCAGCGACAGCGCGTGGATGAGGTCGTCGGCCACGCCATCGGCGAGATATTCGTCGGCGCTGTCGGCAAGATTCACGAACGGCAGCACGCCAACCACCGCGGTCCGATAATTGGGCAGCCCGGCGCCGCTCCTCGGCTCAAGGGCCTCCTTGAGCTCACCAGGGGCGTTCCAACTCCACACCTGCATCGGCTCGTCGATGTTCTTGAACCGGAAGACGCCGGCATCGGCGAGGCTCACGGACAGATGTCTGCCGGCTTCCTGGTGGGCCTTTGCGGAGACCGCGATTCCTCCGGGTGTCGCAACCGATTCGAGGCGAACGGCGATGTTGACGCCGTCACCGAACACCTCATCCTCGTCGATGATCACGTCGCCCATGTGGATGCCGACGCGGAAGCGCATGTTGCGGTCGGCCGGCAGATGGGCGTTGCGGTCGGCCATCAGCTGCTGCATCTCGATCCCGAATTGGATCGCGCTGACGATGCTCGCGAACTCGAGAAGGAAACCGTCGCCGGTGTGTTTGACGATCCGCCCGGCGTGGTTGAGGATGAGGGGATGGATGGCGGCGCGATGGGCCTTGAAGGCGGCGTGGGTGCCGGCCTCGTCGATCCCCATCATGCGCGAATAGCCGGCGACATCAGCGCAAACGATGGCGGCCAGGCGTCTATCCATCACGTCTTGCTCCCGCCTCCGCGCATACCACGCCGCAGGCGGCCAAATCCAATTCTTTTCCGGCGCCCAGGTGTGTACCGTGAACCTCGCCTGCACGCAGAGGATCGAGCGGCGTATCCCACCGCCCGTATCATTAGAGCCGAACTGTTAGGAAACGTTCAACCATGCTTGGAATTCACGATCCGCTGCTGTTCCTGGTGTCCGGCCTGCTGCTGAACATGACGCCTGGGCCGGACACGGCCTATATCGTCGGCCGGAGCGCCCAGATGGGGTGGCGTGGCGGCGCAGCAGCCGCGCTCGGCATCAGCACGGGTTGTCTCGCTCATGTGCTGGCGAGCGCGGTCGGGCTGTCGGCGCTGCTGATGGCATCGGCGACGGCGTTCGCCGCCGTGAAATGGGCGGGTGCCGCCTATCTCGTGTATCTCGGGATCACGCAATTGTTTGCGCGCGCGCAGCCCGCGGCTGCCCAGCCGGACGCCGACACGGCTGTCAGGCAGGCTTCGCTGCGTCAGGTGTTCTGGCAGGGCGCGCTCACCAACGTTCTGAATCCGAAGGTCGCGATGTTCTTCCTGGCCTTCATCCCGCAATTCGTCGCGGCCGACGCGCCCCACAAGGCGCTCGCCTTCCTGCTGCTCGGCATGGTCTTCATCCTCAACTCGACGCTGTGGTGTCTCGGCGTCGCGGCAGTGGCCGCGCGGACGGCGCGGCGCGTGAGAGGCTCATCCGCCGCGTTGCTCTGGGTCAATCGCGTGATCGGCGGCCTGTTCATCTATCTGGGTGTCCGGATCGCCATGCTGGAGGCGCGGTGATCACCACATCAGCTCGATCGCGGCGCTTCCGGCCAGATAGAGCCCGAGCAGGATCATCGCGATCAGGAACACGCGGCGGAAGGCCGCGGCGGGCAGCCGTGCCCGCGCCGCTTGCCCTGCGAACATGCCGAGAAAGGCACACGCCATCGCGACGGCGCCGGGCAGGGCGATCGCCGTGCTGAGCAGGCCGGCATTCGTGAGGTTGAAGGCGAGCGTGACGGTCGCCACCGTGAAGAAGACGCCGAGCGCTTGCACGAGCTCGTCCTTTTCGAGCCCGATCGCCTGCATGTAGGGCAGCGACGGCACCACCTGCACGCCGGTCGCGGCGGAGATCAGGCCGGTCACCAGGCCAACGATGCCGCCGACCCACTTCTCGTGCCGGCGCGCCACCGTGAAGGCCAGCCGGGTCAGCCCGAGCACGGCATAGACCATCAGCAGCACGCCGAGCGCGATGTTGCCCCAGCGGGTCGATGCATGGCTGAGGGCGCCGGCATTGAGGCAGATGCCGATCGCCGTGCCGAGCATCAGCGGCCAGAGACGCTTGGCGATGTCGCGCAAATAGGGGCCTGCGAAGGTCTGCCAGATGTTGGTGATGACGGCAGGCAGGATGACGATCGCCAGCGCCCGGCCGGGCGGCATGGCGATCGCGAGCAGGCCGACTGAGATGGTCGGCAGGCCCAGCCCGAGCGCGCCCTTGACGAAGCCGGCAAGGGTCAGCGCGAAGGCAATGAAGATGAGGAGCGGATCGATCATGGCGGCGACATTGACCAAACCGGGCCGGCGGCACAATGTGGAGCTTGCGGAGCCAGCCTTCGCCCTGGCCTGAGGCACAAGCCGACATGCGGTTCGATCTCGTCGATCTGAAGCTGCTCATCGCCGTTGCCGAAGCGCACAGCATTACCGGCGGCGCCGAGCGGGCGCATCTGGCGCTCGCGTCCGCCAGCGCCCGGATCAAGGGCCTGGAACAGACGTTTGGCGTTGAACTGTTCAAGCGCGGGCGCCGCGGCGTCGTGCTGACGGCGGCCGGCGAAAGCCTGCTCGACCATGCCCGCATCATCATCGCCAATGTCGAGATCATGCAGGGCGATCTCGCGACCTTCGCCTCCGGCTTGCGGGCGAACGTGCAGCTGCTCGCCAACACGGTGGGGCTTGCCGAGCATCTGCCGCAGGCACTGGCTGCGTTCCTGCGCGAGCATCGCGACATCAATGTCGATGTGGAGGAGCGCGAGAGCACCGACATCGCGGAGGCCGTCGCGGCGGGCCGCGCCGATCTCGGCTTCGCGGCCGAGCACGCGCTGCCCGACATGCTCGAGCGCTTCGTTTTCGGTGAGGATCGCCTGATCCTCGTCGCCGGCCGCCGCGGCCCGTTTGCGGGCCGCCGGCAGGTCGATTTCGCCGAGACCGCCGGGCAGGACTTCATCGGGCTGACGCAGGGGACTGCCCTCAACGTCCACATCGGAAAGCATGCCGCGCGGCTCGGCATTCGCCAGCATGTCCGCGCTCGCCTGCGTGACTTCGATGCCATCTGTCAGATGGTCGCGGCGGGTGTCGGGATCGCCATCGTTCCGGAGGCGGCCGCGCGGCGTTGTGCGCGGTCGATGTCGATCAGCCTGATTGCGCTGCGCGACGCCTGGGCCAGCCGCAGGCTCGTGATCTGCGCGCGCAGCTTCAAGGCGCTGCCCCGTCCTGCGAAACTGCTCGTCGATCATCTGCGCCGGGCGGCCTCGTGAATCTACGCGGCGCGGACCGTCTCGAGGAAGCGGCCGACCTCGAGCTTGAGGCGGTTGCTCTCCTCCGACAGCGACTGGGCTGCCGACAGTACCTGAGCGGACGCGGACCCGGTTTCGGTGGCGCCGTGCTGGACCTCGACGATGTTGTCGGAGACCCGCTGCGTGCCCTGCGCCGTGTGCTGCACGTTGCGGGAGATGTCCTGGGTAGCGGCACCCTGCTCCTCGATCGCTGCCGCGATGGTCGAGCTAATATGCGACAGCCGCTCGATCGTTCCCGAGACCTCACGAATGTTGTCGACGGATTCGGCAGTGGCTGACTGGATGCTCGCGATCTGCTGGCCGATCTCGCCGGTGGCCTTGGCAGTCTGCTCGGCCAGCGCCTTGACCTCCGAGGCGACGACGGCAAAGCCGCGGCCGGCGTCACCGGCGCGGGCGGCCTCGATCGTGGCGTTCAGCGCGAGCAGGTTGGTCTGGCCGGCGATGGTGTTGATGAGCTCGACGACGTCGCCGATGCGCGTCGCAGCCTTCGACAGCTCGCTGACGCGCTCATTGGTGCGGCGCGCCTGTCCGACCGCCTCGCCGGCGATGCGCGCCGATTCCTGCACCTGGCGGCTGATCTCGTTGACGGAGGCCGAGAGCTCCTCGGTCGCCGAGGCGACGGACTGCACGCCCGCCGCAGCCTCTTCGGAGGCGGACGCAACCGTGGTGGCGAGCGACTGGCCGTGCTGGGCATTTCGCGTCAGGGTCGTCGCGGAGGCTTCGAGCTCCGTCGAGGCGGAGGAGACCGTCTCGATGATCTCTCCAACCGCGGTTTCGAAGCCGTCGGCGAGGGCCGCCATGTCCGCCTTGCGCTGCTGAAGCTGCCGCTGCTCGACCTCGGCCTGCTCGGCACGCAGCCGCTCGGCCTCGATCATGTTGGTCTTGAACACTTCCACGGCGCCGGCCATCTCGCCGATCTCGTCGCGGCGGCCGAGGCCCGGAATCCGGATGGAGGAGTCTCCGCCCGCCAAACGTGTCATGGCCTGCACCATGCTGCGGATCGCGTTGGAAATCCCGCGGCCGATCAGGAACGATGCGCCGCCGACCAGCAGAAGCGAGATGCCCAGCGTCACCAGCATGCCCTGCTTGACGGTGTTGCTGGTCTCGGCCGCTGCAGTCTGAGCCATCGAATATTGCCGTCCAACGGTCTTGCCGATCTCGGCGATGACCGGCTCGATCTCGGCGAAAGCCTTGGACATCGCCGCACTGTGGCGGGCGGCGTCCTGCGATCCGTCGGTCCAGGACAGGAAGTCCTTCTGGTACTTGTCGAGCTTCTGGCCGATGTCGGCCTTGGTCGAAGGCGCAAGATCGGCACCGGCGATGGCCTTGCCGAACTCGGCGGCGGCCGCCTTGAGCTCGGTGATATATTTCGGATCACGCCGCAGCATGAAGTCCTTCTCGTGCCGGCGCAGCGTCAGCATTCCGCTCGTCAGCCGGGGATCATTGACCTCCTTCAGCTTGGCCTCGATGTCGTGGACGGCGGAGCGCAGCGAGCCGGACAGGCCGAGCGTCTCGTTCAGGCCGAGGCGGTTTTCGGCCTGTTCGGTGGCGCTGAACTCCGTGTTGTAGGTCGCGAACCCTTTCACGACAGTAGCGATGCGATCGCCAAGGGCGGCCTGCTCGAACGATCGGCTTATCGCGCCGAGTTCGTCGAGCTCGCGTTTGATCGCGGTGCTCAATTCCGCGTGCCGGGCTGCGTATTTCTGATCGCGCCGCAGCAGGAAATCCTTTTCCGCGCGCCGGGCCTCGAGCAGATCGGTGAGCAGCTTCTGATTGAGATCGGCGGCGGCGCGGGCATTGTCGGCGAGCTGGCGCGAGGTCTCCTGCGACCGGTTTCCGACCAGATAGATGGTGCCGAACGCCGCGAGCGCGGACACTCCGATCAGCGCGATGGCCATGATCTTATGAGTGAGTCGGAAGCTGATTTGACCCATCGAACGCGCCCTCCAGACAGACATGCAGCGACGAAAATGCGAAGCGCTCTCGTCAATTGCCTGCAATCTAGTCAGGCGCAGTCAACCCGCCGTTAACAATGTGTCCTATGTTACTTTTACCGTAGTTCTACTGGCGCCAGGACTTCCCTTGAACATCATCCTCCCGCTGCGAGCAGCTTCAGCGCCGCCTCGTGCACGCGCTTGTCGCCGGCGGCGATGATCCGTCCGCCGTTCTGCGCCGGGCCGCCATCCCAGTCGGTGACGACGCCGCCGGCGCCGTTGATGATCGGGATCAACGCCGCGATGTCGTACGGCTTGAGCTCGGTCTCGATCACCAGATCGAGGTGACCCGCCGCGAGCATGCAATAGGAGTAGCAGTCGCCGCCATAGCGCGACAGCCGGACCTCGGATTCGGCGCGCGAGAAGGCGGCGCGGTCGGTCTCGTTCATCAACAGCGGCGACGTCGTGTAGCAGACGGCGTCCTGCAGCCGCTCGCAGCGGCGCACCGACAGGCGGCGCTCACCGGCCGAATTCTTGTAATTTGCGAAGCCATTGTCGCCGGAGAAGCGCTCGCCGATGAACGGCTGATGCATCATGCCGAACACCGGCATGCCCTTGTGCAGCAGCGCGATCAGCGTGCCCCAGATCGGGAATCCGGCAATGAAGGATTTGGTGCCGTCGATCGGGTCGAGCACCCAGACGTAATCGGCGTCCTCGCGCTCGTTGCCGAACTCCTCGCCGACGATGCCGTGCTGCGGGAAGTTCGCCTTGATCAGGCGGCGCATCACGGCCTCGGCGGCGCGGTCGGCCTCGGTCACCGGGTCGAAATCATGCCGGCTGCTCTTGTTGTCGACCGACAGCGAGGTGCGGAAGAACGGCAGGATGGTTTCGCCCGAGGCGGTGGCGAGGCGACCGATAAAGGCTGAGAAGTCGATGACCGTCACAACGCGTCCTTCGGTGAGGGAATCGGATGGCAAAGCCGTTCATGCCTATCGCAAAGCGGTCTGGCGTGCATCCTGATATGGAACAGGCACTTGGCATCTTGGATATCGTTTCGTCACCGCCGAGCAGGACGAGAGGTTCTGCGACGCGCAATCATTCGAAAGTGAAAGCGAAACCGGCCGGTCCAGCCCATCAATCAGACTTTTTGATCAACCCATTGGCAGTCCTGATGGATTTTGATCGGACACGCGCTGTATGCAACCCCGCCAATGCTTTTTTGCATGGGATTCGACGGAAAAACCCTTGCGCTTTGTGCAGCGCGGCCGCATATTGTTGCGGTGCGGTAGCGCTTCGCGTTATCGCTGCCCTCCTTGGGCGTTTCCTCCCTAGACTTGGGCCGCTTGTCATTCAAGCGGCCCTTTTTTTTGCGCCTCGCGCGCCTCGGCGCTGCCGACAGGGGAGCGCGGACGAATCCCGAAAAGAGCCTCTATTCGGCAGCGGCCTGGAACGGGCCCAGGTCGCCGAGCGGCACCGTCGCCAGCACCTCGGCGAGCACCGTGAGATCGGACGCGACCTGCGTAAAGCGCGGCCCGCGCTCGCGCCGGCGCTCATCCATGTAGATGGCGCGGTTGAGCTCGATCTGGATCGCATGCAGCCCGCTGGCCGGATTGCCGTAATGCTCGGTGATGAAGCCGCCGGCATAGGGCTTGTTGCGGCCCACCGAGTAGCCGAGACGGCCGAGCACGTCCTCGAACAGGTTCGGCAGCAGCGCCGCGCAGCTGGTGCCATAGCGATCGCCGATCACCATGTCGGGCCGCCGCGGCTCGTCGCGGGATACGCCGACCGAGGGCATCGAGTGGCAATCGACCAGGATCACGGTGCCGAACTGCTGATGCACCCGGTTGATCAGTCGCCGCAGTGCGCGGTGATAGGGCTTATACAGCGTCTCGATGCGGTGCAGGGCGTCGTCGACGACGAGCCGGTCGCGATAGATCTCCTGGCCGTCGCCGACCACGCGCGGGATGGTGCCGAGGCCGCCGGCGACGCGCATCGAACGGGTGTTGGCGAAGCTCGGCAGCCGGCCGGTGAACATCCGCGGATCGAGCTCATAGGGCTCGCGGTTGACGTCGACATAGCAGCGCGGGAAATTCACCCGCACGGTCGGAAAGCCGCGCGCCAGCAGGTCGGCGATCAATTCGTCCATGAACGAATCTTCCGACCGCCGCAGCGTCGGCAGATCGATTCGCGACGCCCTGAGGAAATCGTCGGGATAGACCGAGCCCGAGTGCGGCGAATTGAAGATGATGGGCGCGCGCCATTCGGCCGGCTCCATGATCTCGAACGGCGGCAACTCGCCTTCAAAGTCCGTCATCTCTGGGCGCCGTTTCCTCGGGTCACGTCCGTTGAAGCGCCGGTATCCTCCGGCCGTGGAGCGCTGGACAACGCAGGCACTGCTTGTTCGCCAAGTTCTTGCGCCAAGGTTTCGCCAAGTCGTTCGCCAAGCCGCATCTTCGATAATCCGGGTCGTTCTGCCAAGCGAAAAGCAATGAAAAAGTTCAACCGCGATTTGGAACAACTCTGAGCAGTTGGGTCGCTTCGGGCGGAGAGTGCACGCTCGGCCCTCAAATTGCCTTGCCGATGTCGGATCAAAAGGCGCAATCTTTCACCCGAAATTTACCGCCCGTCAGGCTTAGTGGCGGCAACGCTCCGCCTCTCACCGGACCACGATCCCTCGCCATGCACAAAATCCTGCTCGCCGAAGACGACAACGACATGCGCCGCTTCCTGGTCAAGGCATTGGAAAATGCCGGGTTCCAGGTCTCGCCCCACGACAACGGCATGTCGGCCTACCAGCGGCTGCGCGAGGAGCCGTTCGAGATGCTCCTGACCGACATCGTGATGCCGGAGATGGACGGCATCGAGCTGGCGCGCCGCGCCTCCGAGCTCGACCCGGACATCAAGATCATGTTCATCACCGGCTTCGCCGCGGTCGCGCTCAACTCCGATTCGGAGGCGCCCAAGAACGCCAAGGTGCTGTCCAAGCCGGTGCACCTCCGCGAGCTCGTCAGCGAAGTCAACAAGATGCTGGCGGCCTGAGCCGCCGGGAACGGTGTCTGCGAAAACGCGGATTATTCCCAATTTCGGCATTTTGCGTCCTTGCCTGCCTGCGTGGGAGCCGATATAGGGACGCCCACCCGAACGGACTTTCTGGATTAGGGCACGTAGCTCAGCGGGAGAGCACTACCTTGACATGGTAGGGGTCACAGGTTCGATCCCTGTCGTGCCCACCATCGGCCGAAAAGGCCGGTGACCCAGCCTCGTCCATCTCACGTTCATTGAAGATCCCTCTGTATCGGCGCCGTTGAGGAGCCGTGGCCTCGCGCGGGACTTTGGCGCGGCAAACGCGATCATGGCGGCGAGCGGCCCTTCTGCCTCCGAATCGCCGCGGCCAGGCGGCGTCCCAGCCATCCACGTCTGAAGGGCTTGGCGCAGTGGACGGGTTCCCTTTAACGCTTCGCCAACTCTCTTCGTCGTGCGTCGACCGTCGCGTCGGCCAGATGCTGCAAACATGGCTTCGCTGTCTCGCGGCGCGCTGTCGCGTCCGAGCTGTGCTGATCGACCGCCCTCTCTCGAGAAGAGGGCACGGGGAATGCCGGGCGCCGGCCGCACCCATGGCCCGCCTGCAGAAAAAAAGCAGGCGGCAGTCACCACAGGTTCAGCCGAGATCACCCGGCATTCCCCGCGCAATGGTTTTAACGGCTGCTTCGCGTGCTCCCCGGTGCGCCGGGCTTTCTGGCCACCGTTGCCCGCACAGCGCGTGAGCGCCGGCGCAGGCGTGACACCAGCGTCGGGGTGTCAGGACCACGCGACTTGACCGTGCGCATCGCCATCGTTCGTCGGCGCAGAAAACCACGCTGCGACAGCAACACGCCCACCGCATCCCGCCTCGACGTTCGTGACGACCGCGAAGCGCCCCTCTTGTGAGTCGGGATGCGCAGAGTAGAGCATGAATTCTGGAAAAAAGAAATAAAAAACTTGTGGTGGCAGATCCGGAAAGCAGGATGGCGTTGAATCGGCTTGAGAAAAAATTCTTTCCGCGCGCACCGCTCGGGCCGACCGATTCCGTCCAGATGTTACTCAAGCAGATCATCGGCTGGCTCAGCCCGGCTTGCCAGCGGCGATTGCCATCAAGCTTTGTCCGGCTCGAGGTGCTTGGTCATGAAGAGACTAAGCGGGTCAGCTTTATAGTCCCCAAACGGAGGACAATCTCGATAACCAGACGCGCGATAGAGTCCTATTGCAGCCGGCTGCTCTATACCCGTCTCGAGACTGATACGTCTGACGTTTCGATCGCGCGCGACATCTTCCAGCGCGTGCAATAATTTCTTGCCCAACCCCAGTCCGCGCGCTTTCGTGAGCACGAACATCCGCTTCATCTCGGCGTGTTCTGGGGCAATCACACGAAAAGCGATCGATCCGAGAAGCTCTCCATCGCGGCGCGCCGTAAGAAATGCAGCATCTTGCGCTGCCAGATCGTCAGCTCCAACCAGATGATTGCTCTCTGCGGGGTATAGCGCTTGAAAGTATGCGTCCGCTTCCGCCAGGAGACTGAGCACATCCGGCCGTCTCGGGTCTTCGGAGACGATGTCGATGTTCCTGGTCATGATGCTGCATTCCACTTAAAGTCTTGTCATGCGAGAATAGCGAATCTGCGAAGGCGCAACAACGAAGGACGGCAGCTTCTGGTCCATCTCGAACCACCCGAACCGGTGCGGAGAATGTGCGGCTCAACCCGCAGCACGAGAACTGTTTCAGTTGGTCGTCTCTGTCAAAGCATATCCGGAGTGCGATGGCTGTTGGTCGCAGTGGATGCGGCCACTTCCGTGAGATCATTCGTAAAACGCTCCAGCAACAACGATCTGCGCAGCGCGGCGCCAGATGTCGGACGGAGCTGACTCGACATGGGATGCGTGTTGCGTGGCTTCGGCCCACGCTGCCGCAGCTTCCAGAAAATCGGTTAGGTAGCTGTTTTCCCAACCGTTGGCTCCGGTTCCATATGGCGAGCTTGGAGTCGCCAGTTCCTTCTGCTGTTCATCCTGCCGATCGAGTGCCATCAATCGCAGAAGTCGAATGAACCCTTGCTCGTCAATCACTGCATCGGCTGCCGACATCAGATCGTAGATCACTCGCTCCCCCAGATTGACTAGCTCATGGCTAACCGCTTTAGGCCTTATCGTTGCCGCTCGCCGCGCATGTCCTGGCTGTTCTGATGCTGGACCGGGTACCTGCGCTCAGAACACATCGATCGTCGGAAACCGCGCGTCGCCCGTGATGCAGTCCCACAAGTAGATGGCAAGGCCGATGTCGCCGGTCCACAGCGAATAGCGGCCGCGGCCGACGACCATCTGGGCGCCGCGAACCTGGGTGATGGCGGTCATCGCGAACTGGCGCGCGCGGTCGAGCCAGACCGGGTCCTTCGTGCGGCGATAGAGCTTGAGG
Organism: Bradyrhizobium sp. HKCCYLS2038; assembly: GCF_051167655.1. Taxonomy (NCBI): domain Bacteria; kingdom Pseudomonadati; phylum Pseudomonadota; class Alphaproteobacteria; order Hyphomicrobiales; family Nitrobacteraceae; genus Bradyrhizobium; species Bradyrhizobium sp. HKCCYLS2038. The sequence continues at coordinate 345,776 of NZ_JBNPTM010000006.1, read as the reverse complement.
AAGGCGTAGCCGTTTCCTCCGGTGCCGTGGCAGAGATTCGAGCCCTTGGTCAGCGGGCCAGCGGCCCAGCTGAAGCGTGCGCCATCCAGAAGCAATGTCTCGAAATCCGGCGTCGTGAACGGTGCGTCGGCAAAGGTCGTCACCATGCCCGGTGCGCCGTGACAGTGCTGGCAGAGGAACAGCCGCTGCTCACGCTTGCTGCGCGGGCCCCAGTTGGTGCCGATATCGTAGCGCCACGCATTCGCGTCGAGCGCCTTCGGCACGAAGTCGGCCACATGCACTTGCTGCGCCGGCGTCAACCAGTCCCACCCGAGCAACAGCGGGATGACGTTGCCGGCGAAGCCATGCACGGGTCCGAGAAAGCGGTCCTTGGCGCCATACAGATCCTGGGTCCAGAGCGGGCCCTGCGGGGTGTCCTCCAGCTCGGACAGCAACCGTGCCGCCTGACCCTCGAACAGGCGGCGCCAACGCGGCTCTCCGGTCATCCCGGCCATGTGGACCGCTGCGACTATCGACCCCGGCAGGCCCCACATCAGCTCGCGGATCGGCAGCTCGTTGTTCTTCTCGGCGTGCCAATAGACCAGGTCGGCGAGGCTCGACATCGGCGTGAGCCGCATGGCGAGTAGGGCCGCGCCCATTTCGCCACGGAGCAGCGAGCCGTGCTTCTCGTAGTCGGCCGGCGAACTGGCCGCGTGGTCGATGACCGTCCGCTCCATCAGGCTTGGCAGCACGGCGCGAAAATCCCTGGTGACGTGGGTTGCCCCGATGCGATGCAAGTAGTCCAGGGCCCAGATGACGCCCGCCGCGCCCTTGTAGAAGCTTGGATCGCCGTCTGCTGTCCCGTCGTCGCTGGGGTGGGCTGGCCAGAACGTGTCAGGATCGAATTGCGCGACCGCATCCGCGGCAATGTCGTCGATCGCGACACGAACGGCCGCTTCGTCCCAGGGAGTCTGAACCAGCGGCCGATGGCGTCCGTAGGTGATCATCGCATCGCGCTCCCGGGTCACCGTCGCCTGCACGTCGGATGAGATCAGGATCGCACGATTTTTGACGGAAGCTCAATACGCGCGTCAGCCGCGAGGTCGTGATCTGTTTGCCAACCCTCGTCCGTGCCGAAAATCGCCGGGCACAAGGTTGTGTGGTGTCCAACCTCCGACTTCGGCTCCTAGAAAGCGTCTGGCTTACGACCGAAGTCGAGCATCATGTGCGCTTCGTCGTAATAGTGGTCGCCGAGTTTCGAGGCCTTCGGCTCCATCCCGAATTCAACAAAGCCCAGGCTGTCATAGAGCCGCCGCGCGGGCTGGTTGGTTGTGACGACGGTCAGTTGCACGATCTCGAGCCGCGCGCGGGCGACATCGAGCAGGGCGCTGACAAGCAGGCGCCCGATTCCGAGCCGCCTCGCGCGGGATTGAACATACATGCCCCACACTCTTCCCTTGTGGGCATTCTTCGGACCGTGCTGGACGGAGAAGCCGGCCGTGCCGGCCAGCACACCCGCGCGAAATGCACCCAGCACATGGGACTCCTCCAGCCGGCCCGCAAACCACGTCACATCCAGCTCGTTATCGAACTCGAACGTGCTGCCTAACAATTCCGGGCTTGCCTGCAGCGCTTCCAGGCGGATGGCTTTGAAGTTCGCGGCATCATCGGCCCTCAGGCGCCGCAGCATCACATCGGAGCTCAATGAAGGTTTTTCGTCAGACATTCGCCACCTGTCCTCGTCGCGTTGTTGGACCACGCAACGATCGCGATCGCAAGCTACGACGCGCCCGGCCTTGTCGATCGGGCACCATTCTCGCAAGTCAGGAAGCCTGGTTTGGTCGACGAGCACCACGAGCGCGGTGCGCTCCCTCTCCCGTTCTTCACGGAGCCGCGACGAGCTTCGCTCGCGCCAAGAGAGTTGGGGTGAGGGGCAGCGGCGCGGGTGGTTCAGCTGCGGTGCATTGAAGCAAATCGCGGTTCTGCTCTGCATTCTAATTAGTCACGATACTCTCCATCGATGCGCGTTCGTTGTGCTCGTCCGATGGACCGCGCTTTTGGCTCCGCATGTGCCATGCCCCTCACCCGGATTGCTGCGCAATCCGACCTTTCAGCGCGAGCGAAGCTCGTCGCGCCCCCCCAAAAAAAGCGCGGAGAGGTCGCCGCGCGCGTGTCGGCGCGAAGATTGCCCGACCGTCAGCCTGCATTGGGCCGTGATCAGAACAGGCCGGGGCTCAAATCTAGCCCGTAGGTCATCACCAGCATCGCCACGAACGAGAGCGCGGCACAAAACAGCAAAGAATGTTTGAGCAATGCAGCGTTGGTATTGCCTTCAGTATCGGTAAACGCCCTCGAAATCGCGCGGGCCAAAGTCGTCATTGTCGCCTCTATCTCCTCCTGCCCTCAGGTGGGTCAGCGGAAGGAGGCGAACGGTTCATTGGCGGCGGAGCCGCGGATCATCAGACGTCGATTGTTCCGTCGTGGTCGCGCAGCAACTTCGCTGCAAAGCTCTGCAAGAAGCTCCCAGCCGAGGCGGTAACAATGAACGAGAGACGCCTCAAAGGATCGCAGGCACCTGCGGCTGCGCAGGTGCCTGCGGAGATTAAACCGACTGGAGCGGGACGCCTGCCGGATTTAGTTCTTCAGGCGCTTGATTTCCGCGACCTTGAACTTTCCGCCGGCCAGCAGGCTCGTGCAATGCCAAAAGACCTTGTTGCGATCCCAGCCGAGGAAACGCTTGGTGTCGTGGCAGTCATCGTAGCTGGTGTAGGTGAGCGTGTCGGTGCAGTGCGCGTCCACCTTCACGGATTCGTGGCCGTCCAGGCTGCATCCGACCCATGGGGCATTGCCCTTCGGGAGGCTGGTCTCGCAGCCGCCATTGCAGCTGCTGGCGGACTTCTCGAGCTGGATGAACTTGCCCTGGATGGCCGCGGCCTGGGCCGACATCTTCATTTCCGCGCCCAGGGGGATGAAGTCGTTGGCCTTCGGCGCAGCGACCGCGGCCGTGCGAGCGGTCGCCGGACCCACTGATTCATGGTGCCGATATGGCTTCGCCGCCTGCTTCGGCACGTCGACGGTGACGCTGGGGATCGAGGTGGCGGGGGCGACTTGCGATACTGCCGGGCCGCACAGCAGCACGGCTGCCAACCCAGCGACAGCTGAGGGCACGACGACGCTCAACAATTTCATGACGAGGTCCTTTCCAGGGGAGGCCGGGGCCCCCAATGCGTATACCACACGATGCTACCTATCACGATTTCGGGAACTTGGCCACGGATCGTTGAGAAAAATTCATGGGACGCCCTGCCTTCCTCGGCTGGAAGAATTGCCAGTCGTGTCCGACTTGACGTTGGTTGGACAGCGGGCACCTGGCGCCTGTCTCGGTCAACCGGGGCCTGCCGGCAGTGGTCCAGGCCATCCGCCTGAGCGTTTCCAGCCGCCTGCGTCGCAAGGGCGAGCTGGAAGTTCCTATGGATCGCGCGTCAGCGAAGCTGATAGAAGCGCCTCCACGCACTCAGAAGGATCACAAGAACAATGACAGCCAAGCGCGTGGTGTTCACCGGGGGGACAGGCAAGGCCGGCAGGCACGTGCTGCCGCATCTGCAGAGCAAGGGTTATCGGCTGCTCAATGTGGATCTCAAACCGTTCGATCACCCCGGCATCAACACCCTGATCGCCGATCTCACGGACAACGGTCAGGCCTTCAACGCGCTGACCACGCATGACGGTTTCGGCGGCTTCAACGCCGGCCGGCCGCCGTCGCCGCCCGATGCCGTGGTGCATTTCGCCGCCATCCCGCGGGTGCTGATCGAGCCCGACAACGAGACCTTCCGCGTCAACACGGTCTCGACCTACAACGTCATCGAGGCCGCGGCGAAGCTCGGCGTGCGCAAGATCATCATCGCCTCCAGCGAGACCACCTACGGCGTCTGCTTCACGGAGGGCGACAAGGACTTCCATAGCTTCCCGCTTGAGGAGGACTACGACACCGACCCGATGGACTCCTACGGCCTGTCCAAGGTCGTCAACGAGAAGACCGCGCGGGCCTTCGCGATGCGCTACGGCATCGACATCTATGCCTTGCGCATCGGCAACGTCATCGAACCGCACGAATACGACATGTTCCCGCGCTTCCTCGCCGACCCGCCGTCGCGCAAGCGCAATGCATGGTCGTACATCGACGCTCGTGACCTCGGCGAGATCGTGCATCTGGCGATCCAGAAGGACGGGCTCGGCTTCCAGGTGTTCAACGCCGTCAATGATACGGTGACGGCGAACATCCCGACACACGAATTGCTGAAGCGCTATTGCCCGAACGTTCCGATCACCCGCGAGCTCGGCGAGCGCGAGGCCCCGCTGTCGAACCGCAAGACGCGCGAGGTGCTCGGCTTCAAGGAGGCGCACGACTGGCGGAAGTACGTGAAGGCGGGGTAGGGCGCGCGATCGCGAGACGGTTTGGACTCTCTCAACGACGTCATGGCCGGGCTTGTCCCGGCCATCCACGTCGCACCGCTTGTGAAGCACCACGTGGATGCCCGGGACAAGCCCGGGCATGACGAGTAACCCAGTTGACTTGCGTGCCTGCCGCGCGCTTCACGCCATCCGCCGCCGGATCGCCAGCATCGCGAGCGACAGCACGATTGTGCCGACGATGAATACGGCGGCCGCCGAGACGATCGCCGGGCTGATGTTCTCGCGGATGGTGGCGAACATCTGCCGCGCCAAAGTGCGCTGGTTGGGGCCGGCGACGAACAGGGTCAGCACGACCTCGTCGAGCGAGGTCGCGAATGCGAACAGCGCGCCGGAGATGATGCCGGGCAGGGCGATCGGCAGGGTGACCGACGACAGCACCACGAACGGGGTGGCGCCGAGGCTTGCCGCGGCGCGTTCGAGCTGCATGTCGACGCCCTGCAGCGCCGAGGACACGTTGACCAGCACGAACGGCACGGCCACCACGGTGTGGGCGATGATGACGCCGAGATAGGTGTTGGTGAGGCCGTAGCGCGCGAACATCAGCTGCATGCCGACGCCGAGCACCACGGCGGGCACGACCATCGGCAGCAGGAACACCGTTCGCAGCGTCGCGAACAGCAGCGAGGCGCGCTTGCCGCGCAGGCCGAGCGCGGCCAGCGTGCCCAGCGCCGTCGCCAGCACCGTGGTGCCGGAGCCGATCAGGAGGCTGTTGACGATCGACAGCCGCCAGGAGTCGGCGGTGACCAGCTCGCGGAACCAGCGCGTCGAATAGCCGGGGATCGGATAGTTCAGGAACACGCTGTCGGTGAGCGACAGCGGCAGCACGGCGATGAGCGGGCCGAGCAGGAAGATCACGACGAGCGCGGCAAACACGGCCTTGAGGATCGGTAGCGGCCTCATGCGCGCTGCTCCTCGGCCGAGGTCAGGCGGATGTAGACGGCGTAGAGCAGGATGGTCATCGCCAGCAGCACGAGGCCGAGCGCGCCGGCCATGCCCCAGTTCGCCGCCGCCGTGGCGTAGTAGGCGATGACCGAGGAGATCATCTGGTCATTGGCGCCGCCGATCAGCGCCGGCGTGATGTAGTAGCCGAGGGCGGCCATGAACACCAGCAGCGCGCCGGAGACGACGCCGCGCATCGACAGCGGCAGCAGCACGTGCAGGAAGGCGCGCAGCGGATGCGCGCCGAGCGAGGCGGCCGCCGGCATCAGATTGCGCGGGATCGCGATCAGTACGCTGAAGATCGGCAGCACCATGAACGGCAGCAGCACGTGGGTCATCGCGATGACCACGCCGAGCCGGTTGAACATCAGCGGCACCGGCCCCGAGGTCAGGCCGAGCCCTTTCAAGGTCGCGTTGATCAGGCCATTGTCCTGCAGCACGACGTACCAGGCGGCGGTGCGCACCAAGAGCGAGGTCCACAGCGGCAGCAGCACGGCGCCGAGCAGGATCTGCCGGCGCCAGCCCTCGACCGAGGCGGCGACCATCGCATAGGGCAGGCCGATCAGGATGCAGGCGAGCGTGACCAGCGCCGAGGTGACGAAGGTCCGGATCATGATCAGCCGGTTGGCCGAGGCGCCCTCGGGCATCGCAGCGATGTGGCCGGATGCGTTGCGCTCGAGATCGACGGCGGCGAGCAGGTTCTTGTCGGTCCAGGGCGAGGCGACGGCGTCGGCGATGGTCGTCCACCAGGAGGTCTCGCTCCAGCGCTGATCAATCGCAGTGAGGTCGATCGTAGCGGTGCCGTCCAGCGCGCGGCGGGTCTTGCCGAGCAGGCTGCGAAAGCCGGACTGGGCGCTGTTGAGGCGGCGGACGAGATCGCCGAACTGCTCGTCATTCTTCAGCGCGCGGATGTCCTCGGCGAAGGCCGCCTGCGCCTGCGCCGCTGGCACGCTCGCGCGGTCCCAGCCGGCTAGCGCGCGCGCCGTGCGCGGCAGCGCCTCGGTCGCAACCGGGTCCGACACCGCCGACTTCATCATCGTCACCAGCGGCACGACGAAGAACGACAGCATGAACGCCAACAACGGCGCCAGCAGCAGGGCTGCCTTCAGGCGGTGGCTGAGGTCTGGTCGCATGATCCCACCACCCAGACATCCGACGCGGCAAAGGACAGCGCCACCTCGCGGCCGACCTCCGCCGCCTCGCTCGTGCGGTCGCCCTTGATGATCAGCCGCTGCTCGCCGACGGACGCCACGAGGCGCATGTGATCGCCGAAATACACCGCGTCCAGCACACGCGCCGTGAGGCGATTGGCCGTCGCCGCCGCGTGATCGTTGATCCGGATGGCCTCGGGGCGGATCGAGACCCGCACCTTGCCGCCATCGAGGCGACCAGCGTCGGCATGCGCCGCCAGCGAAAGGCCCGACTCCGTCGTCAGCCGCACCGCTTCGCCGGCCTGCGCGTCGACCTTGCAGGTGAGCAGATTGGTCTCGCCGATGAACTCGGCGACGAACGGCGTGCGCGGCAGCTCATAGATCTCGCGCGGCGTGCCGATCTGCTCGATCCTGCCGTGGTTGAACACGGCGATGCGGTCGGACATCGTCAGCGCCTCGTCCTGGTCGTGGGTCACGAACACGATGGTGAGGCCCAGCCGCCGATGCAGATCGCGGATGTCGAGCTGCATCTGCTCGCGCAGCTTCTTGTCGAGCGCGCCGAGCGGCTCGTCCATCAGCACCACCTGCGGCTCGAACACCAGCGCGCGCGCCAGTGCGACGCGCTGCTGCTGGCCGCCGGAGAGCTGTGCCGGCTTGCGCTCGGCCATCGTCGACAGCTTGACCATGTCGAGCACGCGGGCGACGCGCGCCGCGATCTCGTCCTTCGGCGTGCCGCGCATCTTGAGCGGAAAGGCGATGTTGTCGCGCACGTTCATATGCGGGAACAGCGCGTAGTTCTGGAACACCACGCCCATGTTGCGCTTGTGCGGCGGCAGCCCGTCGACCCTGACGCCATCGACCGCGATCGTGCCGCTGCTCGGCTGCTCGAACCCGGCCAGCATCATCAGGAGGGTCGTCTTGCCTGAGCCTGACGGACCGAGCAGGGCGATGAACTCGCCGCGGGCGATGTCGAGGTCGAGGTGATCGACCACGGTCAGCGCGGCGAAGCGCTTGACCACCTGCCGGAACGAGATGAAGGGGGTGTCCATGACGGAGGCTTTCGGCGCCGACCACGCCGGAACTCATGCACGAGGAGGGACGCGCGCCACGAAGGCCGCGCGTCCGAAGGGTCTTTGCGGCCTCAGCGCGCCAGCCAGGCGTTGAAGCGCTTCGAAAGCTCTTCCGAATTGTCGGTCCAGAAGCCGACGTCGAGCGCGGTCGCCTGCTTCAGATTGTCGGGCGTGGTCGGCAGCTCCGCGGCGTACTTCTCCGGCACCAGCTTGGCGGCGGCGATGTTCGGCAGGCCGTAGGCGATGTACTCCGGCAGCTTGGCCTGGTTGTCCGCCTGGCTCGCGAAGGCGATGAAGTTCATCGCGGCGTCCTTGTTCGGCGAGCCCTTCAGCACCACCCAGCTGTCGACAGCATAGATGCTGCCCGGGAAGACGAAGCTGAAATGCTTGCCCTCGCTGCGGTTGATGGCGGTGATGCGGCCGTTGTAGACCGAGGTCATCGCGACCTGGCCCGACGACAGCAGCTGCAGCGGCTGCGCGCCGGCCTCCCACCAGACGATGTCGGGCTTGAGCGCATCGAGCTTCTTGAAGGCGCGCTCGACGCCGTCCTTGGTCTTCAGCGCCTTGTAGACGTCGGCGATCGGCACGCCGTCGGCCAGCAGCGCGAATTCCAGCGTGTACTTGGCGCCTTTGCGCAGGCCGCGCTTGCCCGGAAACTTCGTCGTATCCCAGAAATCGGCCCAGGTCTTCGGCCCGTCCTTGATCTTGTCGCCGTCGAACGCCATGCCCGTGGACCAGACGATGGCGCCGACGCCGCAATCGTTCACGCCGGCCGGGATGAAGCCGTCCTTGCCGCCGAGCTTGCTCCAGTCGATCTTCTCGTAGATGCCATCGCTGCAGCCGAGCTCGAGCTCCTCGGCCTCCACCTGCACCGCATCCCAGTTCGGCACGCCCGCCTTCACCTTGGCCTGCAGCACGCCATAGCCGCCGTCCCAGCTCTCGTCGAGCACGGTCGCGCCGAGCTTGGCCGCGAACGGCTGGAAATAGATCTTGCGCTGGGCGTCCTGATAGTTGCCGCCCCAGGACACGACGGTGAGATCGCGCGCCTCTGCCGCGGCAACGAGGCCGAGCATTGCGGCAGCCGCCACCAGCACCGTCTTCGAGACGCTCATCGGCGCGCGTGAGGCCCGATCCGTCGTGTTCGACATTGTTGCCGTCGAGAGGCTGGTCCGCAGGGAAAACATGCTCGATAATCCGTCGCACAATGAGAGGGTGCGAAAAGGCTATCGGTTGAAAATCGGGCTGGCAAGCGCGAGTTTTGATCGCGAGCCGGCGTACTCTCGGCACTAGGCGCTGCGTCATCGGCATTGCAGCATGGTGATCCCAAGCCTGCGCGAAGCTGCGATCTTCTGCGGGGAATTGCAGCGATCCATGACGCGATCGCTAGGCCGCCTGCAGCTGCAAACCCGCTCCATGCAGACGACAAGCGTGCGCGGCGGCGCAATCGGCGGGCAGTCTGATGAGGGATTGAGCCGTGTGAGGCGGCGCGCCACGAGTCAGGTCGGCGTGCCCGAGCCGGCGTCGAAGCGCTGCCGCGACAGCTTGATCTCGCTCTGGTGGCGTTCGGCCCAGCCGATCAGGCTGCGCATCGGCTCGAGCAGGCTGTGGCCGAGCGGCGTCAGGCTGTATTCGACGCTCGGCGGCACCGTCGGCAGCACGCGGCGCGCGATCAAGCCGTCGCGCTGCAGGTCGCGCAGCGTCTGCGTGAGCATCCGCTGCGAGATGTCGTTGATCTCACGCCGCAGCTCGCCGAAGCGGTGCGGCCGCCAGCCGAGCACCGCGAGGATCAGCACCGACCATTTGTCGCCGATCTGGTTGACCACGGTGCGGATCGGGCAGTCATCGAAGGACGCGAACTTCTCCTTCCAATCCGCGGGACCGGAGGCCGTCGCGTCGTCGGCCACCGCCTTGGCGACAGTTCCCTTCATGTGCCTATCTCCCAGAAAACTGCCTTCTTTCGGCTGATACCACTAGTTCCTAATCTAGAGCAGGTCTCAAAATGAGACCATAAGGCCGCGGCGGCTGAATGCCAATGCCCTTATGTGCCCTCAGCCTCTCAACCGAAGGTCAACAATGTCCGACACTCTCCTCGTGACCGGCGCCGCCGGCCAGCTTGGCCGCGCCGTGATCCGTCACCTCCTGACCACCTTGAACGTCCCGGCCGCCCGCATCATCGCGACCACGCGCAAGCCGGAACAGTTGCAGGATCTCGCGGCGCAGGGCGTCGCCGTCCGTGCGGCCGATTTCGATGCGCCGGAGACGCTGGCTGCGGCCTTTGCCGGGGCGAACCGGATGCTGCTGATCAGCACCGACAAGCTCGATCGTCCCGGCTATCGCGCCGAGCAGCATGGCCGTGCGATCGCCGCCGCCGAGCAGGCCGGCATCGGTCACGTCATCTACACCTCGATGCCGAAGCCAGACAACTCGCCGCTGCTGATCTCGCCGGATCATGCCCTGACCGAGCAGGCGCTCCGCGACAGCGGGCTCGCGGGCTGGACCGTGCTGCGTCACCATTGGTATTTCGAGAACCTGTTCGCCTCGCTGCCGCACATTCTCGGCTCGGGACGCTGGTTCACGGCGGATGAGGGCGGGGCCAGCGCGGACATCGCGCGTGATGATCTGGCGCGGGCCGCGGCCACGGTGCTGGCGAACGGCGGGGGCGGCAAGACGGTTCATACGCTGAGCGGGGCGCAGGCGCTCACCAAGGTCGAGATGGCGCGAATCCTCTCCGCCGCAACGGGCAAGCCGATCGAGGTGGTGCAGGTGCCGCTGGAGGGCTTGATCCAGGGCATGGTCGGCGCCGGGCTGCCGCGGCCGGTGGCCGAGGTGTTCGCCTCGTTCGATACGAACACTGCGCAGGGCCGTGTCGCCGACGTGACGGGTGACTACCAGGCCATCACCGGCGTGGCCCCGCAGAGCTTTGCCGACTGGGTGCAGGCGGCCAAAGCCGCCTTTGCGTAAGGCTGATGTAGCGCAAGGCAGCTGTGGCGGGCCGCGTGCCCGCTACATGGCCGCCGTGGCATCGTCAGGCGCCGTACCCGTCGCCGCCCGTGCAGCATGTCCGCACCGTCGGCTCATGATCCACGACCAGCGCCAGCGACGTCGGTGGCGTTCTCGGGCGCGGGGCGGGCGCGGCCAGCTGATGGGTCACGCGGAGGCCGCCGATGCGCTCAAGACCCTGCGCGGTCGTCATCAGCCTGGTGGCAACGAGATGATTCAAGAAATCCATCTTGCAACTCCTTTGGTCAAATGACCCGGCGGCTCTTGCGGAACGGCCGCCGGGGTGGCGCAACGTGCTACAGTTGGCGTCGTCCTCCATTCCGCTGCGCTGGTCTGTGATCCGGTTCACAGTCGGTCAGATTTGACCTTGCCGGGCCGGATCGTTCCTCGTGCGTGGCGGGCGACGCCGATCGTCTTTCGCTTCTACGGACAATGAGACGATTCAGTTTCGCGCGTTCGACATCACGGATTATCAACTGGTCTCCACCCAGCGGGGGGCGATGCCGGTGCCATGGTTGCCGCGCCGGGTGAGCGGCGTCATCTCGGTCAGCGTCCGCAGCAGCGCGTCGAACACGAGCGTCAGGACCGAGCCGGCCGCCAAGTGCTCGCACAGGTCGCGGCCGTGGCGGTCAAGACGATGGGGGATCATTCGGTGCGCGTGTCGTGCCTGATCGCCCGCCGCTCAGTCCCGGCGTGTCCGATCCTGCTCACGCGCATCGGAAGGCCTGCTCTGGAGCACCGTCCGCATGATGCCGCCGAACAGCAAGGCTGCGGCCGGCCAATGAAACCAGATCTTGTGCATGCCGGTGAAAACATTGATCAGGAACAGAAAGCCCGAGACCGTGATGGCCACTGCAAGCGGACGAGGCAGGCCTGCGAAGTGATCCGAGACCAAGCTGAGGAAAGAGGATCGCCCATCGCCATCGCGGGAAGGGGGCCGAGCGTTCGAGGCTGCGAACGTCCGCGCATGCAGCGCGCCGTCGTCAAACGGGATGTCCGGTCGCTGGCCGGAACGGCCGCCGACCGAGACACGATAGCTCGTGACGGGAGCGACGTTCTTGAGCTGCTGCTGGCCGAGACAGTCGAAGCCGATCGATAGCTTGTTATGCACCTGATCGTAGACGGGAGCAGAGACAACGATGCCGCCGGGCTCGGCCACTTCCTGCAGCCGCGCGGCGATATTGACTCCGTCGCCAAAGATATCGGAGCCGTCCACCATCACATCGCCGAGATTGATGCCGATGCGAAATTGCATGTGCTGCGCGTCAGGTGCGTTGGATGTCTGACTCGAGATTTCCTGCTGAATCTCGACCGCGCATTGCACGGCCTCGACGACGCTGGGGAACTCGGCGATCACGGCATCGCCCCAGGTGTTGACGATGCGCCCCTCATGGCGCTCCACCAATCCCGCGATGGCGGCGCGATAGCGGCGCAGCGTCTCCAGCGTGCCGGCTTCGTCCGTCCCCATGAGGCGGGAATAGCCGTGCACATCCGCGCACAGCACTGTCGTCAACCGCCGTTTCAATTTATCGTCCGTCATCGACCGCATGGTAGCCTCCCTGGCGGCCAAATGCATCAGGCATCACCGAACGGATCAGCTTTTCATGCGTGTGTTCTCTGCCGCTCTCGCTACTGAGACCAATACGTTCGCGCCGATGCCGACCGGCCTCGCGACCTTCCACGAGCGCGCCTACTTCCCTGCCGGAACGCATCCCGACAAGATGCAGATGCATGGCGGGCCGCTGTGGGCGGCGCGGCTGGTCGGGCCGTCGAAGGGCTGGACGCTGATCGAAGGGATGGTTGCAGCGGCCGTGCCGAACGGCCTCGTCACCCGTGCTGCGTTCGAGACCTTGCGCGACCAGATCCTCGCCGACCTCAAGGCGGCACTGCCGATCGACATGGCGCTGATCGGCCTGCACGGCGCGATGATCGCCGACGGCTACGATGACTGCGAGGGCGAGCTGCTGTCGCGGATACGCGAGATCACAGGCCCCGATGTCGTCATCGGCGCGACGCTCGATCCGCATGCGCATATGAGCGAGCTGATGGTGAGCAGCGCCGATCTGCTGATCTGCTGGAAGGAATATCCGCACACGGACATCCTGGAGCGTGCGCAGGACTTGGTGAAGCATTGCACCGAGCTGGCCGAGAAGCGGCTGAAGCTTCGCTCCGCGCTGGTCGATACCGACATGATCGTGACGCTGCACACCACGCGCGAGCCGGTGCGCAGCTTCGTCGACCGCATCACCGCGCTGGAAGGCAGGGACGGCATCGTCTCGGCCTCGATCGTGCACGGCTTCGGCTGGGGCGATACGCCCGCGATGGGCACCAAGGTGCTGGTCTATAGCGACGCGGCCGTCGATCCCGATGGCGCGAAAGCGCAAGGCTTGGCGCTGACACTCGCGGACGAACTGATCGGCATGCGCGACGCGGTCACCGAGCGGATGCCCGGCGTCGATGCCGCGCTCGACCAGGCGCTCGCCAAGGATGGCACCATCGTGCTCGGCGACGCCAGCGACAATCCCGGCGGCGGCGCGCCCGGCGATTCCACCTTCATCCTGCGCCGGCTGCTCGATCGCAACATCGGCAATGCCTGCCTCGGCCCGCTGTGGGATCCGATCGCGGTGCGCATCGCCTTCGATGCCGGGGTCGGGGCCAAGCTCCCGTTGCGGATCGGCGGCAAGATCGGGCCGTTGTCCGGCGATCCCGTCGATGCGACCTGGGAGATCAAGGCGCTGAAGGAGAACATGGTGATGACCGGGCTGGCCGGCACGCCGGCCAAGCTCGGCGATTGCGCGCTGATCGAGACCGGCGGTGTCGAGGTCGTGATCACGACGTTCCGTTGCCAGGCGTTTGGCCGGGACTTCTTCACCCAGCTCGGCTGCGATCCTTCGACGCGCAAGCTCGTCGTGGTGAAGTCAGCGCAGCATTTTCGCGCGTCGTTTGCGCCCATTGCGGCCGACATCATCATGGTCGATGCGCCCGGCGTCGTCGCCCGCGACGTGACGACGTTGCCCTATCAGAAGATCAAGCGTCCGAAATGGCCGCTGGATGAACTGCCGCAACCATCGCGGGCATGATGTCCCAGATTGCGACGGTGGTCGCACGGGCGTTAACGTTCGGAACGCGGCTGGAACGAACCGCGTCCGAATCAGCTGCGACTCACGGTTTGAAATCTGTTCACGGCTAGATGTCGTGTCCTGCCGCCAACACTCACCAGATGCAGTCGACGTATCTGCCGGCACGATTCATCGCACCCTGCAAATCGTAAATGAAGAGGCCCGGCATGTGCCGGGCCTCTCGTCGGCGAGACTTGCCGTGGTCGGTCAGAACGCGACCTGGGTGCGGAGGCCGAGGGCGTCGAATTTCGAGCCTGTGTTGACCGTGCTGGTCGCGCTCGCCTGCCGCGCGATGTCGCCGTGCAGATAATTGAGCATGAAGCGGATGTTGCTGCTGACGTACCAATTGAGGCCGGCCGTATAGATGTTCTGCCGGCCACCGGCGATGCCGGCGGCGGTCGCGAGCTGATCGTTGAGATCGACCGTCGAGAAGCGCGCGGCGATCTCCCATGCGCCCCAATCGCCGGACTGCCATGCGAACGGCCGCGCCGGCGTGATGCCGCCATAGGAGGCCGACGCCGGATTGTACTTGTGCCGCTCGCCAGTCAGCACGTAGCTCGCTTCGGCATAGCCGCCATCGAATTTGAGGCTGCGCGCGCCAACCGGCGGCAGGCCGGTATTGGCGCCGCGCTCGACATTGTACCAGAAATACTCGCCCTGGAAGAAGAACGAGCCGTAGGTCGCCGCCGCTTCGATGCCATAGACCTGGGCGCTGGAGACGTTGGCGATCGCGCCGGTCGAGACCAGCGTCGTTGGATCGATGCGCAACTCCGGACGGTCGCTCAGGGTCAGAGTCTGTGCGCCGGTGACCGTGTTGCGGGCAGGCTGGATCAGGTTCTCATAGTTGCCGCCGAGATGCAGGGAGTAGTCGGGGCCGCTGACGATCTGGCCGGCCGCACGTGCGACCACGCCATATTGCTCGGTCATGCCGTTGGGCGTGACGCTGGAATAGGAATGGATCTGGCCGGTCGTCGGTCCGGTGACATAGGCGCCAGCCCAGAACGTGTCGTTCCACCAGCGGCTGCCGATCGCGGAGCGGAAATCGCCGGCCGCGATGCCGGTCGCGATCACCTGCGACGACGCGCGCTCCATGAACAGGATGTCGTTGGAGCTCGTCGCCTCGTTGAGAGTCCACGGGACGTCCATGATGCCGCCCTCGATTGCCATCTTGCCGCCGAACGGCCGGATGCCCGTGTAGCTCAGATAGGCATTCTCGACCCCGGACACGCCACCTCCGGGCAGCGAGCCGGCAGCAGCGCCGCCGAAACCGTCGGACGTGCCGCCGAAATCGTAGACCAGCGCGTAGTTCCAGTCGCCGAGGAACTTGCCGAGTATGCCGATGCGGGCACGGCGGACATTCTCGCCGCTGTCCAGTTTTTGCGGCACCGTTGCCGCGCTGTTGGGACGGAAGTCGTAGCCGCCGAGATCCCAATGCACGCGGCTCGTCAGCGAGATGCAGTTCTGCTCGTCGGCGGTGCAGATGGTCGGCCGGTTGTTCGGCATGGTCACGACCACGCCCGACGGCGCCACCGGGCCTTTTACGGGGATCGCCGCGTGGGCGTTGGCCACGGCCGTCTTGATCTCCGCCTTGGCCGTCTCGGCTTTCGCACTCGCCGTCGCGGCGGCCTGCGCGTTCGCCGATGTCTGCTTCTGCAGTTTGTCGAGCTTCTGCTCGAGCAGCTTCAACTGTTGCTTCAGCAGCGCGATTTCCGCCTCGCTGCTGCTCCCGGATTGCGCCTGTGCCGACGTCGCCATCAGCAGCCCCATCACGGCCACCGCCGTTGCCGTTGTCTTGCCCATGAGTCCAGATCCCCGATCCTGTTCGATCCACACGTCACCGGCGACCTTAAGAATCGCAGGTGAACATCGTGCGACAACCTATCGGCGACTGATAACTCCACCCATGTCAATTCGGGACGACCACGGGGAAAACGTTGCATGATCACCGTCATGTGTTCGGGATCGGACGCGGCGAGCCGAGATCCGGGTGCCGCATCGCTGCAACTGCTGATTAGTTCCCGGTCAGCCTGGACGTCGGACTGTCTTATGTTAACGGCGCATTCGTGCGCTGGAGGAAGCGCGGTCGCAGGCTGACCGGGGTCGGCGAGAACGGACCAGTGGGTGCGCGCGTGATCAGGGCGACCAGCACCAGGGCCGCGATCGCCAGCCAGAAGCACAGCCAGAACGCATCGAGATAGGCGAGCACGTTGGCCTCGCGCTGCACCTGTGCGGCGAGCGTCCCCACGGCGCGGGCCTTGGCCTGGCCTGCGCCATGCGCGGCGAAATGGCCGGTCAGCCGTTGCAGCGCGCGGGCGACGTCGACGTCACCGCTCTGGATGTTGAGGCCGAGATAGGCCGAATGCACCTGCTCGCGGACGCGCAGCCACGTCCCCATCAGCGCGACGCCGATCTCGGCGCCGCCGAGCCGCATGACCTGGATGTAGGCGGCAAACGACGTCGCGCGCGCGGGATCGGAATTCGACAGCGCGAGGATGATGATCGGCAGCAGGGTCAACGCCTGTCCGACCGACTGCAGCAGCACGATGACGATGAAGTCCTCGCGCGCCCACGCATGCGTGATCTGCGTGCCCATCAGATTGGCCGCGGCGAAGGCGCTGAGGCCGAGCACGACGACGATGCGGGCATCGAGATGGCGCAGCATCCAGATCGACAGCGGTACCAGCACGATCAACGGCAGCGCGCCGTAGACCAGCAGCAGCGAGCCGCTCTGCTCGGGCCGCAGCTGCGTGATGGTGGCGAGGAAATTCGGCACCAGCGATGCGTTCGACAGGCTGGTCAGCGTGTACAGCAGGATGACCGCCAGCGACAGCCCGATGTTGCGCGAGAACAGCACGTTGAAATGCGCCCAGGGCTGCGGGACGAGGGCCTCGTTGATCAGGAACAGCACGAACAGCACGGCGCCACCTGACAGCAGCGCCATGACCGTGCCGGACTGCAGCCAGTCGAGCCGGTTGCCCTGGTCGAGTCCGGCGTAGATCATCGACACCGCACAGCCGAGCAGCAGCATGCCGCCCCAGTCGGCCTTCTCGAGCAGCGCGCGATTGACCGGTTCGGCAGGGGTGCCCAGATAGACCATCAGCGCCATCAGCGGCGCCAGCACGACGCCCTGCCAGTACAGCCATTGCCAGCCGAGATGCTCGACATAGAAGCCGACCAGCGAGGTCGAGGTGTCCAGCGCAAAACCGACGCGGATTGCGTAGATCGAGATCGCCGGCAGCCACCAGCGGATCGGCAGGTTGCGGAAGACGATCATCAAGGTCGCCGGCACGAAGGTGCCGAGCAGCATGCCGTGCAGGATCGCGAGCGTGATCAGGGTCGGATAGTCGTGCACGAACGGGATGATCAGCGACACCAGCGCATAGATCAGGCTGGGGATGCCGAGCACGCGGCGCAGCCCGAACACGGTCGCAAGCCAGGCCACGGTGGGCGCGATCAGGATCTGTGAGCCGATCGCAGCCGTCGACAGCCACGCGCCTTCGTCGAAGCCGAGCGAGAACGCGCCGCGCAGGTCGGGCAGGCCGACCGAGGTCAGACGGCTGTCGAAGTTCGCCAGGAACGAGCCGAGCAGGACGGCGCCGACGGCAAACAGCGGCTGCGCCGCCTGGCCGCCGCGCGACAGCGGCCCGCGATCGGTCTCACTTGTCGCCATCGGCCTGGCCGGCGGTGCGGATATGGGTCACGACCGACATCCCCGGCAGCAGCCGCGTGAGCAGCGGCTGGTTGCCGTCGAGCGCGATGCGCACCGGGATGCGCTGCACGACCTTGGTGAAATTGCCGGTCGCATTGTCCGGCGGCAGCAGTGCGAATTGCGAACCGGAGGCTGGCGCGATCCGCTCGACCCGGCCGTGCAGCCTCTCGCCCGGGAACGAGTCGACGGTCAGGTCGACCGGCTGGCCGGGCGCGACATGGGTGAGCTGCGTTTCCTTGTAGTTGGCGATCACGAACACCTGCGGCAGCGGCACGACGGCGATCAGGCTGCTGCCGACGTTGACGTAGTCGCCGGTCTGCACCTGACGCTGTCCGACCACGCCGTCGAATGGCGCGGTGATTTTGGTGTAGCCGAGCTTGAGCCGCGCCGCCGCGAGCGCGGCCTTGGCGCCGGCGAGATCGGCGCCGCGCTGCGTCTTGGTGCCGCTGAGCACCTCGAGCTGATGGCGCTGCGCGGCGATGACGGCGCGGCTCGCGCGCACGTCGGCCTGCGCCTTGGCATAGGCGGCGGTGGCCTGCTCGAGCCGCTGCTTGGTGCCGGCCTCGCTCTGCGACAGCGACTGCTGGCGCTCCTCTTCCTGGCGCGCCTGCACCTCGGCCGCGCCCGCCGAAACCTGCTGCGCCTCGGCCTGCGCGATGGTCGCATATTGCAGCTCGACCTGGTTGCTCAGATTGTCGAGCGCGGCCTGCGCCGCGGCGACATTCGCTTCGGCCTGGGAGACCTGGGCCGCGTAGTCGGCCGGATCGATCTCGATCAGAAGGTCGCCGGCCTTGACCCGCTGGAAGTCGCTGACGGCGACCTGGAGCACCTCGCCGGCGACGCGGCTCGACAGCTGGGTCAGGTCGGCGCGGACGTAGGCGTCGTTGGTGGTCTGCGTCGTGGCGTTGCCGGTCCAGGCATTCCAGCGCGTCGTCGCGAGCGCCACGAAGACCAGCGCGACGATCACGGCGAACAACGGAATGCCGAGCCGCGCCCAGGTGCCGGGCGCCGATGCGGGGGATGGTGGTGGCGGAGATGCCGCGCGAGACGCCGTATCGGCCTGGCTCGACGTTTCACTCAAGATGCGCCTCCTGCGTCGCGCGATGATTTCAACGCCGGACCATTGCTACCGCATTCTGCGCCGCTCGCCATCCGGACTCTGCGCCTGAGGCATGCGCTGGCGCGCGGCAACCCGCCGTGCAGCGAATGGAACCGGCATCGACCATGCGCAGGCAAGCGCCCGCAATGCGTCCGCGCGATGTTCCGGAATGCGACGCCTACCGCTCCGACGTTAACGTTCGGAACGCTGCTGGAACGGACCGGGTCCGAATCGCTGGCGAAGTCCGGTACGACACTTGTTCACCGCCAGATCTTGTCGCGTAGCGTCGTGCGGCGCTAGATCCGGCGTCTGCCTGCTCTACTGGCCCGACAGATCACGGCGTAATGGTTAATCGCTGCGGCAGGCAGTTGCATTTGCTCAGGCCGCAACGCTGGCCTATGCTGCTCCGCATTGGAAGCTTCGCCTCATTCATTGATTGCAGAACGAAAGACATCACGACAGATGAGCACGAGAGGCGCGATCCTGATTGCCGGCGGCGCCGGCTACATCGGAGCTCATTGCAGCAAAGCGATTGCGGAGGCGGGGTTCACGCCGATCGTTTACGACAATCTGACGACGGGGCATCGCAGCTTCGCGCAATGGGGGCCGCTGGTGGTCGGCGACGTCGCCGACAGCATCAAGGTGGCGAGCACCATCCGCCAACACGACGTCAAGGCGGTGATGCACTTCGCGGCGTCGAGCGCCGTCGGTGAATCGGTTGCCGACCCGCAGAAATATTATCTCAACAACGTCGCCGGAACGCTCGGACTGCTGCAGGGCATGCGGGAGGCCGGCTGCACGCGGCTGGTGTTCTCCTCGACCGGCGCGGTCTATGGCAATGCCGGGCGCGAGCCGATTCCGGAGAGCGCGGCGGGGCCGACCGTCAATCCCTATGGCCGCTCGAAATACATGATCGAGCAGATGCTGTCGGACTATCGCGCCGCCTACGGCTTCTCCGCGACGGCGCTGCGCTATTTCAACGCCTGCGGCGCCGATGCCTCAGGCGCGATCGGCGAGCTGCGCGATCCGGAGACGCATCTCATCCCGCGCGCGCTGATGGCGATCCTCGGCCATGTGCCTGACTTCGCGATCTTCGGCACCGACTATGAGACGCCCGACGGCACCGCGGTGCGCGACTACATCCATGTCGACGACCTCGCCGCGGCCCATATCGCCGCGCTCGGGCGGCTGCTGGAGGGTCATCGCGGCGGCGCCTACAATCTCGGGACCGGCAGCGGCTATTCGGTGCGCGAGATCGTCGATGCGATCCGGCAGGAGACCGGCGAGCAGGTGCCGCTGGTGGTTCGCGAGCGCCGCGCCGGCGATCCGCCGATCCTGGTCGCCGATGTCAGCCTCGCCGAGCGCGAGCTCGGCTTCAAGGCGCGTCGCTCGGATCTCGGCAACGTCATCCGCTCGGCGTGGGCGTGGCACCAGACGGCGCATCCGCGCATCGTCTGAGCGGCAGGATCTCTCGACGAGGACGGTGCTAGGCCGCGGCCGGCGGCGTTTCCGCGAACGCGTCCATCACCATCATCTCCACGTGCTCATCCTCGACCGACCAGCGGCCGATCTCGGCCGCGTCGCGGAAGAAGTGGATGCTGTTGACCGGTGAGCGGGCGTCGTCGCCGCGGATCATCCGGAGCAGGTTCTGCGCCACGCGGCAATGATCGCCGGGCAGCCTGAGGTCGAAGAATGCATCGCCATAGCCCGGCAGCGGGGTGCCGGACGAATCACGAACTTCCATGCGCAACTGTGCCATACTCGCATTCAACGCCAGCAACGGTTTCCGCCCGGTAAATGTCGCCGGGTCGCGTGTAGTTTCTCGCGATGATCACGGCGTAATCATGTCGCGCGCGACGGCGCGCGGCGCGGTGATCTCCTTCCAGGTGGCGTTGGCGACGTGCACGGGCGGGAAGGCGGGCCGCTCGACATAGCGGCCGTCGCCGGCTTCGGCGCGCAGCTCGCCGCTGCGCCAGGCGACGCGGCCGCGCGACACCGTGATCGCCGGCCCGCCGGTGCAGGCAAAGCCCTCGAACACGTTGTAGTCGATGCGGCTGACCTGTTTGCTCGCGCTGATGGTGTTGTGCGCATCCGGGTCCCACACCACGAGGTCCGCATCGGCGCCGGCCATGACCGCGCCCTTGCGCGGGAAGATGTTGAGGATGCGCGCGATGTTGGCCGAGGTGACGGCGACGAACTCCTCCTTCGTCAGCCGTCCGGTGCCGACACCCGCGGTCCACAGCAGCGGCATGCGGTCTTCCAGACCGCCGGTGCCGTTCGGGATCTTGCGGAAGTCACCGCGGCCGAGCCGCTTCTGCGCCAGCGTGAAGGCGCAATGGTCGGTCGCGACCACCTGCAGCGAGCCGGACTGCAGCCCCGCCCACAGGCTGTCCTGGTGCGCCTTGTCGCGGAACGGCGGCGACATCACACGTGCGGCGGCATGGTCCCAGTCGTCGGACCGATATTCGCCGGCGTCGAGCAGCAGGTGCTGGATCAGCGGCTCGCCATAGACGCGCAGGCCGGCGGCGCGGGCGCGCGCGATCGCCTCGTGCGATTGGCGGCAGCTGGTGTGCACGACATAGAGTGGCGCGCCGGTCATGTCGGCGATCATGATGGCGCGGCTGGTCGCCTCGCCCTCGACCTCCGGCGGCCGCGAGAAGGCATGGCCCTCCGGTCCGTCGATGCCGCGCGCCAGCATCGCCTCCTGCATCCGCGCGACGACGTCGCCGTTCTCGGCATGGACCAGCGGCATCGCGCCGAGCTCGGCGCACCGCGCGAACGAGTTGTAGAGCTCGTCGTCATCCACCATCAGTGCGCCCTTGTAGGCCATGAAGTGCTTGAAGGTGTTGATGCCGTAGGTCTTGACGACGGTCTCCATCTCCTCGAACACCTGCCTGGACCAGGACGTCACGGCCATGTGGAAGCCGTAGTCGGCGGCCGCCTTCTCGGACTTGCGCCGCCAGTCCTGATAGGCCGCGAGCATCGACTGGCCGGGGTCGGGGATGCAGAAGTCCACCACCATCGTGGTGCCGCCCGCGAGCCCCGCCTTGGTGCCCCATTCGAAATCGTCCGCCGAGACCGTGCCCATGAAGCCGAGCTCGAGATGGGTGTGCGGATCGATCCCGCCGGGCATCACGTAGCAGCCGTCGGCATCGATCACCTCGGCCGACAGCGGCGGCTCGATCGCGGTGCCCACCGCCAGGATGGTTCCGCCTTGGATCAGGACGTCGGCGCGCCGGGAGTGGTCGTGGTTCACCACCGTGCCGCCGCGGATGAACAATGACATGGGCCGCCTCGCTCGTCGCGGCGCCGTTCAGCGCGCCGCAGGCGGCAAATTTAGCGCGAGCAGGCCGGGTGGGGCTGATGAAATTTTGATCAGCAGCGGCGCGGCCAGGAGGCACCCATGGTGTGCGGCCGCTATGTGCGAACGGACTCGCCGACGACGGACATCGGCTCCGCCGCCCGCCCGATGCGCTTGCCGTTCAGCACCCGGCCGATGAAGGTGTCGCGAACGAGCCAATGATAGCTCGCCAGCATGGCGGGGATCGCCACCAGCAGGATCAGCACGTATTTGGCCGGCCAAGGCCAGTCGCGCTGCGACACCGCGACCTGCAGCGCCATCACGACCGGCAGGTGGACCAGATAGAGCCAATAGGAGGCATCGGCGAGATAGCGCCGGGTGCGGCTGAAGCCCGCCATGAAGCGCAACGCCAGCCCGATCGCCGCGAAGCTCGTGGTCCAGATCGCCAGCGCATAGACGATCGCGCCCGCGAGCCTGATGGTGGCGAGATCGACCGGCGCAGCCCAGACCCGGCCTGCCACCAGCATCACCCCGAGGGCCAGCGCGAAACTCAGCCCGATCAAGCCGACGGAGCAGAGGCTGTTGAGCAGCCAGCGCTGCTCCAGCACGCGCAGCAAGGCGATCTGCCGGTGCAGCATCCAGCCGACGGCAAACGCGCTGCCGAAGCCGATCCAGGCCTGGTGGTTGGTGATCAGCGACTGGTCGGGCGTGCGCACGCCGATGAAGCCGATCCAGGTGCGATCGAGGCTGAGTGCGATCAGGATCGGCAGCGCGAGCAGCCCCGGCGCGAGCCGGCTCTGCATGATCAGCGCGAACAGCCGATCGGCGCGCATGCGCAGCCGGCCCTCGGTATCGATCATCGTCACGAGCCAGCGCAGCAGCAGCGCCGCGGCGTAGAGCTCGATCAGCACGTACAGAAACCACAGATGCGCCAGTGGAAACCGCGGCAGGACCGGCGGCCAGCCGGCGCCACCGGGGATCGGTCCGCCATGCGGAAACCGGCTTGCCCACATCACCACCGCGACCATCGGCGCAAACACGACCGGCCAGCCGACCACCAGAGGCAGCGCAATCCGCAGCAGGCGGTCCTTGACGAACCCGGTCGTGCCGCGCCGGTGCAGGCTCATGCGCGCGAACAGGCCGGCCATCATGAAGAAGGTCGTCATCCGGAACACATGGATGACGAAAGTGGTCACGCCGAGAACGGCGCTGGGATGGGTGTCCTCGATGAACCAGATCCGGCTCGGCCCCGGCGGCAGGAACGAGATCGCCGCGTGCAGCACGATGCCGAGCAGCAGGGCATAGGCCCTGACCGCGTCGAGCGCATGCAGCCGTTCGACGCCGGAGGCTGGGAATAGGGTGCTGGGCATGGCGTCCTCGGGAGCTTGAGATCACGCCTCTCTCTGCGCTCGTGCGCCGCGCGGTGCTGGCCGGATCGCGAATTCGGCCAGCCGATGTCTTCAGTCGGCTTGCCGAATTCTCAAATTGCCGGCGTCGTCAGGCGATGACGCCAGCGCTTGCCGGCGAAATTCGGTCGGTGTCACGCCGGTCGCCGCCTTGAAGGCCCGGTTGAACGGGCCGATCGACTGGAAGCCGGCATCGATCGCGATCGTCAGCACCGGCACGTCGCGCTGGCTCGGGTCGGACAGTGCCGCCTTGGCGTCATCGATCCGGTAGCGGTTGAGGAAGGCGTTGAAGTTGCGATGGCCGAGGCCTTCATTGATCGCCTGCCGCAGCCGATATTCCGGCACGTTGAGCTGTGCCGCGAGCCCGCCGATCGACAGCCCTTCCTGCCGATAGATGCGCTCGACGGTCATGAGCTGATCGAGCCGGCGCAGCAGCAGCGGCGCGATCGCGGGTCGCGCGTCGACGGCCTTGGTGTCCTGCGGTGCTTCAACCCCCGCCAGCACCGCCGGCGTCGGCAGCGCCACGGCCGTGTTGGCGCCGAACAGATTCCAGCTCGCCAGCACCGCAAGCACGCAAAGCGTGAGCGCGCTGATGAAGCTGTCGAGGCCGCCGAGATTGGCCTTCACGCCGAGCGGCGCAGCCGGCAGCGGCAGCAAGGCCGGTCCCGCGACCAGGGCAATGAAGCCGAGGTTCAGGATCACGACGGCCATGCGCAGCAGCCGGCGCCGCGCGACGAGATCGTCGCGCCAGGTCGTCACCGTCTGCACGATCGCGAGCAGCGCGAAGCCCAGTGCGAGCACCGACAGGGTCTTGGCGCAGGCTTTGGTGACATCAGGCCACATCGGCCAGCTCAGCGACGCGGTGAAGCCAATGATGACGACAGCCAGCCACACCAGGCCGTGCCAGCGCCGGAGCGCGAAATCGTCGTCGAAGGCGGCGCGGGCCCACAGCCAGAAAACGACCGGCTGTGCCGACAGGATCGGCAGCGTCCACCAGAACGTGGTCGTTGGAATGAACGGCGCGGTGGCAATCGCAAACCCGGCGCCGCCGGCCGACATCACCAGGCCGAGAATGGCCTGGCAATTGGTCAGGCGCGCGCGCAGCAGCACGAGCACCATCATCATGAACAGGCCGCTCGCCGCGCCGCGCAGCCCGAGATCCAGCGCCGTGAGACCGATGTCCTGCACCTGTACCGAGCCCCACCCTTCTGCCGTTCCGGATATTGCATCCTGAGCGTGTCAAGGACAATGGTCGCCCGGCTACTGCAGCGAGAACAATCCCAGCGCATTACGCACGTCGCGTAAGGTCGCCTCCGTCACGGCTCGCGCCTGCGCCGTGCCGCGCCTGACCGTCGCGAGGACATGGTCGGGATCGCGTTCGAGTGCGATCCGGCGCGTGCGGATCGGTGCAACGATGGCCTGCAGCACATCCTCCAGGCGCTTCTTCACCGTAGTATCGCCAAGTCCACCCCGGACGTAGTGCGCCTTCAGTTCGTCGACAGCGGCCTGATCCGGGTCGAATGCGTCGAGATAGGTGAAGACGACATTGCCCTCGACCCGACCGGGATCGGTGGCCCTGACATGGCCGGGATCGGTGAACATGCGCCGGACTGCGTCGCGGATCTGGTCCTCGGTGGCGGATAATGAAATCGCATTGCCCCGCGACTTGCTCATCTTGGCCTTGCCGTCGATGCCGGGCAGCCGTCCGACGCTTGGAATCAGCGCGCGCGCTTCCTTCAGCACCGCCGTGCCGGTCTGCCGGTTGATGCGGCGAACGATCTCGTTGGTCTGCTCGATCAGCGGCGCCTGATCGTCGCCGACCGGCACGATGGTCGCCTTGAAGGCGGTGATGTCGGCGGCCTGCGCGACGGGATAACACAGGAAGCCAGCCGGAATGTCGCGGCCGAAGCCGCGCGCCAAGATCTCGTCCTTGATGGTCGGGTTGCGCTCTAGCCGGGCCACGGTGACGAAGTTCATGTAGAGCAGCGTGAGATCGGCCAGCGCGGGCAGATGCGACTGCAGGCAGATGGTGGTGAGATCGGGATCGATGCCGACGGCGAGATAGTCGGTGGCAATCTCCAGGATGTTGCGGCTCACTTTGGCCGGATCATGCGCGTTGTCGGTCAGCGCCTGCGTATCGGCCAGCAGCAGGAACTGCCGATGCGTGGATTGCAGCGCAACCCGGTTCTTAAGTGAGCCGGCATAATGGCCGAGGTGCAGGGGACCGGTGGTTCTGTCGCCGGTCAGGATGACGGGGCGGTCTAGCAATGAGGAGTGCATCATGGTTCTCCAGGGGACTGAGAACCGCCGTTCGACCGGACACTTCGAGGCTGTCGAGGACTCACACCAACGTCGCGGGCCGATGAACGGCGGCGACGGTTGCGAAATGACGAGGCCGTGCCGCTCCTAGAAGGAGCGCCACCACGAGATCGTAGGGATGGTTTGGGCCTTGATCATGCGCAAGATATGACCGATCCGATCAGGCAAGACAATCGCTTTGTCCTGCCAGATCCGGCGGCCATGCCGACTGGTGCCGGCTCATTCCAGATCAATCGCGTGATACTGGCCGGTCTTGTCGAGCTGCGTGCCCCAGACCTTGTGCAGCGCTTGGTGATCGGACGGGCTGAAACGCACCTTCGATCCCACGCCAAGCTCGTAGTCCTGCATCGTCTCCAGATTGTTGACCAGAGATTCCGTATCGAGCGCGGGACCGGTGCGCCGCAATCCCTCGATCAGGACATTGGCCGTGAGATAGGCCTCCAGCGAGGTGTAGTCCGCGGGCTCTCCCGGGAAATACTTCGCGAGGGCCTTCTTGTAGTTCAGCGTGACGGACGCGTAGCCATCGACGGCAGGCGTGACCTGGGTGCAGATGACGCCGTCGGCATAGCGCGGGCCGAGCACCATCAGCTCGCTGGCAAGCCCGGTGCTGCCGACGCCGGAGATCGTCGCGTAGATCATGTCCGGGTAGAGGTCGCGCGTCTTCTCGATGAACTTCGCCGCCGCGCGGAAGGTGGCCACCAGCACGACCGCCTTGATCGCGGGGCGTTGCCGCTTCAATTGCGCGATGGCGTCGTCGACATTGACGGTGTTGCGGTTGTAGGTCATGCGGAAGACCTCGCCGTTGCCGCCGCGCAGCCCGCGCATCGCCTTGGCGACACCGTCCCATCCGGCGTCACCATAGGCGTCCTGCTGGGTGAGAACGCCGATGTCCTGCGGACGCAGCCGGCGGTTCTTGACGAGATAGCGCACCAGCGCGTCGGCCTCCTCGGCATAGCCGGCCCGGTAGTTGAACACGTAGCGATCGGGCGGATCGCGCCGCAGCGAGGGCGCGCCGGTGAAGGCTCCGAAATACAGCGCGTGACGCTCGAGCGCGTAGGGCACCGAGACCAGGGCGGTCGGACTGCCGTAGTTCTCGACGAAGCCGAACACCTTGTGCTGCTCGTAGAGCTCCTTCATCGCGTTCAGCGTCCGCGTCGGCTCATAGGCATCGTCGGCCGTGGTGAGCTTGAGCTGACGGCCATGCACGCCGCCGTCCTCGTTGGCCTGCGCGAAGGCGAGCTCGATGCCGAGCTTGAGCTGATGACCCATCTCCCTGGCCGGCCCCGAGAACGGAGCCGCCATGCCGAAGCGAATCTCGGTGTCTGTCACGCCCTGGACTGCGGGCTGAGCGCTGGCCTGCGGAACTGCGGCTGCGGCGACCATCCGCGTGTCGAATGCCGGGAGGCGATCCTCATCCCTCAAGCGCATGCTCTGCTCGGGCATGGCGGGCGTGGCGCCCGTAACGGTTCCCGTCGGCAGCGTGTCCGGCGCGGCCGCAACGGCCTGCGGGACCCGCGTGGCCGACGAGGGCGGCGTCGAGGCCGCTGCGACGTCGGCACTGCTGCTGGCGGACAGTGCCGCGGCCCAGCGGGTCGGCAAATTGCTGAATGCGAGGGCTGCCATGGCCGCCGCCACAGCGACGAGGCCGAGCGTGCTCGGCACGCCGCGAAATCGCCGCTCGCGCGGCGGCGGGAGCACATCCTGGATGCCGAAACGTGACGCAAATTCGGCCGGGGTGGGTCGGTCGTTCTCGTCGCGCCAGGCCTGCTCGTACGGCGGACGCCGGCCTTCGTCGTAGGCCGACTTGTATGGCGGATCCCTGTCGTTGGGCGCACGCAAATGTCTCACGACTTCCCCCTTGCCACGCACGCTCCGGTCATCATTGGAGTTGTTGTCTCGGATCGCGCGGCGGCCCTACGATGCTGCCGGCCAGATGAGCGTGACCATGCGCCATGTGCGCCAGGTCCCACCGAACTAACACTCACCGTCGAGTGTTCGTTGATCGGCCGTTCCCGACATGTTGTCTGGAACACGTCCGAACCTCGGCATGATACTGCGAACCAATGCGGCGGTAGTTTGTTCGCTCGATCAAACGTGACCAAAGCCTGATGAAGCGTCCCCTGCTACGAGACGTCGATCAGCAAAGACGCAGACGCGGAGGTATTTGTAGCGCGCGGCAGCAATGTCCTACTTTGTAGGATCGCGTGGCCCGCCCGGGTTCCATTCGTTTCAACTGTTCGTTTTCTCCGCCACGACCAGCCCGGTCACCATCGCCTTCACCATCGTCGCGATCTGCTGCCGCAAGGCGGCGAGCGGCACGGCGATCAGCTTCTGCTCCAGGCCGAGTGCGACCATGCCGTGGACCGCCGAGAACAGGCTGCGCGCGGTGACGCTGATGTCGTCGAAGGTGCGGTTCGGAAACAGCGCCGCCAGGGGCTGATGAATGTGGCGGAACAAATGCATCTGGTCGGCAACCGCCCAATCGGGCAGCGGCTTCTCGGCCGGCATGCGGTGTTCGAACAGCGCGCGCCACAGTTCGAGATTGTGGGCGGCGAAGTCGCAATAGGCGATCGCGATGCGCACCAGGGCGGTCTCCGGTCCCGGCGGACCGGCGCTTTCAGCCGCCGACAGATCGGCGTCGAGCCGCGCCAAGGTGCGCGATCCGACCATCAGCACCAGGTCGTCGACATCGGCGACGAGATTGTAGACCGCCCCATTCGCGACGCCGATCTCCTGGGCGAGATCGCGCGTCTTCAGGCCGGCCAGACCGCGGGTCTTGATCATCCGCTCGGCCGCCTCGATCAGGGCCTCGCGCTGTTTTGCCCGCCGTTCCAATGTTTTAGACATCGTTAACCATCCCGATGAGCAACGCTCAACATTTCTCTTGAGCGACGCTCAAGATTGCGCTAGAAGAATGTTCATGAGCGATGCTCATAGCAGGGAGTTCACAATGTTCAAGACCGTTCTGACGCTGTTTCGGGGTACCGTGGCCGTCGCGGAGGAGGAGCTGCAGGATCGGACCGCGCTGGTGATCCTGGATCAGCAGATGCGTGACGCGGCTTCGGCCGTCGAGCGAAGCAAGCGCGCGCTGGCGCTGGCCATCGCGCAGGACCAGCAGGAGGGCCGGCGGCTCGAGGCGACGCTCGGACGCATCACCGACCTCGAAGTGCGGGCCACGGCCGCCCTCGACGGCGGCCGGGAGGATCTGGCGCGCGAAGCCGCGCAGGCGATCGCCGGCCTGGAGGCCGAGCGCGATGCAGCCAAGACGGCCCGGGCGCTGTTCG
Source organism: Bradyrhizobium sp. HKCCYLS2038 (assembly GCF_051167655.1). Lineage (NCBI taxonomy): Bacteria > Pseudomonadati > Pseudomonadota > Alphaproteobacteria > Hyphomicrobiales > Nitrobacteraceae > Bradyrhizobium > Bradyrhizobium sp. HKCCYLS2038. Next base: position 316,927 of record NZ_JBNPTM010000006.1, on the reverse strand, counting down.
CCACCGAGATCAACCGGCTGAAGAAGCACGTCACCAGTGCGGAAGCGCGCATCGCCGAGCTCGACCGCGGCCGCCGCATCGCCCGCGCTTCGGAAGCCGTGCGCAATCTGCGCCGCGGCGGCATCGAGGCGGCGCGCCCCTACGAATGCACGCTGCCCGAGGCCGAGGCGACGTTGAGGCGGCTGCGCGAGCGGCAGATCGAGGCGCAGGCCGCCGACGAGGCGCTGATGGAGCTCGACGCCGCCACCGGTCCGATCACGACCGCCGAGAAGCTCGCCGAGCAGGGCTTTGGCCCGCGCATCAAGACCACCGCCGACGACGTGCTGGCCCGGCTGAAGGCCGGCCGCGCTGCTACGGCGAACTGACATCCATCCTCACCACCGACATCAACTCAACCGCCACCATAGGAGCCGACCATGAACCAGAACGTCCAGCCGCACTCCGGCGCATTCATCACCTTCTCCTACGCTTCGTTCGGCGCATCCGCCTTCCTCGTCGCGCTCGGCGTGTTCTTCATGCCGATCGATCTCTGGATGAAGGGCTATCTGACGATGGGTATCGTCATGCTGGTGCAGACCTGCGTCACCCTGACCAAGACGCTGCGCGACCGCCACGAGAGCAGCAAGCTCGTCAACCGCATCGAAGACGCCCGCGCCGAGCGCCTGCTGATGGAGGTGTCGAAGGCGGCATAAGCCCGGCTGCGTTCCCTCTCCCCGTGAAGAACGGGGAGAGGGAGCAGACCGGTGTTGCGGTTCGCCGGAGAGTCAAATTATCAGCGAGTCACGCAAGCGGTGGCTGCAAGTGCAGCCGCCGTTTGCCGTCATTCAAGCTGCGTTTACCGTGACTGCGTCTCCGCTTTTCGTCGTGGTGCGCGCATTAACGTCCGCGGAGCATATGTCGTGAACGGCGGGGCAGGGCCGCCGCGAGCCGTTTCCGGTGCGCCGAGTGGATGAGGGCATGAACATCGTCGCAGCGTTGGGCCGCATCAGACGCAACGTCGGCTTCTGGCTGACAGCGCTGGGGCAGGAGACGATGGACCTGTCGCTGCGCACCCATGCGGATCTGCGCACGCGCATCGTCGAAAGCCCGGGCCGCACGCTGGATGATGCGGCACTGGCCGCGCTCGTCGCCGATCTCCGCGTCGTCGCCGGCAAGACGCTGCCCGCGGGCGATCTCACCTATGGCATCTTCTCGGGGACGCGCGAGGCGCTCGCCCGCGCGATCATCACGCTCGTCTCCGACGCCGCCACCGGCCGGCCGATCGCTTTCAATGCGCTGGCGGTGATGCAGGTCGCGCGCGACGGCGAGATGCAGGAGGTGGTCCATCTCGGCCTGGTGATGGTCGATCCGGAGGCGCGCGGCAAGGGCCTGTCCGGCGTGCTCTACGGCCTGACCACGCTGCTCCTGTTTATCCGCGACGGCCTGCGTCCGAAGTGGATCTCCAATGTCACCCAGGTGCCGGCGGTGGCCGGGATGGTGTGCGAGACGTTCTCCGACGTCTACCCGTCGCCGCAGCCCGAAGCGCGGCAGAGCTTTGCGCATCTGGAGCTCGCGCGCGGCATCATGCGCGCGCATCGCGCGGTGTTCGGGGTCGGTGACGAGGCCGGCTTCGACGAACGGCGCTTCGTCATCACCAATGCCTACACCGGCGGCTCCGATGCGTTAAAGAAGACCTATGATGATGCGCCCAAGCATCGCGACGAGGTCTATAACGGCTTCTGCGCCCGGGAGCTGGACTACGTCAGGGGCGACGACCTGCTGCAGCTCGGGCGCATCGATCTCGCCGCCGCGCGCCGCTATTTGCTGCGCGAGATTCCCTCCGGCTCGCTGCCGGCGCTGCTGGCCACCTCGGCGGTGCTGGCGCTGCAGCGCATGGTGCTGCCGCTGCTGCATTGGCTCGATGACACCAGGGCCTTCGGCACCTTGCGGCCGCATCTGCCGAACGGCGAGACCCCGCCATGATGCCTGGCGTTATTGCGGATTCCGTCGTCAACCTGTGTGGCGCGATCGGCCTCGCGGTCGCCGCCGCGATGCTTCATCGCCGCGATCCCAGGGGACCGCTGACGACGCGGCTGGTGGCACTGCTGGCGGTCGTCGCCGCTCTGTTCCTGCTGCGCGGCGTTGCCTGGTGGACCGACAGCACAACGCTGGACCGCATCTCGCTGATCCCGGCGGCACTGATCCCGCTCGGCGCCGTGGTCGTGACCGAGGGCCTGCTGCGCCGGCATGTCCATCGCTGGCTGAAGCTCGCGGCGCTGATTGGCGGCATCGTGCTGGCGCTCGCCGGTGCGTTTGGCCCGGTCGAGCTCGAAAATCACCATACGATCGTGCTGTCGGCGTTCCAGCTCGCTGGCTTTGCCATGTGCGCTCTTGTGCTGCTTCGCCGCGATCGCACCAGCCTGCTGGCCTGGGAGAACCGCGCGATCGATCGCGTCGCCTTCGGCGCGCTCGTCGTCATTCCTTTCATCATCACCGACTTTCGCGTGCTGGCGCCCGACATGCCGGTGCGGCTCGGCGCGCTCGGCGCGCTGCTCGCGGTGACCGCGATCCTGATTGCCGGCGCCAGCGCCGAGGCGCAGCGCCAGGGCGTGTGGCTGACGTTGCTCCGCGTCACCGGCGCGGCCGTGCTCGGTGCGGCCGCAGCGGCGCTGTCGCCCGACGCCGATGCGGCGCAGCTGACGCGCCTTTGCGCGGTGGCCATCGCGGGCGTCCTCACGATCGGCCTGATGGGTGATGCGTTGCGCGCGGTGCTGGAAGCCCGGCAGCCCGGCGTGCTCGATTCGATCAGCGTCTCGACCGGCGCCACGCGCGACGAACTGATCGCCGAGCTGACGCGACAGCCGATCTTCGAGAGCGCGCGGCGCTGTCGCGCGGCGGAGCTCGCAAATTACGATCCGCCGCTGCTGCGCGACTTTCTTGCACCACGCCGCGTGCTGCGCCGGGCCGATGCGCCGTGGGGCCTCGCGCCGACCGATCCTGCGGTCGAGCGCATGACGGCGCTGATGGCGGCGCGCCACGCCACGCATGTGATCGTGCTGTCGCACGATCCGGTCGACATCATCGTGCTCGCGGTCTCCGTGATCGCGGCCGATCCGGCCACAGAAACGGCACTCGCGCTGGTCCGGCGCCTGCTGGTGCAGGCGCCGGACGTGCCGTCGGATCACGCCCACATGTGATGGTGCGCGTGCTGATGATGCTGTGACATGTCGATCTGCGGCACGTCGACCTGCGGCGGCTCGATTGCCGGCGCCGCGCCGGCGTGCGCGGCCGCTGCGACGTGGGGCAGCATGATAACGTTCGCCGCCGGGGCGGCCATGATGGCTGCCAGCAGCGCCGCGGAGTCGGCACTGCCGCCGCCGGTGGTTGCCAGCACCTGGGCGGCCGTGGTGCCGTCGACATTGTAGGCGCCGCCGGTGATGGGGATGTTGTTGCCGCCGACGTCGGCCGCGTTCTGATGCATCTGATCGGCGGCGGCTGCCACCAGCGCCTTGTTGCCGGTCTGGAAGCCTTCGAGGATCTTGGCGATCTCGGCGCCGAGCGTGCTCTGGTCGCCGAGCAGCTCGTTGTCGAAGCGCGCCTGGAAGATGCCGCCCTGCGCCGCGTCGAAATCGGTGACGTCCTTCTTGAACGTCATCAGGTCGGCGGTGATCTTCGCCATCGCCGCCGCATCGCCGGCATTGACCGCCGCGATCGCGGCCTTTCCGAGCGCGTTCGACTGGGCGATGAACATGGCCCAGAAATCGGTCTGCGCCTGGTTGTCCTGATAGGCCGGCGTCGGGTTGAGGAAGTCGCCGAAGCCGGTCCATCCCTTGAGACCGTTCTGCTGCGCCATGTTGGCGAGGTTGGTGTCGCCGGCGACGATGTCGATGATGTCGAGGAAGTCGTCGTTCAGCGCGCGGCCGATGTCGACATTGCCGGCCGCGCCGTTGATGTGGGTGTTGATGAGCGCGAGCTGATCGATGATGGCGAGCGCGTGCACGCCGGTCAGGCCGCCGAACTGCAAGGGATTTGCCGCAACCAGCGCGTTCAGGCCGGCGATCAGCGCGTCGACGTCGTTCTGGATGACGTCGACATTGCTGTCGTTGACGCCGCCGAGCAGGCGGTTGGTTGCGTCGTTGAAGATCAGGCCGAGTTCGGCCAGCGTGCCCTTGGCGGCGGTTGCGGCCGTCACGCCGTCCGGCAGCAGCGCTGGCGCTTGCAGGAAGCCGGTGACGCCGTCGGCATTGGTGGCCTTGCCGGCGAGAGTGGGATCGTTGTTGACGATGTTGAGAATGTCGAGATGCGCGTTGCGCAACGCCGTCTCTGCCGCGGCGATGCTGCCGAACGCACCGCCGCCGGTCACTGAGGCCATTGCGGCATCCTGCGCGACGGTGATGTCGCAGAGGATCCTGTTGACGTGGGCGAGCGTCTGGCCGGTGAACTGGCCGGCTGCGACCATCGCCTTCAGGCCGTCCTGAATCACGGTGAGGTCGCCGGTGTAGTTGAAGACGCTGCCGAGTCCCTGGCCGCCTTCGTCGACCACGTTGCGCCACAGCCCGCCTTCAAGAAAGCGCGTGGCGTCGTTGAACACGACGCCGAGATCGGCAAAGCCGAGTGCGGGCGGCGTGGGTGTGGGTGGCGTCGGAACGGGCGGCGTCGGGGTGGGCGCCGGCTGGCAATGATGGTTGTGATGATGATTGGCGTGATGATGGTGGTGATCGTGATGATGATGGTGGTGGCTGTCGTGATGGTGACGGTGATGGCGCGTCATGTCCGACGTACTCCCCAATGCTGCGCACGCTTGCAGATCGGCCGACGCTATCAAGGTCCGCTGATCGGGTGCGGTGATCGGGCCATCTGGGGCATGCTTCGTGGCCGCTTCGCGCAAGGTTTGTGGAATGTGTCTGCGTCAGATTGTCGTGCGGCGCGCGAGCAGCGTGGCAATGGAACTGCGACACCGCAGCGCTTGACGTCGGCCGGATCGCCGGCCCGCCGTGGCTGAGTGCGAAGCAACGCCGCTCAGCGACCTGACACGTCGCAAAGGGTTCCCGCGCGACGCCTCCTTCAGCCGCCTCCGCCGGCGACGCGCGCGCGGCCCGGCTGCGACGATCCGACACGCCGGCAGTGCAGCAGATCCTATGAGGGGCCGCGATCCGGACGTGGCGGGATCATGGCGATTTCTTCACGAACTCCGCGAACGCATCGGCGTAGTCGGCGTGCCAGCGCGACAGCGGCGGCCGGTTCTCGACGATGTCGCCGGCTGCCCACAGGATGCGCCGCTCGTCGAGGGCGCGCGGCACGTCGTTGTCGGGACACAGCACGTAGAAGTCGCCGGCCGCGACGCGCTCCAGCATGAAGTCGACGGTCTGCTCCGGCGTCCACGCGGCGGCCGGCTTCTCGACGCGGCCGTTCGCCGTGAGCGGCGTGAACACGAAGCCGGGGATGAACAGATGCGCCGTGACCTGGCAACCGGGCGTGTTGCGCAGCTCGTGCTGCAGCGCCTCGGTGAACGCCTTCACGCCGGCCTTGGAGACGTTGTAGGCGGGATCGCCGGGCGGCGTGGTGATGCCCTGCTTGGAGCCGGTGTTGATGATCAGCGCCGGCTTGCCTTGCGCGATCATGTTGGCTGCGAACACCTGCGAGCCGTGGATGATGCCCCACAGGTTGACGCCGAGGATGCGCTGCCAGTTGCTCTCGGCGAGCATCTTGCTGCCCGGCTGGATGCCGGCATTGTTCATCAGCACGTCGATGGCGCCGAACCGCGCGCGCACAGCAGCTTCGAGCGCGACCACGCTCTCCCGGCTGCTGACATCGACCGTCGCCGTCATGACCGCCGCCTCGCCGCGCTTGGCCTCAGCGCCGATCTGCGCGGCGGCCTCCCGCAGGCGCGCCTCGTCGACATCGGCGATACAGACATTCATGCCGAGTGCGGCGAACCGCCTCGCGGCGGCGAGGCCGATGCCGGAGGCACCTCCGGTGACGACGGCGGTGTGGTCGGCGGACAGGGCAGGGTGGGACACGGCTGGTTCTCCGGCTGGACGAGAAAACATCTGTCGAGGGGCATCTGTCTATGACGTCTGGGCATAGACGCAAGATCATCCGGCTCGCGGAATTGCAGGTATTTCAGGCTGCAACGCGAGAGGCGGCCCGCGGTTGCAGGGCGTCCGCTTTCGGCATGGAGGGTCTGCTCATGCGGAGGTGGTGCCGACATTGCCACCGTCATGTTTTACGAACAAGATGATCCCAACCGACGATCACAACGATATCTCTGGGGGAGAAATGCCGGCACTGTTTTCACCGCTCACGATCGGTCCCTATCACCTGAAGCATCGCGTCGTGATGGCGCCGCTGACCCGCATGCGCGCCGACCCGGCGACGCTCGCGCCGCGCCAGCTCAACGCCGACTATTATGCGCAGCGCGCGACGCCGGGCGGGCTGATCATCGCCGAGGCCTCGCCGGTCTTGCCGACTGCCGCTGGAAACCCGAACGTGCCGGGTATCTACAGCGATGCGCAGGTCGCCGGCTGGACGCGGGTCGTCGATGCCGTCCATGCCAAGGGCGGCTTGATCTTCCTGCAGCTCTGGCACGTCGGCCGCGTGTCGCACTCCTCGTTCCAGCCCGGCGGTGCGCTGCCGGTGGCACCGTCGGCGATCGCGATCGGCGATGATCTCAAGGCGATGACGGCGGACGGCAAGGGCGCGGCCTACGAGACGCCGCGCGCGCTCGAGACCGACGAGATCCCCGGCCTCGTCGCCGCCTATGGCCAGGCGGCGCGCAACGCCATGGCCGCCGGCTTCGACGGTGTCGAGGTGCACGGCGCGAACGGCTATCTGATCGAGCAGTTCCTGCAGACCCGCAGCAACCAGCGCACCGACCGCTACGGCGGCTCCATCGAGAACCGCTGCCGCTTCCTGCTCGAGGTGACGCAGGCGGTGATCGATGTCTGCGGCGCCGGCAAGGTCGGGGTGCGGCTGTCGCCCTATGGCATCGCCAACGGCTCCGGCGAGGCGGATCCGATGCCGCTCTACACTTACGCGATCGAGGCGCTCAACCGGCTCGGCATCGCCTATCTGCACGTGATCGAGCCGCGCTCCTCTGGCGCCGGCCGCGCCGATGTCAACTGGCAGAACGTGCCGTCGGCAATCGCGCTGTTCCGGCCGGTCTGGAAGGGCGTGCTGATCGGCGCCGGCGGCTTCACCGGCGAGCCGGCGGAAGCGGCGATTGCGAGCGGCCAGGCCGACGCCATTGCCTTCGGCCGCTACTTCATCTCCAACCCCGACCTGCCGGCGCGCCTGCAGCACGGCTGGCCGCTGACGCCGTATCATCGCCCGACGTTCTACGGTGGCGAGGAGAAGGGATATACGGACTATCCGGCCTATGACGCCACGGTGGACGCGTAGCCCGCTTTCTCCGCCGTCATTGCGAGCAGCGCAGCGTAGAGAACGATGCGAGCTTTTCGCGCGACTGCCTCAACGTCGTCATGCCCGGGCTCGTCCCGGGCATCCACGTCCTTCCGAGAATGCCGACCGACGTGGATGGCCGGGACAAGCCCGGCCATGACGCGGCGAGATAACGCAATTACAAACAACACCGCAGCGCCGGAGGAATCGCCGCCATGAAGAACCGCACCACCGGACGCTCGGCGTTTCTCGCGCTGCTCAAGGACGAGGGCGTCACGCATCTGTTCGGCAATCCGGGCACCACCGAGCTGCCGGTCATGCATGCGCTGAAGGACCATCCTGATCTCACCTATGTGATGGCGATGCAGGAGAGCCTGGTGGTGGCGATTGCCGACGGCTTCAGCCGTGCGTCGGGACGCCTCGTCGCCTGCAACGTCCATGTCGCGCCCGGCCTCGGCAATGCGATGGGCTCGCTCTACAACGCGCAGTTCACGGGCACGCCGATGATCCTCACCGCCGGCCAACAGGAGCAGGGCCACGGGCTGATGGAGCCGCTGCTCTATGGCCCGCTGGTGCGCATGGCCGAGCCGCTGGTGAAATGGGCGGTCGAGGTGACGAGGCTCGAGGACCTGCCGCGCATCGTCAGGCGCGCCGCCAAGGTTGCGACCACGCCGCCGACCGGCCCGGTCTTCATCTCGCTGCCCGGCGACATCCTCAATGCCGAGGCCGGCATCGAGCTCGGCCGCTCCACGCGGGTCGATGCGCGCGTGCCGCCATCGGCGGAGGCGCTGCAGGCGCTGGCGCAGCGCATCCTCAAGGCGCAGCGGCCGGTGATCATCACGGGCGACGAGATCGTCAAGAGCGATGCGTTGCAGGCCGCCGCTGAATTTGCGTCGGCGATCGGCGCGCCGGTGCATCAGCAGTCCGCGCCCTACGGCGCGCATTTCCTCTCCGAGCATCCCTGCTACATCGGCTCGCTGTCACGCGCGCAGAAACAGGTGCGCGATCTGCTCGCGCCGCATGATCTCTTGATCGTGCTCGGCGCCGATCCGCTGCGGATGTCGGTCCATAGCGAGATTGAGCCGCTCCCCGATGGCCTGCCGATCGTTCAAGTCGGTCTGGTCGATTGGGAGCTGGGCAAGAACTTCGGCGCCGAGATAGCGCTCAAGGCCGACGTCCGCGAGACGCTCGCACAGCTGACGCCACTGCTGTGCGAGCTTGGCGGCGCGGCGCTGAAAGCCAAGGCGCAAGAACGGATCGCCGAGCTGTCGTCGAAGAACTGGACTGCGCGGCGCCGCACGCTGACATCGCAGATCGAAACGTCGCGCGACAAGGCGCCAATCGATCCCGACTACCTGGCCCTGCAGGTCGCACAGGCCATGCCCGAGCATGGCATCCTCGTCGATGAGGGCCTGACCTCGGCGCGCTACATGACGGCGCTGTTTCCCTATCGCGACCGCTACAATTATCACGGCCTGGCCTCGGGCGGCATCGGCTGGGGCCTGCCGGCCTCGGTCGGCGTCAGCCTCGCCAATCCCGACCGTCCGGTGGTGTGCTACTCCGGCGACGGCAGCGCGATGTATTCGATCCAGGCGCTGTGGACCGCCGCCCATCACAAGCTGCCGCTCTCGGTCGTCATCGTCAACAATGGCGGCTACCGCATCATCAAGCAGCGGCTGCTGTCGTTCCACGGCGACGACAACTACATCGGCATGGATTTCGTCGACCCGCCGGTGGATTTCGCCGGGCTCGCACGCTCGCTCGGTTGCGAAGCGCTGCGCGTCAGCGATCCCAGCGAGTTGAAGTCGGTGCTGTCGGAGGCCTTTCGGCGGCCGGGCACCAAGCTCATCGAGGTGATGGTGAGCAACGCGGTGAATTGACAGGCGAGTGGATTGAGGGGCGGCCCTGTCCCCACCCACCGCCGTCATTCCGGGGCACGCGGGTCCACGACCCGCGTGAGCCCGGAATCCATAGCCACAGGCGGACGTTGTGGCGCGAGTTCGTCATGGCCATCCGTTTCTCCCCACAGCCGGCTGTGGTTATGGATTCCGGGCTCAGCCGAGTACAGGACGGCTTCGCCATCCTGCACTCGGCTGCCCCGGAATGACGACCTCATGAGCAGCCTCCAAGAAAACACTTTACGAATATCCGAATGTGTGCTTTATTCCCGAAATCCCGCCTCGACACGGAGGGGCGTTGCGCGCGATCGTCACGACACGCGGGGCGGGGAGCGATGGCTGCTGACAGGCCGCAGCGTGGGGAAGCCCGCGCCGACGAACGGCAGGTGGCAGACGCGAAGGCGTGTGGTCCTGGCGCCCCGATGCTGGCGCCAAGTCGACGGGTGATGATCCCGCTGACGACGGTGGCTATCGAGCCGGACACCGGGGAGAGCGCGCTATAAGCGTAAATCCATCGCGCGGGGAATGCCGGATGTTCGGCTGAGCCTGTGGTGACTGCCGCCTGCTTTTCTTTCTGCAGGCGGGCCATGGGTGAGGCCCTCACCCGGCATTCCCCGCGCCCTTCGTTTTGCGAGGGCGTTCAAAGGTCATGGCTCGGGTGCCGATTGCACCGCGAGAACGAAAGCGCATATTTGCGAGCCTGTTGCCCAGCGCTGACAGCGCGATCCGGTTCCGAATCCCGAGACCGCCATCGCGGGCCCCATTGAATTCAAACCAGCCCCTTCCGCTGGCCGCCCGATCCCGATATGACGCCGCCTTCGTTGTGACTGGAAAAGCGCCATGACCAGGATTGATGCAATCGCCCGAGCCCGCCAGAACCTGACGAGTGGTGACTTCTTGGCCGAGCTCGGCCGCCGGGTCGCCTACCGCACCGAGAGCCTCAATCCGGAGCGCAAGGACGTGCTCGCGTCCTACCTCACCGACGAACTGACGCCGTCCTTCGCCGCGCTCGGCTTCTCGTCCGAGCTCGTGGCCTCGCCGAGCGGCAAGTCGCCGTTCCTGATCGCGACCTATCACGAGAGCGACGATGCCCCGACCGTGCTGAGCTACGGCCATGGCGACACGGTCGACGGCATGACCGGCGAGTGGCGCGACGGGCGCGACCCGTGGGCGGTGACGCCAGCGGGCAACCGCGTCTATGGCCGCGGCACCGCCGACAACAAGGGCCAGCACAGCATCAACCTGGCGGCGCTGCGCGCCGTGCGCGAGGCCCGCGGCGGCAAGCTCGGCTTCAATGCCAAATTCATCATCGAGATGGGCGAGGAGATCGGCTCGCCCGACCTCGCCAAGGTGGCCGACCTGCATCGCGAGGCGCTGAAGGCCGACGTCTTCATCGGCTCGGACGGCCCCCGGCTGTCGACCGCGCGGCCCACCATCTTTCTCGGTTGCCGTGGCGGCATCCGGCTGCATCTCGACGTCGCCTTGCGCGACGGCGGCAACCATTCCGGCAATTGGGGCGGCGTGCTGGCCAACCCCGCGACGATCCTCGCCAATGCCATCGCCACGCTGGTCGACGGCCACGGCCGCATCAAGCTGGACTCGCTGAAGCCGCCACGCCTCACCAACGCGATCCGCGCCATCCTGGCCGACGTGAAGGTCGAGCCGACCGCGGACGAGCCGGCGCTGTCGGACAATTGGGGCGAGGACGGCCTCACTCCGGCGGAGCGGCTCTATGCCTGGAACACGCTCGAGGTGCTGGCGATCTCCTCCGGCAACATCGACAAGCCGGCGAATGCGATTCCGGGCCGCGCCCGCGCCGTGCTGCAGCTGCGCTTCGTGGTCGGCACCAAGGTCGACACGATCGTCGAGGACGTGAAGGCCCATCTCGTTGCGCACGGCTTCCCGATGATCGAGGTCAGCATGACGCAAGGCTTCGCGGCCTCGCGCGCCGACATCGACAGCCCCTGGATCAAATGGGCCGCCGACTCGATCAAGATGAGCACCGGCAAGGCGCCCGCCGTGCTGCCGAACTTCGGCGGCTCGCTGCCGAACGACGTCTTTGCCGACGTGCTGAAGATGCCGACAATGTGGGTTCCGCATTCCTATCCCGGCTGCTCGCAGCACGCGCCGGACGAGCACATTCTTCTGGACGTCACGGAGGAGGCGTTGGGCCTGATGGCCGGGCTGTTCTGGGATCTGGGTGAGTTGCGGAAGCCGTTGTGAGGACGCTTGACCGATAGTGAGCACACATCTCGCGGCTGGCTCGGTCAGCGCCTCTCCCCGTTTGCGGGGGCGCGACGAGCTTCGCTCGCGCTGAGAGGTCGGATCGCATCGCAAGATGCGATCCGGGTGAGGGGGTACAGGTCTCTCCACGAACACCTCCCGCGCGGCTGCCCCTCACCCCAACCCTCTCCCCGTGAAGAACGGGGAGAGGGAGCGCATCGCCGCCGGGGCGATGGCGTGGGCTAACAGGAAAAGTGCGCTCGCACGCAATGGAACCGGATCGAGCTGATCAACAAATGCCGTGTCCCACTGCAACTTTTGTCGGGTCGTCCGACCGCTGCGGCCCTCGTAGTTTACCATCACCGCGTTTGGCGCTGCGGCATGGGTTCGTGAGACTTGTCGACCTGGACACCCGGCAGGCAATTTGTCGCAAGCGTCCGAGAACTTCCCGCCGCGGGGCGGTCTATGGTGCCCGCGCTCTCCCGGTCGCAAGACCATCCAGGCCGGGAGGCATTTTGAGTTCGCTCTGGTTTATGCAAGCATCCGGCGATCAGCCGGATCGAGGAGATCACATATGAAGCAGCTTCGCCTATTCGGTCTTGCCGTCGCCGCCGCGCTTTGCGCGGGTCAGGCGCAGGCCGAGGACCTGACGGGGACGTTGAAGAACATCAAGGAGACCGGTGCCATCACGCTCGGCGTCCGCGACTCCTCGATTCCGTTCTCCTATCTCGACGACAATCAGAAGCCGATCGGCTTCGCGATCGACATCTGCATGGGCATCGTCGATGCCGTGAAGAAGGAGCTGAAGCTCGACAAGCTCGAGGTCAAGCTCAACCCGGTGACGTCGTCGACCCGCATCCCGCTGCTCGCCAACGGCACCATCGATCTCGAATGCGGCTCGACGACCAACAATGCCGAGCGCCAGAAGCAGATCTCCTTCACCAACACGCACTTCCTGACGGCAAGCCGCTACGTCTCGAAGAAGGCGAGCAACATCACAAAGATCGATGATCTGAAGGGCAAGACGGTCGTATCGACCGCCGGCACCACCAATATCAAGCAGCTCACCGAAGCCAATGCCGCGCGCAGCCTCGGCATTAACATCATCCCGGCCAAGGATCACGCCGAGGCCTTCCTGATGGTCGAGACCGACCGCGCGGTGGCGTTCGTGATGGACGACATCCTGCTGTCGAGCCTCGTCGCCGGCTCGAAGGATCCGGCCGCCTACGTCATCTCCAGCGACGCGTTCTCCAAGCCCGAGCCCTACGGCATCATGCTGCGCAAGGACGATCCGCAGTTCAAAAAGGTCGTCGATGCCGCGACCGCCAAGATCTACACCAGCGGCGAGGGCGCCAAGCTGTACGACAAATGGTTCATGCAGAAGGTCCCGCCGAAGGGCCTCAATCTCAATACCCCGATGTCGGCCGAGCTGAAGGCCGAGTTCGCCAAGCCGTCGGACTCGCCGGACCCGGAGTCGTATAAGCCGTAAGCTGGGCGCGACTCGCGCGGCGACCTCGCTGCGCTCCTCTCCCCCTTGCGGGGAGGGGTCGGGGGTGGGGGTCTCAGCAAAGACTGCCCGTGTGGACCCCCCACCCCGACCCTCCCCCGCAAGGGGGGAGGGAGCACACCGAACCCGTGGCAAGACTATCAATGCGACCAGCGAGCCACTCCCTCAGGACACCCCCGTGAACTACACTTGGAACTGGCACATCTTCCTGGAGCCCAACCCGACCGGGGCCGGCACCTATCTCGACATGCTGCTGGCGGGGCTGAAGGTCACCATCGTGACCTCGCTGTTGGCCTGGGTGATCGCGCTGATGTTCGGCACCATCGTCGGCATCCTGCGCACCCTGCCGTCCAAGCTCGCGACCTGGATCGGCTTTCTCTACGTTGAATTCTTCCGCAACATGCCGCTGCTGGTGCAGCTGTTCCTGTGGTTTTTCGTGCTGCCGGAGCTGCTGCCACGCGCAGCGGGGCTGTGGCTGAAGCAAATGCCGAACGCGCCGTTCTATACGGCGGCGGTCGGCGTCGGGCTGTTCATGTCGGCGCGCGTCGCCGTGCAACTGGGCGCAGGCATCGGCTCGCTGCCGCGCGGCCAGAAGATGGCCGCCACCGCGCTCGGCCTCACCACCTTGCAGACCTACCGCTACGTGCTGCTGCCGATGGCCTTCCGCATCATCCTGCCGCCATTGACCTCGGAGTTTCTCAACACGGTCAAGAACAGCGCGGTGGCGATCACCATCGGCCTGATCGAGCTGACGGGCGCCGCGCGCGCCATGCAGGAGTTCTCGTTCCAGGTGTTCGAGGCGTTCAGCGCCGCGACCCTGATGTATCTCGTCATCAACATCATCGTCGTGATCGGCATGCGGCTCCTGGAGCGCGCGGTGGCGATCCCTGGCTACATCACGGGCAAATGAGATGCTGGCCAATTTCGATTTCGACGTCATCCGCCGCTCGCTGAGCTATCTGTTCATCGACGGCATGACCTTCACGCTGACGCTGACGGCGCTGTCGGCGACCGGCGGCCTCGTCTTCGGCACGCTGATCGCGCTGATGCGTCTCTCCGGCTATCGCGTGATGGGCTGGATCGCCGGGCTCTATGTCGACTTCATGCGCTCGCTGCCGCTGGTGCTGGTGATCTTCTGGTTCTATTTCCTGGTCCCCTATATCGGGCAGTGGATCACCGGCTCTTCCAGGCCGATCAAGGTCGGCGCCTTCGCCTCGTCGCTGATCACCTTCATCATGTTCGAGGCGGCGTATTTCTCCGAGATCATGCGTGCCGGCATCCAGTCGATCTCGCGCGGCCAGCCCGCCGCCGCCTCGGCACTCGGCCTGACCTATGCGCAGACCATGCGCTACGTCGTGCTGCCGCAGGCCTTCCGCAACATGCTGCCGGTGCTGCTGACCCAGACCATCGTGCTGTTCCAGGACACCTCGCTGGTCTACGTGCTGTCGATCCCGGACTTTCTCGGCGCGGCCTCGAAGGTCGCGCAGCGTGACGGCCGCCTGGTCGAGATGTACCTGTTTGCGGCCGTGATCTACTTCTCCGTTTCCAGCATCGCGTCCTACGGCGTCCGCCGCCTGCAGTCGCGCATTGCCATCATCAGGTAGTCGGCTCCCATGATCGAAATCAGCCACGTCAACAAATGGTACAGCCCGGCCTTCCAGGTTCTGAAGGACTGCACCACCTCCGTCGCCAAGGGCGAGGTGGTGGTGGTCTGCGGTCCCTCGGGCTCCGGCAAGTCGACCCTGATCAAATGCGTCAATGCGCTGGAGCCGTTCCAGGACGGCGCGATCACGATCGACGGCCTCAAAGTCAATGATTCCAAGACCAATCTGCCGAAGCTGCGCTCGCGCGTCGGCATGGTGTTCCAGCACTTCGAGCTGTTTCCGCACCTGAAGATCATCGACAATCTCTGCCTCGCCCAGCAGAAGGTGCTGGGACGCGGCCAGGAGGAGGCGACCGCCAAGGGCATGAAGCTGCTGGACCGCGTCGGCCTCAAGGAGCAGGCGCAGAAATTCCCGGCGCAGCTCTCCGGCGGCCAGCAGCAGCGCGTCGCCATCGCGCGGGCGCTGGCGATGGACCCGATCGCGATGCTGTTCGACGAGCCGACCTCGGCGCTCGACCCGGAGATGATCAGCGAGGTGCTCGACGTCATGGTCGATCTCGCCCGCGAGGGCATGACCATGATGGTCGTCACCCACGAAATGGGTTTTGCCAAGAAGGTCGCCCACCGCGTCATCTTCATGGACCGCGGCGAGATCGTCGAGGACGCCAAGAAGGAGGAGTTCTTCGGCCAGCCCCGCAGCGAGCGCGCGCAGCAGTTCCTGTCGAAGATTTTGTCGCACTAGGAGGGATGCTGTTTGTCGGCTGCGCCCCTGCTGCAGCACATATGTCGGTGGAGTTTGTGCCCACGTCTCTCCGCGCCGTCATGGCCGGGCTTGTCCCGGCTATCCACGTGGTCCGTCTGGGGAAGAACGACGTGGATGCCCGGGACAAGCCCGGGCATGACGGAGTAACTCATCGGCATACGTGCTCTGGGCTGAATAGCGCGCAGCCGATGTCCTGAATGTGCCGTAACCTATAGGAGATACCGCCTTGGACCCCATCGCTTACGTCAACGGCGCCTTCGTGCCGCTCTCCGAGGCCAAGGTCTCGGTGCTCGATCGCGGCTTCCTGTTCGCCGACGGCATCTATGAGGTCGCCGCGGTGCTCGACGGCAAGTTGATCGACAGCGCCTCGCACCTCGCCCGCCTGGAGCGCTCGGTCGGCGAGATCGGGCTGGCGCTGCCGGAGAGTCTTTCGCGCATCGAGGAGCTGCAGAAGGAGCTGGTCGCGCGCAACCAGCTCGACCAGGGCATGGTCTATCTGCAGGTCACCCGCGGCGCCGACAAGGGCCGCGACTTCCCGTTTCCGAAGGGCGATGTCAAGCCGACGCTGGTGATGTTCGTCACCGCCAAGAACATCGTCGATGCGCCCTCGGCCAAGACCGGCATCGGCGTCATCACCGTGCCGGACATCCGCTGGGCGCGGCGTGACATCAAGAGCGTGGCGCTGCTGGCGCAGGTGCTGGCCAAGCAGGCGGCGGCCGCCGCAGGCGCCAGCGAGGCCTGGATGGTCGAGGACGGCCACGTCACCGAGGGCGGCTCGTCGTCGACCTTCATCCTGACCCAGGACGACGTTATCGTCGTCAGGCCGAACTCCAACGCCATCTTGCCGGGCTGCACCCGCAAGGCGGTGGTCAAGCTCGCCGAGGAGCGCCAGCTCAAGGTCGAGGAGCGGTTGTTCACGGTCGACGAGGCGCTGGCGGCGAAGGAGGCCTTCATCACCAGCGCGAGCTCGTTCGTGCAACCGGTGGTCACGATCGACGGCAAGCCGGTCGGTGGCGGCAAGGTCGGGCCGGTGGCAACGCGGCTGCGCGAGATCTATGTCGAATTTGCGCGCGCGACCGCGGTGTAGTTCGAACGACAGAGCAGGTGCAGCATCGAAACTCGTTTGCATTATCCAGCGCTTTGCTATCGTGGCGGACCAACAGAAAATCGCAGGGAGGAGTTTCGATGCGTTATCGCTGGGGTGTGCTCGCGGCCGGATTGGTGATGACAGGCGCGGCGTTGAATGGGATCGGGGCGGCGTCGGCCGATGACGGCTGGGTCACCCTGGTCGACGGCGACAAGAAGGTCGAGTTCACCGAGGTGGGCAAGGCCAATTGGGAGGCCAAGGACGGCACCCTGATGGCCGACAAGCTCGACGGCAAGGATCCGTCCTATCTGGTCACCAAGACCAGCTACAAGGATTTCCAGATCAAGGCCGAGTTCTGGGTCGACGACGCCGCCAACAGCGGCATCTTCATCCGCTGCGACCAGGCGGCGAAGATCGATTCCAACATCTGCTACGAGGTCAACATCTTCGACAAGCGGCCCGACCCGAAATACGGCACCGGCGCGATCGTCGACGTATCCAAGGTCGATCCGATGCCGAAGGCCGGCGGCAAGTGGAATACCTACGAGATCACCGCCAAGGGCACGCGGCTGACCGTGATCCTCAATGGCGAGAAGACCGCCGATGTCGACGACAGCAAACACGCGGCCGGCCCGATCGCCCTGCAATACGGCTCCGGGATCGTGAAGTTCAAGAAGGTGCAGATCAAGCCGCTGTAACGGACTTCGCCGCTGTCGCGGCTGCGCATTCCGGGCAGCGGCGCTGGCCGCGGCTCGCGCGGTAGAGGCTCTTGCAGTACCAGTGGCGCGCCATCATCTGCAGAGGATGGCGGGCCAGCCGGGCCAGCGTCACCAGTTCGAGCATGGCGGGCATTGCGGACTCCTTTACATTCTTCCAACGACATGGGGCGGCACTTCCGAGACAGGAGTGCCGCCCCAGTCGCATCAGCCATGCAGCTTCTTTGCGGTCTCGGCGATCGCGCGGCCCTGATAGCGCGCCCCCGCCAGCTCGTTCTCGCTCGGCTGGCGGCTGCCGTCGCCGCCGGTGATGGTCGTGGCACCGTAGGGCGAGCCGCCGGTGACCTCGTCGAGCTTCATCTGGCCGGCGAAGCCGTAGTTGAGGCCGACGATGGTCATGCCGAAGTGCAGCAGGTTGGTGATGATCGAGAACAGCGTCACTTCCTGGCCGCCGTGCTGGGTCGCGGTCGCGGTGAAGGCGCCGCCGACCTTGCCGTTCAGCGCACCCTTGGCCCACAGGCCGCCGGCCTGATCGAGGAAGTTGGCCATCTGCGAGGCCATGCGGCCGAAGCGGGTGCCGGTGCCGACGATGATCGCATCGTAATCCGCGAGCTCCTCGATCTTGGCGATCGGCGCGGCCTGGTCGAGCTTGTAGTAGGACGCCTTGGCGACGTCGGCGGGCACGAGCTCCGGCACGCGCTTAATGTCGACGGTGGCGCCGGCCTCGCGGGCGCCTTCGGCGACAGCATTGGCCATCGCTTCGATGTGGCCGTAGGCAGAGTAGTAGAGGACGAGAACCTTGGTCATGGCAGTCTCCGTGGGGATGAGGGGGAGCGGAACGGGTTACGCAGCGTCGACCAGCACCAGTTCGGAATCTTCGAGCGCGGTGATCTTGAGCGTCGCCTCGTCGCGGATGGCGGCGCCGTCACGGGCGTTCACACGGACGCCGTTGACTTCGACGCTGCCGGCGGCGGGTACGAGATAGATGTGGCGGGCCTTGTCGGCCGCGTACTCGGCGGTCTCGCCGGCCTTCAGCGTGGTGCCGAGCACGCGCGCCTTGGCACGGATCGGCAGCGCGTCGGTGTCATCGGCAAAGCCGCTCGCCAGCGTCACGAGCTTGCCGGAGCGATCCGATTTCGGGAACGGCTTGGCGCCCCAGGTCGGCTGGCCGCCGTCGGTGGTCGGCTCGATCCAGATCTGGAAGATCCGCGTCGTGGTCGGCTCGAGATTGTACTCGGAGTGGCGGATGCCGCTGCCCGCGCTCATCACCTGCAC
This sequence comes from Bradyrhizobium sp. HKCCYLS2038, assembly GCF_051167655.1. Classification (NCBI taxonomy): domain Bacteria; kingdom Pseudomonadati; phylum Pseudomonadota; class Alphaproteobacteria; order Hyphomicrobiales; family Nitrobacteraceae; genus Bradyrhizobium; species Bradyrhizobium sp. HKCCYLS2038. The sequence continues at coordinate 298,475 of NZ_JBNPTM010000006.1, read as the reverse complement.
GTCGCCGGCCTCGGTGCGGCCCTTGTTGCCGAGGCTGTCCTGATGGCTGATCGCGCCTTCGCGGACATAGGTGATGATCTCCATGTTCTGATGCGGGTGCGGCGGGAAGCCGGTGTTCGGCGCGATCTCGTCGTCGTTCCAGACGCGCAGGGCGCCGTGGCCCATGTTCCTGGGGTCGTAATAGCTCGCGAACGAGAAATGGTGCTTGGCCTTGAGCCAGCCGTGGTCGGCGCCGCCCAGCGCCGCAAAGGGCTTCAGTTCGATCATGGGTCTGCTCCTGATGCTGCAACGGGCGGCTGGAGCCGCCGTGCTGTTGGGCATTGGAATAAGGGAGCGGCCGGAGTATATAAATAGAAACTATTGAAACCTATTGTTTCCAAAATCGAGATTTGAGCCGATGGCCCGACTTCCGGATTTCGAGGCGATGGCGATCTTCGCCAAGGTCGTCGAGCTGCGCTCCTTTGCCGGGGCAGCGCAGGAGCTGAGCCTCTCCAAGGCGTCAGTCTCGAAGGCCGTCAGCCGGCTGGAGGAGCGCCTGGGCACGCGGCTGTTCAACCGCACCTCGCGGCGGCTGGCGCTGACCGACGCCGGCCAGCGCCTCTCCGAGCGCGCCGCCCAACTGCTCGCCGACGGCGAGGCGGCGGAGACCGAGGCGCTGGCGCAGTCGCTGACGCCACGTGGCCTGGTGCGCTTCGCCGTGCCGATGACCTTCGGCGTCAAGAAGATCGCGCCGCTGCTGCCGGCGTTCCTGGAGCAATATCCGGAGGTCTCGATCGACCTGCACATGAGCGACGCCACCGTCGACCTGATCGGTGAGGGCTTTGATCTCGCGCTGCGCATCGCCCGGCTGCCGGATTCGTCGCTGGTCGCGCGCCGGCTCTGCGCGATGCCGCGCTACACCGTGGCGGCGCCGTCCTATCTGAAGCGCCACGGGCGGCCGACGCATCCGATGCATCTCGCCGAGCACAAATGCTTCGGATACGCCTATCTCTCCACCGCCGGCGTCTGGCACTACACCAACGCGGCCGGCGAGCAGGCGAGTGTACGTCCCGCCGGACAGCTGCGCGTCAACAATGGCGAGGCGCTGTTGCCGGCGGTGCTCGCAGGCCTGGGGATCGCCGACCTGCCGGATTTCATCGTCGCCGACGCGATTGCCTCAGGCGAGGTCGAGGTGGTGCTCAAAGGGTGGAGCCAGCCGGAAGGCGCGATGCATCTGGTGCTGCCGCCCGGCGGCCCGCGGCCCGCGCGCGTCGAGGTGCTCTCGGAGTTTCTGGTGAAGGAACTCGCGAAGGGAAAGAAGCGGTGATCGCGCCGAACTCTCTGGACGCAGTGCAACTCAGTGGCGAAGCACGCGCGATGAAATGTTGCTTTGCCCGCATGCCGCGGTTCGCGCTAGGCTCCTCCACAAAGAAGACCTGTGCCAAGGGGAGAGCTGCCGATGAATCGCCGCCGGTTCCTGCGGACCGCTGCCGCTCTGCCGCTTCTTCAAGGTCCGCTGACGACGCTCGCCTCCGCCGAGGAAGCTTATCCCACCCGCAACATCACGATGATCGTGCCATTTCCGGCCGGCGGCCAGGCCGATCTCGCCGCGCGCCCCGTCGCAGCGGCGCTCGAGCAGATCCTCGGCAGACCGGTGATCGTCGACAACCGCGCTGGCGGAGGCGGGGGCTCGGTCGGCAATGCACAGGCCGCACGTGCGGCGCCGGACGGCTACACGTTGCTGATGACGCTGTCGTCGCTCGCGGTGCTGCCTGAGGCCGACCGGCTGTTCGATCGTCCCGTGGCTTACGAAGTGACGCAGTTCGCGCCGATCGCGCGCGTGCTCGCGGATCCGACCCTGCTGGCGGTGCCGGCCTCGGCGCCGTGGCGGACGCTGCAGGATCTGATCGACGATGCGCGCAAGCGTCCCGGCGAAATTCCCTACGGCTCCTCGGGGCCGTATGGCACGCTGCACGTGGCCATGGAGATGTTTACCTCGAGTGCCGGCATCAAGCTGCTCCACGTCCCGTTCCGCGGGGCCGGCCCGGCGCTGACGGCGCTGCTCGGCGGGACCGTGCAGGCGCTCGCGGCGGCTCCGGGCACGCTGAAACCGCAGGTCGATGACGGCCGGCTGCGGGTGCTGGCCAACTGGGGCGCGGCGCGCGTGCCGAGCTTTCCCGACGTGCCGACCTTCATCGAGCTCGGCTACAAGGATGTCGAGATGTACATCTGGGCGGGCCTGTTCGGCCAGCAGGCGCTGCCTCCGAGCGTGATGAGGCGGCTTCGCGAGGCGATGGCCAGGGCGGCGGCGAGCCCGGAGGTGGTGAAGCCGCTCGCGGCCGTCGGCAGTGTCGTGGCCTATCAGGACGCGCCGGAGTTCACCCAGTTCATGCAAGCCGACAGCGCGCGCCTGATTGCCGCCGTGAAGCGGATCGGCAGGGTCGAGTAGCTGCTATTGGCTCACCTCGCAGACGTCGACCCATTCGGCCGATGTCAGCTCGGCCATCCGCTCCGGCGTGATCTTCACCGCGCTGTGGGTCGAGCCCGCCGCGGGCACGACGATGTCGAAGGCCTTCAGCGAGACGTCGCAATACACCGGCAGCGGCGCCTTCAGTCCGAACGGACAGACGCCGCCGACCTCATGGCCGGTGATGTCGGCGACCTCGTCGAGCCCGAGCATCTTCGGCTTGCCGCCGAACTGCGCCTTGACCTTCTTGTTGTCCATCCGCGCATGGCCGGCGGCAACGATCAGGATGACGCGCTCGCCGACGCGCAGCGACAGCGTCTTGGCAATGCGGGCGGGCTCGACGCCATACGCCTCCGCCGCGAGCGCCACGGTTGCGGAGCTCTGGCTGGAGACGAGGACATCGATGTCGGGAGCTTTCGCGGCAAAAAAGGCGCGGACGGTTTCAAGGCTCATGCGTGGTGACGATCTCAGTCAATTCGGAGAGTGCAGCAATACGATAATCGGGCGCAAAACCCAACTCGTCCATCTGGGTCCGTAGCGCCTTGAATAGGGTGAGCGGCGCGACCAGGTCCGTGCTGACAAACGCCGCCGCCATCGCCTCCGGCGTGACGCGCTCGATCCACGCGACATTCAGGCCGAACGCCTTGGCGCCGCAGACGTCCCAGGGGTTGGAGGAGACGAACAGCACGTCGGCCGGAGCAAGGCCGAGGGTCTCCTGGATCAAAGCATACGCCTGGGGACTCGGCTTGAAGATCTTGCGCGCATCGACGCTGATGACTGCATCCAGCAGAGCATCGAAGCCGCTGGCCCTGACCAGGCCGTCGAGCATCGCGGGGCTGCCGTTGGAGAGGATCGCGAGCTGATGATCCTTCATCGCCGCGAGCGCCGCCCGCGCGTCGGGGTAGGGATCGAGATCGAGGTACTTGGCAACGATGCGATCCAGAGTGGCCATGTCGGCCTGCAGCCCGAGTGCGCGAAGCGTGTAGATCAGCGAGTCGCGGGTGACGACCGCAAAGTCCTCGTAGCGCTGCATCAGCGAGCGCAGCCAGGTGTATTCGAGCTGCTTGATGCGCCAGACCTGCGTGATGATGTCGCCACGGCCCGGAAAGGCCTGCTCGGTGACCGCCGCCACCGACTGGATGTCGTACAGCGTGCCATAGGCGTCGAAGATCACGGCTTTGAACGGCACGGCGACAACCTACCTTTCAAACCAGGCGCGATGGCCGATGGCACCGCGCCCGCGGATGACGGCACGATCCTCGAACGATCTCAGATCCCGAGCAGCTTACGCGCGTTGGCCTTCAGCACCTTCGGGCGGATCTCGTCGCGGATGTCGAGCTTGGCGAAATCCGCCAACCAACGGTCCGGCGTGATGACCGGCCAGTCCGAGCCGAACAGCATCTTGTCCTGCAGGATCGAGTTGATGTAGCGCACCAGGATCGGCGGGAAATATTTCGGCGACCAGCCGGAGAGGTCGATGTAGACGTTCGGCTTGTGGGTCGCCACCGACAGCGCCTCCTCCTGCCAGGGGAAGGAGGGGTGCGCGAGGATGATCTTGAGGTCCGGGAAATCGGCCGCGACGTCGTCCATGTACATCGGGTTGGAGTATTTCAGCCGCATCCCCATGCCGCCCGGCATGCCCGAGCCGACGCCGGTCTGGCCGGTGTGGAACAGCGCGATCGCGCCGCCATCGTTGATGGCTTCGTACAGCGGATAGGCGAGGCGGTCGTTGGCGTAGAAGCCCTGCATGGTCGGGTGGAACTTGAAGCCGCGGACGCCATACTCCTCCATCAGCCTGCGTGCCTCGCGCACGCCGAGCTTGCCCTTGTGCGGATCGATCGAGACGAATGGGATCAGCACATCGAGATGCTCGGAAGCGATCTCCAGCATCTCCTCGTTCTTGTAGCGGCGGAAGCCGGTCTCGCGCTCGGCGTCGACCGGGAAGATCACGGCCGCGATGTTCTTGGAGCGGTAGTAGGCCGCGGTCTCCGGCACGGTCGGCGGGTGCTTGTGCGGCGACTTGAAATACTCGGCCATCTGGGCCTGGAAATCGTCGTAGCCGTCATCCGCATGCATGCCGCACGGCTCCTCGGCATGGGTATGGATGTCGATGGCGACGACGTCGTCGATCTTGGGCAGAGCGAGCTTGGGCATGGGCGTTCCCGGCGGTTGGTTCTTGGCCTTAGGTCTCTTGGCTTTGCAAAATTGATTATACCATATAACGAATTTGGCAATCGCCAATTGGGCCGATGGCCGAGTTTCCTCTGTTACCCCTCGGACGCCGGGCTCTGTTGAAGCCGGCGCCACAATCGTTGACATCTGCCGGGTCGGTGGTTAGAAACCGGCCAATCCGGGCGGCTCGGTCGCTTGCGGAACTCCCTTTCTATTTGCCACTTCCGGCCTGTCCAACACGGCCTTTCAACGTATCAGGATGTCCCATGAAGGTCCGTAACTCGCTGAAGTCGCTCCGTGGCCGTCACCGTGCCAACCGCCTGGTCCGCCGCAAGGGCCGCGTCTACGTGATCAACAAGGTCCAGCGCCGCTTCAAGGCCCGCCAAGGCTGATCGACCCAAGCCTGATCGCCCCCGGGCTGATCGACCCAGGGCTGATCGACGCGCGGGTCCCAAGCCGCTCCGCTCACGGGTCTTTGACGCGCGTGCTGCTTTGCAGGACGCGCGGACTGCGGCTACACTTGCCGCATGGCCAAGCGCTTCTTCCGGGCAATCCTGCTCGCCACCGCCGTCGTGTCCCTGCCGCACCTCGCGTTCGCGCAGGGTGAACCGCGGTCCGGCGTCAAGCCGAAGCCGCCCGAGGCGCCGTCGAAGCTGCCGAAGGTTGGTGCCGACAAGACCAAAGGCCTGGATTTCCTGTTCGGTGCGCTCAAGGCCGCGCCCGACGAGGTCAGCGCCAAGCATGTCGAGGCGCGGATCTGGGCGATCTGGATGCAGACCCCGAGCGACACCGTCGCCCTGCTGATGTCGCGCTCGAAAGCCGCCATGGATGCGCGGCAGAACGAGGTGGCGCTCAAGCTGCTCGATTCGGTCATCAAGCTCCGGCCCGACTATGTCGAGGCCTGGAACCGCCGGGCGACCATCTACTACCTCCAGAACGACTATGGCCGGTCGCTCGCCGACATCCAGCAGGTGCTGCTGCGCGAGCCGCGGCACTTCGGCGCGCTCGCCGGTCTCGGCATGATCATGCAGGACCTCGGCGAGGAGAAGCGGGCGCTGGATGCGTTCCGCAAGGCGCTCGACGTCAATCCGCACCTCGACAAGGTGCCCGAGCTGGTCAAAACCCTGACCGAAAAGGTCGAAGGGCGCGACATCTGAGCCTTTACGTCTGATTAACCATGTTGCGACGGCGGTCCTTGCCGGCAGAACCGCGTGCTCCCAGCTGCCGTTTGGGTGCAGGATAGCAAGCCAGGAGACGACGCAATGAAGCGTGCACTGCTGACGGCAGCGCTGATCGGAGCGACAGGGCTGGGAGTGACGGCGACGGCCGCCTGGGCGGACGATCTGTTCTGGGTGGTCGGCAACCGCGCCACCGATCGGTGCGAGATCGTGACCAGCAATCCCGTCATCATCGGGGACATCTGGTTTGCCTCGGGTCCGTTCAAGTCGAAGGACGACGCCAAGCTGGCGCGCTCGACGATCAACGCATGCCCGAACAAGGATCTGACGGCCGAGGACTGATCGGCGGAAGCCGCCGGTCGGGCCGCTCAGTGGAACGCGGTGCTGCGGCGGTCCGGCAGGCCGTACTGCGCGGCTGCGGCATACAGCTGCGCGATCTCGGCCTCGAGATGCTCGTTGACCAGCAGCAGGGCCTTCAGCGCGCCGCGGAGGTCGCCATTGCAGCTCGCGACGATCTCGTCGATGGCTGTCTCGCTCGAACGAATACTCATTGGTAACCCCCTCCCAAAACACCAAACTAAACGCGGGGCCGGTCATCGTGCGTCGTCTGCGCAACGACCTGACCGCAAGTAATTCACGGTCATCAGCCAATTGCGAGGAAAAGTCCCGACCATGGTTATAAAATGGCCGACGACGCGGTGATGACAGGATTTCAAGGCGAAACGGCCAGACACGCCGGCTGGATTTGCAACTCCTGCCGATCCATGCCGTAACTGTCCGTGTGACAGGCAGAAAACTCCCAATGATTTCAATGTTTGTGGTGGGCACTCTGGCCCTCCTGGCGGTGCTGACCCAAACCGGCGCCGCGGTAATCGAGCGCCGGTACCCGGCCCGCGGGCAGGCCATCGATGTCAATGGCGCGAGCATCAATCTTGTGGATATCGGTCCCCGCGACCGGCAAGGCCCGCCGCTGCTGCTGATTCATGGCGCCAGCTCGAACCTGGAGGCGATGCGCCGGCCGCTCGGCGATCTCCTGGCGGAACGGCATCGGGTGCTGCTGGTGGACCGTCCCGGCCACGGCTGGAGCCCGCGCGAGCGCGCCGACGATTCCACTCCGGCCGCCCAGGCGCGCATGCTGAACGAGGCGCTCGACCGGCACGGGACCGGTCCCGTGATCCTGGTCGTGCATTCCTGGAGCGGCGCGCTCGGGCTGCGCATGGCGCTCGACTTTCCCGACCGGGTGGCGGGCCTCGTCCTGCTGGCGCCGGTCGCCTATCCCTGGCCAGGCGGGGTCGGGCAGTACAACGCGGCCGTCGCGACCCCCGTGCTCGGGCCGCTGCTGGCCCACACCATCACCCTGCCGCTCGGCCTCGCCTTGATGGGCCCGGGGGCGCGCGGCGTGTTCGCGCCGCAGGCGATGCCGGACGATTTTGTCGATGCCTCGGCGACGCCGCTGCTGCTGCGCCCCAGCGAATTCATCGCCAATGCCCGCGATCTCGTCACCCTGAAGCAGGCCGTGACCGAGCAGGCGCCGCGCTATGGCGAGATCAAGATCCCCGTGACCATCGTGGCGGGCGATGCCGACAAGACCGTGTCCACGAACATCCATGCCCGCCCGCTGGCTCAGGTGGTGCCGCAGGCCCGCCTGGTCGTGCTGCCCGATCTCGGGCACATGGTCCAGAACGCGGTCCCGGAGCTGGTGGCCAGCGAGGTCGACCGCATCGTCGCTGAGCTCGCACCGGCCGAGGCCGTCGAGCCCTGAAAATGAAGAAAGCCCCGCTGCCGGGGCTTTCGCAAGTCTGAGCAGGCCGCCGTGCAGCCGGCGGCGGCTTACTGCTTCTGCTTGCCGTCCTTGTCGAACGACGAGACATACGCCCAGAGGTTGTTGATCTCGGTTTCGTTCTTGATGCCGGCGAAGGTCATCTTGGTGCCCGGGATCTTGGCCTTCGGGTCCTTGATGTATTCCTTGAACACGGCCTCGTTCCAGGTGATGCCCGAGTTCTTGTTCGCGTCCGAATAATTGTAGTCCGCCACGGTGCCCGACTTGCGGCCGTCGAGGCCGTTCAGTTCCGGGCCGACCTTGTTCTTCGCACCTTCGCCGATCGCATGGCAGGGCAGGCACTTGTTGAAGGAGGTCTTGCCGGCGGCGGCGTCCTGGGCCAGCGCGGCCGAGGCCAGCGACGACGAGGCGACAATGATGAACGTGGTCAAAGTCAGTTTCTTCATGGATCAGGCTCTGGGGTTTCGAGACAAAAATCGTGCGCAGGTTTGTGGCATGACCTCCGCGCTCACACAAGTCGCCCGTCCCGATTGGGTTCAGTACAATTGACGAGATATTTGTGCGGCGACAAACAGCGAACCGGCCTTGTCCGCCTACCCAAAGCGCCGCTGTTGTGATTGATATGGCGGCGGAAATCGACTTCAGGAGACGCTTGCAATGGCCATCATGATGCCGGAAGCCGATCAGGCGGTGCTGGCGCGCCGCGGCGAGATCGTTGCTGCATTGCGCGCGATCGTGCCGGGGGAGGGCGTCATCGACAGCGCCGCCGAGATGCTGCCTTACGAGTCCGACGGGTTGATGGCCTATCGCCAGCCGCCGATGGTCGTGGTGCTGCCCGAGACCACCGCGCAGGTGTCGCAAGTGCTGAAATATTGCCACGGGCAAGGCATCAAGGTGGTTCCGCGCGGCTCCGGCACGTCGCTGTCCGGCGGCGCGCTGCCGCTGGCGGATGGCGTGCTGCTCGGGCTCGGCAAGTTCAAGCGCATCCGCGAGATCGACTTCGACAACCGCGTCGTCGTCACCGAGCCGGGGGTCACCAACCTCGCCATCAGCCAAGCCGTCGCGCATGCCGGCTTCTACTACGCACCCGATCCGTCGTCGCAGATCGCCTGCTCGATCGGCGGCAACGTCGCGGAGAATTCCGGCGGCGTGCACTGCCTCAAATACGGCATGACCACCAACAACGTGCTCGGCTGCGAGCTCGTGCTGATGAACGGTGAGGTGTTGCGTATCGGAGGCAAGTGCGCCGAGAACGCCGGCTATGATCTGATGGGCCTGATCACCGGATCGGAAGGCCTGCTCGGCGTCGTCACCGAGGTCACCGTGCGCATCCTGCAGAAGCCGGAGACGGCGCGCGCGCTGATGGTCGGCTTCGCGCAAGTCGAGGCCGCCGGCGAATGCGTCGCGCGCATCATCGGCGCCGGCATCATCCCCGGCGGCATGGAGATGATGGACAAGCCCGCGATCCACGCCGCCGAGGCCTTCGTCCATGCCGGCTATCCGCTCGACGTCGAGGCGCTCCTGATCATCGAGCTCGACGGCCCCGGCGTCGAGGTCGACGAACTGATCGGCCGCGTCGAAACCATTGCCAATGGCTGCGGCTCGACCACCTGCCGGATCTCGACCTCGGAGGCCGAGCGCAATCTGTTCTGGGCCGGCCGCAAGGCGGCGTTCCCCGCCGTCGGCCGCATCTCTCCGGACTATCTCTGCATGGACGGCACCATCCCGCGCGGCGCGCTGCCAAAGGCGCTGGCGCGCATCCGCGAGCTGTCGGAAAAGTATCAGCTCGGCTGTGCCAACGTGTTCCATGCCGGCGACGGCAACCTGCATCCGCTGATCCTCTACGATGCCAACAAGCCCGGCGAGATGGAGCGCGCCGAAGCCTTCGGCGCCGACATCCTGCGCTGCTGCGTCGAACTCGGCGGCGTGCTGACCGGCGAGCACGGCGTCGGCATCGAGAAGCGCGACCTGATGCCGGACATGTTCACCGAGATCGACCTCAACCAGCAGCAGCGCGTGAAGTGCGCCTTCGACAGCCAGGGCCTGCTCAATCCGGGCAAGGTGTTCCCGACGCTGCACCGCTGCGCGGAGCTCGGGCGGATGCACGTGCATGCGGGCAAACTGGCGTTTCCGGATCTGCCGCGGTTCTGAAAAGGCCACAGGCCTCTCCACGTCATTGCGAGCGAAGCGAAGCAATCCAGAGTCGTGGGCGGGACCCTGGATTGCTTCCGCCTTCGCTCTTCGAGCTACGGCGGACAAGTCGCTCCGCTCGCAATGAGAGAGTCGTCCGCATCGCATCCACTTTGTCCTGCAGACACACGTCGGGTGATCGATACATCCAACGCTCTCTCCCCACGTCATTCCGGGGCGCCCGCAGGGCGAGCCCGGAATCCATAACCACAGGCCGGTGTGTGGGGCAGGCCAGCCGCTCCATCTCGCTCCACCAACATCCGTTCGGGAGTATGGATTCCGGGCTCGTGCTGCGCACGCCCCGGAATGACGACGGAGAGAATCTTCCTCCCATCCCCATGATCTTAGACACACGTCCGCATCCCCGCGGCGCATCGCGCCCGGATTATTCAATCGACACCGCCCTCCAAACCATCGAGAGGGCGCAGGGAATGCCGGGTGAAGGCCTCACCCATGGCCCGCCTGCGAAAAAAATGCAGGCGGCAGGTACCACAGGTTCAGCCGAACATCCGGCATTCCCTGCGCGGCAGTCTTAACGCTTATACGTGCTCGCCCCGGGGATCGGCGTTCTTGTCCCCGTCATCGACGCCGTGCCCTGAAGCATCCTCGCCGACTTGGCCTCAGCACCGGGAGGCCAGACCCACACGACTTCACGTCCGCATCGCGATCGTTCGTCGGCGCGGCCAAAGCCACGCTGCGACCCGACACGGCCACCGCATCCCCACCCCACGTATCGTGACGACCGCGCGTACGCCCCTCTCGACGGGGTGGGATGGGGGGAGTTATACATGATTTCCGGAAAAGCGAAAGAGAAAAGTTTGCATCCGGGGCGCGCTGGCCGTTCGCGTTGAAATTGTTCCCAGAATGAGTTTTCCGGGGAAGCGCACGGTGCGCTCCCTCTCCACGTTCTTCACGGGGAGAGGGTCGGGGTGAGGGGCAGCCGCACGGGCGGTGCAGCATCAAGGCGCTTGATTTACGAGTCCGATGGAGCTGGGTAGACTCCGACTCCAAGAATGAGTTCTGAGGGCAGGCCATCGAGATGGAAAAAGTAGCGAGATTCCATGAGCGACGACTTGCTGCATATTGTTGCGGACACGTGTTTCGACGAGAGCGACCCATAAAGCTGGTTGGGCGTCCAGATGGACCTGATTGGCAATTCACTTGCGGTGGAGCTGATCATTCCGATTCTAGTTCTAGCGAGCCGTACCATGTCAGCATCGGCGCACTCCTCGACCTTGATCAAACTCTTCACGAAATTGCAGACCTGCCAGTCTACTGGGAAGCAGAAAGAGAGATGGTTGGATCTCCATGGATCCGAACTGACGGGCGTGGGCTAAAGACATAGCAGTGCGTAGTCCGGATTGCCGAAGGCGTAATTCGCCCTGTGCATCGAGCGCCGGTGGGTTACGCTTCGCTAACCGCGCCCTGCGGACTGGCTCTATCAATTTAGGGCGAAGGCCCCATGCGTTCGGTCAATTCTGGAATCCACTTCAGGTCCTTCTGCCATTTTTGAGCGAGCTGATGCCCTTCAGTTAATTGGTCCGGCGAGAGGAGCGCTCTTATTCTTTGAAAGTCGTTGGTGGCGAATTTGTTTCCGTCAGCAGCTGCATGGCCAACAAGCACGTAGGCCAAGGTCAGATCCTTTCGATAACCAAAAGAACCAGTTGCGTACATGATGCCAAGGCTATGTTGAGCATTGGCGTTGCCTTGTTCGGCTGCCTGGCGGAATAAACGTACGGCTTTGATCTCGTCTTTTTCAACTCCGTGCCCACGGGCATACATGTGTGCAAGCATGTTTTGAGCATCCGTGTAATTTCGCTCGGCGGCGCGGCGATACCACTCGGCCGCCTGTCGATCATCTTGCGGGAAACCCGCAACTCCCGTCTCGTACATTTGACCAAGGTTGAATTGGATCTTGGCTCCGTCGGTCGCGTCAGTTGAACAGGGGCGCCGGTGTAGCTGTCCATTGCTGAGCTGGGCAACGAACGTGAGACGAAACCTGGTCGTAGGCTTCATCTTCATCGCAAAGAACTTCTTTCTGCCCTCATCTGTTATTTGCTTTGAAAGCAGCAGCCAGGTTGCAGCGTCGACGTCGCCCTGATCAGCCGCCCGCTGGAGCCACTCATCCGCCAGGGCCTTGTTCTCCGCGACGCCTTCGCCGCGAAGATAGAGGCACCCAAGATTATATTGGGCGTCAAGATCGCCCTGTTCGGCCGCACCGCTCCACTCCTTGAAGGCGCCGGCATAGTTTCCAGATCGATAGTCCGACACACCTTCATCAAAGCCGCTGAGAGCGGTTGTCGACCAAAGGATCAGAATTGCGAGCGCAGCAGGAATTGACGGTGGCATATTCAAGCGCCCTGGTGTGTGCATCACAAGACAGCATAGCAAAATCGCCCAACGAAAGGCGCTGTGTTTCCGGCGTCGTTTAGAATCGTAGATTGAGGCGTTGCTCAAGAATTTGTCCGCTGGTCCATCGCCACACGGTGCGACGCGACGCAAGCTTTTTCAGCGCGTAGGGCGGATTGGCCGAAGGCGCAATCCGCCCTGTGTCGCGAGAGGTCGGCGGGGTACGCTTCGGCAACCGCCCTACGGATTGAGACAGATCGCGGGAAGAAGAGATCGGGTTGCATCAAGTGTGCAGGCCGGGTGAGGCGGTACGGGTCTCTCCACTCCTACTTCCCGTGCGGCTGCCCCTCACCCCGACCCTCTCCCCGTGAAGGACGGGGAGAGGGGGCGCACCGCGCCTGATGGGCGCGATGGGGGAACGGCTCGGCCTGTTTCGGCGGCGCTCGATGCGATGGAACTGCTGCGGGCGGAGTGCGATGCAGATCGCTCCCGCGGGGGCAGTCCCGCCCGCCCTTGTGTCCCGCCCGCAACGCTTTAGAAAGGCTCCAACGCCGGTGGCCGCGCCTTCGCTCGTCCATCGGCATCATCAACAAAGGCAGCAGTGGTGGACGCCCTCAAAGTACGCAATGCAGGCGATGTCGAGGAGGTGGTTCGCTCGGCGATCGCGAGCGAGCAGCCGCTCGACATCATCGGGCATGGGTCGAAGCGGCGGATCGGGCAGTTGACGGCGACCAATGCCGTGCTCGACCTGTCGGCGCTGAATGCGGTCGTGTCCTATGAGCCGAACGAGCTCATCGTGACCGCGCAGGCCGGGGCGCCGCTCGGCGACCTCTTGTCGCTGATCGATTCGAAGAGCCAGCAATTCGCGTTCGAGCCCTTGGACACCGGGCCGCTGCTGGGGACCTCGGGGCGGGGGACGGTCGGCGGCATGATCGCGGCCGGACTGGCCGGGCCGCGCCGCATCCGCGCCGGCGGGGTGCGTGACCATCTGCTCGGGGCGCATGCCGTGTCCGGCTTCGGCGAGAGCTTCAAGACCGGCGGCAAGGTGGTCAAGAACGTCACCGGCTACGATCTCTGCAAGCTCCTGGCGGGCTCCTGGGGCACGCTGGCGGTGATGACCGAGGCGACCCTGAAGGTGATGCCGCGGCCGGAGGCGGAGCGCACGCTGGTGCTGCGCGGGCTCGATGACATCAGGGCCAACCGGGCGATGACGGCGGCGCTGGGCTCGCCGTTCGACGTGTCGGGCGCCGCCCATCTGCCGGCCTCGTCGCTGCGCCCCGAGGTCGACGGGCTCGGCTCGCCGCGCGAGGCGGTCACGGTGATCAGGCTCGAGGGCATCACGGCCTCTGCCGCGCATCGCGCGGCGTCTCTCGCCAAGCAGCTTTCGACATTCGGCACGGTTGACATCATCGAGGATGACGCCTCCGCCAAGGTGTGGAGCGCGGTCCGGGACATCATGCCGTTCGCGGCCAACGGGCCGCTCGGCGCCTGGCCGGTGTGGCGGATCGTCTGTCCGCCGGTCTCGGGCGGAGCGATCGGGCAGGCGCTGACGCGCCAGACTGGCGGCGAGGTGATCTACGACTGGGGCGGCGGCCTGATCTGGGCGGCGCTGCCGCCGCAGCCCGACGCATCCGCGAGCGTCGTGCGCAAGCAGGTCGATGCCGTCGGCGGCCACGCGACCCTGCTGCGGGCCTGGGACGAGATGCGCCACGTGGTCGACGTGTTTCATCCGCAGGCGCCGGGCGTCGCCGCCCTGGAGGAGCGGGTGCGCGTGTCCTTCGATCCCAGGGCCATTTTCAACCGCGGCCGGATGCGTCGGAGCGTTGCGTCATCATGAAGACCGAATTCACCCTGGCGCAGCTCGCCGATCCCGACATCGCGGTCGCCGACAAGATCCTGCGCGCCTGCGTTCATTGCGGCTTCTGCACCGCGACCTGTCCGACCTATGTGCTGCTCGGCGACGAGCTCGACAGCCCGCGCGGCCGCATCTACCTGATCAAGCAGATGCTGGAGAAGGACCAGGCGCCGACATCGGATGTCGTCAAGCACATCGACCGCTGCCTCTCCTGCCTGTCCTGCATGACGACCTGCCCCTCGGGCGTGCACTACATGCACCTCGTCGACCAGGCGCGGGTGCGAATCGAGCAGACCTATCAGCGCCCGCTGACCGACCGGCTGCTGCGCGCCGTGCTGGCCTTCGTGCTGCCGCGGCCGCGTGAGTTTCGCCTCGCCATGACGCTGGCCCGGCTCGGCCGTCCCCTGAAGGCGCTGCTGCCGTCGACCTCCGCTGCATCAGGGCCGTCGCCCGGCCTGTTGCGCCGCGTCAGGGCGATGCTGGAGCTCGCGCCCGCGGCCTTGCCGGCGCCGGGACCCACGGGCGGCTCGCTGTTTGCGGCGCAGGGCGCACGGCGCGGCCGGGTCGCGCTGCTGCAGGGCTGCGCCCAGCAGGTGCTGGCGCCGCGCATCAACCAGGCTGCGATCAATTTGCTGACGCGGCACGGCGTCGAGGTGGTGCTGGTGCAGGACGAACAATGCTGCGGTGCGCTGACCCATCACATGGGGCAGGACCAGGACGCGCTGTCGCGCGCTCGCGCCAATGTCGATGCATGGGGCCGCGAGGCGAATCGCGGCGGGCTCGATGCGATCCTGGTGACCACGTCGGGCTGCGGCACCGTCATCAAGGACTATGGTCACATGCTGCGCGAAGACCCGCAATATGCAGCACCTGCGGCCGCCATTTCGGCGATGGCGAAGGACATCAGCGAGTACGTTGCGGGCCTGAATCTGCAGCCGAAGGCGGCGCAAGCCGACATGGTCGTCGCCTATCACTCCGCCTGCTCGCTGCAACATGGGCAGAAAATCACGAGCCTTCCGAAAGAATTGCTTTCCAACTTCGGATTCGTGGTGAAAGATATACCGGAGAGTCATTTGTGTTGCGGTTCGGCGGGGACCTACAACATTCTCCAGCCTGACCTCGCGATGAAGCTGCGCGATCGCAAGGTCGCCAACATCGCGACCGTCAAGCCGAATGTGATCGCGGCAGGCAATATCGGCTGCATGATGCAGATTGCCAGCGGCACCACCACCCCCGTCGTGCACACCGTTGAGCTTCTCGACTGGGCGACGGGTGGTCCGCGGCCAGGAATGATTTGACGGATGGGCGCGTGCGGACTGCCGGCCCGTCCCGCCGGGGACATCATCGGCGGCAACTGGAGGGTTTCTGATGGCGAAAGACAAGACGGCCAAGGACGACAAGAAGGACAAGAGCAAGGTGATGGCGCAAGCCAAGTCGACCAAGGGGTCGGCTAAGAAGTCGGCGAAGAAGGCCGCCAAGAAGGCCGCAAAGAAATCTGCCAAGAAGGCGGCGAAGAAGGCTGCGAAGGCTCCCGCCAAGAAGGCGAAGAAGACCGTGAAGAAGGCGGCCAAGAAGGCCGCAAAGGCACCTGCCAAGAAGGCCGCTGCGAAGAAGGCCGCCAAGTCGGCGGCGAAGGCGCCGGCTGCCAAGGCTCCCGCTGCAAAGGCTGCTGCAAAGGCTCCGGCTGCGCCGAAGAAGAAGGCGGCCAAGAAGCGCGCTCCCAAGATGGCGCCGCTGGTCGAGACCCCGCATGTCAACGAAGCCGAGACGGCTGCCGAGACCAGCTGGGCGACGCCGAGCGCAGCCGAGGAGCACGGCGACGAGGCGACCTCGTCCGAGAGCTGATTGCTCGGGATCAATCCGGGCCTCGACCGAATCAGCGGCGTCTCATCGCCTTGAGCGATCGATGTGACAGCCTGTTTGACCGATCCATTCGACAGGGCCGCAGCCTCGATGCTGCGGCCTTGTTCGTTGGTGCGGTCCGTCCCGCTGCGGTGGTCGTCCAAGGGAATCAGCGGTGCCCAGCGTGCCGCGGAGTCGATCCCCCGCAAATTCCACGTCCGTGCGAATCCTGCCTCGGATTTCAGCGCTTTTCCGCTGCGAAAACGCTGTTCCCGGCGCTTCGGGACAGCCGAACCGCCCCCTGACAAGCCGCTGCGACACGTAAATTTGTTGTTCAAATGCAACAGCTGCTGACAACCTGCCGTAGAATTGCCTGATCGCCCAAAAAGGCGGCAGATGACGCGCTTTTTTGCTTCACCTGCGGCGAGACCCTGGCACAAATTGCGTCTGGATGACGCAGCCTGTCGCGATGTGCCCTGGGGGGCCGAAGTCGGGGCAGGCTCTTTGAAATAGGGTTATGGGGATCGTCATGAAAAAGTGGGCTTTGTTGGCAACGGCGCTGGCAATGTTTTCGGGATCGGCTTCGGCTGCTGATATGGCTTTGAAGGCCGTGAAGGCGCCGCCGCCTGTGGCGTTCGATCCCTGGGACATCGCGTTCGGCGCCGCCATCATGAACGACTACGTGTTCCGCGGCATCACCCAGTCGAACCACAAGCCGTCGGTCGCGGCCTATTTCGAGCCGCGCTTCAACGTCAACAAGGACCTGCAGTTCTACGTCGGCGTCGCCGGCGAGAGCATCTCGTTCCCGAACCGCGCCGCGGCCGAGATCGACGTCTACGGCGGTATCCGCCCGACCTTCGGCGCCTTCGCCTTCGACATCGGCGTGTGGGGCTATCTGTATCCGGGCGGCACCTGCTACGCCGGCGCTGCCTTCGATCCGGCTGGCCAGCCGCTGAGCGCCGAGTGCGCCGCGAACGCGCTGCTCAACGGCAACGTGATCAAGAAGGACCTGTCGTTCTTCGAAGTCTTCGGCAAGATGAACTACACGGTGAACGACAACTGGCAGTTCGGCATCACCGAGTTCTACACTCCGAGCTTCCTGCACTCCGGCGCCTGGGGTAACTACGCCTCGGTCACCGGCAAGTGGACCGCGCCGAGCACGATCTTCGGCTCCAGCGGCGTCGGCATGTATGTGTCGGGTGAGTTCGGCCGTCAGTGGCTCGGCACCTCCGACTCGTTCTACGGCACGGCGATTGCCAGCCCGACCGGCGGCGGACCGTTCCCTAACGGCATCAAGTACGCCGACTACAACACCTGGAACATCGGCGTCGGCTTCACCTACAAGGTCATGACCCTCGACCTGCGCTACTCCGACACCAACCTGTCGAAGGCCAACTGCAACGCCTTCACCAGCGACTACACCGCCGTCGCGAATGGCAGCTTCTCGCCGATCAACCCGACCGGTGTCGGCTCGAAGTGGTGCGGCGCGACCGGCATCGCCAAGCTCTCCTTCGACCTGACCGCGATGACCAACCTGAAGTAATCGTCGCAAGGCGGATCGAAATCTCCAAAGCAAAGGGCGGCAGAGCAATCTGCCGCCCTTCTGCATTTCCGCTCTCTTTGCCGAGAGCATCATCCGATTCCACGGAGTCGGATAATGGTGGTCTCGTGCGGTCCCGAGCCGGCACACGCAGCTCGGAGCTCAGCCCCGCTGTCACCCTCCCCCTCCAGGGGAGGGTGAGATCGAGATCGCGGCGCCTGATGCGGCTGCCAAGTCTTGACTGCCTTACTCCGCCCCGCCTGCCGTGGCATCCGCCGCCGCGGCCTGTCCGGTCGGCCGCAGCGTGAAGCGGTCGCCGTCGCGGGTCAGCTCGACCTTGCGGTCGTGGAAGTCGTGCAGGGTTGAGCGGTGGCCGATCGAGACCACCGTGGTCTGCGGCAGGCGCTCGGCGATGACCTGATAGAGCCTGGCCTCGCTCGGCTCGTCCAGCGACGCAGTGGCCTCGTCCAGGAACAGATATTGCGGGCCATGGAGCAGCGCCCGGGCGATCCCCAGCCGCTGCTGCTCGCCGAGCGAGAGCATCCGGTTCCAATGGCCGTCCTCGTCGAGCCGATCGGCCAGTTGCGGCAGGCCCACCGCGACCAGCGCGTCCTTGACCTGCTCGGCACTGAAGGCATCCGCCGCGGCCGGATAGAGAATGGCCGCCTTGAGCGCGCCGATCGGGAAGTACGGCCGTTGCGGCAGCATCATCAGCTTGGCATGCGACGGCACCTTGATCGCGCCGCTGCCGAACGGCCAGACCCCGGCGATGGCCCGGAACAGCGTCGACTTGCCGGCGCCGGAGGGACCGGTGAGCAGGGTGCTCTGGCCATTGCTGATGCTGAACCCGTCGGCGGCGATCAGAGGCAGGCCGTTCGGCAGCTTGAGCAGCAGCTGGGCGAGATCGATGTTGTCGCCGGCATGATCGACGACGTCGATGGTCTGCGGCTCGCCGGACAGATGCTCGGCGCTCTCGATCGACATGTCGAAGCCGTCCAGTCGGGCAACTGTCGAGCGCCAGTCGGCCAGGGTGCGGTAGGTCGTCACGAAGAACGACAGCGCGCCCTGGACCTGCGAGAACGCCGAGGCGGTCTGCATAATGCCGCCCATCTGGATCGACTTGGCGAAGTAGGCGGGGGCAACCAGAACATACGGGAAGATCACCGCGGCCTGCGAGTAACTGGCGGTGAAGGCGGTGAGCCGCTTGGTCCGGCTCATGATGTGGTACCAGTTCTGGACCACGCGGCCGAACCTCGTGCCGAGATGGCCCTGTTCAGCGCCTTCACCCCGCAGCAGCGCGATCTGTTCCGAGCTCTCGCGGACCCGCACCAGGTTGAAGCGGAAATCGGCCTCGAAACGCTGCTGCTCGAAATTGAGGTTCACCAGCGGCGAGCCGATCCAGTGCGTCAGGACGGTGCCGAAGATGGCGTAGACCAGCGCAATCCACACCAGATAGCCGGGGATCGCGATCTGCGTTCCGAATATCTGCAGCGGCGCCTCGTTCGACAGCGCCCAGAGCACGACCATGAACGATGCCAGCGTCACGATCGAGCTGAGCAGGCCGACGGTGATGTTGAGCGTCTTGTCGATGAACATCTGCACGTCATCGGCGATGCGCTGGTCCGGGTTGTCGGCGATGTCGCCCTTCAGCTGCATGCGGTAATGCGTGGCGTTGCTCAGCCACCGGCGCAGATAGACGTCGGTCATCCAGCGCCGCCAGCGGATCTGCAGCCATTGGTTGAGATACAGCTGGTAGATCGAGAGCACGATGAACACGGTCGCGAGCCCGGCGAACACGCCGATTTCCCAGATGAAGCTGTCCCAGTCGTACTGCTGCAGCGCGTTGAAGAACCGATTCTGCCACTGGTTCACCAGGACCTGGATCGCGACCAGCGACAGCTCGATCGCAATCACGGCTGCGAGCAGGGAGCGGCCGGCGAGCTTGTCCTCGGAGCGGAAGTAGGGAATGGCGATCCGCCAGACGATGGCGAGGGTCGAGCGGAGATTGTTCACAGAGGGGCTGCTCCTGAGAAAGCGTCTTAACAGGCTGACTTAGATCAAGAATTTGTCAGTTTTGGTCGCCTGTCTAGACTAAAGTCGCAATGGACCCGGCGACCACCGGCTTGTGGGTCGCCTGCGGCAAACCGTAGCATGCGGCTGGGGAGAGGGACCGCGGTCGGCGCCAGATTTCGCGAGAATTTGAGCAGAGTTTGGCAGTGCCGGTGTTGTGATCCGCTTTCCCGGTGGACCTGCCCGGGTGAGCCGCGGGGCAGGGCAGACCTGATCCGCGCCTCGCCGGAGCGGGTCCAACAACAAGAACTTGGGGGGAGACGTCACAATGTGGAATCAAATCTACGACCCGCTGGGAAGCCCGGCGCTGTCGACGCTGGCCGCTGCCGTACCGGTGGTGACGCTGCTGGTGCTGATCGCCAGCGGCAAGGTCAAGGCGCACATCGCCGCAATCATCGCGGTGGTCCTGACCAACATCATCACCATCTTCGTCTTCACGATGCCGGCCAACATGTCGATCCGCGCGACGTTCCTCGGCGTCGTCACCGGCTTCTTCCCGATCGGCTGGATCGTGCTGAACGTCATCTTCCTCTACCAGGTCACGGTCTCGACCGGCCGCTTCGAGCTGTTGAAGCGCGCCATCGGCGGCGTCACCGAGGACCGCCGGCTGCAGCTGCTGCTGGTCGCGTTCTCGTTCGGCGCGTTCTTCGAGGGTGCGTCCGGCTTCGGCACGCCGGTGGCCATCACCGGCGCCGTGCTGATCGGCCTCGGCTTCTCGCCGCTCGCCGCCTCCGGCCTGTCGCTGATCGCCAATACCGCGCCGGTCGCCTATGGCGCGCTGGGCACGCCGATCCAGGGCCTCGCCTCGGTCACGGGCATCGACCCCTATTTGCTCGGCGCGATGGTCGGCCGGCAGCTGCCGGTGTTCTCGCTGATCGTGCCGTTCTGGGTGATCTGGGCCTTCGCAGGCTGGAAGGGCATGAAGGATGTCTGGCCGGCGATCCTGGTCACCGGCGTGACCTTCGCCGTGCCGCAGTTCCTGATCTCGAACTACGTCAATCCGTGGATCGTCGACATCGGCGCCTCCTTGATCTCGATGGGCGCGCTGATCCTGTTCCTGAAGGTCTGGCAGCCGAAGCAGCTGTGGCTGTCGCCGGCGCTGCGCGGCCGCGACGAATCGGCCGCGACGATGGCGGCGGCCAAGCCGCTGGACCGCACGCCGCTGACGCAGAGTGAGCTCTGGGGCGCGCTGCTGCCCTGGATCATCGTCTGCATCATCATGCTGATCTGGGGCAACGGCGCCTTCAAGTCCTGGGCGAACTCGATCTTCACCTATAGCTATCCGGTGCCCGAGCTCGACAAGCTGATCAACAAGATGCCCCCGGTGGCCGCGAAGGCGACGCCGGAAGGCGCGGTGTTCTCGTTCACCTATCTGACCTTCACCGGCACCGGCATGCTGATCGCGGCGATCATCTCCGGCTTCCTGATGGGCGTCGGACCGGGCAAGCTGATCGCCGAATATGGCCGCACCATCCGGCTCTGCGCGATCTCGCTGATCACGATCTCGGCGATGCTCGCGATCGGCACGCTGACGCGCCTCTCCGGCGTCGACGCGACGCTCGGCCTCGCCTTCGCCGCGACCGGCGTGCTGTATCCCTTCTTCGGCACCCTGCTCGGCTGGTTGGGCGTGGCGCTGACGGGATCGGACACCGCCTCCAACGTGCTGTTCGGCAACCTGCAGAAGATCACCTCCGAGCAGCTCGGCCTGTCGCCGGTCCTGATGGCCGCGGCCAACTCGTCCGGCGGCGTGATGGGCAAGATGATCGACGCGCAATCGATCGTCGTCGCCTCGACCGCCACCAACTGGTACGGCCATGAGAGCTCGATCCTGCGCTACGTCTTCCTGCACTCGATCGTGCTCGCCTGTCTGGTCGGCCTGTTCGTCACCTTGCAGGCCTATGTCTATCCGTTCACCGCGATGGTGCTGAAATAGCACCACTGCTCGCGACAAAGCCCCGCGTCGCCCGGGCGACGCGGGGTTTGCTATGTTTGGGTCACATTTGTGCGGGAGCCGTGCTCGCGGCAGTGGTCATCGCCGCGGAGGCGAGCGCTGCGCGTGAGGACGATCGAGGGGGAACGATGCGAGACGTGAAGCGAGCCGTCGCCGCCATGGTGGCGGCGCTGATGATGTCGGGCGTGCCGCTCGCTGCGGCGTCGGCCGAGGAATTCCCCTTCGGCATGGAGATGACGCTCGACGCTCCGCCGCTGCCCGGATCGAAGCGGGTGCCGGATCTCGACATCGGCGACAATGGTGACACCGTGCTCGAGCTCTGGTGCAAGGGCGGCAAGGGCCAGTTCTCGGTCGCCGGCAACACCATCGTGTTCATTGCCGGCAAGATCGAGGATCGCAACTGCCCGGCAGCGCGCGCCCAGGCCGACGATGAGCTGATCGCCGCGCTGAGCGCCGTGACCAATTGGAAGCGCCAGGGCGACCTGATCATCTTCGTCGGCCCGAAGACGCTGCGCTTCCGGCTGAATACGAATTGAGGGCCAACGCATATCAAGATAAGAGGCTGCTGAGACCAGCAACCCTTGTTCGTTAGTTACTCCGTCATGCCCGGGCTTGTCCCGGGCATCCACGTCGGTCTCAGGATGCCGAACGACGTGGATGGCCGGGACAAGTCCGGCCATGACGACCTGGAGAGAGTGAGCGCACAACTCCGGTCGTCATACGCAATCGCCCTCCCAATGGAGTAAGGGGCGCACATCGATCGACTGCGCCCCCGCTACTTCACTTCCACACCGAGTTGTCCGCGTCCCAGCGCTTGGCCTTGAAGGCCTTGGCCAGCTCGTCGATGGCGCCGCCATCGTCCCGCGTATCGCTTTCCTCGTCGCCCGAGGACTCGTCGGACAGGATCAGCTTGGCGGCGGAGCTCTCGTCGATGGTGGTGGTCGTCGGGCTGCTGATCCACAACACCAGCGCGTCCGCGCCGCCGGGCTTGTCGGGCGAGACGAGGCCGGTGACCTCGATCACGTCGGTGAGCTCGAGCGAGGGCATCAACTGGCTCGGCCGCTTCAGGGTCAGCTTCAGCTTGCCGGTCACCGGATTCCAGGCCGTGCTGGTCGGCTTGGCGTTGTAAGTCTTGGCCAGCACGTCGGAGATCGCGTTCGCCAGCTTGTCGCGGTTGATCTTGTCTCCGTCGCGCCAGTCGGCCGCCGCGAAGCGGATGGTGCGGTCCATCTCCACCGTGCCGGCGGTCCAGCCGGCGGTGACGACGCCGGTCGTCGCGCGTGCCTTGGCGATCAGGGCGCCGGCGCGCTCCGGATCGACGGTCATGCTGACCGTCTGCTCGCCGGCGCGCAGCGCATCACAGCCCACGATCAGGCTCGACAGCGAGACCTCGACGTTCTCGCCCTTCAGGCTCTTCAGGAAGTCGGCGACCGCTTCCAGCTTCAGGCGGACGGAGATCGCCTCGGGCGAAACGTCGGTGAAGTCCTTCGGCTGGGCGCTGATGCCATCGTCGCTCGACTGGCTTTCCTGGAATTCCTTTTCGCTGACGTCCGAATTGTCGGTCGACGCCACCTCGGTGACCGTCTTGCCGATCGTGATCTGGCCGCGGAACTCGAAGGTGTCGCCGTTCGCCTTGCGGTTTAGCTTCACCGTGACCGGCTCCTTGGCGCCGTTGCTCTGGGTCGCGCCGGTCATGGTCTGGCCGTTGACGGTGAGATTGACCACGAACCGGTCCTTGCGGTCCGAGTTCTTCGCGACGGGATAGCAGACGTCGAGCGTCGCCGCGGTGACGGTCTTGCCCTGGCGTGTTTCCTTGAGGATCACGTCGGCATTGCCGTCCATCAGGCCATCGATCGCGGTGAAATACCGGGTTTCGTTGGCGGGGGCCTTGGTGCCGCTCTTGCTCTGGGCCCAACCGAGTTCCGGCGCGGCCGCAGCAATCACGGCCAACGCCACCAAAATCGCGCGCATCTGAAAATCCTTGTGGAGGCGGAATCGGCGCTAGCTGTAGCGCCGATTTGCGCCCGCTGCATCCCTGGTGCGGACGCTCGGTCAAAAAGAAGGCCGCCCGGAGGCGGCCTTCCTGAAGTGTTGGTGATGAAGGCAGGGCTTAGAACGGGCTCAGAAGCCCATGCCGCCCATGCCACCCATACCGCCGCCGGCTGGCATCGACGGAGCCGCGTCCTTCGGCAGCTCGGCGACCATGGCCTCGGTGGTGACCAGGAGACCGGCAACCGACGAGGCGTCCTGCAGCGCGGTGCGGACGACCTTGGCCGGGTCGATAATGCCCTTGGCGACCATGTCGACATAGTCCTCGGTCTGGGCGTCGAAGCCGAAGGTCTCGGACTTCTCGTCCAGGATCTTGCCGACCACTATCGAGCCCTCGACGCCAGCGTTCTCGGCGATCTGACGGATCGGAGCCTCGAGCGCCTTCAGCACGATGTTGATGCCGGCCTGGACGTCCGAGTTCGGGTTGGTGATGCGGCCGACCGCCTTCTTGGCGCGCAGCAGAGCCACGCCGCCGCCGGGGACGATGCCTTCCTGCACCGCGGCGCGGGTCGCGTTGAGGGCGTCCTCGACGCGGTCCTTCTTTTCCTTGACCTCGATCTCGGTCGCGCCGCCGACGCGGATCACCGCGACGCCGCCGGCGAGTTTGGCCAGCCGCTCCTGCAGCTTCTCACGGTCGTAGTCCGAGGTGGTCTCCTCGATCTGCGCCTTGATCTGACCGACGCGCGCCTCGATGTCGGCCTTCTTGCCGGCGCCGTTGACGATCGTGGTGTTCTCCTTGTCGATCACGACCTTCTTGGCGCGGCCGAGCATCTTCACCGTGACGTTCTCGAGCTTCATGCCGAGGTCGTCCGAGATCAACTGACCACCGGTCAGGATCGCGATGTCCTCGAGCATGGCCTTGCGGCGATCACCGAAGCCCGGCGCCTTGACGGCCGCGACCTTGAGGCCGCCACGCAGGCGGTTGACGACCAGGGTGGCCAGCGCTTCGCCTTCGACGTCCTCGGCGATGATCAGGAGCGGACGGCCCGACTGCACCACGGCTTCGAGCACCGGCAGCATGGCCTGCAGGCCCGACAGCTTCTTCTCGTGCAGCAGCACGTAGACGTCGTCGAGCTCGGCGGTCATCTTCTCGGCGTTGGTCACGAAGTAGGGCGAGAGATAGCCGCGGTCGAACTTCATGCCCTCGACGATGTCGACCTCGGTCTCGAGCGACTTGTTCTCCTCGACCGTGATGACGCCCTCGTTGCCGACCTTCTGCATCGCCTGGGCGATCATCTTGCCGATCGCGGCGTCGCCGTTGGCGGAAATGGTGCCGACCTGGGCAACCTCGGAGGACGCGGCGACCGGCTTGGCGCGCTTCTCGATGTCCTTGATGACGGCGGCGACGGCGATGTCGATGCCGCGCTTGAGGTCCATCGGGTTCATGCCGGCGGCAACCGCCTTGGCGCCCTCGCGCACGATGGCCTGGGCCAGCACGGTCGCGGTGGTGGTGCCGTCACCGGCGGTGTCGTTGGTCTTGGAGGCGACCTCGCGCAGCATCTGCGCGCCCATGTTCTCGAACTTGTCCTCCAGCTCGATCTCCTTGGCGACGGTGACGCCGTCCTTGGTGATGCGCGGAGCGCCGAAGCTCTTCTCGATGACGACGTTGCGGCCCTTCGGGCCGAGCGTCACCTTGACGGCGTTGGCGAGAATGTCGACGCCGCGCAACATGCGGTCGCGCGCGTCGCCAGCGAATTTGACGTCCTTGGCTGCCATGTAAATCTCTCCTGGAGTGGGCCGCGACGGCCAGCGGCGTGATCGCCTGCCTGTCGCCTGAACGAGGTGGAAAAGTGCTGGTCGCCAGGGGCGGCGGAAGGCCGCCCCTCAGCGGGTCGGATCAGGCGACGACGCCCATGATGTCGGACTCCTTCATGATGAGGAGTTCCTCGCCGTCCAGCTTGACCTCGGTGCCCGACCACTTGCCGAACAGCACGCGGTCGCCGACCTTGACGTCGATCGGAATCAGCTTGCCGCTCTCGTCGCGGCCGCCCGGGCCGACGGCGACGACCTCGCCCTGCGAGGGCTTTTCCTTGGCGCTGTCGGGGATGATGATGCCGCCCTTGGTCTTCTCTTCGGCGTCGATGCGCTTAACCACGACGCGATCATGCAGGGGACGAAACTTCGATTTGGCCATGACGGATCCCTTTTGGGGTGCTTCAATAACGGTTGCTGGCGGAGGAATTTCTGATTGCGGCCACATTTGGCGCCAACGTGGCACCAACTGACTCGCGGCTTTAGCAATCGTGCCCTCCGAGTGCTAAAGACCGTTCCGGGAAATATGGCTTGCCGCTGATCCTGTCAAGCAAGCCAGTCAAGCCGTTCCTGAGGCTGTTAGGGGATGTCGTGCGAAGCCAGACATGTTAGTGGAGCGGCGCCGTCCCTCCGACGTCGTTGCTCTTGCGCGCGTTTTGCGCTTGGTTGCCGGACGGGGCAACCATGATCTTGTTCCTTAAGGGGATGCCATGACGAGTTCACGGTGCGCGCGGCCGATCGCCAATCTGGGTATCGTGTCGGCGCTCACATTGTTCCTGGGCGCGTGCGGAGGCGGCTTAAGCCTGTCGCCGACGAGCCCGCAGCCGCAGGAGATGGCGGTCGAGCCCGAGCGGCCGGCGACCATCCGCCCGGACGAAATCGTCGGCAAATGGGGCCTCGCCTCGTATCAGAACCCGAACGATCGCGCGCGCACCGAGAAAATGGCGCTGGCGCAGTGCAAGCAGCCGTACACGATCGGCCCCGGAACCGCCGGCGGTGTTGTGATGCATCTGGCCGACCAGGCAACGCCACAGGAGCTGCGCCTGAAGGGCTCGGCCAGCGGCAAGAACTTCATTGGACCTGAAGGTCCTCCCGGCGGCGAGCAGGACCGCGAGGTCGTCTCCTTCGACGGCCGTGTGCTGATCACCCGGTTCGTCGACAAGGATGCCGGAACGCGCTACGGCAACATGGTTTACGTGCGCTGCGGGCCGCGGGCCTGACGTCGCGCCGGAATACCGCTATCTCGAACGACAAACGCCGGCGGAAACGCCGGCGTTTCGTTTTGAGTCTGCACCTGCGGGAGCTGTCGCCCGCCGTAGGCCGGCTCGATCAGTTGAACATCGCGTCGATGTCGTCCTGGGAGGCGTGGCCAGCTTCGTCCGCCGCCTTCGGGCCGTTCAGCAGCCTCGCGTCGCCCTCGCGGGTGTCGACGATCGGCGGCACATGCGCCTTGATGGCGTCGACGCCGCCCCAGATGTCCATCATCACCACGATGTGGTGCTCGATGAACTTCATGGTCGTCATGACCTTGTTGATGCGCTGGCCAGTCAAGTCCTGGAAGTTGCACGCCTCGAAGATCGAGACGACGCGCTCCTGGATGTCCTCGCTGAGGATCTTCTGCTGGTCGGCCGAGTCCACCTTGGCCATCGCGCTGGCGGCCTGGTCGATCGCCTCGGCGGCCTCGAGGATCTGCTGGGTCGCCTGCTCGGTACCGCCGACGACCGCGCCGAGCTCGCCGTTGACCTTGGCCATCTCCTCGCCGTTGAAGCTCTTGGCGTGGAGCGTCGCGATCTCGCCCTTGGTGCGGTTGATCGCGTCGTGGATCAGGTCCAGCTCGACCTTGAGCTTCTCGCACTGTTCGATCTGGGCGCGATAGGTCTCGAGCAGCGCGCGTGCCTCGGCGACTTCCTTGGCAGCCGATTCCTGGATGGCGGCATTTGCCGTGCTGCTACCACCGCCACCTCCACCGCGCATGGCATTGGCCATCTGGGCGCGGATCGCGCGCAGCTCGTCCATGATTTCCTTGTGGTTGGGGCCGATCTCGCCGCCGACGAAGTCGGGCTCCGGCATATGGCCGACGATGGCTTCTTCGATACGGAAACGCTTGCGAACCGGCATGAGAGTGTCCCTGACCTTTTACTCAAGCTACTTCTACTCGGATGCTATTTAACATCGCGTTCACGCCAGGAACCGCGATCCGCAACGCCCGCGTGCGCCGTGCATCAACGATTAACCATGCGCCTGCGGCCTTCACGCAAAATAAACGCTAGCGATCAATTCCGCCGCGCTCTGCGGCAATGGTGAATCCCGGCGCCGTTCTCGTTTACCAAAGCGATCGAGTTTTGCTCTTTATTGACGATACGCGAGCCGCCTGTTGGCGTCGTGCGACGAACAGTCTCCAGACGAAACAGTACAGAGTACGTCGATGTTCAAATCATTCTCCACAGCGCTGCTGGCCGGCGCATGCATCTTCCATGCAGGTCTGGATCGGGCTGCGGCCCAGGGATTTCAGCAGCCGACCGTGATCTACAGCGGTCCGCCGCAACAGAGCGCGCCGGTGCGCACGGCCTATGTCGAACGCTCGCGGATGGGCGGCGGCTTCATCGAATTCCTGTTCGGCGATCCGCAGGGCGGCCGCGGCGCACCGCCGTCGGGACAGCCGATGTACCAGCAGCAGCCGTCCACCTACGAGCCACAGCGTCCGGGACTTCCCGGTACGGCGCCGCAGCCGGACGAGCAGGCCTACGAGCAGACGCAGCGGCCGCTCGATCCGAAATACGAGAAACAGATCGTTGACTATGACGGCAGAGAAAGGGCCGGCACCATCGTCATCGATACACCCAACAAGTTCCTGTATCTCGTGCAGGGCGAGGGCAGGGCGTTGCGCTACGGCATCGGTGTCGGCCGTCCGGGCTTCACCTGGTCGGGCGTGAAGACGATCTCGGCCAAGCGCGAATGGCCGGACTGGACGCCGCCGCCGGAGATGCTGGCGCGCCGGCCGGATCTGCCGCGCCACATGGAGGGCGGGCCGGAAAACCCGCTCGGCGCCCGCGCGATGTATCTTGGCTCCTCGCTCTATCGCATCCACGGATCGAACGAGCCGTGGACGATCGGGACCAACGTGTCGTCGGGCTGCATCAGGATGCGCAACGAGGACGTCATCGATCTCTACAGCCGGGTGAACGTCGGGACGCGCGTGATCGTGCTCTGACGGGCACGCTCCGGTTGACGGCCCCATTGATGTGATGAGCATGCAAAACGGCCGCCCGAACGGGCGGCCGTTTGACTTCAATTTCTTGCTGACGACGGTCGTGCGTCAGGCGTAGTCGCTGCCGCCGTCGTCATCGTTGTCGTAGCCGTCGTCTGAATCGAAATCCGTCGGGTCGCCGTCATTGCCGCTGTCGTCGTAGGAGGCCTGGTCGAACAACCCAGCGCGGCTGCCGCCGTCGCCGGAGCGGCCGATGTCGTCGAGCCCGGCATCCCGCGCCAACGAGCCGCCGGACTGATCGCTCCACGGGCTGCCGCCGCCGCCACGCTCCTCGATGATGGTGGTGTCGCCGAACGCCTGGTGCGAGCCGCCGCCCATCATCGACCGGATGCCGCCGAGCAGCAGCGAGCCGCCGACCATGCCGGCCGCCGCGGCTGCCGCCGTTCCGAGGAACGAGCCGCCGCCGCCGCCGAACATGCCGCCGCGCGGCTGGCCGAAGCCGCCCTGGTCATACGGACCAGGTTGGGGGCCGGGCTGGTTCTGATAGGCCGGCGGCATCGCCTGGCCGCTGTTCCAGACCGGACGGCTGGCAGGCGGCGGGACGTTGGGAACCGAGCCACGGCTGCCACTGGTGCCGAAGATGCTGTCGCGCATCGAATCGAGGAAGCCGCCGGACTGGGCCTGCGGGGCCTGGGCGTGCTGCAACTCCTCGATGCGGGCATTGGCGCGCTTCAGAGCCTCGTCCTGCACCAGCACCGTCTGGACCAGCGCATAAACGGCATTGGGGGCCCGCTGCAGCGCCTGCGAGATCGCAGTGGCGGCCTCCGGATCACGTGGCGCACTCTCCAACCTGGCGAGCCGGTCGAACAGATCGTCGATGAGTTGGCGTTCTTGCGGTGTCATGTGCTTCTCCTGCTGCCTGCCGGTTCCGGCGAAGCGCGGCCAAGACGTAGGGATGGTTTGTGGTCGGGCCAGTCGGGCCGCGGATTAAATTTCCGTATGCGACAAAGCGTCGTCGGACGTTCAGAGCGATCGCGACGTCCATGCCGGCGCGATCGCGAATGGAAACGCCAGCCCTGGGCGTTTTGTTCGCTGCGGGACGTGATCGGTTCAGGCCAGCGTCACCCGGCGGCGGTCGAGCAGGCCGGGGAAGTGCTCGCCGGCGAGATAAGCGTGCTCATGCTCGCGCTGCACCGTCAGAGGGTCGAGCTCGACCAGGACGTCGTCGACGAAGCCGGGATGGCACATCACGAGACCGTTCTCGGGCAGCTCGTTCAGGAAGCCGTCCATCAGGGCCCCGAAATCCGCCGTCTTGGTGAAGTCGTAGGCGCCGGCGAAAGCAGGGTTGAAGGCGATCCCGGCGCGCGCCGCATGACGGCGGAATTGCGCGCTCAGCGCATCGAGCAGCAGCGCCTTCGGCGCTGACAGCCGTTGCCGCAGCGGCAGATTGCGACCGCCCTGGCGGACCCAGGCGGAGGGCGCAGTTTCCTTCACCGCGGCAAGGAAGCCCTCGCGCACCTGCGGATAAAGTTGCGCGTGCTGGTGGCCGTCGACGAAATCGGGAGCGCGACCGAACAGCTCGCCGAACGCCGCCAGTTGGACCAGCACCTCGGCACGAATCATTTCGGGATCGAGCCGCCGCGTCAGCCCGGCGCGCAGCAGCTTGGGAAACGGCAGGAACATGCCGCCTTCGGCGGGACGAAAATGCATCGTCAGCGGCCGGAACGGCGCCGTGAGCGTGACGTGCAGGCCGATGGCGCAGCGCGGACTGTCGGCGGCGACCTTGGTGAGCTCGGCGACCTCGTCACGGCCGATCGCCGCGCCCACCGTCATCACCGACGTCGCGTTCAGACGGCCGCGCGCGATCAGGTCGCGGATCGCTTTGTTGACCCCGGGACTGATGCCGTAATCATCCGCGCACAGCCAGATTCGCCGGTGCGGCGCCTCGCTCATTCGGCGGCAGTCCTCTCGTCGCTGCGCGCTTCGAGCGCCGCGCGCTTCTCGCTGTGCTCGGCGACGAAGTAGATCGGCCGCGCCTTCAGCTCGGACAGGATCTTGCCGATATACTCGCCCATGATGCCGATCATGATCAGCTGCACGCCGCCGATCGTCATCAGGCCGACCATCAGCGACGGATAGCCGGGCACCGACTTGCCGCTCACGACGGTCTCCCACAGGATGGAGAGGCCGAACAGGAAGGCGGCCGTAGCGAGCAGGATGCCAAGCAGGCTGGCGAAGCGCAGCGGCGCCACCGAGAACGACGTCAGCCCCTCGATCGACAGGCCGAGCAGGCTCGTCACGTTGAAGGTCGTGACGCCGTGCGCGCGGGCTGCCGGCTCGTAGTCGACGCGGATCTGACGGAAGCCGATCCAGCTCGCCAAGCCCTTGAAGAAGCGGTTGCGCTCGGGAAGCTGGCGCAGCGCGGCGACCGCGCGCGGCGACAGCAGGCGGAAGTCGCCGGCGTCCTCCGGAATCTTCTGCCGCGCGCCCCAATTGATCAGCGAATAGAAGCCGTGAACCGCGACGCGGCGCAGGAACGGCTCGTTGTCGCGGTGCGCCTTGGCCGTGTAGACGACATCGTAGCCGTCCTTGATCCAGTGCGAGACCAGCTGCTCGACCAGGGCCGGCGGATGCTGGCCGTCGCCATCCATGAACATCACGGCACCGCGCCGCGCATGATCGAGGCCGGCCATCAGCGCCGCCTCCTTGCCGAAATTGCGCGACAGCGAGACGAGCTGGATGTCGAGCGCATCCGCCTGCAGCGTGCGCGCAACCGCGAGCGTATTGTCGCGGCTGCCGTCGTCGACATAGACGAGTTCGCAGGCGAGGCCGAAGCGCTGCCGCAGGGTGCGTGCGAGATCGTTCAGCCGCGCATGCAGCGCCGCCAGTCCCGCGCCCTCATTGTAGACGGGGATAACGATCGACAGTCCCTGCGACGCGGCATCGGCCGCGGTCGTGGTCAGGTCGGACACGTCAGTTCCCAGCATCGCTTTCGAGTCCTCGTTCTCATACCAACATATGGTAGCCGCAGCCGCCTGTCGCTACGATGAACGGCGATTTATGATCGCAGGAAGGCCTCGAGGCGGGCAAACAGCGGATTCTCGCGGTCGAGCACGTAGTCGAGCGACGCGACGGACACCGTCTCGGCGCCATGCGTTCGCAAGAAGCTGCCGAGCGCGTAGATCTGCGCCGGTGGGCAGTGCAGGGTCAGCATCCCCGACGAGGTCGGACCACCGAATGGCGCCACCACTCCGAAGCGGTTGTGCGCCTCCGTCAGCATTGCTGCGTCGCACCCTTTGAAGCGGGTGCGGACCTCGCGGTATTTGCTGGCGCGGGCGCGGGCATGGATGTGGTCGAGAATGATGCGCGCGCTTTCGCGCGGGCCTTCCGACCAATCGGCATCACGCGAGGCGACCAGATTGGCCTGGCTGCGCAGGATCACGCCGTCGTCCAGCACCTTCAGCCCGTTGGCGACCAAGGTCGAGCCGGTGCTGGTGATGTCGACGATCAGCTCGGCGGTGCCGACGGCGGGCGCGCCCTCGGTGGCGCCGGCGCTCTCGACGATGCGGTAATCGACGATGCCATGGGCGGCGAAATAGGCGCGCGTCAGGTTGATGTATTTGGTCGCCACGCGCATGCGCCGATTGTGCTGGGCGCGGAAGCCGGTGGTGACGTCGTCGAGATCGGCCATGGTGCGGACGTCGATCCAGGCCTGCGGCACCGCGACCACGACATTGGCGCCGCCGAAGCCGAGCGAGTCGATCAGGAGCACGCGCTGGTCGGCATCGGCGATGCCCTCGCGCACGAGGTCCTCGCCGGTGACGCCGAGATGCACGGTGCCGCGCGCCAGTTGCGAGACGATCTCACTCGCAGAGAGATAGGCGATCTCGACATTGTCGAGGCCGGAAATCGTGCCGCGATAGTCGCGCGCGCCGCCCGGCTTGGAAAGGTTCAGCCCGGCACGTCCGAAGAACGCCTCGGCATTCTCCTGCAGGCGTCCCTTGGAGGGGACGGCGAGGACGAGGGGGCCGCTCATGATGCTCTCCCGCGCGCGGCCTTGCCCGCGGCGCTGCTCTGGGCCAGGCGCTCGATCCAGATCGAGAAGCCGACGGCCGGAATGGACGAGGCGGCGCCGAGCTGGATCAGCAGGCTGTCATAGCGGCCGCCGGCGACCAGCGGCTCGTCGCCATTGCCGGGATGATGCAGCTCGAACTCGAAGCCGGTGTAGTAGTCGAGGCCGCGCCCGAACGATGTGGCGAAGCGCACTTTCGCGAGGTCGATGCCACGCTTGGCCATGAAGCCGGCGCGCGCCTCCAGCGCATCGATCGCCACGGAGATGTCCAGCCTGGCGTCGGCGGCGAGCGCGCGAAGCTGTTTGACAGCCTCCGTTGGCGTGCCGGCGATGAGCAGGAAGCGCTTGATCAGATCGAGCGCGTCGCGCGGCAGAGCGCCGCTCTTCAAGGTGGATTGCTCCAGGAAACGATCGGCGATCTCCGCGACCGTGCGGCCGCCGACCGCGGTCGCGCCGGCGATCGACATCAGGTCGGTGACGAGCGCGAGCGCCGCCTTGCGGTCGGAGCCGGCCAGCGCCGCGAGGACGCCCTCATATTCGTTGCGCGGCGCCACCTCGGCGATCGCCAGCCGCTCGAGGTCCTGCGCCAGCGTGCGCTTGCGGTTGAAGTCCTTGATCAGCCGGCGCCGCCAGACCGGATACAGGTCAAGCGCGTCGATCAGCGCGGTGAACAGCGCGACGTCGCCGGTGCGAATGTCGATCTCGGCGAGGCCCGCCGTTGCCGTCGCCTCGATCGCCAGGGCCAGCATCTCGGCGTCGGCCGCCGGATGATCCTTGCGCCCGAACGATTCGATGCCGGCCTGCTGGAACTCGCTGGGGCGACCGCCGCGGTAACGAAATACGGGGCCGAGATAGCTGAATCCGGCCGGCTGGCCCGCCCGGGACGAGGCCAGATAGTCGCGGGCGACGGGAATGGTGAGGTCGGGGCGCAGGCAGAGCTCCTCCCCGCCGGGGTCCGTCGTCAGATACAGGCTCTTGCGGATGTCCTCGCCGGAGAGGTCCAGGAACGGCTCGGCGGGCTGCAGGATCGCCGGCTGGGCGCGTTCATAGCCGGCGTCGGCGAGCGACTGCAGCAGCGTGTCCGCCCACGCGGCGGGTCCGGTTGGAGCGGGTCCGGTCATGTCGATGTCGGTTCCAAATGGGGATGCGCGCCGCCCCGGAGGGCAGCGGCAGCCCCTTAGCATGGCCATTCCGCGGTTTCGACTGGCAATGGGCGGGACGCGGCAGAATCGGTGCGGGGTCTTAACGGCCCGGTTCGCGCCAGTCCCCCAGGGTGGCCTGCACCACGGCAAGCGCCGCGACGGCGGCGGTGTCGGCCCGCAGGATGCGTGGTCCGAGCGCCAGCCGGACCACGCGCGGCTGGCGCAGCAGCAGATCGCGCTCGTCGGCGGCAAAGCCGCCCTCGGGGCCGATCAGGATGTCGATGCCGGCGTGTCCGGCCTCGACGCCCCGCAGCGCCTGCAGCGGGTCGGTGACGTCCGCGGCTTCATCGCAGAACACCATCAGCCGGGTCGGCGCGCGCTGGGCGAGAAAGCGCTCCAGCGGCACCGGCTCCTTCACCTCGGCAAGGCTGAGAATGCCGCATTGCTCGGCGGCCTCGATCACATTCGCGCGCATCCGCTCGCCGTTCACGCGGGAGACCTGGGTGTGGCGGGTGAGGATCGGGGCAAGGCACGACACGCCCATCTCGACCGCCTTCTGCACCATGTAGTCGAGGCGTGCGTGCTTGAGGGGCGCGAACACGTAGGCGATGTCGGCGAGCCGGTCCTGCGGCCGGACCTGGTGCTCGAGAATGAGGATGTCGGGCCGCTTGCGGCCGCCGATCACGCCCTGCCATTCGCCGTCGCGGCCGTTGAAGACGAGCACGTGATCGTCGGCGCCGAGCCGCAGCACGTTGCCGAGATAGTTGCTCTGGCTGCGGTCCAGCGCGACCGGGCTCGCGGCCTGCAGGGGCGCGTCGACGAACAGGCGCGGGGCGTTGAAATCATATTCGGGCATGGGGCGACGAGGGATCAGGGGGACGACGAGCGGCGGAACGCACAAGGCGCGCCGCCGGCTGCATTGGCGATGGCCGGTTTTGGTCGCGCTGTCGACAGATTTCACCGGTTGACTGTTCTCGACGTGGCGGCCGTCGGTTCGGGCGGGATCCGGGGCGGTGCCGGAAACCTTCGCGTGGAGAACAGCCGTGATCAACAACAACTGGACCTGGGCGTGCGCCGCCGTCATCGCGGTGACGCTCACGGGCGCATGCTTGGCCAATGACAAGGCCGCCGCACCGAATGCCGATCCGGTGTCGCCTCCCGCCGCCGGGACGGCTGCCGGCTTCAGGCCTCCCGAAAGCTGCCTGAAGGAGTTTACGCCGCTTCGCGACGAGACCACCCGCCGCGCCAAGCTGATCAAGGCGGCGAAGGAACGGCGCTTCGGGCCCGGCGAGGCCTGCCAACTCGTCCACGACTATGAACTGGCTCAGACAAAGATGATCGAATACGCGGTCGCGCACGCGTCGATGTGCGGAATTCCCCCCACGATCACCGATCAGCTGAAGGTCCATCACGAAAACACCCTGGCGCTGATGCGCAAGGTCTGCACGGCGACCCACAACATCGACCGCTCGAATCGCCTCGGTCCGGGGAACGGGTAAAGATGAACAAGGCGACGGAACCGCGCCGCGGGCTGCCGGCGCCGTTGCCATCAACTCGCATCAAGGTACGAAGACCGGCCGCGGGGCGCAGCCGCGGGCATTTCAAGGCAATGCTGCGTCCCTGCGCCGCAGAGGTGCCAAATTCCGCGGTTGTGCGGGACGGGCGGGAATCGTAAAAGCCCCTGATCGGATCGTGCTTTCGTCCGGAAGTGTTGATGAATCCCTGGTCTTGCCGGAGAACCAGCCTTGATCGTCCGTCATTCATTCTTGTCGCTCGCCATCGTGATCGGCCTCTCGTCGGGGCCGGCGCTGGCGCAAAGCGCGTTCCCGGCGCTGCCGGGTGAGAGCCGCGGCAACGCCTCGGCGTTTCCGCCAATTGGCGGCGGCTCCGCGCCGACGGCCACTGCCGCCGCGCCCAGCGCCGGGTTTCCAGCCGCCGCTGCGCCGCTCGGCGGAGGTGGCGGTTTCGCGCCGCCGGCGATGGCCGCGCCCGGCGGCGGCGCGGCAGACGCCTGCATGAAAGAGTTCGTGCCGCTGCGTGAGGAGGCCGAGCGCCGCGGTAAGCGGCTTCAGGCCGCGGGCAAGGGAAAAACCACGCCGATTGAGGCCTGCAAGCTGTTCAAGAGCTTCAGCGAGGCCGAGGTCAAGATGATCAAATATGTCGAGGCCAACGCGGCACGCTGCGGCATTCCCAGTCAGATCGGCGATCAGATGAAGACGAACCACAAGGGCACCGAAGGCGTCCAGCAGAAGGTCTGCAACGCCGCCGAGCAGATGCAGAAGGGCGGTGGCCCGGCCGCTCCCAGCCTCAGCGATGTCCTGGGCTCGTCGGCCGCGCTGCCCGAGGCCAATACCGCCAAGAAGGGCGGCTCGGCGTTCGACACCATGACCGGCAACGTGCTCACCCGATGAGCGACACCGCCGTCCGCGTTGCTGACGCGACCGGCAATTGGGTCGACACGCTGGCCCCGGGCTGGAGCCGGCCCTATCTGCGGCTCGCCCGTTACGATCGCCCGATCGGATCCTGGCTGCTGCTGATGCCATGCTGGTGGTCGGCCGCGCTCGCGGCCGGTATCTCGGGACAGCTGTCCATGCTGCCGGCCTGGGTCGCGCTCTATTTCGTCGGCGCCTTTGCCATGCGTGGTGCCGGCTGCACCTGGAACGACATCACCGACCGTGACCTCGACGCCAAGGTGGAGCGCACGCGCTCACGGCCGATTCCGGCCGGGCAGGTCGGCGTCAAGCAGGCGCTGGCGTTTCTGGTGGCGCAGGCTCTGGTCGGCCTCGTCGTGCTGCTGCAGTTCAACCGCTTTGCGATCGGCACCGGAATCGCCTCACTGGTGATCGTCGCGATCTACCCGTTCATGAAGCGCATCACCTGGTGGCCGCAGACGGTGCTCGGGCTCGCCTTCTCCTGGGGCGCGCTGATGGGATTTGCCGTCGCCTTCGGCCGGCTCGATGCTACCGCGCTGCTGCTCTACGCTGGCTCGATCTGCTGGGTGATCGCCTACGACACGATCTACGCGCATCAGGACGCGGAGGATGATGCGCTGATCGGCATCAAGTCGACCGCGCGGCTGTTTGCCGAGCGCACCCATCTGGCGCTGGTCATCTTCTACGGGCTGGCTGTGGTCTTGATTGGAGCCGCGTTCCTGACGGCTCACGTGCATGTCGCGGCGTGGCTCGGGCTTGGCTGTTTCGCCGCCCATCTGGGCTGGCAGGTCCGCCGGCTGGATATCGCCGATCCCGCGCTGTGTCTGCGGATCTTCAAGTCGAACCGCGACGCCGGACTGCTGCTGTTCGTCGCTCTTGTCGTCGATGCCGTGCTGCGCACAACCTGATCAGTTGCGCGCGATGATCTCGCGCTCACCGCGATAGATCGATGCCGGATTGAGCAGGTGCCCGACCCGGCGCCGCATCAGAAAACGTGGACGGCGTGAGCGGATCGCATTGCGTCGGCGGCGGCGCGGCGCGGCGTCGCGCTTGGGCTCTTGAAGCTGGGGCAGCGCGAAGGTTTCGCTCCACATCGCCCAGGCGGCGATGATCTCGTCCTGGTCCTCGCTGACGCACAAGGGAATGCTCAGCGAAGGGTCGCGATGAAGCAGTATCAGCATCATCTGCGTGTCGTCGATCTCACGCAGCGCGATGCCGAGGAAATCGCTGACCCGGAGGTTCAGGGCCATGCGCATGCCGCTGACGGCACGGCGCAGCACCACGCGCTCCCGGTGCAATTCGACCTGCCGGATACCGCCATCGGCACGGGTGTCGTGCGCGCTGAACGAGACGGGCAGGGAAAGAGGGTCGAGCCGCACTGCGCGGCCCGACCCAGCGGAATTGCTTCCGCCTGTTGCTGTTTGACGCCTCACGGCCTGGTCTCCCCGCCGGGATTATGTGCCCGGTCGATACGTGAGACCTTGCCACGCGCCACGCCCGTATCAGCTTAAGAAGGCTGGTTAATCAGCCCTAACGCATGATCCTCTTACCGTCATGATTGACAATCGCTTGCCCCGCATGATTGACGAGACCTTGCCGATTTGCCGACAATCCAACGCGCCTCCGCCGTCCTGCTTGAAGTTGGCGTGAGCAGGTCACATTTCGTGTGGATTGAGCCGTCCTGCCGCCACCTGCCATCGATCGGAATCTGTTCGTGACATCCTCCCCCTCAGCTCCTGCTTCATCGACATCCGCCCATTCCGATCTGCTCGATCAATCCGCCCTCACCGCGCTCGCGGAGCGGCTGGTTGACGCGGCACGCAAGGCGGGAGCCGATGCCGCCGATGCGATCGCGGTGCGCGGCATCTCGCAGGGCGTCGAGGTCCGCGACGGCCGCGTCGAGGAATCCGAGCGCTCGGAAGGCGACGATGTCGGGTTGCGGGTGTTGGTCGGCAAGCGCCAGGCGGTGGTCTCGACCAACGACGTCAGCGGTGACGGCGTCGCGCGGCTCGCCGAACGCGCCGTGGCGATGGCGCGCGTGGCGCCCGACGACAAATTCGTCGGCCTCGCCGACCCGGCGTTGCTGGCGCGCGAGATTCCCGAGCTCGACCTGCTCGATCCGAACATTCCCGCGACCGCCGAGCTGGAGCGGCGCGCGCAGGAGGCCGAGGCTGCGGCGATGGCCGTGAAGGGCGTCACCAAATCCGGCGGGGCATCGGCCTCGGCCGGCATCGGCGGCATGGTGCTGGTGACCAGCGGCGGCTTCCGCGGCGCCTATCTGCGTTCGAGCCAGAGCATCTCGACCACCGCGATCTCAGGCGAAGGCACCGGCATGGAGCGCGACTACGACTACACGGCGGCGCCGCACGGCGCCGATCTGCTGTCACCCGCCGCGGTCGGACGTAGCGCCGGCGAGCGCGCGGTGGCGCGCGCCAATCCGCGCAAGGTCGCCACCTGCCAGGTGCCGGTGGTGTTCGATCCGCGCGTGTCGGGCTCGCTGGTCGGCCATCTGGTCGGGGCCATCAACGGCGCATCGATCGCGCGCAAGACGTCCTTCCTGAAGGACAAGCTCGGCGCGCAGCTGTTCGCCAAGGGCATCCGCATCATCGACGATCCGCTGCGGAAGCGCGGTCTGCGCTCGCAGCCGTTCGACGCCGAAGGCGTCAAGGTGAAGCAGACCGCGCTGGTCGATGATGGCGTGTTGACGACGTGGCTGCTGGATTCGGGCACCGCCCGCGAGCTCGGCATGGTGACCACCGGCCACGCGCATCGCGGCGTGTCTTCGTCGCCCTCGCCGGGTCCCTTCAATCTGCATCTCGAGGCGGGCGTGGTCACCGCCAAGGAGCTCATCTCGGACATCAAGCAGGGCTTCTACGTCACCGACCTGATCGGCTCCGGTGTGAACGGCGTGACCGGCGACTACAGCCGCGGCGCCTCCGGCTTCTGGATCGAGAATGGCGAGATCGGCTATGCGGTCAGCGAGGTGACGATCGCCGGCCACCTGTTCGAGATCTTCAAGTCGATGACGCCCGCGAGCGATCTGGAATTCCGCTATGGCGTCAATGCGCCGACGGTGCGCATCGAAGGATTGACGCTTGGCGGACGCTGAGATCGACAAACCGAGCACGACCGGCCCGGCGGCCGATGCCGGGCTTCTGAAGCAGGCGGTGCGCGAGGCGGGCGAGCTGGCGCATGCGATGTTCGGCACCGAGCTGCGCAAATGGACCAAGGGCGCATCATCGCCGGTGTCCGAAGCCGACATGGCCGTCAACGACCTGCTGGAGCGCCGGCTGAGATCGGCGACGCCCGATTACGGCTGGCTGTCGGAGGAGAGCGCTGACGATGCCGCCCGGCTCGGCCGGTCGCGGACATGGATCGTCGACCCGATCGACGGCACGCGCTCCTATCTCGGCGGTCGCCACGACTGGTGCGTAAGCGTCGCGCTGGTCGAGGACAACGCGCCGGTGCTGGCTGCGGTCTATGCCCCCGTGACCGGCGAGTTCTTTTTTGCCGCGCAGGGCCAGGGGACCACGCTCAACGCGCAGTCCGTCCGCGCGGCCGAGGGGACGGCATGGGACTTTTCCCGGGTGGCCGGACCCAAGCCGCTGGTCGAACGGCTGGCACCGGATTCCACGGGGCTCGAGCTGCATCCGCGAATCGGCTCGTTGGCGCTACGACTGTGTCGTGTCGCGCACGGTGCGCTCGATGCCGCTTTTGCAGGCGGGCAAAGCCGCGATTGGGATCTTGCGGCGGCGCATCTGATCGTGCAGGAAGCGGGAGGTAAAATGACCGCGTTGTCCGGCGAGACGATCCTCTATAATCGTCCGGAAGTGGTGCACGGGGTGCTGGTGGCAGCGGGCCGCGACCGACATGCTGAGATCGTCGCGCAATACCGCAGATTGCCGCCGGCCTGAACGGTCCCCGATCGCCGCTTCACGTCGCCTGCAAGGCGCTGATTAGGAACGATACCGATGACAGAAAGCGCCTCGCAGCAGCTCCTTCACCTCGTGATCGGCGGCGAGCTGATCAACCTCGAAAAGAACGAGTTCAAGGATCTCGACAAGGTCGATATCGTTGGGGTCTATCCCAACTACGCATCGGCCCACGCCGCCTGGCGGGCCAAGGCGCAGATGACGGTCGACAACGCCCATATGCGCTACTTCATCGTGCACCTGCACCGGCTGCTCGATCCCGCTCACGACGCGAAGTAAGACGTAAAGCGCCCGACTTGAAACATCTCGTCCGCAATATGCTGCGTAGCGGCTGGTTCCAGCGCGCCGTCGGGTTCCTCGCGGCCGAGTACCTGCGCCTGGTGTGGCTCACCAACCGCTTCACCTATGAGCCGCCCGAGGTTTACGACATCGTCGAGCCGCAGATGCCGGCGATCTTCGCGTTCTGGCATGGCCAGCATCTGCTGACACCGTTCATCAGGAACAAGCCGAGCTATCGTGCCAAGGTGCTGATCTCCAGGCATCGCGACGGCGAGTTCAACGCGATTGCGGCCGAGCGGCTCGGCATTGGAACCATCCGCGGCTCGGGTGACCATGGCGGCTCCTTCCACCGGAAAGGCGGAGTTGGCGCGTTCAGGGAGATGGTGCAGGCGCTCGAAGACAACTATAACGTGGCGTCGACAGCCGATGTGCCGAAGCGCGCGCGTATTGCGGGTCTCGGCATCATCATGCTCGCGCGCGAGTCAGGACGTCCGATCATGCCGTTCGCAATGGTCACGAGCCGCTTCATCCGCCTGAAGAACTGGGACAGCACCACCATCAATTTGCCATTCGGCCGCGGCGCATTGGTGGGGATCAAGGAAATCAGCGTGCCGCGCGATGCCAACGCCGCTGTCATGGAGCAGGCGCGCCTCGACCTCGAGGCGACGCTGAACGAATGCATGCGCCGCGCCTATGAGATCGTCGGCCGTCCCGAGGCCTGTCCGCCACCGATCGCGGGAGCGTCCGGTGCCTAACACGCTCCCGATGGCCCTGCGCGTGTACCGCGGGTTGTCCTCGGCTGCGGTGCCGCTTGCGCCGGCCTTGATCCGGCAGCGGCTCAAGCACGGCAAGGAAGATCCGGAGCGCACCGATGAGCGGCGCGGTCTGAGCCATGACACGCGCCCGCTCGGGCCGCTGGTCTGGATCCACGGCGCGAGCGTGGGTGAGGTGCTGGCGGCGGCGGCGCTGATCGAACGGTTGCGCGCGCTGAACATCCGCATCCTGATCACCTCTGGCACGGTCACGTCGGCCGCGATTGTGGCCAAGCGCTTCCCGCCCGACGTCATCCACCAATACGTGCCGTATGACACGCCGCGCTTCGTGGAGCGGTTTCTCGACCATTGGCGGCCTTCGCTCGGGCTGTTCATCGAATCCGACCTGTGGCCCAATCTGATCCTTGCCGGCGCATCGCGGCGGGTGCCGATGGTCGTGATCAACGGCCGGATGTCGCCGCGCTCGTTTCCGCGCTGGCAGCGGATGTCGGCCACGATCTCGGCGCTGCTCGGCCGCTTCGACCTCTGCCTGGCCCAGTCGCAGGCGGATGCCGAGCGGTTTTCGGCGCTGGGCGCCCGGGACGTCATCACCACCGGCAACCTCAAGCTCGATGTGCCCGCCCCGCCGGCCGATGCGGTCAAGCTCGAGCGCCTGATGGCGATGACGCGGGGCCGTCCTGTGATCGTGGCAGCCTCGACGCATCCGGGCGAGGACGAGTTGCTGATCGCGGCTCACAAGGCTCTCGCCGGCTCGTACCCCTCGC
The DNA here is from genome assembly GCF_051167655.1 of Bradyrhizobium sp. HKCCYLS2038. NCBI lineage: Bacteria > Pseudomonadati > Pseudomonadota > Alphaproteobacteria > Hyphomicrobiales > Nitrobacteraceae > Bradyrhizobium > Bradyrhizobium sp. HKCCYLS2038. The sequence goes on along the minus strand of NZ_JBNPTM010000006.1, from coordinate 256,699 downwards.
TTCTCACTGTCATCGTCCCGCGGCATCCGCATCGCGGTGCTGACGTCGCTGGCCTCGTCGCAAGCGCAGGGCCGCAGGCCGGGTTGCGTTCGCGCGAGGATCAGCCGATGGCTGCGACCGACGTCTATGTCGCCGACACGATGGGCGAGCTCGGGCTGTTCTACCGGCTCGCGTCGGTCGTGTTCATGGGCGGCTCGCTGGTCGAGCATGGCGGTCAGAATCCGATCGAGGCGATCAAGCTCGGCGCGGCCATCGTGCATGGCCCGCACGTCTTCAATTTCACCGAGGTCTATGAGGCGCTCGACAAGGCGGGCGGGGCTCGGCTCGCCCACGATCAGGAGGCCTTGATCCGGCAGCTCAGGCAATTGCTCGCCGAGCCTGCGGCGATCAAAGCCGTTGCTGATGCAGGCGCCCGCGTGGTTGACCAGCTCGGGGGTGCGCTGGAGCGGACGCTTTCGGCGCTCGAGCCGTATCTGCTGCAGATCAGGCTGGAGATGGGGGCTGCCGGCGATGCGTGAGCCGGCCTTCTGGCATCGGCCTCCCTCCTGGCAATCGCGTCTGCTGTTCCCGCTGTCGATGCTGTACGGCGCGGTAGCCGCACGCCGCATGGCGCAGGGCGGCATCGATGCCGGCGTGCCGGTGATCTGCGTCGGCAACTACCATGTCGGCGGTGCCGGCAAGACGCCGACGGTTCTGGCCCTGACGAGTCTGCTGCGCGAGCAGGGCGAGCAGCCGGTGGTGCTGAGCCGCGGCTATGGCGGCCGGCTGCCCGGGCCGGTTCTGGTCGATCCGGTCGCTCACGCGGCGGCCGATGTCGGTGACGAGCCGCTGATGATGGCCGCGCATGTGCCGGTGGTGGTGTCGCGCGCGCGCGCCGACGGTGTCGGGCTCGCCAAGGCCCAGGGCGCATCGCTCATCCTGATGGATGATGGCTTTCAGAATCCATCGATCACCAAGGATCTGGCGCTGATCGTGATCGATGGCGCGCGCGGGCTCGGCAACGAACAGGTGTTTCCCGCCGGGCCGCTGCGGGCGCCATTGCCGCCGCAGCTGGCGCGCACGGATGCGCTGATCATCGTCGGCAGCGGTGACGCCGGCGATGCGGTCGCAGCGCGCGTAGGGGACGCAGGAAAGCCGGTTTTCAGAGCCCGGCTGCAGCCCGACGCGCAGGCCGTGGCCGCCCTTGCGGGACGGCCGCTGCTCGCCTTTGCCGGGATCGGCGATCCCCAGCGCTTCTTTCGGACGCTGCACGCCAGCGGGCTCGAGGTCAAAGCGGAGCGGGCATTTCCTGATCATCATCCGTTTTCGAACGATGAGATCGCAGCCCTGGCGGCGCAGGCTGCGCGCGAGGGCTTGACCCTGGTCACGACCGAGAAGGATCTCGCACGGCTACGCCGCGCTCCTTCGGGGCGGCACGAGGCTGCCGTTTCGGCCTTTCCGGTGACGCTGCAATTCGATGATGTGGCGGCGTTGCGCGGCGTCGTCGCGCAACGGCTGTCCGCAGCGCGAACGTCTTAGCCGCTCGTCTTCAGCGCGCCTGGATAGTGCCGCTGCAGCACGGCGCTCGGCACCGCATAGGCTTCCTGCAGGTCGACGCTCCAGTATTTCAGCTCGTCAAGCGGGATGCGCGCATCGGTCACCGCGCAGCGCACATAGCTTCCCGGAGAAATCACGCGGAAATCGCCATCCAGATACTGCACCTGCGCTTCCCCCTGACCCGAGGGACCGAACTTGTTGAGCACGTCCGCGATCTCCACTCCATGCACGCCGCCGCGCGCGCACCTGACGATGTCCGGCGGTTGCGTAGCATAGATAGGGGGGACTGTCCCCTCCGCAAACCCACTGATTTGTGATGCGGCGTGCCAAAGGACCGTGCTAGCTAGGTTTTCAGGTCTCCGCCGCTTGTCTCCCGGCTGGTTTGATGCGCTTCCTCGCTACCGTCGCCGTCTTTCTGCTCTGCGCCACGGCATCGGCGGCCGCTACGGAGCCGTTGCCGATGCCGGTCGAGATTCCGGCTGGCAGCTACGTGCTGCACGCTCAGCTCTATTTGCCGGCAGCAAAAGGACGTTTTCCAACCGTGATAGCGCTGCATGGCTGCGGCGGACTCGGTGGCCGCTCCGAGCCGGTCCAGCCGCGCTACCGCGACTGGGCGTTGGACCTCCTCAAGGGCGGCAAGGCCGTGCTGCTGCCGGACAGCTACGGCTCGCGCGGGCTGGGGCCGCAATGCCGCGTCAAGGATCGTCGCATCAGCGGCCGCCGCGAGCGTGTCGCCGACATCGTTGCCGCGCAGAAATGGCTGACGCAGCAATCCTGGGCCATGCCGGACCGCGTCAGCCTGATGGGTTGGGCCTCTGGCGCCAGCGCGCTGCTGTGGGCGGTACGGCCGCAATTGCCGGACCATATTGCGCCGGACTTCCGTTCGGCGGTCGCGTTCTATCCGGATTGCCGGGCGTCATCGGGGCTCGGCTGGAGCGCGCGCGTTCCCACCCTGGTCCTGATCGGCGGCATGGACGACGTCTATTCGCCGCCGGCCTGCCGGCAGATGGTCGATGGCGCACGCGGCCGCAGCGCGCTGACGCGCATCGTCGTCTATCCCGACGCCTACCACGATTTCGATCGGGTCAATCTGCCGGTGCACGCGGTGGCGGGCGCCGATGCGGGGGCGCCCGAGCGCGGCCATGTCGGCTCCGATCCGGAAGCGCGCGCGGACGCGCAGAAGCTGGTGTCGGACTGGCTGGCGCGCTGAGACGTCGTCAGAACAGGCTGCCCTGATCGGCGGGATCGGGCGTGCGCTTCGCGGCCGCCGGCTTGGTTTCGCGCCCGGCCTTCGGAGGCGTCGGCGCCGCCGTGGGAACAGGGCGGCCGGCACCGGCCGTCGCCGCAACGGTGCCATCGGCGAACTCGATCGACAGCGCTGCATTCGGCCCGATGCTCGCCGCCTGATGCAGCGGGTGACCGGCCTCGTCACGCACCAGCGCGAAGCCGCGCGCCAGCACGCTGCGATAGGACAGCGCGGCCAGCAACTGGCCGGCGTGATCGACGCGCGCCGACAGCCGCGAGATCGACGTCGCCAGCGCGCGACTGGCGCGGTCCGCCAGCCGTTCGGTGCGGTCGCGTTCGCGCGCGATCGCCTGGCGCTTGGCCTGCGCATAGGCGTGGCGCGAGGCCTTGAAGCGCGCATCGAGCGTCTCGAAGCGCTCGCGCCGCCGGTGCAGCAGCGCGCGCGCCGACAGCGACAGCCGCTCGGACGATACGACGAGACGATGGTCGGCCTGCGCGATCTGCCCATGCAGCACGCGCAGCGTGAGCTTGGCGCTGGCCGCTGCGAACTGACGGAAATGCACGTGCGTGTTGGTCTTGAGCGCGCGCGGCAGGCTCGCCGTCGCCGAATCCAGCCGCTGCCGCGGGATCGCCAGCAGTTCGGTCGCGCCGGGCAGGGCGCGCACGGCGGCGCGCAATTCGTTGCGGCGGCTCTCGTGACCGCGCTGCCAGCACACGCTGACGCGCCGCGCGAGGCTCGCGAGCTCCTGCATCAGCTCGCTGCGCACCGGCACGGCCATTTCGGCGGCCGCCGTCGGCGTCGGCGCGCGCTTGTCGGCGGCGAAATCGATCAGCGTCACGTCGGTCTCATGGCCGACCGCTGAGATCAGCGGGATCATGCTCTCGGCCGCAGCGCGGACCACGATCTCCTCGTTGAACGACCAGAGATCCTCCAGCGAGCCGCCGCCGCGCGCGACGATCAGCACGTCGGGTCGCGGGATCGGGCCGTCCTCTGGCAGATCATTGAAGCCGCGGATCGCGGCGGCGACCTGCTCGGCCGAGCCGTCGCCCTGCACCTTGACCGGCCAGACCAGCACATGGCGCGGAAAGCGGTCCTCGAGCCGGTGCAGGATGTCGCGGATGACGGCGCCGGTCGGCGAGGTGACGACGCCGATCACCTCCGGCAGCCACGGCAGCAGCTGCTTGCGCGCGGGATCGAACAGGCCTTCGGCGCCGAGCTTGCGCTTGCGCTCCTCCATCAGCGCCATCAGCGCGCCGATGCCGGCCGGCTCGAGCGCCTCGATGACGATCTGATACTTGGACGAGTTCGGATAGGTCGTGAGCTTGCCGGTCGCGATGACCTCGAGCCCTTCCTGCGGCTTGAAGCGCATGCGGCCGTGCACGCCCTTCCAGATCACAGCCTCGATCTTGGCGCTCTCGTCCTTGAGCGCGAAATAGCAGTGCCCCGACGAATGCGGACCGCGGAAACCCGTGATCTCGCCACGCACGCGGACATGCCCGAACTGGTCCTCGACCGTGCGCTTGAGCGCGGAGGACAGCTCGGAAACGGTGAATTCGGGCGCGTTGGGCAGAGCTTCCGCGGGCGGCATCGCTGACTGATTCGGGTGTGGGAGCAGCTGCCAAGGTAGGGGCTTTCCACCTCCGCCGCCAATCAAGCCGTTGCCTTTTCGATAACTCTGTTATACAGAGTACTCTATAAATGGTCTGGCGGCTGGAGGGAGCACCGATGAAGGGTCTCAAGATCATGTTTCGGCTCGTGGGGTTGGGGCTTGGCCTCGCGGGAGCGCTGGCCGTGATCCTGGGGGTGATGCTGGCCACGCCCCTGGTGCGGCCGCCTGAGCTCAAATCGATCTCGGAGACTGTCGGCCGGGTCGACCGCAGCACCATGCCGGCCTTGCAGCGCTTCAGCGCCCGCGACGGCACCGAGCTCGCCTATCGCCACTACCCGGCGCGGACGGCGCCGGTCGGCAAGATCGCCATCCTGGTGCACGGCTCCTCCGGCTCCAGCGTGGCGGTGCATGCGCTCGCCGATGGGCTGGCCGCACGCGGCATCGAAACCTTCGCGCCCGACATTCGCGGCCATGGCGGCTCCGGCACCCGCGGCGACATCGGCTATCTCGGCCAGCTCGAGGATGATCTCGCCGACCTCGTCGCCGAGGTCAGGAGGTCCTTGCCGACCCAGCCGATCGTGCTGCTCGGGCATTCGGCGGGAGGCGGCTTCGCGCTGCGCGCCAGTGGCGCGCCGATCCAGGATCTGTTCGCGCGCACCGTGCTGCTCTCGCCCTATCTCGGCTACGACGCGCCGACCAATCGCGACAATTCGGGCGGCTGGGCCAGCCCCGACATTCCGCGCATTCTCGCGCTCACGGTCCTGCGGCGGATCGGTTTGCCGTGCTGCGAGGCGCTGCCCGCGCTTGCCTTTGCGGTCCGGCCGAACTCGGAAAAATACGTCGCTTCGACCTACAGTTATCGCCTGCTGCGCAATTTCGCGACCGCCGGCTACAAGGCCGATCTCACCGCGGCAAAGCATCCGGTGACCCTGATCGCGGGCGCCGACGACGAACTGATGCTCGCCGACAAATATGCCGACGCCATGCGTGCGGTTGCGCCTGCTGTTGACGTGAAGCTGATCGCAGGCGTCAATCACATGGAGATCGTGTCGGCGCAACAGGCCGTCAGCGCGATCGCAGAGGACGTGGCCACGCGCTAGAGGTTCAATCCCGCATGATCGACAGCCTGGAAGCCGCGCGCGCGCTCGATGACATCGAGGAGATGACCAGGCGCGTGCGCCAATCGCAGATCTACCGGCTCTCCAGCCTGATGATGATCCTGTGGGGCGCGCTCGTCTTTGCCGGCAATCTCGTGACTTATCTGACGCCGCGCTATGCCGACAAGGCGTGGCTCTCGGTCTATGTGCTCGGCATCGCCGGATCCGTTGTGCTGGGTGCGGCGGAAAGGTCCCGATCGGGGGTGAGCAGCTTCGATCTGCGAACGGTGCTCGCCTTCGTCATGTTCTTCGCCTTCGGCTTCTTCGTCGAGACGATCGGCCATTTCGGGCCGCGCGAGATGGGGGCGTTCTGGCCGATCTACTTCATGCTGTTCTATGGCTTGGCCGGCCTGTGGTTCGGCATCGCCTATACGGTGTTCGGTCTCGGCGTCACCGCCCTGACTCTGATCGGTTATGCCTTCATCGGTCCGGCGTTCCCGTTGTGGATGGCTTTCGTCAATGGCGCCGGCCTGATCCTCGGCGGGCTGTGGATGCGGCGGAGCTAGCGACGTTGGCGGAGCTCGACGAGATCATCCATCAGCCGCTGCGGCTCAAGATCATGGCGGCCCTGAACGCACTGACCGCGGGCGGCCTCGATTTCGCCCGGCTGAAGAAGCTGACCGGCGCCACCGACGGTAATCTCGGCGCCCATATCGAGACGCTGTCGCGCGCCGGCTACGTCGCCGTGGACAAGGCGTTCGTCGGCAAGAAGCCGCAGACCACCGTGACATTGTCCCCCGCCGGCCGTGCGGCGTTCGCCCGCCACGTCGCCAGCCTGCAGGAAATCATCGCCGGCGCCGCCGCGAAACCGCCCGAGCCATGATTTGACTCTGTTGCAAGGGCCGGGCAATTGGGGCCTCCGAATTGGCCCACCCCCTGCGACGGCAACGACGATGCACATTCTACTCATTGGTTCCGGCGGCCGCGAGCACGCGCTCGCCTGGAAGATCGCCGGCTCTCCGCTGCTCACCAAGCTGTGGTGCGCCCCGGGCAATGCTGGCATCGCCAAGGAGGCGGAATGCGTCGCGCTCGACGTGACCAACCATGCAGCAGTGATTGAATTCTGTCGGGCCAACAAGGTCGATCTGGTCGTGGTCGGGCCGGAGACGCCGCTCGCGGCCGGCGTCGTCGACGATGTCAGCGCCGCCGGCATCAAGATCTTCGGGCCGAGCAGGCTCGCCGCGCAGCTCGAAGGCTCCAAGGGCTTCACCAAGGATCTGTGTGCCGAATACGGCATTCCTACCGGCGCCTATTGCCGCTTCGACAATGCGCCGGAAGCGCTCGCCTATGTCCGCGAGCACGGCGCGCCGATCGTGGTGAAGGCCGATGGCTTGGCGGCCGGCAAGGGTGTCGTCGTCGCCAAGACCCTGGCCGAGGCCGAGGACGCCGTCCGCATGATGTTCGACGGTGGCTTCGGGGTGGCCGGCGCCGAGGTCGTCATCGAGGAGTTTCTCGAGGGCCGCGAGGTCTCGTTCTTCGCGCTGTGCGATGGCCAGACGGCGATTCCGCTGGCCTCTGCGCAGGATCACAAGCGGGTGTTCGATCACGACCAGGGCCCGAACACCGGCGGCATGGGCGCCTATTCGCCGACGCCTTTCGTGACGCCTGACATCCACGATCAGATCATGTCGCGGATCATTCTGCCGACGATCGACGGCATGAATGCGCGCGGCGCACCGTTCAAGGGCATCCTCTATGCCGGCCTGATGCTGACGGCGCAGGGACCGAAACTGTTCGAATACAACGTTCGCTTCGGCGATCCCGAATGCCAGGTGCTGATGCTGCGCATGATGTCCGACCTGGTGCCCGCGCTGCTCGCTGCCTGCGACGGGCAGTTGAAGAACTTCGATCTGCGCTGGTTCCCGGACGCGGCGGTCACCGTGGTCATGGCGGCCAAGGGCTATCCCGGCGACTACCAGAAGGGCAGCGTGATCCGGGGTCTCGACGCGGCCGCCAAGGTCGAGGGCGCGGAGATCTTCCACGCCGGAACGGTGCTCAAGGACGGCGCCGTCATCGCCAATGGCGGCCGCGTGCTCAACGTCTGCGCCAGCGGCAAGACGGTCACTGAAGCCCAGGCGCGGGCCTATCAGGCCGTCGATCTGATCACCTGGCCGGACGGCTTCTGCCGCCGCGACATCGCCTGGCAGGCCTTGGCGCAGGAGCAGGGGACGGGCTAGCTCAGCCGCAGCGGACTGCGGGGCTGCAGTCGCCGCGCGCGGCTGCTCTTGGGTGGATGCGGCGCCTGTCGTATCGTGGCGGATACCCTCGTCGTGGGAGCCGCCATGTCCGATCTCGCCGACCTGTTTCCAGGCTACGCGTCCGAATGGATCCACACCTCGGCGGGCCGCATCTTCGCCCGCGTCGGCGGCAAGGGACCGCCGCTGCTGCTGCTGCACGGCTTCTCCGAGACGCACGTGATGTGGCACCGCGTGGCGCCGGAACTCGCGGAGCAGTTCACGCTGATCATCGCCGACCTGCCCGGTTATGGCTGGTCCGACATGCCCGACAGCGACGCCGACCACACGCCCTACACCAAGCGCGCGATGGCGCGGGTGATGATCGAGGCGATGGAGCAACTCGGCCATGTGCATTTCGCGCTCGCCGGCCACGACCGCGGCGGCCGCGTCGCCTACCGGCTCGCGCTCGATCATCCCGGCCGGCTGTCGAAGCTCGCCGTGCTCGATATCCTGCCGACCTATGAGTATTGGGAGCGCATGAACCGCGCTTACGCGCTCAAGATCTATCACTGGGCCTTCCTGGCGCAGCCGGCGCCGCTGCCGGAGACCCTGATTGCGTCCAATGGCGAGTTCTTCCTGAGGCAGAAGATGGCGAGCCAGACCAAGTCCAAGACGCTGGACGCGATCGATCCGCGCGCGCTTCAACACTATCTCGCGCCGTTCCGCGATCCCGCCCGCGTGCATGCGATGTGCGAGGATTATCGCGCCGGCGCCTATGCCGACTATGAGATCGACAAGGCCGATTTCGCGGCGGGCAGGAAGATCACGATTCCGATGCTCGCGCTGTGGGGCGATGCGGGCATCGCCAGCGCCGCGGCGACGCCGCTCGACACCTGGCAGACATGGGCGACGAACGTTCGCGGCGCGCCCATCGACTCCGGGCACTTCCCCACCGAGGAGAACCCGCAGGCGACGGTGAAGCTGCTGCGGGAGTTTTTCGCCGCAGACTGAGATCAACGGCGCGCCTTGAAGAACTCCCTCAGCATCTGCGCGGCCTGCTGTTCACCAACCGCGGAATACACCTCCGGTGCGTGATGGCAGGTCGGCGCCGCGAAGAAGCGGACGCCGGACTCCACCGCGCCACCCTTGGGGTCGGCCGCCCCGTAATACAGCCGCCGGATCCGGGCGAAGGAAATGGCGCCGGCGCACATCGTGCAGGGCTCCAGCGTGACGTAGAGATCGCAATCGACCAGCCGCTCGCTGCCGACCGCCTGCGCAGCCTGGCGCAGCGCCAGGATCTCGGCATGGGCGGTCGGATCACGGTCGGTCAGGGTGCGGTTGGCGGCGGTGGCAATGACCACGTTGTCGCGGACGACGACGCACCCGATCGGTACCTCGCCGGAAATTGCGGCCGATTCGGCCGCTTTCAGCGCCAAATCCATGAAAGAAGGGCTGTTCATGGCTCGTCATACCCGCCCAAGTCTGCTACTGCATCGCCCTTCAGCAAAACCGGACCCCGATTTCCCGCGTGACATGCGCTGCTCGAAAGCGCGCGTATCACCCCGCGTCCTGCACCTCGAAGTGAGACCTTCATGCCCCGCGATACCGACAAAGACAACGATTCCCGCGGCCGCCGCGGCGGCGCCCCGCGGGGGCGGTCCGAGGGGGCCAAGGGGACCAAGGGACGCTCGGGCGCCGCGCGCGGGCCGGAGAAGAAGTTCGCCAAGCGCGGCTTCGGCGACAAGGACGGCGGCGGCAAGAGCTTTGCCAAGCGCGACGGTGGCAAGCGCTCGTTCGACGAGGGCCGCGCCCCGCGCCGCCGCGAGGAGGGTGAAGGCCCGCGCAAATCCTATGGCGACAAGCCGCGCTTCAATCGCGACGAACGTCCGCGCGGCGATCGGCCGTATGCCGCGCGTCCCGCCCGGGACGGCGACGGCGAGAAGCGCGCTTTCAAGCCGCGCGGCGACCGGCCGAAATTCGACCGCGACGAGCGCGGCGGCGAGAAGCGTCCGTACACGCCCCGCGCTGGCCGTGACGACGCCCGTCCGGCTGGGCGGTCGTCCGAGCGCAAGTTCGGCGAGCGCAAGCCCTACGCGCCGCGTGATCGCGATGGTGAGAAGCGCCCCTATACGCCACGCGGCGAGGGCGCGCGTGATCGTGGCGACCGGCCGCGCCCCGAGCGCAGCTTCGGTGACCGTCCGCCGCGGACCGGGGATCGCCCTGAGCGCAAGTTTGGTGGCGAGCGGAAGTTCTCGCGTGGTGCCGAAGGCGATCGCGCCGAGCGCAAGTTCGGTGCTGGCCCGCGCGGGCCGCGCAAGGAGTTCGGCGATCGGCCGCCGCGGGGCGAGAGCAAGCCGTGGCAGAAGCGCGGCGCTGATGGCGATCGCGCCGAGCGCAGCCCGCGTCCGCCGCGCGAAGGCGGCCGCAGCTTCGATCGCCCGCGCACCGAGCGCAGCGGCGAGGATCGTCCGAGATTCGACAGGCCCAAATTCGATAAGCCCAAATTCGACAGGCCGAAATTCGATCGCCCCCGTGATCGCGGCGACGACCGCGGCTTCGACAAGCCGCGTCGCCGTCCCGAGGGACGCACCGATTGGCAGGAGCATCCGCGCAGCGAGAAGCGCGGCGAGGGCTTCTCCGAGCGGCCGCGCCGCGACAATGAGGACGACACCCAGATCTTCGCCAAGCGTCCGGCGTTCGGCGGCCGTGGCCCCTACCGCGAGCGCAAGCCCGAGCCCGACAAGCGCAGCAAGCGCGTCGTGCCCGACGAGGCGCCGAAGCCGGGCAAGACCGGCGAGCGCATCGCCAAGGTGCTGGCGCGTGCGGGGCTTGCCTCGCGCCGCGACGCCGAGGAGATGGTGACGCAGGGCCGCGTCAGCGTGAATGGCCGCGTCATCAACTCGCCGGCGCTCGACGTCACCGAGAACGACGTCATCCAGGTCGACGGCGCGCCGTTGCCGGAGCGCGAGCGGACACGGCTGTTTTTGTATCACAAGCCGCGCGGGCTGATGACGACGCACAGCGACCCCGAGGGACGGCCGACGGTGTTCGACAATCTGCCCGAGGGCCTGCCGCGGCTGATCTCGATCGGCCGGCTCGACTTCAACACCGAGGGCTTGCTGCTGCTCACCAATGACGGTGGCCTCGCGCGCGTGCTCGAGCTGCCGGACACCGGCTGGACGCGGCGCTATCGCGTCCGCGCCCATGGCGAGATCACGCAGGCCCAGCTCGATCAGCTCGCGGCCGGCGTCGAGGTCGACGGCGTGAAGTACGGACCGATCGAGGCGACGCTCGAGCGCGACCAGGGCGCCAATGTCTGGCTCGTCGTGGCGATCCGCGAGGGCAAGAACCGCGAGGTGCGCAACGTGCTCGCGCATCTCGGGCTCGAGGTGAACCGCCTGATCCGTGTCTCCTACGGTCCGTTCCAATTGCTGGAGCTGCCCGAAGGCGAGGTGCAGGAGGTCAAGACGCGGGTGCTGCGTGAGCAACTCGGCGAGAAGGTGATCGCGCAGTCCGGCGCCGATCTCGGCCCGGCCGGCAAGGGCAACCGCGAGCCGCTGCCGGATCCGAAGCCCAAGCCGAAGCGCGAGGTGGTCGCCGACCGCAAGGGCCGCCGCGTGCTGGTCCAGCGCACCGGCAGCGAGGAGGCGCGCGAGCGCCACGAGGCCGAGGCGCGCTTCCCCGGCCCGCCGCGGCGGCCGAAGCGCGGCTATCACGGCAAGCGCGATATCACGCCGCAGGACGAGTAGGGTGCGGCGATGCGTGTCGTCGGTGGACGGCTGAAGGGCCGCAACATCGCTTCGCCTGCGTCGCGCGACATCCGGCCGACGCAGGACCGGCTGCGCGAGGCGCTGTTCAACATCCTCGTGCACGCTTACGACAATCCGATCGAGGGCGCGCGCGTGCTCGACCTGTTTGCCGGCACCGGTGCACTCGGCATCGAGGCGGTGTCGCGCGGCGCGGAGTTCACCTTGTTCGTCGACAACGGCGCCGAGGCGCGGGCGCTGTTGCGCAACAATGTCGAGGCGCTCGGACTCGGCGGCGTCACCAAGGTGTACCGCCGCGATGCCACCGATCTCGGCCCAGCGCATCCGGTCGAGCCGTTTGCGCTGGTGTTTCTCGATCCGCCCTATGGCAAGGGGCTGGCCGAGACGGCGCTGGCGTCGCTGCGCGACGGCGGCTGGTTGGTGCCAGGGGCGCTGCTGGTCGTCGAGGAGTCCAAGGCCGCGGCGTTCAAGGCGCCCGATGGGTTCGAAGAGCTCGAACGCCGCGCTTACGACGACACCGAGTTTGTTTTCCTGCGACGCTCGTGATCCACACTCGGTGGCGCCCCTGCGAACGCAGGGGCCCATAACCACAGGATCCAGTGAGGAGGCAGGCTGATCGCCACGCCGTTCTTGTCCCTTACGTCTGCTGCGGCGTATGGGTCCCGGATCGGCGCCTCCGCGGCGCGTTGCGCCGCTGCGGCTTGTCCGGGACGACAGCGAATCTGGAACTGACGTCGTTCTCCCTATCGTCGATATCCGGGCCGTCGGCGCTATCTCCTCCCGAACAGCTTCTCGACGTCGGCGAGCTTGAGCTCGACATAGGTCGGGCGGCCGTGGTTGCACTGGCCGGAGTTCGGCGTCTCCTCCATCTCGCGCAAGAGCGCGTTCATCTCCTCCGGCTTGAGGCGGCGGCCGGCGCGGACGGAGCCGTGGCAGGCCATGGTGGCGGCGACGTGCATCAGTCGGCGCTCCAGCGGCAGCGCTTCGCCCCATTCCTCCATGTGCTCGGCGAGATCGCGCAGCAGTGCGGAGGCGTTGATCTTGCCGAGCAGCGACGGCGTCTCGCGCACGGCCACGGCGCCGGGGCCGAAGGATTCGATGGCGAGGCCGAACGAGGCCAGCTCATCGGTCCGCGCGAGCAGCGACTCGACGGTGGCCTCGTCCAGTTCGACGATGTCGGGGATCAGCAGGATCTGCCGCTGCACGCCATGCGCGGCGAGTGAAGCCTTGAGCCGCTCATAGACGATGCGCTCGTGCGCGGCATGCTGGTCGACGATGACGAGACCGTCGCGCGTCTGCGCCACGATGTAGGTGTCGTGGATCTGCGTGCGCGCTGCGCCCAGCGGACGGTCGAGCAGGTCGGGCGCCGCCGGCTGCTCGTGCAGGCGCAGATCAGCGCGCGGTCCGCCAACGTCAAACGCCGCCTGCATCGGCTCGGCGAAGGCCGCGGGTGAGATGGCCGCAGCGCTGGGCATGGCGGCCGCGTCGTCGTAGCGCGGCATCGGCGCAACGGGCGCCGACGGCGAGCGTTGCCAATCCCAATTCATCGGACCGGGGTTGGGCCGCGGTGGCGCGAACGCCGGGCGGAACGCCGCGATCGTCGCGCCGCCGTCGTTGGCGGCGGTGCGGCGGCCTTCGCGTGCCAAGCCCTCCTTCAGCGCGTGAATGATCAGCGCGCGCACCAGGCCAGCGTTGCGGAAGCGCACCTCGGTCTTGGCCGGATGCACGTTGGCGTCGACCTCGCGCGGATCGAGCGTCACGAACAGCGCCACCACGGGATGGCGGTCGCGCGGCAAATAGTCGGCATAGGCGGCGCGGACCGCGCCGAGAATCAGCTTGTCGCGCACCGGGCGGCCGTTGACGAACAGGTATTGCCCGAGCGCATTGGCGCGGGTCAGCGCCGGCGCAGCAGCGAAGCCTTCGACAACAACATGCTCGCGCTCGCTGCGCACCGCGATCGCGTGGCTGCGGAAGTCGGCGCCCAGGATATCGCCGAGCCGCGTCAATTGTCCCGGCGCGCCGGGCAGCGCAGCGGCCCAGGTCACCGGCGCGCGCTCCTCGCCGGCGAGCGTGAAGGCGATGTCCGGCCGCGCCATCGCCAGCCGCCGCACCACCTCGCGGATCGCCTCGGCCTCGGTGCGGTCGGTCTTGAGGAATTTCAGCCGTGCCGGTGTCGCATGGAAGAGATCGGCGACCTCGACGCGGGTGCCTTGATTCAGCGCCGCCGGCACGATCGGAGATTTGTCGCCGCAATCGACCGTAAGCCCCCACGCATGCGGCTCGCTCTTGTGCCGCGTCGTGATCGACAGCCGCGCCACCGAGCCGATCGAGGGCAGCGCCTCGCCGCGGAACCCGAGCGTGCGGATCTGCAGGAGATCCTCGTCGTCGAGCTTCGAGGTCGCGTGGCGCTCGACCGCAAGCGCGACATCGGCCGCGGTCATGCCGCCGCCGTCATCGGTGATGGCGATCTTCCGCCGCCCGCCGCCGTCGGTGAAAATGTCGATACGGCTGGCGCCGGCGTCGATCGCGTTCTCGACCAGTTCCTTGACCACGCTCGCGGGCCGTTCCACCACCTCGCCGGCGGCGATGCGGTTGATGACCTGTTCGGGAAGCTGGCGGACGGGCATGCGGGATCGGCTCGAAACGTTGAACGGCGGCGCTGTCGCGGCGCCACAATCGTGGCCGGGAGAATAGGCGTTTTTTACGCAGTGCGGCAGGCGAATGCCGCGTTCTCCAACGGGATTGTGAGGCTGGCGGCGGCGGTATATCGTTTCTCCAAAATGACAATCAGCCGGAGGAAGCCCATGTGCCGCCTGTTCGCACACCAGCCTCAGCGCGATTATGCATCGCAGACCCGCTCGTTGCGGATCGGCGGGCATAGCACGTCGATCCGGCTCGAAATGGCGTTCTGGGACACGCTCGAGGAGATCGCCGCCAAGGAAGGCATGAGCCTCGGCAAGTTCGTGACCACGCTCTACGCCGAGGTGCTCGACCATCACGGCGAGGTGAAGAACTTCGCCTCGCTGCTGCGCTGCTCGTGCCTGATCTACCGCGCCAAGGCCACCGCCGCGATGCCGGACTTTGCTGCGGCGGCGATCATGGATGCGGCGGAGTAGCTTGCGGCCACACATCGAGACCCCCGCATGCGGCGGGCTCCTCAGGGTGTGGACCTTCTTCGCAGAGCCCCGGTTGTTTGGACCCATAAGCCTCCGCGCCGTCATGGCCGGGCTTGTCCCGGCCATCCACGTCGTGCGGCATTCGCGGAAGCGCGTGGATGCCCGGGACAAGCCCGGCCATGACGAGCAACAAATTGATACGCGGAAGCTACGCGGCAAGCAGCCCTAGATCTCCTTCTTCTGCATCGCGCCGGCGATGTAGTCGGCTTGGCGGATCGCCAGCGCCACGATGGTCAGCGTCGGATTACACGCCGCGCCTGTCGTGAACTGGCTGCCGTCGGAGACGAACAGGTTCTTCACGTCGTGGGTCTGGCCGAACTTGTTGACGACGCCGTCCTTGGCCTTTTCGCTCATCCGGTTGGTGCCGAGATTGTGCGTCGAGGGATAGGGCGTGGTCGGATAGGTGACGGTAGCGCCGACCGCCTCGTAGATCGCCGAGCCCTGCTTGTAGGCGTGGGCGCGCATCGCGACGTCGTTGGGATGATCGTCGAAATGCACTGAGGCGACCGGCATGCCGAACTTGTCCTTGGCGACCGGGTCGAGCGTGATGCGGTTGGTCTCCTGCGGCATGTCCTCGCCGACCAGCCACATGCCGGCCATGCGCGGATAGGTCTCCATCGCCGCGGTGAAGCTGCGGCCCCAGGCGCCGGGATTGAGGAACGCCGCCATGAACGGTAGGCCGAGCGACAAGGTCTCCATCTCGTAGCCGCCGACGAAGCCGCGCTTCGGATTGAACGCCGCCTCGTCGCGGACGATGCCGGCCATCGTGGTGCCGCGATACATGTGCACCGGGTTTTCGAACGTCGCATAGACGCTGCCGGTCATGTGCCGCATGTAGTTGCGGCCGACCTGGCCGGAGGAGTTGGCGAGACCGTCCGGGAACATGTTCGACGCGCTGTTGAGCAGCAGCCGCGGGCTCTCGATCGAGTTGCCGGCGACCGCGACGATGCGGGCCTTCTGCAGCTGCATCTTGCCCTGGCTGTCGGCATAGACGACGCCGGTCACCTTGCCCGAGGCGTCATGCTCGATCTTGATCGCCATGCTGCCGGAGCGGACTTCGAGATTGCCGGTGGCCTCGCCCTTCGGAATCTCGGTGTAGAGCGTCGACCATTTCGCACCGGACTTGCAGCCCTGGAAGCAGAAGCCGATCTGCTGGCAGGCGCCGCGGCCGTCGCGCGGCTGCGAGTTGATCGCCATGTTGCCGGTGTGCACGGTCTTGTAGCCGAGTTTGCGGGCGCCGGCTTCGAGGACCTTGAAGTTGTTGTTGCCGGGCAAACCGGGAATGTCGTTGGTGCGCGTCACGCCCATCTTGAACTCGGCCTTGGCGTACCACGGCTCCATCTCGGAGAGCGTCACCGGCCAGTCCAACAGGCTCGTGCCGGGCACGCCGCCATAGGTGGTACGCGCCTTGAACTCGTGCTCGTCAAAGCGCAGCGAGGCGCCGGCCCAGTGCACGGTCGAGCCGCCGACCGCCTTGACGATCCAGGCCGGCAGATTGGCGAAGTCCTTGGCGACGCGCCAGGTGCCGGACGTGGTGCGCATGTCGGTCCAGGCGAGCTGGGTGAAGCTCTCCCATTCGTCATTGATGAAGTCGGGAATCTCGTAGCGATTGCCGGCTTCGAGAATGACGACCTTGATGCCCTTCTGCGCGAGCTCGTTGCCGAGCGTGCCGCCGCCGGCGCCCGAGCCGATGATGACGACGACGCTCGAATCGTTCTGATCGAATTTTGCCATGGTGGTTTCCTCCGTGTTCTCTTTGTTGTTCGCCGGCGTCAGGCTTTTGGCAGCCAGTCGATGTCGGAGAAGCCACGGTTGATGTAGCCGCCATGCTCGGCGGAGGAGCCCTCGTAGCCGAACTTCGGCCAGAGCTCTTTCTGATTGTAGAGCGACACCACGAGGTCGCCGCGCAGCGTCTTGAAGAAGGTGGTCTGCTCGATGCCCTGCAGCAGCGCGACGCGGTCGGTCTCCCACGGCACCTGCGCATAGGGTACCTTGTGGCGGTCCTTCGCGTCCTGGTCGAGCCGGGCCACGCCGTCAGTGATCATGGCCTTGATCGCGGCATCTTCCGCCGCCTTGCCATCCCACGGCTTGACCGCGGCGATGTAGTAACGGTCGGCGAGGAAGTCGTGCGGATAGATGTCGCGCGCGACCTTGACCAGGGTCTTCAGCGTCTCCGGCGTCAGCGCCTTGGCATCCTCGGCCCAGGCCTCGGTGATCCCGACGCCGGTCGCGGAGGCGACGGCGGCGGCCGGCACGGTCGCGGCCGCGCCCTTGAGAAAGATGCGGCGGTCGTATTTGTTGCGGCGATCGACTTCTCTCATGGCACTTTCCTCCGTGATTTTTGTTTGTGTCGTTGCGTCGTTCTGCGGCTCAGCCGAAGCGGCCGCCGCGCTGGATGACCTCGATCTTGTAGCCGTCGGGATCGCTGACGAAGAAGAAGCGCGCCAAGGTCGCGCCATTGTGCTTGAAGTCGCGCAACGGTCCGGGCGCCAGCTTCTCGCGCTCGAAGCGGGCATGCTCGGCGTCGAGATCGTCGACCACGACTGCGAGGTGGCCGTAGCCGTCACCGAGCGTGTACGGCTCCTTGCGATCGAAATTGACGGTCAGCTCGACCTCGAACGGCGACGACGGGTGACGCAGATAGATTAGCGCGAAGCCGTCGAAGCGCAGATTGTCGGCGATCTCCAGGCCGAACGCGCGCTTGTAGAAGTCCAGCGCCTTGGCCTCGTCGAACACGCGGATCATCGAATGCACGGGCTTTGCCATCTCAATTGTCCTTCAGGTAGTTGATGATCGCGGCGCGAACGTCGGGCTTGGCCTGGCGGTAGGCCATCACGGCGCCGGGGATCAGCTCTTGCGGATTGCTCAGCCAGGCGTCGAGCTTGGCCTCGTCCCAGGTGAAGTCGGCCTTGGCGAAGCCGGCCGAGTAACGGAAACCTTCGACGGAGCCGGCGCGGCGGCCGACGACCTTGGACAGCGGTGGCCCCTGCCGCACTGGCTCGCTGCTGCTCAGCGTGTGGCAGACGCCGCATTGCTGCTTGAACAAGGTCGCGCCGTCGGCGGGCTTGGGTGAGGGCAGCGCCATCTGCGCCGATGTCAGCGTGCTGCTCAGCACCGCGCAAGCCATCAGCCCGCAGACAACAAGCGCATATTGCGCCGCACGCCGTCCCGACATCTTTCCTCGCTCTCGTCGTTTTTTATGAGCGTAGGTCGCAGCCGATGCACGGTGGTAGTAGCCGGCTGTTTCAGCGAGAACAAAGCGGGCGCAGGTGGTTGCAGCGCGGCAGGTGCGTCAGCAACACAGACTGATCGTCGTGTGATCGATCGTCGAGCGCGCGGCACGAGATTTGAAGGTGATTGCGATCACGTGCGGGCTTGGGGGTGCCACGCGTCCCCTGCCAACGTTTTCGCTGGATCGCGATGATATCGATCTAATCGTCGAAACGGCGCGCGCCGCGGCCCGCTTTGACGTCGCTGCGGAGCTTCTTGCCTTCGAGCCGGCGCTGCTTGGAGCCGAAGGTCGGCTTGGTCGGACGGCGCACCTTCGGCCTGATCATCGCTTCCTTCAGCAGAGCCACCAGACGGTCGATGGCGTCAGCCTTGTTGCGCTCCTGGGTGCGGAAGCGTTCGGCCTGGATCACGATCACGCCGTTCTTGGTCATGCGCTGTCCGGCGAGACGGGCCAGCCGTGCGGCGGCATCCTCGGGCAGCGTGATGCGGCTGGTGTCGAAGCGCAGCTGCGCCGCCGTCGACAGCTTGTTGACGTTCTGGCCGCCGGGGCCGGAGGCGCGGACGAACGAGATCTCGATGTCGTTCTCGTCGATGGCAAGGTCGCGGGAAATCCGCAGCATGGGGCACCAGGGTGGAATCGAAAGCTGAGTGCACCATAGCGGGTTTGGCGGCGGAGTGCTCGGGGGGACATCGACCGCGTAGGGTTAGCCGGGGAAGGTCCCAAAATCTCCGCTGTCATCCCGGCGAACGCCGGGATCCATCACCCCGGGGAGTGGTTTGGGGCAGGCTGGTCATGATCAGCTCGCACCTCAAGACTGCTGCGGAGTATGGGTCCCGGATCGGCGCATCGACGCGCTGGCGCGCCTCGATGCTTGTCCGGGACGACGGCGGTGAGGATGTCGGACTATACGGTTCAAATAGCGTGCTGATCGGTCAGAGACACGGCTCAGCCAATGACATGATTTCGCGCTCTCGCGGCATCTGATGCCCGAGCTTTGCATCGTCATGGCCCTCGCAAACAGTGCAGAGGGCGCGGGGAATGCCGGGCGCTGGCCGCACCCATGGCCCGCCTGCGAAAAAAATGCAGGCGGCAGGTACCACAGGTTCAGCCGAGACATCCCGGCATTCCCCGCGCGATGGGTTTCACGCTTATACGCAGTCTCCCTGGTGCGCCGGGCTTGTTGGCCACCATCACCACGCGGCGCATTGGCGCCATGCGGCTTGATACCAGCGTCGGGGTATCAGGACCCTGCGACTTCACGTCCGCGCCAAGCCGTTCGTCGGCGCATCACAAGGACACGCTGCGGCTCCATCGCGGCCATCGCTTCCCCACCTCGCGTGTCGTGACGATCGCGCGCAACGCCCCTCTGCGGTAAGGCGGGATGCGCGGAGATGATCATGATTTCCGAAAAATAGCAAGAAATTTATTTTAATCGGAAGTTGCGCCGCTGCTCTCCGCTGTCGTCCCGGGCAAGCCGTCAGCCACGCGAAGCGTTGCTGATGGCGCCGACCCGGGACCCATACGCCGCAGCAGGCGTGATGAGCAAAATGCCAATGACCAGCCGGCCCCAAACCTCTCCCTGGGGTATGGGTCCCGGCTCAAGGCCGGGACGACACCATTTTTGTGGCGGCTGCGGTTGTCTGCAACAATCAATTCGTCATTGCCGCGCTTGTGTCGCCAGCGCGGCGAAGGCCTCGGCATCGACGTCGATCGGGGACCCCCCAAAACGCAAATGCCCGGGACAAGCCCGGGCATGAGGTGCAACTAACAGCGGTGTGCTTGGGGCGGGACGAGCCCCCGTCCGCTCAGTTCGTCTTCGTCACCGGCGCCGTGACCGGCGCCTGCGCCGGCTCGGCGGCCGCCTGCGGCGCGCGGCCGACCACCGCGGTCAGGAGGCCCTGGCTCCAGAGCTGCTTGGCGGCCTTCTTGGCGTCGTCGAGCGTCACGGCGTTGACGATCTCGCTGCGCTTCTCGATGTAGTCGATCGGCATCTTGTCGAGCTGGTATTGCAGCATCGCCTGCGCCAGCTTGGAGGAGGTGTCGAGCGCCAGCATCTGCGAGCCGTTGATGTAGGACTTGGCCTCGTCGAGCTCCTGCTGGGTCGGGCCTTCCTCGCCGATGCGGCGAATCTCCTGCTCGACGGCGGCGATGGTCTCGCCGGCGCGGTCGAAGCGGGTGGCGGTGTTGCCGATGAACAGCGCCGAATGATCCATCCACAGCAGCGCGTCATAGACCGAGTAGGCGAGGCCGCGCTTCTCGCGGACTTCCTTGTACAGCCGCGACGACAGGCCGCCGCCGCCGAGGATGTGGTTCACCACATAGGCCGCCATGAAGTTCGGGTCGTGGCGGCGGATGCCGGGGCCGCCGAAGGTGATGACGGTCTGCGGCACGTCGAGCGGCACGAGCACGCGCTGCGGCGGCTTGGTGGCGATCACGTCGGGCACCGGCGTCAGCTGAGCCTTGGCCGGCAGGCTGCCAAACGTCTGGTCGAGCAGCTTGCCGAGCGTCGCCGGATCGACGTCGCCGACGACGGCGACCTTCAGCGTGTCCTTGGCAAGGATGCGCTTCGTGTACTCCTTGAGGTCGTCGATCGTGATGCTCGGCACACTGTCGAGCGTGCCGTTGGCGGGACGGCCATAGGGATGGTTGGGGAAGGCGAGCTCGAGGAACTTGCGGCCCGCCAGCGAGCTCGGATTGGTCGTCTCGCGGCGCAGGCCGGACAGCACCTGCGACTTGATGCGCTCGACGTCGGCGCTGTCGAAATGCGGCGAGGTCAGCGCCGTGCGCAGCAGCTCGAACGCCTCGTCCTTGTTGTCGCGCAGCATGCGCAAGGAGCCGCGGAAATTGTCGCGCGCCACCTGGAAGGAAAGCTCGATGGCGCGGCGATCGAGCCGCTCATGGAAGGTCTTGGAGTCGAGATCGCCGGAGCCCTCGTCGAGCAGATCGGCGACGAGGTTGCCGACGCCGGGCTTGCCCTGCGGATCCTGCGAGGCGCCGCCCTGGAAGGCGTATTCCATCGCGATCAAGGGCACGGTCGCGTCCTGCACGAACCAGGCCTCGATGCCGCCCGGAGAAACCAGGCGCTGGATCTTGGTTGCGGCCTGGGCGGACGGGGCGATCGTGAGCGCGGCAGCAGCGACGGCGAGGGTGCAGGCGAAACGGCGGGCGAAGCTCAAAGTGTTCATCACGACCGCTTCTCCTCGCGCTTGGCGGCATTGTCCTTGATCAGATAGCCGGTGACCGAGCGCTTCTTCTGCAGCCAGGTCTGCGCGGCAGCGCGGACCTGCTCGGCGGTGACGGCGCGGATGCGGTCCGGCCAACTCCTGATGTCCTCGATGCTGAGCCCGGTGGTGAGCCCGCCGCCATACCAGCGCGCCATCGTGGCCTGGTTGTCCTGGGCGTAGATCGCTTCCGCGATCAGCTGCGTCTTGACGCGTTCGAGGTCCTCGGCACGCACCGGATTCTGCGCGATCTCGGCGATGACGCTGTCGACGACCGCCTCGACCTGGGCGAACTCGACGCCGGGCCGCGGCGACGCCGCGATCGAGAACTGCGTCGGATCGAGCGAGGTGCCCTGATAGGACGCGCTGGCGTTGATCGCGAGCGGCTTGTCGATGACGAGTGCGCGGTAGAGGTAGGAGTTGCTGCCGCTCCCCATCAGCTGCGCCAGAACGTCCAGCGCGGCCGACTGGCCGGGCGCGGCCGTCGTGGCCGAGGGCACCAGATAGGAGCGGCGCATCGAGGGCTGCTCGACATGCGGGTCGGCCAGGGTAACCGTGCGCGGCGCCACCGGCTCGGGCTCCTGCGGCCGCAGCCGGCGGCCGGCGATGTCGGGCTGCGCGGGGATCTTGGCAAAGGTCTGCTCGACCAGCGGCCGCACTTCCTTGGCGTCGGTGTCGCCGGCGATCACCAGGATCGCGTTGTTGGGCGCATAGAAGCGGCGATAGAACGCCAGCGCGTCCTCGCGGCTGAGCTTCTCGATCTCCGGCTTCCAGCCGATCACCGGCCGGCCGTAGGGATGGTTGACGTACAGCGCCGCCATGATCTGCTCGTTGAGGCGAGCTTCCGGCGAGTTGGCGACGCGCATGTTGTACTCTTCGAGCACGACGTCGCGCTCGGGCAGCACGTTCTCGTCCTTGAGCACCAGGCCAGTCATGCGGTCGGCCTCGAACTCCATCATCTTCGGCAGCTGGTCGCGCGGCACGCGCTGGAAGTAGCCGGTGTAGTCGACGGAGGTGAAGGCGTTCTCGTTGCCGCCGATCTTCAGCACGGTCTTGGAGAACTCGCCGGCCGGGTGCTTCTCGGTGCCCTTGAACATCAGATGCTCGAGGAAATGCGCCAGCCCCGATTTGCCGGGCGTCTCGTCGGCCGAGCCGACCTTGTACCAGATCATCTGGGTAACGACCGGCGTGCGGTGATCCTGGATCACGACGACCTGCAGGCCGTTGGGCAATGTGAAGCTGGCCGGGGGCTCGGAGGTGAAGGTCGTTTGCGCCGAAGCGCCGGCCGTGAACGCGACGAGGGAGACGAGCGCGGCAGCGACGGAAAAGAACCGGTGCGAGGACATCATGATCCTTCTGAGGGCCCGGGGACGGGCGATCGGGTTTGGGCGCGGCATGCTACACCGCGCGTGACGGACCCCGGCGTCACAAAACGGCGACGGCATCGTGCCGCGACAAAACGTCAGAGCGTGATGCGCCTCCAGGGAGTAGCATCATGCTCTCGTCTTCTGCTGGAGCATGGCGGTTTCGGACAGCCGGTTCCGACTTTTCCGGATCATGATCTCCGATCCGCTAACGCTGCCGCAGCGGAAGATCCAGGTGAACAGCGGCCGGACGGGCGTCACCGTTCCTTGCCGGTCAGAACGTCGAACTGCTTGCCCCCCACTGGCTGCATGGTACCGCCGGTGCCATAGATCTGATTCGGCGACGGTGTCTGGTAGCCGGCGGGCGGCTGGACCAGGCTCTCGCGCGGCGGTTCGCTGGTGAAGGTGGCGACTTCCTTGTCGTTGCCGCCCTTGAACAGGCCGAACAGGGTCCCCTTGAATCCGAGCTGGGACGGGCTGAGCGTCGGGTTGTTGGGGGTGACGCCCGGCTGCTTCGTGTCGATCGTCTTTGAAGACGCGACCCGGCCCGCCTTGAGTTCGGCCGGGGTCAGCAGCCGCGACGCCGCGACCGGGTCCTTGTTTTCCTTCTTGCGCGCGGCAGCGGCGGCGCGGCGCTGCTGCTCGTCGGGATCCCTCGGCCAGTTCGGTGCCTCGGCCTTTTCGGTGCCCGCCGGCGGCGGCAGATCAAGCTTCGGCGGCACGACCAGCGGCGAGCGCTCGCGGTAATTGATGGTCGGCGTCTCCATGTTGGTGCCGCCGAGGCCGCGCATCAGATTGTCGATGATCTTCTCTTCGAAGGTCTTGTCGTCCTCTTCGCCGTCCTCGGCACGGGCGACGCCGCCCGCCATGATCAGGCCGATGCCGAGCGCGACGGCGGACAGCCGCAGGGTTCGGAGGGCGGTGTGGGTCACGATCCGGCCGCTGACATCGGTCTTGCGCATGGCTTTCCTGTCCTCGCTCGTCCAGTGCTCGTGTTCCGATCGGCGGCTTTCGATCCCACCGATTTCAGGCCCGCGCGCAGCGCGCCGTCGGGGGCTTGGCGCCGATCGCCAAAACGTGAACAACCTCAGGCTCTTGGCCGTAGATCGACAAAGGCCCGTATCGACCCCGATCAGGGCGCTTTTGCGGCATGGCTGCCGAAGAAGGAGTCATACAGCAGGCCCGCCACCCCGGCAACGATCGCCACGTCGGCCAGGTTAAAGATGTACCAGTTGTAGACGGTGCCGCCGACCTCGATGTGGAACAGCGCGAAGTCGACCACCGCGCCATAGGCCAGCCGGTCGATGCCGTTGCCGATGGCGCCGCCGATGATCAGGCCGAGCGCCGCCGTCGCCAGCTTGGTCTCCGACCTGATCATCCAGATCGCCAGCGCCACCACCGCCACGACCTTCACCGCCATCAGCCCATATTGTGCCAGCGGGCTGTCGTTCTGCAGCCAGCCGAAGCTGATGCCGATGTTCCAGGCGAGCACGAGGTCGAAGAACGGCGTGACCTTGACCGTGCCGCGGTTGGGCAGGTCGAAGCCGAACAGCAGCCACAGCTTGGAGGCCTGGTCGAGCACCAGCGTGACGAGACCGGCGACGAGGCCGAGGCGGAGGCGGGGGGTCATTGCAAAGAGGCGATCATGCCGGGAGGCCGGCGTTAAACACAGCTGTCGTCCCGGCGAACGCCGGGACCCATACCGCGTGATGCGTGTTGGCGGAGAAGGTCTGGGTCATCTTTCTTCGTCACCACCAAGGCCGGGGCTATGGGTCCCGGCGTTCGCCGGGACGACATTTTTGAGTGTGGCGCGATCGCGCATCACACTCCCACCCCCAGCGCCTTCCATTCGCGCAGCGCCAGCGCGTCGCGCGGGGACACGTCTGGGTATTCGGCGTCCTCGCCGACGCTCTCCAGGATCTTCCAGGAGCGGGCGCACTTCCGGCCGACGGCCTTTTCCACGACCACCGCGACACCCGGCACCGCATCGAGCCGGAACGCCTCCGCCGGCGCGTCGCCCTCGCGGACCTCGTAGTTCGAGGTGATGCAGACCTCGGCGAGATCCGTGTCGAACAGCGTGCCGAGCAGGGCACGGTCGGCGACATAGATGACCGGCGAGGCCTCGAGCGAGGAGCCGATGGTCTTGGCGGCACGCGCCAGCTCCAGCGCGCCGGTGACGACCCGGCGGACATTCCGGATGGTCTCCCATTTCGCCGCGAGCGCGTCGTCGCGATAGTCGTCCATCGCATCCGGGAACAGCGTCAGATGCACTGACGGCTCGGCGTCCGGGCGATACATCCGCCAGGCCTCGTCCGTGGTGAAGGACAGCACCGGCGCCAGCCATTTCAGGATCGCATCGCAGATCAGGTCGATCGCGGTCAACGCCGCCTTGCGCGTCACCGAGGACGGCGGGTCGCAATACAGCGTGTCCTTGCGGACGTCGACATAGAACGCCGATAGCTCGGTGTTCATGAACGCCGCAAGCGAGGAGATCACCGTCTTGTAGTCGAACGTGGCGTAGGCGCGGCGGATCACTTCGGCCTGCTGCGACAGCTTGTGCAGCATCAGCCGCTCGAGCTCCGGCATGTCGGCAAAGGCGACCGCCTCGCTGCGCTTGTAGTGGCCGAGCGAGCCGAGCATCCAGCGGATGGTGTTGCGCAGCTTGCGATAGGTCTCGATGGTGTTCTTCAGGATCTCCGGGCCGATGCGCTGGTCGTCGGCGTAGTCGGTGGCGCACACCCACAGGCGCAGGATATCGGCGCCGGAGTCCTTGATGACCTTCTGCGGCTCGACGGTGTTGCCGAGCGACTTCGACATCTTGCGGCCGTTCTCGTCGAGCGTAAAGCCGTGCGTCAGCACGACGTCATACGGCGCGCGGCCGCGCGTGCCGCAGCTCTCCAGCAGCGACGAGTGGAACCAGCCGCGATGTTGGTCCGAACCTTCGAGATACATCACCGTATCCCGGCCGCCGTCGACCTTGCGCTTGATGCCGGCGAGGCCGGGGAAGTGCACGGGGTCCTCGAGCACGAACGCATGGGTCGAGCCGGAGTCGAACCAAACGTCGCAGATGTCGTCGACCTTCTTCCAATCCTCGTTGGCCTTGGGGCCGAGGAAACGTTCGCGCGCACCGTCGGCGTACCAGGCGTCGGCGCCCTCCTTGGCGAAGGCATCCGCGATGCGGGTGTTGACGGTCTCGTCGTGCAGGATCTCGGCGGAGCCGTCGCCCTTCTCACGCACGAACACGGCGATCGGCACGCCCCAGGCGCGCTGGCGCGAGATCACCCAGTCGGGACGATTGGCGATCATGCCGTTGATGCGGTTCTGGCCGGCGGCCGGCACCCATTGCGTGACGGAGATCGCGCGCAGCGCGCGGGCGCGCAAGGTGTCGCCGGACTTGGCTTTCCCATCGTCCGCGATGTCCTTGTCCATCGCGATGAACCATTGCGGCGTGTTGCGGAAGATCACCGGCTTCTTGGAGCGCCAGGAATGCGGGTATTGATGCTTCAGCCGGCCGCGCGCGAGCAACTGGCCTGCGTCGGTCAGCGCCTTGATGACGGCCTCGTTGGCGTCGCCCTTCTCGCCCTTGTCGTTGATGACGCGCTTGCCGGTGAAGCCCGGGGCGTGATCGGTCAGCGCGCCGTTCTCGTCGACGGTGTAGGGGATCGTGGTCGCGATGCCCCTGCCGTCGAGCTCGCGCGCATTGGCCATCCAGACGTCGAAGTCCTCGCGGCCGTGGCCGGGCGCGGTGTGCACGAAGCCGGTGCCGGTGTCGTCGGTGACGTGGTCGCCGGATAGCAGCGGCACGACGAAAGTGTAGCCGCCGGCGAGACCCTTGAATGGGTGCGCGCATTCGACCGCATCCAGCGTGTCGCCGGGGATGTCGCGCAGCTTGTTGTAGCTCGTCACGCGCGCCTGCTTGAACACGCTGTCGGCGAGCGCTTCGGCCAGGATCAGCTTGTCGCCGGTCTTGGCCCAGTTGTCGGCCGGTGCGTCGGTGACTTCATAGAGGCCGTAGGCGATCTTCGGCGAGAACGAGATGGCGCGGTTGCCGGGAAGGGTCCAGGGCGTGGTGGTCCAGATCACGACCGCAGCGCCCGCGAGCGCGCCATGCGCCGGCGAGGTCACCGGAAACTTCACCCACACCGTGTCGGACTGATAGTCCTCGTACTCGACCTCGGCCTCGGCCAGCGCGGTCTTCTCGACCACGCTCCACATCACGGGCTTGGAGCCGCGATACAGCGTGCCGTTGGCGGCGAACTTCATCAGCTCGCGGGCGATCTGCGCTTCCGCCGGATAGGTCATGGTGGCGTAGGGATGGTCCCAATCGCCGATCACGCCGAGCCGCTTGAACTCCTCGCGCTGCACGTTGAGCCAGTGCTCGGCATAGGCGCGACATTCCCGGCGGAACGCGACCATGGCGGCGGAATCGCGGAAGTCGGGCTTGGTCTTGCCCTTCTTGCGATAGTTCTCCTCCTCGATCTTCCACTCGATCGGCAGGCCGTGGCAGTCCCAGCCCGGCACGTAGTTGGAGTCGTGGCCGAGCATCTGCTGGCTCTTGGTCACGACGTCCTTGAGGATCTTGTTCAGCGCGTGCCCGATATGGATGTTGCCGTTGGCGTAAGGCGGGCCGTCATGCAGGACGAATTTCGGCCTGTCCTTCGCGGTCTCGCGCAGCTTGCCGTAGAGATCGATGTCGTTCCAGTACTTCAGGAGCTCCGGCTCGCGCTGCGGCAGGCCGGCGCGCATCGGGAAGTCCGTCTGCGGCAGGTACAGGGTTTTCGAATAGTCGTTGGCGTCGGCTTTTTGGGCGTCGGACTTTTGCGGCTTCTCGGACATCGTGATCTGGCTTGCTGAGCTAAAGAGGGCGCGGGGGCGCGATTGGAATCGCGGGCGGCGGAACGAGCAGAGACATCCCGGTCTTGCGCCGAGCTCGAAAAGCTCAGGCGGAAGCCGGGCCGCTAATGCCGATGGTGCGCCGTATCAACATGGGGCTCCCTCATAGCAGGGGGCCTGCGGAATCGCAAAGTCATCCTGCGGTCGCCCGGACTAGCGGATCTCGCCGAGCCGGGGGAAGAGGCCCGGATCGGCGGCGAGCAGGGCCCGGGCCTGGGCGCTGTCGTCGTCCATCTGCCGGATCAGGGCCTCGATCGAGGTGAATTTGGCCTCCTCGCGGATGAAGCCGATGAAGGCGACGTCCAGGACCTCGCCATAGAGGCTGTCCTTGAAATCGAATAGGAAGCTCTCCAGCAGCGGCGCGCCGTTGTCGAAAGTCGGGCGGCGGCCGAAATTGGCGACGCCGTCGATCAGCACCCGGTTCGCCCCGCGGCCGCGGCCGACCCGGACGGCATAGATGCCGTGGCGCAGCCCGCAATCGCGGTCGAGCCGCATGTTGGCGGTGGGGTAGCCGAGGTCGCGGCCGCGCTTCTCGCCGTGGATGACCTCCGAGGTCACGAACCAGGGGCCGCCGAGCATGGCGGTGGCTTCCGCGACCTGGCCCTCGGCCAGCGCCATCCGGATCGCGGTCGAGGACACCGGCCGCTCGTCGATGTCGACATGGGCCTGGACATCGACCTCGATGCCGAGCTTGGGCGCCTCGTTGGCGAGCAGGCTGGGCGAGCCGACCCGGCCCTTGCCGAAATGGAAGTCGTAGCCGACGGCGATCCCGGACACGCCGAGCCGGCCGATCAGATCGTGGTGAATGAAGTCCTGCGCCGAGGTCTGGGCGCGGCCCTTGTCGAAGGTCATGACGACGGCGCCGGCGAGCCCGGTTCCCGCCAGCAGCCGCAGCTTGGCGGTCTCGTCGGTCAGCCGGAACTGCGGCGTATTAGGGCTGAAGAAGCGCCGCGGATGCGGCTCGAAGGTCAGCGCCAGCGCCGGCCGGCCATGGGCCCGGCCCATCTCGATGGCCGCCTCGATCACGGCCCGGTGGCCGAGATGGACGCCGTCGAAATTGCCCATCGCGACCACCGCGCCCTTCAGGATGTCCGACGGCGGGGTGGAATCGCGGATCACGGTGAAAGCAGGCATGTTACGGAAATATCTCGCAGATTTCTCAAGGCCGGCAACCGGCCCATGTTGCCCCTGACCGTGTGCGGCCGGCCCCGTGAAGTCAAGACAAAGGGGGACCCGCCGCATGCAGCGCAGCAATAGCGACATGCGGCCGCAGCGCAGTTAACGCGCTGTTTAACGGCTGATGCTACTTCTGGACGCGGATGGCGGAGGTCGTTCCGACCTGAGCCGAAAAGAGCGTTTTGGGTAACAGTCTGCGCGTCGTGTTCGCGTGTGGGGGAGTCAAGATGGCGGTTGATTTGACGATGTCGGTGCTGGTCGTCGACGATTACAGCACCATGATCCGAATCATCAGGAATCTTCTGAAGCAGATCGGCTTCGAGCACATCGACGATGCGAGCGACGGCTCGATGGCGCTCAACAAGATGCGCGCCAAGAAGTACGGCCTCGTGATCTCCGATTGGAACATGGAGCCGATGACCGGCTACGACCTGCTGCGCGAGGTCCGCGCCGATCCGAACCTGGCGACCACGCCGTTCATCATGATCACGGCGGAGTCCAAGACCGAGAACGTGATCGCGGCCAAGAAGGCCGGCGTGAACAATTACATCGTCAAGCCGTTCAACGCCGCGACCTTGAAGACCAAGATCGACGCGGTGTTCCCGGACATGGCGACGGCCTGATCGGCTGCACATCGCCGCTCGAAAAAATACGCCCGGCATCGCCGGGCGTTTTCATTTCAGGGCTGCGTCACCACTTCAATTCGCGCATCAGCGCGCGTGGTGGATGGCCGAACAGCTCCTTCACCGAGGCCGGATCGAGCTGGTCGACGCCGGCGAATTCCTCGGAATGGATGCCGCGGGTGACGAACAGGCAGTCGATGCCGAAGCCGTGCGCGCCGGCGAGATCGGTGCGGACGGAATCCCCGATTGCCAGCACCTGGTCGCGGGTGACCGCACGGCCCGCATGCTGCTCGGCGAGCGCCATCGCCCGTTCGTAGATCGGCCGATGCGGCTTGCCGTAGAAGATCACCTCGCCACCGAGCTCGCGATACAGCTCGGCGATGGCGCCGGCGCAGTAGATCAGCCGGTCGCCGCGTTCGACCACGATGTCCGGATTGGCGCAGATCAGCGGCAGCTTGCGCGCCAGCGCCTGCAGCAGCATCGGCCGGTAGTCCTCGGCCGTCTCGGTCTCGTCGTCATAGAGGCCGGTGCAGATGATGTAGGACGCGTCCTCCAGCGGCGACAGCGTGACGTCGAGGCCGCGATAGATCGAATTGTCGCGCTCGGGGCCGAGCCAGAACACCTTGCTGCCGGGATGGTCGGCGACGTAGTGGCGGGTCAGGTCGCCGGAGGAGACGATGGCGCTGTAGACCTCGTCCGGCACGCCGAGCTTGCGCAATTGCCGCTGCACCGAATCCGCCGGCCGTGGCGCGTTGGTGATCAGGATGACCGTACCGCCCTGGCTTCGAAACCGGTGCAAGGCCTCGCAGGCCTCGGGGAAGGATTCCAGCCCGTTATGGACCACGCCCCAGATGTCGCTCAGCACGACCTGCTTGCGGCCGACGAGATCGCGCAGCCGCTCTTCGAAGTGCAGTGCCGTCATGACAGGCGTCGCGGATCAGGCCGGCCCGGCGACACGGCGGGCCAGCGCGGCGTTGCCGACGCTGCGCGGTGCGCTGGCGGAGGAGGCGTCGGATGCATGGGGGCCGGCGGCATTGGGATCCTGAATTTTGATGTCCTGCCCGCCTCCGGGCGAGGCCGCGGCGGCCACGCCGGTAGCAGATGAGCCCTCGGGCCGCAATGGCCGCGGCGGGGCGAACAGGAAGCCCTGGCCGAAGCGGACGTCGTAATCGAGCAGGTCGATGACGCTGCGCTCGCCCTCGATGCGCTCAGCGATCAGGTCGATGCCGAAGCGGCCGAGCAGGTCGGACAGGTCGGTTGGATGGATGTCGGAGACCGAGCCCTGCCGGGGATCGAGCAGCAGCGCGGCGGGCACCTTGATGAAGCGGACGCCGCGGTCGGCGAGCTCGCGCGGCTCGAACCTAAGGTCGGTGACGTGATCGATCGAGAAGCGGTAGCCGCGCTGGGCCAGTGCGGCGAGATGCTCCGTCTCGGTCGGCCCGAGGCCGCGCAGGGTCGCCTGCTTGAACTCAAGCACGAACGAAGGCGCGAGCGCGCGGTTGGCCTCGAGGAAGTCCAGGCAGTGCGAGAAGTTCGACGGGCTGCTCAAGGTCGCGGCCGAGACGTTGCAGAAGATCCCGACCTCCTTGTTGCGCACCATCAGCCGGCGCAGCACCTGCACGCAGCGGAGCATCACCATGTGGTCGATACGCCCGACCAGGCCGGCGGCCTCGGCCGTGCCGATGAAGTCCTCGGCCGCGAGCACCTGGTCGCGGTCGTCACGCAGCCGGGTCACCGCCTCGTAGAACCGCACCTTGCGTTGCGGCAGCGTCACCAGCGGCTGCAGGTAGATGTCGAGGCGGTTCTCCTCGATCGCGCCCTTCACTGCGGCCAGGATCTGCGGCTGGCTGCGCGGAACCGCCGGGGCGGCAGCGGGCGCCGAGGCCGTGGTGACCGGCGCCGGAGAGAAGCCCGCATTCGACGCCCCGGCACCCGCCTGACCGATGGGCGGCAAAGCGGGGCTCATGGACATCGTCGGCCCGGGGGCGATGGCGGCGCTGGTCGTCGGCGCCGGAGCGGGCCTCGGTTCGGGGACCTTGATGTCCGGGACCTGCGGCGCCGCAGCCTTGATCTCCGGCAGCGCGATCGGCGCCACGGGCGCCTGCGCCGGGCGTGCGGGCTCGACAGCCGCGGCCGCGACGGGCTGGGAGGGGATCGCCGCGATCAGATCCTCATGCTGCGCCACCGTCACGGCGAGTTGCTTCATCAATCCACCGAGCTCGTTGATCTCGCCGATGACGCCCTGCAGGCGGTCGGCGCTGACCGAGTTGGACGAGACCACGCGGCCTTCGATGGCGGACAACCTGCGACCGAATTCGGCGACCTGGCGCGCGAGATCCGCAGTGCCGCGCGACAGATCGGCGATCTGGCTGCCGACGTCGGAGCGGTCGCGCAGCCGCATCGAGACGGCGTTGTAGAGGATGAGGAAGGTGAGGGCGGCCAGCGCAACGATCGCAGATTCCGAGCCACTGATACCGGCCATCGAATACAGGATCAGGCCGAGCGACGCTGCGACCAGAACCATGCAGATGGCGATGAAAATCGTGGAAATACGAATCATGCGGCGCGACGCTCCCAACCAACGCAACCTTAGCACTTCTGTTGATTCGCGAGGATAGTCGGCAGGATTCAAATACCGGGACAGGCCGACGAATTCCCTGCCGCGTGTCATTTACGCAATTTCATGCGGACAGGCGGAGTGTCATCGTACTGTATCGATCCCGTAGAACAACGGATGGGTCTCGCGCGTTAGACACGTTTGGACATGAAGGATGCGCGGACGATCGTGGAGGGCAGGCGCGAGCTGATCAGCACGCACCGGATGTCAGGCATGGGCCTGCGAACGGCTGTACGCTGAGACCTTGATGTCACGGTTCGATGCGCGTCGAACCGAGGCACCGCTGTCAGGCCGGCTTTACGCCTCGGCGTCGCGGCGGTGACGCCGGCGCAGCGCTGCGACCCCGAGCAGGAGGGCGGCGACGGCCACGCCGACCGGGACATTGACGCGACCAAGTCCGCCATTGTTGTGTGACGTTGCCGCCGTCGGCGCGAGAGGGATCGTGTCGGGATCGATGTGATCGGCATCGGGTTCCCGCGCCACCGGCGCGGCGATCGCCACGCGTAGCCGGCTGCCGAGCGAGGGATAGTGCGGCGTCGGACTGCGCAGCTTCATCGCCGCGGCTACGGCGCAGATCACCGCCACTGCAACCAGGATGCCGCCGACGACGGCGAACGCGGTGAACAGGCCGTAGGTCATCTCCACCCAGCGGAACAGCGCCGTCAGTCCGACGATGCAGGCCGCGATCAGGAAAATGCCCGCCGTCGCGAACAGGCCAGCTGCCACGGCATAGGACGTCACCGTGCCCGTGGCCTGCCGCGCGCGGTCGCGCATGTAGGCTTGCGTGGCGCGCCTGACGCGGTTCAGCCTCTGCTCGAGCCCCAGCCGCAACAGCTCTCCCGGCGGTGCAAGCAT
Organism: Bradyrhizobium sp. HKCCYLS2038; assembly: GCF_051167655.1. Classification (NCBI taxonomy): domain Bacteria; kingdom Pseudomonadati; phylum Pseudomonadota; class Alphaproteobacteria; order Hyphomicrobiales; family Nitrobacteraceae; genus Bradyrhizobium; species Bradyrhizobium sp. HKCCYLS2038. The sequence goes on along the minus strand of NZ_JBNPTM010000006.1, from coordinate 224,050 downwards.
GTGCGTCCTCCAAAGGTCATCCGCCGCGCGCGAACCGCCGGCCCGCGAGATGAACGTGGAGGATTTGCGAAGGTTCCGGGGCGACCTGGGCTGTGGTTGCAGGAGCTGGCGACGTCGCGCTGACGACTCCGCTCGCGGGGCTGGCCAGCGTCGCTGGATGGCGACCTTTTCCAAGGACGTCGGGAGATGAAAAAGTAATGTTCAGCTGGAAAGATCGCCGGCGCCTATGGGACGGGGAAGGTCGCGCGACGATGGCTCGGTTTCTGCTGCCGAAGAATCCGTGGATGTACAATTACGGCTCCGATGCGCTCGATGGCGACGTCGACCAGGTCGCCTTCGAAGAGCCCGTGCCGGATGCGCTGGAGCACTTTCCTCCCCGGAGATGCTTTGGCGGCGGCGCGCGGGTTTCTAGCCGCAACATGCCGACCCGGTTGCGCCTGAAAGGGCGCAAGCGGACGTTGCTCGACTTCGACAACCAGTTTCACATGCTCTTGGTCAGCCGCCGTTTCATCGATCTGGTCGAGAGCCTTCAGCAGGACCTTCAGTATTTCCCTATCCAATGCGTCTGGCGCGATGGCTCCAGTGCTGGGCAGTTCTTCTTTTTCTTCACGACGGTGCTACGCGATGCGGTCAACCGAGAAAAGACCAATGCCAAATGGGTTCAGACATCCGGCGGCGGACTGTGGCAACCGGAATCAGGCCAAACATTCGCCTTCGACAAGGCCCGCATCGGCGACGTGCACATGTGGGTCGATCCGCACATGCCAACGAAGGGGCCGCTGGTCTCCGAGGAATTGTTCAAGAGGCTGAAGGACGCGGACATCCGCTCATTCTACGATGCTCCGCTGTTTGAAGAAGTCTGAGCATTGGCCGAGGGCAGATTGTGGCGGCCTCGATCGTAGCTGCTCCGCGCGCCTGGTCCTCGCAAGAAGCCGGCTCCGGCATGACGGTCGTCTGATGCGGTCGACAAAAATGGCGGCCACAAGGGCCGCCATTTCATCGAGGCTCGATGACCGCGCGGCTTACGCCACGGCCTTGATGACCTTGCCGACCTTGTCGATGATCTCGCCGATCTGGTCCTCGTTGATGATCAGCGGCGGGGTCAGGGCCAGGGTGTCGCCGGCGATGCGCAGCATCAGGTCGGTGTTGTGGAAGGCGTGCTCCATCGCGGAGTAGCCGCGCTTGCCGACCGCGTCGGGCAGCGACGCGAGGTCGATGCCGGCCGTGAGACCCACCGTGCGGATGTCGAGCACGTTGGGCAGGCCCTTCAGGCTCATCACGGCGTCGGCGAATTTAGGCTCGATGCCGCGGGCATGCTCGAACAGCTTCTCATCGCGATAGATGTCGAGCGTGGCGAGGCCGGCGGCGCAGGCGATCGGATGCGCCGAGTAGGTGTAGCCGTGGGTGAACTCGACGAGGTGCTCCGGGCCGCTCATGAAGGCGTCGTGGATGGTGTCGCGCACCAGCACGCCGCCCATCGGCGCGGCGCCATTGGTGACGCCCTTGGCGAAGGTGAGCAGGTCCGGCGTCACGCCGTAGCGCTCGGCGGCGAAGGCGTGGCCGAGGCGGCCGAAGCCGGTGATGACCTCGTCGAAGATCAGCAGGATGCCGTGCTTCTGGGTAATCTCGCGCAGTTTCTTGAGATAGCCCTTCGGCGCCGGGATCACGCCGGTCGAGCCAGCCATCGGCTCGACGATGACGGCGGCGATGGTGTTGGCGCCATGCAGCGCAACGAGGTTCTCCAGCTCATCGGCGAAGTGCGCGCCATACTCCGGCTCGCCCTTGGTGAAGGCCTGCTTCTCGCGGTCATAGGTCGCCGGGATGTGATCGACGCCGGTCAGGAGCGTACCGAACAGCTTGCGGTTGTTCACGATGCCGCCGACCGAGGTGCCGCCGAAGCCAACGCCGTGATAGCCGCGGACGCGGCCGATCAGGCGGGTGCGGCTGCCCTGGCCGTTGATCTGGTGATAGGCGAGCGCCATCTTCAGCGCGGTATCGGCCGCCTCCGAGCCGGAGTTGCAGAAGAACACGTGATCGAGACCGGCGGGCGCGAGGTCGGCGATGCGGTTGGCGAGCTCGAACGCCTGGGGAATGCCGAACTGGAACGGCGGCGCGTAGTCGAGCGCGGCGGCCTGCTTGCCGATGGCTTCTGCGATCTGGCTGCGGCCGTGGCCGGCGTTGCAGCACCACATGCCGGCGGCGGCGTCGATGATCTTGCGGCCGTCGACGGTGATGTAGTGCATGCCTTCCGCGCCGGCGAGCAGGCGCGGGTTCTTCTTGAACGCGCGGTTCGCGGTGAACGGCATCCAAAGCGCGGCAAGATCGTTGGGGACGGTGACGGCGGGGCGGGGGCTCTTGTCCAGCATGGGGACCTCTCGGACGGTTGAGGCAGGTTGTGCGACGGCGGCAGCATGATCCGGAAAAGTGGCGAACCGGTTGCCAGAACAGCTCGCCGAACGGATCGTGCCTGAGGGGCCTGAATGCGCGCGCCGACGTCGTCAGCCGATGATCCGGGCCGGCGGCAAGCTATCAGTTTCGCGGACGGACGGAAACGTCAAAGGTCCCAGCGTTCCCGCTGCCCTGGTGAGCGGTTTCTGCACAGCGGCAGCAGATTGTGCCGCATATTGGAAGTCGCTGCGTCATTTCGCGTCAGCGCGAGTCGGACGGGCGTGCCTCAGACCAGATCGCGCGCGGTGATCCAGAACACCTCGCCCTCGGAATCCTCGGTGTCGAGCCACAGCAGCGGCAGGTCCGGATAGGCGGCTTCGATCTGCGGCCGGTCGCGGCCGACCTCGCACAGCAGGCCGCCCTCGGCGGTCAGATGGTCGCGGGCCTGGCTGAGGATGCGGTGGATGATGTCGAGCCCGTCGTCGCCGCCGTCGAAGGCGAGCGCGGGCTCGGCACGGCATTCCCTGGGCAGCGCCGCCATGCCCTCGGCATCGACGTAAGGTGGATTGGTGATGATCAGGTCATAGCGGCGCTGGCTGAGCGGCGCGAACAGGTCGCCGCGGTGCAGCGAAAGGCGCTCGGCGAGGTCGTAGTCGGCGACGTTCTTCGCGGCGACCGCGAGCGCGTCCTTGGAGATGTCGACGGCATCGATCACGGCGTTGGGAAAGTGGCGGCTGGCCAGGATCGCGAGGCACCCCGAGCCGGTGCAGAGGTCGAGCACGCTGTCGACCGCGAGGGGATCGTCGATGAGCGAGGTGCCGTCGGCCTCGGCGCCGCCGAAATGCGTCTCCAGGAGTTCGCCGATGAACGACCGCGGCACGATGACGCGCTCGTCGACATAGAACGGCAGGCCGCGCATGTAGACCTTGTTGACCAGATAGGCCGCCGGCTTGCGCGTGGTGATTCGGGCCGTGATCAGGTCGAGGATCTGCCTGCCCTCGGCGGCGGTGACCCGGGCCGTGACGAAGCTCTCAAACTGGTCGGGGCGCAGATGCAAGGCTTCGCCGATCAGGAAGGCGGCCTCCGAGACCGGATCGGTGGTGCCGTGCGCGAACACCAGCTCGGCATCCTGGAATCGGCTCACCGCGTAGCGCAGGTAGTCGAGCAGGGTGAGAAGTTCGCCGGCATTGACCTTCGGCAGCTTCGGCGGGGGCGCCTTGCGCGGCGCTGCCGCCTTCGCTTTCTTCGTCATCACTTTGTCCAGCGCGCCGCGGCGGCATCGTCGTGGCTCTTGGCCTCGACCCAGCTGCCGCCGTCGTCGGTTTCCTCGCGCTTCCAGAACGGCGCGTTGGTCTTGAGATAGTCCATCAGGAATTCGGCCGCCTCGAACGCTGCCTTTCGGTGGCTCGATGCTGTGACGACGAGCACGATGTTCTCGCCGGGCGTGATGCGGCCGAAGCGGTGGATCACGGTGAGCCCCTGCAGCGGCCAGCGCGCCATCGCCTGCTCGGCATGGCGCATGATCTCGGCTTCCGCCATGCCCGGATAATGCTCGAGCGTCAGGGCTGAGATCGGCGTGTCCCGATCGTTGCCGCGGCACAGGCCGGAGAAGCTGACGACGGCGCCGATGTCGCTGCGGCCATGGCTGAGCGCCGCGATCTCGGCGGCGGTGTCGAAATCCTCGCGCTGCACGCGGACGGTGACGATCGCGGTCATGGATGTCTTCTGTCGCTTCAGCCGCCGGTCATCGGCGGGAAGAACGCAATCTCGCGGGCGCCGGCGATGGCGGCATCCGCCTGCACGTGGGACTGGTCGATCGCGGCGCGGATCACCTTCGGCTTCTCGAACGCATAGGCGTAGCCCTCGCCGCGCTCGGTCAGCCAGGCGATCAACTCGCCCACGGTGCGCACGCTCTCGGGCGGCTCGACCGTCTCCTCGGCCTTGCCGATGCGCTCGCGCACCCAGGCGAAATACTTCACCCTCATCGCTCGTCTTCCGCAATCAGGTGGTGGATGCCGAGGCGGAAATAATCGTAGCCGGTGTAGATCGTGAAGATCGCCGAGGCCCACAGCAGCACGATGCCGGTCATCGTCACCACCGGAACCAACTGGTCACCAGCCTCGCCGGCGAGCAGGAAGCCGATCGCGATCAGCTGCATCGTAGTCTTCCATTTGGCGACCTTGCTGACGGGCACGCTGACGCGGAGTGCGGCGAGATATTCGCGCAGGCCCGAGACCAGGATCTCGCGGCACAGGATCACGATCGCCGCCCACAAGGTCCAGCCATGGATGCTGTTGTCGGCGGCCAGCATCAGCAGGCAGGAGGCGACCAGCAGCTTGTCGGCGATCGGGTCGAGCATGCGGCCGAATGCCGATTGCTGGTTCCAGATGCGGGCGTAGTAGCCGTCGAGGTAATCGGTGACGCCGGCGGCAATGAACACGGCCACTGCGACCCAGCGCAGCCACAGCGGATAGTCCATGATGGACTGCGCGTAGATGCAGCCGACCACGACCGGTATCGCGGCGATGCGCGTATAGGTCAGGATGTTCGGCAGGGACGTCGACGTCTTGCTGGGCACGCGTGTGGTCGCAATATTCATCCGGTGTACCAATACTGCCGCCGTTCGAACGTCAACCTCCGAGCCGATCAGCCTGGGCAGGATGACGCAGATATGACGCTGTTCGCAACGAAGTCTTTGCGCAGATGGGAACTCTCCTGCCGGGAGCAAGACGAGCGCTAACGCTTCCTTAAGCAACGATACGTGCTCGCGCCAGTGCCGAGATCGGCCGGCGGCGCTGCATGGGCGGCTGACCATATTGCGACGCAATGACAGATGCACGAAGCACGGTCGCGCGAAGGGGTCAGATCGCCTCCGCGTTGTGGACCGCGCACCAATGCGCCTGGCGCTCCGCGAACAGGCGGTCGCGGACATAGGCCAGCGCCTCCTCATCGAAGGTCTCGATGACCTCCAGGCTGAACGCGTCCTCGCCATGAGCCGTCCAGGCCGCCTGCAGCCCGCCGCGGCGGTGGCCGCCCTGGCGCAGGGTGAACCAGAGGCGGTTCTGGATCTTGTCGAGGTCACCAGCTGAGCCGATCCAGCGCGCGCCAGTGGCCGCGCAGGTCACGGCGTAGATGCCGGCCGGCGTCTTGCGCTCCTTGTAGGCGGCGACGGCCGCCTTGCGCTGATCGGGGGTCATGGGAGGCTCCTGAATTTCACCCGGGTTCATATCTGATATTTATGTCCGGGTAAAATAAATTTTGAGCACCAAGCTTCCGCCAGGGGCTGGCCCGCCGTTCACGCGAAACTCTCTCCGTCATTCCGGGGCGCCCGAAGGGCGAGCCCGGAATCCATAACCACCACCATCAGTGATCATGCGCGATGATGCCACGGCCTGTCCCGTCCCCACGCCTGCCTGGGGGTATGGATTCCGGGCTCGCGCTGCGCGCGCCCCGGAATGACAGCGTGGAGAGAGCAGGGCCCAAGCTGTACCCGGGAAGCCAGTTGGTCGCCCGGTCCCCCTCAACCCGCGTTGCTGTGGAAGTACTCGAAGATCTTCCGGGCGCTCTCGGCGCTGACGCCGGGCACCTTGCCGAGATCGGCGATCGAGGCGCGCTCGATTTCCTTCAGGGTGCCGAAATGGTGCAGCAGCGCGCGCTTGCGTGACGGGCCGATGCCGGGGATCTCCTGCAGGCCGGCTTCGCGGATGTCCTTCTTGCGCAGCTTGCGGTGCGAGCCGATGACGAAGCGGTGCGCCTCGTCGCGCAGGCGCTGGATGAAATACAGCACGGGATCGCGCGGCTCGAGCTTGATCGCTTCGCGCTCGGGAATGAACAGCGTCTCGCGGCCGGCGTCGCGGTCCGGCCCCTTGGCGACCGACATCAGCGCCACCTTGGTGACGCCGAGCTCGGTGAAGATCTCGCGGACGGCGTTGAGCTGGCCGCGGCCGCCATCGATGATGACGAGGTCGGGCCATTGCGGCACGTCGTCCTCCTTGGCCGCGCGCGCGAGATCCTTTTCCGACGGCGCGACCAGCCGCTTGAAGCGGCGCTGCAGCACCTCCTTCATCATCGCGTAGTCGTCGCCGGGCGTCAGCCCTTCCGACTTGATGTTGAACTTGCGGTACTGGTTCTTCATGAAGCCGTCGGGGCCGGCGACGATCATCGCGCCGACCGCGTTGGTGCCCTGGATGTGGCTGTTGTCGTAGACCTCGATGCGCTTCGGGGTCTGAGGCAGGCCGAGCGTCGTCGTCATCGCCTCCAAGAGGCGGCTCTGCGTCGCGGTATCCGCGAGCTTGCGGCCGAGTGCCTCGCGCGCATTGGTCAGCGCATGCGCGACGAGGTCCTTCTTCTCGCCGCGCTTCGGGCAGGACACCTCGACCTTGTGGCCGGCCTTGACGCACAGCGCCTCGGCAAGCAGCTCGGCTTCCTCGATCTCGTGCGACAGCAGGATCAGCTTCGGCGGCGGCTTGTCGTCGTAGAACTGCGTGATGAAGGCGGACAGCACCTCCTCCGGCAGGTAGCTCTTCTCCGCGCGAGGAAAATAGGCGCGGTTGCCCCAGTTCTGGCCGGTGCGGAAGAAGAACACCTCGACGCAGGAATAGCCGCCCTCCTGGTGGATGGCGAACACGTCGGCCTCCTCGACCGTGCGCGGGTTGATGCCCTGCTGCGAGGAGATCGCCGACAGCGCGGCGAGACGGTCGCGATAGACCGCGGCGGTCTCGAATTCGAGTTCGCCGGAGGCTTTCTCCATCTCGGTCGCCAGCAGCGACTTCACCGCCTGGCTGCGGCCGGACAGGAAGTCGGTCGCCTCGCGCACCAGCTCGGTATAGCCGGGGAAGTCGATCTCCTGCGTGCACGGCCCGGCGCAGCGGCGGATCTGGTGCAGCAGGCAGGGACGGGTGCGGCTCTCGAAGAACGAATCGGTGCAGGAGCGGATCAGGAAGGCGCGCTGCAGCGCCGTGATGGTGCGATTGACGGCACCGGCCGAGGCGAACGGGCCGAAATAGCGGCCGGGCCGCGACTGCGCGCCGCGATGCTTGAGGATCTGCGGCGCCCAATGGTCGCCGGTGATCAGGATGTAGGGAAACGACTTGTCGTCGCGCAGCTGCACGTTGAAGCGCGGCTTGAGCTGCTTGATGAGGTTTGCTTCCAGCAGGAGCGCCTCGGTCTCCGTACCGGTCGAGACGATCTCGACGGTTACGGTGGCGGCGATCATGCGCAGGATGCGCGCCGGCAATGGCGCATTGGCGCGCGCATAGGACGACAGGCGCTTTTTGACGTTCTTGGCCTTGCCGACATAGAGCACGTCATGCGCCGCATTGAGCATGCGGTAGACGCCGGGCGAGGTCGGCGCCAGCCGCACCGCGTTCTCGATCGCGGCATGGCCGATCGCCAGCGGGCCTTCGCCGACCGTCTCCGCGCTGTCCTCGGTCAGCTCCGGCAGGCGGCCGTCGTCGTCCTCGTCCGCCGCAGCGGCGGGATCCAGATCAGGCGTATCGATGGCCTCGGGCGGCAGGTCGGCCCCGGCGCCACGCCGGCTTGCGGGCGCTGGCGCCTTGGGTGGATCGGAGCTGTGGGTGGTCATGGCCGACAAATTAAGCGCTGCCGCGCCGTCCCGCCAGCATGCGCTGGCGCCATGCACAGGGCAGGGCAGACAAGGGGCGGTAACGCTTCGTTAAGCACATTAATCGATCGCTAACCGGGCTTAACAACGGCTTAACCTAAAACTCTCGATAAATGCTCACGAAAAAAGACGGAGTTCCGTAACCATTCCGGCCCGCGCACGGCATCGCGCGACGCAGGTCCGGCTGGCAGCGGCGAGTTGCGTGGGAGTGAGCGATGAACAGGTTCTTGGTCGGTGCTGCCGCCGCGGCGGGCTTGGGCGCAGCGGCTTTCGGATCGGGGTCGGCGCAGGCCGCCGATCTCGGCTACGGGCGCCAGGCGCCTTATACGGTGAACCAGCCCCTCAACGCCTACAGCTGGGCCGGCCCTTATCTGGGCGGCACGCTGGGCTATGAATGGGGCTCGGTCGGCAACAACCCGACCAAGCCGTCCGGCCTCACTGGCGGCATCACCGCCGGCTACAATTGGCAGAACGGCCCGTGGGTGTTCGGCGTCGAAGGCGATTTCAACCTCACCGGCGCCAACGACACCTTTGCGCCGTGGAAGTTCTCGAACCCATGGTTCGGCACCTTGCGCGGCCGCGCCGGCTACGCCTTCAACAACATTCTGTTCTACGGCACCGGCGGTCTCGCCTTCGGCTCGCTGCGCGCCGAGACGTTCGGTCTGTCGGAATCGCACACGACGGCCGGCTGGACGCTCGGTGTCGGCACCGAGTTCGGCCTGGCACAGAACTGGAGCGCCAAGATCGAGTATCTCTATGTCGATCTCGACAGCAGCAATTTCGTGATCACGGGGGCGAAGAACGACTATCGGTCTGGATTGATCCGTGCAGGCATCAACTTCCACTTCTGATAGCAACAAAAATTAGGAAGAAGAAACGTCGAACGACGACCTTCCGGCCGCTCACGCGGCCGGAATTTTTTTGTCGTGACGAGTCGAGCGACCCGACCTGACAAGCTGACGTTGCAAGCTGACCAGGAGGCGTGCGTCATCATGCGCAGGCCGCGCGTGCTGATCAGCCAAGGCTGAGCACGCGAGCCGACTGCGCTGTCGGCAGCTTCCAAACCAATCTGTGAATGACGTTGCGGCGCCCGCTGGAGCAGGTCACGCTGGCGCGTGCCCTCCGCGGGCTCGCGCTACGACGACAGGACCAGGTTCACCGCCTTCGGGCCTTTGCCCTTCTTGTCCGGCTCGACCTCGAAGCTGATACGCTGTCCCTCGGTCAGATCCTTCAAGCCCGCGCGCTCCACCGCCGTGATGTGCACGAACACGTCGCGTCCACCGTCGTCCGGCTTGATGAAGCCGTAGCCGCGCTCACCATTGAAGAACTTGACTGTCCCAGTCATGGCCATCGGGAAACTCCTCCCCCGCAATGCTTCCTCCACTGCGCGCCCTGCGCAGCGTCCGACCGGTCATCACTTCAATCGGAAAGCGTTGGCCACCTTAACGCCCAGCGCTCGCCACGCCGGATCGTCGGATCTTGTTAGGCCTTGATCACCCCGCCGCAACCATTCGCGGAAGCGGAACGTAAAGCCAGTCTTACAGTCAGACACAATAATACGGTTCCGCGCCGATTGACTACGGCTTTTCGATGCGCGCCCGCTTCAAGCTTTGGGGATGTCCAGCCTGAAGCGTGCAGTGCCGCCCTGACCGAGCGGCCGCTGCAGTTCCTGCAGGATGAGCTTGAGCTCATCATGCAATGTCCATGGCGGGTTGACGATCAAGAGCCCGGTCGAGGTCAGCGCCTCGCCTTCGATCTGCGGTGCGACGCTGAATTCGACCCGCAACACCTTGCCCGGCGGCTTCGCTGCAGCGGCGAGATGCGCGACGCGATCGGTCAGATCCTCGGTCGCACGGCGGCTCTTGGCCGGATACCAGAGCACGTAGATACCGGTCGGCCACTTCGCATAAGCGGCAGCGAACCGGTCGGCGAGCCGCTCGAACTCGTCTTTCGCCTCGAAGGCCGGATCGATCAGCACCACGCCCCGCCGCTCGTTCGGCGGCACGAAGGCGGGCAGGGCGACCCAGCCGTCGAGATCGACGACGCGGGCCTGCGCATCGCGGCGCAGCACATCGATCAGCTGCTTGCGCGGCTCAGGTGCCAGCTCGCACAGGGTCATGCGATCCTGCGGCCGCAGCAGCGCCCGCGCGATCAGGGGCGAGCCGGGATAGGCGATCAGCTCGGGGGTCGGGTTGAACGACCGGACGATGTCGAGATAGGGCGCGACCAGGGCGTAGGCCTGGTCCGACAGCCGCGCCTGCAGCAGCCGCGCGATGCCGGTGAGAAACTCGCCGCTGCGGGTCGCCTCGTCGCCGGTCAGATCGTACAGCCCGGCGCCGGCATGCGTATCGATGACGCGAAACGCCGCCGGCTTGTCCTGCAGGTAGACCAGGATGCGCGTCAGCACGATGTGCTTGATGACGTCGGCGAAGCCGCCGGCGTGAAAGGCGTGTCGGTAGTTCATGCCGCAGGGGTTACGCCGTTCCGCGACAAAAGGGTACCCATTCGTGCGGTCGCGCGCGGGCCCGCCGGCCCGAGGCGCTAGCCGCCGCGCACCGGCGGCATGTTGATCTCGTCACGCCGGCAGGCCTGGCGATCGACCTCGTCGCAGCTGCGGAACTCGAGGTCCTTCGACAGGCAGATCCGCACCTCGCTCAGCCGGGTGCGGTTGCAGGTGACGGCGATGGCCGATGTCGTCAGCTTGGGGTTGACCTTGATGAAGGCCTCCTCGATGGCGGTCGGCGACGCGGTCTTGGCCTGCGACGGATCGAAGAACTCCGGAGGAATCTTGACCACGGCGCGGGCCTTGCGGATGGCCTCGAAATAGGCCTTTGCCGACAGGCCCGAGCAGGTGCCGTGCTTGTCCCACTCGTTGTAGATCAGCCCCGGCGCCGGCATCAGGTCGAGCATCGAGGTCATGATGTTGCGCGGCAGGCGCGGCGACGGCTGCTCGCAATATTCGGGATAGCCGTTTTCATATTGCGGCCACAGCCCATGCACGACGAAAGAGTAGGGTCGGCCGCTGCACTGCTGCGAGCCACGGCCGCGGCCACCGCGCTCCTCGGCCTCGGCGCAGAAGGACGGCGACCAGGACAGTGACAGGACGTAGAAGTCGAACGCGCCCGGCGCGTTCTGGCGGCGGTCCTGCGCTCCCGCGGGCGCGCACAGCAGCAGGGCGAAACCGGCGATCGCGGTGACAATGGCGGCAGGTCGGCGCAGGCAATCGAACATGGCAAACTCCCCGGACAATACCAGGAACTTAGCAGTCGGCCGGAACATTACAAGAACAAAAACGGCTGCCCGGAGGCAGCCGATAACCGAAGCTCAGAAATTCGCCGTGTGACGGCCGAATCAGGGCTTGGCGGCGCGGCACGCCGGATTGAAGGCCCAGTTGCGGTCGAGCCCGACCACGCAGAACTCGACACCCTGATCGTAGCCGGCGAAGCCGCCATCCTCGATGATGGAGTAGTTGACGGTGCGGACCTTGCCGTCGCTGACCATGACGCTGCCGGTGCAGTAGCGGCGCGGGATGTTGTCGGACTGCCAGGGCCGGAAGGCGATCTCGCGGACATTGGCGATGCCGGTGATCGTCAGCGACGAATTCCAGAAGGTGCTCTCCTTCTCCTGGAAGCGCGACACGATGGTCGGGACGGCCGCCTCGCAGGGCGCGACGCGGCCCTCATATTTCGGACCCGACAGCCAGAAGTTCATTTCCAGCGGGTTGGCGGCGTGGGCCGGCGCAGTGGCGACGAGAGCCGCGAGCAGCGCGCCGCAAGCAGCGCCGAGCGTCTTGATAGGGGTGCTGAAGTCGCGCATGGGCCGTCCGCAAGGTCTGATCCGGGAACATGGACCGTGCCGCGGCGGCCACAGGAGGTCAAGTGCAACGCGGCAACACTCCACGATTAGTCCTGTTAACCCGGGGCCGGTGTTCTTTTCTTGACGGGACAGGACCTTTAGGATGGCGCCAGCGCTAAGGAGACTCCAATGCGGATGCTGAAGGTCGGGATCGCGAACACCCGATTCGTGAAGATGGCTGGTGTGATGGCCGGCTTAACGGCCGCTTTGGCGGTGATGGCCGCCGCGCCGGCCCGGGCCGACTGGGTGCCGGCGTTCAAGGGCAACGACACCGGCGGCATCATCGCCTATCCGCTGGCCCAGACGGCGGACGCGCGCCAGATGGCGGTCGACCACTGCGCCTCCTACGGCAAGGTCGCGAAATTCCGCGCCGTCGATGCGCGCTATGGCGGCTACGTGTCGTTCTCCTGCCGCTGGGTGCCGTATGGCTCGGCGCAGCGACCGCTGCGGACGCTTTACTGAACCGCATCGAGGCCTGACTACACTAACGCCATGATTCGGCGTCATCGGTCCGCCGATCGACATCAAGCCGGAACACAATCATGACACGTCACCGCCTCGTCCTCGGACTCCTCTGTTGCGGCATGCTGGGCGTCACGGCGAGCGCGGCCGCGCTCGAGCTTCCGGTGCGCAAGGCGGGGCTGTGGGAGTTGAAAATGATCAGATCCGGCGGCCAGCTGCCGGAGATGACCATGCAGCACTGCACCGATGAGACCACCGACAAGGACATGAACAACATGGCCTCGCCGATGGCGCAGCAGGTCTGCTCCAAGCAGGACATCCAGAAGACGGCGACCGGCTATGTCAGCGATTCCGTCTGCAGCTTCGGCGGCATGAGCACGACCTCGCATGCCGACATCACCGGCGACTTCAACTCCGCCTACACGGTCAAGACGACCTCGAAGATCCAGGGCGGCGCCGCGGGGGCCAAGGACACCGCGATGACCATCGAGGCCAAGTGGCTCGGCGCCTGCAAGGCGGACCAGAAGCCCGGCGACATCGTCATGCCCGGCGGCATGAAGATGAACGTCAAGGACATGGCCAAGCTGAAGAACCTGATCCCGGGCGTGAAGCAATAGGCCGGCGCTCGTCGCGCGCGGCGGCCGCAGAGACGCCGTTTGGCGCTCATTCGCGGACGCGAAGCACGATCTTCCCGATGTGTCGGTTCGTTTCCATGCGTTCGTGCGCGCCGGCTGCCTCGGACAGGCGATAGGTGCTGTCGATTGGCGGCCGAATCGCTGTCCCGAGCAGGGGTGCGATGCGCTGCTTCAGGTCGGCTGCGATCCGCCGCTTGAGGTCGAGCGGCGTCGAACGCAACAACGCGCCGGTGATGCTGGCGCGGCGCGCCATCAGGCTGCGCAGCGGCACCGCCAGTTCCTTGCCCTGTCCTGCCGAGAGATGGGCGATCCGTCCTCCCATGGCCAGCGCCGCAAGGTCCTGTACGATGTGAGCGCCTGCGGAGGTGTCGAGGATGCAGTCGACGCCGCGCGTCCCTGTCGCGGCGCGGATCTGCTCGGCGAGATCTGGATCGGCATAGTCGAACACGGCGTTGCAGCCGAGCCCGAGCGCTGCGGCGCGCTTCTCCGCGGTGCCGGCCGTGGCCAAGACCGGATGACCCAGCGCGCGCAGCAGCTGGATCGCGATCGTGCCGACGCCGCTGCTGCCACCATGAATCAGAGCCGTCTCGCCGGGCGCCATGCGCATCAGCTCGAAGAAGTTGAACCAGGTCGTGAACAGCGCCTCGGGCAGCGCGGCGCCCTGGATCCAGTCGAGGTCGTCCGGCAGATCCAGAGCAAGATGCTGGTCGGTGGCGACGTATTGCGCGTAGGATCCGCCATCGGTCAGCGCAATCACCGCTTTCCCGAGTCGTCCCGGGGCAACGTTGGCGCCGCAGGCAACGATGCGTCCAGCGGCTTCCAATCCCGGGACGGGATTGGGCTCCCGCGAGGGCCCGGCGGCGCGCTGGTTGCAGTCGTGACGGTTGATGCCGGCGGCTGCGACCTCGATCAGCACGTCATCGGGGCCAAGCCGCGGGACCGGCCAGTCCTGACGCTCCGACAGAACCTCCGGTCCGCCCGGGGCGGTGATGATGACGGCGCGCTGATAGTCCGGAATCATGCTGGCTCGCTCAAGTGCTCACTTGCCGACCAGGCTGCATTTGCTGCGGTCGAGCGGACGAAACGCCTGATCGGGCGCGATCTTCGTCACCAGCTTGACGAAGTCCCACGGCGCCTTCGATTCGGCCGGTGTCTTGACCTGGACCAGATAGAGGTCGTGCACCATGCGCTGGTCGTCGCGGATCTGGCCGTGGTCCGCATAAGCATCGGCGACCGGCGTGGCCTTCATCTTCGCCATCACCGTTGCGCCGTCATCGCTGTCGGCATCCTTCACCGCCTGCAGATAGTGCCGCACGGCCGAATAGACGCCGGCCTGGATCTGTGACGGCATCGCCTTGCGGCGCGCGTAGAAGGCATCGGAGAAGCGTCGCGCGGCGGGCGAGGCATCCTCGAAGAAGCTGGTGACGATGAGATCGCCCTGCGTCGCCTTGAGGCCGATGGCTTCGATGTCGACGTTCTGGAACGACATCGGCACGATCTTCATGCCCTGGGCCGCGAGACCGAACTCCTCCGCCTGCTTGATCGCGGTGGCGTTGTCGCCGGCCACATTGAGCGCCAGGATCTTGGCGCCGGAGGCCTGCGCCTGCAGCAGGAACGAGCCGTAATCCGGCGTGCCGAGCTGCGCCTTGACGCTGCCGGCGACCGTGCCGCCGAGCTCGGCGATGCGGGCGCGCGCGGTCGCCTCGACCGAATGGCCGAAGGCGTAGTCGCCGGTGATGAAGAACCACGGCTCCTTGCTGGTCTGCATGATGCCCGAGACGACCGCGGTCGCGGTCGAATAGGCGTCGTGCGTCCATTGCACCGAGGTGGACGCGCACGCCTCTTCGGTCAGCTGGTTGGCGCCGGCCCCCGAGATCAGGAAGACCTTCTTGTTGGCGCGCACCAGCTCCTGCACGCCGAGCGCTGCGCCGGAGCTGCCGCCATCGGCGATCGCCTGCACGCCGTCCTGCTCGAACCAGCGCCGGGCGAGCGAGACCGCGATATCCGGCTTGTTCTGGTGGTCGGCCTGCAGGATCTCGATCGGCCTGCCGTTGATCTTGCCGCCGAATTCGTCCGCGGCCATCCGTGCTGCTTCCACCGAGCCGGGGCCCATCGCGGTTGCGAAGATGCCGGTCATGTCGGTGAGCACACCGATGCGGATGGCTTTTTCCTTGATCTCGGCCTGCGCGGATGAGCCCGCAAGCAGCAGCAGCGCGGCGATGCCGGATGTGAGACGGCGCGACATGATGATCCTCCCCGGATTCAACGATTTTGTTTGTTATGTCGTGTCTGGTTGGTACGCCTCGCGGTTGTCCGCGAGGCGCAGACGTCAGGCCGCCGCTTCGGCCGTCACGGAATTGCGCAGCACGCCAATGCCGGAGATCTCGACCTCGACCGTATCGCCGGGTTTCATGAACAGCGGCGGGGTGCGCTTGAAGCCGACGCCTCCCGGTGTGCCCGTGACGATCACGTCGCCCGGCAGCAAGGTCATGATCGTCGAGCAGTACACGATCAGATCAGGCACGTCGGTGATGAGCAGGTCCGTGGTGGTCTGTTGCACGGTCTCGCCATTGAGGCGGGTCTGCAGTGTCAGCCTGGACGGGTCGGGGATTTCATCGGCGGTGACCAGCCAGGGGCCGAAGGCGCCGGACTTGTCGAAGGTCTTGCCCGACAGGAATTGCGACGTATGGCGCTGCCAATCGCGGATGCTGCCTTCATTGTAGCAGGAATAGCCGGCGATGTGCGTGAGCGCATCCTCGCGCCGGACATGCCGGCCGGCCTTGCCGATCACGAGCGCAAGCTCGCCTTCGTAGTCGAAATGTTCGGAGACATCGGGGCGAACGATCGGCTGCAGATGTCCCACTTGGCTGGTCGGAAAGCGCGCGAACAGCGCGGGCTTCTCGGTGACGGTCCGTCCGGTCTCGGCAACGTGGTCGCGATAGTTCAGGCCGACGCAGATGATCTTGCCGGGGTCGGCAATGACGGGCGCGAAGGTGATCGCACTGAGAGGATAATCCGCCTGTTCAGCGGCGAGCAGCTTGGCGGCGTCGCCGAGCGCACCCGCTTCGAGCAGCGCGCGCAGGCTCTTCGACGGCAGCCGCCGGCCGAGGTCGACGACGCCGTCGCCCTTCACCGCGCCGTAGCCGGCGCGACCGTCGATGACAAAGGAAACCAGCTTCATACGTGAACCCTCTCAGGAAAGCAGAAACGATCAGGCCGCGCGCGGCGGCGGCGCAAGGCAGGTGAGGCCGGACAACAGCGTCACGGGATCTTCGCCGTTGCGGACAGCACCCATGATGTAGCGGTCAGGACGCATCAGCACGGCGTCGAAGCCGTGCTGATCGAGCCAGGCATCGAGGCCGCCAGCTTCCTCGCCGCAGATGATCGCGACGTCGGCGGCCGACAGGTCAGAATGATGCTGCTCGATCACTCCGGCACCGCGTCCCGACCGGCACAGCAGCGCGAAGCGATAGCCGACGCGGTCGTCGCTGCGGCCGTGATCACGGCTGCGGAATTGTGGGGCCAGCTTTCCCGTCAGGCTGCGATCGCCGCAGGCGAGGCCCGGGCCGAGCAGTGGCTTCTGCACGTCGAGCTTGAGCTGGCCGTCGCCCTGGGCCGTGCCGGTCGCGAGCGCCGCCGCGACTGCCTTGGTGTTGATGAGGCCGCCGAGCCGGATCGCAATCTCGATGAACTCGCGCACATGCGGGGCGCGCTCGCTTTGATAGGTGTCGAGAAGATCAGGCGCCGCCTTGCCGGCGATCACATAGGCGAGCTTCCAGGCGAGGTTGGCGACATCGCGAATGCCGGCACACATGCCCTGGCCGAGGAACGGCGGGGTTTGATGCGCGGAATCGCCGGCGAGCAACAGTCGTCCACCGCGCCATTGCTGCGCGACCGCGGAGTGGAACGTGTAGACGGCGGCGCGTTCGATCTCGGCCTCCGCGGGCTGGAGCCAAGGCGACAGCAGCTCCCATACGCGCGCCGGCTGGGTGATCTCGACCGCGTCCTCGTCGGGACGAACGGTGATCTCCCAGCGCCGGCGGTTGCCGGTGCCGCGGATGTAGGTCGCGGGACGCTGCGGATTGCAGTGCTGGACGCTGAAATCGCCGAGATCGGGCCGCTCCGCGCTGAGCAGCACGTCGCAGACCAGCCAGCGCTCGTGAAAGCCGAGATCGTCCAGCCCGGAGCCGATGAAGCGGCGCACCAGCGAACGTGCACCATCGCAGCCGACGACATAGGCGCAGGAGATGTCGACGAGCCGGCCGGTGGCGAGGTCCTCATAGCGGACGCGGGCGCCGTCCTGGTCCTGCTCCAGCGCGAAGACATCGCAGCGCGTGCGCAGCTCGACATGAGGCCAGCGCTCGAGGCCATTGTTGAGCACGGCTTCGAGATCCGGCTGGTGAAAGCGGTAGCTCAGATTCCAGCCCATCGCCGTCGGCTCACGCGTGCGTGGCCAGTCCAGCAGCAAGCGGCCCTCGGCATCGACGAAGCGCATGCCCGGACTTAGAGTGAGGTGGGGCAGGATGGCCTCGGCGAGGCTGATGGTCTGGAACACGCGCATGCACTCGTCGTCGAAATGCACTGCGCGCGGCAGATGGTAGGTCTTTGCCTCGCGCTCCAGGATCAGCGTGCGGATGCCGCAGAGGCCGAGCAGATTGGCGAGCGTCGAGCCGACGGGGCCGCGACCGACGATGACGACGTCGAAGTTCTGGGAGTGTTCGGCCGTGTTGCTCATGGCCGCATCTGATCCGCAACCGCCTCGCACCTTCAAGGCGCGGTCACGAACTGTCCGCCCTGCGGACGCTTAACGCTCGACGGGAATGGCGGCTGCGGTGTCGCGCAACGGCGCAGCATACTGGGCAACCGCCTCCTCCAGGGTCATGGCGGAGCGGATCCAGATGATCGAGATGCAGCCGAACACGATGTCGTCGCGCACGATCGGCACCGCGATCGACGACGTCTTCGGATTGAATTCGCCCTCGTCGCGGATCGCGTAGCCGCGCTGAGCTGTTTCATTCATCATGCGCTGCAGCCGCTCGGGCGCCAGGAAAGGAACGTCCTCGGCATCCTCGATGCGTCGCAGGTGGTTGATGATGAGGTCCCGCTCCGCGGGCGGGCAGGCCGCCAGATAGGCGCGGCCGGCCGAGGTTCGCAGCATCGGCAGGCGCTTGCCGATCATGCTGCGATCGATCGAGAGCGGGCTGCGCGCATGCGTGGTCTCCTGGATGACCATCGCGCCGTTCTCATAGGTCGACAGATCGACCGGCCAGACCAGGGTGCGGCTCAGCTCCGCGAGATAGGAGGCGGCTGCCTGGCAGATGACGATGCCGGGATCATAGCCGTCGCCGAGGCTCAAGGCGTGGCGCGTCACCCGGAAGCGGTCATCGCTGGCGCTGCGCGCGACATAGCCGAGTTCCTCCAGTGTTTCGAGCAGGCGATAGACCGTGGGCCGCGGCAGATCGAGCTGGCGGGCGACGTCGCCGGCGCGAATGCCGCCGGACCGGTTGACCGCGCGCAGCACGTCCAGGCCCCGCTTGAAGGCGCGGACACCCTCCGCAGGACGGGCTTGCGGAGCTCGCGTCCGTTGCTTGGACACCTGGAAAATCCTCCCTGTTCTTCGTTTGCGTCCGCCGATACCGTCTTGAGAACGCGAGCCGGATGCAGGGGCGGCAGTCTACTGCAGGACCGCGCGGAGCTGATACGAAATTCGGCCCGCGCCTTTCGGGAGAACACGTCATGGAAATAACGGCGCTCGGCTACATCGGCATCAAGTCGTCGCAGGCGGAGCAGTGGGGAAGGATGGCGACCGAGCTGCTGGGGATGCAGCGCGTCGATCGTGCCGCCGGGATGCAGGCCTATCGCATGGACGACCGCAAGCAGCGGCTGATCGTCGACGGCAGCGGTGACGACGGGCTCGCCGTGATGGGCTGGGAGGTCGGCGATGCCGCCGCGCTCGCGCGCCTCGCGGGCCGGCTCGAGAACAATGGCGTGAAGGTCATCAGCGGTTCGCAGGCGCTAGCCGACGAGCGTCATGTCAGCGAGCTGATCTCATTTCAGGATCCGGCCGGCCACACCATCGAGGTGTTCTGGGGCGCTGCCGTCGCCTCCGATTCGTTCAGGCCGGGACGCCCGATCTCGGGCTTTCGCACCGGACCGCTCGGCATGGGACACGCCGTGCTCAACGTCGAGGAGGTCGAGCCGCTGCTGGCGTTCTATCGCGACCTGCTCGGCTTCCAGGTGTCCGACTTCGGCCTGACGCCGTACAAGCTGTATTTCTTCCACGTCAACGGCCGCCATCATAGCTTCGCGATGGTCGGCTCCGGCCGCCGCACGCTGCATCATTTCATGGTCGAGCTCGGCAGCCTCGACGACGTCGGCCAGGGCTACGATCTAGCGCAGCTCGACGACGGGCGCGTGGCCTACACGCTGGGCCGTCACACCAACGACCACATGACCTCGTTCTACGTCAACACGCCCTCCGGCTTCTTCATCGAATATGGCTGGGGCGGCCGGGTGATCGATCCCGCGACCTGGCAGCCGCACGAGACGTTCGATGGCCCGTCATTGTGGGGACACGAGCGGTTGTATCTGCCGGATGAGCCGCGCAAGCGCATGCGCGACATGCGGCTGTCCGCCGCCGCACGCGGCGTCCGCGTGCCGGACCCGCGCGTACCGCCGCTGAACTGCGCGTGGCTCGATGCTGTCATTGCGCAGGAGTGAGTTGACCCGGCGCGCTACACCGGGATCCGCACGCTTGCGCGCAGGCCGCCCATCGGGCTGTCGCCGAGCGTGATGTCGCCGCCATGCGAGCGGGCGATGTCGCGGGCGATGGCGAGGCCGAGGCCGGTGCCGCCTTCGTCCTGGTTGCGCGCGTCGTCGAGGCGCAGGAACGGCTTGAACACCTCCTCGCGCATGTTGGCCGGAATGCCCGGGCCGTCATCGTCGACGGTGATGGTGAGGTAGCGGTGGTCGCGATGGCCGGTGATGGCGATCGCATCGGCATGGCGCGCGGCGTTGGAGACGAGGTTGCCGAGGCAGCGCTTCAGCGCCTGCGGCTTGACGGTGACCACCGGCAGGCCGTGGAACGACACCGTGGCGGAATGGCCGTTGCGCTCGGCGTCGCTGCGCAGCTCCTCGAGCGCGTTGGAGATGTCGGTCGGCTGCGCAATCTCGCCATTGTCGCCGCGCGCAAACGCCAGATAGTCCTCCAGCATGTGCGACATCTCGTCGACGTCCTTGCGCATGGCGTCGATCTCGGGGCCGTCGCCGAACAGCGCCAGCTCGAGCTTGAAGCGCGTCAGGATGGTGCGCAGGTCGTGGCTGACGCCGGCGAGCATCGCGGTGCGCTGCTCGAGCGTGCGCTCGATGCGCGCCTTCATCTCCAGGAAGGCGTGCGCCGCGCGCCGCACCTCGCTCGCGCCGCGCGGCCGGAAGTTCGGCACCTCGCGGCCCTTGCCGAAACTCTCCGCGGCGTCCGCGAGGCGCAGGATCGGCTTGATCTGGTTGCGCAGGAACAGCACCGAGACGATCAAGAGGATCGACGAGGTGCCGACCATCCAGAACAGGAAGATATCGGTGTTCGAGGCATAGGCCGCGCCGCGTTGCGCGAACACCCGCATCACGGCGTCATCGAGCGCGATGCGGATCTCGACCAGGTTGGAGCGGCCGACGGTGTCGATCCAATAGGGGCGGCTGATCTGGCGGCCGATCTGGCTCGACAGCGACTGGTCGAGCAGATTGAAGAACGGCTTCGGACCCGGCGGCGGCATGTCGCCGGCGGGCAGGAAGTCGACCACGAGGTTGAGCCGCTGCTGCGCGATCCGGCGCAGCATGGTGCGGTCCTTGTCCTGCGGATAGCCCTTGTAGATGTCGATCAGCGCCGCGACGTCCTGCACCACGGCGGCAGACAGTCGCCGCGTCACAGTGTTCCAGTGCCGCTCCATGAACACGCCGGCGACCACGGTCTGCAGGATCACCATCGGCACGATCATGATCAGCAGCGCGCGCGCATAGAGCCCGGTCGGCATCCAGCCCTTGAACGCGTTGCCGACCACGCTGTTGACGCGCGACACGCGGCGCGAGGCGGTGCGGATCAGGGTGAGGCCGGTGTCGAGCGTGGTCATGTGCGAACAAGGGGTTGTAGTTGCACGATCGCGCGCAGCGAAATCGGTGCACCCTCTCCCCTTGTGGGAGAGGGTGGTTTCGAACGAAGTTCGAAACCGGGTGAGGGGTATGCCTCCGCAGATGAGATCGCGGAGGCATACCCCTCACCCGGCTCGCATTTCGCTGCGCTCATGCGATCCACCCTCTCCCACAAGGGGAGAGGGGGCACCGCGTATGCCGCTGGATGTGTGCACAACTTCGTCGGCGAAGATGGAGCTCTGCCGTGATGCTCGCGTCGGATCATCACCCCGTCACCATCAGCCGATAGCCGATGCCGCGCACGGCCTGCAGGAACAGGGGATTGGCCGGATCGATCTCGAGCTTGCGGCGCAGGCGGTTGATCTGGACGTCGACGGCGCGCTCGTTGACGGTGCCGTTGCCGGTCAGCGCGCCGCGCGGCACGGTCTCGCCGCGGGCGTTGGCGAGGATGCGCAGCATCTCGCGCTCGCGGTCGGTGAGGTGGACGATCTCCTCGCCCTGCTTCAGCTCGCCGCGCGCCAGATGATAGACGAACGGACCGAACGCGATCTGCTCGACGACTTCCTGCGCCGGCGGCGGCGCCGCGCGCTTCAGGATGTTGCCGATGCGCAGCGCCAGCTCGCGCGGCTCGAACGGCTTGGCGACGTAGTCGTCGGCGCCGAGCTGCAGGCCTTCGATGCGGCTGTCCGGCTCCGCGCGCGCCGTCAGCATCACGATCGGCACCGAGGATTGCGTGCGAATGGAGCGAGCGAGATCGAAGCCGCTCTCGCCGGGCATCATCACGTCGAGGATCAGGAGGTCGAAATGCAGCCCGGTCAGCTTGGCGCGGGCGTCGCTCGCGCTGGCTGCCGTCGTCACGCGGTAGCCTTCGCCGCGCAGGAAGCGCGACAGCAGATCGCGGATGCGCCGGTCGTCATCGACGAGCAGGAGATGCGGCGCGTCGTCGGCCGGGGTCTGCGGATGATGCGGCGTGATGGCGGCGATCGTCACGGTCACTCCTTGGCAGCGGCGACGGGCGTCCTGAAGATCGCTTCCAGCACCTTGTCCGGATCGTCGCGATCGATCATGGCGCGCAGGAATTGCCGGACCTTCTCGGCACCGGCCGGTCCGACCTGCTCCAGCGCACGGTCGATGCGCCGCGTCTGCAGCCCGGCCAGCTTCACCACCAGCGCCTCGCCCTTGGGCGTGGCGAAAAGAAGGCGCTGCCGGCGGTCGTTGTTGCCGGTCTTCTGCACGATGTAGCCCTCGTCGAGCAGCTGCTTCAGCACGCGCCCGAGCGACTGCTTGGTGATGCGCAGCACGTCCAGGAGATCGGCGACCTTCAGGCCTGGATAGCGTGTGACGAAATGCATCACGCGGTGATGGGCGCGGCCGAAGCCGAACGCCTCCAGCTCGTGGTCGGCATCACCGACGAAATCGCGATAGGCGAAGAACAGCAGCTCGATGATGTCCCAGCGCAGCGGCCCCCCATCGGCGGCGGCCGCAGGCTCAGCCGCGCGCAAATCGGGGCTCAACGTCGGAGACGAGAAATTTATGTCAGCCATATTGACGTTTCTGCGGTTCAATGTTACAAAACAATCGCCCGCCACGAAATTTTAAATCGTTTCATTGGCGGGTGATGGTCTCGAGGCGTGTCTCAGCGGGCCGTGAGCAACCCGAACGGGCAGCTTGGGCCACGCATCGAACAACCGTGTGATGTCGAGCGGCATTTCGGCAAACCATACTGGACTTCCGCGGGGCGCAAAAGCATGTCCTGTGGTGGCATGCTTGCCCGTCGACCGGCCCTGAGACCGGCCGGGCAGGTCCGAAAATCAAAAAGCCGACTGGTCCCGGATGGACGGGTCGGCGTCAGAACTCGCGCAGGCGACCAGAGCGGGGGAAACAAGGACATGACTTTGACATTCGACATCAGGCCTTCGACGAACCCGACCTCCGACCAGGAGCGCGCTACCAAGCTCGCCAATCCGGGCTTCGGCCGGGTGTTCACCGATCACATGGCCGTGGTCCAGTACAGCCAGGACAAGGGCTGGCACAGCGCGCGGGTCGAATCCCGCGCCAATTTCCCGCTCGATCCGGCGGCGGCCGTGCTGCACTACGCGCAGGAGATCTTCGAGGGGCTCAAGGCCTACAAGCGTGACGATGGCGGCGTGAACCTGTTCCGCCCCGACGCCAACGCCAGGCGGTTCTGGAATTCGGCCGAGCGCATGGCGATGGCGCAATTGCCGCCGGAGGTCTTCATCGAGGCGGTCGAGCAGCTCGTCCGCATCGACCGCGCCTGGATCCCGGGCGGCGAGGGCAGCCTGTATCTGCGCCCGTTCATGATCGCCAACGAGGTGTTCCTCGGCGTCAAGCCGTCGGCGGAGTACATCTTCGCGGTGATCGCCTCGCCGGTCGGCTCCTATTTCAAGGGTGGCCCGGCGCCGGTCTCGATCTGGGTCTCCGAGAACTACACCCGCGCCGCGGTCGGCGGCACCGGCGGCGTCAAGTGCGGCGGAAACTATGCCGCGAGCCTTAAGGCGCAGGCCGAGGCGATCGCGAACGGCTGCGACCAGGTCGTGTTCCTGGACGCGGTCGAGCGCCGCTATGTCGAGGAGCTCGGCGGCATGAACGTGTTCTTCGTGTTCGCCGACGGCTCGCTGTCGACGCCGCCGCTCGGCACCATCCTGCCCGGCATCACCCGCGACTCGATCATCGCGCTGGCCCGCGATGCCGGCCGCGAGGTGCGCGAGGAGGCGTATTCGATCGACCAGTGGCGCGCCGATGCTGCGAGCGGCAAGCTGAAGGAGGCATTCGCCTGCGGCACCGCCGCGGTGATCTCGCCGATCGGCAAGGTCCGCTCGACGAGCGGCGATCTCGTCATCAACGGCGGCGAAGCCGGCCCGGTCGCCATGGGCCTGCGCAAGCAGCTGGTGGATATCCAGTACGGCCGCAGCCCGGATCCGCATCAGTGGATCAGGGATGTGAAGTAGGGCTGTCGCCGCACCGACGGTCGACTCCCCTCCCCCTTGCGGGGAGGGGTCGGGGGTGGGGGTCCCAGCAAAGACTGCCCGTGTGGACCCCCACCCCCAACCCCTCCCCGCAAGGGGGAGGGGGGCGCACTGCCCGTGAAGCGAACATCCTGGCTCTCATTGGGCATGAGTGACCCAATGAGATGCGTGGTTGCCCAAGGCCACCCGCGGGTTGCCGCACCCCGCCCTGACTGCTACCAACCGAGCCAAAGCATTCCATCCCGTAGGGTGGGCAAAGGACCGCGCAGCGGGCCGTGCCCACCACTGCGATGTCAGCCACGGTGGGCACGCTTCGCTTTGCCCACCCTACGGTCGAGTCCCATGTCCGACAAACCCAAGAAACCCCAGAAGTTGAAGGCGCGGCTGCCGCGCGGGCTCGAGGATCGTGGCCCGGCGGCGATCGCCGCCACGCGCGAGATGGTCGAGAAGATCCGCGCCGTCTACGAGCGCTACGGCTTCGAGCCGGTGGAGACGCCGGCGTTCGAATACACCGACGCGCTCGGCAAGTTCCTGCCCGACCAGGACCGTCCGAACGAGGGCGTGTTCTCGTTCCAGGACGATGACGAGCAGTGGATCTCGCTGCGCTATGATCTCACCGCGCCGCTGGCGCGCTACGTCGCCGAGAATTTCGACGCGCTGCCGAAGCCGTATCGCAGCTATCGCGCCGGCTACGTGTTCCGCAACGAGAAGCCCGGCCCCGGCCGCTTCCGCCAGTTCATGCAGTTCGATGCCGACACCGTCGGCTCGGGCTCGCCGGCGGCGGATGCCGAGATGTGCATGATGGCGGCCGATACGATGGAGGCGCTCGGCATTGCCCGCGGCGACTATGCGGTCAAGGTCAACAACCGCAAGGTGCTCGACGGCGTGATGGAGTCGATCGGCCTCGGCGGCGACGAGAACTTTGGCCGCCGTCTCACCGTGCTGCGCGCGATCGACAAGCTCGACCGTCTCGGCGAGCGCGGCGTGCGCGAGCTGCTCGGCCCGGGCCGCAAAGACGACAGCGGCGACTTCACCAAGGGCGCGGGGCTCGACGAGACGCAGATCAAGAAGATCGAGACCTTCGTCAATGCGCGCGCGCTGGTCGCGCCGCCGCTGCTCGCCTATGCCGGCGACAAGGACGTCGCGCAGCGGCTCGCCGGTGACGCGGATCGCAAGGAGAGCGAATACGAGGTTGCACGCCGTATCGCGGACATGCTGCGCGAGACCTTTGCCGATTCCAAGCTTGCGGTCGATGGCCTCGACGAACTCGTCGAGATCGCGCGCCTCGTCGATGCCTCGGGCTATCACAACCAGATCATGGTCGATCCGTCTGTCGTGCGCGGGCTCGAGTACTACACGGGCCCGGTGTTCGAGGCGCAGCTGCTGGCGGCGATCCCGAACGAGAAGGGGCAGCCGGTGGTGTTCGGCTCGGTCGGCGGCGGCGGTCGTTATGACGGGCTGGTCTCGCGCTTCCGCGGCGAGCCGGTGCCGGCGACCGGCTTCTCGATCGGTGTGTCCAGGTTGCAGGCGGCGCTGACCCTGCTCGGCAAGCTCGACACGCGGCCGGCGTTCGGCCCCGTGGTCGTCACCGTGTTCGATCGCGACCGCGTTGCCGACTATCAGAAGATGGTCTCGACCCTGCGCGGCCACGGCATCCGCGCCGAGCTCTATCTCGGCAACCCGAAGAACATGGGCAACCAGCTCAAATACGCCGACCGCCGCAACGCGCCATGCGTCATCATCCAGGGCTCGGACGAGAAGGCGCGCGGTGAGGTGCAGATCAAGGACCTGATCGAGGGCGCGAAAGCCGCCGCTGCGATCGCCTCCAACCAGGAATGGCGCGAGAGCCGCCCGGCGCAATTCTCCGCCAAGGAGGACGAACTCGTCGCCGCCGTCCGCGAGGTGCTCGCGCGCCATGACGTGAGCTGGGGGGAGGGCAGATCGTCATGCGCGGGCTCGACCCGCGCATCCATCACTTCACAACGGCCGGTCATTTGCGAAGATGGATTGCCGGGTCAAGCCCGGCAATGACAACTAACAAACCAGGTCACAACAGGGAGCAACCAATGCCTGAGATCACCGTGAGCATGGCCGCCGGCCGCACCGACGAGCAGA
This sequence comes from Bradyrhizobium sp. HKCCYLS2038, assembly GCF_051167655.1. Lineage (NCBI taxonomy): Bacteria > Pseudomonadati > Pseudomonadota > Alphaproteobacteria > Hyphomicrobiales > Nitrobacteraceae > Bradyrhizobium > Bradyrhizobium sp. HKCCYLS2038. The sequence goes on along the minus strand of NZ_JBNPTM010000006.1, from coordinate 197,843 downwards.
AGGCCAACATGATGCGCGACATCACCAAGGCGCTGGTGACGCATCTCGGCGTCGATCCGGAAGCGGTGGTGATCCAGATCAACGAGGCGCCGCTGGCGCACAAGATGAAGGGCGGCAAGACCTTCGTCGAGCGCGCGGCCGAGCTGAAGAGGTAAGCCCCGCCGTACTACCGGCGGAGCGTGGCCATCGCATCTGTCTCGACAACCACCGCCGTCGTCCCGGCGCAAGCCGGGACCCATACCCCCAGGGAGCGGTTTGAGGCAACGCTGGTCATTGGCCTTTTGCTCATCACGGCCGCCGCGGCGTATGGATCCCGGATCGGCGCTTCGCCGCGCTGGCGCGCGTCGCAGCTTGTCCGGGATGACAACGGAGTTCGGAGCCACCATGGACGCGCGTGAGATCATCAAGCCGGGGATGCGGGCCGAGCGGTTGCTGGTGGTGCCGCCGGAGCGCACGGTCGGGCACTTCGTGCCGCACATGCCGATGGTCTATGCGACGCCGATGATGATCCTGGAGATGGAGATGACCTCGGGCGACGCCATCAACCCTGTGCTGCCGCCGGGCTGGGTGACGGTCGGCACCGAGGTCAATGTCCGCCATCTCGCGGCCTCGCCGGTCGGCGCCACCATCCGCACCGCCGCCGAGGTGATCGAGGTCGAGCGCCGCATCATCCGCTTCGTCGTCCAGGCGTTTCATGGCGAGACCAAGATCGGCGACGGCCGCCACGGCCGCGGGCTGATCAATGTCGAGCAGTTCAAGAAGCGGTTCGCGGTGCCGTAGCGGCGCCTGGTGCGGATGACCCGCGATCGGAGCGTAAAATACGCTCGTCATGCGCGGGCTTGACCCGCGCATCCATCATCTCATCAAGCCGTTCTTGCCAAGAGGATGGATTGCCGGGTCAAGCCCGGCAATGACGGCGGAGCGCGTTGCGGCTACTTCGCCAATTCCTTCGAGCGTGCCGTCGCCGCCGCCACCGCGCGCTCCAGCAGCGGCTGGAAGCCGTCGGTCCCCATCAGCACCGACAGCGCCGCCGCGGTGGTGCCGCCGGGGGAGGTGACGTTCTGCCGCAGGGTCGCGGACGGCAGCTCGGACTGGCGCAGCAGTTCGCCGGCGCCCGACACGGTGTGCCGCGCCAGCTTCGTGGCCAGCGCCTCGGGCAGGCCGGCGGCGATGCCGGCGCGGGCGAGTTCCTCGGCGAGCAGGAACACATAAGCGGGGCCGGAGCCGGACACGGCGGTCACCGCATCCATCAGCGCCTCGTCATCGACCCATTCGACCGCGCCGGTGGCGCGCAGCAGCGCATCGGTCAGCGCGCGCTGCGTGGCGCTGACATTGGCGGCGGGCACCGCCACGGTGATGCCGCGGCCGATTGCGGCCGGCGTGTTGGGCATGGCGCGCACGACGGCCCCGCCGACCACGTCCCGCAGGCTCGCGATGGTCGTGCCGGCCATGATCGACAGCACCAGCGTCGTGTCGCCGACCCAGGGCTTCAGCGTCGGCCCGGCCTCGCGGAACATCTGCGGCTTGACGGCGAGGATGACGACCTCGGCGGCCGCAGCCTGCGCCGGATTGAGCCGAACGCCCTTGGCCGCCAGCGCGGTGATCTCGGCCGACGGCATCGGCTCGATCACCACCACCCGCGCCGGATCGAGGCCGCCGGCCAGCCAGCCGGTCAGCATCGCCCCGCCCATCTTGCCGGCGCCGGCCAGCACGATGGTGCCGGTGGTGTGTTGGAGTTCGGAAACGGTCGTCATCAAGCCACCACCCGTCATGGCCGGGCTTGACCCGGCCATCCATCGATCAAGAGAAGCGGCTTTTTGATGTGAGATGGATGCGCGGGTCAAGCCCGCGCATGACGAGAGGAGACGGCTTACGCCTCACCTTCCGTGTCGAACAGCGCCGCGGCCATCGCGTCCGGGGTCGACTTGCCGGCCCACACCACGAACTGGAAGGCCGGGAAATAGCGCTCGCAGGCGTGGATGGCGCCGGCCAGCATGCTCTCGCATTGCGGGCCCGAGGCGGTGATGCCGCCCGGAAGCACCAGGGCCTGGCGGTGCATCACCATGCCGGTGTGGGTCCAGATGTCGAAATGGCCGAGCCAGAGCTGCTCGTTAATGGCGGCGATCAGCCGCTGCACCTCGGCGCGGCGGGCTTCCGGAATCTTCATGTCGAAGGCGCAGGCCAGATGCAGCGCCTCGATCTCCGCCATCCAGGTGAAGGAGATCTGATAGTCGGTCCACTGCCCCTTGGAGGCGATCGTGATCTCGTCGTCGCCGGAGCGCTCGAACATCCAGTTGTTGTCGGACGCGATGTTCTCGACCACGCTCAGCGGATGATCTCCGGAATCGATAGTGCTTTCGAGCAGGGACATGCCGTCTCGACCTCGTCTTCTTGATTTCGTTGGTACTTACGCGGCGACCCGGCCCACGCCCTCACGGCGCTTCGAGACCCGGCTTGCAGCCCCGGAGGTACCCCGGGCGTGCGAGGACAAACTGATGTGATTTGCGGAATCTGCGCAACGGGGGGGTGAGTCCGTCCACAGCGAAACACCGCTTCGTCCACAACTCCTGTCCGGCCTGTGGAATCATGGCCGAACCAGAACAAAACGGAATCGGAATCGGATCAGCCGCCCGATCCGGCCCGAATGGGTGTCGGCCCTGCTGGCACGCGGCGCATGGCCGCCCTCCGCGGATCGCAGGTGTGAGCTCTTGTCGGCGCTGTGGCGTCCCTGCATAGTTCGCTCGGGCCGTCCAGCCGGGCGGCTCATGTTCTCAGGGCGGGGCGAAATTCCCCACCGGCGGTAAGCGCTCTCGGTCGAGCGCGCGAGCCCGCGAGCGCCTTCTCTGCAAGGGGCAATCCGGAGAATCCTGTTCTTCGGATCGCATCGAACAGAGAAGGGTCAGCAGATTCGGAGCAACTCCGAAGCCGACGGTCACAGTCCGGATGAAAGAGAACGGGTCCCGGCACCCCGCGCAATTCAGCGTGGGGGCGTCGTCGTTCCGTGTGCCCTGATTCTGGCGTCTTACGAGGACAACCATGAATCAGATGTTGCAAGACTCCATCGAAGCCACTTCCACCGAAGCTCCCACTCCCGAATCCGTGGCGACAACGGACACGCCGGTCGCGTCTCCGCCCGCCCCGTCGCATCCGCGCTTCAGCAAGCCGCAGCGCGTTGCCTTCGTGCAGGCGGCCTGGCATCGGGACGTCGTCGCCGAGTGCCGGATCGCATTTCTCGACGAGATCGAGGCGCGCCACATCCCGCGGGACCGCGTCGACATCTTCGAGGTGCCGGGCTCGTTCGAGATCCCGCTGCATGCGCAACTCTTGGCGAAGACGCGGCGCTACACCGCGATCGTCGCCGCCGGCCTCGTCGTCGACGGCGGCATCTACCGCCACGAATTCGTCGCCGACACCGTCATCAAAGCGCTGATGGACGTGCAGTTGCGCACCGAGGTGCCGGTGTTCTCCGCCGTCCTGACGCCCCAGCAATTCCACGAAACGCAGGCGCATTTCGAGTTCTTCCGGAAGCATTTCGCGACCAAGGGCATCGAGGTGGCGACGGCTTGCGCGGAGACATTGTTGAGCTTGGAGCGGCTGCGCAGCCAAGTGGCGGCGGGGATCGTCTGAGACGGAGTTGGTGTGTGGCCGGTCGCGGCCGGCCACACATGCTTCGGTGTAGGGACACGAACTCTCCCCGCGATGGCAGTCGACTCCCCTCCCCCCGCGCGAAGCGGAGCTTCGCTAGGCGGGGAGGGGTTGGGGGTGGGGGTCTCCGGGCGCTGATCTCCGTGAGATTCGCCTCTGCCAATATACTTCTTGGAGTCGAGGCTCATCAGTCTGAGCGGGACTCGTGGACCCCCACCCCCGACCCCTCCCCGCCTAGCGAAGCTCCGCTTCGCAAGGGGGGAGGGGAGCTCACCGCCGTTGTGGCGGCAGTGTGAATCAAATTTTCCTGTCGGCCGCACTTCCTCCTTTTGCCTCACGCCCAGCGACAACACGCCCGCGTACGCTCGCCGCCTTGTGTTGTCATTCTGCGCACGACGTCTATAAAATAATACCCGGAGGAGGCTGGCCCGTGGCGACGGGCGGCCGGCAAGGATGATCGAAGGATACGATCCTTATCTCGTCGCGCTCTCGGTGGTGATCGCGAGCCTGGGTGGCTATACCGGATTCAGTCTGACGGCGCGCATCCGCAGCGGGCCGGGAGCGAATCCGCGCGTGCTGCTGTCTGGCGCGGCGGCAATCCTGGCGGTGGGCATCTGGACGATGCATTTCGTGGGCATGATGGCCGCGCCATTGCCCGCCGATGCCGTCTATCTGGTGCTGCCGACCATCATCTCGTTCCTGATCTGCGCGCTCGTCGTCGGCATCTCGTTGTTCTTCGTCAGCATCGGCGATCCTTCGCCCCGGCGCGTCATCCCCTCGGCGCTGCTGCTCGGGGCCGGCATCGCCAGCATGCATTATGTCGGCATGCACGGGCTCGCGGGCAGTTTCGGATTGACGCATGATCCGCTGCTGGTCGTGCTGTCGGTCGGCATCGCGATCGTCGCCGCCTATGGCGGCCTGCGCATTTTCCTGGCGCGGCAGGATGGATTGCGGCTTGCCATCAGCGCGGTCGCGTTCGGCATCGCTGTTTCCGGCATGCACTATACGGCGATGCTCGGCATGCATGTCGAGCCGCAGGGCGAGGGGCATCGCCATGCGGCCATTGGTCTGGCTGCATCGCCTCAGGCGCTCTCGATCGTTGTCGCGGTGTTGTGCTTCGTGATTGCGGCTGGATTCCTGTTGTCTCTGGTGCCGGACCGCCGTCAGCCCCAACCGGCGCCTGTGGTCGCTGACACGGCGCCGCAGCCCGCACCGGAGCAGGCCGCGGCTGCCGAGCCGCCGGTCGAGGCCGTGCCGCCGAGCCGGGTCATCGCCGCGCCACTCGGCGGCATCGGCCAGCCGCCGCGGGTGACCGCGGCGCGGTTGCCGATCGAGGGCGCCAATGGAACCCATTTCATCGATGCCGGCGACGTCCGCAGCCTGCGCGCCGATGCTCATTATACAAGGGTGCATGATGGCACCCGCGAGCGGATGTGCCCATGGTCGATCTCCGAGGCCGAGGCGCAGCTCGATCCCGGCCGTTTCATCCGCGTCCATCGCAGCCACATCGTGGCGATCGAGCACGTCACCTTCGTCGGCAAGGAGGGCGAGGGCGCCATCATCGAGCTCGATGGGCCCTCGAAGCCGCGCGTGCCGGTCAGCCGTGCCAAGGTCGCCGAGGTCAAGGCGCGGCTCGGGCTGCGGCGGCCGGCCTGATCCGTTCGTAGCCGCGAACCCAAATCCTGCGCGCAATGGTTTTTGCATCGCACAGATGCGTCGCCGACTCTCGCCCACGATCCAGTTCAGCGCGCTCGCATTGCCGCTTTGAACTTCAAATCATCCTGTCTTCACATCGTCATGCCCGGACGTGTCCCAGGCATCCACGTCTATCCAAGGATGCCGAACGATTTTGATGGCCGCGACATGCCCGGGCATGCCGGTGGGGAGGAAACCGACCTCAAGCTTGGACCATCCCGGTACGCCGCGGCCGGGCGCGATGGGTCGCACTCGCTGACGCAATTCGTGCGCGGTCGACCGCAGTTCGTGCGAATTCGCCGCTCTCCGTGTCCGGTTCGTTGCGCAACTGGCTATCCCGATCGACGCTCGCCGCCAACCGCGATGCGACCGCGCGCACTTCGCTCACGCAGCATGAAGTCCGCCGCAGCAGCGCAAACGGCCAAGCCGACAAGGCATGCCAAGCAGAGGAGGGGAAACGAGATGATTCCTGGTCCGTTCGACTATCACCGGCCTGCGAGCGTCGGTGATGCCATCAAGCTGCTCGCCGATCTCGGCGACGAGGCGCGCCCGCTCGCCGGCGGCCACAGTCTGCTGCCGATGATGAAGCTGCGGTTGGCGACCCCGGCGCACCTGGTCGACCTGCACGGCATCGCCGGCCTCAAGGGCATCTGCCGTGATGGCGACCGCATCGTGATCGGCGCGATGACGACCCAGGCCGAGCTGCTGGCGTCAGCCGAGATCGGAACCAGCCTCCCCATTCTGCACGAGACCGCGCTGCTCATCGCCGATCCGCAGGTGCGCTACCGCGGCACGCTCGGCGGCAACGTCGCCAATGGCGATCCCGGCAACGACATGCCGGCGCTGATGCTGGCGCTGGACGCGAGCTATCGCTTGGAAGGGCCGAACGGCGCGCGCGAGGTCGCGGCGCGGGAGTTCTATCAGGGCGCCTATTTCACCGCGCTGGAGCCGGGCGAGATCCTGACCGGAATCAGCATTCCCGTGCCGCCCGCTGATCACGGCTACGCCTATGAGAAGCTGAAGCGCAAGGTGGGCGATTATGCGACGGCGGCTGCCGGCGTCGTGCTGACGATGGCGGGTGGCAAGGTTGCGAGCTGCGTGATCGCGCTCACCAACCTGCACGAGACGCCGCTGCTGGCGACGGATGCAGCAAAAGCCGTGATCGGCACGACGCTGGATGATGCGGCCCTGAAGGCCGCCGCGACGGCGGCGCGCGCGATCATGCAGCCGGCCTCCGATGCGCGAGGTCCGGCCGAATACCGCATCCATGTCGGCGGCATCATGGTGATGCGCGCCCTGCAGCGCGCGGCGAGCCGGGCGAAGTAGCGGCTTTGCCGATGGGTAGCCGCGCAGACGGGTGAGGGGACAGGTCTCACCACGAACACTTCCCGCGCGGCTGCCCCTCACCCCAACCCTCTCCCCGTGAAGAACGGGGCGAGGGAGCGCACCGAGATCGCGGCTAGCAGCTCGGCAAACGATTCAAAGAATTCCAAGGGAGCACCGAATGCCCAAAACCCACATCACGATGAAGGTGAACGGCAGCGAGGTCGAGGGCCTCGCCGAGCCGCGCACGCTTCTGGTTCATTTCCTGCGTGAGCAGGCGCAACTCACCGGCACGCATATCGGCTGCGAGACCAGCCATTGCGGCGCCTGCACCGTCGATATCGACGGCATGAGCGTGAAGAGCTGCACCATGCTCGCGGTGCAGGCCAATGGCGCCGAGATCACCACGATCGAGGGCATGGCCAATGCCGACGGCACCTTGTCGCCGCTGCAGGAGGGCTTCCGCATGATGCACGGTCTGCAATGCGGCTTCTGCACCCCCGGCATGATTCTGCGCGCGCATCGGTTGCTGAAGGAGAATCCGTCACCGACCGAGGCCGAGATCCGCGCCGGCATCTCCGGCAACATCTGCCGCTGCACCGGCTATCAGAACATCGTCAAGGCGATCCAATACGCCGCCGCCAAGATCAATGGCGTTGAATTCCAGGAGGCCGCGGAATGAATGACCTCACTCCCACGCGGGAACAACGCGAAGCCGCCCTCGAAGGCATGGGTTGCCGGCGCAAGCGCGTCGAGGACATCCGCTTCACGCAAGGGCGGGGCAACTACGTCGACGACGTGAAGTTGCCGGGTATGCTGCATGGCGATTTCGTGCGCTCGCCGCATGCGCATGCGCGCGTCAAGGCGATCCATACCGAGGAGGCGCTGAAGGTGCCGGGCGTGCTCGCGGTCATCACCGCGGAGACGCTGAAGACCGTCAACCTCGCCTGGATGCCGACGCTCGCCGGCGACGTGCAGATGGTGCTGGCCGACGGCAAGGTGCTGTTCCAGAACCAGGAGGTCGCGTTCGTCGTCGCCACCGACCGCTACGCCGCCGATGACGGCGTCGCCAAGGTCGTGGTCGAGTACGAGGCCCTGCCGGTGCTGGTCGATCCGTTCAAGGCGATGGACCCGGATGCGCCGGTGCTGCGCGAGGATCTTGCCGGTAAGACCACCGGCGCGCACGGCCCGCGCAAGCACCACAACCACATCTTCGAATGGACCGTCGGCGACAAGGAGCTGACCGACGCGGCCTTCAAGAAGGCGGATGTGACGATCAAGGAGATGATCTCCTATCACCGCACCCATCCGTCGCCGCTCGAGACCTGCCAGTGCGTGTGCTCGTTCGACAAGATCAAGGGTGAGCTGACGATCTGGGGCACCTTCCAGGCGCCGCATGTCATCCGCACCGTGGTGTCGCTGATCGCAAAACTGCCGGAGCAGAAGATCCACGTGATCGCGCCGGATATCGGCGGCGGCTTCGGCAACAAGGTCGGCGCCTATCCCGGCTATATCTGCGCGGCCGTCGCCTCGATCGTCACCGGCAAGCCGGTGAAATGGGTCGAGGATCGCATCGAGAACCTCACGGCGACGTCGTTCGCCCGCGACTATCACATGACCACCGAGATCGCGGCGACCAAGGACGGCAAGGTCACCGGCCTGCGCGTGCACGTGCTGGCCGACCACGGCGGCTTCGATGCCTGCGCCGATCCGTCGAAATGGCCGGCCGGCTTCTTCAACATCGTCACCGGCTCCTACGACTTCCCGGTCGCGCATCTCGCGGTGGACGGCGTCTACACCAACAAGGCGCCGGGCGGGGTCGCCTATCGCTGCTCGTTCCGCGTCACCGAGGCGGCCTATTGCATCGAGCGCGGCATGGACATCCTGGCGCAGAAGCTGGGAATGGATCCGGCCGAGCTTCGCCTGAAGAACTTCGTCAAGCCGGAGCAGTTTCCCTATCACTCCGCGCTCGGCTGGGAATACGATTCCGGTGACTATCACACCGCCATGCGCAAGATGATGGAGACCGTGGACTACGCGGGTCTGCGCAAGGAGCAGGCCGAGAAGCGCGAAGCGTTCAAGCGCGGCGAAACACGCGAGATCATGGGCATCGGCGTCTCGTTCTTCACCGAGATCGTCGGCGCCGGCCCTTCGAAGAACTGCGACATTCTCGGCATCGCGATGTTCGACTCCTGCGAGATCCGGCTGCACCCGACCGGGGCCGGCATCGCGCGCGTCGGCTCCAAGAGCCAGGGCCAAGGCCACGAGACGACTTGGGCGCAGATCATCGCCAGCGAGATCGGCATTCCCGCCGACAATATCATGGTCGAGGAGGGCAACACTGACACCGCGCCCTACGGCCTCGGCACCTACGGCTCGCGCTCGACGCCGGTTGCGGGTGCAGCCATCGCGATGGCGGCGCGCAAGATCAAGGCCAAGGCGCAGATGATCGCGGCCTACAAGCTCGAGGTCCATGAGGACGACCTCGAATGGGACATCGACGGCTTCCGGGTCAAGGGCCTGCCGGAGAAGGCGATGTCGATGAAGGACATCTGCTGGGCGGCGTACAACTCCGTGCCGCCGGGCATGGAGCCGGGGTTGGAAGCGGTGAGCTACTACGATCCGCCCAACATGACCTATCCGTTCGGCGCGTATCTCTGCGTGATGGACATCGACGTCGACACCGGCGTGTACAAGGTCCGGCGCTTCTACGCGCTCGATGATTGCGGCACCCGCATCAACCCGATGATCATCGAGGGCCAGATCCATGGCGGCCTCACCGAGGCCTTCGCCATCGCGATGGGCCAGGAGATCCGCTACGATGCCGAGGGCAACGTCGTCACCGGCTCGTTCATGGACTTCTTCATGCCGACCGCGGTCGAGACGCCGCATTGGGAGACCGACTTCACGGTGACGCCCTCGCCGCATCACCCGATCGGCGCCAAGGGCGTCGGCGAAAGCCCCAATGTCGGCGGCGTGCCGGCGTTCTCCAACGCGGTCAACGACGCGTTCTCATTCCTGGGCGCGACGCACATCCAGATGCCCCACGACTTCTGGCGCAACTGGCAGGCGGCGAAGAAACTGGGAGCGGTGGCGTAGGCGCGAGCGAAGCCAACATCACCGGCGTCCTTGCGAGGAGCGAAGCGACGACTTGTCCGCCATAGCCCGAAGGGCGACGGCGGAAGCAATACAGAGTCCCACCCGAGCCCCTGGATTGCTTCGCTTCGCTCGCAATGACGCGGAGGACGCGTACGATATAGCGGCAAACGAAATCGCGGCACCGACGGTGCGCTCCCTCTCCCCGTTCTTCACGGGGAGAGGGTCGGGGTGAGGGGCAGCCGCACGGGAAGTGTGTGTGGAGAGACCAGTGCTCCTTAAGACGACAAAGCGTTGGCCGTCCCGAGAGGCACAAACGTTACGATGACAATCCGCGACGACATCGCCCAATCCCTCGCCGCCTGCGGCTACATCGCCGATGGCGAGCTGGCGACGGCGATTGCGCTGATGCGGCTGTTGAAGCGGCCGCTGCTGCTGGAGGGCGAGGCCGGCGTCGGCAAGACCGAGGTGGCGAAGGTGCTGGCGGCGGTGCACGGCACCGAGCTGATCCGCCTGCAATGCTATGAAGGCCTCGACCAGAGCGCTGCGCTGTACGAGTGGAACTACCAGTGCCAACTGCTGGCGATCGAGGCGCATCGTGGCCAGCCCGATACGATCGAGGACCAGATCTTCTCCGAAAAATATCTGCTGGAGCGTCCCCTGCTGGCGGCGATCCGCCGCGCCACGCCGCCGGTGCTGCTGATCGACGAGATCGACCGCGCCGACGACGAGTTCGAGGCGTTCCTGCTGGAGCTGTTGTCGGACTTCCAGGTCTCGATCCCCGAGCTCGGCACCATCAAGGCCGCCAGCATTCCGCATGTGGTGCTGACCTCCAACGGCACCCGCGAGCTGTCGGACGCGCTGCGCCGGCGCTGCCTGTATCATTACGTCGACTATCCCGACGTCGACCGCGAGGCCCGCATCATCCTGGCGCGGATCGACGGCGCGTCCGCGTCGCTCGCTTTGCAGATTGCGCGGCTGGTGGAAAGCCTGCGCAAGGAGGAGCTGCGTAAGCTGCCCGGCGTTGCCGAGACGCTCGACTGGGCGGCGGCGCTGGTCGGGCTCGACGTGCGCGATCTCAGGGACCAGCCGGAGGTCGTGCATGACACGCTGATGTGCCTGCTCAAGACCCACGAGGACCGCTCGCGGATCACACGCGAGGTCGCGGCGCGATTGCTGGGGAGGGTCGTATGAGCTGCTGTGGCGCCACGCCGGACCATGAGGATCTGAACGCGGCGGCGCAGTTCGTGGCTGGCCGGCTCGGCGCCTTCCTGCGCACGCTGCGCGACAACGGCTTTGCGATCGGCCTGCCGGAAGGGCAGGACGCCGCCGCTGTCATGGCCGCAGGCTATGCCGGCACGCCCGGTCTGTTGCGTTCGGCGTTCAAGCATCTGTTCTCGGCGCGCAAGAGCGAGTGGGACCGCTTCGACGGCTTGTTCGATGCGTTCTGGCTCGGCAAGCGCGTGCGCTCGCGCTCACTCGTCTCCGGCGCTGCGCCGGCCGCCAACAGCCCGTCGCTGAAGAGCCTGCAGGACGCGGGCGCTGGCCAGCGCGGTCCTCAGGGTGCGACCGATCAAATCATCTCCGACGAGAAACCTGATGACGCCGGCGGCGAGGGCGTGCGCGAAGGCGCCTCGCGCATGGAATCGATCGGCGATACCGACTTCCGCAAGCTCGCCGATCCCGACCAGGTCGCGCTCGCGCATGAGGCGGCGGCGCGGCTGGCTAAGGTGATGCGGACGCGGTTGACGCGGCGTGATCAGATCAGGCGCAAGGGCTGGAGGCTCGACCTTCGCCGCACCATCCACCGCAACATCAGCCATGGCGGCGTACCGATCGCGCTGGTGCATCGCCGCCGCAAGGTGAAGCCGCTGCGGCTGGTGGTGCTGCTCGACGCGTCGGGTTCGATGAGCGCCTACACCGCGGTGTTCCTGCGCTTCATTCACGGCGTGCTCGACGCATTCCGCGAGGCCGAGGCGTTCTTGTTTCATACAAGGCTCGCCTACGTCTCCGACGCGATGAAGGAGCGCGACGCGGCGCGCGCGCTCGACCGGCTCTCGATGATGGCGCAGGGGGCAGGTGGCGGCACGCGGATCGGCGAGAGCCTGCAGACCTTCAATCGATGGCACGCCGCGCGCGTCATTCATTCGCGCACCTGCGTGATGATCGTCTCCGACGGTTACGACACCGGCGATCCCGCGCTGCTTGGCCGGGAGATGGCGCAGCTGTCGCGCCGCTGCCGCCGCATCGTCTGGCTCAATCCGATGCTCGGCTGGGACGGCTACGCGCCGGAGGCGCGCGGCATCAAGGCGGCACTGCCGCATGTCGATCTCTATGCGCCCGCGCATACCCTGAGCTCGCTCGCGGCGCTCGAGCCGTATCTGGCGAGGCTGTGATGGTCATGCCGCCAAGTGAGCCACCAAGAGGGATCAGCCGATGACCGCGTCTGTCGAATTGCTCGATCTCGCCGCGCAGCTCAAGGCCAGGGACGAGAGCTTCGTGCTCGCCACGGTCGTCCGCACCGTGTCGGTGACGGCGGCCAAGGCCGGCGCCAAGGCGATCATCCGTCCCGACGGCACCATCGTCGCCGGCTGGATCGGCGGCGGCTGCGCGCGTGGCGCGGTGTTGAAAGCCGCACGCGAGGCGCTCGGCGACGGTGTGCCGCGCATGGTCTCGGTGCAGCCGGACAATCTGCTCGCCGAGCTCGGCGTCAGTCCGGGCGAGACCAAGGAGGGCGTGCGCTTCGCCGCCAACATGTGCCCGAGCAAGGGCACGATGGACATCTTCGTCGAGCCGGTGCTGCCGCATCCCGCGCTGGTCGTTCTCGGCGCGAGTCCGGTGGCGCTCGCACTTGCTGCGCAGGCGCGGCCGCTCGGCTATCACGTGACGCTCGCCGCACCATCAGCCGATGTCGTCGGCACGCCGGAGGCGGATCGCGTCATCGACGGTTTCTCGCTGGACGATCTCGCCGGCGGCCGCCGCTTCATCGTGGTGTCGACGCAGGGCAAGGGCGACGAGGCGGCGTTGCGCGCCGCGCTGTCATGCGATGCCGCCTACCACGCCTTCGTCGGCAGCCGCCGCAAGATGGACAGCCTGCGCGAGAAGCTGATCAAGGACGGTATCGACGCGGCGCTGCTCGACAAAGTTAAAGCGCCCGCCGGGCTCGATCTCGGCGCCATCACGCCGGAGGAGATTGCGATGTCGATCCTCGCCGAGATCACCTTGACCCGCCGGCGCGGCCAGCGCGGCTGAGATCCGTCACGACGCCACCGGCAGGTCGAACCCCACCTTGAGGCCGTCGGTGGCGAAGTCGCGCGTTACCTCGCCCTTCAGCGCGGCGCCGAGGATGCGCTCGAACAGCAGCGAGCCGAAGCCGTTGCGCGTCGGGGGCGTGACCGGCGGGCCGCCGTTCTCGTGCCAGGACAGCCGCAGCCGGTCGTCAGCATGCGTCCAGCTCAGCGCCACCCGGCCGTCATCGGTCGACAGCGCGCCATATTTCACCGCGTTGGTGACGAGCTCGTGCAGGCCCATCGACAGATACAGCGCGACGCCCGGCGCGAGCTGCACGGCGGGACCATCGACGGCGACGCGGTCGGGTTGCAGCGGGGCCAGCTCGGCGCGGACCAGCTCGTCGAGCGCGATCGCCTCGCGGCCGCGATCCAGCGCCAGCGCGTGGCTGCGGGTGAGCGCGGCGATGCGGCCGCGCAGCACCTCGCCGAACTCGGCGAGGCCGGCATCGGCACGGATGCTGAGCGCGATGACGCTGTCGACCAGCGCCAGCGTGTTCTTGACGCGGTGATTGAGCTCGTGAACCAGCACGCGCTGGTGCTGCTCGATCGTGCGTCGCCGCGCGTTCTCGGTGCGGAGCGCGATCTCGTCCATCACGATCTCGCTGAGCTCGGTGAGCTGGGCGATGTCGTCGTCGGTCCATGTCCGAGGCACATAGTCGATCGCGCAGAGCGCGCCGATGACCTCGCCGCTGGGCAGCCGCAGCGGAACGCCGAGATAGGCGATGACGCAGAGGCTGGCGGTCGACAGACTGTCGCGCACCAGCGGCAGCTGGTTGGCGTCGTTGACGACCAGCGGCTCGGCCGTGATCACGACCTGCTGGCAGAACGAGTGGCTGAGCGGCGTCTCGCGCAGCGAGGCCCACGGCTCGCAGAGCCCGACCGAGCTCTTGAAGAATTGCCGGTCGCGATCGACCAGCGCAATGATCGAGGCCGGTGCCTGCAGCAGCCGCGACGTCAGCCGCGTGACGCGGTCGAAGCCCGGCTCCGGCGGCGAGTCGAGCAGCTCCGTCTGCAACACGGCAGTCATGCGGTCGGGCGCGGAGGGATCGCGATCGGACGTCATGAAGCCTTCGTCGGTCGGGCGTTCAGCCGGTGACAGGGGTGCACGACGAACCCGGCCGGGCGCCAATCCGGGCCGGGCGATCGTGCGGTGTAGTGGAATTCGGCTGAGACGAAGCCGGCACGGACACGAGATGGAACCGTTTCAAGCGATTGCTGGCCCGCTTTTGCGACGGAGGCGAATCCCGGTTCCATGCAGGTAACCAAGGGGCAGACTGTGGCTTGACCAAGGCAAATCTGGCATTCCGCTGCAGGTTATACTGGAATGCATTATACCGAACAAAACGCCGAAATCGCCACGACGTCAGCCGCCTTTCACGGCGCCCGCGGTCAAGCCGGCCACGATCTGCTGCTGCGCAAACACCGTCAGCAGCAGCACCGGCAGCGTCACGATCAGCGCCGCCGCGGCGAGCGGGCCCCAGCTCAGCTGGTCGAACGAGATCATGTTGTAGACGGCAACCGGCAGCGTGCGTGTCTCACGGCCGGCCAGCACGATGCCGAACACGAAATTATTCCACGAGAAGATGACCGCGAGGATGAAGGCCACCGCGAGGCCGGGCTTGGCCACCGGCAATGCCACGTGGCGGAAGACCTGCCAGCGCGTCGCGCCGTCGATGCGCGCGGCCTCCTCGAGCTCGATCGGCGTCGTCTCGAAATAGCCGATCATGATCCAGATCACGATCGGCACGGTCACGACGAGGTGGATGATGATCTGCGGCCACAGCGTGCCGAGCAGGCCGAGCCACTGGAACAGCAGGAACAGCGGAATCAGATAGGACAGGCCGGGCGTGATGCGCGCGATCAGGATCACGATCGCCGATTTGTGCGCGGCCATCCGCGCGATGCCATAGCCGGCGGGCACGCCGACCAGCATCGCGAGCGCCGTCGCGCCGCCGGTCACCAGCAGGCTGTTCTTGAAGTAGGTGAAGAAGCGGTTCGACGACAGCACGTCGGTGTAATTCTTCCAGGCGAAATGCTCCGGCCAGAACACCGGCGGATAGGCGGCGTTGTCGACCTCGAGCTTGACCGACAGCGAGATCATCCAGAGGAAAAACAGGATCGCCGGCGAGACGATGAGGAAGACGCCGAGCGCCAGCCCGAGCCGGCCGAGAATTGTGTTCACGCTCATGTCTCGCTCCCCAGCGCATTCCACTGCGCGCGCCGGCGCAGCACCAGGAGCAGCGCGGTCAGCGCGACGATCAGCGCGAAGAAGATCACCGCGATCGCCGAGGCATAGCCGAGGTCGTAATACACGAAGGCGACGCTGTAGAGGTAGAGGTTGATGGTCTCCGACGCCGAGCCGGGGCCGCCTTGGGTGATCGCGAAGATGATGTCGAAACTCTTCACCGCGTCGATGCCGCGGATCATCGCGGCGATGAACAGGAACGGCATGATCAGGGGCAAAGTGATGTAGCGGAACATCTGCCAGGTCGAGGCGCCGTCGATCTGCGCGCTCTCATACGGCTCGGTCGGCAGTGAGGCGATGCCGCCGAGCACGATCAGCATGACCAGCGGCGTCCATTGCCAGGTCTCGACCAGCACCAGCGAGGGGATCACGGTGCCCGGGTGGAACACCCAGAGCTGCGGCGGCAGCCCGACCAGCGACAACAGGTAGTTCAGAATGCCGAGCTGAGGGTGGAACATCATCGTCCACACCAGCGCGATCGCCACCGGCGTCGCCATCATCGGCATGATGAACAGCGCGCGCAGCAGGCCGCGCCCGGGGAAGCGGGCATGGAAGACGACTGCGGCCAGGGTGCCGAGCACGAGCGGCAGCAGCACCGACAGCGCGGTGTAGGACAGCGTATGCCCGACCGCCTCGACGAAGCGCGGATCGGCCGGCAGCCGCAGATAGTTCGACAGCCCGACGAAGGTCGTGGGCGAGCCGACCTTCCACTCCTGGAAGCTCATCCAGATCGTGAACAGCCAGGGAAAGATGATCACCGCCAGCACGGTGACCAGCGCCGGAATCACGAACGGCCAATAGGATGGCGGCCGCAATGCACGCTCCGGCGCAGCAGCGTCCGCTGCTGCGCCAGCCTGTTCGACAATCGTGCTCACGCTTTTTCGCTGCGCTCCAGGATCGGGCGGAACTGCTCGTGCGCCTTCTTCAGCTCGGTGGCCGGATCGGCGCCCGACAGCGTGGCGGTCAGCGCCGCGCCGACGAGATCGCGGAATTCGGCCACCGGGATGATCACGGGCAAGCCGAGCTTCGAGATCTTGCCGGAATCGATCGCCGACTGCAGCCATTCCTTCGGCATCTTGACGCCGCCCTGGACCTCGGCGTCGTTGAGCACGGAGTTGCGGAACGGCACGCCGCCGCCGGCCTGCACCAGGCGGGCGCCCTGCGCCTTCGAGACCATCCACTGGCACAACAGCCAGGCGGCCTCCTTGTTCTTGCACGCCGCGGGAATGCCGACGCCGTCGCCATAGGTCGCCGAATACTGCCCCTTGGGACCGGCCGGCACCATGGTGTAACCGACTTTGCCGACGACGCGCGAGGCATTGGGGTCCTCCAGCGGCGGCGCCCAGCCGACGCCGTCGATCCACATCGCCGACCGGCCTTGCGTGAACGAAGCCATCGACTCCATCCAGTTGAAGCCGGCCACGCCGGGCGGCGCGTAGGTCGTCAGCAGCTTCTGGTACATCTTGGTGGCCTCGACGGCCTCGGGACCGTCGGTCAGGATGTTGCCCTTGGCGTCGAGGAACTCGCCGCCATAGTTGAGGAAGAAGTTCGTCCACAACGTCATGTTGGCGTTGCGCAGGCCACGGCCGACGAAGCCGAAGGTGCCGTCCTTGGGGTCGGTGAGCTTCTGCGCCGCAATGACCATCTCGTCGAGCGTCTTCGGCACCTCGACGCCCTTCTTCGCGAACAGCTCCTTGTTGTAGTAGAGGATGAAGTAGTCGACCGACCACGGCAGCGAGAACATGCGGCCCTTGTCGTTGCTGGCGTAAGTGCGGCCGGCGGCGGAGAAATCGCTCGCCATGAGGTCCGGCGCCGTCAGGTTCGGATCCTTCATGAAGTCGGTGATGTCGGTGAGCCAGCCGGCCTTCTCGAACTGCCGCTTCTGCACGTGATAGCTGAGATGCACCACGTCGAAGCTCGGCTTGCCCGATGACAGCTCGATCACCACCTTCTGCCGCTGCTGCTGCTCGGGGATCTGCTCGGATTCCACCTCGATGCCGGTCAGCGCGGTGAATTCCTTGATGTTCTTCTGAAGATTGTCGCCGCGCGGCCCCTTGGCCAGGATCACCTCGAGCTTGGTGCCGGCATATTTCTTCCACTGCGGCTCCGACCAGGCCGGCTGGCCGGTGAGCGCCAGCGCGCCTGCTGCTGCCGTTCCCGCAAGCATGTTGCGGCGCGTGATCGCAGTCATTCGTATCCTCCCAGGATCAATTCAGAGTGCATTGTTCTTGTTCTGGAAGTGTAGCGCGATCCAGCGGCGCTGCAACAGGGCGTTGTCCGTTCGGCTGGGGATGCGGCGACACGGCGTGGTGCGCTGCGGCAACCTGCTCAGGCGCTGGACGCTGCCGCAAAATCCGCCCGCTCCAGCAGCCACGAGATCGCAAACCCCGCGACGAGGCCCCAGAATGCGGCGCCGATGTTGAGCAGCGGCACGTCGGCGACGGTGACGAGGAAGGCGACCAGCGCGCCGAG
Organism: Bradyrhizobium sp. HKCCYLS2038; assembly: GCF_051167655.1. NCBI lineage: Bacteria > Pseudomonadati > Pseudomonadota > Alphaproteobacteria > Hyphomicrobiales > Nitrobacteraceae > Bradyrhizobium > Bradyrhizobium sp. HKCCYLS2038. The sequence continues at coordinate 180,077 of NZ_JBNPTM010000006.1, read as the reverse complement.
CGAGAATCGCGTCTTGAACGCGGTGACGAACGCCGTCTGCAGCACGCGCAGCATGGCGACGCCGGCGAGCGTCGTGATCAGCGATTTCGGCGCGATGAGCAGCAGCGTCGTGAAGGTCGGCGCCAGCAGGCCGAAGCCGAGCGCGAGCAGGCCGACGACCATCGCTGCGGTATAATGGCGCTTCGGCTCGCCGCCGGAGACGACGATGGCGTTGGTCGGCCCGGTGAGGCAGGTCGAGACTCCGCCGACGACCGCTGATAAGGCCGAGCCGATGCCGCAGGCGACGGTGACCAGGTTGACCGGCGGCTTATGGCCGGCTGCGGTGAGCACGGCGAAGCCTTGGCCGTTCTGCACCACCAGCACGGTGACCGCGAGCGGCACCACGAGCTCGATCAGGGCCGCGAGCGACCAGGACGGAGTCGGGATCACCGGGGTGATCAGCGCGAGCTGCAGCGACGCGCCGTGATCATATTTGCCGAAGATGATGGCGGCGAGCGTGCCGATCGCCAGCGCGCCGATGATCGGCGGACAGCGCCGCCCGAGCGCGGGAAGCGCGGTCAGCAGCAGCCACACCGCGACCATCGGCCCGGCAATGGCGAATTCGCCGAGCACGGCGCGAACCAGATCGAGCCCGAAGCGCAGGAACACGCCGGCAACCATGCCCATCACGATCGGCATCGGCACCAGCTGCATCGCGCGCTTCACCCAGCCGGACAGTCCGAGCACCAGCATCAGCAGCGCCGTGCCGTAGAACGCACCCACCACCTGCGCGAAGCTCAGATGCGTCAGCGACTGCCCGACGAGGACGGTCCCCGGAATGGTCCAGAACAGCACCAGCGGCTCGCGATAGCGCCACGACAGCAGAATCGTGATCAGCCCATTGATGAAGAACACCCCGAAGATCCACGACGCGATCTCGCCCTGCGACAGCCCGCCATTGGCGCCGACCGACAGGATGATGGCGACCGGCCCGGTGATCGCGAACAGCCAGCCGATGAAGCCGTGCGAGGCATAGAGCGGACCGAAATCATCGGCGATCTGGCGCAGGCCGGGCGGGGTGCCCGCGGGGCGTTCGATGGCGCTGAACATGGCGGGCAGGGCTCGTGGTGTTCTTGTTGTTGTCCTCGGGCGGTGTGGGGGATGTTGTGGCCGAATGAGGCGAGCTGTGCAAGGCGAGGTGGTGACGGGGAGCCGACCGGATCGAGTGTCCGGTTGGGCCTGCCGATCCATCCGCGCGTCATTCCGGGGCATTCGCGTTCGCGAAATGGCAAAGCCATTGCGTGAACGCGAATGAGCCCGGAATCCATCACCACAGGCAGTCATTTTGGAGATGACACTCGCGGCGTTCAGATATCTCGATTCACCGCGAGCGATCGTGGATATGGATTCCGGGCTCGCGCTCACGCGACTTCGTCGCTCCGCGCGCCCCGGAATGACGATCGAGAGAGCGCCGGATTCGATTCACCTTTCAAGGCCGATCAACGGTATGATCGATCATGAACTGGTTCATGAGAAAACGCCTCCGCGCCGTTTTTGGGGACTTCTTGACCAAGGAGGCGCTGCACACGATCGCGCAAGGCAATGTGCCCATGCCGCCGCTCGAGCGGTCGATGGTCTGTCATGTGCTTCTCCAGGTCCGCGATGACACGGCCGAAGACGTCTCGCAGAACGTGTCCGACGTGAGTGAGCTCCTCGTGCGTGAGGGCGCCATGATCGAGAGCATCCTGTCCTCACTGGTCTCCGCAGCCTTCCCACTGCAGGCGAACCGACTGGACGTGATCGAGGTGGCTCTCGGTCGGCTCGGGCCAAATGTCAGGGCTGTGTATCAGGCCGGCGAATATCCGCGCGGCATGTTCGGCTCACTCAGCCGCTTCGCCTACGGGACCGTCGTTCCAAACATGAGCGTGGCGATGGAGAGGCTGTTGCGCCTGGAGTTTGGTCGTGCCGAGCGGCTGGAGGGATGAAACGGAATCGATGTAGTCCGGTTTTGCGGTATCGCAGGCCGATGTTTTCGCGACGTCAAGCCGAAGCGGGCGGCGACGCGCGTGAAACCAGCTCGAGATCTGGATCTGCCACCTCATAGTGGATCAGTCCGTAAGTTGGAAACGCAACGAGAGCACCTTTCCCGAGATACGCCCATTCCGCTCGCGGATAGTCGGCGCTGTATTCGTTCGCATCGATGTGTGCGACGACGAGGCCGCCGTCATCCATGCCGAGGCGGACCCGATCTCCCAGCGTGATCGTTTGCCCGTCGGGATATCTCATCGTTCATCTCCGCAACGCGTGCGATCCAGATATTTAAATGATCCATGCCCGCCGGGCAAATCAGCTCAACCGTCGCAGATCTTGTCCAGCCCTTCGGATAAAAATAATTCCCTTGGAGATTTCGTCAATTCAGCATTATGGTCCCGCTCGTTCCGTTGCGTCGGAGGGGACGTATCGCGGTCGTCATGGACGTCGGCAGCGGAATGCGGTGGGCGTGTGGGGTCGCAGCGTGATTCAGTTTGCGCCGACGAACGATCCGGCACGCACGGTCAAGTCGCGCGGTCCTGATACCCCGACGCTGGTATCACGCTTGCGCCGATGCTCAGGCGTCGCGCAGGCAACGGTGGCCAAAAGCCGGTGCACCGGGGAGAGCGCGAAGCAGCCGTCAAAACCATCGCGCAGGGAGGGCCGGGCGTTCTCGGCCAGACCTGTGGTTCTGCCGCCTGCATTTTTTTCGCAGGCGGGCCACGGGCGCGGCCAGCGCCCGGCCTTCCCTGCGCCCTTCATTGTGAAGGGCGAAACGATTGGCACAGCTCGGATGCAAATCGCATCGCGAGATCGCGGAGACGCATCTCCACATGCTGCTAGACAACGTTGCGATGAAAGACAGCTCGGGCGTCATTGCGAGCCAAGCGACGACTTGCTCGCCACACACTCAGTCGTCATCGCCCGGCTTGACCGGGCGATCCAGTAAAGGGAGATGGTCGTGATGAATCGAGAGGCCGCGGCGTACTGGATTCCCCGCTTTCGCGGGGAATGACAGTGGTGGCTGGAGTGACTTTCCGAGGACTTCTCAGACGTGCCTTGAGGCTCGCCTCTTCGAAGAGATGCCTGGTCGCGGCACAAGACCGCCGTTGGACCAGCCTCAGTCGAACAGGCTCGACACCGACTCTTCCGCGGCCGTCCGTCCGATGGCTTCGGCGATCAGCGGGGCGATCGGCAGCGCACGGATGTTCGGCGCGTTGCGGACGGCTTCGGTCGGCATGATGGAGTCGGTGATGACGAGCTCCTTCAGCCGCGACGAGCTGATGCGGGCTGCGGCGCCGCCGGAGAGCACGCCATGGGTGATGTAGGCGTAGACGTCCTTGGCGCCGTATTTGAGCAGCGCATCCGCCGCGTTGACCAGCGTGCCGCCGGAATCGACGATGTCGTCGATCAGGATGCAGGTATGGCCCGAGACCTCGCCGATCACGTTCATGACCTCGGATTCGCCGGGACGCTCGCGGCGCTTGTCGACGATGGCGAGCGGCGTGTTGATGCGCTTGGCGAGGCCGCGGGCGCGCGCCACGCCGCCGACGTCGGGCGACACCACCATGACATTGGAGAGATCGAACCGCTCCTTGATGTCGCGCACCATCAGCGGCGAGGCAAACAGGTTGTCGGTCGGGATGTCGAAGAAGCCCTGGATCTGACCGGCATGCAGGTCGAGCGTCATGACGCGGTCGACGCCGGCATGGGTGATCAGGTTGGCGACCAGCTTGGCCGAGATCGGCGTCCGCGAGCCCGACTTGCGATCCTGCCGGGCGTAGCCGAAATACGGAACCACGGCGGTGATGCGGCGCGCCGAGGAGCGGCGCAGCGCATCGGTGATGATCAGGAGCTCCATCAGGAGGTCGTTCGCCGGATAGGACGTCGACTGGATGATGAAGACGTCGGAGCCGCGCACGTTCTCCTGGATCTCGACGAAGATCTCCATGTCGGCGAAGCGCCTGACCACGGCCTTGGTCAGCGGCAGGCCGAGCTCGGCGGCGATGCCGGCGGCGAGAGCCGGATTGGAGTTGCCGGCGACGAGTTTGATGGAGCCGTTCTTGGCCGACATCGTGAATTCTCCTCGCGGGTCGCTGGAGACCTTGTTCAGCATATCGGACTATCCGTGGAACCGGCGGTTTTGTACGGGCGAGGTGATATCAAGGACACCAAGCGGCTGGCAACCCGCTGCAGCTGTTTTCCCGGTCAAAAAACGGCGCAAAATACGCCGCTTTGCCTAATGGTCGGTGTAGCCGAGGGCGGCGACGCTGCTGCCGTCGGACATGTCAGATGCAGATTTGGGCGATGCAGGCTCGGCGGCTGCAATCGCAGGGCCCCGCGTGGCCGGCGCTGCGGGGGGCGTGGTGCCGGCGGGCGTGCCGTTCAGCATGTTGGAGAGACCGCTGAATCCCGCCTGCGCGATCTTTCGCAGAACCATATCGTCGACGGCATTCCAGGGATCGCGGCCGCCGCGTCCGATCGGCTCTTCGCCCGACAGGCGCAGCGCGCGCTGCTGATTGCGGTCATAGACATCGAACACCCAGGCGATCACGCTCTTGCCGCCGACGACCTGCGCCGAGAGGTAGGTGCGGACGCGGTAGGCGGCCGGCGCTTCGCGCGACACGATGGCGAGGCTGCGCAGCTTGGATTCGCTGTCGAGCACGCTCACCATGCGATCGAAGATCTGCGGCGGCGGGCCGTCGATCTGTTCGAAGGCGATGGTCGCGCCGTCGGACGACGGCGCCATGGCATAGGCATTGGCGGGGCCGCCGCTGCCGCTGCTGGCGCATCCGCCCAGCATGGCTGCAGACAGGATCAGCGCGGCGGCAACGCAGGCGTGCTGCGTGGCGCGGCTGATCAGTCGAAGTGGTGTCGGCGCTCCCCTCATTGTCGGGAGCGATATCGTTAAAATCGATTAACGTCTAGGTCGCGGCTGCCACAGATCGGGACAGAACGTCGTCAGTTGTAGAGAAACGGTTAAGCAATCCCCATGCGGCCACAATGGCGCCCCGCTTCAGCCCTCGAGCATGATCGCATGCACATGCCGACCGTAGTCCGGCTCTTTCCGGTGCACCGAGCGGCGGTAACTGAAGAAGCGCTCGTCGGCATAGGTGTCGAGCCCGAGATCGTCGACCAGGAGGACGCCGGCCCTTTCCAGCCGCATCCGGATGAAGCCGCCGAGGTCGAACATCGCGTGTCCCTGGCGTTCGGCCGGCAGGAAGAAGCGCGCATGCTCGGCATCGTGGTCGACGAAGCGGGTGACGAACTCGGGCCCGACCTCGTAGCTCGATTGCCGGATCAGTGGACCGATGGCGGCGATGATCTGCCCGCGCTCGGCGCCGAGCTCCTCCATCGCCTGCAGCGTGGCTTCGAGCACGCCGGTCAGCGCGCCCTTCCAGCCGGCATGCGCGGCGCCGATCACGCGCCGCTGCGCATCGACGAACAGGATAGGTCCGCAATCCGCCGTGGTGACGCCGATCGCCAGATTGGGGGTGGCGGTGACGAGCGCATCCGCCTTCGGCCTGACGGCGCCGTCCCACGGACCGGTGGCCACCACGACATCGGGCGAATGGATCTGATGCACGCTGAGGAACTGGTGCGGCCCGACGCCGAGATGCTCCGCCATGCGGCGGCGATTTTCCCGGACGTTCTCCGGCACGTCGTTCGATCCCAGCCCGCCGTTCAGCCCGGCATAGATGCCATCGGAGACGCCGCCCTCCCGGGTGAAGAAGGCATGGCGCAGACCCGGGATCGCGGACATCACATCCGATGACACCAGCATCATGCGCCTCCGCTCGTCGCGCTCGTATGCTCGTCGCTGATTCCGGCGAGCACGGGAATTTCGGAATCGGAGATGCCGAGCACCTTGAACATCGATCCCATGCCGCTGCGGCCGCCTTCGATCAGGCGCTTCAGCCCGCTTGCAATGTCCTCGGAGACCTCGGGCGCCGCCTTCTGCATCAAGGTCAGTGCGCGCGTCTCGATGCCGAGCCGGCGCAGGAATTCGCCCTGTGTGACCGGGCCGTGGACGCGGGCGCCGACGGCGTCGGCCGTCCGCGACAGCGCGTCGAAATCGACATGCGCCGTGATGTCGGCCAGCCCCGGTGTCTTCAGGGGATCGGCGAAGCTGTGCCGCGCGATCGCCTGGAAGGTGTCGCCGACGTCGCTGCGGACATGGCCGTAGTCGATGATGACCGCTGCGCCGCGCTGCTCGCGGATGCGCTTGGCGATCGCCATCATCTCGGTGTTGGGGCGCCACTCGAAGATCGCGCCGACGGGAGCGGCGCGCACCAGCGGCGGCAGCAGATGTTCGAAGCCGGGGGTCGGATCCGGCGCCGCGCCGTAGACGAAGTTCTCCTCCTCGTCGAGCTCGACCACGCGCTCGTGCCAGCCGGTGTCCCGCCTCAGCATCTGGTGGACCGGCAGCACGTCGAAATACTCGTTGGCGAAGATGACGCTCGGCCCTTCCGGCACCTCGTCGAAGCTGTCGTGCCATGTGACATTGCGCAGGCCGGTCAGCGTCTGTTTCTGTTTGTCGCGCAGCACCGGGTTGATCTCGACCAGGTGCACCGAGATCGTCTGGTACAGCGGTGGCAGCACGCGCAACGCGCGCAATGCATCCGACATCATGGTGCCGCGGCCGGGCCCGAGCTCGATCAGCCGGAACTGCTGCGGCGAACCGGTCGCCTTCCAGATCGAGGCCGCCCACAGCCCGAGCAGCTCGCCGAACATCTGGCTTACCTCCGGCGCGGTGGTGAAGTCGCCCTCGCGCCCGAGCGGATCGCGCGCGATGTAGTAGCCGTGCTCGGGGTGCGTGAGGCACAGCTCCATGTAGCGCCAGACCGGCATCGGACCGGACGCCCTGATCAGCCGCTTGATCTCGGAGTGCAGCGCAGACAGTTCGATCACGGCTGGGCCTGCAGCGAAGGAGTGGCGTGATGGATGTCAGGCTTGCGCAGCGCCCGGGCGACCAGGATGGCGCCGACGATCAGCATCGGCACCGACAGCAGCATGCCCATGGTCATGCCGCGCCACAGGAAACCGAGTTGCGGATCCGGTTCGCGGAACAGCTCACTGATGATGCGGGCTGTGCCATACAGGCAGATGAAGCTGCCGAGGATGAAGCCGGGCCGTTTCAATGCCCCGAACCGGATCATGGCAGCCAGGATGCAGAACAGCAGCAGGCCCTCGAGGCCGGCCTCATAGAGCTGGCTCGGGTGACGCGGCAGATGGGTGGGATCGGTCGGAAAAACCATGGACCAGGGCAGATCCGGATCAGCCGCCCGGCCCCACAATTCGGGTTTGATGAAATTGGCGATGCGGCCGAGCAGCAGGCCGATCGGCGCGACCGCGGTGGTGATGTCGCCGAGCGAGAGGATCGGCAGGCCGTTGCGGCGGGCAAACCAGATCACGGCGACCACGCAGCCCATGAAGCCGCCATGGAACGACATGCCGCCGTTCCACAGCTGGAAGATATCCAGCGGGTCCTTGATGAAGTGCGGAAGGTTGTAGAACAGCACGTAGCCGGTGCGGCCGCCCACGATGATGCCGAGCGTGACCCACAGGATGAAGTCGTCCAGCTGGACCAGCGACACCGGCGCCGGGCCTCCCCACAGCCGCTCCTTCTTCAGGAGCGAGCGGGCATAGAGCCAGCCGAGCACGATGCCGCAGATATAGGCCAGCGCGTACCAGCGGACGGCGAACGGGCCGATCTGGACCGCGACCGGATCGAAGACGGGGAAGTCGACGAGGAGGGGCGTCATTCAGGGGCTTTCGTGGGCACGGCGTTCCGGCTCGGGACTCACGCGGGCGATGCGGGCTTCGAACGGGCCCGCCACATGAACAGCTGCGGCGCGCCGTCGATCTGGGCCGCTTATGCCGCACGGCGCGGCTGCCTCACAAGTACGATGACAAGGAAACCGCCGCGTGACAAGACGAGCCCATCTTGAAGCCGGCGGGCCGGATCGCCATTGTGTGATCGAGCGCGTCGCGCCAGCGGAGTTTGAGCATGACCCAGACCAACAACCGGTTTTTCGACGAGATCGGCCGCCTGATGAACGACGCGGCCGGCGCCGCCCAGGGCATGAAGCGGGAGGTCGATTCGGTCATCCGCAACCAGGCCGAAAAGATCCTGAACGACCTCGACATCGTGAAGCGCGAGGAGTTCGAGGCGGTCAAGGACATGGCCCGGCTCGCCCGCGAGGAGAACGAGGCGCTGAAGGCCCGCATCGCCGTGCTCGAGGCCAAGCTCGGCGGCGCCGCCGGCGGTCAGCCGGGGACCGGCACCGCGGACGGCTGACCCCGCGCGCGAAATACCTTCGGAGAGTTGGTGGGATGAAGGGGCCGTCGGTCCCTTCATTTCCTTGTCATTTCCCGGGTTTGCCGCTAGAACGCCGCCACGTCCGCGGCCCCCGCACCCCTGGAGGCTTGCCGAAGGACGTCCAGCAACGGGCCGCATTGCGGCCTTTAACTTTTTAAAACAAGGACTTAACACGATGGCGACCGTCAGAGAACTGAAGGCGACCGCCCGTCCGTCAGTCGGCAAGGGGGCCGCACGGGCAGAGCGTCGCGCCGGGAGAGTGCCCGGAGTGATTTATGGAGACAACCAGCCCCCGCTGCCGATCTCGGTGGACGACCGCGAACTGCGCCAGCGCATCCTGGCGGGCCGGTTTCTGACCACGATCTTCGACGTCAGCCTCGACGGCAAGAAGCATCGCGTGATCCCGCGCGACTTCCATCTCGATCCGGTCAAGGACTTCCCGATCCACGTCGACTTCATGCGGCTCGGCCAGGGCGCGACCATTCGCGTCAGCGTGCCGCTGCACGTGGTGGGCTCGGAAGGCGCGCCGGGCGTGAAGCGTGGCGGCACGGTCAACATCGTGACCCACACGCTCGACCTCGAGTGCCTGGCTGAGAACATCCCGCAGTTCATCGAGGCCGACGTCAGCGCGCTGGAAATCAACCACTCGCTGCACATCTCCGACGTCAAGCTGCCGACCGGCGTGAAGACGCTGTCGCGTGACGACGCCACCCTCGTCACCATCGTGCCGCCGTCCGGCTACGGCGAGGAGCAGAAGGCCGCCGCTGGCGCCGCCGCGGCTCCTGCTGCTGCTGCCGCTCCGGCCGCCGGTGCCAAGGCGCCCGCCGCCGCCGCGAAGGCTCCTGCTGCCGCGGCCAAGGCCCCCGAGAAGAAGAAGTAAGCCGATCCGCTGTCGGGGCGCGCGGGCTGGTCCCGCGCGTCCCGGAGCGACGGCAGGTCCCGGTGCCGCGCCATGCTGCTGTTCGTCGGTCTCGGCAATCCCGGCGCGAAATATGCGCGCAACCGGCACAATATCGGCTTCATGGCCGTGGATGAGATTTCGCGACGCCACCGCTTTGCGCCGTGGCGCCGCAGGTTTCAGGGCGAAACCTCGGAAGGCACGCTGGACAACGAGCGCGTCATCCTGCTGAAGCCCACGACTTTCATGAACGAGTCGGGCCGAGCGGTGCAGGAAGCCGCGAGCTTCTTCAAGCTCGGCATCGGCGACGTCACCGTGTTTCAGGACGAGCTGGAATTGCCCCCCGGCAAGCTGCGCGTGAAGGTCGGCGGTGGCATCGCCGGGCATAACGGGCTGCGCTCGATCTCGGCGCATCTCGGCAACGACTACCGCCGTGTCCGGCTCGGCATCGGTCATCCCGGCGTCAAGGAGCTGGTGCACGGCCACGTGCTGTCGGACTTCGCCAAGTCCGACATGCCCTGGGTCGAGGCGCTGTGCGAGGCGGTGGCCGACAATGCCGGTTTGTTGACCGGCAAGCGCGACGCCACCTTCGCCAACAAGGTGCATCTGGCGCTGCAGGCCAAAGGTTTTCTGGACAAGGGTGACGCCGGCGCCGCGTGAGGCGCGCGCGGTTGTTGCCTTGAGAGGATGCGAGACGGGTCATGGGATTCAAATGCGGGATCGTCGGGCTGCCGAACGTCGGCAAATCGACGCTGTTCAATGCGCTGACGGAGACGGCGGCCGCGCAGGCGGCGAACTATCCGTTCTGCACGATCGAGCCGAATGTCGGTGAGGTCGCCGTGCCCGATCCGCGGCTGGAGAAGCTGGCGGCGATTGCCAAGTCCGGCCAGATCATCCCGACGCGGCTGACCTTCGTCGACATCGCCGGCCTCGTGCGCGGCGCCTCGAAGGGGGAAGGGCTCGGCAACCAGTTCCTCGCCAATATCCGCGAGGTCGACGCGATCGCGCATGTCGTGCGCTGCTTCGAGGATTCCGACATCACCCATGTCGAGGGCAAGATCGCCCCGCTTGCCGACATCGAGACCATCGAGACCGAGCTGATGCTCGCTGATCTCGACAGCCTCGAAAAGCGCGTCGACAACCTCGCCAAGAAGGCCAAGGGCGGCGACAAGGACGCCAAGGAGCAGCACGATCTCGTCGCCCGCGCACTGGTGCTGCTGCGCGACGGCAAGCCGGCGCGGCTCCTGGAGCGCAAGCCGGAGGAGGAGCGCGCCTTCGGCATGCTCGGCCTCCTGAGCTCGAAGCCGGTGCTCTATGTGTGCAATGTCGAGGAAGGCTCGGCGAAGGACGGCAACAGCTTCTCGCAGGCGGTGTTTGCCCGCGCCAAGGAAGAGGGCGCGATCGCGGTGGTGATCTCCGCCAAGATCGAATCGGAGATCGCGACGTTGTCGCGTGAGGAGCGGGTGGATTTCCTCGAGACGCTCGGCCTCGAAGAGGCCGGCCTCGATCGGCTGATCCGCGCCGGCTATCAGCTGCTCGACCTGATCACCTATTTTACCGTCGGTCCGAAGGAAGCCCGTGCCTGGACCATCCATCGCGGCACCAAGGCTCCGGCGGCCGCCGGCGTGATCCACACCGACTTCGAGAAGGGCTTCATCCGCGCCGAGACCATCGCCTATGCCGACTACGTCGCACTCGGCGGCGAGGCCGGGGCGCGCGAGGGCGGCAAGCTCCGGCTCGAGGGCAAGGAGTATGTCGTCGCCGATGGCGACGTGATGCACTTCCGCTTCAACAACTGATGCGATGGTGTGGGGCGGTTACATCCGCCCCTGTTCGCGGATCGCGCCGAGATGCTCGTTGATGCGGAAGACGATCAGCACGAACTCGGCGATGATGCGCGAGAACACCATGCCGACGATGATGCCGGCGAGCGAGGACAGCAGCATCAGGAAACCGCCGAACGGACTGATCGCCATCTCCGATAGTCCCTGGAAGATGCCGCGGATGCCCGAGAGAATGATGAGCGCGACCACGAGCCAATAGAACGTCTTGATGATGGTGGGCGTGATGAAACGGTCCCACTGGAACAAATCGCGAAATTCCAACATCCTGATCCCCCAGCAAATTCCGAATCGCAGGCAAATCGTCTTTAAGTGGTGCTCTGGTCTTACGCCAGATGACGAACAGGCGCGCCGACCTCGTTCTCGGCTTTTGCAGCCGTCAGAATGAGATCAGCGACCGCAACGGGCAGCCATGCGAGGGCCCCAGTTGTGATTGCCGCAAAGTGCGGCCACAATCAGGCTTCTGCAGCCATTCCCGGTGGTCATGACCCTCAGCTTCGAAGATTTTCCGCAAGGCCATTTCGGCAGTTTCGGCCCCCGCCACGTCACCCGCGACGAAATCATTGCCTTCGCATCCGAATTCGATCCGCAGCCGATGCATCTGGACGAGCAGGCTGCCTTGCAGTCGATGCTCAAGGGCCTCTCCGGGTCGGGCTGGCATCTCTGTTCGCTGATGATGCGCATGATGTTCGACGGCTTCATCGGTCGCACCGCCTCGCTCGGCTCACCGGGGGTCAACGAGGTCCGATGGCTGTCGCCGCTGCGCCCCGATGATGAGCTCATGCTCGATGTCGAAGTCGTCGAAGCGCGCGAATCGCGCAGTCGGCCGTCGACCGGAATCGTGACGTTCAAATGCAGCGTGCGCAACAAGGCCGGCCAACGGCTTTGCGAGATGGTGTCCCCGATCATCGTCGAGCGGCGCGCCGGCGGGCAGGTGAGCTGATGCGGTTCTTCGAGGATCTTCAGGTCGGCCAGCGCCGCGAGCTCGGCTGCTACACATTCACGGCCGACGAGATCAAACGCTTCGCCCGGCAATTCGATCCGCAGCGCTTTCATCTCGACGAGGAGGAAGGCCGCAACTCGCTGTTCGGCGGGCTCGCTGCTTCGGGCTGGCACGTCGGTTCGGTCTGCATGAAGCTGATCGTCGCCGACAATCAACGGCTCGCGGAGATCGCGCGCTCGCGCGGAGAGCCGGTCGTGCTCGGCGGACCGTCGCCGGGCTTCCGGGAGCTGCGCTGGCTGAAGCCGGTGCTCGCCGGCGATACAATTACCTTCTCCAGCGAAATTGATTCGCTGCGCGCATCGGCGTCGCGACCGCAATGGGGCCTGCTGCAGGCGCGCAATACCGGCGTCAATCAGCGCGGCGAACTGGTGTTCTCGGTGCTTGCGTCGGCCTTTGTGCCACGACGGAACAATGGTTGAGGCGAAAAGGTCACGCTGCGTAGGATTGTCTTTGCGGAACGAACTTCCCGCTAACGCATTTTGAACCCGGACTCTATAAGACAGCCCATCAGGGATCAGGATGTGGGGGATGAGTATGGCAGATCGCAGTGGTCTGAAACTCCTCGGCTTTATCTTTGCCAGTGTGACGCTTGCGGTGATGCTCGCGACCGGAATGGTCGTGAAGGGCTACGCCGACGGCTCGTATTCGCTTGAGAGCTCTGCTTCCATCAGCGAGTGACGGTTTAACTGTTCGTTAACGAAGGCGGGCAGCGCGGGCGCTGCTCGAGCGGGTCTAGCGGCTCCAGATGAGCACCATGACCGCGATGGCAATCACCAGCAATCCCAAGAAGCGGACCATGATGGTCCCCACCCGCTGAGGCTCCTGCCTGAGCGGAATCGGATCGGTGTTCTCAGGTCTAATCGTTTCCATCAAAATGACAGCCCCTGACGCTACGGGCCCGTGAGGAAACGGGCACGTGTTGGTCGCGGGGACGCCGCAACGCGTTCAAAAATGCAGCGCTGGAAAGGCGAAACCGCCGCGCGGTGTCATCGCGCGACGGCTTCGGAATGCGTCCGGCAAACGAGATCAGTTGTTGCGAAGCCCGTCGGCGGCGCGCTTCCACTGCGTCACGTTCTCGGCGATCGCCCGGGTCGACTTCATCGCCGCCTGGCTCAGCTGGGCATAGCTCGCGATCTCGCGCTGCACGCGCTGACCCTCGGCATGCAGCAGCTCCCGCAGGTTCTCTAGCTCGCCGATCAGGTTCTCGATCTCCGACAGCGAGGTGCCGGCGACACGCTGAATCAGCGTGGTGACGCTGTTCACGGCCGCATCGGCATCGATGACGGCCTCGGCCGTGGCGGTCGCGTTGGGGCGGCGCAGATAGGCGATGTCATTGCGGACGAAATCACGAATGCCGGCTTCGACCTCGGAGACTGCGGCGAGATCTGGATCCAGCTCGGTTTCAGTTCCTTCGATCTTGTCCGGACGAATAGCATTCATCGGCTCATTCCTCATTTCGCGTTCATATGAGCGCGGTGTCCCCGCACGACGAAATTCTCAAAGCCTATCAGTGCGGCGAAATTGGGCCGCAACGCGGCGAAGCTGCGGCGACCGTTCGATCATTCGTGGCGGGCCGCCGCAATCCTTAAGCTTCACCAGCTGCGTTTGAAGCCGGCCGAGATGCTCTTGCTGGTGCCGCCCTGCGCCGTTTCGCCGATCGCACCGGATACGCTGAGACCATCGGACAGCTTCTGCTCGGCTCCGACCTTGCGCAGCCATTTCTCCTCGCTCGACGACATCGTCTGACCCGCGGTGACGCTCGTGCCGGTATCCTTGACCGAAAGCTTCGCCGATTGCTCGGTGTCGAAGCTGCGGCTGGTGCGGCTCGTCCCGCCGGGGAGCGGCACCATGCCTTGTTGCGTGACGTTGTAGCCGTTCTGCAAAGTCAGATTGTAATGATCGAGCGGCACGGCCTTGGTGATGGTGGTGCCGAGCCGGCCCTGGTCGGAGCCGGGATCGACGCGAGCCTCGATCGCGGTCGTGTCCCAGATCGTGCCGGCGCCGGGCGCGGTGACTGCGGCCCAGGCCGAGCCGCCGGATTGTGGCGTGCTGCCGCCGTTCTCGGCCTTCTCCGCCAGCAGTTCGGACATCGTCGTGGGCTGCCGCGTAACCGTCATGTCGGCGCCGACCCGTGCATCCCAGAACGGCGACACCGACTGCTTGACCGAGACGCCGGACGCGGCGCTGCCCTTGTTCTGGTTGGACCAGTCGAGCGCCGCCTTCTCGGCGGCTGCCCTGCGCTTCGCCGCCGCCGCTTCGGGGCGATCGAGAAAGGTTGTCTCGTCGATCGCAAGCTGGCTCCAGTCGAGCTTGTCGACATCGATGCCCTTCATCGGATCGGCCGCGGATGCCTGCGCCTCCGCCTCATCCTCATCGCCGTCCTGTGGCGCGATCTGTTGCCACGGGGTCGATTGCGTCGGCTGCGGCGCCTGCATCAACGTCTGGGCTTGCGCCGCGGAGACAAGGCAACCGAGGCTGGCCGTGAAAACCGCCAGCACGCAACCATACGATGTCATGAGAGCAACCCCCGCCGCCCGAACCTGCCGGTCGAAATATGGTGGAATCTTGGCGCGAAATTATGACCGCGCCAATCACGATGTGTTGGGTTGTCGCGATCCGATCCACAGCCCCGCGGGCCCGCGGGCATCATCCGGCCATCATGCGACGTTGCCGATCCGCGGCAGGTTGATCGGACGGCCCAGTGTCTGCTCCACCAGATCGAACGTGTCGATCAGGATCCGCAACCGCGCCAGCTTGCCGCCGCGGAACTGCATGAACTGCGCCAGCCGGGCGGTGATTGGCTTGTCGGAATCCTGCGCCGTCATCGCGCAGCGGACCATCGTGGCGGCGCCGCTCTCGTCCAGCATCAGCGTCTCGCGCTCCAGCCTGCGGATATGCACGGCATTCCCGATCTGCCGGATCGCTTCGAGCACCGCGGCCTTGCCGTGGCGCGCGCCGAGAAACGGGAACATGTCGATCGGGCCGTAGATGGCCCAGTCCACGTCGTCGTCGAGCAACTCGGCGAGCGCGTCGAAATGGTGGTCGTTGATCGCGCGATGCAAGGCTCGCGACAGACGCCAGAGGCTGTGCTCGGTCATGTCCGGTGATCCCTGATCTGGCTCGCAAGATGACGCATCAGCCGTCAGGCCACGCCACCGATGCCGAATCTCGGCCGCTGGCCGCGGGGTTGCAATCTCAGCGCACCTCTCTCAGCACGTGCCGCCGGGCGACGGCGACCTCGTGCTCGCGAAAGGCCGCCATGCCGAACAGGGTGGCGCCGGCGAGGCCGCCGACCAGGGCGCCCAGCGGCATGAAGGTGAAGAACACGAGCATGCCCGCATAGCCCTCGAATTCGCTGGTGTTGCACAGCTCTATCCAGGCCAGCCCGATCCCGATCCCGATCGTGGCGCCGCCGACGACCCCCATCACCAGACCTGCCATCGCCAGGAATGCAATCTTCATATCGCCATGCCCCGCATGCCACCCGGAAATGGGTTCGGGGCGTCGAAGCGAGGTTCAAAGCAGGACGGCCGAATTCGGTGACGTTTCCGTGATCAGCCCCCTGGCGGGCAACGCTTGCTGCGTCAGCGGGGAGAGTCGGCGATCAGCAGCCGGCTGAGGTCGCATTCGAGCACCTGCTGCACCAGGTCGAACGTGTCCATGATTTCCCTGATCCGGCAGATGCGGCCGTCGCGCAGGGTATAGAAGGCTGCGAGGTCATATTGCACGATGCGGTCATTGTCGCGCTTGCGCAGGAAGACGCGGAGGTCGGCGGCGACCTGATCCCCCTCGCAGATCATCACCTTGATCTCGTGCCTGACTTCGGCATAGCGATTTCGGGTCGTTTCCCACATCTGCCGCACCTCCGCCTTGCCGGAGCGGCGGCCGAGATGCGGGAAGATGTCGATCGGCGCCGAGGCGAAGTGCTCGACGTCGTCGCTGCAGCTGGCCAGCACGGCGTCGAAATCGCCGGCGGCGTGGGCCTCGAGCAGCTTGCGCACCCGCTGCTTGTTGATGTGCTCGATCATCCTGTCTCCACTGACTGGAATGCCCGCGTCGGCTCTGACCTTGTTGGAGAGGTCGGCGCACCGCCGTCAATCACCTGTGGGAGTGCCGGCTGGTACAATACATCGGCAGGGTGAATGGAATCTTGGCGGCGGATCGCGCCGCTGTCCGAGCCTTTGGTCACCGCTTCGGGCCATGAGGTTCGCATCGCGCCGATGCGGGAACCGCACCGCCGCGCCGACGTTACTCGGCAACATCCATTTCGGAGTCTCATCATGAAGACCATGATCGCCGTTTCCGTCGCAGCGCTCACGCTGCTTTCCACGCAGGCCGCCGAGGCCAAGGGCTGCATCAAGGGCGCCATCGTCGGCGGCGTTGCCGGTCACTATGCCGGTCATCACGGCATGCTCGGCGCCGCCGCGGGCTGCCTCTATGGACGTCACCGCGCCAAGCAGGAGGATCGCCGGGAGCAGCAGACCCAGGTGAACGGCCAGGGCCGGATGTAGTCGAACCCGGCGTCGCCTGCTCTTGACGCGACCTCACGTCAGCCGGCCGCGACGCGGCCCGGCGTGATGGGGCTCACGGTCACCGCAGCCGCCGCCAGCTACACGGATGCGGTCTGGTCCTCGCCGAGGACCGCCGCAACCGGATGTCCCCGTCATGCTCGCCGTATCCTCCCCCAGCACATCGACGCCGAAGCCGGCGTCTCTTAACCTGCTCGAAGGCATGGCGCTGACCGCGCTGTTCCAGGCCATTCCGACCTATGCCGGGGCCGCGCTGATCCTGAAGCTCGCGCACAGCACCGCGCTGCGGCCCGGCATCCTGGGCTTCGTGATATCGGCGACCGTCATCCACGTGCTGATGGTCTCGGCGGCCGGTCCGCGCTTTCAGCGCCTGCTCAAGCAGGCCTATGCCGCCGTGTTCTACGACGCGACGCTAGGCTTCGCCGACAAGGTGCTGCGCTGGCGCACGCAGCCGGAAACATCGCTGCAGCTCTTGAGCACGACCGTCATGCTCGCGCTGCTCTCGGTGGCCGCGCTCGCGATGGGCTGAGACGCGCATCTCGCGCAACACCCACCGCCGTCGTCCCACAGCTTGTCCGGGACGACACGTGGAAAGAGACTGCTTCACATCTCAAACAGCACGCGACACGCCATCTCGATCTCGCGGCGCGACGCGCCCGAGGTCTGCTCTTAGTTGGTCCCTCGCAAACAGTGCAGAGGGCGCAGGGAATGCCGGGTGAGGGCCTCACCCATGGCCCGCCTGCAGAAAGAAATGCAGGCGGCAGTACCACAGGCAAAGCCGAACACGCCGGCATTCCCTGCGCGATGGGTTTCACGCTTATACGCAGTCTCCCTGGTGCGCCGGGCTTGTTGGCCACCATTGCGCATGATGCTTACGCATCAGCGCGTGATACCAGCGTCGGGGTATCAGGACCCTGCGACTTCACGTCCGCGCCGAGCCGTTCGTCGGCACGCTGGATCAGCATGCTGCGGCTCCATCGCGGCCATCGCATCCCCACCTCGCGTGTCGTGACGATCGCGCGCAACGCCCCTCTGCGGTGAGGCGGGATGCGCGGAGATAATCATGATTTCCGAAAATACGCAAGATGTTTATTTTTATCAGAAGTTCGCTGAGGATAATGATCACCTCGGGTGCAGGAATTTCGTTGCACGAGTGGTGTGCTCCTCTGTCTCCACGTCGTCATGGCCGGGCTTGTCCCGGCCATCCACGTCGTTCAGTACGCCGAGAACCACGTGGATGCCCGGGCCTTCGCCGCGCCGAAGCGGCTTCGGCCGCGCAGGCGGGACGAGCGCGGGCATGGCGGAGTAACTAACTGTCAGGACTGTTTCGTTGCGACAGTTCGTCTCTCTGTATGTGATCGCCCTGCCGCAAAGGGCGGGGAGAGGTGGCGCCGTCCGCAGCGTGCCCGAGTGCCTCGGCGGCCAGACGGGGCCTATCCTCGTACACTGACCTCACTGACCGAAAAATCCAGGAGCAGGCGCGTCAGCAATAGGTGTTCTTACACCGCCGTCGAAGCCGCCATGCCGCTGATGTAAACAGCAAGCTTACGCTTTCGTTCTATTTGTCGCGCGGCGGCGCACGCTCCTTTGCGCGCTTCGCTGCTACTTTCCTAGGAAGCCGTCGATAACGAGATCGCCGGAGCGCAGCCCGTCCGCGTTGGGGGCAAAGGACCTGGACATGAAGGGACGGATGATACCCCAGGCCTCGGTCGCATCGGCT
Organism: Bradyrhizobium sp. HKCCYLS2038; assembly: GCF_051167655.1. Classification (NCBI taxonomy): domain Bacteria; kingdom Pseudomonadati; phylum Pseudomonadota; class Alphaproteobacteria; order Hyphomicrobiales; family Nitrobacteraceae; genus Bradyrhizobium; species Bradyrhizobium sp. HKCCYLS2038. The sequence goes on along the minus strand of NZ_JBNPTM010000006.1, from coordinate 161,754 downwards.
GAGCACGACGAGTTCAAGAGGATGTTTTCTCTCCTCGTCGCGCTGGTCACGGCCGCGTTCACCGCGCTGTTCGACCTTTCGGCGGTGTTCGGCCTGTTCTGGCTGTCGCCTGTCATCTTCACGGCCAATCTCGTCAGCATGTCCGTCAGCATCGCCACGGCGACGCTGCTGCACGTCCGACCGCAATAGTCGAAGGCGCTCGCATGGGTCGCCGCGGGCAACGCCTATCTGCTGTTCCTGATCGCGCTCTACACGATGCCGGGCGACGAGCTGCGCTATGTCTGGTTCTTCACCCATGCCGGCGGTACCTTCCTGCTGCTGGGATCGCGGGCCGGCTGGGCGACGCTCGCCGTCACCGCGACCATCGTCGTGGCGTCGCGCATCGCCGGCCTCCTCGTGCTGTCGGACAACGCGCTGCCGACGTTCTGCTTCGGTCTCGTCGCCATCGGCGCCCTGTACCAGTGCTACAATGTTCGCACGGCCGCTTTCCTGCGACGGATCGAGCTCGGCCGCAAACAGCTGGAATATGCCGCCGCGCATGACGGCCTGACCGGCCTGCTCAACCGGCCGGCCTTCATCGCGCGCGGCCATGGCGTGTTGGCGGCGGCAGAGACCGGGATGCAGCCGGTGTCCCTGCTGTTCATCGACGTCGACCGTTTCAAGGCTATCAACGACCGTCATGGCCACAAGGGCGGAGACGACACCCTGGTCGCCGTCGCGTCGGCGATCGCGAGCGCCGTTCGCGCTGACGACGTGGTGGCCCGGATCGGCGGCGAGGAGATCGTCGTGCTGTTGCCGGACACCGACGCGGCCGACGCCTTCGCCATGGCCGAGCATCTGCGCGCGACGGTCGAAGCTGCGCGTCCGGTGGTCGCGGGTCAAATGCTGAACGTGACGGCGAGCATCGGCTGGGCGACGATCGGCCCGTCAGCCTATTCGATCGAGACGCTGCTGGCGGAGGCCGACGAGGCGATGTACCGGGCCAAGCAATCCGGCCGCAACCGCGTCGAGCCGCGCCCGACGACGGGCGGCCTGGTGGATCTGGTCAGGCGGAGCCGCGGGCTCAGTGATGCGCCGGGGCTGCAGCCGGCCGACGACGAGGTTCGCGATCACAGGACCGCGGTGTCGAGCTGAGATCGAGCGTTACTTGTCGAGTGATTGTAGAGATGCTGAAGAGCGAACCTCGCTGCCGAATGCGAAGTCAAAGCGCATAGGCCGACTGCTGCTGAGGAGCCCGACCGCTCCCACATCGTCATGGCCGGGACAAGCCCGGGCATCACGAGTTTCCTGACTGACAGCTCTCTGCGCCGCGGTGTCTGTGATCGCAGGAAGTGATGATCCCGATGGCTCACCGCTTCTTCCACCCGCCGCGCTTCCCCGGCGCGCCGCCGGTCGAGCGCGGGGCTGGGCCGAATTCCGGGCCGGACTCGCGGGAGTTGGTCGGCTGGATGATCTTGCTGCTGCCGCCGAAGGGTTTTGGTGGGAGCTTGGCGTTGGGGCGGTAGGGCAGGGATTCCGGGCCGTGCATTTCGTCGAGGTGGGGTTTGTGGACTTTGGAGGTGGAGGGAGTCCCCGTGGGGCGCCCCTCACTCCGACCCTCTCCCCGTGAAGAACGGGGAGAGGGGGAAGAGGCACCACCCGTGATGTCATCAAGAGAGGGCGCCAGCGGGTCGCGCTCGCGCGACTTCGAGCCGCCTCGCGCGCCGCCGCGGCCCTTCATCGCTGTGGTCGGCAAATTGGCGGCGGCGCCGTATTGCTTGGTGCCGGCGTAGGCGCCGGCCTTGTCCTGGACGGTGCGCTGCTTGGCGGTGGGGTCGTCGACGACGGCGAGTTCGGTGGCGCGCAGGCGCTTGACCTCGTCGCGGAGGCGGGCGGCCTCTTCGAAGTTCAGATCGGCGGCGGCCTCGCGCATGCGGGTTTCGAGATCGGCCAGCACGGCCTTGAAATTGTGCCCGATCGAGATGATGTCGTCGGTGGTGGTGCCGCCGCCGGTCTCGATCAGCACATGATCGCGCTCGTAGACCGAGTTGAGGATGTCGCCGATCGACTTCTTCACGCTCTCCGGCGTGATGCCATGGGCGGTGTTGTACTCGACCTGCTTCTCGCGGCGGCGCGTGGTCTCGGCCATCGCGCGCTCCATCGAGCCGGTGACCTGGTCGGCATAGAGGATCACCTTGCCGTCGACGTTGCGGGCGGCGCGGCCGATGGTCTGGATCAGTGACGTCTCGCTGCGCAGAAAGCCTTCCTTGTCGGCGTCGAGGATCGCGACCAGCGCGCATTCGGGAATGTCGAGGCCCTCGCGCAGCAGGTTGATGCCGACCAGCGCGTCGAACGCGCCAAGCCTGAGATCCCTGATGATCTCGATGCGCTCGATGGTGTCGATGTCGCTGTGCATGTAGCGGACGCGGATGCCCTGCTCGTGCAGATATTCGGTGAGGTCCTCGGCCATGCGCTTGGTCAGCACGGTGATCAGCGAGCGATAGCCCTTCTGCGCCGTGGCGCGGACTTCGCCGAGGAGATCATCGACCTGGGTGCGGGCCGGGCGGATGTCGACCGGCGGATCGATCAGGCCGGTGGGACGGATGACCTGCTCGACGAACACGCCGCCGGCCTCGTTGAGCTCCCAGCCGCTCGGGGTCGCCGACACCGCGACCGTCTGCGGCCGCATCATGTCCCATTCCTCGAAGCGCAGCGGGCGGTTGTCCATGCAGGACGGCAGGCGGAAGCCGTATTCGGCCAAGGTCGCCTTGCGGCGGAAGTCGCCGCGGAACATGCCGCCGATCTGCGGGATGGTGACGTGGCTCTCGTCGGCGAACACCAGCGCGTTGTCGGGGACGTATTCGAACAGGGTCGGCGGCGGCTCGCCTGGGCGGCGTCCGGTCAAATAGCGCGAGTAGTTCTCGATGCCGGCGCAGCTGCCGGTCGCTTCCATCATCTCGATGTCGAACGTCGTGCGCTGCTCCAGCCGCTGCGCCTCGAGCAGCCGGCCCTGAGCATGCAACTGGTCGAGCCGTATCTTCAGCTCATGCTTGATCGACTTCATCGCCTGCACCAGGGTCGGGCGCGGCGTGACGTAGTGCGAATTGGCGTAGACCTTGATGAACTCCAGCTCGTCCTGCTTGTGGCCGGTGAGCGGGTCGAATTCCTCGATGTTTTCAACGGTGTCGCCGAACAAATTCACGCGCCAGGCGCGGTCCTCATAGTGCGCCGGGAAGATGTCGATGACGTCGCCGCGCACACGGAAGGTGCCGCGGGTGAAATCATGTTGCGTGCGCTTGTATTGCAGGGCGACGAGGTCGGCAATCAGCTGGCGCTGGTCGATGCGCTCCCCCTTCTTCAGCGCGAAGGTCATCGCGGTGTAGGTCTCGACCGAGCCGATACCGTAGATGCAGGACACCGAGGCAACGATGATGACGTCGTCGCGCTCCAAGAGCGCGCGCGTTGCCGAATGGCGCATCCGGTCGATCTGCTCGTTGATCGAGGAATCCTTCTCGATATAGGTGTCAGTGCGCGGGACGTAGGCTTCGGGCTGGTAGTAGTCGTAATAGGAGACGAAGTACTCGACCGCGTTGTCCGGGAAGAAGCTCTTGAACTCGCCGTAGAGCTGGGCCGCCAAGGTCTTGTTCGGCGCCAGGATCAGGGCCGGGCGCTGTGTCGCCTCGATCACCTTGGCCATGGTGTAGGTCTTGCCCGAGCCGGTGACGCCGAGCAGCACCTGGGTGCGGTCGTTACGGTCGATGCCCTCGACCAGCTCCTTGATCGCCTGCGGCTGATCGCCCTTGGGCTCATAGGCCGACTTGATCTCAAAGCGGACACCGCCTTCCGATTTCTCCGGGCGCGGCGGCCGGTGCGGAGTCCAGACCTTAAGCGCGCCGTCGTTGGTGCGAAACTCCGGTCGGCCTTCGCGAATCAGCGCCTCCAGCGCCTCGGCCGTCGCCTTGACGCCGAGCGCCTCCATCTTGCTGCGCGGCGGCCGCGCCAGCGCTTCGTCGTCGTCCTCCGCCGTGGGCAGGCCGAGCTGCCGCGCCAGTTCGGGATCGAGCGTCGGAATGGTGGCCGCCGTGCCGTAGTTGGCTTGCGGCGCTTCGGCAAAGCCGGTTGCTCCCTCGCCGGGCGCGCGTGAGTCGCGCGATTCGTCGGCGTGCGGCGAACCCGTCGCGACATCAGCGCTCTTGTCGCGCGTGGACGCGCGCGCGCGATGGGCGGCTGCTTCGCCGCCGCTGCGGCGGTCCCACGAATTGTCGGGCGGTGGTTTCAATCCGGTTGAAGAACCGATTCCGCTCTCGCCCCGGTTGATAGCTGGATTGAGCAGCTCGGCGAGTGCCGGCGCGATCGGCTGAACATCGGGCCGGTGCGCTTTGGATTTCGGTGTTCGGCCGGGCTTCTTGGGGGTCTCAGGGGTCTTCGCCATGGCCCGAATATGGGACCGAACGCGCCGACATGAAAGACTGATTGCTCATCGGCCGACAGCTTGCTGACAGCATGCTGGCAGCAGCGATGACCTGGACAATCGATTGCAGGAGGTGATCCGCGCGGCGGAAACAGGTTCCGCTGCGACTGATCAGTGTCGGGTCGGGGGCTCGACGATGTCGAGATGAACGCCCTCGCAGACGACACACTGCAGGGCCCAATACTCGGAACCGGCACGCCCGTTGATGACGCTCAGGATGCTCAGTTCCGCATCGCAGTCCGGGCATCGCGTCCGAACCGAATAAGTGAGGTGTCTGACGGCAGGCTCAGCCATGAATTGCAGTCCGCATTACGAATACATTTGGCAGTCGAATGATGGATGAATGCTCGTATCGGATAGATCACCTCTCGATGGTTTCACTCTCCGAGATTGTCCCGGACTGCGCTATCCGTCGTTTCCCGGGGTTCGGTCGATATCCTGCAATGGCTGCAAATTCGCCGCACTATGACCATCGCTCGCGGAACCGATCGATGTGGTTCTTGGCATCGGCGATGGCTTTCTCTGCATCACACCATGCAAAGCCGACTTCAACTGAAGGAAACGAAACACCATTGATCACCACCGGAGTCCTGTCCGCGCGGCGAATCCGCGCGTGCCACAAGCCTCGACCTGCTTCGAAGGGCTCGATGGCGAAATCGTCGTAAACATACGTCATGGCACGATCCAGGATGTCCGGATCGCAATGACAGCATCAGTTACGTCTGCGGAAATGTGAACAGGTTCACAGCGCGGGATCTTTTTTTGTTGTATCGCGTCGCTGTGAGTTCCCGGTCGCGGACCGCGCCGCTGCGCGCATGACCCAGCGCCGGAATGCCGCGAAATCGCGCTGGCCCGCCTGAAAGCTGCGGTAGACCAAATACCATCGCTCGCCTTTGGGGACGGTCAAAGCAAACGGCGCAACCAATCGTCCTGCGGCGAGGTCGTCGTCGATATAGGGGCGGATGCCCATCGCGACGCCGAGCCCGTCGATCGCCGCCTGAAGGGCATGGCCATAATATTCGAACTCGGTGCCGCGCGCGGTGACGCGGGTGATCCCGGCCGCCTTCAACCAGAGCGACCAGTCCTCGGCGGCATGCGACACCCGCAGCAGGCTCGGTCCCTTCAGGTCGCTCGGGCGTTTCAGGGTGGCCGCGAGTCGCGGCGTGCACACCGGCACGAGGTCCGCAGCGAACAGCGGCTCGGCGACGAGGCCCGGCCAGGCGCCGTCGCCGAGCCTGATGCCGCAACTCCAATCGTCGCCGAACGGCACGGCCGCGCCGCCGGTGGTGATGCGGACCTCGATGTCGGGCTCCTCCTTGCTGAAATCGGCGAGCCGGGGGATCAGCCATTTCATTGCGAAGGTCGGGCCGACGCCGAGCGTCAGCACGCGCATCGACGACGGCGCCATGATCTGCGCGGTCAGGCTCGACAGCGCATCGAAGATCGGCGTCAGCCCGCTCTGATAGGCGCGGCCGGCCGCCGTCAGCGCCAGCCGGTTGGCCTTGCGCTCGAACAGCACCACGCCGAGGCGCTGCTCGAGCAGGTTGACCATGCGGCTGATCGCGGCGGCGGAGACGTTCAGCTCGGTCCCGGCCGCGGCGAAGCTGCCGGTGCGCGCCGCCGCCTCGAATGCCTTGATGCCGTTCAGGAACAGAAGCCGCCGCATGTCAGCCCTCAGGAAAACTGATGGAGGGCAAGATAACCCGGTTTGTGCCGGCGCGGCTAGTACGTCATCCTGCTGCGCGAACGAGACCGGCCGTGAAGCCCGTTCTGATTGCAGCGCTTAAATTGCTGATGGTCACGACGGCGTTCCTGTTCGGCATGGCCGGCTGGCTGATGCTGATCGCGCGGAGCCCGGTGGCGGCGGAGTGAGGCTGAGATGAGCGCAGATCCCCTGGTGCTGGATTTCGTCGAATGGGTTGCGCGCGCGCCGCGCAGCCATGCCGAGGTGATCGACAGCTGGCGGACCAGCTGTCCGCGCCTGACGGTGTGGGAGGATGCCGCCGATCTCGGCTACGTCGCGCGGCAGGCGGTCGCCGGGGCGGGCCTCTGCATCGTCGTCACGGATGCCGGCGCGCAGCTGCTGCGCGACAACGGCCGTGCCGTGGGGTAGAAATCCATCCATCAACTGGAGGATCGACCGGGCATGGCACTGAAGCTGTTCGAACTCGTTGGCCGCGATGCGGGGCGCCCGTTCAGCCCATTCTGCTGGCGCACGCGCATGGCGCTGGCGCACAAGGGCCTGAGCGTCGAGTCCGTGCCCTGGCGCTTCACCGAGAAGAGCGCGATCGCGGCGCACGGATCGGAAAAGGTGCCGGTGATGCTCGACGGCGATCGGGCCATGGCCGATTCCTGGACCATCGCGAACTATCTCGAGGACAGCTATCCGGACCGGCCGTCGCTGTTCGGCGGCGCCGGCGGCCGCGCGATGGCCCGCTTCATGAATGCCTGGGGCGACATCGCCGTCGTCGGCGGCATCTTTCCGCTGATCATCGCCGACATCCCGACCAACCTCGCCGCCGAGGACGCCGCCTATTTCCGCGCCTCGCGCGAGGCGCGGTTCGGCAAGAGCCTCGAGGAGATCATGGCCACGCGTGACCAGGCCGTGATCGGCTTCCGCAAGTCGCTGGAGCCGCTGCGCCAGACCTTCAAGACGCAACCCTTCATCGGCGGCGACGCGCCAGACTATGCCGACTACATCGTTTTCGGCGGCTTCCAATGGGCGCGCGTGGTCAGCCCGTTCAGGCTGCTGGAAGAGAGCGACAGCGTCTACGCCTGGCGCGAGCGGCTGCTCGACGCGTTCGACGCGCTGGCGCGCAAGTCGCCGGCCCATCCAGTCTGATCACGGCGACGGCACCGGCTGCAGGTGCAGTCCGAGCATCTCGCGCACGGCGTCGAGATGCGGCAGCACGGCCACGCATCTGTCGCGCGACTGCGCGGTCGGCGGCACGATGTCCGGAACCATCAGCGTGATCGCGCCGGCCGCATGGGCGGCGGCGACGCCGGGATTGGAATCCTCGATCGCGACACAGGCTGGCGCGCGGGTCCTCAGCCGTTCCGCGGCGAGCAGATAGAGGTCGGGATGCGGCTTGGCGCGGCTGACATCGTCGCGGGTCAGGACCGCGTCGAAGCGGTGATCGATGCGCGCGAGGCGGAGATGCTCCGCCGCCGTGCTGCGCGACGACGCGGTGACGACGGCCTTCGGCAGCCCGGCCGCCTCGATCGCATCGAGCAGCGCGATCACGCCGCGCTTCAGCGGCATGCCCGCCTGCAGGATCTCGACGGTCTTGGCAGCAAACAGGCGGTTGACCTCGACCAGCGGGAAATCGTCGCCGAAACGATCGCGCAGCGTCTTCTCGTTGTCAGGCCCGGGAATGCCGATCATGGCATGGCACAGCTCGGTGACGCCGTCGGTGTAGCCGAGCGTGTTCAGCGCTGCGATGGACGCTTCGAGATAGACCTTCTCGGTATCGAGCAGCGTGCCGTCCATGTCGATCAGGACGGCCTCCACATGCCAACGCGTCATCGCGTCGGCTCCGCCTCGGCGGCCAGACGTGTCAGGCAGTTGACGCACAGGCAATCCTTGAAGCCGCTCTGACCCGCCTTGGGCAGCGGCAGCCGCGCCTGTTCCGCGAAGCACCAGCAGGAACCGCCGGGATCGCAGCTGAACGAGGTACCACAGGACTCGCAAACGAGCTGTCGCGCGGTAACGTTTGCTAAACGCTTTGTAACCTTCGGAACCACGTCCGGCCCGTCCTTTTCACGTCCGGTTCATCTGCTGGGCCAACTATAATGCGCAGCAATACCGGACGCCAGCGCGTCGCCGTCGAACCCCGCGACGATGGCGACGCACTCATGCTGGTGCAGACGACGAGGACGAGGCATGGCGCGTGATCCGCAGGCAGCTCTGGTGGCGCTGAACCGCTTCGGCTTCGGCGCGCGCGGCGGCGCGTCCGGCGATCTCGTCAACGCGGCGTCGGATCCGCGCGGCTTCGTCAAGGCCGAACTCAGCCGCCCCACCGGCGCGCTGCTCGAGGTGCCGGGCCTGCAAGGCACTCCTGCACTTGCGGAGGCGGTGTTTGCCTATCAAGACGAGGTGAAGCGGGCGCGCGAAGCGGCGGCAAAGTCGGAGCCGCCGCCCGAGCAGCCCGGCCAGACGCGCGGCCTGTCGATGACTACCGCCGACGCGCCGACACCGGCGCCGTCTGCAACCCCGACCCCCAGCATGACACCAGCGGCAGGCGAGGCGGCGCCTGCGATGCAGCCGATACCGGCCAAGCCTCCGCAGCAGCCGCTCAACGTCGTGCAGAAGACGTTCCGCGCCGAAGCGCTGGCGCGCCTGCAGCGCACAGTGCTCGCCGATTGCGGCGTCACCGAACGGCTGGTGGCGTTCTGGTCGAACCATTTCTGCATCTCCGCGGGCAAGGGCGAGCTGGCGCGGATGTGGGCCGGCGCGTTCGAGCGCGAGGCGATCCGGCCGCATCTGCTCGGCCGCTTCGCCGACATGCTCAAGGCTGTCGAGCAGCATCCGGCGATGCTGTTCTTTCTGGACAATCAGGAATCGCTCGGGCCGGACTCGCGCGCCGGCCAGAACCGCAAGCGTGGCCTCAACGAGAATCTCGCGCGCGAGATCATGGAGCTGCATACGCTCGGCGTCGGCGGCGGCTATACGCAGGACGACGTGACGTCGCTGGCGCGCATCATCACCGGTTGGAGCTTTGCCGGCCGCAATGCCCGCAACGGCGCCCCAGGCAGCTTCGTGTTCAATGCCAACGCGCATCAGCCGGGATCGCAGACGCTGCTCGGCAAGATCTATCAGGACGATGGCCTCGCGCAGGGCGAGGCGGCGCTCGCCGACATCGCGCGCCATCCGTCGACGGCGAAATTCATCGCCACCAAGCTGGTCCGCCATTTCGTCGCCGACGATCCGCCGCCTGCGCTCGTGGCCAGGCTCGAGGCCGTGTTCAAGAAGACCGACGGCGATCTCAAGGCGGTCACGCTGGCGCTGGTCGATGCCGACGAAGCCTGGTCCGCGCCGCTGACCAAGATCCGCTCGCCCTATGAGTTCCTGATGGCCGGCGGCCGTCTGTTGGCGCGCGTGCCCGAGGATCCCGGCTTCTATCTCAACTCGCTCAACGCGCTCGGCCAGCCGCTATGGTCGCCGGCCGGGCCGAACGGCTTTGCCGACAGCAATGCGATGTGGGCCGCGCCGGAAGGCATGAAGCTGCGGCTCGACATCTCCGCGCAGCTCGCCTCGCGCCTCGGCAACAATCTCGATCCGCGCGAACTGCTCGATCTCGTCGCCGGCGACGCGGCCTCGACCGAGACGCGGCGCACGATCGAACGTGCGGAATCGCGCCAGCAGGCGCTGGCGCTGCTGCTGATGTCGCCGGAATTCCAGAGGAGATGATGATGCAGCGGATCATGACCTCGCGGCGTCAGCTGCTGCTGGCAGGCGCATCCTTCGCCGCCTGGGCCTATGTGCCGAAATTCGCCCGTGCCGCCGATCAGCGCGATCCGCGGCTGATCGTCGTCATCCTGCGCGGCGCGCTCGACGGGCTCGCCACCGTCGCGCCGATCGGCGATCCCGACTATGCCGGACTGCATGGCGTGATCGCGCTGGCATCCGACGGCGCGCATCCGGCGTTGCCGCTGGACTCGTTCTTTGCGCTACATCCGTCGATGCCGGAATTCGCGCGCATGTACCGCGACAAGCAAGCGGCGGTGATCCATGCGGTCGCGACGCCGTATCGCGAGCGCTCGCATTTCGACGGCCAGGACGTGCTCGAAAGCGGCTTTGCTGGCCCCGGCCGCGTGCAGTCCGGCTGGCTCAATCGCGCGCTGGAAGCCCTGCCGCGCGGCCCCCGCGTCTCCAGTGCGCTCGCCGTTGGACCGACCGCGCCGCTGGTGCTGCGCGGCTCAGCGCCCACCGTCGGCTGGGCGCCCGTGACCCTGCCGCAGGCCGATGACGACACCGCGATGCGGCTGGTCGATCTCTATGCGCATCGTGATCCCGCACTCGCGTCGGCCCTGTTGCAAGGGTTGAAGCTGGAGAAGGTCGCCTTTGGCGACGACATTAAGCCGAAGCCCGGCGGCAATCAGATTGCGGCGATGCGCCAGGTCGCGCGTGGTGCCGCGAAGCTGATGGCGGCCGATGACGGTCCCCGCATCGCCGCGCTGGCCTTCGACGGCTGGGATACGCACGCCAATGAAGGCGGTGCGGTCGGGCGGCTCGCACAATTGCTGTCGGGGCTCGACGGCGCGCTCGCCGAATTCGAGAGCGGGCTCGGTGCGCGCTGGCGCGATACGGTGGTGGTGGTCGCAACCGAGTTCGGCCGCACCGCGCGGATCAACGGCACGCAGGGCACCGATCACGGCACCGGCACGATCGCGCTGCTGGCCGGCGGCGCCGTGAAGGGCGGCCGCGTCATCGCCGATTGGCCGACGCTGAAGATGGCGAGCCTCTATCAGGGCCGCGATCTCGCGCCGACCACCGATCTGCGCGCGGTGTTCAAGGGCGTGCTCAACGATCATCTCGGTGTGAGCGAGCGTGCGCTCGGCGACAGCGTGTTTCCGGAGAGCGCGGCCGTGAAGCCGATCAAGGGGCTGGTGGCGTAAGTCCCGCCTGCGGCGCTTCGCTCACGGCCGCCTTCGATCGTGCCAGACATCGATCGTGAAAGACATCGATCGCGCATGACAGCGCCGCATCGGCCGCGCGGTCGTGAGGCGCATTGCGGCGTGAAGTCTGCTATTCCTGGACCTGCGGCACATCATCCAGGAGACCACCATGTTCATCGCCATGAATCGTTTTCGCGTCGCCAAGGGCTCGGAAGCCGCCTTCGAGCAGGTCTGGCTGTCGCGCGACAGCCATCTCGACAAGGTGCCCGGCTTCGTCGAGTTTCATCTGTTGAAGGGGCCGGAGGCCGAAGACCACACGCTCTACGCCTCGCACACCATCTGGGCCTCGAAGACCGCCTTCGAGGACTGGACCAAGTCCGAAGCCTTCCGCATGGCCCACAAGGGCGCCGGCGATAACAAGCCGCTCTATCTCGGCCCCCCGCAATTCGAAGGCTTCGAGGTAAGGCAGACGGTGGGTGGGAAGAAGTAGCTCGCCACGCTCGGAGAAGGGCATTCTGTTTCGACACGGATGGTACTAACCTCTCCCCGCCTTCTGCGGGGAGAGGTCGGATTGCGCAGCAATCCGGGTGAGGGGCATGGCACACACTGAGCCCGGATCTCAGGTCCATCGGACTCGCATCGGCGCCGTTGCCGTACTCGCTGTTCTATTCTGATAGAATTAGTCCTTGCAGATCGTCTGCATCTCCCGTGCCGCTGCCCCTCACCCCGGCCCTCTCCCCGTGAAGAACGGGGAGAGGGGGGCGCAGCGCCGATTGGGGCGGCAGTTCGCTTGGAAATGTCCAGCAATCGCTTTCACAAAAAAAAACGGCCCCGGTCAGAGACGGCGTCTGACGGGGACCGCTGAAACGCGTGATCGGTGACGGGGGGTGATCAGGCGCTGGAGAGGAGACTAGGCTCGCTGCGTGACGGCTGCGTGACAGTTGTTCGCGCTACAACGCTTTCCGGTAAACGATGAAGCCGGAGCGTTCGGCGAGCTTGTCGTAGAGCGCCCGCGCCGTCGTGTTGGTCTCGTGGGTCTGCCAGTAGACCCGCGGCGCGCCGGCCTGCCGGGCTTCGGCGTAGACCGCCTCGATCAGCGCGCGCCCGACGCCCTTGCCGCGGGCGGCTTCGCTCGTGAACAGGTCGTTGAGATAGCACAGCGGCGCGATCGTGGTGGTGGCGCGGTGATACAGATAGTGGGCAAGGCCGATCAGTTCGCTGCCGCTCTCGGCGACGAGCGCGTGCACCGGCTCAGCGGGATCGAAGAAGCGCTCCCAGGTGACGGCGGTGATCTCGGCCGGCAGCGCGGTCGGACCCGAGCGGCCGTAGAAGGCATTGTAGCCGTCCCACAGCGGCAGCCAGCTCTGATAGTCCGCGCGCGCCATGGGACGCACCGTGAGTGCTTGATGCATGAGGACTTCACCCGCTGTTGGCCGTTAACGGGTTGTCGATACGCGGAGAACGGCTGACGATCAATCCGTGACCGGCACCGCCGGATCCGGCGCCGGAGGCCTCACCCTCGCGGCTTGGATCGTTCGACCTTCCTCGGTCAGCGGCGACAGCGAAAGTTCGCCGCGCCGCTCGATGATGACAAGCAGTGACGCCGCCAGCAGGATCGCGAGTGCCAGAGTCACGGCAACGATTACGACCGTTGATTTCATCGCCATTTGGAGCGCGAGACAATCATCGCCTGTTGTCGCGAAAACCGCGAAGGGTTGTCAAAATGGCTTCCTGCTAAGCGGGGATCGACATGAGCGTGCGGATCGAGATCATGGCGAGGCTGACGCTGACGCCGAGCGACAGCGTGCCGACGGCAATGCTCGCGGCGACGACGCTGGTCAGGCGCGGCGGGAGCGTGAGTGTCGCGGTGTCGTGAAAGCCTTCGCTGGCGCGCGACGGCTCGTCAGAGCGTCCCGGCAGGAGCGACCACGTGCGGTCTCGGACGCAAGAGACCTTCGGAACGGAAGCACGACGCCACCCGTACATTAGTCGAATCCCTTACCTGTACATCGGCGAGCGAATCACTCGCAGAGGTAAATTCTGCAGTAATGACAGGCAGGATTGCGGCGGGGGCGGGCTGAAAACGGCGAAAGGATGGCGTTGAAGGTATCTGTTCCCGCCTGGACGTGTATTTTCTCCGCGCTTCTACGGGCGGCCGGTAGTCTTACGGGCCGCGTCCTAACCGTAATCTGCAGCGATTCCGGCCGAATCGATCAGGGCCGGCTGCCAGTCCATCGCGACGAATCCCGGTGTCTGTTCGACCCGGCGCAGCCAGCTGCGGATCCTGGGGAAGGTCGAGAGATCGAAGTCGCAGCGGTCCGCGACATGCGTGTAGCCGTAAAGCGCGATGTCGGCGACGGTGAGCTGCCGCGCGGCGAAGTAGTCGTTGCTCTTGAGATGGTTCTCCATCACCTGCAGCGCCGCGTAGCCGCGCTCCATCCAGTCTTCCAGCGCATGGGTCTGCAGGTCGCGTCCGCCTTTCACCAGCAGCAGCCAGAAATAGGCGGCACCGATGTTGGGCTCCAGCGCGTGCTGTTCGAAGAACATCCACTGCAGCGCTTCGGCGCGCTCGATGCGTGACTCCGGCACCAGCGGCGTGCCGCCGGCGACATACCAGAGGATCGCGTTTGACTCGGCGATGAAACGATCCTCACCGACCTCCAGCAGCGGCACCTGGCCGCTCGGATTCTTCGCGAGGAAGTCCGGCGTGCGGCTCTCACCGCGCAGGATGTCGATCTCGATCGCCTGATAAGGCGCGTTCAGGAGCGCGAGCGCAAGGCGGACCTTGTAGCTGTTGCCTGATCGCTGCATCGAATAGAGCTTGTACATCCGGCCATGTCGAGTTGGAGGAATCATCCGCGGCGCAGAATCACGCGACGGGACGCCAGATCGTCCCGCAATGCGGCCAGACAATGATGCCGATGGGCGCGGGCTGCAAGAGCCGATGGATGGAAAAAGTCGAAAAGCACTACTGCAGTGCACGCGCGCGCAACAACTTTCCATCAACTTCGAGCAATCGAGATCACGCTTGTGCGATACGCGCGTGTTCTCCGCCGATCTCGGTGGCCCGATCGGTAGAAGCGCGGCGCAGCGTCAGCGCAAACAGCCCGATCAGCGCGATCAGTCCGAGTGGAATCGTGGTGAGCCCCGCGATGCTGCGCGACAGCAGCGGTACGATCCACGCCGCTGCCAGCAGGCTGATCTCATAATCGCGGAAGCCGTGCGCGAGGCCATGCCGGACGAAGAACACGATCGCAACCGAGATGACCATGAGATCGTAGTCGAGCACGTAAGGGGTCGCCAGCAGGCTCGCGCTCGCCAGCGCCGACGCCTTGAGATCGATTGCAGAGTCGCTCTGCCACAGCCAGGCGAGACCGGCTGCGAGCGACAGCGCGAGCACGCCCTGCACGGCGTAGGCGGTGCGGATATCGGCTCCCCAGTGACGCGCGGCTGAAAACGCCGACTGGATCTTTTCCCAGCCGGTGCCGCCTTGTTCGAGAACGACGTTCTGTGTGAAGCTCATCGACTGGAAGAAGGCATGCCAGACGTCGCTGCCGAGCACGGCGAAGCTGATCGCGACCAGGGCCGCGACCGTGGCAGCTGCGGCCGCGATCGTCGGCCATCGCGCGCCCGCGACCAGGGCTATCGGGATGAGCACGCCGAATTGCGGCTTGTAGGCAAGGAGCCCGATCAGGATGCCGGCCAGCCACGGTCTGCGATCGATCAGCAGCAGCGCGCCGCCGAGCAGCGCCGCGGTGAAGAATGCGTTCTGGCCGTGGCCGATGTTGACGAACACGGCTGGAAACGCTGCGGCGACGAGCAGCGTCTCGGGACGCGGCAGGATTGCGCGCATCACGGCGAGATAGGCGATCAGGCTCGACACCACCCACAGCGCCAGCCCGCCCGCATAGGGCAGCAGTGCGGTGATCGCGGCGATGGCGAAGAAGAACGGCGGATAGTGCCAGCCGAAAAATGGCACGTCGCGGCCGTCGAACACGGCCTTCTCCATCGCGTGCTGCAGCGGCGGGTCGTAGGCGTCGGCCGCCTGGCCCTGAAGGGTCAATACGCCTGCCGCATACACGTTCGAGAAATCGGTGCCGAGCGGCTTGCCGTTGCGGTCGATCAGGCCATCGGACAGCGCGATCCAGCCGGCAATCGCGGCCACTGTGACGGCGAGCAGGATCCAGCTGTAGGACTTGATCCGCGCGACCGTGAGCCAGTCGCCGGATCGCAGGGCGCACGCGAGAGTGGTCATTTCGGCCTGAAAATCGGGACAATCGTGGGCCCACGCTAGCGGGGCGGCTTTAACGTTCCCTAAAGTCTTGGGAGCCATGTGCCCAAGCTTCTTGCGATGCAGCGCGCGGGGCCTTACAAATGGGCGTTTCCCTGACATGAACGGTCGTGGCCCGAAACCGGGTGATCCACGACGCCTGCATAGGAGCTGATGATGTCCTTTCTCGCCGCTGCGCTCGACCGTGTGAAGCCGTCCGCGACCATCGCGGTCACGGATAAAGCGCGCGTCCTCAAAGCGGCGGGCCGCAACGTCATCGGTCTCGGCGCTGGCGAGCCGGATTTCGACACGCCCGACAACATCAAGCAGGCCGCGATCAAGGCGATCCAGGACGGCAAGACCAAGTACACCGCGGTCGACGGCATTCCCGAGCTGAAGGAAGCCATCATCGGCAAGTTCCAGCGCGAGAACGGCCTGACCTACAAGCCGAACCAGGTGATCGTCGGCGTCGGCGGCAAGCAGGTGCTCTACAATGCGCTGATGGCGACCATCAATCCCGGCGACCAGGTGATCATCCCGGCGCCGTATTGGGTCAGCTATCCGGAGATGGTGGCGCTCGCCGGCGGCGAGCCGGTGCCGGTGGTCTGCACCGCCGCCCACGGCTTCAAGCTGCAGCCGGAGGCGCTTGAGAAGGCGATTACGCCGAAGACCAAGTGGCTGATCCTGTGCTCGCCGTCGAATCCGACCGGTGCGGCCTACACCAAGGCGGAGCTGAAGGCGCTCACCGAGGTGCTGGTCAAGCATCCGCATGTCTGGATCATGACCGACGACATGTATGAGCATCTGGTCTATGACGACTTCGTCTTCACCACGCCCGCGCAGGTCGAGCCGTCGCTGTTCGACCGCACGCTGACCGTGAACGGCGTCTCCAAGGCTTATTGCATGACCGGCTGGCGCATCGGCTATGCCGGCGGTCCGGCGCAGCTGATCAAGGCGATGGCGACGATCCAGTCGCAGTCGACCTCGAACCCGTGCTCGATCGCGCAGTGGGCAGCGGTGGAAGCTCTCAACGGTCCGCAGAACTTCATCCCAGCGAACAATAAGGTGTTCAAGGAGCGCCGTGACCTCGTGGTCTCGATGCTGAACCAGGCCAATGGCATCGAATGCCCGCGGCCAGAGGGGGCGTTCTACGTCTATCCGTCCTGCGCCGGCACGATTGGCAAGACCGCGCCGTCGGGCAAGGTGATCGACAATGACGAGTCGTTCGTCACCGAGCTGTTGGAGACCGAGGGCGTGGCCGTCGTGCACGGCTCGGCGTTCGGCCTCGGCCCGGCGTTCCGCATCTCCTATGCGACCAAGACCTCGGATCTCGAGGATGCCTGCAAGCGCATCCAGCGCTTCTGCGGTAATCTGAGGTAATTGGGCAACAACCCGCCCGAATTTCGGTCGGTCAATTTCCACTCGGGAAAGCGCCATGTTTTGAACATGGCGCTTTCCTTTTGTCCGGACCAAGTTGCGTTGCGTAAGGTTGGAGTTCGATGCGGCTGCTTGTGCTGTCGATCGTGGCGATGGTGATGATCGTGCCGCTCGCGCAGGCCCATCAGGGCCGGCCGATGCGAGCGGGGGTTCTGGAGTGCGAGGGGCACCGGACGACCGGCAGGCTCGTGATGTCGCAGGCCCGTCTGCGTTGCGTCTTCCGTAGCCAGGGTCGCGCGCCGGAGCGTTATGTCGCCCGTGTTCGCCGCTATGGGCTCGATCTCGGCCTGACCGATCAGACCAGGATGGCGTGGGCGGTCTACGCGCCCGTGAATGATTTCGGTCGCAGCGAGCTGCGCGGACGCTACGGCGGATTGTCCGCCAACGCCGCAGCGCTGATCGGCTTCGGCGGCAGCTTCCTGGTGCGCGACAATGATCGCGCCACTCAGCTGCAGCCGATCAGTCTGCAGGGGCAGACCGGCATGAACATCGCCGCTGGCATCACCGAGGTCGAGCTGGTGCCGCTGCTGCCGATTCATCCGAGTCCGAGCCAACCCTCGTCCTACTTCTCACGCTACTATCGCTGAGCACGACGCCAACGCCTCGCAGCGGCGACGCTGGATCAGAAGTGGTTCGTTCAGCCAGATGAACGGCGTGTCGCTTCTGGTGCGGCTGTAAGCCTTGTGGCATAGATGTGATCGCCCGTGATCGTCAGTTCGATCGACGGGGATGCATCACACCTTCATTTCAGCCGGAGTTTATTCATGCGCTCGATCATCCTCGCCGGGCTCACTGCTGCGGTCCTCTGCATCGCCGGCGCTGCCGAGGCGCAGAATCGCGTGCGGGTCGGTGTCCTCGAATGCCGCGGCGGCGCCAGTGTCGGCTTCATCGTCGGCTCGGTCACGCATCTCGGCTGCGTGCTGCGCGCCGATGGCATTCCCGAGGACCGCTACGTCGCGACCATCCGCAAGGTCGGGCTCGACATCGGCATCACCCAGGAATCGCTGCTGGCCTGGGTGGTCTATGCGCCGGTCGCCCGCCTCGGGGCGGGCGATCTCTCCGGCGACTATGCCGGCGCGCAGGGCTCGGCGTCGGTCGGCGTCGGCCTTGGCGGCAATGTCCTGGTCGGCGGCTCGGCCAACTCGATCGCGCTGCAGCCGCTGAGCGTGCAGGGGCAGGTCGGCCTTGCCGTCTCGGCCGGACTCGAGAGCCTCGAATTGCGTCCGGGGCGCTGATCTTCCCTTTGCCGTGAACACGCGCTCTTCCTCTTCCCGCAATTGTGCGGGAAGAGTGACGGCCTCCTTGCACTGCAGCAACGTTTTTCGCTGACCGCCTGCTTGCCAAAGCAGCAGACGAGGCAGAGCATTCGGCTTTGCCGACCCAATCAAGGGCCGAGCTCCAGAAAGAGGAGGCGGCGAATGGGACAAGACCTGAGAAGTCCCCGAGGTCCACGGTGCATCGCACTGGTGGGCCCTTTCCAAAGCGGTAAAACCACTCTGTTGGAGGCAATCCTGGCGCGGACGGGCGCGATCCCGCGCGCCGGCAGCGTCGACGCCGGCACATGCGTCGGCGATGCCAGTGCCGAGGCGCGTCAGCACAAAATGAGCGTCGCGATGACCGCGGCGACCACGACCTTCATGGGCGACAGCTACACATTCCTGGATTGTCCCGGCTCGATCGAGTTCGCGCACGACATGCGCGCCGCGTTGCCGGCGGTCGATGCCGCGATCGTGGTGTGCGAGGCCGACGAGAAGAAGCTGCCGCAACTGCAGATCATTCTCCGTGAGCTCGAAGAGCTGCGTATCCCGCGCTTCCTGTTCCTCAACAAGATCGATCGCGCCAGTGCGCGGATCCGCGAGACGCTCGCAACCCTGCAGCCGGCCTCGCGCGTGCCGCTGGTGCTGCGCCAGATCCCGATCTGGCATGGCGAATTGATCGAAGGCTTCGTCGATCTCGCGCTGGAGCGCGCCTTCATCTATCGCGAGCACAAGGCGAGCGAGGTGATCGCGCTCGAAGGCGGCGATCTCGATCGCGAGAAGGAGGCGCGCTTCTCGATGCTGGAGAAGCTCGCCGATCACGACGACGCGCTGATGGAGCAGTTGCTGGAGGACATTCCGCCGCCGCGCGATGCCGTGTTCGACGATCTCGCTCGCGAATTGCGCGAGGGGCTGATCTGCCCGGTGCTGCTCGGCTCGGCGCTGCGCGAGAACGGCGTGCTCCGGTTGATGAAGGCGCTGCGCCACGAAGCGCCCGGCGTTGCCGACACCGCGAAGCGGCTCGGCGTCAAGGAGACCAAGGAGGCGCTCGGCTACGTCTTCAAGACGCTGCATCTGCAGCACGGCGGCAAGCTGTCGCTGACCCGCCTGTTGTCAGGCCATATCGACGACGGCGCGACGGTGCATGCGGCCGCGGGCGAGGCGGGGCGGGTCTCCGGCATCCTGGCCGCGACCGGCGCCTATGACAGCAAGCGCGCGGCTGCCGCGGCCGGCGATACAATCGCGCTCGGCAAGCTCGACGCGGTCAAGACCGGCGATACGGTGGCGACCGGCAAGCTCGCGCCGTCTGCGCTGGCCAAGATCGATCCGTGTCCCCCGGTGCTGGCGATCTCGATCGCGGCGGTCGACCGCAAGGACGACGTCAAGCTCGGCCAGGCGTTGCAGCGGCTCCACGAGGAGGATCCGTCGCTGACCATGGTGCAGAACCCGCAGACCCACGACACGGTGCTGTGGGGGCAGGGCGAGATGCATCTGCGCGTCGCGCTGGAGCGGCTGCGCGATCGCTTCGGCGTCAACGTCAAATCGCATACGCCGGCGATCGGCTATCAGGAGACCATCCGCAAGGCGATCACGCAGCGCGGCCGCCACAAGAAGCAGTCCGGCGGCCACGGCCAATTCGGCGACGTCGTGCTCGACATCAAGCCGCTGCCGCGCGGCGAGGGCTTCCAGTTCACCGAGAAGGTGGTCGGCGGCGCGGTTCCGCGCAACTACATCCCGGCGGTGGAGGAGGGGGTCGTCGATGCGCTGGTGCGCGGCCCGCTCGGCTTCCCCGTGATCGACGTGGCGGTGACGCTGACGGACGGCTCCTATCACAGCGTCGATTCGTCCGACCTCGCGTTCCGAACGGCGGCGCGGGCCGGAGTCAGCGAGGCCCTGGCGCAATGCGCGCCGGTGCTGCTGGAGCCGATCCACACCGTAGAGATCGTCTGCCCGAGCGAGGCCACCGCCAGGATCAACGCGATCCTGTCGGCCCGGCGCGGCCAGATCCTGTCGTTCGATACCCGCGACGGCTGGCCCGGCTGGGATTGCGTCCGCGCAATGATGCCGGAAGCGGAGATCGGCGAACTGATCGTCGAGCTGCGCTCGGCCACCGCCGGCGCCGGCAGTTTCACCCGCCAGTTCGACCACATGGCCGAAGTGACGGGCCGCGCCGCCGACCACATCATCGCCTCGCATCGCGACGCGGCGTAGACGCTGTACCACCGCGGCTGAAAGCCGGCCCGTCAAGCTTCTCGCCTCGAAGCTTGGCGGGCCGTTGTCGCTTCATGCAGCAGCGGAGCGAGCGGTAGCGCTCGCCTGGCCGGATGCGACGCCGTAGTCATACGGGAGCGGCCTTGGCGGCGTCCCAGCACGGTCTCGAATGATGAGCGATCCGAGACACTTGGAACACGCGCCGGCCGCGTCACGCGGCCTTGCGTTGGTTACCAGCGGCTTTCCGCCGGCCGCGCGTTAAGCACCGGGTAACCACGAAAACTCAAGGTTCCGAGGATGTTCCCGGCTCTGCGCTGACAGCGCGGTGCCGTTCGCTCAACTTGCCTCGGGACGCGTAGGATGTGGTCGCGGTGGCGCGATGCTGTGATCTGTGTCGGTGCCGGACTCGCCGCCTTGACCGCGGCGAGCTCGGATGCGCCGGCGCAGGCGATCGCGCCGAGCCAGGTGACACCGCCGAGCCTGCGTCCGGCGCAGCCGCCCGCCGGCGCCGTCATCGTGAGTCCGCGGACATCCCCTCTGACCGCGCCGCCCGGCGCGCGTGACCTGACCGTGCTGATCGGCAACGTGGTCGTCGAAGGCTCCTTTCCCGAGCTCGCCGGGGCTTCCGAAACCTTCACGGCCCAACTGACGGGCAAGCGGGTCAGCGTCGAGGCGATCTATGCGGCCGCGGCCCGGCTCGAGCAGGCCTACGTGCAGGCCGGCTTTTCGCTGGTGCGCGTGGTGCTCCCTGCGCAGCATCTGGTGGATCGCGGGCCGCTGCGGGTGGCCGTGATCGACGGCTTCATCGAGCAGGTCGACGTCTCGGCGCTGCCGGCGCAGGTGCGCGGCGTGATCGAGCGACGCACCGCTGCGCTGGTCGGACGCCGTCATGTCACCCAGGCGCAGATCGAGCATGCGCTGCTGATTGCGGCCGAGGTGCCCGGCATGAAATTGAAGAGCTCGCTGGCGCGCGGCGTGGCCGAGGGCGGCACCAGGCTGATTCTGGAGGGCGAGCATCATCTCGTGTCGGTCGCCGCCGGCACCGACAACCGCCTGTCCAAGTCGCTTGGGATTTGGCAGTTGCGCGGCTCGGTCACGGTGAACAGCGCGCTGGGGTGGGGTGAACAGGTCTACGCATCGGCCGGCAGCGGCGCAAATCCCAACGATTTCGTCGGCGGCCGTCCGCCGCTGCTGCTCTACGGCGTCGGCGCGGTGCTCCCGTTCGGCAGTGACGGCCTGACCGTCAATCCCGAGTATACGAGGTCGATCACCCGCACCGCGGCGGCTGCGAACGTGCCGGCGACGCTCGGGACGTTCGAACGCTATTCGCTGCGTCTGCGCGACCCGATCAGGCTGACGCGGACCGGCTCGCTGTACGCCAATGCGGCGCTTGAGCTGATCGATCAGCAGTCGCAGGCCTCCGAATTCGGCGTCGCGCTCAATCACGATCATTACGGCGCGCTGCGCTTAGGCTCCGAATACGCGACCGTCCTGCCGTGGGGAGCTGGGCTGCAGCTGGGCGCGCAAGGCTCGTTCGGTCTCGGCGGCCGCGGGACGCTCGACGCCGACGCGACCGGCATTCCGCTGTCGCGGCAAAGCGCGAGCCCGCAATTCGTCAAATGGTCCGCCAACGCCCGGCTGTCGCAGCCGCTGCCCGGCGGGCTGCAACTCGATGTGCTGACCGCCGGCCAGTATTCGCACGGCCGCGCGCTGCTGCGGCCCGAACAGATTGCGCTCGATGGCAGCGACGCGCTGACCGCCTTCGCGTCGGGAACATTCACCGCCGACCAGGGCGTCACGTTGCGTGGCGAGCTGTCGCGCGCCTTCGCGCTTCCCTTCAACACCAGCACCATGAATCTGTCGCCCTATCTGTTCGGCGCCTACGGCCATGGCTGGATCGTGAACGCGACCGCGGTCGAGCAACCGAGCTTCAACGCCGAATCCGTCGGCGCCGGCGTTCGCAGCGGCCTCGGCGGGGCCGCCGGCTGGACGGCCGCGAACCTCACGCTGGAGGTGGCGCGCGGCTTTACTGATCTCGCCGGCGTCAAGGCTGGATGGAGGGGGACGATGCTGCTCAACGTGGCGTTCTGAACGGCCGTGCTTCCGCGCGGCGCTTGGTCGTGGTGACCAAAGCGTTAATGCGGGAGCTGCCTCGATCGAGAAAGCTTTAATCGAATATCAGTTCGAACCGGGTCGAATCCGGCTTCTTGCGGCCGCAACATGGAGTTCAGGTTCGGGGTTCCGGGGCGCGGCCCAGGCCCGCATATCGGTGTCGAGTATCGAGTATCATGTTGATGTGCAAAGCTCGGACGCAGCGATCTCAGGCCGGCACCCGCCGGCGTCTCGGCGCAGCCGTCCTGCTCGGGACCGCGTCGGTTCTGGTGCTGTCGTCGCCTGCCGGCGCGCAGAGCGCGCTGCCGCAGGGCGCCGCGGTCGCGTCGGGCCAGGTGAGCTTCTCCAATCCCGCCAGTAACGCGCTAACGATCACCCAGAGCTCGGCGAAGGCGATCGTCAACTGGAACAGCTTCTCGGTCGGCAGCAATGCCAGCGTCAACTTCGCGCAGCCGAATGCCAATGCGGCGATCCTCAACCGCGTCACCGGCGGCACCTCGTCCACGATCGCCGGACAGATCACCGGCAACGGCCAGGTCTATCTGGTCAACCCGAACGGCATCGCGATCACGCCGACCGGCAACGTACGGGTCGGCGGCGGCTTCGTCGCCTCGACCCTCGACATCAGCGATGCGGATTTCAACGCGGGCCGGCTCAACTTCACCGGCAGGGGATCGTCGGCCGCGGTCAGCAATGCCGGCACGATCAGCGGCGCGGCCGGATCCTATGTCGGCCTGATCGGCGGCTCGGTCAGCAACAGCGGCACCATCAGCGTGCCGCTCGGCAAGGTCGGGCTCGGCGCCGGCGAGCAGGTCACGCTCGATCCGAGCGGTGACGGTTTCCTGCAGGTCGCGCTGCCGACCAGCGGCACGGCGGCGGACGGCAAGGCGCTGCTCGACGTCTCCGGCCGGATCAGGGCCGCCGGCGGACGGGTCGAGATCAGGGCCGCGGCCGCGCAGCAGGCCGCGCGCGACGTCGTCAACGTCTCGGGCACGATTTCGGCGCGCTCGGTGTCCGGCCGCTCCGGCAACATCGTGCTCGGCGGCGGCGGTGGCGCGGTGACGGTCTCCGGCCGGCTCGCGGCCAATGGCGGCCGCCGGCATGCCGGCGGCACGATCGTGGTGACCGGCAGCAAGGTGGCGCTGACCGAGACGGCGAGGATCAGCGCCAACGGCAGGCGCGGCGGCACGATCCTGATCGGCGGCGACCAACGCGGCGGCAGCGATGCCGCGGCCAAGCTCGTGAGCGCCGATGTCCAGAACGCGCAGACCACGACCGTCGCGCAGGGCGCTGTGATCTCGGCCAACGGCAGTGGCGGCGATGGCGGCAAGGTCGTGCTGTGGTCCGACGAGTTCACCGAGTTTCGCGGCACGATCAGCGCAACGGGTGCTGGCACGGGCAATGGCGGCGCGGTCGAAACCTCGAGCCACGGCGTGCTGAACTATCAGGGCACGGTCGACGTCACCGCGCAGAACGGCCGCACCGGGACGCTGCTGCTCGATCCCTACAACATCACCATCTCGACCGGCAGCGACACCACGGTGTCGAACTCCGGCGGCACCTACTCGCCGACCGCCAACTCGTCGATCCTTTCGGTCGCGACGCTGCAGACCGCGCTCGCCAGCGCCAATGTCACCGTCGACACCGGCAGCTCCGGCTCGCAGAGCGGCAACATCACGCTGGCCAACGCGCTCACCTGGAGCAGCGGCAATTCGCTGTCACTCAGCGCCGCCGGCGCGATCCTGCTCAATGCCGGCATCACCGCGAGCAATGGCAGCCTGCATCTGACGGGCACGCAGATCTCCTTCAACAGCTCCGTCAATCTCGGCGGCACCCTGACCGCGACGGCGACCGCGAGCGGTGGCAGCACCGGCGTCAGCTTCAGTGGCGCGACCATCACGACGGGCGCCGGCACCAGTACGATCAGCGGCACATCATCGAGTGGATACGGAGTCAACTTCGCCGGTGCGACGAGTCTGTCGAGCGCGGGCTCGTTCGCGGTGTCGGGAACATCGACCAGTGGCTACGGCATCTATCTCGGGTCCGCGGCAACGCTGTCGACCTCGGGGACCACCACCGTCCACGGAACATCCAGCTCCAATACCGGCATCTATCTCGACAACGCGTCCGGTGTCACCGCCGCGTCGGGCAACCTCACGGTCACCGGCGACAGCACGAGCGACAAGGGTGTGTTCTTCTACACCGGGTCCAACACGCTGACCAATTCCGGCGCGGGCTCGTTCGCCGTTACCGGTAACTCCGCGGCCGCCTCGAACTACGGTGTCGCGATCAATTCCAACCTCACCACCTCCGGCAACATCACGGTGTCCGGTGTCAACACGGGCGCGGCTTATGGGTTGTTCTCCAACGGCACGACGATCACCGACACGGCCGGCAATCTGACAATCAGCGGCACCGCCTCGAACAACAATGCCGTCTGGGTCGAGGCCAACACCTTGAATCTCGTCAATACCGGCACCGGTACGCTGCAACTCACCGGAACGACGCCGAGCGCATCCGGTCGCGGCGTCCGTTTCAACACCGGCGCCAACCTGACGACGTCGGGTACCGTGACGGTGCATGGCACATCCAGCGGCAGCGATGGCCTGTCGTTCAAGGGCGGCAACACCATCACCATTGCGAGCGGCACGCCGACTCTCACCGGGACTTCGACCTCCGGAAATGGCGTCTACTTCCAGGGCTCCGCGACGATCGACAATCAGACCGGCGCTGCGATCACCTTCGCGGGGACGAGCGCGAGCGGGTATGGATTGAAGATCGAGAACGGAGCGAATCTCACGAGCCACGGCGCCGTGCAACTCTCCGGAACGAGCACGAGCGGATTGGGCCTGGTCGCCGTGGGTGGCGACATGCTCACAGCGGCTACGGGGACGCTGAGCCTGTCGGGAACCAGCAGCTCGACCGACGGCATCAATCTCGCGTCGGGTGGATCGATCGGAACCTCCGGCGCCGTGTCGATGACCGGCACCTCGACCAGCGGCACGGGGCTGGTGCTGAATGGCGTGAACACGATCACCGATAGCGCCGGCAATCTGACCTTGGCCGGATTGTCGACCTCAGGGCATGGCGCCTTTCTCGCGGGAACCTCCGCCCTGACCAATGCTGGCGCCGGGACGTTCTCGCTGACCGGAACCAGCACCAGCAGCCAGGGCTTCGTCGTCTCCGGCGCGACCGTGACCACCTCCGGCAACATCGGCATCTCGGGAATGTCGAACAGTGAGGTTGGGCTCTACTTCCTGGGCGCGAACGCAATCTCCAGCAGTGCGGGGAATGCGACCTGGTCTGGAACCTCGCAGAGCAATCAGGGCGTCTGGTTCAACAACGGAGGTTCGAGCCTGGTCAATTCCGGTGCCGGGACGCTCGGCCTGAACGGTTCGAGCAGCAGCCAGAACGGCATAGTGTTCAATGGCAGTACCAGCTTGTCGTTGTCCGGCGGCGTCAACCTGTCCGGCACATCGGCAAGCGGCTCCGGCCTGTATTGGCTCGGCAACAATACGCTCACCATCGCTGGTGGCGCGCCGACGATTGCGGGGACCTCGACGACCGGCACAGGCATCTCCCTCGCGAGCACGACCGTCGACAACCAGACCGGTAGCGCCGTGACCCTCGCTGGCAACAGCACCAGCGGCTCGGGGCTCACGATCGGAAACGGGGCCTCGCTGACCACCATCGGTGGCGGCGTCCAGTTGTCGGGATCCAGCAGCAGCGGATCGGGTCTCGTCACCGGCGGCAGCAATGCGATCACCATGACGTCAGGCGCATTGACGGTGTCGGGAGCCACGTCATCCGGAGCGACGTTCGGCTATGACATGTCGGCCAGCGGAACAACGATCACCAACAACGGCGCGGGCGTGCTCACGCTGGCCGGCAGTGGTGGCGGCAAGCTCGGAGCCACGATCACGTCCAATGCTGCACCCGTGGTGCTCACCGGGACCGGGACGGTGACGCAGACCGGCGGCGCCGTCACGACCACCGGGCTGAAGCTTTCGGGCACGGCAAGCTATGCGCTGAACGCCAACAATCTGGTCGGCACGCTGGCGGCCAGCGGAATCGGCTCGCTCGGCTTCTCCAACGCGCAAGCTCTGACGATCGGCACCGTGCAGGGGACGACCGGGATCAGCGCGAGTGGAGCCGCCACCGTGGTCACCACAGGCGACCTGACCCTTGCCAGCGGAGCGATCGTCTCCGCCACGAGCCCGGTCCTGTCCACTGCGCTGGCCTTCATCAACAATGCCGGCGCCAACGCCGTGACGGCAACCTCGGGCCGCTGGCTGATCTATTCCAGCGCGCCGGGCTCCGACAGCTTTGGGAGCCTCAACAGCGGCAACACCGCGATCTGGAACGCGACCTATGCCAGCCTGCCGCCGGCCAGCGTCACGGCCTCGGGCAACCGCTATCTGTTCGCGATGCAGCCGACGCTGACCTTCAGCCCGATCAGCTTCAGCAAGACCTACGGCGCCGATGCGTCGGCCACGCTGGCGACCAGCTATGGCGTGTCCGGCTATCAATCCGGCGCCGCCAATGCCTTCCTCGGCGATGCCGCCGCAACGGCCTTCACCGGGACGCCCGTGCTGTCCTCCAGCGGTGCGGCGCCGACCGCAGGTGTTGCCGGCAGCCCCTATGCGATCAGCGTCGCACAGGGCTCGCTCGCCTCGGCTGCGGGCTATGCATTCGGCTTCGGCAGCGGCGCGTTGACCGTGACGCCCGCGCAAGTGATGGTGCGGGCGCTCGGCGGCACATCGGTGATCGGCGTCCCATCCTCCAATCCCGGGCTTGCGGCGACCGGCCTGCAGAACGGCGAGAGCGCGAGCGTACTCACGGGCCTGTCGAACAGCTACGGTATCACGCCATCGACGCGGCTCGGCAGCTACACGCTCACGGTCGCGGGGACGCTGACGAACCCGAACTACGTCGTCGCTGCGACGTCGTCCGCCGTATGGCGCGTGACCGCGCCGGACATGCCGAACCTGGCGCCGAGCCTGCGTGGCGGATCCGCCAAGTGGGTCTGCTCCGCCTCGGACTTCGGCGGAGGGCCGGCCCGTTCGATCTGCGGTTGGCAGATGTCGAATCGATGACGAGGCCGACCAGTCCGATCCGACACGCGGCCTGACCTCAGTCCCGGGCCACGAGGCCGGCGTCGCCGCCGCGGTCAGATGCCAACGGCAGACTTTCCGCGCAGCGCCGGCGCAACCAAGCCTTGCCTTCCTCGCTGGGGATGATGTATTTTACATCATTGTCTTTGTTTTACGCATCAATTATGGTGTGTACCACGTGAGGCCATCGTGATCACGTCGTTCCAGATGCGGGCAGCGCGTGCGCTGCTCGGGATTGATCAGAAAACCTTGGCCGAGCTGGCCGGCGTGTCGCTGCCGACGATCCAGCGGATGGAAGCCTCCACCGGCAACGTCCGCGGCGTGGTGGACTCGCTGACCAAGGTCGTCGATGCGCTCAATCGTGCGGGCGTGGATCTGATCGGCGAGCGTGCCCGCAGCGAAGATGGCGGGCGTGGCGTTCGCCTGAAGGACCCGGGACCGCCCAATCGCATGGGCCGTCAAACTGACACTGCGCGCGATGGCGCGAGCTAGCTTCATCGCGCGGCACGAGGGCTGCTGAGCTCGTCGTGTGAGACGCGCCGTGAGCCGCGCAGCGGCCCCGCGGCGGGAGCGTGATAGGCATGAGCATCACTGACGGGCGCGGCACGCGGGGGCGGGTCGGACATCATGAGCCGACCTTCGCCGAGCTGTATTCTCCGAAACTTCTGACCGTTCTGCGCGAAGGGTATGGCTTCGCGGACTTCCGCGCCGATGCGCTCGCAGGCCTGACGGTGGCCATCGTCGCGCTGCCGCTGTCGATGGCCATCGCGATCGCCTCCGGCGTCTCGCCGGGGCGCGGCCTCTACACCGCCGTGATCGGCGGCTTCCTGATCTCGCTGCTCGGCGGCAGCCGCTTCCAGATCGGCGGTCCGGCTGGCGCCTTCATCGTCCTCGTCGCCGCCACCGTCGATCGCCAGGGCGTCGACGGCTTGCTGCTCGCCACCATGATGTCCGGCGTGATGCTGGTGATCGCCGGGTACTTGCGGCTCGGCACCTACATCAAGTTCATCCCCTATCCGGTCACGGTCGGCTTCACCGCCGGCATCGCCGTGATCATCTTCGCGAGCCAGCTGAAGGATCTGTTCGGCATCACGCTTGCGGCCAAGGAGCCCGGCGAGCTGATCCCGAAGCTGATCGCGCTGGCGCATGGCGCACCGACCGCGAGCCTCGCTGCGGTCGCTCTGGCCACGATGTCGATCACGATCATCGTCGGTCTCAAGCAGCTGCGGCCGACCTGGCCCGGCATCCTGATCGCCGTCGTGGTCGCGGCGATCTTCACTTATGCGCTGCAACTGCCGGTCGAAACCATCGGCACCAAATTCGGCGGCATCCCGCGCGAGCTGCCGGCGCCGGCGCTGCCGGCGTTCTCGCTCGCCAAGATCCAGGCGGTGTTTCCCGACGCGATTGCCTTCGCGCTGCTCGGCGCGATCGAATCGCTTCTATCGGCCGTCGTGGCCGACGGCATGACCGGGCGCCGCCACCGCTCGAACTGCGAGCTGGTCGCCCAGGGTTTCGCCAATGTCGGCTCGGCGCTGTTCGGCGGCATCTGCGTCACCGGGACGATCGCGCGCACCGCGACCAATGTCCGCGCCGGCGCGCGCGGCCCGGTTTCGGGCATGCTGCATTCGCTGTTCCTGCTGGTGTTCATGCTGGTCGCCGCGCCGCTCGCGAGCTACATCCCGCTGTCGGCGCTGGCCGCCGTGCTAGTCGTGGTCGCCTGGAACATGGCCGAGAAGCATGAATTCGCGACCCTGATCCGCTCCTCCTGGGGCGATGCCACGGTGCTGCTCGCCACCTTCGGGCTCACCATCTTCCGCGACCTCACCGAAGGCATCCTGGTCGGCTTCGCGCTGGGCGCTGTCCTCTTCATCAATCGCATGGCGCAGATGACGGGTGTCGAGGACGGATCGCCGCTCGCGGCCGAGGACCGCGCCGATTTCGAGGACGGCGCACGCGTGCCGTACAATCCCAAGCTCAGCGCCGACAAGGACGTGCTGATCTATCGCATCACCGGCGCGTTCTTCTTCGGCGCCGCCTCGACGGTGGGCACCGTGCTCGATTCCATCGCCGACCGCCGCAAGGCCTTCGTGGTCGATTTCGCCGCCGTGCCGTTCCTGGATTCGACGGCCGCCAACGCGATGAGCCGGGTCGCCGCCAAGGCCAAGCGGCAGGGCATTCGGCTGTTCATCACCGGCGCGTCGCCGACGGTGCGCCGGGCGCTGCTGACCCACGGCGTGCGGCCGCCGCTGGTGCGCTACCGCGAGACCATCGAGCGCGCCGTGGCCGACATCAAGGGCAAGGACACGCCGCGCGACGAGATCTCCGCCGACGGGCTGGCCGCTAGCTGAGTGCCTGTCTGCAAGGTGGCCGGGATCGAAGTGGCGCCGCCAAGGCGGCGTCACCGAGGTCGTCCCTCCGCCCGTGAGCATTGACTCCGGCCGGAGCTTGTCCGATGTCACCGCCATGACCGCCGCCGCCAAACCCCGTGCCGCCTGCCTGATCGGATGGCCAGCCGCCCATTCGCGCTCGCCGCTGATCCATCATCACTGGCTGCACAAGCTCGGGCTTGCCGGCGGCTACACGATCGAGGCGGTGCCGCCGGAAGAGTTGGCTGAATTCGTCCTGCATCTCGACCGGCGCGGCTTCGTCGGCGCCAACGTCACGATCCCGCACAAGGAGCGCGTGCTGGAGCTGACCGAGCCCGACGCGCGGGCCCGCGCCGTCGGTGCCGCGAACACGCTGTGGTACGAGCACGGCCGCCTGCGCGCGACCAATACCGACGTCGAGGGCTTCATCGGCAATCTCGATGCCGTGGCGCCGGGCTGGGATCGCACCGACACGGCCGTCGTGCTCGGCTCCGGCGGCTCGGCACGCGCGGTCGTGTTCGGCCTGCTGGAGCGCGGCCTCGGCCGCATTCATGTCGTCAACCGCACTGCCGCGCGCGCGCAGGCGCTGGCGGACCAGTTCGGCAGCCGCGTCGTCGCCGAAGGCTGGCAGCGCGTCGCCGCACTGCTACCGAATGCGGGTCTGCTGGTGAACACGACGTCGCTCGGCATGCATGGTCAGCCGCCGCTGGAGATCGATCTCGCACCGCTGTCACATCATGCCGTCGTCGCCGACCTGGTCTACGTGCCGCTGCGGACGCAGCTCCTTGCCGCGGCGCAAGCGCGGGGACTGCGCACCGCTGATGGCCTCGGCATGCTGCTGCATCAGGCCGTGCGCGGCTTTCAGCTGTGGTTCGGCGAGCGTCCGCAGGTCACGGCCGAGCTCCGCGCGCTGATCGAGGCCGATCTCACAAAGGCTTGAGCGCGGAATAAGCTCCCCACACCGGCGTTTCACTCCTCATGCGTCCGCGCCCGGACTATGAAGCGCGGAGCTTTCGCCTCGGTCCCGGAGCCCCCTGCATGTTTGTCCGTACCTTTCTGATCCGTCCCGCCATCGCGCTCGCGATGGTTGCGACGACGTCCGTTCTGGCGATCTGCCAGCAGGCCCCGGTGCCGACGCGAATCCGCGGCGCCATCGAGAGCATCGATGCCGATACGATGACGGTGAAGGCCCGCAGCGGTGAGCTGTTCAAGCTTCACGTCGCCGGCGACATGAGCGTGAGCGGTGTCGTCAAGGCGGAGCTCTCCGACATCAAGCCGGGATCGTTCATCGGCGCCACCACGGTGCCCGGTCCGGATGGCGCGCCCAAGGCCGTCGAGATCCACATCTTCCCGGAGGCCATGCGCGGCACCGGCGAGGGCTCGCGGCCCTGGGATCTCAAGCCGAACTCCAGCATGACCAACGCGACCGTGGCGGAAAGCTCGGTCTCGACGGATGGCCACACGCTGCTGGTGAAGTACAAGGGCGGCGAGAAGCGCGTCGACATCACGCCGGACACCCCGATCGTCACCTTCGTCCCCGGCGACAAGTCCGAGCTGAAGCCGGGCGCCAAGGTGATCGCGACCGTCAAGCAACTGCCCGACGGCTCCCTCGAAACCAGCCGCGTCAGCGTCGGCCGCGACGGGCTGACACCGCCGATGTGAGGCTGAGCTCATGGTCCCCGGATGCGCGGCGATGGTGTTCGGGGACGCACCTAATTTGTCGGGTTGAATCTCAAGTCAGGCTGATGCGGTACACTGCCTCGGCGCCGAAAAAGGTGAGATCTCGGCCCCGGCCGAGCAATTGTCCCTTCGGTAGCGGGGAGCCGTCCGGAAGCTGGAGTTGCACCCGTTCCGTGCGCAACGTCCCGTCCGACGTCAGCTGTCCCCAATACGCCGCATCCGGGGGATCTTTGTATTGACGTGAGAAAAGGACGTCTGATCCGGACAACGCAAAACGATGACAGCCACCCAGCTCGGTCGTCCAATAGGACAGCTGAAAATCCGAGGAAATCTTGCACAGCGGAAAGTCGGTGTAGAAGAACATCGCGGCTTCCGCGCCGCTGACGTTCAGCGCGTAACAGTCCGCCATCCCGTCGTCCGGCGGATAGCTCCAGATGATATCGCCTGCTGCCGAGAAACAGACCAGCCCCGCAGATCCAACTCCGCCGCCGAACACCCCTTCGTCGAAATAGCCGACCCAGATGCGGGCGAGGGAATCGACGTACACGTGGCTGATGCCATCGTCGAGATCGATGCGCGTGTGCTGTCCCGAAGCCGGGTCGTAGATGACGGCGTTTCCGACGCCTTCAGGGTATGAGCGAGGATAGACGAGCAGGATCCGTCCATCCGGAAAAAGGTCGACATAGTGAGCCGCGATATCAAGCGGCGGCAGCGCCACGCTTTGAGGCGTTCCCTGGACAGGTACGATCGACAGCCGAAAGGCCTTGCCGGTGGGAGTCTGGGGATCGGACGTTCCAACGCCGCATGGCGCGCCCTCGCTGGTTTCCCTGCGTGCGTCAGCGACGGAGAGAAACAGCAGCGATCCGTCATTCGCGACGCAGCTCGCCCTGAGCGTCCATCCTCCGGCCGTGTCAGGGAGGTCGGCGATCTTATGCAGGCGTATCGTGCGCAAGGATGATGATCCGTTGTCATGACGGCCTCCGCGACGGATTGACGCCGCCGAGGTGAACCGGTGGTGCGCTCCCTCTCCCCGTTCTTCACGGGGAGAGGGGCAGCGGCACGGATGGTGCAACTGATTAGCTGTTAGCTCGGCTAAATGACGATTGCCTCACGGCATAACCAGACTTGCGACCTGGCTCGAACTAATCCGCCAGCACCTTGCGGTCGATCTCCGCCACCGTGTTGACGCCGCACAGGCCCATCGTCGTCAAGAGCTCGTTGCGGATGATGTCGATCGCCTTGGCGACGCCGGCCTGGCCGCCGGCGCCGAGGCCGTAGGCGTAGGCGCGGCCGAGCATGCAGGACTTGGCGCCGAGCGCGAGCGCGCGCATCACGTCCTGGCCGGAGCGGATGCCGCCGTCGAACATGATCTCGATCTTGTCGCCGACCGCCTCGGCAATGCCGGGCAGCACATGGATCGACGACGGCGCGCCGTCGAGCTGGCGGCCGCCATGGTTGGAGACGACCAGCGCCTGTGCGCCGGTCTCGACCGCGAGTTTGGCGTCCTCGATGTCATGGATGCCCTTGATGATCAGCTTGCCGGGCCAGATCGAGCGGATCCAGTCGACGTCCTTCCAGTTCAGCGAGGTGTCGAACTGCGCGGCCGTCCAGGCCGACAGCTTGGTGAGGTCCTCGGTGTTCTTCACGTGGCCCGCGATATTGCCGAAGGTGCGGCGCTTGCCCTGCAGCACGCCCTGCACCCAGGCCGGCTTGGTGGCGAAATCGAACAGCTTCGACAGCGACCACTCCGGCGGCACGCTCATGCCGTTCTTGATGTCCTGGTGGCGCTGGCCGATCACCTGCAGGTCGACGGTCAGGCACAGAGCGGAGCACTTGGCGGCGATGGCACGCTCGACCAGCGCCTTGATGAAGCCGCGGTCCTTCATGACGTAGAGCTGGAACCAGAACGGCTTCTCGACGCTGGAGGCGATGTCCTCGATCGAGCAGATCGACATGGTGCTCTGGGTGAACGGGATCCCGGCGGCCTGGGCGGCCCGGCAGGCGTGGATCTCGCCATCGCCATGCTGCATGCCGAGCAGGCCGACCGGGGCGAGGACCAGCGGCATCGAGGAGGGCTCGCCGAGGATCGTGGTCGACAGATCGCGCTTGGAGACGTCGACCAGGATGCGCTGGCGGAACTTGATCTTCTGCAGGTCGTCGCGATTGGCGCGCAGCGTCTCCTCGGCATAGGAGCCGCGATCGGCGTAGTCGAAGAACGCCTTCGGGACGCGCCGCTTGTGCAGCAGGCGCAGGTCTTCGATGCAGGTGATGTGCTTCATTGCGGTCGTCGGCTCCCCACCGAGTGTCGTTTCTCGAGCTGGCAGTGATCTAGCATCTTTGCGGCGCCTGCCAAATCCGGCTTGGGACCTGCAACCGCACTCAAGCTGAAGCCCACGCCTGCAACCCCGATCAGGGCCGCCGCACATGCGGTTGTTTGCCGGTCCAGGAACCCGGCGGGGGCGAGATGCTTTGCTATGGCAGGCCGCACCGCGGTGCGGGACGAGCCCGTCGGGCGGACTGTCGGAACGCGAAAAATTAGTCTTAACAGTATCTTACGGCTATGGCGGCGGTTTCGAGGTAATGATTCATCACATTTTTTGAAGCCATCTTAGCTTCAAGGCGACTATAACCCGCGGGCTGACCCGACCGCCCGATCCAATGATTCGGGGCGCGCGGCCGGTGCGGGGAAACCAGGGGCTGTTGCTGGGGGTCATATGAGCCGTAACTATTTCGGGACCGATGGGATTCGTGGCCGTGCCAACGGCCTGATCACGCCGGAACTCGCGCTCAAGGTCGGGCAGGCCGCAGGTCTTCTGTTTCAGCGCGGCGAGCACCGCCACCGCGTGGTGATCGGCAAGGACACGCGGCTGTCCGGCTACATGATCGAATACGCCATGGTTGCGGGCTTCACCTCGGTGGGCATGGACGTGCTGCTGGTCGGCCCGATGCCGACGCCGGCGGTCGCGATGCTGACCAAGTCGATGCGCGCCGATCTCGGCGTCATGATCTCGGCCTCGCACAACCTGTTCGAGGACAACGGCATCAAGTTGTTCGGGCCGCAGGGCTTCAAGCTGTCCGACGATGTCGAAAAGCAGATCGAGCAGCTGCTCGATGAATCGCTCGACAAGAAGCTGGCGCAGAGCGCGAGCCTTGGCCGCGCCCGCCGCATCGACGGCGTGCACGACCGCTACATCGAATTCGCCAAGCGCACGCTGCCGCGTGACCTCTCGCTCGACGGCCTGCGCGTGGTCGTCGATTGTGCCAATGGCGCGGCCTACAAGGTGGTGCCGGAAGCGCTGTGGGAGCTCGGGGCCGACGTGATCTCGATCGGCGTCGAGCCCGACGGCTTCAACATCAACAAGGAATGCGGCTCGACCTCGCCGGAGGCGCTGTGCCGGAAAGTTCGCGAGATGCGCGCCGACATCGGCATCGCGCTGGACGGTGACGCGGATCGCGTCATCCTGGTCGACGAGCGCGGCCACATCGTCGACGGCGATCAGCTGCTCGCCGTGATCGCGCAGAGCTGGAAGGAAGACGGCCGCTTGGCGCGTCCCGGCATCGTCGCCACCGTGATGTCCAATCTCGGCCTCGAGCGCTTCCTGCAGGGGCAGGGGATGGAGCTGGTGCGCACGCCGGTCGGCGACCGCTACGTGCTCGAGCGCATGTTGGCCGACGGCTACAATCTCGGCGGCGAGCAGTCCGGCCACATCATCCTGTCGGACTATGCGACCACCGGCGACGGCTTCGTCGCGGCGCTGCAGGTGCTGGCGACGGTGCAGCGCTTGCGCCGCCCGGTCTCCGAGGTCTGTCACAAGTTCGACCCGCTGCCGCAGATCCTCAAGAACGTGCGCTATCGCAGCGGCAAGCCGCTCGATGCCGACGAGGTGAAGTCGGCGATCGACACCGGCCAGAAGCGCCTCAACGGCCACGGCCGTCTGCTCGTGCGCTCCTCCGGCACCGAGCCGGTCATCCGCGTGATGGGCGAGGGCGACGACCGCGATCTGGTCGAGGAGGTCGTCGACGAGATCGTCGCCGCCGTGGGCAACGCCGCCGCTGCCGCCTGATCATCGCCATCCCAATCGCATCGAGGCCTGCCATCGTCAGCTGATGGCAGGCCTTTTTTGTTGCAGAGGCGTCGGCTGCATCAACCGAAAGATTCTTGGCGTCCGATTGAGGCAAGCTCTGTCGTGACTACAGGTGTAACCTCTCGTCGCTCTTCGCGGGGAGAGGTCGGATTGCGCAGCAATCCGGGTGAGGGGCATGGCACATACGAGGCCCAGAACGAGGTCTGTCGGACGGGCGCCGCCCTTCTTCATTGATCAAAAGTATCGCGAGCATCCCGCGGTCATTTGCTGAACTAACAGAGGATCAAGTCGCGGCACGGAAGCTTCACTGCCCGTGTGGCTGCCCCTCACCCCGACCCTCTCCCCGTGAAGGACGGGGAGAGGGAGCGTGCCTTGCGTGCGGTGAAAGCTCGTATCGCCATCCTGATCGTCCGATGAGCCGTCGAAGGCGAATGCTCTGTCCGAACTAATTAGTAGATCGACGCTTCAGTTTGATTGATGCTCGATCCGGCAGAAGCGCGCTCGCTAACCAATCATTAGGATGCGTTGCGCGTGCGTTAACGGTTCCGTCGTGATCAGGAAATATCAACCTTAATTATTAGGGTTAAGCGCTGCTTAAGCATTTGGTGCGATTGTACAGCCGTCAGTTGTGATGTGGGGCCCATTCCGAACGCCTCACCGGCCAAAGGGACGAAGCCAATGCGTAGCGTTATGTCTTTGATCGCCGCCGGAGCGGCCTCTCTGTTTTCAACTCTGGCCTTTGCGGCCGATATGCCCATCATGCCTCCTCCGGTCTACGCGCCGCCGCCGGCGGCCGATTTCGGCGGCTGGTACCTGCGCGGCGACATCGGCTTCAGCAACCAGAAGGTCAAGGACGTCCATTACACCAACGCGGCGCTCTATGCGCCGATGACCTCGTTCCAGCAGACGTCGGCGTTCGACACCGCCGGGATCTACGGCATCGGCGCCGGCTATCGCTTCAACAGCTGGTTCCGCGCCGACGTGACCGGCCAGTATCGCGGCAATGCGAACTTCAAGGCCACCGACCGCTTCAACTTCACCTCGGCCGGCAACACATATAGCGGCATCGACAACTACACCGGCAGCAAGTCGGAATGGCTGGTGCTCGCCAACGTCTATGTCGATCTCGGCACCTGGTGGTGCATCACTCCGTTCGTCGGCGCCGGTGTCGGCGGATCGCGGGTGACCATCTCGAACTTCACCGATACGGGCATCAACAACAGCCCGGGCGCGACGACGAGCTTTGCGACGGCTCCGACCTCCTCGAAGTGGAATCTCGCCTGGGCCGCACATGCGGGTCTCGCCTACAACGTCAATCCGAACCTCGTGCTCGAACTGGCCTACAGCTATGTCGATCTGGGGCAGGGACAGACCGGCGTGCTCTCGACCTATACCGGCACCACCACCGGCAACATCTTCAAGTTCAGGGACATCACGTCTCACGACCTGAAGCTCGGCGTGCGCTGGAACTTCGACAATCCTCCGCCGCCTCCGATGCCGCCCCTCATCCGCAAGGGCTGAGCCGAACGTTCCTGATCCTGACTACCAACGGCGCGGGCCTCCCGCGCCGTTTTGCTTTTGAGCCGGCAGTCGAGCCGCGCGGCGCTGAAAGAATTGCCGCGGACAGTGTTCCGGCAACGGATGATTAAGGTTAACGCGCGATGATCACGCCTGAGAGTTCAAGTGGAATTTGGAGCGTTGCGATGCGTAGCCTGATGGTGGGGATTTCGGTGTTCGGCATGGTCTCGGCTGCTCAGGCTGCCGACTTGCCCGATCTGCCGATCCTGAGGGGCGGCCTGACCGAAGGTCTCAACAACTCGCGGGTCAACTGGGACGGCTACTACGCGGGTGTGCAGGGTGGCTACGGCTCTTCGGACGAGAACTTCAACGGCTCGACCAGCACGATGACCGCGGCGGTGCTCGCCAACACGCTGATCGAGAGCCAGATGCAGGTCTCGTCCTGGAACACTCAACTCGGCAAGCAGTCGGCCCGCTCCTCGAGCTATGGCGCTTTCGTCGGCTATAACAGCCAGTGGGAAGACGTGGTGCTCGGCGTCGAAGCGAGTTACATGCACGGCAAGTTCGGTGGCATTGCCTCTTCCTCCCGCTCACTCGTCAGCAGCGCCGCGCTCACCGACGGCCTCTATCACAGCGTGACGTCGACGCAATCGTCCCAGATTTCGATCTCCGACATGGCCACCATTCGCGGCCGCGCCGGCTACGCGATGGGCTGCTTCCTGCCCTACGCATTCTTCGGCCTGGCGCTCGGCAACGCCGATATCGGCCAGAGCGTGACGGTGCAGGACCGGACGAGCGCGGTACAGGCCGGGCCGTTCACGGCGCTGACGCCGCTCAGCGCCAACAACCTCCAGCACAATCACCTGATCTACGGCTACAGCGCCGGCCTGGGCGTCGACGTCAATCTGGTCGGCGGCGTGTTCGCGCGTGCGGAATACGAATACGTCCGCTTCACCTCGACCGTCGACACCAACATCAACACGGTGCGCGCCGGCGTCGGCTACAAGTTCTGATCCGGCTGTCTCAGACGAAGTCGAACACGATGACGGCCACCATTCGATCCGCGCGGCGCGAGGATGTCGGCGCCATCGTGGCGATGCTCGCCGACGACCATCTCGGCCGCGCCCGCGAGCGTCTCGAAGATCCGCTGCCGGAATCCTATTTCGCGGCCTTTGATGCGATCTCGCGCGCTTCGAATATCACGCTGGTGGTGGCGGAGGAGGCGGGCAGGGTGGTCGGCTGCCTGCAATTGTGCATCCTGCCCGGCCTCAGCTCGCAAGGCGCATCACGGGCACTGGTCGAAGATGTCCGCGTCGCCACCGACCGCCGCAGCCGCGGCATCGGCGAGCAGCTGCTGCAATGGGCGATCGGTGAGGCACGCCGCCGGCACTGCAATCTGATCGAGCTGATGACGCACCAGAGCCGCACCGACGCGCAACGCTTCTACGAGCGGCTCGGCTTCGCCAAGAGCCATTTCGGCATGGTGATGCGGTTCTGACGTCGGCTATGTCGGCAGCCGGTAGGCTGCCATGGCATTCGGACCGAAGGCCTTGTTGCGGATGTCGGGGCCGAGTTGCGCCAGGCAGGAGTCGAGCGCCTGCTTGATCTCGTGATAGCTGCCGGCGAGCAGGCACACCGGCCAGTCCGAGCCGAAGATCAGCCGGTCCGGACCAAAGCAGCGCGCGACATGCGCCACATAGGGGTGCAGCCGCTCGGCATCCCAGTCGGTCCAGTCAGCTTCCGTGGCGAGCCCCGAGACCTTGCACCAGACATTCCCTGCGGTCGCCAATTCGGCGATGCGATCGGCCCAGGCCTGATCGAAGCCGGTTGCGATCGGCGGCTTGGCGGCGTGGTCGAGCACGAAGCGCGCGGTCGGGAACGCGCGCACGGTGGCGATCGACGACGGCAGTTCGCGTGTGCGCACCAGGAGATCGTAGGTCAGATCGTGCGCGAACACGGCTTCGAGGCCACGCCGCACGTCGCTGCGCGACAGCCAATCAGGATCGGCCTCGTCGTGAACCTGATGCCGGATTCCGATCAGCCTGTCGCCGCCGGGCAGACCGCGCAGCCGGTCGATCGTCGCTGTCAGCGATGGATCGGTCAGGTCGACCCAGCCGACGACGCCCGCGACGAACGGCGTCTCATGCGCGATGCGCAGGAACTCCTCGGTCTCGTCGAGCGACGATCTCGTCTGCACCAGGATGCTGGCATCGAGCGCATGGTCGGCGAGCAGCGGCGCGAGATCGGCGGGGCCGAATGGCCGCCGGATCGGCGCCAGCGCGTCGCCGGCCATCCAGGGATAATCGGCGCGCGCGGGATCCCAGAAATGCTGATGCGCATCGATGCGGCGGCTCATCACGCCCCCCCGGGCAGCGGTGCCCGCGCATCGACCAGGTTGCTGTCGCGCAGCGCGCGCCAGAACGCGGCAGGAACCGGCGCCTGCGCCATCGCAATGTTGTCGGCCGCCTCCTGCGCCGTGCGCGCGCCCTGCAGGCCGACGGTGATGGCGGGATGAGCGAGGCAGAACTGGATCGCGGCGGCCTTGAGCTCGGTGCCGTGCTGCTTGCACAGCGCATGGAGCTGGCGCGCGCGGGCAACCAGGTCGGCGTTGGCGTCCTCGTAGTTGAACTTCGCCTGCCCGAACGGATCAGCCAGGATGCCGCTGTTGTAGATGCCGCCGAGCAGGATGGCGATGGTCTGCCTCTCGCACAACGGAAGCAGCGTGTTCAGCGATCCCTGGTCGAGCAGCGTGTAGCGGCCGGCCAGGAGGAAACAATCGACTGAAACGGCTTCCGCGAAGCGCGCCAGCATCTCCGACTGGTTCATGCCGGCCCCGATCGCCTTGACGCTCCCGTCGTCCCGTAGCCGCTGCAGCGCGCGGAACGCGCCGGCGACGGCGTCGTCGTAGTGATCGTCGGGATCGTGCACCAGCAGGACGTCGACGCGGTCGAGCCCGAGGCGGTTCAGGCTGTCGTCAACAGAACGCATGACGCCGTCGTAGGAATAGTCGAAATACGCCCGCACCGGTGGGACGCCCTTGAATTGCGGGTCTTCCGCTGGATTCGTTTCAGGGCGCAGCAGGCGTCCAACCTTGGTCGAGAGCACGTAGCTGTCGCGGGGCTGCTGGCGGAGAAATGCGCCGAGCCGCTGCTCGGCGATGCCGAAGCCATAGAAGGGGGCGGTGTCGAAAAATCGCACCCCGTTTGCCCACGCGGCCGCGATCGTGGCCTCGGCATCGTGATCGCTCACCGGCTCGAACAGGCCGCCGAGCGGCGCTGTGCCCAGGCCAAGCCGGGTGACGTCGAGCGAGGTTCTCCCCAGACGGACGCGTTGCATTGTTCTGATCCTTGTTGTTCGGCGCGTTTGGATGGCCTCATTGTGCATGGATGCATGCGGCCAGACAATGACCTCGCATGGTGCGCCACAACGAGAACGGAATGGGGGAACGATGTCTGAGATCAATCCGCTGACCGCGCTGGGCGTCGTCGTGGCCACGGCGGCGACGGACGCCGTCTATGTGATGTTCACCTCGGCGGTGGTTGCGCATCGCCGATTGTCGGCGGCGACGTGGAGCTCGATCTGGTACATGCTCTCGTCGTTCGCCGTCATCAGCTACACCGAGAACTGGATC
Source organism: Bradyrhizobium sp. HKCCYLS2038 (assembly GCF_051167655.1). Lineage (NCBI taxonomy): Bacteria > Pseudomonadati > Pseudomonadota > Alphaproteobacteria > Hyphomicrobiales > Nitrobacteraceae > Bradyrhizobium > Bradyrhizobium sp. HKCCYLS2038. Next base: position 121,006 of record NZ_JBNPTM010000006.1, on the reverse strand, counting down.
TACGTCGCCTTCGCGGCGGTGGGCTCCTGGATCGGCGCCTACGCGTCGATGACGTTCCTGCACCGTCCACCCGCAGGCCAAGCGCCGGTGGGATCGCCGCCGGAATGATGCTGCTTGTATGCCAGCACGTCTGCGTGAGCGGGGAAACGAGAGCGCGCGAAGTTCCTTGACGAGGAACGACCGTTCCCTTAATCACGCCGGCGGGACACCTCCCCCCAACGGGAGGCTTACTATCTGGAAGGATAGACGATGACTGCAGCGAAGCCCTCGCAGCGGCCTGCCGTGCCGCATTTCTCCTCCGGCCCCTGCGCCAAGCGCCCCGGATGGACCTCCGAAAATCTCAAGGACGCTCCCCTCGGCCGCTCGCATCGCGCGAAGGTCGGTAAAGCCAAGCTGAAGCAGGCGATCGAGCTGACCCGCGAGGTCCTCGAAGTGCCCGCCGACTACAAGATCGGCATCGTGCCGGCGTCGGACACCGGCGCGGTCGAGATGGCGCTGTGGTCGCTGCTCGGTGCGCGCCCCGTGACCACGATCGCCTGGGAATCGTTCGGCGAAGGCTGGGTCAGCGACATCGTCAAGGAGCTCAAGCTCAAGGACGTCACCAAGCTGCATGCCGGCTACGGCGAGATCCCGGACCTCTCGAAGGTCGATCCGGCCAGCGACATCGTCTTCACCTGGAACGGCACCACCTCGGGCGTGCGCGTGCCGAATGCCGACTGGATCAGCGCGAGCCGCGAGGGCCTGGCGATCTGCGACGCGACCTCTGCGGCGTTCGCGCAACCGCTCGACTGGCCGAAGCTCGATGTGGTCACTTTCTCCTGGCAGAAGGCGCTCGGCGGCGAGGCCGCGCATGGCATGCTCATTCTCTCGCCGCGTGCGGTGGAGCGCCTCGAGACCTACAAGCCGGCTTGGCCGTTGCCGAAGATCTTCCGTCTCACCAAGGGCGGCAAGCTCAATGCCGGCATCTTCGAAGGCGAGACCATCAACACCCCGTCGATGCTGTGCGTCGAGGACTATCTGGACGCGCTCAACTGGGGCAAGTCGATCGGCGGCCTGAAGGCGCTGATCGCGCGTGCCGACGCCAACACAAAGGTGCTGGCGGATTGGAAGGCGCGCACGCCCTGGATCGACTTCCTCGCGCAGGATCCGGCGATCCGTTCCAACACCTCGGTGTGCCTGAAGGTCGTCGATCCCGCGATCACCGCGCTGTCGGCCGACGCGCAGGCTGACTTTGCCAAGAAGCTGGTGTCGCTGGTCGAGAAGGAGAACGCCGGGTTCGACTTCGCGCATTATCGTGATGCGCCGGCGGGCCTGCGGATCTGGTGCGGCGCGACTGTGGAAGCGGCCGACGTCGCGCTGCTGACGCAGTGGATCGACTGGGCGTTCGCTGAAGCCAAGGCCGCGCTGCCGAAGGCGGCCTGATACGAGCACCGTTCGTAGGGTGGGCAAAGGCGCGCAGCGCCGTGCCCACCGTCTACCTGACCTGACGCGAGAGAGCGGTGGGCACGCTTCGCTTTGCCCACCCTACGAGCTTTCATCTCATTTCGGCGCCGTGCGCCGCGCCTCTGTCGAGGAGGCCGTGAAGGACCATCATCATGACCAAACCCAGAGTTCTCATCTCCGATGCACTGTCGCCGGCTGCCGTGCAGATCTTCAAAGATCGCGGCGTCGAGGTCGACTTCCAGCCCAATCTCGGCAAGGACAAGGACAAGCTCGCCGACATCATCGGCGACTATGACGGCCTCGCGATCCGTTCCGCGACCAAGGCCACGGCCAAGATCATCGAGCGCGCCAAGCGGCTCAAGGTGATCGGCCGCGCCGGCATCGGCGTCGACAATGTCGAGATTCCCGCGGCGACCGCCAAGGGCGTCATCGTCATGAACACGCCGTTCGGCAACTCGATCACGACCGCCGAGCACGCCATCACGCTGATGCTGTCGCTGGCGCGCGAGATCCCGCAGGCCGACGCCTCGACCCAGGCCGGCAAGTGGGAGAAGAACCGCTTCATGGGCGTCGAGATCACCGGCAAGACGCTGGGCGTGATCGGCTGCGGCAACATCGGCTCGATCGTCTGCGACCGTGCGCAGGGCCTGCGCATGAAGGTGATCGGCTTCGACCCGTTCCTCACCGAGGAGCGCGCGCTCGATCTCGGCGTCGAGAAGGTCGAGCTCGACGAGCTGCTGAAGCGCGCCGATTTCATCACGCTGCATACGCCGCTGACCGACAAGACCCGCAACATCATCGACGCCGCGGCGTTCGCCAAGATGAAGAAGGGCGTGCGCCTCATCAACTGCGCGCGCGGCGGCCTGGTCGACGAGCAGGCGCTGCTCGCGGCGCTCGACTCCAAGCATGTCGCAGGCGCCGCGCTCGACGTGTTCGCCGAGGAGCCGGCGACCAGCAATGCGCTGTTCGGCCACCCCAACGTGATCTGCACGCCGCATCTCGGCGCCTCCACCACCGAGGCCCAGGAGAACGTCGCGCTGCAGATCGCCGAGCAGATGTCGGACTATCTGCTGACCGGCGCGATCTCCAACGCGATCAACTTCCCGTCGATCACCGCCGAGGAAGCGCCGAAGCTGAAGCCGTTCATTGCGCTCGCCGAGAAGCTCGGCTCGTTCGCGGGCCAGCTCACCGAGAGCAGCATCACCAAGATCCAGATCACCTACGAAGGTCAGGTCGCGGAGATGAAGACGCGCGCGCTCTCGTCGGCGGTGCTGGCCGGTCTGCTCAGGCCGATGCTGGGCGAGGTCAACGTCGTGTCGGCGCCGGTCATCGCCAAGGAGCGCGGCATGATCGTCGACGAGGTGCTGCGCGCCGGCGAAAGCGACTATGAGAGCCTGATCACGGTGTCGGTCACCACCGAGCATCAGGAGCGCGCGGTGTCGGGCACGGTCTATGCCGACGGCAAGCCGCGTCTGGTCGACATCAAGGGCATCCGCGTCGACGCCGAGTTCGGCTCATCGATGATCTACGTCACCAACGAGGACAAGCCGGGCTTCATCGGCAAGTTCGCGAGCCTGCTCGGCGATGCCAAGATCAACATCGCGACCTTCCACCTCGGCCGCGTCGCCGCCGGCGGCGACGCCATCGCGCTGGTCGAGGTCGACGGCGTGGTGCCGGCGGAGTTGCTGGCGAAGATCCAGGCGCTGCCGCAGGTCAAGCAGGCCAAGGCGCTGGCGTTCTGATCGCACGGCCAAATTGGCCGGCCATGAAAGGCAGCACGGCATGGCGCCGCGCTGCCTTTTTTGATTCTCCGCGGCATTCGAACGATCGGCTTTCCGCGGCTTCAATTGAACCCGCTTATCCTTCCCCGCGTCTAACGCCCGTTGAAGGACCGGCTGACCCGGTCGCGAGGGCGCTGGGCTGCGGAGAAAGTGATGACCATGCGAAACAAGGGCCTGCTTGCCACGGGTCTCGTCCTGGGCGCTGCGCTGACGGCTGTGCCCGGCCATGCTGCAAACCTCGATGCGACGTCCACGGTCGACGCCGTGACGGTCTATCCGGATGGCGCGACGGTGACGCGGGTCATCTCGCTCGATGTTCCCGCCGGTGACAGCACCGCCTTTGCCAAGGACTTTCCGCTCGGCCTCGATATTGCTTCGCTGCGTGTCGAGGGCGAGGCCGGGACGAAGCTCGTGATCGGCACCGTGGATGCCAAGCCTCCCCGTGCGGCGCCGCCCGTCAATCTGCCCGATATCGACAAGCGCATCGAGGCGTTGAAGGACGAGCGCGCCAATCTCGACGGCGCCATCGCCGCCGCGCTCGCGCGCAAGAAATTCGCCGAGCGGTTTGCCGAGGCCTCTCCCGCCGGTCTCGGCGAGAAGGGCGAAGCGCGTCCGATCGCGGAATGGCGCACTGCCTTCGCGGCCGTTGCGGAGGAGGTCGGTCAGGCCGACGGGGCCATTCGCGACGCCGAGCGCAAGCAGCGCGACATCGATCGCGAGATCGCGCGGCTGCAGGCCGATCGCGCCGCGAAGCCTCCGAGCAAGCTGGAGGTCCAGATCGAGCTGTCGGCTGCGGCTGCGACGAAGGCGACCCTCCGCGTGACCTACGCCGTGCGCAACGCGCGCTGGGTGCCGCTCTACGACGCGCGCCTCGATACGTCGGCGAAGGACCGCAAGCCCGCGCTGGAGCTGGTGCGCCGTGCCGAGGTTCAGCAGAGCACCGGCGAGGACTGGTCGGATGTGGCGCTCTCGGTCTCAACTGTCAGGACCGGGCGCGGCGGCAGCGCCCCGGAGTTGAGGACGGTGATTGCGCAATATCCATCGCCGCCGGCTCCGCCCATGGCCCAGCTCGGGACGCTGGCCGACAAGGCACCGAGGCAGCGCAGCGTGGAAGCGCTCGCCCCGAGCGCCGCAGCTCCCGAGACGGCCAAGCGAGCAGAAGAGCGCGAGACCGCTGTCGAGATCAGCGCCTTCCAGACCGCGTTCCGCCTTCCCGGCCGTGTCAGCCTCGGCACCCATGATGGCGCCAAGAGCCTGCGCATCTCGATGGCAATGATCATGCCGGAGCTCATCATTCGTTCGGCGCCGGTGGCAGACCCCACCGCCTATCTCGAGGCGAGCTTCATGCAGAGCGAGGACGCGCCGCTGCTGCCCGGCAAGGTCGCGATCTATCGCGATGGCATGTTCGTCGGCACGTCGAAGCTGGCCTCCTCCGGCAAGGACGAGACCGTTCGCCTCGGCTTCGGAGCCGACGACAAGGTCAAGGTCGAGCGCAGCGTGGTCAAGCGCAACGAGGGCTCCGCCGGCCTGATCGTGACGACGGCGAAGATCGACGAGCGCGCGTTCAAGACGACGGTGCGCAACGCGCATGACTTCCCGGTCAAGGTGGCGATCCAGGATCAGTTGCCGGTCAGCGAGAACGAGGACATCGTCGTCGATATGCTGCCTTCGACCACGCCGCCGACCGCGACCAATGTGCGCGACCGGCGCGGTGTCACCGAATGGCTGCTCGACGCCAAGCCGGGCGAGACCAAGGAGATCTCGTTCGCCTGGCGCGTCCGCTGGCCCAAGGACAAGTCGATCGTGATGCAGCCGTCCGGCTAGCTGCTTGGCTTTGCTGATTCCGGGGGCGGGGCTATTCCCGCCTCCGCGTGGGTTCATTGACGGCTGGCGCCGACGCGGTCGAGCAGGGCCGCTCCGGTGCGGATGCCGTTGTAGAAGCAGTCGATCGTCATGTTCTCGTTCGGGGCATGGTTGGCTTCGTCGGCGTTGGCATAGGGCACGACGAAGGCGGGCACGCCCAGGATCTTGGTGAACACGTAGTCCGGCAGGCTGCCGCCGGTGCAAGGAATCTCGATAGGCGAGACGCCCTGCGCGACCTCGATGGCGCTGCGGATAATCGCGCCATAGGGCGAGTCCATCGGCACGCGCGACGGCAGCATGCCTCCACGAGGAATGAACTCCACCTCCGGCGCGTGCTTCCTGACATGGACCTCGACCTTGGCCAGCACGTCGGCGGGCGTCATCGCCTCGACCAGGCGGATGTCGCATTTCGCGACGGCCTCGCACGGCAGCACGGTCTTGGTGCCCGGGCCGCCATAGCCGCCATGCAGGCCGTTGATGGTCAGCGTCGGGTGGAACATCAGTCGTTCGTAATAGCCGCGGTCGGCCGGTTGATCGAGCCGGCTGAGACCGAGGCTCGCCTTGGCGGCGTCGAGGTCGAGCGGCAGGCGCTTCACCGCGGCGACGTCCAGCTCGCTCGGCGGCACGATCGCATCATGCAGTCCGTCGATCGTGATCTCGCCGGCGGCGTTCTTCATCGTCGCGAGCAGATGCACCAGCGTCCAGATCGGGTTCGGCACGATGCCGCCGAGATTGCCCGAATGCACGTCGCGGCTGGCGTGCCTGGCGCGCAGCTCGAACGAGCACATGCCGCGCACGCCATAGGTCATGGTCGGCCGCCCCGAGGGATGCATCGGGCCGTCGGCCGTGACGACGAAATCGGCCTTGAGCAGTTCCTTGTGGGCGGCAACAAAATCGGCAATCCGCGGGCTGCCGATCTCCTCTTCGCCCTCGAGCAGGAAGATCACGTTGCACGGCAGCTCGCCATGCACCTTCAGATGGGACTCGATCGCCATCAGCTGCGCGAAGTGCTGGCCCTTGTTGTCGCCGATGCCGCGCGCATAGATGCGGCCGTCGCGGATGGTCGGCTCGAACGGCGGGCTGAGCCACAGCTCCAGCGGATCCGGCGGCTGAACGTCATAGTGGCCGTAGAGCAGCACGGTCGGCGCACCCGGCTTCTTCTGCCAGCGTCCGAGCACCATCGGATGCCCGGCGGTCGGCAGCGTCTCGGCGTCGAGCCCGATCTCCTTGAGCATGTCGACCAGAAGTGCTGCGACCTCGGCAATGCCGATATTGTGCGCGCTGATGGACGGATGCCGGACGTAGTCCATCACGCGGGTCAGGAAGCGCTCCTTCTTCGCATCGATGTGGCGGAACACCGCCTCCAGCGTGGCGGAGGCAGATGGCGGCGGCTGCACCTCGGTCATGAGAACGTCCTGCGCGGAAGAGATGAGAAGGCGCTGCCGTTGTGACGCAAATGACGGCGAAAGCAAAGCAGCGATCATCCGGCATGGGGGCCGGCCGCACTTGATCCAGAACAAGCGCGAGAACGCGCCTGATTGTTAAAGGCTGGTGCAGTTCCGGGGGCCTTCGGTCGATCTTGGAGCGGTCCAACGCGAGTGTCTGACATGGAATCCGATCCGAATGTCCGCAAGCAGGCCATCGCCGTCGGCTACATCTTTCTGGCTGGCGTCGGGATGCTGCTGCTGCAATGGCTGCTGACCACGTACAACACCGTCGAGACCATCCCCTATAGCCAGTTCGAGCAGCTGGTGGAGCAGGGGAAGATCGCCGAGGTGTCGGTCAGCCAGGATACGATTCAAGGAAAATTCAAGGACAAGCAGGCGGACGGCAAGACCTCGTTCATCACGGCGCGCGTCGATCCGCCGCTGGCCGAGAAGCTTGCCGCGAAGGGCGTCACCGTGACCGGCGTCCCCTCCGGCGGCGCGATTCAGACATTGCTGTCCTGGATCGTGCCGGCGCTGATGTTCTACCTGATCTGGGTGTTTCTCGGCCGCAAGGTCATGGACCGGCAGGGCTTCGGCGGCCTGATGTCGATCGGCAAGTCGCGCGCCAAGGTCTATGTCGAGACCGACACCAAGGTGACCTTTGCCGATGTCGCGGGTGTTGACGAGGCGAAGTTCGAGCTGCAGGAGGTCGTGCAGTTCCTGAAGGATCCGAAGAGCTATGGCCGGCTCGGCGCGCACGTGCCGAAGGGCATCCTGCTCGTCGGCCCGCCCGGCACCGGCAAGACCTTGCTCGCGCGGGCCGTGGCCGGCGAAGCCGGGGTTGCGTTCTTCTCGATCTCGGGATCCGAGTTCGTCGAGATGTTCGTCGGTGTCGGCGCTGCCCGCGTCCGCGACCTGTTCGAGCAGGCGCGCAAAGCCGCGCCCTGCATCATCTTCATCGACGAGCTCGATGCGCTCGGCCGCAGCCGCACGGCGGGCGGTCAGCTCGGCGGCTATGACGAGAAGGAGCAGACGCTCAACCAGCTGCTGGCCGAGCTCGACGGCTTCGATCCGAGCGCCGGCGTGATCCTGCTTGCCGCCACCAACCGGCCCGAGATCCTGGATCCGGCGCTGCTGCGCGCCGGCCGCTTCGATCGCCAGGTGCTGGTCGATCGGCCCGACAAGGGCGGCCGGCTCGCGATCCTGAAGGTCCATGTTCGCAGGATCACGATGGCCGGGAGCGTCGATCTCGACAAGGTCGCGGCGCTGACGGCCGGCTTCACCGGCGCCGACCTCGCCAACCTCATCAACGAGGCCGCGATCGCGGCGACGCGCCGCAACGGCAGCGACGTGACGTTCGACGACTTCACTTTGGCCATCGAGCGCATCGTCGCCGGTATCGAAAAGAAGAGCCGTGTGCTCAGTGCCTCCGAGCGGCGCCGGGTCGCCTATCACGAGATGGGCCACGCGCTGGTCGCAGCCAATCTCACCGGCGTCGATCCGGTGCAGAAGGTCTCGATCATTCCCCGCGGTGTCGGCGCGCTTGGTTACACCATGCAGCGTCCGACCGAGGATCGTTTCCTGCTCGCCGTCAGCGAGCTCAAGAACCGCATCGCGGTGCTGATGGGCGGGCGGGCGTCGGAGCAGCTGATCTTCGACGGCGACGTGTCGACCGGCGCGGCCGACGACCTGCAGCGCGCGACCGAGATCGCGATCGAAATGGTCACCAAATACGGAATGGATGGGACGGTCGGCCAGAGGACCTACGCGCCGCGTCCGCAGGCTTCGTTCCTGCAGCCGCAGGATCAGATCGTCTCGGCGGCCGAGGAGACCGGGCGCGAGATCGACCTGGCCGTGCGGCAGCTGATCGCCGACGGCGATGAGCAAGCACGCGCGATTCTCGAACGCCACCGCCCGGATCTCGAGCGCGGGGCTGCGCTGTTGATCGCCAAGGAGACGCTGACGGCCGAGGAGTTTGCTCCGCTGCGGCCGGCCGCCTCCCGGGAGGCGGCGATGACGGGCTGACCCGTGGTTCTACGGGCAAGTTCCGCAACGGAACCCTAACCAACACGTGATGAATTCTTCCGGGACAATTCGCTGGTGATTGATGCCATCGACCGAGGAGTTCGTCGCGTGCTGTTGAATAACATGAAGATCGCTCCCAAGCTGGCGATCGTGGTCGGCGTCGCGCTCCTGGGTCTCGCTGCGGCCGGAACGTTCGCCGGCAACCTGATGCATCGAGAGATGGTCAACGCACGCATCGAGCAGTGCCGGGCGATCGTCGAGACGGCGCGCAACATGGCGATGGGCCTGATCAAGGAGGTCGAGGCTGGCAAGTTGACGAAGGAGGCGGCGCTGGACGAGTTCGTCAAGCGCGGCAGCACGATGACCTTCGACAAGGGCTCGGGCTATCTGTTCGCCTATACGATGGAGGGCAACGTCGTGTTGTCCCAGGACCCGAAGCTGCGCGGCTCGAACGTCATCGATTTCGAGCTCAACGGCCGCAAGCTCGTCGTCGAGCTGCGCGACGGCGTCGCCAAGGACGGCGAGGTGACCCTGCACTATGAATATCTGCGGCCGGGCCAGGAGCAGCCGATCCGCAAGATCTCTTATGCGGTAGCCATCCCCGGCTGGAATACGTTCGTCGGCACTGGCGTCTATGTCGACGATCTCGATGCCAAGATGAAGCCGTTGAAGCTGTTGATGTGGCTGGCTTGCGCCGGCATCGCGGTCGTCGCCGGCGGCATTGCCTGGCTGATCAGCCGCAGCATCAGCGTGCCGCTCAACCGTCTCGGCGGCCGCATGCGCGAGCTCGCCGGCGGGCAGCTCGATGGCGAGATTCCCGGGGTCGGTCGTGGCGACGAGGTCGGCGCGATGGCTGCCTCGGTGCAGATCTTCAAGGACAATGCGATGCGTGTGCGCCAGCTGGAGCAGGCGGAGGCCGCGACCCACCAGCGCGCCGAGGCGGAGCGCCGCGCGGCCATGCAGAACCTCGCCGCCGACTTCGAGCGCAGCGTCAACGGCATCGTTCGCTCGGTTGCGTCGGCCGCCGAGGGTATGCAGCACACCGCTGAATCGATGACGTCGACGGCGAGCGATGCGAGTTCGCGGGCCTCCACCGTCAGCGCCGCCACCCAGAGCGCCAACGACAATGTCGGCACGGTCGCGGCCGCTGCGGAGGAGCTCTCCAGCTCGGTCACCGAGATCTCCCGCCAGGTCGCCCGCTCCAGCGAGATCGCGAGCAAGGCAGTCGGCGACGCCGAGCGCACCAATGCCACCGTCCAGGTGCTCTCGACCGGGGCCGAGAAGATCGGCGAGGTGGTCAAGCTGATCCACTCGATCGCGGCTCAAACCAATCTGCTGGCGCTGAACGCCACCATCGAGGCGGCACGTGCGGGCGAGTCCGGCAAGGGGTTTGCCGTGGTCGCCTCCGAGGTCAAGGCGCTCGCCAACCAGACGGCGAAGGCGACCGAGGAGATCTCGGCCCAGGTCGCAGCGATGCAGACCTCGACCCAGGATGCGGTCGCGGCGATCAGCGGCATCACCCAGACGATCGCGCAGATGAGCGAGATCACGAACTCGATCTCCACCTCGATCACGCAGCAGGGCGACGCGACGCGCGAGATCGCCCGCAACATCCAGTCGGTGGCGGCCGGCTCCAATGAGATCAGCGCCCATATCGGCGGCGTCACCAAGGCGGCGGAAGCGACCGGCATGGCGGCTTCGGAAGTGCTGGCCAGCGCGCGCGAACTCGATAGCCAGTCCGGCCTGCTGCAGCAGGCGGTCGACGGCTTCATGGCCAAGGTGCGAACCGCGTAGCCGAGGCGACGACATCGAATCTGCTCTCGAAGCCGGAGCGACGGGGCAGAGATCGTCGCGGTCAGGCGACCTTGGTACGGCCGGTGCGTGATGCGATGACCACGCCAGCGATGACCAGTGCGTAGCCCGCCAGGTGAAACGGCTTCAGCTGTTCACCGAGCAGCAGGATCGCCAGCACCGAGCCGAACAACGGCACGAGATGCAGAAACGGCGCGGCCCGGTTCGGTCCGATCAGCCCGATGCCGCGGTTGAAGAACAGGTAGGCGAGCGTGGATGCGAACACCACGACATAGCCGAGCGTCAGGATCGACAGCAGGTCGGGCTGCAGCACGAAGCCGGACGCGTATTCCCAGGCCGCCAGCGGGAACAGCAGCACCGCACCCAGGGCCGTGCAGGACGAGATCAGCGACAATTGGTGCACGGCAGGCCGCCGCGTCATGACGGCCGAGTAGATCCCGAACACCATGAGCGCCCCGGCAAACATCAGGTCGCCGCGGTTGAACTGGATGGCGGCGAGAGCCCCGAGATCGCCGCGCAGCAGGATCACCAGCACGCCGATCAGCGACATCGCGATGCCGGCGAACTGCGCGGCGGTCAGCCGCACTCCGAACAGGACGAGCGACCAGAGCGCCACGAACAGCGGCGCGGAGGATTGGATCAGCAGCCCATTGAGAGCCTGGGTGTACTGCATCGCCCAATAGGACAGCGCATTGTTGATGGCGAAGCCGGTCAGCGCGAGCACCAGCAGCAGCGGCCAGTTGGCCAGCAGCGTCCGCCAGTCACGCGCCAGATGCGCGCGGGCGAACGGCCACAGCATCAGGAACGTCCCGACCCAGCGAATGCAGGACAGCGTCAGCGGCGGGACGTGCCCGGCGACATAGCGCGCCAGCACGATGTTGCCCGCCCAGAACAGCGACGCCAAGGTGAGCAGCAGATAGGGCTGATTGTTGAGCCAGGCCAGCGGCGAGGTCGGACGTGATGAGGTGGGCAAGGAATCGGCTTCTCTTGTTGACCAAGCTTGCGTCGGAAACCGCCGGCGGGACAAGAGCGCCCGGCGGCATGGCGCCATGCCGAAACGCAACCGGGTCTTTACAAAACGGATATTCGTTTTGTATGGTGACGGGGTGAGGTCAGCCGATCGAGCCGACGGCTGCGGTTTGTGGCGTCGGACAGGAGCCGCGCATGCCGAAACTCAAGCCTGAATCGATGGCGGCGCGCCGTGACGAGATCCTGCAGGCCGCTGAAATCTGCTTCGCGCGCCAGGGTTTCCACCAAACCACGATCGCCGACGTGATCGCGCAATCCGGTTTGAGCGCGGGCTGCATCTACGGTCATTTCGCCGGCAAGGAGCAGCTCATTCAGGCGATCGGCGAGCATCGCCATGCCCGCGACGCGGCGTTGCTCGCCGTAGCGCGCGACAGCTCCGATCCGCTGGACGCATTGCGCGCCATCGCGCGCGCGTCGCTTGCCGACATGCAGAAGGACGAGGGCCTGCGCAGCCGTCGCATTGCGCTGCAGCTCTGGGCCGAGGCGCTGCGGGACGACGCCATCCGCGGCCAGGTGACCGACGGCGTTCGCAAGCCCGTCGCGCTGATTGCCGAGTTGCTGCAGCGCGGCCAGCGGCTCGGTCTCATCGACCGGGCCGTCAATGCGCGCAGCATGGCCCGCACGATGGTCGCGATGTTTCAGGGCTTCGTGCTGCAGCGGCTCTGGGGTGAGCCGTTCTCGCCGTCCGAGGCGATGGCGAGCTTCGAGGTGCTGCTGTCGGGCCTGGCGCCGCGGCGATGAGGGGCACCGATCGTCTCCAACAGCGTAGGGCGGGTCGGCGCGATGGATGTCATTGAACTCATCGGCGGTCTCGGCACCGGATTGGTCGGCGGCTTCACCTCGGGGCTGCTCGGCGTCACGCCCGGAGGCGGGCTCGTCGTGTTCGCGGTCGTCCTGCTCGGAGCCGAGCAGCACGCCGCGCAGGGCCTCTCGCTGGTCGCGCAGATCCCACCGACCAGCGCAGCCGGCATCAGGCGCTATTGGGACAGCGGAAGCCGGGTGACCGCGGCGGTGCTGCTCTGGCTCGGCGTGGGGTTCCTGGTCGGCGGCGTCATCGGCGCGCTGATGGCGAACTGGGCGACGGCCGCGGTGCTGCAATGGTCATATGTAGTGTACCTGCTGCTGCTCGATGCCCTGCTGCTGCGCCGGCGGCCGGCGAAGGAGTCCGCCGAAGCAGGCGGAGCTGCGCCGGAGCCGGGTCGAGCGGCGCTGCTGGCGGTGGGCTGCGCGGCGGGCGTGTCCTCAGGGTTTCTCGGGATCGGCGGCGGCCTGGCCACGGTGGTGGGCTTGAGCGCGGTGCTCGGCATGGCGCAGCACCGGGCGCAGATGATCAGCCTGGCGCTGACGATGGTCCCTACGACACTTCCATCAGCCTGGGTCTACTGGCGGCACGGCGCCATGCCGGCCTGGCCCGTTCTCGTCGCGGTGATCGTCGGCCTTGTAGTCGGTACCGACATCGGCGCACGCTTGGCCAACCGCGTTCCACCGGAACGGTTGCGCGTCCTGCTGGTCGGCTTCGTGTCGCTGATGGCCGTCTGCATGACGCTCAAGGCGCTCGGATGAGCCGTTCGCCTTACGTCGCCTGTTTGCGCGAGGCTGCGTAGACGCCGCTCAGCACCAGGGCGAAGCCGATGACGTGAAAGACCTGCGGCTGCTCACCGAGGAAGACGAAGGCCATGATCGAGCCGAACACCGGCACGACGTGGAAGAACGGCGCGGCGCGGTTGGCGCCGATCAGCAGCACGCCGCGATTGAAGCAGAGATAGGCGATCGTCGACGGAAAGATCGCGACATAGAGGAGCGACAGCAGGTTCTGGGTGTCGAGCGCCATCACCGGGCGCGTGTTGAGCTCCCAGATCAACAGCGGAATCAGGCTCGCCGCGCCGCAGCCGAAGGTGAAGGCGACCATCGAAAGGCCGTGAATCTGCGGCCGCTTGATGGACAGCACCGAGTAGAAGCCGAACACCGCCAAGGCGACCAGGAAGATCAGATCGCCCTTGTTGAAGCTGATCTCGGCGAGCGCAGCCGGATGGCCGCGGGTCAGGATCAGCAGTACGCCTGCGAGCGACAGCACGATGCCGATCGCCTGCGCCAGCGTCAGGTGCACGCGCAGCAGCACCATCGACCAGAGAGCCACGATCAGCGGCCCGCCGGATTGCAGCAGCAGCGTATTGAGGGCCTGGGTGTATTCGAGCGACCAGTATTGCAGCGTATTGAACGCGCCGATGCCGGTCACCGACAGTGCGATCATGATGCCGAGCTTGGAGCGGATCGCCGGCCAGTCCTGGCGAAGCTGCTTCCAGGCCAGCGGCAGAACGATCAGAAAGGCCATTGACCAGCGCAGGAACGACAGTGTCACCGGCGGGATGTGACCGGCCGCGAGACGGCCGACGACGGCATTGCCGGCCCAGCACAGCGCCGTGATGCTGAGCAGCACATAGGGCTGGTTGGCGATCCAGGCGCGTGCTGGCGCTGGGGACGCTGTGGGATCGGCGGCAGACATGCGGTGTTGGCCCCGGTTCGTACGCCCTGGGCATCCGGCCCGGTCATTCCGGCCGCTGGTCCTCCCCGGCCTCGTCGAGAGACACCAATTGCAGCTGCCCATCAAGAGGGCAGATGCATCGCGACCATGCAGCGGTGGCGGTCATCAACGTCGGTGATGATGCCGCCGGTGAGATCGTCGAGCCCCGGATCGCACGGCGATCGATTTGAGTTGCTCCGCGCAGACGAGATAGGCGGCAACGAGCGCCGCGATCGCAGCCAACATGGTGAGCGGCGGCGCGACGAAGCCGAACCATGCGCCCGCCGGCGTGAACGGCACGACCATTGCGACGCCCAATGCGATCAGCGACGACGCCGTCAGCATCGGATCGGCGCGGTTGCTCCAGGGACGTCCGTTGGTCCTGATGATGAAGATCACGAGGATCTGCGTCGCCATGGATTCCAGGAACCAGGCGGTGCGGAACTCGTCAGGCGTTTCCTGGAACAGATAGAGCAGCGCGCCGAAGGTGAGGAAGTCGAACAGCGACGACAACGGGCCCATGATGGCGGCGAAGCGCAGCAGCCGCTTCATGTCCCAGCGCTGCGGACGCGCGGTCGCCTGCGGGCTCACGCGGTCGAACGGGATGCCGAGTTCCGACAGATCGTAGAGCAGGTTGTTGAGCAGGATCTGCGTCGGCAGCATCGGCAGGAACGGCAGCATGATCGAGGCGACCGCCATCGACAGCATGTTGCCGAAATTCGAGCTCGCGCCCATGCGCACGTATTTCAGGATATTGGCGAAGGTGCGCCGCCCTTCCTCGACGCCATCGGCGACGACCTCGAGGTCGGAGGCGAGCAGGATCATGTCGGCAGCTGCCTGCGCCACGCCGGTCGCGCCATCGACGGACAGGCCGATATCCGCCACCTTCAGCGCCGGCGCGTCATTGATGCCGTCGCCGAGAAAGCCGACGACCTCGCCCGAGGCCTGCAGCGCCTTGACGATGCGCGACTTCTGATCCGGCGCGAGCCGGCCGAACGCATCGGCCGAGCGCACCTGCACGGCCAGTGCATCGTCGCTGAGCTCGGCGATGTCGCTGCCGGACAGCACGCGATCCGCCTTCAGCCCGACCAGGCCGGCGAGGCGTTTCACGACGACTGGATCATCGCCGGAGAGGATCTTCAACGCGATGCCGGCGCGCGCGAGCTGGGCGATCGCTGCGGCCGCGGTTGGCTTGGGCGGATCAGCGAACGCGCACAGGCCCTCGAAGATCAGCTCCTGCTCGTCGTCAGTCTCGATTTCGCGGGCAGCGCCGGTCCAGGGTTTCGAGGCGATCGCGACGGTGCGCAGCCCCTCGCGCGCCAGCGCGTGAACGCGCGCGCGCATCTCGTCGCGAGCCGTGTCATCGATTGCCGCGATCGTGCTGCCCTGCCGTTGCTGCGTGCAGAGTTCGATGACGGCCTCCGGCGCACCCTTCACGATCAGGATCTGATCCTCTCCGCGGAGGGCCAGCACCGAGCCGAGCCGGCGTGAGAAGTCGAAGGTCTGCTGGCCACCGAGCGTCCATCCGGCCGCTGCGTGATCCGCACCTGCAATGAGCGCGGTATCGAGCGAGCCGCGGTCGCCGCCGAGTGCGGCCGCAATGGCGCCGAGCTCCGCCGCGCGCGAATGGTCGCTGCCGTCGGGTGCGATGCTGCGCGCGAGCGTGATCTCCGCCGAGGTCAGCGTTCCCGTCTTGTCGGTGCACAGCACCGACATCGCGCCGAGATCGTGAATCGCCGCGAGCCGCTTCACGATCACCTTGCGCTTGGCCATGCGCAGCGCGCCGCGGGACAGCGTCACCGTCGTGATCATCGGCAACAGCTCGGGCGTCAGTCCGACCGCGAGCGCCACCGAGAACAACAGCGAGTCGAGCACGTCGCGGCCGAACACGACGCGGACTGCGAGCACGATCAGCACCAGCGCCAGCGTGAGCCGCGCAATGACGAGGCCGAATTCGTGCAGGTCGCGCTCGAACGGCGTGCGCGCCTGCGCTTCCGCCAGCGCCGCGGCGGCCGCACCGAACATCGTGTTAGGTCCGGTGTTGACGACGAGGGCGACCGCCTCGCCGGTCTGCGCGACCGAGCCGCGGAACAGCGCGTTCGAGGTGTCGTTCTCATCGCTCGCGACGCCGGCCTGCTTGGTCACGGGATAGGGCTCGCCCGTGAGCGCGGCCTCGCCGGCGGTGAAAGCCTTGGATTCGAGGATCAGCGCATCGGCCGGAACGATGTCGCCGGCGCGCACGCGCAGGACATCGCCAGGCACGACCATGTCGACGTCGATCTCGCGATAGGCGCCATCGCGTTTGACCTCGGCCTTCAAGGCGACGGAGCGTCGCAGCTCCTCGGCGGCCTTGACGGCATGTCCCTCCTGAACGGTATCGAGGCCGATCGACAGTGTCAGGATGAGAACGATGATCGCGCCGCCGATCGCGTCTCCTGTCGCCATCGAGATGATGCCCGCGACCAGCAGGATGAGAGACAGCGGCTCGAGCAAGCGGCGAAGCACGGCGCGAAGCGGACCAACGACGTGCGACGGCGTATCGGCATTGCGGCCGTAGCCCAGGAGCCGTTGCGCAGCCTCGGTTTCGCCCAGGCCGTTGAGGTCGCAGCCCAGCGCTTCACAGGATTGCGCGGGAGAGAGGCGCCAGAACTTGTGCAGGACGGAGGTGGTGTCAGCGGTCACGTGCGCCCGTTCATGTTCGTGGACAAGGTTTCATGGCCATCATGCCTGATTTGCATGAACGATCGCTCCGCGGTTGACCTAGCGCAACATCCTGAGGGGGTGACGGCCTAGGTTGCGGACAACGCGCCGTGGGGCTGACGGTCGCACGTTCACGAGGACGAGATCCCGCCCGGTCCCGCCGGGCGCTCTGTAAGACGGACATGGTCGATCAAGCCGCAGCCCTCCCGCGTCAGAGCAGCAAATCCTTGCCGAAGGTGTGGTCCGCGCTTCTGGCGCATCGCTGGTTCATTCTCGCGGTCGTCCTGGTGTTCGGCCTCAGTGGCTGGCAGAGCGCGCGCGTCCTGATCGGTCCGGCGGTTGTCGTCGATCAGGTCAAGCGCGGCGACTTGGTCGAGACCGTGGTCGCCAGCGGCCATGTCGAGACGCCGTTTCGCGTCGAGATCGGCAGCCAGATCACCGGCACGGTCGATGAGGTCCTCGTGCTCGAAGGTCAGCGCGTGACCAAGGGCCAGCCGCTGATCTCGCTGGAATCGCGCGAGCTGAAGGCCGCGGTGGTCCAGGCACAAGGGCAGGTGGCGCAGGCCGAGGCGCGGATGCGCCAGCTCGCCGAGCTGACCTTGCCGTCGGCCAAGGAGGCACTGCGCCAGGCGCAGGCGACCCTGCTCAACGCGCAGCAGACCTATGATCGCACCTCGCAGCTGACCAGCAACGGCTATGCGACGCGAGCGTCTCTCGATGAAGCCCAGAAGACCCTCGACATCGCGCTGGCGCAGAAGCGCGCCGCCGAATTCCAGGTGTTCACCGCGAGCCCCGGCGGCAGCGACTACGTCATGGCCGAGACGCAGCTGAACCAGGCCCGCGCCACGCTCGACACCGCGCAGTCGCGGCTCGGCTACGCGACGATCTCGGCGCCTCGTGACGGCGTGCTGATCACGCGCAACGTCGAGAAGGGTACTGTTGCGCAGCCCGGCAAGGCGCTGCTGGTGCTGGCTCCATCAGGCGACGTGCAACTCGTGCTGCAGATCGACGAGCGCAACCTCGGCAAGCTGTCGCTGGGCCAGACGGCGTTGGCCTCGGCCGACGCCTATCCCGACAAGCGCTTCCCTGCCGTTCTCAGCTACATCAATCCTGGTGTCGATCTCTCGCGCGCCTCGGTGCAGGTCAAGCTGACGATCAAGGACCCGCCCGACTATCTGCGCCAGGACATGACCGTGTCGGTCGACATCGAGATCGCCTCCCGCAAGGACACGCTGGAGCTGCCGGTGCGCTCGGTTCATGATCTCACCTCCGGCCAGCCCTGGGTGCTCGGCGAGAAGGACGGCCGCGCGGTCAAGCGGCCTGTCCGCGCCGGCATCCGGGGCAACAGCCATGTCGAGATCGTCGATGGACTGAGCGTCGGCGACATCGCGATCCCCGCAAGCTCCGGCCTGATGACCGGGCAGCGTTTCCGTCCGGTGCTGCCGTGAACCGTTGGCTGCCGTTCGAGTGGATCGCGGCCGTGCGCTTCCTGCGCGAAGGACGGCTGCAGACCCTGTTCATCATCGGCGGCATCGCGATCGGCGTCGCCGTCATCGTGTTCATGTCGGCCATGCTGGCGGGTCTCGAGGCCAACTTCATCAAGCGCGTGCTGACCTCGCAGCCGCAGATCCAGCTGCTGACACCGGATCAGGTCGCGCGTCCGCTGCGCAACGGCAACGGCGTGATCGAGGACGCCACCGTGCAGCGGCCGAGCCAGCGCGTGATCTCGATCGACCAATGGCCGAAGATCCGCGCCCAGATGCTGGCGATGCCGGAGATCACCGCAGTGTCGCCGACCATCTCGGGCTCGGCGCTCGCCATTCGCGGCGACGCCAGCCGCGCCGTGACGCTGTCCGGCATCGAGCCGGAGAGCTATTTCACGATCGTGCGGGTGCCGGATTACATCGTCGCCGGCGAGCCGCGGCTGACCAGCGAGGACATCATCATCGGCATAGAGCTGGCGAAGGACCTCGGCGCCGTGGTGGGTGACAAGCTCAACGTCCAGGCCGCCTCCGGCGCCAACCGCGTGCTGACCATCACCGGGCTTGTCGACCTCGGCAATAAGGGCGTCAACCTGCGTGCCGCCTATGTCGCGCTGCGCACGGCGCAGTCGCTGCTCGGCATGATCGGCGGCGTCACCACCATCGACATCACTGTGCAGGACATCTACGCGGCCGAGGACATCGCGCAGCGGATCCAGGCCGCCAATCTCGTCAAGGCCGACAGCTGGATCAAGACCAATGCGCAGTTCTTCACCGCGGTGCGCGCGCAGGAGACCTCAAACACGTTGATCCGCGTGTTCGTCGCGATGTCGGTCGCCTTCGGCATCGCGGCCGTGCTGATCGTGTCGGTGATCCAGCGATCCAAGGAGATCGGCATCCTCAGGGCGATGGGTACCTCGCGTGGCCAGATCCTGCGCGTGTTCCTGCTGCAGGGCGGGCTGCTTGGCTTCATCGGCTCGCTGTTCGGCGCCGCGCTGGGCGCGGGTGCGCTGATCTACTGGCACGCGGTCCAGCGCCAGGCGGATGGATCGGAGTTGTTTCCGCTGATTCTCGAGCGTCGCCTGTTCGTCCTCACGGCCTTGCTCGCGACCGTGACAGGACTCCTCGCCGCGACCGCGCCGGCGTTGCGCGCGGCCAAGCTCGATCCGGTGGTGGCGATCCGTGGCTGAGGAAATCCTGCGGCTGGAAAAGGTGTGCAAGGCCTACAATGTCGGCCTGCCGACCGAGACGGAGGTGCTGCATGACATCGATCTGGAGGTCGATCGCGGCGAGTTTGTCGCGCTGATCGGCCCATCGGGCTCGGGCAAGAGCACACTGCTCAACATCGTCGGCCTGCTGGATCGTCCGACCTCGGGCCGGTTGACGATCAAGGGCCATGATACGGCGTCGCTTTCCGACACCGAGTTGACCCATCTGCGCGGCCACACCATCGGCTTCATCTTCCAGTCGCACCTGCTGATCTCCGCCTTCACGGCCAAGGAGAACGTGATGATGCCGCTCCTGGTCGAACGCGGCTTTCCGAGTCCGGAAATCGAGGCGCAGGCCGGCAAGCTGCTCGACCAGGTCGGTCTGTCGAAGTTCGCCGGTCATCTCGCGAGCAACATGTCGGGCGGCCAGCAGCAGCGTGTTGCGGTGGCCCGGGCCTTGGCGATGAACCCGGATCTGGTGCTGGCGGACGAGCCGACCGGCAATCTCGATACCAAGTCTGCCGAGGCCGTGTTCGATCTGATGCGCGAGGTCAACCGAACCGTCGGCACCAGCTTCCTGCTCGTCACCCACAACCTCGACCTGGCACGCCGCTGTGACCGCATCATTGAGGTTGTCGACGGACGTATCCAGACCTGAGCCCCTGCTGATGGCGCGTCGGGCCGAGACCGCGGCTTCGACCGTAGATTCGCCGCCGTTCGAGTCCTCAATGCAATGGCCTGGATCAACGCGTCGTCAGAAGCGCGGGGCCGGGTAGTCCGATCCGCAGCCGGGGCGGCATGAAATTTTGGGGCTTATCAAAGGCTTGGTGGCGCTGTTGTGTGCTCCGAGGGCCCGTTCTTGCTTGCCTAGCCCGGCCGCTTCCTTTATCCGGTGGGGCGCCTCGCAAGCGAGCGGTTCCGGCCGCCTTTTCGGCTGGGCGCATGGTTGGCCTGGCCGGCCCCTCTTCGGAACCGATCTCATCCGAGTCGATCGTGCTGTTTTGGATTTTGGCAGAGGAAAGAGCTGCGAATGGCTAACGTGGTCGTCGTCGGCGCCCAATGGGGTGACGAGGGGAAGGGCAAGATCGTCGATTGGCTGTCGGAGCAGGCCGACATCGTCGTGCGCTTCCAGGGCGGCCACAACGCCGGCCATACGCTGGTGATCAATGGCGCGACCTACAAGCTGGCGCTGCTGCCGTCGGGCGTGCTGCGCGCGGGCAAGCTGTCGGTGATCGGCAATGGCGTCGTATTCGATCCGCAGGCCTTTCTGGACGAGGTTGGCAAGCTCCAGGCGCAGGGACTGACCATCAGCCCAGACAATCTGCGCGTCGCCGAGAACGTCACCCTGATCCTGCCGCTGCACCGTGAGCTCGATGCGCTCCGCGAATCTGCCAGCGCTGCGACCGCCATCGGCACCACCCGTCGCGGCATCGGCCCTGCCTATGAGGACAAGGTCGGCCGTCGTGCCATTCGCCTGATGGATCTCGCCGATCTCGATACGCTGCCGCACAAGATCGATCGCCTGCTTGCCCATCACAACGCTCTGCGTCGCGGGCTCGGCCTGGAGCCGATCGATGGCAACGTCATTCTGAACGAGCTGACCGCGCTGGCGCCGAAGCTGCTGCCTTATACCGAGACGGTGTGGCGGCTGCTCGACATCAAGCGCCGCGAGGGCAAGCGCCTGTTGTTCGAAGGCGCGCAAGGCGCGCTGCTCGACGTCGACCATGGCACCTATCCCTACGTGACCTCGTCCAACACGGTGGCGGCCCAGGCCGCGACCGGCGCAGGCCTCGGCCCGGGCGCGATCGGCTACGTGCTCGGCCTGTGCAAGGCCTACACGACCCGGGTCGGCCAGGGACCTTTTCCCACCGAGCAGGACAACGAAATCGGCCGCAAGATCGGCGAGCGTGGTCGTGAGTTCGGAACGAACACCGGTCGGCCGCGTCGTTGCGGCTGGTTCGATGCGGTCCTGGTTCGCCAGGCGGTGCGGACCTGCGGCATTAACGGTCTTGCCCTGACCAAGCTGGACATTCTCGATGGTTTCGACACCATCGAGGTCTGCACCGGCTACAGGCTGGACGGCAAGGAGATCGATCATTTCCCGGCAGGCGAGGGCGCACAGGCTCGGGTTGAACCGATCTACGAGACGATCGAAGGTTGGAAGCAGCCGACGGCGAACGCCCGCTCCTGGGCCGATCTGCCGGCGCAGGCCATCAAATACGTCCGGCGCATCGAGGAACTGGTGGGTTGTCCGATCGCGCTGCTTTCCACCAGCCCCGAACGCGAGGATACTATTCTGGTCCAGAATCCCTTCGAGGCGTGACGGGATCCGACAGCGAAGCGCGCGAATTGAGTTGATATGGCCGACTACTACCCGCTGATAGCCCGTGCCATTGCCGGATTGGACCCCAACGCTCCCGGGGAAAGCCGGCGCGCGCTCTACGAGCGGGCGCGGGCGGCCTTGATCGCGCAATTGCGCAGCGTCCAGCCGCCGCTCAGCGAGTCCGAGATCACGCGCGAACGGCTGTCGCTCGAGGAGGCCGTTCGCAAGGTCGAGGCGGAAGCCGCCCAGCGTGCCCGCGAAGCGCAGCGCGCCTCCAGCGGTGCCGCTCGTCCAGGCGACGCGTTGCGGCGGGCCGGCGCGCGCAGTCCCGATGCGCCGAGCGCGCCCGCTGCACAGCCAAGCGCCGCGCCGGAGCAGGCGGCAACTCCCAAGCCTCGGCCAGCCGCAGCGCCCGTTGCTGCACGCGCCGATCGTGCGCCGCCCACTCCCGAGCCGACCGACCGGCCGGCTCGTTCTGCCCGGCCGGAGACGCCGGCTGCCGCCGCGGCGCCGGTGGTGCCGCCGCGCCCCCAACCGCCGCCGCCCGCTCCGGCGGATGCCCCGCTGCCGGGGCGTGACCGCCCGGCTGCTCCGCGCCGCGGTCAGGACAACAACGGTGCTGCTGTCCCGCCGCCGTCGATGCGCGGCTTCCGCGACATCACCGCCGATGTCGATGATCTCGGCAAGGCCACCGCGCAGGCCAACCGCGCCGCCCGCAAGACCTACGCCAACGTTCCGGCGACCGACCTCGACCGGCTCGAGGATGACGACGACAGGCCGCCACTGCCCACCGAACCGGCATATTCGTATGACGAATCGGTCCAGGAGGCCGAACGGTACGCGGTGCCGGCGACATCGACCCGTCAGCGCGCGAGTGCCGAGCGCGAGGTCAAGAAGAAGCCGGAGCGCAGCGGCTCGGCCTTTCCGTTCAAGATTGCGATCGCGGTCGGCATGGTGCTGATCCTGATCGGTGCCGGTCTTCTGTGGGGCCGGCCGCTGATCGGTACGGTTTCGGGCCTGTTCAAGTCGACCTCCACGGTCGAGACGCCCAAGGACACCGGCGCGCCGCTCACCAAGCCGAAGATCACCGACCGCGTCGGCCAGGCGCCGTCCGCGGACCAGATCGCTCCGGTGGCCCAGAAGGTCGTGCTCTATGACGAGGATCCGGCCGATCCGAAGGGCAAGCAGTATCTCGGCTCGGTGGTCTGGCGCACCGAGCAGATCAAGGCGACGGGCACGCAGAAGGCCGACATCGCGGTGCGTGCGGACATCGAGATTCCCGACCGCAAGTTCAAGATGACGATGTCGTTCCGCCGCAATACCGATACGTCGCTGCCGGCGAGCCATACCGCCGAGTTGACCTTCATCCTGCCGCAGGACTTCGCGGGCGGCGGTGTCGGCAATGTGCCCGGCATCCTGATGAAGTCCAACGAGCAGTCGCGCGGCACGCCGCTGGCCGGCCTCGCGGTCAAGGTGACCGACGGCTTCTTCCTGGTCGGCCTGTCCAACGTCGACGCCGACCGGAGCCGCAATGTGCAGCTGCTGAAGGAGCGCTCCTGGTTCGACGTTCCGCTGGTCTATTCCAACCAGCGCCGCGCGATCATCGCGATCGAGAAGGGGGCGCCGGGCGAGCGCGCCTTCAACGACGCCTTCGCGATTTGGGGTGACTGACCGAGCGGCAGGGCTTCGTTGGTTCGGCGGATCGGCGAGGCAGGAGGTTTGGCATGAAGCGTTATCTGATCTTCGTCGCCGTCGGCCCGGCGCTGGGCGGCTTCGCGCTGCTCCTGGTCACCACTTACTTGTCGGGCTATTGGACCGAAACCAATCCGGCTGAGGTGGCCAAGCTGTTCAAGGTGTTCGTCACCTCGCTGCAATACAGCTATCTGTTCGGCTTCCTGCCGGCGCTCATGATCTGCGCGATCGACGACATCCTGTTTCACGTCCGCCGCATTCCGCCGGTCCTGCGCATGCTGATCGTCGGCGGCATCGCCTTCCTGCTCGCCGGCTTCAACTATGCCTCGCACGGCTCCGAATATGGCGCCGTGCAGTGGATCCTGTACGGTCTGGTCGGCTTCATTCCGGCGACGGTGTCATCGTGGCTGGTGCACAGATTCGTCGACGAGTCGCAACCGGCGGTCGTCACCGATCCGCCGGCTGCGTAGCAGCCCAGCCTATCTTCCGTTGCCGCGGCAGCGGCCGCCGGGTCCGATATGGAAGCCGCGCGGGCAGGCGTGAGCCGCCGGATTGGCGTAGTTGCGCAGGCATCCGCCATAAGGGCCGCGATGCCAGCCCGGGCCGCAGCCGCCGGCAACCTGGATCACCGCGGGCTGCGATCCGGCGGTGATGGGTGCCAGCGGCATGGCTGATGCGCCGGCGGTCAGAGCTCCCAGGAGCAGGGCGCTGGCGATGATGATTCGCATCGATGGTCTCCGTCGTGTGAGTAAGGTCGCCGTGATCCGGATTAGCCGCCCGCCGCGAAGGCGATGCCGGCGCGCACTTCGGCGATCGCCTGATCGATCAGCCCCATGGCGCGCTCGCGATGCCCGCCCTTGTTGGGGGTGGCCTGGGCCAGTTCTGCACGCGCCGATTGCAGGAGCGTGATCGTTTGGGTCATGTGCGGCTGCGCGCCGACGGCATAGCCGATCCCGATGCCGATCGTGAGGGCGGCGCCGAGGCCGAGCTTTCGGGCAGCGGAAGACAATCTCATTTCATTCCCTCCTTGCACTCTTGGCTGTCGACTTGAAGGTCGCGGTCCGCACGGCAGCGTGCGTCCATCCGCATCGCTAGTTGAACCCCTGGCCGCTGTCTTGGACTAATCGGCATTGACGGGCGCACGATTTGGACTGGACGGCGCTCTCGCGCGCGTAGTGATGCTCTTTGCTCATTTGGATCGCCGTTCATCCTTCGACTGACACATTGATCGCGTTGCTTCTGATATCCGCTGCCTCGGGGTCCGATTTCGATGACCATCGTCAGGAAGATGCTTTCGACCGACATGCTGCCGAGCGGGCTCGACGACCGGCAACGCTTCTTGTGCTTTGCGGAATTGTTCGAGCATTTCTCCAACACCGGTGAGCTCGATCCCGCTGAAGACGTGCCGTTTCGCGCTGCAATGAATGCGATCCACATCGGCACGACGTTGCTTGGCCGCTGCGACGGCACCTTCACCACAGTGCGGCGCGAACGCCGCCAGGTGCTCGCGACCAATGACGACCGCTACTGCCTGGCGCGCAACACCGGCAGCCGCGAGGCCATGGTCGTCCATCGCGGACGGGAGTTCTCGTTGCGGCCCGGCGCGATGGTGCTGCTCAAGCTCGACGAGCCGTTCTTCAGCGCCGACGGCGCGAACCACAAGCGCTTCGTCAACGTGCATCTGCCGATGATGACGCTGCGCTCGATGGTGCCCGACGTCGATGATCTCGTCGGACGCGAACTGGAGCCGGGCGGGGCGCTCTCGCTCGCGATGGATTACAGCGAGCTGCTGCTCGCCCGTCCCGTGGCCGCCGACGAGGCCGGCACGGCCGTCGCGCAGCACCTGCTCGATCTGGTGGCGCTCGGTCTCGGCTTGCGCGGCGAAATGATGCTGAAGGCCCGCCGCGGCGGCCTGCGCAGCGTGCGGCTGAGCGGCGTGCTGGCGATCCTGAACCGGCGTTTCAGCGAACCGGATTTCTCGGCGCAAAAGCTCGCACTGGAGGCCGGCCTGTCCGAGCGCTACGTCAACGACCTGCTCCACGAGGCTGGCGCCGGCTTCTCCGCCCGCGTCACCGAATTGCGCCTGCGCAAGGCGATGGACCTGCTGTCGAGGGACGCACGGCGCGTCAGCGATATCGCTTTTGCCTGCGGCTTCAACGACCTGTCCTATTTCAACCGCTGCTTCCGGCGCCGCTTCGGGCTGACGCCAACCGGCGCGAGAGGACGATAGACGAGAACAAGGCCCGGCGGCGGTTCGACGCAACTTGTGCCCGGGGCTGCGCGTTGCCATGTCATGGCTATGCAAGACCAGATGTCCACCTCGCCCCGCCGTGCCTCCGGACGCGCCTCGCAGGCGCATTTCGATGCCAAGGAGGCGCGCGGGCCGATCATCGACCAGGACGGGCGCGAGATCCCGCAGGGTCCGTTCCAGTCGTCGTTCAACGGCGCCTTTACAGGCCCCGGCGGCGTGCGATTCGACTTCAACACGGCCAACCCGTTCGGCAACCTGACCCGCGAGCAGCGCATCGCCCGACTCGAGGCGGTGGCGAAGCTGCTCGACGTCGCCTTCGTGCTGCCGGGCACCAACATCCGCTACGGCATCGATGGCATCATCGGCCTGATCCCGGTGGTCGGCGACCTCATCGCGACCGCGCTGTCGCTGTGGCTGGTGCGCGAGGCCCGCGCGCTCGGTGCGCCCTGGCACGTCATCACCCGCATGCTCGGCAACGTCGCGGTCGAGGGGGTGATCGGCATGGTGCCGGTGGCCGGCGATGCCTTCGACGTGCTGTTCCGCGCCAACATGCGCAACGCCAAGATCCTGCGGCGGTGGCTGGATACGCAGCCGCGCTGAGGGGCGGCAAAAGCCGATAAAAGGACCCCCATAAAAAAACTGCCCCGCACTGGGCGGGGCAGGGTGTCGTCTGGTTGGCTGGCTGCCGTCAGGCCGCATCGGCGTCTTGCGCCTTGTCGGCCGCGCGACGCGGCAGCGGAAACGCCTCGCTCTCATACAGGGTGCGGATGCCGTTCTGGTCGAACCGGGCCTCCTCGACCTGCAGATAGGCGCCATTCAGCGAGTCCGCCGGCAACTCCTCCATGGCGAATTGCACGGCTTCCGCCGCGGTGCCGAACCGCCGATAGGCAAAGCCCGCCCGCTTCTTCTTGCGAATCGCAGCGGGAAACAGTTCGGCGGAGGTGTTGAAGTTGAACGGACGCAGTGGACGCATGGTCTGAGACCTCTTCTTGTCGGCAAAAAAGCGCTGACGCGAGCTTTCGAACGATCAAGCTTGGCAATGACGCCAGCGATTGCGGGTGTGGAGGGCGCTAGTTTGCCGCTCCAGGCGGCCCGGCCCTGCATGTCAGTTACAGTGCCTAATATAGGCCGATTTGACAGAAATGCGAATCCTGCCCAGTCACATCGTAAATCACGGCTGGTTCCAGCGGAAATGAAATATCTTTCCTTTTCAATAACTTGACGGATCTGCAACTTGCGAATGAAGGGGAAGCCGGTTCGCGTTGCAAAAATCTCGCTCGTTAGGGCTGATTTTGGCTGCCGCCGGCGGCCCGGCCAAGGCGCGCCGGCCGCCCGGTACCGTCAGTGACGGCCCGGGGGCCCACGGGTCAGCGCGGCTTCAGCTTGAGTGCCGCGGAGTTGATGCAGTAGCGCAGTCCGGTCGGCCCGGGCCCGTCCGGAAACACGTGGCCGAGATGGCCCGAGCATTTCGAGCACAGCACCTCGGTCCGGACCATGCCGTGGGTCCTGTCGGTCTCCTCGTCGATATGACTCTCCGTCGCCGGCTGGGTGAAGCTGGGCCAGCCGCAGCCGGAATCGAACTTGGCATCGGATTCGAACAGCGTCTGGCCGCAGCCGGCGCATACGTAGGTCCCAGGGCGATGCTCATGCTCGTACTCGCCAGAGAAGGGACGCTCGGTCGCCTTCTCGCGCAGCACGGCGTACTGCATCGGGGTCAGCTCCTTGCGCCACTCCGCCTCGCTCTTGACGACCTTGTCGCCCGTCTTGGTGTCGCTCATGTCAGCTCCTCCGGCGGACCCGATTGATCCGCCCCCTGTCATTGTCGTTTCTGGCCCGGCGCGCCCCAGTGGGGCGCCTCAGTTGGTCACCTTGGCGTCGCGGACCAGCGTCGGCTTGTCGATGTAGTTCTCGGCGAAGATCTTCTTCAGATTGTCGATCTTCGGCAGGTCGTTATAGGCAATATAGGGCTGGCTCGGGTGCAGCGTCAGGTAGTCCTGGTGATAGTCCTCGGCCGGGTAGAACGCCTCGAGCTTGCCGATCTTGGTGACGATCGGCTTGCCGAACACCTTGGCCTTGTCGAGCTGGGCGATGTAGGCCTCCGCCACCTTCTTCTGCGCCTCCGACGTGGTGAAGATCGCCGAGCGATATTGCGGTCCGGAGTCCGGGCCCT
Organism: Bradyrhizobium sp. HKCCYLS2038; assembly: GCF_051167655.1. Lineage (NCBI taxonomy): Bacteria > Pseudomonadati > Pseudomonadota > Alphaproteobacteria > Hyphomicrobiales > Nitrobacteraceae > Bradyrhizobium > Bradyrhizobium sp. HKCCYLS2038. Next base: position 93,280 of record NZ_JBNPTM010000006.1, on the reverse strand, counting down.
GGCGGTTGAGCTGGGTCGGATCGTGCACGACCGAGAAGAAGATCTGCAGGATCTTGCCGTAGGAGACCTTCTTCGGGTCGAACTTGATCTGGACCGATTCGGCGTGGCCGGTGCTGCCGCTGGAGACCGTGCGGTAGTCGGCCGTCGCCTTGGTGCCGCCGGCATAGCCGGACACCGCGCTGACCACGCCCGCGGTGTGCTGGTAGACGCCCTGGACACCCCAGAAGCAGCCGCCGGCGACGACCGCGGTTTCCAATCCATCGCCAACCGGCTGATCTTGGGCCGGAGGCGGGATCACGACGGCCTCCTCGGCGGCGGCATGCAGCGGCTGCCAGGCCAGGAGACCGGCGGCGGCGACGACGCCGATGACGGCCGTCTTGACGAAAAGGGAGCGGGTGAGGCGCATGTTCGGATCCTCGTTGGGTGGTTGTCTCGTTTCGCCGGACCGGGAACACTGGCCCGGAGCGGCCTTCACCGCAAGATACGTTGCCTCCCCGGCGACGTTACGGGGGCGGTCACACGACTGCGTGAACGCCTGAACGCCTTCGCCATCCCCCTTCCACGCTGGCCTCGGCCGAACCCTAACGATATTCGTTCGACAAACCATCGACCCTTTCGCCACGCGAGATCCCTTCCGGCCATGCCGCGCCTCCTGCTGCTGCTCCTGCTGCTGATTGCTCCCGCCGTTCCCGCCGCCGCCGGTCCTGTCCTGGGCGACGATCTCGCCGTCTGCCGCAGCCGTCAGGCCGACCTGCCGACGCGGGCGGTCGCCTGCGAGCGGCTGCTCGACGGTGGCAACCTGACCGGCAGGGACCTCGCCGGCGCGCTCGACGTCCGCGCCCTCGCTGCGCTGAACAAGCGCGAGGACGACAAGGCCCTCGAGGCGCTGACGGGTGCGATCGCCGCGGATCCCGACAACGTCGCGGTCCTGAACCGGCGCGGCTATGTCTACGAGCGCAAGGGCAAGGACGATCTGGCCCTGGCGGACTACGACGCGGCGCTGCAGAAGCGCCCGGCATTCGGGCTTGTCTACAACAATCGCGGCACCATCCACCTGCGTCGCGGCGCGCTGCAAAGCGCGCTCGACGATTTCAACGCGGCCATCCGTGCCGTGCCGACGCTCTATCTCGGCTACGTCAATCGCGGCCGGGTGCGTGCGCTGATGGGCGACTATGAGGGCGCGCTGGGGGACCTCGACGAGGCCGAGCGGATCGATGCGGCCGCGCCGCTGACGGCGATCTATCGCAGCGAGACGCTGTCGCTGATGGGCCGCAGCGATGATGCGATCGCGGGCTGGAGCGGCGTCATCGAACGCTCGCCGAAGAACCAGTTCGCCATCGTCGGCCGTGCCGACGCCTATCTGCGCAAAGGCGATCTCGATGCGGCGCTGAAGGATCTCAATGCGGTCCTGGCGATGAACCCGAACAACGTTCACGCCCATGCCAGCCGCGGCCGACTGTTCGAGAAGCGCGGCAACCTCGCGCAGGCGCGCGCCGATTATCGTGCGGCCGCATTCGCGTTGACGTCCTACGATCCGTACGACGTCGCCGTCGCGCGCAAGCTGGCGCAGGACCGGCTCGCGGCACTCGCGCCGCAGGCGCCGGCCGCTGCGCCATCGGCGCGCCGGGTCGCGCTCGTGATCGGCAACGGTGCCTACACATCCGTCCACGCGCTGCCCAATCCGCCGCGTGACGCCAGGCTGATCGCAGATACGCTGCGTGCGGCGGGTTTCCAGTCGGTCACGCTGGTGAACGATCTTTCCCGCGACAAGTTCTTCGACGCATTGCGCAGCTTCGAGGCCGAGGCCGAAAAGGCCGACTGGGCGGTCGTGTACTATGCCGGGCACGGCTTCGAGATCGGCGGCGTCAACTACCTGGTGCCGATCGATGCCCGGCTCGCCGCCGACAAGGATGCAGAGACGGAAGCCGTTGCGCTCGAGCAGGTGCTGGCCGCCGTCGGTGCCGCGCGCAAGCTGCGGCTGGTCATTCTCGACGCCTGCCGCGACAACCCGTTCGCGCCAGGCATGAAGCAGACGCTGGCGCTGAAGCTCGTCGACAAGGGCTTCTCGAATATCGAGCCGGGCGCGGGGATGATGGTGGTCTACGCCGCCAAGCATGGCGCCACTGCGCTCGACGGCGACGGCGGCAACAGCCCATTCGCCACCTCGCTCGCCCGCACCATCAAGGAGCCGCGCATCGAGGTGCGCAAGCTGTTCGATATCGTCCGCGACGACGTCTGGGCGATGACCAAGCAACGTCAGCAGCCCTTCACCTACGGCTCGCCGCCAGGACGGGAGGACTTCTTCTTCGTGGCGGCGAAGTGAGACGTCGCGGCTTGTCTTTGCGGGACGCACCAATTGCGCATGGGATAGGAGATGGCCGCACCATCCTCCGTCGTCGTCCCGGCGAACGCCGGGACCCATACTCCGCAGCGTGAGTGGTAAGAGCAAAACGGCCGCCATTATGCGTCAAACGACAGCCGGTGGCTATGGGTCCCGGCGTTCGCCGGGACGACATGATGGAGTGAGGCGAGATCTCGGACATAACTAACCGTTCTCGCGACCTTCACGGCCCGAGTGATGCTTGATCCTTGTCCCTCCGGAAAACGGAGGGCGCAGGGAAGGCCGGACCTCGGCTGAGGCCCGTGGCCCGCCTGCGAAAAAAAATGCAGGCGGCAGGTACCACAGGTTCAGCCGGACAGGCCCGGCCTTCCCTGCGCGATGGTGTTAACGCTTATACGTGCTCTCCCCGGGGACCGGCTGTCTTGCCCCCGTGACCGGCGGATCATCGTCACAACCGGCTTGGCCTCAGCGTCGGGAGACCAGGACCACACGCTTTCGCCGTCCGCGCCGTGCCGTTCGTCCGCAGGTCGAAGACCCGCTGCAACACGTCGCGTCCATCGCATCACCGGCTCCACGTTCGTGACGTTCGCGAGGCGCCCCTCCTGGCGAGCCGGGATGCACGAGAAGGTGCCAGTGATTTGCTCGACGGCGCAACATCCGTCGGGATGCGACAAAGTAACGCGACGGGCAAAAGAGGCTGTGTCGTATTCTCGAACAGAGTTCGAGGTTCGCGACAACGAACGATCAGCGTCATGGCGATGCTCATGACTGCGCCCTCTCCCCTTGTGGGAGAGGGCCACACCGGTGGGCGCTCCGTTCTCGCTTGGGTGAGGGGGCGCCACGAGCTCATATCTCGCGCGTGGCGCCCCCTCACCCAAGCGAGCTTGTCGTGGGCATCAGTGAAGCCCTCTCCCACAAGGGGAGAGGGCGCAGTCATGCGCCGCGCGAGAAGCTGATGAGTTGATACGTATCGGAGCTGAGATCGCGCGAGCCGGAGACCGCGTAGGGTGGGCAAAGCGGCCGCCGTAGGCGGCAGCGTGCCCACCGTCGGGCGGCGTGCTCGCGGTGAGACGGTGGGCACGGCGCCACAGCGATCGTATGCGTGGAGAGGGCGGTGGCGCGCCTTTGCCCACCCTACGAGTTTTGCTAACTCGCGTGCTCCTCGCGCTCGTGGATCACGCTGGCGCGGCCGACGATCAGGTCGTCGACATGGCCGATGCGCGAGACGTCCTTGCCGGCGTAGGGCAGGGAGTGCAGCACGCAGCGCATCGCATTCAAGCGCGCGCGCTTCTTGTCGTCGGACTTGATCACGGTCCACGGACAGTCGGCGGTGTCGGTGGAGAAGAACATCGCCTCCTTGGCCCGGGTGTAGTCGTCCCATTTGTCGAGCGAGGCGGTGTCGATCGGCGACAGCTTCCACTGCTTCAGCGGATGCGCCTCGCGCTCCTTGAAGCGGCGGCGCTGCTCGTCGCGGCTGACCGAGAACCAGAACTTGATCAGATGCATGCCGCTGCGCACGAGGTTGCGCTCGAACTCCGGCACCTGGCGCAGGAATTCATCGTACTCGGCTTGCGAGCAGAACCCCATCACGCGTTCGACGCCGGCGCGGTTGTACCAGGAGCGGTCGAACAGCACGATCTCGCCCGATGTGGGCAGATGCTCGACATAGCGCTGGAAGTACCACTGGCCGCGTTCGACATCGCTCGGCTTGTCCAGCGCCACGACCCGGGCACCACGGGGGTTGAGATGCTCCATGAAGCGCTTGATGGCGCCGCCCTTGCCGGCGGCGTCGCGGCCCTCGAACAGCAGCACCAGGCGCTGGCGCGCGTCCTTCATCCAGTTCTGCAGCTTCAACAGCTCGGTCTGCAGAACGAATTTCTGCTCCTCATAATCCTTGCGGAGCATGCGGTATTTGTAGGGGTAGCCGCCGTGGCGCCAATTGTCGGAGAGCTCGTCCGAGGTGCGGCGCTTGTCGCGCTTGGCCTTGCCGTCGATCAGCGCCCGCATCAGCTTGGCGTCGTCGGGCGATGCGCCATCCAGCATCGCCTTCACCGGCGCGCTGTCGGCATCGAGCGCCGGCGGTCCGTTCAGCACGCTCTCGAACGCGGACAGCTCGGTGATCCGCGCCGCCTGCATCGATTCGTCGACCAGCGACTGCGCGATTGGATCGAGCGTCGCGGTCGACTGCTTGCGCGCGACGTGCGCCGTGGCGCTCGCGCGCTTGCCTTTGGACGCGCTGCTCTTGGTACCCTTGGAGTTTGCCATGCGATTCCGCCCCGACTGCTGTTGCCGTACAGACATGTGAATCGATTTTTATCCGCCAAGCGCGCTGCGGCAGGTTGACCTGGATCAACGGGTCGCAGGCTTCGCGCGAGCAGGGCAGGGCGATACCGCTCCCGCCGATTTCTCGTCGTCTGAACGGGGTTGGCGATTATTTTGCTCCGTCATGCCCGGGCTCGTCCCGGGCATCCACGTCGTTCCATAGCGCCGTGCGACGTGGATGGCCGGGACGAGCCCGGCCATGACGGCGCGGAGAGAGCGATAGCAGCTTCGACGAAGTGAGCGCGCGGATATTAGGGAAGCGTCACACCACGATGCTCAGCCGCTTCGCCGCCCGCGTAATGCCGGTGTAGAGCCAGCGGGCGCGGGCTTCCTGAAATGCAAAACTTTCGTCGAACAGCACGACGTCGTCCCATTGCGAGCCCTGCGACTTGTGCACGGTCAGCACATAGCCGTAGTCGAACTCGTCATAGGGCTTGCGCTGCTCCCACGGGATGTCCTCGATGCCGCCGGCGAAGCATTCGCCGCGCACCGAGACCTTGGTCACCTTGCGTCCCAGCTCCTCGTCGGGCGCGACGCGCATGGTCACGATCTTGGACTTCGAGGTGGCGCGCGACTTCACCCGCCACAGGCCGCCATTGAACAGGCCCTTCTTGCGGTTGTTGCGCAGGCAGACCAGCTTGTCGCCGGCGACGGGCAGTGCGTCCTCGATGTCCAGGCGCTGGCGGAAACGGTTGTTGTAGGCGCGGCGGGTGGCGTTGCGGCCGACCAGCACCTGGTCGGCCTCCATGACGCGCGACGGATCGAGCTCGCGGCGCTCCACCACCTCGCTCTCACCATAGCGGCCGATATCCAACGTGTTGCCCTCCCGCACGTCCATCGACATCCGCACGATGGGATCGTCCTGCGCCTGGCGATGCACCTCGGTCAGCATCACGTCCGGCTCGCTGTCGGTGAAGAAGCCGCCGCCCTTGACCGGCGGCAGCTGCGCGGGATCGCCGAGCACCAAGAGCGGGCAGTCGAACGAGAGCAGGTCACGGCCGAGATCGGCGTCGACCATCGAGCATTCGTCGATGATGATCAGCTTGGCCTTGGACGCCGGCGCGTCGTCCCACAATTCGAAGTTCGGCTGCTCCTCGCCGGTTTCCTGGGCGCGATAGATCAGCGAGTGGATGGTGGAGGCGTTGTCGCAGCCCTTGCTGCGCATCACCAGCGCCGCCTTGCCGGTGAACGCCGCGAACTTGACCTCGCCATCGACGCCCTCGGCGATGTGGCGGGCCAGCGTGGTCTTGCCGGTGCCGGCATAGCCGAACAGCCGGAACACCTGCGGTGTGCTGGTTTTGCCCGGCTTTGCCTTCAGCCAATCGGCAACGGCCTTGAGGGCGGAATCCTGGTGGGGAGAGAAGGTGGTCATGGCTCACGGGGAAGGAGCCGCGGCGCGACTCGGGACATTCCGTGAACCTAAGGGCTGATGCGGGGAGATCAAGCGCTGGATGCGGGAGAGGGCCGCCGCGTTCCGCGATGGGATGCTGAACGTGCCTGGAAGTGGAGCACGTGCGGCCCGGACGGTGCGCCCCCCTCCCCCTTGCGGGGAGGGGTTGGGGGTGGGGGTCCCAGCAAAGACTGCCCGTGTGGACCCCCACCCCCGACCCATCCCCGCAAGGGGGAGGGGAGCGTAGCGAGTTCGCGGTGACAGCTTGGACTTCCCTCGAAAAGAATCTACTGCCAGCCCGGGACGCCCCGCATGTCCGGCAGATGGTGCGCGATGCCCTTGTGGCAGTCGATGCAGGTCTTTTCGCCGGTGAAGAGGAAGCGCTGGTGGGCTTCGACGGCGCGGGGGGACTGCTTGGTGATGTCCATCGACTGCGAGCTGTGGCAGTTGCGGCACTCGAGCGAATCATTCGCCTTGAAGCGCGCCCATTCGTGCAGGGCCAGTTCCAGCCTGCGGTCGGTGAACTTCTCGCGGGTATCGATCGAGCCGAACAGGTGGCCCCAGACCTCCTTCGAGGCCTGCATCTTGCGCGCGATCTTGTCGGTCCAATTGTGCGGCACGTGGCAGTCCGGGCATGACGCGCGGACGCCGGAGCGGTTGGAGAAGTGAACGGTGGTCTTCAGCTCGGCGAACACGTTGTCTTTCATCTCGTGACAGCCGGTGCAGAATTTCTCGGTGTTGGTGATCTCCAGCGCGGTGTTGAAGCCGCCCCAGAAGATCACGCCGGCGACGAAGCCGGCGAGCACCAGCACGCCGAGCCCGAAGATGGAGCTCGGCTTCAGCAGCACATCGATCAGGTCGAGCACGAACTGCCAGGCGCGGCGGATCAAGCCGAGCCGTTTTTCCGGGGCCGGCGTTCCCGTCCCCTGCGGGATGTCGGCGCTGCTCATCGCTTGCCACCCGGCTTGTCGTGCGACAGCACGGTGTCGATGTCGACGAAGTCGTTGCTGACCGGCGGAGTGGCGACACTCTGCGACACATGACACTGCGTGCAGAAGTAGCGCCGCGGCGATACCGACGCCAGGAACTGGCCGTCGCGATCCATGAAGTGGGTGATCGACAGCATCGGCGCCTTGGATTCGGCGGTGCGCGCGCGGGCGTGGCAGGACAGGCATTTGTTGCCCTGCATGTCGACCTGATAGCCGTCGATGGAATGCGGGATCACCGGCGGCTGCTCTGGATAGTTGCGCACCTCCTTCTCGGCGGTGTTCTTGGTCGGCTGCATCGGCGGCGCCGGGCCTTCGTCGTTGAGCGGCGTCTGGCCGCGCAGCGAGGACGAGACGCTCTGGGCGAGCAGGGCGCTCGAGCCGGCCGCAAGGCTGGCGGCGAGCAGCATCATCGCAAGTTTCTTGATCATGGTCGTCACACCCGCTCGATGCGCACGGCGCATTTCTTGTAGTCGGTCTGCAGCGAGATCGGATCGGTGGCGTCGAGCGTCACCTTGTTGATCAGCTTGGATTCGTCGAACCACGGCACGAACACGAGCCCGCGCGGCGGCTTGTCTCGGCCGCGGGTTTCGACGCGGGCGCGGATGAAGCCGCGCCGCGAGGCGACCTTGACCTCGTCACCGCGCCGCAGGTTCGCGGCCTCGGCGTCGTCCGGATGCATGAAGCAGACGGCTTCGGGGAACGCCTTGTAGAGTTCGGGCACACGACGCGTCATCGTGCCGGAATGCCAGTGCTCGACGACGCGGCCCGTCGACAGCCAGAACGGATAGTCCTTGTCGGGCGATTCCGCCGGCGGCTCGTAGGGCAGGGCGAAGATGCGCGCCTTGCCGTCGGGGAAACCATAGAACTGCACGCCGGTGCCGGCCTTGACGTAAGGATCCGAGCCCTCGCGGAAACGCCAGCGCGTCTCCTTGCCGTCGACGACCGGCCAGCGCAGGCCGCGCTCTTTGTGATAGATCTCGAACGGTGCCAAGTCATGGCCGTGGCCGCGGCCGAACTCGGCATATTCCTCGAACAGGCCCTTGTGGACGTAGAAGCCGAACGCCTTGGATTCGTCGTTGGCATAGCCCGGCTCGATCTGGTCGAGCGGGAATTTGTCGACCTGGCCGTTCTTGTAGAGCACGTCGAACAGCGTCTTGCCGCGGACATCAGGCTTCTTGGCGATCAGCTCCTCGGGCCACACCTCATCGATCTTGAAGCGCTTCGAGAACTCCATCAGCTGCCACAGGTCGGAGCGGGCTTCGCCCGGCGCCGAAACCAGCTGATGCCAGAACTGGGTGCGGCGCTCGGCATTGCCGTAGGCGCCTTCCTTCTCCACCCACATCGCGGTCGGCAGGATGAGGTCGGCGGCGAGCGCGGTCACCGACGGATAGGCGTCGGAGACGACGATGAAATTGTCGGGGTTGCGAAAACCTGGATAGGTTTCTTCATTCGCGTTGGGGCCGGCCTGCAGGTTGTTGTTGACCTGCACCCAATAGGCGTTGAGCAGGCCGTCCTTCAGCATCCGGCTCTGCAGCACCGCGTGATAGCCGGGCTTGTCGGGGATGGTGCCTTCCGGCAGCTGCCAGATGTGCTCGGCCTTGGTGCGGTGCTCCTTGTTGGTGACGACCATGTCGGCGGGCAGGCGGTGCGAGAAGGTGCCAACCTCGCGCGCGGTGCCGCAGGCCGAGGGCTGGCCGGTCAGCGAGAACGGGCTGTTGCCGGCTTCCGCGATTTTGCCCGTCAGCAGATGGATGTTGTAGACGAGGTTGTTGCACCAGACGCCGCGGGTGTGCTGGTTGAACCCCATGGTCCAGAATGAGACCACCTTGGTCTTGGGATCAGCATAGAGCTCGGCCAACGCCTGGAGCCGGTTCAACGGCACGCCGGACATCTCCGCGGCCTTCTCCAGCGTGTAGTCCGAGACGAACTTCGCATACTCGTCGAACGAGATGTCGGTGGCGTCGTTGGCCTTCGCCGCACCCGTCGCCTTCTTCTGCAGCGGATGCTCGGGCCGCAGGCCGTAGCCGATGTCGGTCTGGCCCTTCTTGAATACGGTGTGCGCCTGGACGAAGTCCTTGTTGACGCGCCCTGTCGTGATGATGTGGTTGGCGATGGCGTTGAGGATGTAGAGGTCGGTCTGCGGCTTGAACACCATGCCGACGTCGGCGAGGTCGAACGAGCGGTGCTCGAAGGTCGAGAGCACGGCGACCTTGACATGCGGCGCCGACAGCCTGCGGTCGGTGACGCGCGTCCACAGGATCGGATGCATCTCCGCCATGTTGGAGCCCCACAGCACGAACGCATCGGTGGCCTCGATGTCGTCGTAGCAGCCCGGAGGCTCGTCGATGCCGAAGGTGCGCATCATGCCGGCCACCGCTGAGGCCATGCAGTGCCGCGCATTGGGATCGATGTTGTTGGTGCGGAAGCCGGCCTTGAACAGCTTTGAGGCCGCATAGCCTTCCCAGATCGTCCACTGGCCCGAGCCGAACATGCCGACGCCGGACGGACCGCGCTTCTTTATCGCGTCCTTGAACTTCGACGCCATGACGTCGAACGCCTCGTCCCACGACACAGGCGTGAACTCGCCGTTCTTGTCGTACTTGCCGTTGGTCTTGCGCAGCATCGGATGCGTCAGGCGATCATGGCCGTACATGATCTTGGACAGGAAGTAGCCCTTGACGCAGTTGAGGCCGCGATTGACCTCGGACTTGATGTCGCCATGGGTGGCGACGACGCGGTTGTCCTTGGTCGCGACCATCACGCTGCAGCCGGTGCCGCAGAAGCGGCAGGCGGCCTTGTCCCATTTCAGCTCGCTCTGCTCGCGCTCGGTGACGAGGTTCGCGGCGCGTGCCGCGGCCGGCATGCCGGCGGCCGCTGCGGCAATCGCGGCGGCTTCGAGCTTGAGCATCTGACGGCGATCGATCTTTGCTTCGGTCATGGGTGTCTCGGTTGATTAGCCGGCGTCGATGGCGTGGAAGACGAGGCAGGCGGAATGCACGCAGGGAATCGCTGATATCGTGGTCATGGTGGCGCCGAGCGCGCCGGCGCTGGGCGCGTCGACCACGACGATCAGCTTGCCGCGCTCGTCGCGGCCGTGGATCTCGCAGCCGGACAGCGCGAGGATCTCGGCCGACACGTGGTCGAGCTGATCGGGGCGGGTCTGCACGATGATCGAGGCGATCTCGCCCGAGGGCGGCGCGACCACGGGCTCGGCCGTGAGCACGCGGCCGGTGATCAGCGCGCGCCGGTCGAGAGCAGTGCGGGTTGAGAGCATGCGGGCCGTCCTTCTGGTCAATGTGCAGCGGGCGGGCCGGGCGGCCCGGCCATCATCTGGTAGATCCACACCGCCAGTCCGTAGGAGCCGACGGTGGCGACCGCGAGCGTGGGCATGATCACGGCGGTGAGGAACAGGAAGGCAAAAACTTCCATGCGTCTGCGGCGCGCACGCGCATTCGCATCGCTGCCAACGAGCGACATGAGAGAATTCTCTGCTGTGTAAGGGGATTGATTGCGGCATCCGGGCCGCGCCTGAGCATTATATTAGACAGAATGCAGGGAACCGGCGTTGACCTGAATCAAGGCGCGGAACCCGGCAGCTGAGCTGCGCGCCGGACGATCAGATTCGCTCCGGCTTGCTCACGATCTTGGTTGATGCGCCGTGAAGACACGTGATCGCATCTTCAGGGGTGAGAATTTATCGCTTCCTGGCGTGGCGCACCCGATACGAACATGCCCTCTCGCAGCGAGCTGACAGGGCCCGCATCGCTATTTTTCCAGGGTGCTCGACACGCGTTCGGCCCACCACCATCATCTCTCGCATCGCATCAACGTCGATGCGCAGCTGATCTCGGAGAGGGCCATGAAGCGTCGTGATTTTCTGAAACTGTCGATGGCGTCGGCTGCACTGATGACGTGCGCCACGCCGTTGCGCGCCCAGGACAGGCCGAAGGAAATCCGGATCGGCACCCAGAAGGGCGGCTTCTTCCCGGCGGTGCGGGCGCGCGGCACGATCGAGAATGCCTTCAAGGCCGACGGCATCAACATCGTCTGGGTCGACTTCCAGTTCGGCCCGCCGCTGCTCGAAGCCATCAACGTCGGCAGCGTCGATTTCGGCTATGTCGGCGACGCGCCGCCGATCTTCGCCCAGGCCGCCAGCGCCAAGATCCGCTATGCGGCGGCGGTGAAGCAGAACGGCAGCAGCCAGGCGATCATCGTGCCGAAGGACTCGCCGATCCAGACGCTGGCCGATCTCAAGGGCAAGCGCGTCGCCTTCGGCAAGGGATCGAGCGCGCACAATCTGCTGGTCGCCGCGCTGGAGAAGGCGGGCCTCGCCTGGAGCGACATCACGCCCGCGCCGCTGGCGCCGGCCGATGCCACCGCCGCCTTCGTGAAGGGCTCGGTGGACGCCTGGTCGATCTGGGATCCGTATCTGGCGCTGGCCGAACTGAAGGAGAATGCGCGCGTGATCGCGTGGGACAGAGACGTTCACAAGCCGAATTCGTTCTACATCGTCGGCAGCGATTTCGTTGAAAAGTATCCCGCCGTGGTCGCCAGATTGAATGCGGCCTTTGCCGCCGAAGGTGTCTGGGCCAACAGCCATCACGAGGAGGTCGCCAAGGCGCAGGCCGAGGCGACCGGCGTCGACCTCGAAGCCGTCCGCCGCTTCGTCGACCGCTCGATCTACAGCGTCGTGCCGCTCGACGACGACATCATCAAGAGCCAGCAGGCCGTGGCCGACCGCTTCGCCCGCGTCGGTCTCATTCCGAAATCCATCAACGTCGCCGACATCGTCTGGAAGTGGACGCCGTCCACCTGACGCCTGATCGCGCGCAGCAATCCGAAAGTGAACGACATGAGCAATGCATCGAAGCCCAACGTCCTCTGGTTCCTGCCGACCCATGGCGACGGCCGCTATCTCGGCACGTCGCAGGGTGGCCGCGAGGTCAATTTCAACTATCTGCGCCAGATCGCGCAGGCCGCCGACCAGCTCGGCTATTACGGCGTGCTGATCCCGACCGGGCGCAGCTGCGAGGATTCCTGGATCGTGGCGTCGGCGGTGGCGCCGTTCACCGAGAAGCTGCGCTATCTCGTGGCCGTGCGCCCCGGCCTGCAGTCACCGGCCGTAGCCGCGCGCATGACCGCGACGCTCGACCGTGTCAGCAATGGCCGCCTGCTTGTCAACGTCGTCACCGGCGGAGACCCGATCGAGAACAAGGGCGACGGCATCTTCCTGTCGCATGAGGAGCGCTACGAGGTCACCCGCGAGTTCCTCACCATCTACAACAAGCTGCTCGAAGGCGAGGCGGTCAACTTTTCCGGCAAGCACATCACGGTCGAGGACGGCCGGCTGCTGTTCCCGCCGGTGCAGTCGCCGCGCCCGCCGCTGTTCTTCGGCGGCTCGTCGGATGCCGGCATCGACGTCGCCGTCGACACCGTCGAGAAGTACCTGACCTGGGGCGAGCCGCCGGCCGACGTTGCCGCCAAGATCGCCAAGGTGAAGGCCGTCGCCGACAAGCGCGGCCGTAAGCTGTCGTTCGGCATCCGCCTGCACGTGATCGTGCGCGAGACCAACGACGAGGCGTGGGCGGCGGCCGACGATCTCATCAAGCACGTCACCGACGAGACCATCGCCTCGGCGCAGAAGATCTTCGCCCGCATGGACTCGGTCGGGCAGCAGCGCATGTCGCAGCTGCATGGCGGCCGCCGCGACAAACTCGAGATCAGCCCGAACCTCTGGGCCGGCGTCGGCCTCGTCCGCGGCGGCGCCGGCACGGCGCTGGTCGGCGATCCCGACACGGTCGCGGCGCGCATCCGCGAGTATCAGGATATCGGCATCGACACCTTCATCCTGTCCGGCTACCCGCATCTCGAGGAGGCCTATCGCTTCGCCGAGCTGGTGTTCCCGAAGCTGGGTCTGAACGCGGTGGAGCAGGGCGGCAACGTGACGAAGCTCCGTACAAACACCGGTCCGTTTGGCGAGACCATCGCCAATGAGCATCGTCCTCTGCAGCGGGCATCGCAGTCATGAGCCTGATCGAGAGCCTTCCCAAAGTCCGCAAGCTCAGCGTGCCCAAGGCGGATGGATTGCTGCCCTGGCTCGTCCCGCTCGCGATCCTGCTTATCTGGCAGGCGGCCTCGGTCGCCGGCCTGGTCTCGCCGCGCGTGCTGCCGGCGCCGAGCGACGTCGCGCGCGCCGGCTGGAAGCTGTTGTGGTCGGGCGAACTCGGCCGCAACGTCTGGGTCAGCTTCTGGCGCGCCTCGATCGGCTTTTTGATCGGCGGCAGCATCGGCTTCGCCTTCGGGCTCGCCAACGGCCTGTCGCAGCTGTCATCGAAGCTGACTGATACGACGCTGCAGATGATCCGCAACGTGCCGCATCTGGCGCTGATCCCGCTGGTCATCCTGTGGTTCGGAATCGACGAGAGCGCAAAGCTGTTTCTCGTCGCGCTCGGCGTGTTCTTTCCGGTCTACCTCAACACGCTGCACGGGATTCGCACCGTCGACCCGCAACTCATTGAAATGGGCCGCGTCTACGGCATGACGGACGGCGAATTGTTTCGCCGCGTGATCTTCCCCGGTGCGCTGCCGTCGATCTTCGTCGGCCTGCGCTTCGCGCTCGGCATCATGTGGCTCACCTTGATTGTTGCCGAGACGATCGCGGCCTCATCGGGCCTCGGCTACATGGCGATGCAGGCGCGCGAGTTCATGCAGATCGACGTCGTCGTGCTCTCCATCCTGATCTACGCGCTGCTCGGCAAGCTCGCCGACAGCGCCTCGCGGCTGCTGGAGCGCCTGACCTTGTCCTGGCATCCGGCCTTCAGCAAGCATTGAGGTTTGTCCATGCAGCAAGTGCTCCGAATTCCCGTATCCCAGGTCGAGGCGATCGACGGCGCCGATGTGATCGGGCATGCTGAGGCTTTCCGCCATGTGAGCAAGCCAGGCGTGACTCCGCAGCCCGACAAGAACGCAACGCGTGGCCTGCCGCTCGTCATCCGCGATGTGCGCAAATCGTTCGGCGACAACGAGGTGTTGCGCGGCATCGACCTGGAGATTCCGGCCGGCCAGTTCGTCGCCATCGTCGGCCAGAGCGGCTGCGGCAAGAGCACGCTGCTGCGGCTGATCGCAGGTCTCGACAAGCCGACGTCCGGCACGATCAGCTTCGGCGAGGCTGCCGCGCGGCCGGAGGACGTCCGCGTGATGTTCCAGGAGCCGCGGCTGCTGCCGTGGGCGCGGGTGCTCGCCAATGTCGAGGTCGGCCTTGGCCGCGATAGCAAGGCCGCCGGCGCCCATGATCGGGCGCGACGCGCGCTGGAGGACGTCGGGCTGGCCGAGAAGCGTGACCAATGGCCGGCGGTGCTGTCGGGCGGCCAGAAGCAGCGTGTCGCGCTCGCCCGCGCGCTGGTGAGCGGGCCGCGGCTGCTCGCCTTCGACGAGCCGCTCGGCGCGCTCGACGCGCTCACGCGCATTGCGATGCAGCGGCTGCTCGAGGGGGTCTGGGCAAACCAAACCTTTACCGCAATCCTGGTCACCCATGATGTCGCGGAGGCTGTCGCACTTGCGGATCGGGTCCTCGTCATCGAAGATGGCCGGATTGCCGAGGACATCACGGTCGGTCTGGCGCGGCCACGTCAGCGCGGATCTGCCGGGCTGGCCGCGCTGGAAGGCTCGATCCTGGCCCAGTTGCTTGGACCGGGCACGACGGGGTAGGAAAGACCAACGCAATGAACTCCATCGTCCGTCACATGCCTGATGCCACGGCGCTCCAGCCGGATTTCCGTTCTGCGATGCGCCAACTGGTCGGAGGCGTCAGCATCATCACGGTTGGACGTGGCGATGAGGTCACCGGCATGACGGTGAGCTCGCTCGCATCGCTGTCGATCGATCCGCCATCGGTCATCGTCAGCCTCAATCGGAACGCCTCGTCATGGCCGATCCTGCAGCGGGAGCGCGTTTTCGGGGCCAATCTGCTGGCGGCGGACCAGATCGGCGTTGCCGAGCGGTTCTCGGGTAAAGGCGGGCTGCGGGGCGCCGAGCGGTTCGCCGGCGCCGACTGGCGTAAGCACGTCACCGGTGTGCCGCTTCTGGTCGGTGCGCTCGCCGCGCTCGACTGCGAGGTCGAGGAGATCATCGAGCGGCATTCCCATGGCATCGTGATCGGCCGCGTCGTCCATGTCGACGTGGCGCCGCAGTCGGCGGCCCTGGCGTATTGGCATGGCAGCTATGTGTCGGTAGGGCCGGAGGACGATGGAGCCCAGCTCGCTGCGCTCAGTGTGCCCCCGCGCTTCACGCCTTAGGCCCTCTGCTGACCCCCACTGGTGTCCGCGCGCAAGACGCCGTACAAGCGCGCCGTCGGCCTCGGCAGCGGAAATCATGAATCGGATCGGAACCTGGGCTCTCTACGCGATCGGCACGGTGGCGATGCTCTATCTCGCGCTCTATGCCTATGCGGTGCTGACGCAGCGCGAGTTCACGCCGGGCGATCCGATCCACATCTTCCGCAATCCCGAGGCGCCGAACTATTCGTGACCGCGCGCCGCGCGGCGGCGGCGTTGCGGCGGCTCGCGCACCCACGGGTCGCTCGACTGTGCGCAATCCTGGAGCTGCATCCAGTCGTCGGTCAGAAACTGCACCCGGCAGCGACGCCAGACCCGCTTCTGAGCCTTGCCATCCGGCGCGGTCTCGATGTCGGACAGCGCGAGATAGGGTGGCTGCCAGCGATAACGGCGCTCGTTGTCCCAGCCGTCGCATCCGCCGGCGCCGCAGGCGAGGGTCCGCGAGATCAATTTTCCCTTGCGGGCGAAGCACCAGCTGCGCGCGCCCCATTCCTCGCCCGACGATGGCTGCACCAGCGGCGCGTGCGAGGTCTGCTCCCAGCAGCCGACCAGCCGGCCGAGCGATTCGGCGCCCGTTGCCGAAACGGCGAACGGCGCGCTGAGGAGCAGCGCGCCGCCGAGAATGTTGCGGATCAGGGCTGACGAACTAGACAGTACTCGGCATGCGCGGACCGTCGCCGGCGCCCGGCGGCGGAATCGGCACGCCGCCGTCGGCATATTCGTTGAGCTTGTTGCGCAACGTGCGGATCGATATGCCCAGAATGTTGGCCGCATGTGTCCGGTTGCCCAGGCAGTGCTTCAAGGTTTCCAGGATCAGGTCGCGCTCGACGTCGGCGACCGTGCGGCCGACGAGCGCCCGCGTGACCTGCTCCGCCGCCATCGTAGCATGGGCCACGGCCGGCTGGGTCTTGCTGATGTCGAGGCGCGCGCCGTCGGGCGTGAGGATCGCATCTGGCCCGATCTCGTCGCCCTGCGCCATCAGCACGGCGCGATGCATCGTGTTCTCCAACTCGCGGACATTGCCCGGCCAGCGATTGCTGGTCAGGATGCGCTTGGCTTCCGCCGAGATCGGCCGCAGCGGCACGGCATTGGCCTCGGAATATTTGCGCGCGAAGTGCTGCGCCAGTTCGAGAATGTCGGCGGGGCGCTCGCGCAACGGCGGGATCTTCAGGTTTACGACGTTGAGCCGGAACAGCAGGTCCTCGCGGAACGTGCCTTCGCGCACGGCATCTGCGAGATTGCGGTTCGAGGTCGCGATGATGCGGATGTCGACCGGCACCGGGCGGGTGCCGCCGACGCGGTCGATCACGCGCTCCTGGATGGCGCGCAGCAGCTTCGACTGCAGCCGCACGTCCATCTCGGAGATTTCGTCGAGCAGCAGCGTGCCGCCATTGGCCTCCTCGAACTTGCCGATGCGGCGGGCCACCGCGCCGGTGAAGGCGCCCTTCTCGTGACCGAACAGCTCGGATTCCAGGAGATGCTCGGGGATCGCGGCGCAGTTGATCGAGATGAAGGGACGCTTGGCGCGGGCCGAGCGGGTGTGGACGTAGCGCGCCAGCACCTCCTTGCCGGTACCGGATTCGCCGGTGATCATCACCGAGGCGTCGGAGCCGGCGATCTGCTGGGCGAGCTTGATCACCTTGGCCATCGCGTCGTCGCGATAGACGAGGTCGCGGCTGTCGTTGGCGACGGCGGCCAGCACGGCCGCGATCAGTTCGGGATCCGGCGGCAGCGGAATGTATTCCTTGGCGCCGGCATGGATGGCGGCGACCGCGGCGCGGGCATCACTGGTGATGCCGCAGGCGACGATCGGCACGTGGATGTGCTCGGCGTCGAGCCGCATCACCAGGTCGCGGATGTCGAGGGCGACGTCGACCAGCATGAGGTCGGCCCCCTTGCCCCCGCGCAGCACCCGCATCGCCTGCTCGTTGTCCTCGGCATGGGTCACGGTGGCGCCGTTCTCCATGGCGATCTTGGTGGCCGCGGTGAGCTGGCCCTTCAGCGTTCCGACGATGAGAAGCCGCATGTTCGTCTCCTATTCGCTGGCGCCGCTCTCGATCAGCGCGCCGGTCATGTCTGTCAGTTGCGGTCGGACTTGATGATTTCCGTCATCGTCACGCCGAGCTTGTCCTCGACCAGCACGACCTCGCCGCGGGCCACGAGCCGGTTGTTGACGTAGATGTCGATGGCCTCGCCGACCTTGCGGTCGAGCTCGAGCACGGTGCCGGGCCCGAGCTTCAAGAGCTCGCCGACATCCATCTTGGAGCGACCGAGCACGGCCGAGACCTGGACCGGCACGTCGAACACGGCCTCCAGGTCGGCCGCAATGCGAGCGGCGTGCTCCTCCTCGTTGTAGCCGACGTCGCCGGTGATCGGCGGGGCATCGGCGGAATTGAGGTCGGGAAGCGGGATCTCGTTGTCGCTCATGACTTAACTCCCTCGGCCACGGCTGCGGCCTAGCTATTTCTGGACGCCATGTAGCGTCCGACCAGTTCGTTGACCTTGGCGTCGATGGCGGCGCGATCCAGCACGACGCCGCCGTCGGCCCATTCGATCCGGCAGTCTCCGGTCGGGATCTCCGGCTCGGCCAGGATCACGAGGCGCCCCTCGAAGCCGCTCTGCTTGGCGAGCTTCTCGATCTTCTCGCGGGCCAGTTCGTAGAGCGAGTCGTTGATGCGCAGTACGAGATGCGGTGTCGCCACCAGATGAGCGAAACAGTCGTGAACCAGGCCGGTGATCTCGCCGAGCGGCTCGGCGGCAACCAGGGCAGCGCACAGCTTGCGCGCCACGGCCACCGCGACGTCAACGGCCTCCGTCTCCATCCGCGTCTCGATGCCGGTGAAGCGCGCGGAGATGCCCTGTAGCTGGATGTTGATCTGCTCCAGTGCCGCGGCGACGCGGCGGTCGGCCTCGACCTTGGCTTCGCGCTGCGCCGCCTCGTAGCCGTTGCGGTAGGCTGCGGCCTCGGCGGCTGCGACCTTCTGTGCGATCTCGGCGGTCGTGGCCGCGCGCTCGCGCGTCTTCTCCGGCGCGGCAAAGTCGGTATCGAACAGGAACTTCGCTGGCTGAGCCATCAATACACCAGTTCGTCGTCGGCGCGGTTCTTGCTGAGCATGATCTCGCCCTTGGCGGCGAGGTCCTTGGCGAGGTTGACGAGCAGGGCCTGCGCCTCGTCGACGTCGCGCAGACGCACCGGGCCCATCGCGGCCATGTCGTCCTGCAGCATCTTGGCGGCGCGGGAGGACATGTTGCCGAAGAAGAAGTTGCGGACCTCCTCGTTGGCGCTCTTCAGCGCCACGCCCAGCTTGTCCTTGTCGACGTTGCGCAGCAGCGTCTGGGCGGAAGCGGAGTCGAGCTTGATCAGGTCGTCGAAGGTGAACATCAGCGCCTTGATGCGCTCGGCGGATTCGCGATTCTCTTCTTCCAGCGAGGTGATGAAGCGGGTCTCGGTCTGGCGGTCGAAATTGTTGAAGATCTCGGCCATCACCTCATGGGCGTCGCGGCGGCGGGTCTGCGACAGGTTCGACATGAACTCGGTGCGCAACGTCTGCTCGACGCGCTCGATGACCTCCTTCTGCACCGCTTCCATGCGCAGCATGCGGCCGATGACGTCGAGCGCCATGTCCTCGGGCAGGATCGCGAGCACGCGCGCCGCATGCTCCGGCTTCAGCTTGGACAGCACGACGGCGATGGTCTGCGGGTATTCGTTCTTGAGATAGTTCGCCAGCACCTCTTCCTGGACGTTGGAGAGCTTCTCCCACATGTTGCGGCCGGCGGGGCCGCGGATCTCGTCCATGATGCCGGAGACACGCTCCGACGGAAGGTATTGCTGCAGCAGCCGCTCGGTGGCGTCGAAATTGCCCATCAGCGCGCCCGACGCCGACATGCGCGAGACGAATTCAAGCATCAGATCCTCGACGACGTCGGCCTCGACGGTGCCGAGCGTCGACATCGCCAGCGACAATTCGCGCACCTCGTCATCGTCGAGCTGCTGCCAGATCTTGCCACCGTACTGTTCGCCGAGCGCGAGCATCATCACGGCTGCGCGGCGCGGGCCGGACAAGGGCTCGCTCTTCTCGCGGCCGGCCTGGCGGCTCGCGAGCGTCGCGATGACGGTGGAGATGTCGTTGGCGTTGGCGTTCTGCGTCTGCGGGAGCGACATGCGATTACGTTCTTCTCAGTTCAGATGGTTCACGTCGTTGGATCAGTTCTGCGGCTCGGCGAGCCACTGGCGGATGATGGCGGCGGCTTCACCCGGGTTGCGATCGGCCAGTTCGCCCACCCGGTGAACGGACTGGGCGTGAACCTGGCCTTGCACCTGGGCGACGTCGATCATGTTGGCGGTCTGCTGCGCATGGGCCTGCGCCTGCGCGGTTTCGTCGGTGAGAGCCGGCGTCGCAGCGTTCATCGCCGCAACGACCTCGTCGGTCGTGATGATCTTCTTCACCAGCGGACGGACCACCATGAACACCACGACGATGCCGAGCAGCATCATCACGGCGAGTTCGATGACGTACATCACGTCATCCTTGGTGAAGTGGAGCATGGCGAGGAAGCCGGTGGGCTCGTTGATCTGCGGCACGGTCGGCGCGTCGGCGAATTTCAGGTTGACCACCTCGACCTGGTCGCCGCGTTTCTGGTCGAAGCCGATCGCGGAGCGGACCAGTGCCGCGATGCGGTCGAGTTCGTCCTTGCCGCGCTCCTTGTAGACCAGCTCACCCTTCTCGTTCTTGGAGTAGGCGCCGTCGACCAGGACCGCGACCGAGATGCGATTGACCCGGCCCGCCTCGGTAACTTCGGTCTTGGTGGTGCGGGAGATCTCGTAATTGTTGGTCTCTTCGGTCTTCTTGCTCTGGTCCTTGGGCTGCTGCTGCCCCTGGTTCTGCTGGTTGCCGGGCAGCTCGTTGTTGACCGTGACCTGACCGTTGTTCTCCGAGGTGGCCGACTGCTCTTCGCGGGTCTGGCTCGACCTGAGCACCCGGCCTTCGGGATCGTAGCGGTCCGAGGTCTGGGTGATGCGGTTGAAGTCGAAATCGGCCGAGAGCTGGACGCGGGCGCGGCCCGATCCGACCACCGAGGACACGATGTCCTCGACCTGCTTGCGCATCCGCTTCTCGAAGGCGCTCCGACGCTCGTCGCCGACCTGCTGGTCGATGTCGGTCTGGGTGCCGTCGGCGAGCAGCTGTCCGGCCTCGTCGACGATCGACACCCGCTGCGGCTTGAGGCCGTTCACGGCCGAGGCGACGAGGTGGCGGATGGCGCGGATCTGGTTGGCTTCGAGGGAGCCGCGCACGCGCACGACGATCGAGGCCGACGGCTCCGGGGTCTCGCGCGAGAACAGCGGCCGCTCGGGGAGAACCAGGTGGACGCGGGCTTGCTGAACGCGGTCGATGGCGCGGATGGTGCGGGCGAGCTCGCCCTCGAGCGCCCGCAGATGGTTGATGTTCTGAACGAAGCTCGTGGTGCCCAGCGCGTCCGACTTGTCGAAGATCTCGTAGCCGACGCCGCCGCCCTTTGGCAGGCCGCCCTCGGCGAGCTTCATGCGCAGCCGGGTCACCTTGTCCTTCGGAACCAGGATCACGCTGCCTTCATTGCGGATCTCGAACGGAATGCCCTGGCGCTCCAGGTCTTTGATAATGCTGGAGGAGTCGTCCATGCTGAGGTCGGTGAACAGGGTCGTCAGCTGCGGCGCCGTCACGCGCATGATGACGAAGCCGAAGAAGCCGATCAAAGCGGCGGTGACCGCCAGCATGGCGGTGAGCCGCGCGGCGCCCAAACTCTTCAGGAAGTCCAAGAGACCTTGCAAGCAACTGCCCCATAGTTCGGCATTCGACGGGTGGCTGCTGAAGGTGATTTGAGCTTCGCGGGTCTTTAAGACCGGTTGCAGAGATCGCGAAATTCAATCCTTAAACCCTCGCCGGCACCCGCATTCCAGGTGGCGATCCGGTTTCAGCCTGGCTGCCGCGGTGTGGCGGACACGTCGCGCAGGTTGAATCGAACCACTGGGCAATTATTGCCTATGGGAAGGTTTCGATATGGTTAACGACGGTTAATGGGTCCTAACAAAGTGTCGACATGCAAAAAATCGGCTTGGCGGAGCCAAGCCGATTTTCGAAGAATTCCGCTCGCGTCGTTAACGCTTTATTGGCGATATTGCTGAATTCGGGTGGTGCGCAGTCCGGCGAGACCATGCTGGTCGATCGAGAACTGCCACGACAGGAATTCGTCGACGGTCAGGGTGTAGCGACTGCACGCTTCTTCGAGGGACAACAATCCGCCGCGGACCGCGGCAACGACTTCGGCCTTGCGGCGTATGACCCACCTCTTGGTGCCTGGCGCAGGCAAATCCGCGATGGTGAGCGGGCTGCCGTCAGGCCCGATGACGTATTTCACCCTCGGGCGATGGGGTTCTGTCATGGCGTACTCACAAACTCTTAACCACTGAACTCACGGTAAGAACCTACGCCGCCTCGCTTAAAATTTGCCTAAGCAAAGGGCGCGAATGCGGTTCTCGGCGCAAATGCCAGCGCTCCCGGCGCCAAACGGCTCCGGGAGCGAAAACGTGGTCAATGATAGGTTAAGAATTTCCGGCGCTTACGCCGATGTGTCGCCGTCTTGGCTGAGCTTGAGGTTCAAGCTCAGCCGCAAATGTATCCGCAATCTTAAGTGCGGCGCGCCGGCTTAACGGCTAGTTAACGATCCGCTGGATCTGGTTCATGGTGTAGGTCTGGCCGCCGATCGACAGCATGGGCGGCTGCTGGGTCAGATCGACTGACGAGACGGTGCCCTGGACCTGGGTCGAGACCGCCACCGGATTGCCTGAGTTGTCCTTGGCGGTGATGGTGAGCTTGTACTGGCCGTCCGGCCACTGGGTGCCGTCGCTGCCCTGGCCGTTCCAGGTGTAGGGCTGGTTGTCGCCGGAGGTGCCGTTATAGGTGCCGCTGAAGACGGTCTGGCCGACGCTGTTGGTGATCGTCGCCGTCATCGTGCAGTCCTTGGGAATGCTGACGTTCCAGTTCGCCTTGCCGCTGGCCAGCGCCGTGGTGGAGCCGTTGACGACCGCGGTCTTGCCGACGAAGGCCAGCGCCTGGGTGGCCTGCGTCGTCTGCTGCAGCGTGAGCAGGGAGGCCAGCTGGTCGTTGGTCTTCAGCTGCTGCTCGACGCCGGCGAACTGCACCAGCTGCTGGGTGAACTGGTTGGTGTCCAGCGGATCGAGCGGGTTCTGGTTCTGCAGCTGCGTCGTCAGCAGCGTCAGGAAGGTCTGGAAATTGCCCGCGATGGTCGACCCCGCGGTCGTGCCCATGCTGCCGGTGGATGTGGTGCTGGTGGTGGTCTTGGTCGTGCCGGAGACCGCCGGGCTTGCCGTGATTGCGTCGCCAATTGCCATGGAAGCCTCCTGTTACACCCTGATATCGACGCCACCCTGCGCGCCGAACATCCGTCCATAGGACCGTCCGGCGAGCTGGACCGGGACGTTTTCGTCCTCGGTCACGATCAGGCGCTGTGAGTTACCGTTCTGTTGATAGTCGCCGCCGTTCTGGCCGGACGAGTTCTGGTCACGAAGCGAGAATTGCAGCCCGCTGTTGTTGCTCTTGAGACCGGCGTCCTGCAGCGCCTGCTGCAGCTGCGGCGCGGTCTGCTGCAGCATCGCCAGCGTCTCCGGCTTTTCGACCCGCAGATGCGAGGTGACCTGGCCGTTGCGGTCGACATCGATGCGGACGTCGATCCTGCCGAGCTCGGCTGGATCGAGCCTGATCTCGAAGCGGCTCTTGCCGTTGAGTGCTGACGCCGCGATCTCCACCGCGAGGCCGTGCAGCGGCACGGCAGCAGCCGTTGCCGCCGTCGCGGTCAGGTTGGCCGCGGTGAGCTGGCTGGTCGATGCGGTCGGTGTCGACAGCTGCGGCTGTGGCGTGGCGACGGCCGCTGCTGCCGGATCGGGAGCCGAAACGTTGTTCTGGGGGCCGGTCTGAACCGTGTTGCGCTCGTGGGAGGCGGGCGCCGGCGCATTGCCGGTGGCCTTGGCGGCTTCGGTCCCTTCCACCGCGTCAGCCTTGGCGGCAGTAGCTGGGGGCGGTGCCAGGCCGGCATGGTTCGTCTGCTGCGGGCCCTGCAGATTGCCGGCGCCATGCTCCGGCGTCTTGCCGGCGTCGGCGGCGGTAACGCCGGATTTCGTCGGCGTGCCCGGCTTGCCGGCTGGCTTGGCTGCGCCCGGAGTGGCCGAATCGAGTGCGGCGGTGAAGGTCTGATCGGGCGAGGCCGACGCTTCGCCGGAGCCGGCGGCCGCTGTGTCGGCGCCTGCGGCAGTCGTGGTCGCCGTTGCAGTTTTCTCATCGGGTGTCTTGCTGGCGCCAGCTTTCGCCGCTGCGGCCATCAGGCCGGCGGCAGCGTCGACGGTGTCCTGCTGGATGGCGGTGGCGGCTCCGACCGGCGCGGTTGCCGTCGGAGCGGTGGAGGAGCCGTCGCCATTCGCCGCCGCATCGCCGCTCGCGGCGCTGGCCAGCGTGATCTCTGTGGGGATCGCGACCGCGACCGGCGCCAAGGTCGCCTGATCGACCGCGGCCTGCGCCGCGGCCGTGGTATCGGCGCCGCTCTGGTCGCCGTCCTTGCTGCCGGCGGTCTTGGCGTCTGCGGTGTTGCTGTCGGTGCTGTCCGCCTTGTCGGTTGCGGTCTTGGCCGATTTGTCAGCCGTGCCCGTCGCATCGGACGCGGCGTTGTCGCCGCGCGAGGCGCTGCCGTCAGCCTTGTCCGCGGTCTTGTCCTGGCTGTTATCCTGAGCCCTGGACGGGCTGTTGCGGTCGGCGTCGGCGCGTGCGGGCGCGCGGCCGGCATCCGGTGCGCTGCTGCGCGGCGCCGGCGAGGCCGGCGGCGGCGTGCTCGAACTCTCCGGCGGCGTCGCGGCATCGACCAGTGCCGAGAAGCTGTCGGACGGCGGCGGCGCGTCCGAACGGGACGGCTTCGGCGTGGCTGTCCGCAGGGTCGTACCGCTCTGGATGTCTGACGTGACGCTGAACACCTTTGAACCTCTCGCAATGAACTCGACGAGGCAGGTCAGCAAGGAGCGGGCCAAGCGTGGCGAATCTTAAAACTTTTGTAATTTCAATCGGTTGCTTGGACGTTGGCTGAGCCGGGGCGCGCTCTTGCCCCCGCTTTTTCTGCCCGGCCGGCAAGATTTGCCGTCGAGGTCCGCGGCCAGCGCGATTGCTTCGCAGGATGCGCGCCTATATTAAAGATGTCAGCTTCTTGCGCCGTTTTCCGATCAGGCAGGCTTGTCCGGAAGATTGCGGGAGGCAAGCCATCCGCAAACACGGCACATGCGGGGTGTTCCCACACCGGGAACCTTCGGCCTGATGCCGCGATCGCAGTGACCTGATCATGCTCAACAGTCTCGATCTCGAAGGCCGGCCTGAAGACACCAGGGTCGTCGTCGCCATGTCCGGTGGCGTGGACTCGTCGGTCACGGCCGCGCTGTTGAAGTCGGAAGGTTACGACGTCGTCGGCATCACCCTGCAGCTCTATGATCATGGTGCGGCGACGCATCGCAAGGGCGCCTGCTGCGCCGGCCAAGACATTCACGACGCCCGCAACGTCGCCGAGCGGCTCGGCATCCCGCACTACGTGCTGGACTACGAGGATCGCTTCCGCGAGTCGGTGATCGACAATTTCGCCGCCAGCTATGCCTCGGGCGAGACGCCGGTGCCGTGCATCGAATGCAACCGCGCCATCAAGTTCGGCGATCTCCTGAAGACCGCGCGCGAGCTCGGCGCCTCCGTGCTTGCGACCGGCCACTATGTCGCCTCGCGCGGGCTGTCGAACGGATCGCGTGCGCTGGTCTGCGCCGCGGATTCCGATCGTGACCAGAGCTATTTCCTGTTCGCGACGACGCGCGAGCAGCTCGACTACTTACGCTTTCCGCTCGGAGACATGACCAAGCCGGAGGTGCGCGAGCTGGCGCGCCGCTTCGGTCTGGAGGTCGCCGACAAGCACGACAGCCAGGACATCTGCTTCGTGCCGACCGGCCGCTACACCGACATCATCGGCAAGCTGCGCCCGAACGCGATGGAGCCCGGCGAGATCGTCGATCTCAATGGCCGCGTGCTCGGCGCGCATCAGGGCATCGCCAACTACACGATCGGCCAGCGCAAGGGGCTCGGCATCGCCGCAGGCGCGCCGCTCTATGTGGTCAAGCTCGACGTCGCGACCCGCCGCATCGTGGTCGGTCCGCGCGAGGCGCTGCGCACGCATCGCATCACCTTGCGCGAGGTCAACTGGATCGGCGACGGCGCGCTCGATGCCGCCGCCCGCGACGGTCTCGAACTGTTCGTGCGCGTGCGCTCGACCCGTGCGCCGCAGCCGGCCTGGCTGCGCGGCGCCGATGGTCACTACGAGGTCGAGCTGGTCGGCGGCGAGGAGGGCGTTTCGCCCGGCCAGGCCTGCGTATTCTACGATGCCGCCTCCGGCCGCGCCCGCGTGCTCGGCGGCGGCTTCATCCAGAGCGCTGTTGCGGAGAGCAGCAGCGCCGGCGGCAACGCCATCCGGCCGCAGCGCGTGGCCGAGCCGGTTCGCGGCTGATCAGCATTCATCAATTCAGGGCAGGGGCATGGGGGACATCGACCGCGCGGGGGTCGAAAAGGCCTACGAGCGCTGGGCGCCGATCTATGATCTGGTGTTCGGCAAGGTTTTCGATCAGGGACGTCAATCGACCATCGCGGAAGCCGATCGCATCGGCGGCCGCATCCTCGACGTCGGTGTCGGCACCGGCCTGTCGCTGTCGGACTATGCTCGCACCACGAAGATCTGCGGCGTCGACATCTCCGAGCCGATGCTGCGGCGGGCGCAGGCGCGGGTGCGCGAGCTGAAGCTGCTCAATGTCGAGACGCTCGCGGTGATGGATGCGAAGCATCTCGCTTTTCCCAACGACTTCTTCGATGCCGTGGTCGCGCAATACGTGATCACGGCGGTGCCGGATCCCGAAGCGACGCTGGATGATTTCGTCCGCGTGCTCAAGCCGGGCGGCGAGCTGATCCTGGTCAATCACATCGGCGCCGAGAGCGGGCCGCGGCGCGTGTTCGAGCTCGCCTTCGCGCCGATCGCGCGCCGGCTCGGCTGGCGGCCGGAGTTCCCGTGGGCGCGGCTGGTGAACTGGGCCGCCAAGCACGGCGGCGTCACGCTGGCCGAACGCCGGCCGATGCCGCCGCTCGGGCATTTCTCGCTGATCCGCTACCGCAAGGGCTGACCGCCGGATTGCTGCTGCGCCGCTTCGGCGCGGGAACGCCCGCGCCGCCCCGGCGTTGCCCCGGCATGAGCATCAAGCAATCCTTGTTCCTCTCCTTCGTGCTGGCCGCGGCCTCAACCGTAGCCCACGCCCAGGCGCCGCCGACCCCGGCCACCCCGCCGCAGGCGACCGCACCGGCTCCCGGTACGAATGCGGCCTGCGCACCGAACGAGCGTGCAACGCCGACGCCCGACGGCATCACCACTGGCCGCGCCGGCGAGCCGCTGGGCGACAAGCTCGCCAAGACCAATGGCGTGCTGTGTCCGCCGAGCGGGGTCGATCCCGAGATGCATGCGCCGACCCCGGAAGGCGGCACCACGCCGGTGATCCCGCCGCCCGGCAGCCCCGGCGGCAATCCCAACGTGCAGCCGAAATAGAAAAATTCGCCGCGGGAGATTCGGGCGGCGGCGACTCCGGGCTGACCACACGCGACGAATGCCGCTCCGCCGTGTGCGGTTGTGTCCGCAACGTGTTGACGAGTCGGACAGAAATCCCGCTGTCGGAAAACCTCTGGCGGCTGCGAGCTTTGCTTGACAGCAACCGAGCCGGCTCCTTATATGCCGCCCGTTCGCAAGGCCCACCGCGCACGTCGCTGGACTCTCCTTGATCGGACACCGTGGCGGGGTAGCTCAGCTGGTTAGAGCACGGGAATCATAATCCTGGGGTCGGGGGTTCGAGTCCCTCCCCCGCTACCACCTTTCCCCACACTTCCTTCACTCTGTTTGCCTTCACTCTTCTTGCCCTTCACTCCGCTTGGCGTCCCCGCTAATCAGCGAGTGGAGACGGCTCGCAATTATGGACAGCCCGCTGTCCGGTGTTCACGACATCAAACAGGACGGTGACTTCGCGGAGGCCGACTGAGTTCTGGTTCCGCGCTGCCTCATCCTGACCGCAGGATCTGCAACATGGCTGACAGCTTCACCATTCGTGAGGTCGCGGCGTTCTGCTATCGGTATCCCCTGGCAACCCCGGTGGTGACGTCGTTCGGCAAAATGCTCGACCGTCCTGCCGTCTTCGTTCGCGTCGTCGACGAAGGCGGCGTCGAGGGCTGGGGTGAAGCCTGGTCGAACTTTCCCGCGCCGGGCGCGGAGCATCGTGCCCGGCTGGTCAGCGAGGTGCTTGCACCTGGTCTCGTCGGGCACACATTCGACAGTCCCGCTCAGGCTTTCGAGACCCTGACCAGGGGGACGGAAGTTCTGGCGCTCCAATGCGGTGAACCCGGTCCGTTCGCGCAGGCGATCTCGGGCATCGATCTTGCGTTGTGGGATCTCTGCGCGCGTCGTCAGCGGCTACCGCTATGGCGACTGCTTGGCGGACAGTCGCGCAAGATCAAGGTCTATGCCAGCGGCATCAATCCCGGCGCTGCCGCGAAAACGGCCGAGGCCGCGGTCAAGCGTGGCCATCGTGCGCTGAAGCTCAAGGTCGGTTTCGCCGCGGAGACCGATCTCACCAATTTGCATGCGTTGCGCGAGATCATCGGCGCGGGCATGCTTGCCGCCGATGCCAATCAGGGCTGGTCGGTCGCGCAGGCGATGGAGATGCTGCCGCGGCTTGCCGAATTCGGCCTGCGTTGGCTGGAGGAGCCGATCCGCGCCGATCGTCCGCGTGAGGAATGGCGCAGGCTGCGTGCCGAAGCGACGATGCCGCTTGCCGCCGGCGAAAACATTTCCGGCGCCGAAGCATTCAAGCACGTCTTGTCTGAAGACGTGCTCGGCGTGGTCCAACCCGATATCGCGAAATGGGGGGGCCTCAGTAACTGTGCCGGGCTGGCTCGCGACATCCTGATGGCAGGCAAGACGTTTTGCCCGCATTATCTCGGCGGCGGTCTCGGCCTGCTTGCGTCGGCGCATCTTCTTGCCGGAGTGGGTGGTGATGGCTGGCTCGAAATCGACACCAACGACAACCCGTTGCGCGATTTGCTTTGCGGCTCGATCATCAACGTGAGGGAAGGTACCGTTGAGCTGGATGAAACTCCGGGGCTCGGAATAGTGCCTGATCTTTCCTGTATCGAGCGCTATCGCAGCTAGACGAGAGCCTTCTCGGCTTCCGCTGCATCGGAACAGGGCATATCGCATGTCGGTAGCAGCTGGCGCAAACCGGGCGTTTAGCTTCGGTCATATGGCAAGCAACGTCAAAAGCCGGCCTCAACAAGTGCTCCACTACGACTGCAACTCGCGTGACCTTCGTGTTCGCCGACTCGCACGATGGAGACCTCGTACTTCCTGCTGTTGAAAGAGCTCCGCACAGACACTTCGCAACCATTGGCTGGCGGGATCGAATGAGGCCGCTCGATAAATCGTATGCCGCTGATCTTGATAATGCCTTGTCTGGTTGTCCTCGGTTCGTTCCAATCCTCCTATGGCAACAGCAACCGGCCGGCGCAATTGTCCTGTCGTGTCCGCTCGCATCCGTTCTCTCGACATTCGGCAGCAAGTAACTCTCGGCCCGTCAACAGCGGCAATGTGGGCGGGGACGAGCATTCGCAACGTGTCAGCCGATAGTCCGAGAGCCGACGGCGCACTGCGGGAATCGTCGTAAAGAGCGCGATGATTCCGGCCTAGCCGGAAGGGAGGCTTAGGTGGCACTATCGTATGCCTCGCGCACGCGCGAGAGGGAACCCACGACAGAAGGGGAGCATGCGATGAAGCCGATCAAGGGACCGGGATTGTTCCTGGCTCAGTTCGCCGGGGATACAGCGCCGTTCAATTCCTTCGATGCGATCTGCGGGTGGGCGGCGTCGCTCGGATATCAGGGGGTTCAGATCCCGACCTGGGATGGCAGGCTCTTCGACCTCACCAAGGCATCCGAATCGCAGGACTATGCCGACGAGGTGAAGGGCATTGCGGCGCGGCATGGATTGGCGATCACCGAGCTCTCGACGCATCTGCAGGGCCAGCTGGTTGCCGTTCACCCGGCCTATGATGCAGCCTTCGACGGGTTCGCAGCGCCCGAGGTCCGCGGCAATCCGACAGCGCGCGCGGCTTGGGCCGTCGACCAGGTGAAGCGGGCGATCCTGGCTTCGCGTCGGCTCGGGCTCACCGCGCATGCGACCTTCTCCGGCGCCCTGGCCTGGCCCTACATCTACCCGTGGCCGCAGCGTCCGCCCGGCCTCGTCGAGACCGCGTTCGACGAGCTCGCCAGGCGCTGGCGGCCGATCCTCGACCATGCCGAGGAGCACGGGGTCGACATCGCCTATGAGATCCATCCCGGCGAGGATCTGCACGACGGCGTCTCCTACGAAATGTTCCTGCAGCGGGTGAGCAATCACAAGCGCGCCAACCTGCTGTACGATCCCTCGCACTTCGTCCTGCAGCAGCTCGATTATCTCGACTACATCGATATCTATCACGAGCGCATCAAGGCCTTCCACGTCAAGGACGCCGAGTTCAACCCGACGGGACGCCAGGGCGTGTACGGCGGATTTCAGAGCTGGGTCGACCGGGCCGGCCGCTTCCGCTCGCCCGGCGATGGCCAAGTCGATTTCGGCGCGATCTTCTCCAAGCTGACGCAATATGACTATGGCAGCTGGGCCGTGCTGGAATGGGAGTGCGCCATCAAGCATCCCGAACAGGGCGCGCGTGAGGGCGCCGACTTCATCAGGAATCATATCATTGAGGTCACCGAGAAGGCCTTCGATGATTTCGCAGGTTCGGGCGCCGACGACATGGCGAACCGCAAGATGCTCGGCCTCGCCTGAGCGGAGGAATACATGGCCATCAACGCAAGCAACGAAGCCGGTCGACGTCAGCGCATCCGGCTGGGAATGGTCGGCGGCGGGCAGGGCGCCTTCATCGGCGCCGTCCATCGCATTGCCGCACGCCTCGACGACCAGTTCGAGCTGGTCGCCGGTGCGCTCGCATCCGATCCGGTCCGAGCCAAGGCATCGGCCAGGGAGATCGGCATTGCCGATGATCGCGCCTATGGCTCGTTCGAGGAGATGGCTCGGGCCGAAGCGGCGCGCGCCGACGGTATCGAGGCGGTGTCGATCGTCACGCCGAACCACATGCATGCTCCGGTCGCGAAAGCCTTCCTGCAGGCCGGCATCCACGTCATCTGCGACAAGCCGCTGACGACGACCGTGGCCGAGGCCGAAGAGCTGGTGGCCCTGGTGCGCTCGACCGGCAAGGTGTTCGTGGTGACGCACAACTACACCGGCTATCCGATGGTGCGGCAGGCGCGGGCGATGATCGCAAGCGGCGAGCTCGGCGACATCCGGCTGGTGCAGGCCGAATATCTCCAGGACTGGCTCACCGAGCGGCTGGAGCAGAGCGATCACAAGCAGGCGGCGTGGCGCACCGACCCGGCCCGCTCCGGCCCGGGCGGCTGCATCGGCGACATCGGCACGCATGCCTACAATCTCGCCTGTTTCGTCAGCGGCCTCGAACTGGATGAGCTGCTCGCGCAGTTGTCGACCTTCGTCGAGGGGCGGCGCCTCGACGACGACGTCCAGATCCTTCTCAGATGGAAGGGCGGGGCCAAGGGCCTGCTCTGGGCAAGCCAGGTCGCGGTCGGCAACGAGAACGGCCTGACGCTGCGCGTCTACGGCAGCAAGGGCGGCCTCGAATGGGCCCAGGAGAATCCGAACCAGCTCTGGTTCACGCCGCATGGGCGGCCCAAGCAGCTCCTGACCCGCGGCGGCGCGGGCGCGCTCCATGACGCGGCTCGCGTCACCCGCGTGCCCTCGGGTCACCCCGAAGGCTATCTCGAAGGTTTTGCGACGATCTATGCCGAGGCCGCGCTCGCCATTCGAGCAGCAAGGGCCGGCGCAAAGCCGGATCGCGAGGTCCTGTTCCCGACCGTCGAGGATGGCCTCGCTGGTGTGAAGTTCATCGAGGCTGCCGTGACGTCATCGGCGCGGAAAGGCGCGTGGGTATCAATGACGTGACGAGCCATCAACGCTTGCGACCAGAAAATGAGACTGCGCTCTTCGTGTCTCAGACCGACTTCAGCCGCGGCAGATCTCCAACGTCATCCAGATCCGGGGCTTGTCCGTAGCCCATGCGACGGATCTGCTCGTGGACCTGTGCCATGTCGGCCTCCGTCAGGCGCGGCGGCTCGCCGATCGCCAGCGCATGGACGTACATCTTCGC
Source organism: Bradyrhizobium sp. HKCCYLS2038 (assembly GCF_051167655.1). Classification (NCBI taxonomy): domain Bacteria; kingdom Pseudomonadati; phylum Pseudomonadota; class Alphaproteobacteria; order Hyphomicrobiales; family Nitrobacteraceae; genus Bradyrhizobium; species Bradyrhizobium sp. HKCCYLS2038. The sequence goes on along the minus strand of NZ_JBNPTM010000006.1, from coordinate 61,543 downwards.
CAACGTCTCCACCTCGACGGCGAGCCAGAGCGCCTTTTCGAAGGTCGGCCCCGTGACGATCAGTCCATGATGGCCGAGCAGGCAGGCCTTGCGTCCGTCTAGCGCGGCGAGCGCGTGGTCCGACAAGGCCTGGGTGCCGAAGCAGGCATAGGGCGCGCAGCGGATGTCGTTGCCGCCGGCGACCGCGACCATGTAGTGGAAGCACGGAATGGCGCGCTCGTGCACCGCCAGAATGGTGGAGAAGGTGGAGTGCGTATGCAGCACGACATTGACGTCGTCCCGCGCCTTGAGGATGTCGCGATGGAAGCGCCACTCCGATGACGGCCGATGATTGCCCTCGTACTCCGCGGAAAAATCCATCGCGACGATATCGTCTGTGGTCATCTGCTCATAGGGCAGCGAGGTCGGCGTAATGAGCATGCCGCCGGGGATCCGGTGCGAGAGATTGCCGGAGGTGCCCTGGTTGAGTCCGTTGCGATTCATTTCCCGGCAGGTTTCGACAATGCCCTGGCGAAGGATCGTGTGCTGGTCTCTGGTCATGCTGATTGCTCCGATTGGACGAGCCAGGATTGGTAGGCCTCGAGAACTTGCCTGCGTTCGGCGACGTCGTCGAGCGGGGTGGCCTCATCGAGCAGAACGCTCGAGACCGGTGCGGTACGGGACGAACGCTTCCAGAGCAGCGCGGCGCCGAGCGCGGTGCCATCGCGCGACTGGCTCCGCGACACGCGCTGACCCGGCCGCAGCGTCGCCAGGGCCCGCGCGAATGGCGCGTTGGCAGCAAAACCGCCGTCGATGATGATGTGCCCGCTGCTCGCCAGCGCATCGAGGCATTTGCTGGCGGTGAACGCGGCGTAGAGAGCCGCCAGCGCCTGCCATTCCGACGGCGCGAGCGGCGACGGGCCCGTGATCCGGCCGCGCCTGCCGGCTCCGGGAAACAGTCCGTCGTCGCCGACGAAGGAGGGCAGCGCCAGCGTCCGCTGTGCGCAAAGCTTGGGGATCGCGGCCAGCACCGCTGCGTCGTCGGCCAAGTGGTCGCGCCGGATCAGATCATACTCCCGTCCCGTCATCGTCAGCGTCGACGGCACATTCTCGCCATCGACATTGACGTTGAGCACCATGGCCCGATCGGGATCGAGCTGGGCCGGATCGAGGCCGCGGTTGAAGCAGATCATCCAGGTCCCGGTCGACAGCACCGAGGCCTGGCGCAGGCCGGCGGCGTTGTAGCGGAACAGATTGGCGTTGGAATCGTGCGCCCCGCACAGGATCTCGGTCGACGGCGACAGGCCGGTGCGGCGGATCACTGCTTCGGACACCGTCCCGAGCACGGCCCCCGCCGTCTCGCGCGGCGGCAACAGCCTGTCCCAGCCTCGCGCGCGCATGATCGAGGACGGTCGCTGCCGGATCGCATCCCAGATATGGCCCTGCGCAGCCAGCTGCGAGATTTCACTCGTGGCGCGGCCGCCGAGCCGCATGGCAATGTATTGCGCCGTGGTGAGATACAAGGTGGCGCGGGCAAACTCGGTCGGGAACGCGGTCTGTTGCCAGAGCAGTTGCTTGGCCAGCCGCATCGCTCCTGAACCATTGGAGCAGAACACCTCGCCGTAGGGCGGCGCGATCTCTTCATACGCCCGATCGATTTCGGGCGGCGAAACCGCTTCGTAGTCCATCATCGGCAGCACCGGCGATTGGCCGTCGGTGAGCACCGCGGAGCAGCCATGCGCTGTCGCGACCACGGCCCGGATGGCGTGCCGCCGCGCGACCTCGGTCAAGGCGTCGAGGAACCAGTTTTCCAGCGCCGCCAGATCGTAGGCGAGATAGCGGTCGGAGGTCGTCGCGGCATTGGGAATCGACAGCGTCTCGATCGGCCAACCGTCATCGCTCGCGACCAGGAGTTTGAGGTTGCTCTTGCCGATGTCGAGGACGGCGATCCTGGAAGGTGCTGCCGCGCCGTGCATCGCGGGCCTCACCTTCGCAGCAAAGCGCGCAGATGCGGCACGGCGGCCACCGCGATCAGAGTGCCGCCCCAGATCGCGAGCGTGAGGAACTGGCTGAGATTGAGCAGATTGAAGGCCGACGAGATCATCTGCAGGATCGCCAGCGCCAGGATCAGGCCGCCAACCTTGCCGAATCCTCCGAACGGATCGACCCCGCCCAGCACCGCCGCCAGGATCGTGACCAGGAGGTAGCTCTCGCCATAGGCGGCGTTGGCGGAATTGAACCGCGCCATCATCACGACCGCGGCGACGCCGGCAAGCAGGCTCGAATACACGTAGAGCCGCAACAGCACGGCGCGGGTATCGACGCCGGAATAGCGTGTCGCCTTTTCGTTCGACCCGATCAGATAGACCTGGGCGCCGAACGGCGTGGCGTTGAGCAGGATCGCCACCGGGACAGCGCAGAGCGCGAAGACGACAAGCGCGAACGGCACACCGAAGATGGTGCCGTTGCCGATGAAGATGATCGGATCGGGAAAGCCTGATATCACGTTGCCGCGGGTCAGCCCGATGGCAATGCCCTTGCACAGCGTCATGGTGCCGAGCGTCGCGAGGATCGGCGACACGCCGAGATAGGCGATCACGTAGCCGTTGATCAGCCCGATCAGCCCGGCGACGGCGAAGCCGGCGGCGATCGCCAGCAATTGCCATCCCACCCAGGCGATGCCTTCGCTGCCCGGCACCGTGCGGGTCAGCACGAATGCGATGGTCAGGCCGGTGAGATTGGCCGTGGCGATGATCGAGAGATTGAGTCCCCCTGACAGCAGAGCGAGCATCATCGCCAGCGACAGGATGCCCAGCTCCGGCATCTGAAAGGCCATCGACTGCAGCGTGCTCGCCGAGAAGAAGCGGTCGCCGATCACGAGTGCGAACACGACCCATAGCGACACCAGCAGCAGGATCAGCGTCCCGATCGTGCCGCCGCCGACGAAGCGGCCGACGCGCTTGAGCAGCGAGTGCGAGGTTTTCTGCGTCATGCCCGCACTCGTCTTGCACGCCGTTCGCGCTGCGACCACGCCGTCACCGACACCGAGATCAGGATCACGAGCCCGACGAACAGCTGTGACCAGTAGGACGACACGCCGAGCAGGATCAGCCCGTTCTGCAACACGGCGAGCAAGGTCAGGCCGAGGAACGTGCCGAACACCGTTCCGACGCCTCCCGTGAGGCTGGCGCCGCCGAGCACCACGGCGGCCACCACGTCGAGCTCCTTGCCGACCAGCACGGTGGGCGCCACCGATTGGGCGAGCTGCGCCTGCACCAGCGAGGCGGCGCCCGCCATCACGCCCATATAGCAATAGACCAGCACATTGAGCCTGAAGGTGTGAAAGCCGAGCCGCTGCGCGGCGTCCGGATTGCCGCCCATCGCGTAGACCTGACGGCCGATATTGGTGCGGTTGAGCAGCAGCCAGGTGACGAGAAAGGCAACGCCAAGCACCAGGATCTGCAGGTTGACGCCGTAGGAGCTGGTCGGGCCCCAGTCGAACTCGAACCAGAAGATGCCGGTCGCGAACCAGTCGGGCAGCGAATAGATGTATTTGCCGCCGGTGACGAAGATCAGAAGGCCGTAGAAGATGTTGAGCGTAGCGACGGAGACGATGATCGAGGGGATGCGCAGCGTCTGGATGAACAGCGCATTGATGGCGCCGAGCGCGAGGCCGACGCCGCACGCGATCGCGAACACGGTGAACCAGTTCGCGCCATAGGCATTGGCCAATGCCAGCGCGACATATTGGGCCACCGATGCGGTCGCGGTGAATGAGATGTCGATCCCGCCGGCGATCAGCACGACCAGGAGCCCGAGCGCCAGGATGCCGACGAAGGCATAGGAGGTCAGCAGATCGAACAGATTCTGCATGGTCAGAAACTGCGCGTTGGCGATGCCGAGCCCGGCGCAGAGCACCAGGATGACCGCAAGCAGCCAGAATTCGTGGCTGCGCCGGAATCGTGCCAATGCGGCTTTGAGACTGTCAGGCATTGACCGCCTGTCGCAATGCCGGCTCGGAGGTTTGCGAGCACAGGACATCCACGGTCAACCGTCCGTGCCGCATCACCAGCACGCGATGGCTGTGATAGAGCACCTCGGGAATCTCATCGGATATCAGTAAGACCGCGACGCCGGCGTCCGCGAGGCGGCGAATGACGTCATAGATGCCGTCCTTGGCGGAGATGTCGACTCCCACCGTCGGGCTGTCGAGGATCAGGACACGCGGGTTGGTCGCCATCCACTTCGCCAGCACGACCCGCTGCTGGTTGCCGCCCGACAGCGTCTTCACCGGGTTCTCCGGATCGGACACCTTGATCCCGAGCTTGGACACCCATTGTGCGACGTGGTCCTTCCGCGTCCCGGCGCTGATCAGCCCGAGGGGGCCGGCCAGACGCTCGAGAACGGTGAGCGTGAGGTTCGAGGTGATGGACTGGTCGAGGACGAGGCCGAGGGTGAGCCTGTCCTCCGGGACATAGGCGATGCCTTTGCGGATCGCGTCCGCATTGGAGGCGAGCGTGACCGGCTTGCCGTCGAGCAGGATGGCGCCGCGATCGGGCGGGTTCATGCCGAACAGTGACAGCGCCAGCTCGGTCCGGCCGGAGCCGAGCAGACCGGTGAGGCCGAGGATCTCTCCGGACCTTAGTGTGAGATCGACATCCTCGTAGTCGCCGTCGCGACTGAGCCCCTGCAGCTCGAGCACCACCGGCGCCGCCGAGAGATTGTAGGGATGAATGTCGTAGTCGAAGGCGTGGCCGGTCATCAGATGGCTGAGCTTGCGGCTGTCGATGGTATCGGCGGCGAAGGTGCCGACCTTGACGCCGTCGCGCAGGACGGTGACGCGCTCGGCGATCTCGAGCACCTCGTCCAGGCGGTGGCTGACGAAAACGATGCACATGCCGGCGCGCTTCAGTTCGCTGACCAGGGCGATCAGCGCATCGACCTCGTGCCGGGTCAGCGACGCCGTCGGCTCGTCCATGATGATGAGCTTGGCATCCGCCGCCAGGGCGCGGCAGATCGCAACCAGCTGACGTCCGGCGATCGGCAGCTCGGCGACCTTGGTGTCCGGATCGAACTCGGCGCCGACCTTGGCCATCGCGTTCAGCGCAATGGTGCGCATCGCCGCCCAGTCGACCTTGCGCAGGCCGCCGAGATGCTGGCCGATCGCAATGTTCTCCGCCACGGTGAGGTTGGGAAACAGCGACAGGTCCTGGTAGATCACCTGGATGCCGCAATGGGTCGAGCGGACCGGATTGAGATGCGGGTAGTCCTGGCCCGCGATCGTGATCCGCCCGCCGGGCTCCGGGGCCTGCACGCCGGAAATGATCTTGATCAGCGTCGACTTGCCGGAGCCGTTTTCGCCAACCAGGCAATGCACTTCGCCGGCTTCCAACGTCAGGTCCACATTGCGAAGGGCATGGACGCCGCCGAAGCGCTTTGAAATGCCGGACATGTCCAGGAATGGCGCCAAGGTCTTGATCTCGAACTGAAGAAAGATGCCGGCAACAGGAGCGGCAAGAATGTGGAGCGGCCAGAATGATGCGCGCTGCAGGGAGACGGCAGCACGCGCGGGATCGGCAACGTCGCGCCCCGGGCACAGTGCCCGGAGCGCGATGTGATGGATCAGAGGCCGCCGGCGATCAGGCCGTCGACGGTTTCCTTGTTGATCCGCATGATCTTGTCGACCTTGATCTGCTTTCCGGCCACGTCCACCGCCGCCTTGCCCAGGCCGGGCACCTCGATGCCATCGGTGATCGGCTTGCCGCTGAGCACGAGCGAAGCCACGGACACCATCGCGTAGCCTGCATCCGTGGGATTCCAGAGGAAGCCCTCGCGGATGATGTCGTCGTTGATCAGCGCCTTGGCCTGGCTCGGCAGCACGGTGCCGACAATGGCGATCTTCTTCTGCAGACGCTGCTGGCGGACCGCGTTGCCGGCGCCGATCGGTCCGTTCGAGCCGAAGCCGAGAATGCCGGCGAGGTTCGGATAGGCCTTGATGACGTCCTGCGTCGTCCGCTGGCTGGTGTCGATCTCGTCGGCGCCGGGAAACCGGTCGGCGACGAGCTTCATGTCGGGGAAGTTCTTCTTCTGGTAGGCGATGGCGGCATCGGCCCACTTGTTATGCAGCGGCGTCGTCAGCGTGCCGACATAGACAACGTATTCGCCCTTGCCGCCCATGTCCTTGGCGAGCCGCTCCATCTGCACTTCGCCGAAGCGGACGGAATCGATCAGTTCGACGTTCCAGTCGCGCCCTTCCTGCTCCGGACCTTCGTGGGTAATGACCTTGATTCCGGCGGCCTGCGCGCGCTTCAGAACCGGCTCGCACACCTTGACGTCGAGCGGCACGAGGCCGATCACGGCGACCTTCTTGGCAATCAGGTCTTCCAGCAGCTTGACCTGCTGCGCCGGGTCTACGTTCGCCGGGCCCACCATGCTGGCGTTGATGCTGAAATCCTTGGCGCCCTTCTGGATTCCCTTTTCCAGCGCGTTGAACCACGGAATTCCTGCGATCTTGACGACGGTGACCATTTCCTTCGGAGTATCAGCCCAGGCCAGACTCGGCAGGCCGGCCAGGGACATGGCTCCGCCCATCAGCTTGAGCGTCTCGCGTCTATTCATTATTCCCTCCCAGGAACATCTTTATGACACTGCTCGCACGTTCTCGGCTTTGGCCGGAGCGGAGCTTTTTCGTCGGATCCCATGAGAACGCCGGATGAGACCTCCGGTCGGGCCATGTAAGCCGCGCCATGAAGACTAGAGGCTGCACCTCTCGTGTCAAGCGAACGCGACCGCGCAGCACGCCAGCGCCGACATCTGCGCTGCAGCAAAGATGGCTTCAGCTTGCACCGCCGCGCACGAGAGGATGGAGTGCATGTTGTGCGCGCCTCAGACCGGCGCCGGGGCGCAGTACCGGAGACGTGAAGGACAACATGCTGTTCAACACTGGCCATCCGAACGCGTCGATGAAGAGCATGCCATTGACGTTGAGGTTGACCGCTTGCGCCGGTCATCGATCTGCATGTCGAAGAGTCAGGGCTTCGTGTCCGATGCCCGAGCTGGAAGAGCGTTTCCTTAGAACCGGTGATTGTTTCCGGGTTGAGCTTTTGCCGTCCCCACTGCTGTCATGCTCCGCGCAGGCGGAACATCCAGTACGCCGCAGCAGAAGATATCGAACCGAGGTGTCACGGCGTACTGGATCCTCGTCCTTCGCGGACGAAGACAGCCGGGTCGACATGGTCAAGCTTGCAACGACATCGGCGCGCGCGAGCAGATGAGCGAGCTCGGTCGAGCCGGCGGACCGTCATTTCGTTCACGCGGTCCGCGCATGTGAATGCTCCGGTTGCGCCATGCGAAGGCCGGGGCGGCGTGTTGGTCACGCCGCCGATTGTGGTCTCCGCCTACATGTAGCGCGCGACCATAGCGGCGATATCAGGCGCATGCTGCCGCAATGCCTGCAGGCCACGTTCTTCCAGCGCGTTGGATGATCCCGACCTGCGGCTGGACTGCGCCGACGCGACCGCCTTGCTGGCGCGTCGCGGCTTCTGCGTCGTCTCGTTGCGAGCGGCAGGCTCGGCGACCTTGGCTGGCGCCGTTGTCGGCGCGGCAGTGCTAACAGCCGGCGCTGGCTGCGCGGGTGTCGCGTCGACCGGCTGCTGGGAGAGAACATCGGCCGGCTTGGAGTCCTCGCGCGCCGGGGCGGCGACGGGAACGACGGCCGGCGGAGGGATGGGCTCGTCGAGCGCGGGCTTGGCCGGCGGCGTGATCATCGTCTGGGTCGGTGCTGACGCCAGGACCATGGCAGTGCTGGAGTCGCGCTCGGGCGTCGCAGGAACGTCCTGCACGGCGACTACAGCGGGCATTGCAGCTGGCTGCGAGCGGATCGCGGCGGGCTGGTCGGCCGCTTCCACGGTGCTTGGCGCCTGGATTGTGTTCGGAACAGCAGTGCCGGCGTCCGCGCCGATCTTGCGCTGGATTACGGCATCCCGCGCCTTGGTGGCGAATTCGGACTGGGCCTTGGCCAGCCAATCCTGCGACGAACGTGCCGGCTGCGCGCCCCAGGGCATCGCGACGATAGCTGAAATCGCGGCGACACTGCTCAGCATCAAGATCTTGGTCATGTGCATCTCCCGAATTGCTGGCGGGAGGATCGCCGATTGCGCAGTCGGCGACTGTGACGTCGATCACGGCGCATGCGAACGGGAGAATCGACCTTTGCGGAATACGCGTCCCGAAGCCCCGTTCGGCTCAGGTCGCCTCCAGCGGGATCACCCTCGCCTTGGCGAGGGCGAACACGTCGTGCGCGCCAGCCCCGTCGCCCAGTGCGAGCACGTCGCACGCCGATGCGTCGATGCCGGCGTGACGGAAGACCGCCGGATCGGCCAGCACCTGCTTGCCGCGGCGCTGGGCCTGCGCGGCCAGAACGGCGGCCAGATCTATGGCGACACCGATCGCGCTCAGCGTCTTGGCCGGGCCGGCGCCGATCCGGCCGATGTAAGCCGGTCCGCTGACCAGGCCCATCGCAGCTTCGATCGGCCGACCGAGCTCCGCGGCAAACCGCTCGTTCAAGCGGTCCAGCGCCACGTCCATCGCCCCGCTCGCGGCGACGGCGGCGCGGCAGGCTGCATCGAGCTCGTCCTCGCGGCCGAACACCGCGATCAGTCCGCCGGTGCTGGTGTGGGCGATCCAGCCGCGATGGGCTGTGACGGCCTCATGCGCCGCATCGAGAAAGGCGTTGAGCAGAAAGATCGCGTCATAGGCCGCGCGGCTCCGAACCACCGCGGCGTGATCGCGCAGCTGGATGCATAGCGCCACCACCTGGCGCTCGATGCCTGAAGCGTCGATATCCGGTTCGGCGGATGCCGGATCGCTGTGAGCCGCGGCCAGGCGCGTCACGGTGAGTGATGCGGTCGGCCAGATCTGGCAGGCCAGGCGAACCTGGCTGTCGGCATCGCCCAGCAGCGCCCGCTCCGCGGCACTTGCGGGCGGCAATGAGTCGATACCCTGCTCGATCCGCACGCTGCAGGCGGTGCAACGTCCGCGCCCGCCGCAGCCGTCGCCATGCGCGACGTCATGGCTGCGGCTGATTTCGAGCAGCGTCGGCCCGATCGCCGTCTTGAGCGTCGGCCCGTTGACATAGGTGACGTCGATCTTGGGCGCCACGACGATGCGAAGCAGCCGTGTCACCAGCGCGATGGCGGCTGCGAGCAACACCACGCCATACACCGACAGCGCCAGCAGCCGGATGCGCCCGAGCGTCGCCTCGGCTTCAGGGGAGGGCCAATGACCCATGCTGCGGATCTGCGCCGCGACCTGCCCGTCGGCCACGAGCACACCGGCGACGCGCGCCGAGGCGATCAGTCCCGCGACGGCCGCGATCGGCAAGGCGAGCGCGATCACCCCGAGCAGCGGCGCGACGCGGGCGTAGCCGGGGCGCGGCCGCAGCGATTGGTGCAGTCCGAGGCAGCCATGGGCCCACAACAGCGCGATCAGCGCGACGTAGAGATACGCGCGCTCGGGCCAGAGCTTGGCCAGCCGGTACAGCGTGTCGTCGGTGACACCGAACAGAATCGCAGCACCGGCGGTATCGACCATGGCCGGCAGGAGCAGCAGCGGAACCAGGATGCCGCTGATGATTTCCATCGCATCCTGCCACGACATCCGCAACGTCCCGCGGCTGGCCGTGAGCCACAACGTCGCGCCGATGTGGCTCGCCAGCGCGAGGGTGAGAATCGTCAGGCACGGGCCGGACTGCAGCAGCGCGTCGCGCCAGTCGGCGATGCGGCCCATGGTCTCGAGCGAGACCAATCCGACGGCATCGGTGACCAGCTCGAGCGCCGCGAACGCAAATATGACGAGGCCCGAGCCGAGAGCCCACAGGCGCGTGACACGCGCGATTCTCTGGCGGTGCTCAGTCATCCTGTCAGCCGATGTCTCGTGAGCTTGGCCAGAAATCTGTACGGGGTCCATCTCGTGTTGGATGGCCATAATGCCTAGCTCGACGCGAGCGGGTCAAGCCATGCGATCGCGCTGGGCGCGTGCGGAGGATCCCGATGCTCAGAGCACGTTGATCGGCACTTTCAGAAAGGTCTTGCCGCTGGCATCCGCGGGCGGCAGATGTCCGGCGCGGATATTGACCTGCAGCGAGGGAATGATCAGGCGCGGCATGCCCAGCGTCTTGTCGCGGGCCTCGCGGAGCGCGACGAATTCGTCCTCCGACATGCCGTCTCGCGCATGAATGTTGTGCAGCCGCTCCTCGCCGACGGTCGTCTCCCAGCGTACGTCACGGCCGTTCGGGCCGTAGTCGTGGCACATGAACAGCCGGGTCTCCTGCGGCAGCGTTTCCAGGATCCTGCGGATCGAGAGAAACAGCGTGCGCGCATCGCCGCCGGGAAAGTCGGCCCGCGCCGTGCCGCCGTCGGGCATGAACAGGGTGTCGCCGACAAAGGCCGCATCGCCCATCACATGCGTCGCGCAGGCCGGCGTATGGCCGGGCGTGTGCATCACGAACGCGGTCATCTCTCCGACCTGGTAGGTGTCGCCATCCTTGAACAGCCGGTCGAACTGGCTGCCGTCGCGGCGAAACTCCGTGCCCTCGTTGAACACCTTGCCGAAGGTTTCCTGCACGGTCAGGATATGCTCGCCGATGCCGATCCTGCCGCCGAGCCTGTCCTGAATGTAGGGCGCGGCGGAGAGATGATCGGCATGGGCGTGCGTCTCGATCAGCCATTCCGGACGCAGGCCGTTGATCCGGACATAATCGATCAGCGTGTCGGCGGAGCGGGTGCTGAGGCGCCCCGCCGCGTAGTCGATGTCGAGCACGGGGTCGACGATCGCGCAGGACGACGACGACGGGTCCTTCACCACATAGCTGATCGTGCTGGTGTCCGGATCGAAGAAACCGGCCACCTTGGGCTGCACGCGCAGATCGATTGGATAGGACATGGCTCTGCTCCGTTCCAGGGCGGCACCGCCGCCCACGCGCTGTTCGTGTTTCTGCCGGTCTAGGGTGCCTGCTTGGTTCCGCAGGTGTTGATGCCGAGCATCGCGTAAGGCGGGCACCAGCCGGTCAGTGCCGTGCCGAGTGGGATCAGGCCCAGCAATCCCCACAGCGTCTGCGGGCCGACAAAAACCAGGCTGAGCACCGCCAGCCCGACGATGATCCTGAGCAACCGGTCGATATTGCCAACGTTCCGTGTCATGTCGCGCTCCCCTTTGGCTTTGCAACGATGCGAGTGATAAAGCGGGACCCGGCCGAGGTATGTAACTAAGTCACCGAGAACGACAGCTCTCAACCGTGCTGCGCCAGCCGGGTCAGCGCCGATCTGTCGGCAATCTCCACGGCGCCGCGCGTCACCCGCAGCCAGCCGCGCCTAGCGAACTCGTTGAGCTGCCGGCTGATGACCTCGCGCGCGCTGCCGAGCTCGTTGGCGAGCTCCTGGTGCGTCGCGACCACCTGCGGCTTCGCGCCGGCGAGCTCGAGCAGCTTTTGCGCCAGGCGTACGTCGATGCGCTCGAACGCGACTTCCTCGATGACGCGAAACAGGTTGGTGACGCGGCGGCTGAACGCGGTGAAGACGAACTGGCGGAATTCGCGCGAGCTCGCGATCAGCCGGTCGAACAGCGTGCGGGGGATCGCCACGGCGCGGATCTGCGTCTCCGCGATGCCCTCGGCCTGGTATTCCTCGTATCCCATCAGGCATGCGGTGGTCAGCGCGCAGCTTTCGCCGGCCTGGACGCGGTACAGCACGATCTCGCGACCGGACTCCGAGGTCTGCTGCACGCGAATGGTGCCCTCCAGCAGCAACAGGAAGGAGTCCGGCGCCTGGCCGGGACCGAAGATGCGGCTGCCCTCGGGGAGTTCGACGATGAGGCTCGATTCGCGCAGCTGCGCGAAGACCTCCGCCGGCAGCTGCCGCAACGGCGGAAAAGCGTGCGTCCAATCCTGCTTCGACGACATCACGACATCCGACTGTGGCAGCGGCCCGGCCGCCGCGACGGCTGAGCGCCGGCCCTTGGACACCGGTAGCGCGAGCCGGATCATCGTCACTTGAGCTGCGTCAACGATGGATTGTCCAGGCAGCTCGATCCGGACATGCATGACGAGCTCGTGCGACCGCATAGATCTGTTGCGATGCAGCGATCCCGGCCGCCCGTGATCTGTCCGCCCGGCCACGATCAGGCCGACGCAACGTGATCGTGCTCGGAGGTCGCAGGATCTGCCGGTCGTGCTAGGATTGCCCGTACCCATCAACGACATTCGCCTCCTCTTTTTGCGCCCGAGCGAACGGCTGAGAAAGCCGGGGAGAGTGGATCGTCGCGACGAGCCGGAGCGCTGCCATGAACGCCAATGTCAAACTGCCTGCCGCCAAGGGCGTCTTCATCGATAACAAGTGGCAACCCGCACAATCGGGCCGCACCATCGCGATGCTGGCGCCAGCCACCGGGCAGGTGATCGCCTCGATCGCGGCCGGCGACAAGGCCGATATCGATCTCGCGGTGGCCGCGGCGCGCCGTGCGCTGGACGGACCCTGGGGCCGGCTCACGGCCGTGGAGCGCGGTCGCCTGCTGTCGCGGCTCGGTCGCCTCGTCGAGGACAATGCCGAGGAGCTGGCCAAGCTCGAGGCCGCGGACACCGGCAAGCCGATGAAGCAGGCCAAGGCCGATGTCGTCGCGGTCGCGCGCTATTTCGAGTATTACGGCGGCGCCGCCGACAAGGTGCATGGCGACACCATCCCGTTCCTCGACGGCTTCTTCGTCACCACGGTCTACGAGCCGCTCGGCGTCACCGGCCACATCATTCCCTGGAACTATCCGGGCCAGATGTTCGGCCGTACGGTTGCCCCAGCGCTGGCGATGGGCAATGCAACGGTGATCAAGCCCGCCGAAGAGGCCTGCCTGGTGCCACTGCGGCTCGCCGAACTCGCGGCGGAAGCCGGCTTCCCGCCCGGTGCCATCAATGTCGTGCCTGGTCTCGGCGAGGAGGCGGGCGCGGCGCTGTCAGCGCATGACGGCATCGACTTCGTCTCTTTCACCGGCAGCCCCGAGGTCGGCACCCTGGTGCAGACGGCGGCGGCGAGAAATCACATCGGCTGCACGCTCGAGCTCGGCGGCAAGTCGCCGCAGATCGTGTTTGCCGACGCCGATCTCGATGCGGCGCTGACCTCGGTCGCCGCGGCGATCGTGCAGAATGCCGGCCAGACCTGCTCGGCCGGCTCGCGCGTGCTGGTCGAGCGCTCGATGTGGGACCGCTTCCTGTCGGAGCTGAAGCTTCGCTTCGAGAAGATCACCGCCGGCACGCCGGAGATGGATCTCGATCTCGGCCCGGTCATCAGCGCAGGCCAGAAGAAGCGCATCGAGGGCATGCTCGCGCGCGCCGAAAGCGGTGGTGCCAAGCGCGTTGCGACCGGCAGGATCGCCGAGGGCGTGCCGAGCGAAGGCTTCTACGTTCCTCCTGCGCTGTATCAGCACGTCGATCGTAATTCCGAGCTGGCGCGCGAGGAGGTGTTCGGCCCGGTGCTGGCGGCGATGCCGTTCGACGACGAGGCCGACGCGATCAGGCTCGCCAACGGCACCGATTTTGGTCTGGTGGCCGGCGTGTGGTCGGGCGACGGCTCGCGGGCGATGCGCGTCGCGCGCAAGGTCAAGGTCGGCCAGATGTTCGTCAACGGCTACGGCGCCGGCGGCGGCATCGAGCTGCCGTTCGGCGGCATGAAGAAGTCCGGCCATGGCCGCGAGAAGGGGTTTGAGGCACTGTACGAGTTCGGCGCGATGAAGACCCTGATCGTGAAGCACGGCTAGATCAGCGAGCCTGGGCTCCGGTCAATTCCGCCGCACGGACGCGACGACCGCACGCCGTGCGGCGTTGTTGTCAGTCCGGGCGGCGAAGCGCTAATGACGTCAGGTGTTGCAACGGAGACGAGCGGAATGAGCGACGAGAAGGAACTGTTCGAGAAGGGTCTGAAGGTGCGTCGCGAGGTGCTCGGCGCTGGTTACGTCGACGGCAGCCTTGCGAAGGCCGACGACTTCATGATGGCGTTCCAGCACATCACCACCGAAATGTGCTGGGGCTATGCCTGGACCCGGCCGGGTCTCGATCGCCGCACGCGCAGCATCGTCAATCTCGCGATGTTGACGGCGCTCAGCAAGCCGAGCGAATTGAAGCTGCACGTCAAGGGCGCGCTGACCAATGGCGTGACGGTCGACGAGATCAAGGAGATCCTGCTGCATGCGACCGTGTATTGCGGCATTCCCGCCGGCCTCGAAGCCTTCAAGGCCGCGCATGAGGTGTTGGTGGCGGAAGGCGCCATCGCCAAGAAGGACGGCGCATGAGCGCGCCGAAATCCGTTCTGTTCGTGGGCATCGGCAACATGGGCTGGCCGATGTCCGCGCGGCTGCTCGGTGCCGGCTATACAGTGGCCGTCAACGACGCGGTCGCCGGCCGCGCCGCGGATTTCGTCCGCCAAGTCGGCGCCACCGAAGCGGCCGATCTCGCGGCGGCCGCGGCGCAGGCGGATGTTGTCATCACCATGCTGCCGACCAGCAAGCATGTCGCCGACGCCGTCGCAGCGATGCGCCCCGGCTTGAAGCAGGGGCACATCGTCGTCGACATGAGCTCCGGCGCGCCAGCGGCGACGCAGGCGATCGCGGGGGATCTCGCGCAGCTCGGCGTGATCATGCTCGATGCGCCGGTCAGCGGCGGCGTGCCGCGCGCGAAAACCGGCGAGCTCGCGATCATGGCCGGCGGCGATGCCGCGGCGCTCGACCGCGTCGAGCCGCTGCTGCGTGCGATGGGCACCACCATCCACCGCATCGGCGGCCTCGGCTCGGGGCAGGCGATGAAGGCGCTCAACAATCTCGTCTCCACCGGCGGCTTCCTGATCGGCATCGAGGCACTGCTGATCGGCCAGCAGTTCGGCATCGATCCCGGCCTGATGACCGACGTGCTGAATGCGTCGACCGGCATGAACAACTCGACGCAGAAGAAGTTCAGGCAGTTCGTGCTGTCTCGGCAGTTCAACAGCGGCTTCGGCCTCGACCTGATGGTCAAGGACCTGTCGATCGCCCTCGAAGTCGCCCGCGCCAGCGGCGTCGCCGCGCCGTTCTCGAACCTGTGCCGCGAATTGAGCGCGAGCGCGCAAGGCCTGCTCGGTCCCGGACAGGATCACACCGCGCTGGCGAAGCTGAGCGAGGCGCTGGCGGGCGTCGAACTGGGCGGTGAGTAACTAGTCGACCGCTTGCAGAATCCGGTCAGGTGGCCCGCACGCTGACCAAACAAACAGTGTCATCCCGGGCAAGGCCGCCAACGCGACAGCGTTGGTGGCCGCCGACCCGGGATCCATACGCCGTGGCGCTTGTGGCTGGTCGAACTGGAGCGGCCTTCGTGCCTCGCAGATCTCCCTGTGGCTATGGATCCCGGATCTGCGCGCGCGTGCCGCGCGCTTGTCCGGGATGACAGCGGGGGTGTGGTTGAGCGCCGGACTACCCCTGCCGCCGCAGAAATCCCGTGATCGTCACCTTCTCCCAGATGCCGGCGGCGGCGAACGGGTCGTTGCGATTGAAGGCCTCGACCTCGGCGCGGCCGGGGGCCTCGACCAGGAACAGGCTGCCGATCATCGTCGCGCCGTCGTCGGAGACCAGCGGGCCCGACATGACGATGGTGACGGGCAGGCGTGCGGTGTCGCCGAGATAGGCCTTGTGCGCGTCGTAGTTGGCCAGCCGGACCGGCAGCGCACCGGGCTTGTCGAGCGCGTGAATCGCAAACAGCATGAAGACTACTCCGAGAGCTGATGCGGGACGGCTGCGCGCCGTCCCGCATGTCAACGATAGGCTGATCCTACTTCGCCGCGAGCTTGCTCGCATCCTCGAAGCTCGGACAGGTCCGCTGTTCCAGCGGCACGTCGAACGGCTGGTAGTTGTCCTTGGTGATGACCGTCGGCTTCAGCACGATCTCGGTGATGACAGGTTCGCCGCGCAAGGTGCGGACCGCCATCATGGTACCGAGGCAGCCCTGGGCGAAGCCGTTGTAGTCGCCGCTGGCGAGCAGCTTGCCGGACTTGATCGCGTCGATCGCCTCCTTGGTGCCGTTGATGCCGATCACCTGGGCCTTGCGGTTGGCGCCGTCCAGCGCCTCGATCGCGCCGACCGCCATGGCATCGTTGGCGGCGAGCACGCCGTCGATCTGCGGGTTGGACTGCATCAGGTTTTCCATCACCTGCAGTGCCTGAAGGCGCTGGTAGTTGCCGGGCTGCGACGCCAGCAGCTTGGCGCCGGGATTCTCCTTTAGCGCGTCGTTGAAACCGCGGACGCGGTCGACATTGGTCAGCGAGCCCTTGACGCCTTCGATGATGACGATGTTGCCCTTGCCGCCGAGCGTCTTGAGCAGGAAGCGTCCGGTTTCCAAGCCGAGGCTGTAATCGTCGGCGCCGACGAAGGAAACGAACTTGCCGCCGGCGGAGCGGTCGGTGATGTTGACGACCGGAATCTTGGCGTCGTTCATCTTCTCGACGCCCGGCACCATCGCCTTGTAGTCGACCGGCGTGAACACGATCGCGCTCGGCTTCTTCACCACCACGTCCTCGATCTGGCTGAGCTGCTCGGGAATCGAGTCCGGCTTGGTCGGGATGTAGTGCAGGATCTTGGCGTTGAGCACCTTGGCCATGTTGTCAGCACCGACGCGCACCGTCTGGAAGAACGGATTGGTCTGGTTCTTGGTGAAGACGGCGATGGTCTCGCCGTCGGCATGGGCCTGGGTGGTGGCCGCCGCGAACAGCAGTGACAGCGCGAGGCCGCGCGATATCCGGTATTTCATGTTGTTTCCCTCCCTGTTTTTTTGGTTTGCTTCCGACTTTATTGCGTCCGGCGCCGCGTCTTCATGTCGAGCCAGACTGCGATGATCACGATGATTCCGGTGACGAGCGGCTGCCAGTTGGCGCTGATCGCGAGCAGGTTCATGCCGTTCAGCACCAGCGTCAGGATCAAGGCGCCGATGAAAGTTCCGAACACGGTGCCGACGCCGCCGAACAGCGAGGTGCCGCCGATCAGCACGGCGGCGATCGCAGGCAGGGTCAGGCTCTCGCCGATGTCGGCCTCGGCGGAGTTGAGCCGCGACAGGAAGATGATCGAGGCGAGCCCCGCCATGGTGCCCGACACGGTGTAGACCAGCAGCAGCCGGCGCGCGACCGGGATGCCGGACAGCCGCGCCGCGACAGGGTTGGCGCCGACCGCGTAGATCTCCTGGCCCCAGATCGTGCGCTGCGCGAAGAACGATCCGATCGCGAGGAACACCAGCAGCAGATAGACAGGGATTGGCAGGCCGAGGAAGTAGCCGCTGCCGATCTGGCGGAAGCCGGCCGGAAAGCCGTGAATGGTCTCGCCCGCCATGTACCAGTAGGTCACGCCGTTCAGCACCCAGAGCATGCCGTAGGTGGCGATGAAGGAGGGGATGCGCAGCGCCGTGACCATGAAGCCGTTGAGGAAGCCGACGCTGCCGCCGGCGGCGAGCCCGGTCAGGATCCCCAGCACCGGCGAGCCGGTCTGGTGGATCACGGTGCCGGCGAGACACGCCGACAATGCGACGTTGGCGCCGACCGACAGATCGAGGCCGGCGGTCAGCACCACCAGCGTGAGGCCGGAGGCGATGAAGAAGGTCAGGCTCGCCTGCCTCAGCACGTTGAGGATGTTGCCGAGGCTGAGGAAGGAGTCGCTCAGCACGCTCAGCGCGGCGCAGATCAATAGCGCAGCCGCCAGCCGGTAGAACAACTGAGTCGCATTTTGCGACAGCAACGAGCGCGGCGGCGGCAGCGTGTCCTTGGCGATGTCGCTCATGATCGGCTCCGCAGGCCATCGAGGAACATCGCGAAGATGACCAGCGCCCCGACGCTCGCGACCTGCACGGAGGAGGGCAGCGACACCAGGTTGAGCCCGTTGCGCAGCACGCCGACGGAGATGACGCCGAGCACGGTGCCGAGCAGCCAGCCATTGCCGCGCTCGAACGAGGTGCCGCCGACGGCGACCGCCGCGATGGCGTCGAACTCCAGCCCGAGGCCGGCGGTCGGATGTCCCGAATTCATCCGCGCGGTCATCAGCAGCCCCGCGATGCCGGCCATCGTGCCGCTGATCGCGTAGACCGCGATGAGCAGCCTCGTCGGCGAGAGGCCGGCATAGCGCAGCGCCTCGCGGTTGCCGCCGAGCGCGAAGATGTAGGTGCCGAATCTCGTATGATAGAGCAGGCCGTGAAACACGGCGTAGGTGGCGAGCCCCATCAGGATCGGCACGGGGATGCCGGCGAGCGTCGCCGAATAGATGTCGCGCACGCCATGGGGAATGCCGACCACGCTCTGGCCGTCGCTGACGATCAGCGACAGGCCCTGCGCCATGCCGAGCGTGGCGAGCGTCGCGACGAACGGCGGAATGCCGACGATCGCGACCAGCCAGCCATTGACGGTGCCGAACGCCGCGCCGACCAGCACGGCGGCGCCGAGGCCGAGCAGCACCGACTTGGTCGCGAGCGAGACGATCGCGACGCACAGCGAGGTCAGCGTCAGCACCGCGCCCATCGAGAGGTCGAGCCCCTCGGTCATGATGATCAGGGTCATCGGCAGCGCGAGCATCGTCAGGATCGTCGACTGCACCAGCACGTTGGAGAGGTTCGCGGCCGACAGGAAGCCGGGCGCGATCGCGCCGAACAGCGCGATCAGCAGCACCAGCACGATGGCGACGCCGGGGATGCGCTGCAGGGATCGGATCGGCGAGACGATGGCGGCGTCACTCATCATGCATCCCCAGTCGCACGATATTCTCCTCGGTCAGCTCGCCGCGTGACAGATGCCCGGCGATGCGGCCCTCGCGCATCACATAGGCGCGGTCGCAGACGTGGCAGATCTCGATCTGCTCGGACGAGATCATCAGCGCCGCCGCGCCCTCGGCGACCAGCCGGTCGATCAGCGCGAAGATCTCCGACTTGGCGCCGACATCGATGCCGCGCGTCGGCTCGTCGAAGATGAAGAGCCTGGCGCCGGCCGCCAGCCATTTGCCGATCACCACCTTCTGCTGGTTGCCGCCGGAGAGCAGGCCGACCGTCTGCCGCGCCGTCGGCGTCGCGATCCGGAGCTGCCGGATCAGGCCGTCCGCCGCGCGCTGCGCGCCGCGGGGATCATAAAGCCCGCTCGGAAACAGCTTCTTCAGCGCCGACACCACGAGATTGTCGCCGACCGAGCGCAGCAGCGCCAGGCCCTCGCTCTTGCGGCTCTCGGGGATCAGCGCGATGCCGCGGCGCGCCGCGATGTCGGGCTCGCCGGTGATCGGCCGGCCGTCGAAGATGATCTCGCCGGCGCTGACCGGATCGGCGCCGAAGATCGCGCGCGCCACCTCAGTGCGGCCCGAGCCGACCAGGCCGCACAGGCCGACGATCTCGCCGCGCCGCACCTCGATGTTGATGTCGGCGATGCCGCTCGGCGCGCTCAGTCCCTTGACCTCGAGCACGAGCTCGCCCGGCGCGTCGGCGAAGCGGCGCGGATAGCTCATGTCGACGGTGCGGCCGACCATCATGCGCACCAACTGGTCGGGCGTGACCTCGCCGGGCCGGACGTCGCCGATGCGGCGGCCATCGCGCAGCACGGTGATGCGGTCGCCGAGCGCGAACACCTCGGCCATGCGGTGCGAGATGTAGACGATGGCGACGCCGTCGGCCTTCAGCCGCGCGATCAGCGCGAACAACAATTCCGCCTCGCGGTCGGACAGCGCCGCGGTCGGCTCGTCCATCACCAGGATGCGCGCATTCTGGCTGACCGCTTTCGCAATCTCGACCATCTGCTGCTGCGCCACGCCGAGCGTGTCGACGATGACGGAGGGATCGATGTCGAAGCCGATGCTGTCGAGCACGCGCCGCGCATGGGCGAGAATTTTTCGGCGGTCGATGGTGCCGGGCAGGCGGCCCTTCGGCTCGCGGCCGAGATAGATGTTCTGCGCGATGTCGAGGAACGGCACCAGCGAGAACTCCTGGAAGATCACGGCGATGCCGAGTGCCTGCGCATCCGCCGTCGAAGAGATCTCGACCTTCTTGCCGTTGTAGTAGACCTCGCCGGCATCGGCGCTGTAGGCGCCGCACAGGATCTTCATCAGGCTCGACTTGCCGGCGCCGTTCTCGCCGAGCAGCATGTGTACTTCGCCCGGATGGATCGCGAACGATACGTCGTCCAGCGCCTTGACGCCGGGGAACGACTTGCTGATACCGCGCAGCTCCAGCAGCGGCGCGTCCGGGGATGTTGCAAGCGCAGCCGCCGCGGTCATGCCTGCGCTCCGCCGGCAAAGATCTTGCCCGGGTTCATCAGTCCATCGGGATCGAGCGCGGTCTTGATCGCGCGCATCACCGTGACGGCGTCGCCGAGCTCGTCCCTGAGATAGTCGATTTTGCCGAGGCCGATGCCGTGCTCGCCGGTGCAGGTGCCGTCCATGCCGATCGCGCGCGCCACCATGCGCGCCTGCAGCGCCTTGGCGCCGGCCAGCTCATTCTCATTGCTCGGATCGACCAGGATCAGCATATGGAAATTGCCGTCGCCGACATGGCCGACGATCGGCGCGAGGAAGCCGCTGGCGTCGGCATCCGCACGCGTCTCGGTGAGGCATTCGGCAAGCCGCGAGATCGGCACGCAGACATCGGTGATCACGGCGCGTGCGCCGGGTCGCAGTCCCAAGCCGGCATACAGCGTGTTGTCGCGCGCGTGCCAGAGCCGGCTGCGGTCCTCGGCCGCCTTGGCCCAGGCAAAGCCGCGGCCGCCATGCTCGTTCGCGATCGCCTCCGCGATCTGCGCCTGCTCGGCGACGGCGGCCTCGGAGCCGTGGAATTCCAGGAACAGGGTCGGCGCTTCCTGATAGCCGAGCTTCGAATAGGCGTTGATGCCGCGGATCATGACATCGTCGACGAGCTCGATGCGGGCCGCGGGGATCGCCGACTGGATCAGGGCGATCGCGGTGTCGACCGCGTCGTGCAGGCTCGGGAAGCTGCAGGTTGCGGCCGAGATCGCCTGCGGCAGCGGATGCAGCTTCAGCGTCACTTCCGTGATCACGCCGAGCGTGCCCTCCGATCCGACGAACAGCCGCGTCAGGTCATAGCCGGCGGCGGATTTGCGCGCGCGCCGTGCGGTACGGATCACGCGGCCGTCGGCCAGCACGACCTCGAGCGCGAGCACGTTGTCCTTCATGGTGCCGTAGCGCACCGCCATGGTGCCGGAGGCGCGGGTCGAGGTCATGCCACCGATCGAGGCGTCGGCGCCGGGATCGATCGGAAAGAACAGGCCGCTGCCGCGCAGCTCGGCATTGAGCTGCTTGCGGGTGATGCCGGGCTGCACGACGACGTCCATGTCGGCTGCGTCGACCGCCAGCACCCGGTTCATGCGCGCGAAGTC
This sequence comes from Bradyrhizobium sp. HKCCYLS2038, assembly GCF_051167655.1. Lineage (NCBI taxonomy): Bacteria > Pseudomonadati > Pseudomonadota > Alphaproteobacteria > Hyphomicrobiales > Nitrobacteraceae > Bradyrhizobium > Bradyrhizobium sp. HKCCYLS2038. The sequence continues at coordinate 40,163 of NZ_JBNPTM010000006.1, read as the reverse complement.
GATGCAGACGCCGCCGGCTGCGGCCGCGGCGTTGCCCTCGAGCGAGGTGCCGGCCCCGAACGGAACGATCGGCATGCCGGCTTCGGCGCACAGTCTCACGATGCCGGCGACCTCCTGCGTGGTCTCGGGAAACACCACGATGTCGGGCGGCATCGCCGGGTAGTACGATTCGCTGCGGCCGTGCTGATCCAGCACGCCGCGTGCGATGCTCGCGCGGGCGCCGATCAGGTTCGAAAGCCGCTCGGCCAATGCGCTCGCGCCGACCCGCAGGTCCATCAGTCCTCCCGTTGATGCCGCGACGCTGTGCTGACGCGCGCGGTCGATTGTCGTCAGCTCAGGCCCGCTCGGCGGGCGCAAGCTGCTTCAGCCCGAAATCGTATTTGAGATGATAATAGTGGTCTGTCACCATGCGTCCATCTGGCGCACGGCCCGGCGAGCAGCGCGCGAAGTCGCGGATCAGGCTGTCCTTGACGCCGAACACGACATCGGAATCGAGATACTCGTCGCCGGCCACGAACACATGCGTCACCAGCCGCTCGAACCCGGGCGCCGAGATCATGAAATGTACATGCGCCGGCCGCCACGGGTGCCGCCCCTGCGCCTTCAGCATGTCGCCGACCGGCCCGTCATTGGGGATCGGGTAGGCGGCGGGCTTGATCGACCAGAAATGAAAACGCCCGTCGGCATCGGCGCGGAAGCGACCGCGCATGGCGAGATCGCCGATCTGCTCGAGCCGCTGCACGTCGTAATAGCCGTCATCGTCGGAATGCCAGACGTCGACGATGGCGCCCGCCAGCGGCCGGCCGTCCGCGCTCGACACCGAGCCCGTCACCAGCAGCGGATCGCCCTTCATCGGCCCCGAGATGTCGTCGCCATTGGCGCGTTCGGGCGCGGCCTGGACGAAGAACGGGCCGAGCACCGTGGTCTCGGTGGCGCCCTCCGGCACCGGATGGTTGATGGCGTCAACCAGCATGGACGCGCCGAGCACGTCCGACAGCAGGATGAATTCCTGGCGCTTGTCGTCGCACATGTGGCCGGTGCGGGTGAGGAAGTCGATGCCGAACTCCCATTCCGCCTGCGTCGGGCGGACCTCGCGCAAGAAGGCATGGAGATGGCGCACCAGGGCCTCGCTGACCTGCTTGGCCCTGGCATCGGTTGCTCCCGCCAGCCGTTCGAGCACCGCATGCGTGATCGTGTTCTCGTCGAAGTTTCGCAAGATGCAGTCTCCTTTCAGAGCGGCTCGCCGAGGCCGGACAGCCGTTCGACGTGCCGAACGGTTGCGAGGAAGTCGGTCTCGGCGTCGCCTGACGCAATCAATGCAGTATAGGTCTCGCGGACCTGCGCGGCGAGCTGCAACGGCACGCCCGCGGCGTGGCCGGCGCCGAGGATGAGATCGAGATCCTTGGCCATCTGCGCGCAGGAGAAGGTCGCGGCGAAGTCGCGCGCCAGCAGCGGCGCGGTCTTGTACTTCACCATCGGCGAGGCGATCGCGCTGTCGTGCAGCACCTTGAGAATGTCCGGCCAGGCGATGCCGCCCTTGCGCGCCAGCGCCAGGCTCTCGGCCATCATCGCCGCCGTCGTCGCGATCATGAGGTTGACGGCGAGCTTGGCGTAGCGCGCTTCTTCCGCGGCACCGAGATAGGTCTGGGCTCGGGTGAACGCCTGCAGCAGCGGCGTGACCTTGACGAAGGCGTCCTGCGGTCCCGACACGAAGCAGGTCAGCTCGCCGGTGTGGGCGATGCTGGCATTGCCCGAGATCGGCGTGCGCAGATAGGCGATGCCGCGCGCCTCTGCTGCGGCTGCCACGGCGCCCGACGCCTCGACGCCGACGGTGCTGGTCTCGATCAGGATCGAGCCCGGCGCCATCGCCGCAATCAGTCCGCCGCTGCCGAGCATCGCGCCGCGCATCGCGCCGTCGTCGGGCAGCGACGAGATCACCACGGCACTGTCGCGCACGGCGTCGGTGGCCGACGGCGCGGACGCGACCCCGAGCGCACGCGCCTCGTCGAGCCGCCGGGCATTGGGATCGAACGCTGTGACTTTGTAGCCGGCCTTGGCGAGCCGCACTGCGATCGGCAGGCCGATCTTGCCGATCCCGATGAAGGCGATGCTGATGTCAGAACGTGACATGGCGGTTGTCCGTTGCTTGCGTCGTCACGCCGCCTCCGGCGGGACGTCTGCGTAGTTGGCTCTGGTGACAACGACCGATCACGCGCCCGCCGCTCCGCCAATGGGATAGTCGACCTGGAAGCGCCCGATCCTGAGGTCGCCGAGCTCGTCGCGCACCCGCAGGTGCTCCGGATGCGAGGCGTAGGCCTTGAGGGCGGCGTGGCTGGCGAATTCGGAGAACAGGACGACGTCGCAGGCATAGTCGACGTCGCTGACATCGACGCCGACCTCGATATGGGTCAGTCCGTCGATGCGGCCCTTCAGCCCCTCGAACAGGGTCTTCACCTTGAGCCGGGCCGCGGCACGCTCGGCGGCCGTTTCGGCGCGCAGCCGCCACATCACGATGTGCCTGATCGGCCCCGACATCCCGTGCGTCCTCACCTGTGATTGTTCTTGTTTGGCGATTTTGCCTTGCGTCAGGCGGAAATAAAGACCAGATTTTGTAACTCTCTTTTCCGATATGCGCAACAATGGACCGTCTGCTCCAGCTCGAGGTGTTTTCAAAGACGGCCGAGCTGGGCAGCCTGTCCAAGGCCGCCGAGACGCTGCGCATGTCGAACGCCGCGGCGAGCCGGCATCTCAGCGCGCTGGAGGAGCGGCTCGCCGTGCGCCTGATCGAGCGCAATACGCGCCGGCTGTGGCTGACCGAAGCGGGGCAGGAGCTGCTGCAGCGCTGCGGCCCGCTGCTCAACGAGCTGGCCGAGGCCGAGGATGCGGTCAGCGATCGCGCGCTGTCGCCGCAGGGCCTGCTGCGCGTCACCAGCTCGCTGTCGTTTGCGACCATCTATCTTGCGCCGATGCTGCCGGCGTTCCGCGCCGCGTATCCGAAGCTGAACCTGCAGATCATCGCCGCCAATCGCTACCCTGATTTCATCGAGGCGGGCATCGACGTGGCGATCCGCACCCGCGAGTCCGAGCCGGACTCCAGCATCGTCGTCCGCCGCATCGGCCAGATGCGGCGCGTGCTGGCCGCGGCCCCGTCCTATCTCGCGAGCCGCGGGCGTCCCGTCGTCCCGGCCGATCTCGCGCGTCACGACATGCTGATCTACAATCTGGCCAACGATCCCTATTCGCTGTCGCTGCGCAGCGGCGCCACCGCCCAGAGCATCCGGATCGCACCGACGCTCGACAGCAATGACGGCCAGGTGATCCGCGGCGCGGCGCTCGCCGGGCTCGGCATACTGATCCAGCCGCTCTACATCGTGCAGGGCGACATTCTCGCCGGCCGGCTGGTGCCGGTGCTGCTCGACTGGGAGCTTCCGTTGCTCACGATGAACATCGCCTACCAGAACCGGGGCCGGCTGCCGGCCAAGATCAGGGTGTTCGCCGACGCGCTGATCGACCACATCCGCACCCATTCCGATCCGGGCATCTGGATCGAGCCACCGAAGCCGGCTTGAGAGGTGAGGTGGCGTATTCTGAAAAAAATAAAACTATTGCTATTTTTCGGAAATCATGTTTTGTTGTGTTCAACCCGCCTCGAGCAGAGGGACGTACGCGTCGTCACGAACGTGAGGTGGGCTGCGATGGACGTGGCGGCGGCGCTTGACGAGCGCGGTTGGCACGGACGGCGAAGTCGTGTGGTCCTGGCCTCTCGACGCTGAGGTCAAGTCCGTGATCGTTGCTTATGGGCACGCGCGGGCGATGGGGGCAATAAAGCCGATCCCCAGGGAGAGCACGAAGGACACCGTTAAAACCAGTCGCGCGGGGAAGGCCGGGATGTCCGAGCCGAACCTGTGGTACCTGCCGCCTGCATTTTTCTTCTGCAGGCGGGCCATGGGAGCGGCAGGCTCCCGGCCTTCTCCGCGCCCTCTCGTTGTTGGAGGGCGATGACGAATGCATGATCCGGGCACGCCGTGTCGCGGGAAGGCGATGTCGCGTGTCATTGAGTCGTGTCTGATGGGCAAAGCGCCAATCAACTCCTCCGCCGTCATCCCGGACAAGCGCGCGGCACGCGCGCGCCGATCCGGGATCCATAACCCCAGGGAGCAGTATGAGGCACGATGGCCGCTCCATCCCGCCCCGCCACGACCGTCACGGCGTATGGATCCCGGGTCAGCGGCCACCAACGCTTCGCGTTGGCGGCCTTGCCCGGGATGACACTGAGGGTGTGGAGGCGCTGGCAATTCGTCGTGAGCAGGGGTCCTTACAAGCCGTGAGCAGGGTTCTTACAAGACGGCGCCCGGCCGCGATCCGAGTCCCGCCGAGCGATCCGTGAAACTCCGGAGCGAAATCGAATCATCAAACATTATCAATTGCTTGCGTTTGTCATCCAGCTGTCATCGAACCTTTATAAAAGCAGCATCGAGGCCCCTTAAAGCGGCCGGGGAAGCGCGATCGGGCGCACATGGCGCTTCGCTTCCCGAGCATGGAGACCAGCTATGAATTTCGTCAAAGCACTCGTCGCTGCCGGCTTGGTCGCCGCATCGACGTCGGCATTTGCCGCCGATATCACCGGCGCGGGCGCGACGTTTCCGTTCCCGATCTATTCGAAGTGGGCCGACGCCTACAAGAAGGAGACCGGCAACGGTCTGAACTACCAGTCGATCGGCTCCGGCGGCGGCATCAAGCAGATCCAGGCCAAGACCGTGACCTTCGGCGCCACCGACGCGCCGCTCAAGGCCGCGCAACTCGAGAAGGACGGCCTGGTGCAGTGGCCGATGGTGATGGGCGGCATCGTGCCGGTCGTCAATCTCGATGGCGTGAAGCCCGGCGAGATGGTGCTGGACGGCGAGACGCTCGCCAACATCTATCTCGGCAAGATCACCAAGTGGGACGACGCCGCGATCAAGAAGCTCAACCCCAATGTCAAGCTGCCGGGCGATGCGATCGCCGTCGTGCGCCGCTCCGACGGTTCGGGCACGACCTTCAACTTCACCTATTACCTCTCCGAGGCGAGCGCCGACTGGAAGAGCAAGGTCGGCTTCAACACCGCGGTCGAGTGGCCGGTCGGCGTCGGCGCCAAGGGCAATGAGGGCGTGTCCGGCAACATCGGCCAGACCAAGAACGCGATCGGCTATGTCGAATATGCCTACGCCAAGCAGAACAAGCTGACCTACACCGGCATGGTCAACAAGGCCGGCAAGACCGTGCAGCCGACCGTCGAGGCCTTCCAGGCTGCCGCCGCCAACGCCGACTGGGCCAAGGCTCCCGGCTACTACGTCATCCTTGCCAACCAGCAGGGCGACAAGTCCTGGCCGATGACGGCGGCGACCTTCATCCTGATGCACAAGGAACCGACCGACAAGGCGGCCTCGGCGGAAGCGATCAAGTTCTTCAAATGGTCGTTCGAGAAGGGTGGTAAGATGGCTGAGGATCTCGACTACATCCCGATGCCCGACAGCGTCGTGAAGCTGATCGAGAAGACCTGGTCGGCCGACATCAAGAGCTGATCTCAGCGGCATCGGTAACGGTCTCCTCCCCACCGTGGGGAGGAGACAGACGGGTCTCACGGATTTCCAGCGTGTCCAACAAACAGGGGGCTGAGTTGGCGGAAATGGCCGTTCAATCCGAGGTCGGCGATATAGCTGCCTCTGCAGGGCCTTACGACCGCGCCCGCGCCTTGAGCGCCTTCAAGCTCGGCGATGTGACGTTCTACTGGATCACCCGGCTGTCGGCGATCTCGGTGCTGCTCATCCTCGGCGGCATCATCATCTCGCTGGTCATCGGCGCCTGGCCGGCGATGAAGGAATATGGCTTCCAGTTCCTGCTCACCAAGCGCTGGGCGCCCTCGGCCGATCCGCCGGTGCTCGGCGCGCTCGGCCCGATCTACGGCACGCTGGTCACCTCGTTCATTGCGATGTTGATCGCCATTCCCGTGGGTCTCGGCATTGCGATCTTCCTCACCGAGCTGTGCCCGCAATGGCTGCGGCGCCCGATCGGGCTGGCCATCGAGCTGCTCGCCGGCATTCCCTCGATCATCTACGGCATGTGGGGCTTCTTCGTGCTGGGGCCGTTCCTGGCGACCACGTTCCAGCCGTTCATGATCAGCCTCTGCGCCAACATCCCGGTGCTGCAGGACATCTTTGCAGGACCTCCGTCCTATCTCAGCCTGTTCAACGCCTCGCTGATCCTGGCGATCATGGTGCTGCCCTTCATCACCTCGATCTCGGTCGACGTCTTCAAGACCGTTCCTCCGGTGCTGAAGGAAGCCGCCTATGGCGTCGGCTGCACCACCTGGGAGGTCGTGCGCAGCGTGGTCATCCCGTACACCCGCGTCGGCGTGATCGGCGGCGTCATGCTGGCGCTGGGCCGCGCGCTCGGCGAGACCATGGCGGTGACCTTCATCATCGGCAACTCGTTCCGGATCTCGTCCTCGATCTTCGCGCCGGGCACGACGATCTCGGCCGCGATCGCCTCCGAGTTCCAGGAGAGCGATGGTCTGCACCAGTCGAGCCTGATCCTGCTCGGTCTGCTGCTGTTCGTTCTCACCTTTTTCGTGCTCGCGAGCGCCCGGCTGATGCTGGCGCGGCTTGAAGCCAAGGCGGGGAAGTAGCTCATGTCCACCGTCGATATGCCGGTCAACACCGTCAATCCGATCTATGCCCGCCGCCGCCGCAAGGACATCGTGATCCGCGGCCTGTGCATCGCCGCCGCGGCGTTCGGCGTCACCTGGCTGGCGCTGATCCTGTTCACGCTGTTCTACAACGGTCTCGCCGGCCTGAGCGTGCAGGTGTTCTCGGCCGACACGCCTCCGCCGGGCGCCAGCGAGGGCGGCCTGCGCAACGCCATCGTCGGCTCGGTGATCATGACCGTGATCGGCGTCGGCATCGGTGCGCCGCTCGGCCTGTTCGCCGGCACCTATCTCGCCGAATACGGCCGCAACGACCGGCTGACCTCGGTGATCCGCTTCATCAACGACATCCTGCTGTCGGCGCCGTCGATCATCATCGGCCTTTTCATCTACGGCGCGGTCGTGGTGCCGATGGGCGGCTTCTCGGCGATCGCCGGCGCGCTGGCGCTGGCCGTGATCGTGATCCCCGTCGTGCTCCGAACCACCGAGGACATGCTGCTGCTGGTGCCGAACCCGCTGCGCGAGGCGGCCTCTGCGCTCGGCCTGCCGCGCTCGCTGGTGATCCGCCGCATCGCCTATCGCGCGGCCCGGTCGGGCCTCATCACCGGCGTCCTGCTCGCGACCGCCCGTGTCGCCGGCGAGACCGCGCCGCTCTTGTTCACCGCGCTGTCGAACCAGTTCGGGAGCCTGAACCTGTTCAAGACGATGGCGAACCTGCCCGTCACCATCAACAATTTCGTCCAGAGCCCGTACGCTTATTGGAAGCAGTTGGCCTGGAGCGGAGCCCTTCTCATCACTCTGGCCGTGCTCGCTCTGAACGTCGGTGCACGCATTCTCGGCGCCGAGAGGAACGCAAAATGACCGAACTGTCCGTTTCCGTCAGCCAACCTAATCCCGCTCTCCTGCATGGCCAGCCGCTTCCCGAAGCGCCCGCCAAGGTGACCGCGCGCAACCTGAATTTCTACTACGGCGATCACCACGCGCTGAAGAACATCAACCTGACGCTCGGCACCAACCGTGTCACGGCGTTCATCGGCCCGTCCGGTTGCGGCAAGTCCACGCTGCTGCGGATCTTCAACCGGATGTACGATCTCTATCCGGGCCAGCGCGCCACCGGCCAGCTGATGCTGGACAACACCAACATCCTCGATCCCAAGCTCGACCTCAATCTGTTGCGCGCGCGGGTCGGCATGGTGTTCCAGAAGCCGACGCCGTTCCCGATGACGATCTACGAGAACATCGCCTTCGGCATCCGCCTCTATGAGAAGATCTCGAAGTCCGAGATGGACGACCGGGTCGAGAAGGCGCTGCGCGGCGGCGCGCTGTGGAACGAGGTCAAGGACAAGCTCAACGCGTCGGGCCTGTCGCTGTCCGGCGGCCAGCAGCAGCGCCTGTGCATCGCCCGCACCGTGGCGGTTCGGCCGGAGGTGATCCTGTTCGACGAGCCGTGCTCGGCGCTCGATCCGATCTCGACCGCCAAGGTCGAGGAGCTGATCCAGGAGCTCGCCGAGAACTACACGATCGCGATCGTCACCCATAACATGCAGCAGGCGGCGCGCGTCTCCGACAAGACCGCCTTCATGTATCTCGGCGAACTGATCGAGTTCGACGACACCAACAAGATCTTCACCTCGCCGAGCGATCGGCGGACCCAGGATTACATCACCGGCCGGTTCGGCTGACGCCGACGCATTGCTTTCAGGAGATCATCATGGCCAGTGAACATACCGCCAAGGCATTCGACAGCGACCTGCAGGATCTGACCCGCCTCGTCTCCGAGATGGGCGGCCTCGCCGAGCGTCTGATCGTCGATTCCGTCGATGCACTGGTGCGGCGCGACGTGGCGCTCGGGCAGAAGGTCGTCACCGCGGATGCCGAGGTCGACCGTCTGCAGCGGCTGATCGAGGAGCGCGCCGTGCTCACCATCGCGCGCCGCCAGCCGATGGCGGTCGATTTGCGCGAGATCGTCGGCGCCATGCGCGTCGCGACCGATCTCGAGCGGATCGGCGACCTCGCCAAGAACATCGGCAAGCGCGTCGCGGCGCTGGAGAGCGATTTCCATCCGCTCAAGCTGATCCGCGGCCTGGAGCACATGACCGATCTGGTGCAGTCGCAGGTCAAGTCGGTGCTGGATGCCTATGCCGCGCATGATCTGCCGGCGGCAATGGCGGTGTGGAAGGGCGACGAGGAGGTCGACGCCATCTGCACCTCGCTGTTCCGCGAGCTTCTCACCTACATGATGGAGGATCCGCGCAACATCTCGTTCTGCATCCATCTGATGTTCTGCGCCAAGAACATCGAGCGGATCGGCGATCACGCGACCAATATCGCGGAGACCGTGTTCTACATGATCGAGGGCCAGGCGATCGTCGACAAGCGTCCGAAGGGCGACATGACGAGCTTCACGGCGACGATCCCCGGCAACTGAGAAAGACCCGTTCGACATGACCGCGCGCATTCTGGTGGTGGAAGACGAAGAGGCGCTGACCACGCTCCTGCGCTATAATCTCGAGACCGAGGGCTACGAGGTCGAGACGGTGGGGCGCGGCGACGAGGCCGATACGCGGCTGAAGGAGCGCATTCCCGATCTCGTCGTGCTCGACTGGATGTTGCCGGGCCTGTCCGGCATCGAGCTGTGCCGGCGGCTGCGGGCGCGGTCCGAGACCAAGCAGCTGCCGATCATCATGCTGACGGCGCGCGGCGAGGAGAGCGAGCGCGTGCGCGGGCTCGCGACCGGCGCCGACGACTACATCGTCAAGCCGTTCTCGGTGCCCGAGCTGCTGGCGCGGGTGAAGGGCCTGCTGCGCCGGGCGATCCCGGAGCGGCTCGCGACGATCCTGTCCTATGGCGACATCGAGCTCGACCGCGAGAAGCGCCGCGTCGCGCGATCGGGACGGCCGATCGATCTCGGCCCGACCGAGTACCGGCTGCTCGAATTTTTCCTGGAGCATCCCGGTCGCGTGTTCAGCCGCGAGCAGTTGCTCGACAGCGTGTGGGGCCGCGACATCTATATCGACGAGCGCACCGTCGACGTTCATATCGGCCGCCTGCGCAAGCTGCTCAATCCCGGCCGCGAGCAGGACCCGATCCGCACCGTGCGCGGCGCCGGCTATGCGCTCGACGACCGCTTCGCCAAATCCGAGCAGGCGTGAGCGGCGGACCGGCCTGATGGCCGGCAGCATTAAGCATTAAGGAGTTCATCGTCCGCTTTCCGCCACGCCGCCGCCGTCTTGATCATCTTGGCTGGACGACCCATCTCGGTGTTGCCAGTCGCAGCGGACGCCCTTGATCAAGCCCCTCATCATCATTCTTTCCGTGCTGCTCGGTGCAGTCACGAGCGCCTCGGCCGCCGAGCTCGAGGACGCCGTCGCAGCCGCGGCGAATGGACAGTCCGCGTCGGCGCTACGCCGTCTGCAGCCGCTCGCCGCCAAAGGCGATGCGCGGGCGCAGTTCGACCTCGGCTTCATGACTGCCTTCGGCTGGGGCGTGCCGCGCAATCCGACCGAGGCGCTGGTCTGGTACCGCAAGGCTGCCGATCAGGGGCTCGCCGTCGCACAGCACTATCTCGGCATCGCCTATTTCAACGGTGAGGGCGCCGCCCGCGATCACGGCGAAGCCGGACGCTGGTTCAACCGCGCCGCCGCGCAGGGCTTCGCCCAGTCGCAATACATGCTCGGCCTGATGATGCTCGACGGCCAAGTCATGACCCGGGACGTGATCCAAGGTTATGCCTGGCTGGTGATGGCCGGCCGCAACGGCGTCAGATCGGCCGGTCGCGAGCTCCAGCGGGCGAGGCTCAACGACGCGCAGCGGCAGCAGGCCGAGGCGACGATCGCGGCGTGGCGTCCGAAGCCGGAATCGACTGACGCGGGCATCGTCAATCCGCGCCCCGAGCAGCTGCTCGGACTCGACCGTCATTTCGGCGATGTCGTCGATCCCACCTCGTGGCCGGCGTCGGCGATCGGCGTCGTCACCGTGGCGCAGTTCAGCACCGGAGGCTCGTGCACGGGAACGCTGGTGGCCCCGCGCGTGGTGCTGACGGCGGCGCATTGCGTGTTCAACGGCGTGACGCTGGTCAGCCCCGGGAACGTCCACTTCCTGGTCGGCATGAACAAGGGTACCCCTGCCGCGTCATCGATCGCCGACAAGCTGATCTTGGCGCCGGATTTCATCCCGACGCAGCACGACAAATGGTCGAGCGACCGCTCACCCGCTGATTGGGCGCTGATCGTGTTGAAGGACGCATTGCCGTCGAAGCCGGTGGCCGTGAAGGTGATGAGCCGCGACGAGCTCGCCGCGGCGACCCAGGCCGGCACCATTTCCGAGATCGGCTACGGCCAGGAGCGGCGCTATTCGCCGACCGGCCAGCGCAACTGCACCGCCGGCATGACCAAGGATGCGCGGCTGCTCATCGTGCATTGCCTCGCCAATTTCGGCTATTCGGGCTCGCCGATCCTCGCTGAGATCGGCGGCGTTCCGACGGTGGTCGGCATCTTCTCCGCCTTCCACGAGGAGACCCGGCTGATGTTCGCCTCTCCCGCCAGCCAGTTCGAAGCAGCGGTGCGGCGCGAGATCGCGGCGCAGAGTGCCTCGGCGCGGTGAGGTGAGAGGCGAGCTGGTCAATGTTTGTGCGTGACCGGATAGCGGGTTGCCAAGGGAGGGAGATCGATCGCGGTCGAACGGGCCGCGGTTGTTGATTTGCGAGGGATTCTGACGCTGGAGCGCGAGCCTTGCCTTTTGGCGCAGGTCTTGCTCTCCTGTCCAAGTATGACGATTTTGCCAATTGATCATCCTCGGTCCTCGATCCTCGCCCGGTTCCGCACCGAGGGCGGCCGGAACGCGGCGCTGCTGGCGGGCCTCGTGCTCGCCAACGCGCTGGCCTGGGCTTGGGCTTTCGCGCTGTATGCCGACCGCCCCGCCATCGTCGGCACCGCCATGCTGGCCTGGCTGCTCGGCCTCCGCCACGCGGTCGACGCGGATCACATCGCGGCGATCGACAATGTGGTGCGCAAGCTGGTGCAGGACGGCGACGCACCGCGCGCCGCGGGTCTGTACTTCGCGCTCGGCCATTCCAGCGTCGTCGTCATCGCCACCATCGTCGTGAGCCTGATCGCCGGCGCCGATCTCTTGAGCGAGGACAGCGCGATCCGGGCGATCGGCGGCACCATCGGCACCGCGGTATCAGCAGGCTTCCTGCTGCTGATCGCGGTGTCCAACCTGATCCTGTTCGTCAACCTCTGGCGCCGCAAGGCACGGCCGCAGCCGGACATCGAAGCCGTCGGAAGCGCAGAGCGCGGCTTGCTGATTCGTCTCCTCCGTCCGTTGCTCCGCATCATCTCGCGCGCCTGGCACATGTACCCGCTCGGCTTCCTGTTCGGTCTCGGCTTCGACACCGCCAGCGAGATCGGCCTGTTGAGCCTGTCGGCGACGGAGGCGGCGCGTGGCGCAAGTCTCGCGCATGTGCTGGTGTTCCCGGCGCTGTTCGCCGCCGCGATGGCCACCGTCGATACGGCCGACAGCATGCTGATGGTCGGCGCCTATCGCTGGGCGCTGACCGATCCCGCGCGCAAGCGGCGCTACAATCTCGTGATCACGGGTGCGTCGGTGGCGATTGCGCTGGTGATCGGCAGCGTCGAGGCAGCCACGCTGCTGGCGCCGCGACTTGGTCTCCCGTCGATCGGCCTCGGCGACGAGATCGCCAATCTCGGCATCGTCGCCATCGGTGCGTTCGGGCTGATCTGGGCCGTGGCCATGCTGGCCGGCCGGCGGCGCGGTTCCGCACCGGGCGAACCGCTTGCCAGCATTCGCGCCGGAGGGCTAAACCCGAACCCGGTAGGCCGAACGCTTGGAACGGGATAGCGGCGGGACCTGACGATGGCCGGCTCGGACGCAATGATCAGGATGCTGTGGCTGCAGGGCGCGAGCTGCGGCGGCTGCACAATGTCGATCCTGGAAAGCGGTGCCTCGGGTTGGTTCGACGAGCTGCGCCAATCCGGCATCGAGCTCGTGTGGCATCCCTCGGTCAGCGAACAGACCGGTGACGAGGTCGTCGATGTGCTCGAGGCGATTCGCGATGGCCGCGAGCGGCTCGATCTGCTGGTGCTCGAAGGCTCGGTGGCGCGCGGACCCGGTCTGACCGGGCGCTTCAACATGCTCGCCGGCACGGGCCGCTCGATCTATCACTGGCTGCTCGACCTGGCGCCGCTGGCCGACTACGTCGTCGCGGTCGGCAGTTGCGCCGCCTATGGCGGCATTCCCGCGGCCGGCATCAATCCGACCGATGCGGTCGGACTGCAGTTCGAGGGCAGCGATGTCGGCGGCGCGCTCGGCGCCGGCTTCCGTTCGAAGCGCGGATTGCCGGTGATCAACGTCGCCGGCTGCGCGCCGCATCCGGGCTGGATGATGGAAAGCCTGCTGGCCCTCGTGTCGGGCGATCTGACCGCGGATGGCCTCGACGCGGTGGGACGTCCGACCTTCATCGCCAATCATCTCGCCCATCACGGCTGCTCCCGCAACGAGTTCTATGAGTTCAAGGCGAGCGCCGAGACGATGTCGGAGCGCGGCTGCCTGATGGAGCATCTCGGCTGCCGCGCCACGCAGGCGGTCGGCGACTGCAATCAGCGCTCGTGGAATGGCGGCGGCTCCTGCACCAAGGGCGGCTATGCCTGCATCGCCTGCACCTCGCCGGGCTTCGAAAGTGCGCAGAACTATCTGCAGACGGCCAAGCTCGCCGGCATTCCGGTGGGCTTGCCGACCGACATGCCGAAGGCCTGGTTCGTCGCGCTCGCGGCGCTGTCGAAGTCGGCGACGCCACGGCGCGTGCGGGTCAACGCGACCGCCGATCACGTCGTGGTGCCGCCGAGCCGGCCCAGTGACAAGCGCAGCTCATGACCCGGATTACCGTCGGCCCGTTCAACCGCGTCGAGGGCGACCTCGAGGTCAGGCTCGACATCGAGAGTGGCCGGGTCGCGCGCGCGGAAGTGACGGCGCCGCTGTATCGCGGCTTCGAGCAGATCCTGGAAGGCCGTCCGCCGCTCGATGCCCTGGTGATCGCACCGCGCATTTGCGGCATCTGCTCGGTGTCGCAATCGATCGCCGCCGCCAGCGCGCTGCGTCAGGCGATGGGAGTGACAGCGGCCCCGAACGGCATGCTCGCGACCAACATTGCCCATGCCGCCGAGAACGCCGCCGATCATCTCACCCATTTCTACATCTTCTTCATGCCCGACTTCGCACGCGACGCCTACGCCGCGCACGCTTGGCATGCCGCGACGGCCGAGCGGTTCACCGCCACCAAGGGGAGCGCGACGCGTGAGGCGCTGCCGGCGCGGGCGCGGCTGCTCGAGATCATGGGCCTGATTGCCGGGAAATGGCCGCACAGCCTGGCGTTCCAGCCCGGCGGCACGACACGCGCGATCGAGCTCGGCGAGCGCGTCCGGCTCAATGCGATCGCGGCGTCGTTTCGCGGCTTCCTCGAACGCGTCGTCTTTGCCGACAAACTGGAAAACGTCCTCGCTCTGTCGACGGGGGATGAACTCGATCACTGGCGCGAGGGGCGCGGCGGCGACTTCGCGCATTTCCTTCGCTTGGCGGATGCGCTGGCGTTGGCCGATCTCGGCAAGGGACCGGGCGTGCTGATGAGCTTCGGGGCCTATCACGATGCGGATGGCGCGCGCTTTCGTGCCGGCCTGCGCCTCAGTGATGGCGCGATAGGGGGCCTACCGGGCGATCAGATCACGGAAGACGTCTCGCATGCCTGGATGCTGGAGACGTCGAGCGATCCGGCCGAGAGCCGCACGCTGCCCGATGCCGACAAGGCCGACGCCTACAGCTGGTGCAAGGCACCGCGTCTTGCGGGACAACCCGTCGAGGTCGGCGCCCTCGCCAGGCAAGCGGTCGATGGTCAGAGGCTGATCACCGCCCTGGTGAAGGCCGATGGCAGCAATGTCCGCAACCGCGTCATTGCCCGATTGATCGAGACGGCACAGCTTGCGCTGTCGATCGAGCATTGGATCAAGGCGCTGCGCCTGAACGAGCCGTTCTGCGAAAACAGCGCTGGCGTGGCCGACGGCGATTTCGTCGGACGCGTCGAGGCTGCGCGCGGAAGTCTCGGCCACTGGATGGCGGTCCGCTCCGGCCGTATCGCCCGCTATCAGATCATCGCGCCGACCAGCTGGAACTTCTCGCCGCGTGATGCCGATGGCGTCGCCGGCCCACTCGAGCAGGCGCTGGTCGGAACCGAAGTGGGCGAGGCCGGCGCGCGCGCCGTCAGCATCCAGCATGTCGTCAGATCGTTCGATCCCTGCATGGTCTGCACCGCGCATTGAACGCGCCGCGAACCAGCGGAAACCAGCTTGCCGGGTGCAAAGCGCGTGATTTCCGTTTCTAACCAGAGATCCGGCTCTGATGTGTTGTTTGGTCTCGTGCCCCGACTCCAAGCATCTGGAATCATTATGATTCAAATCCAGCGCTGATGCTGGCCCGCATCTTGCTGTCCTCTCTCGCCAGATCGCGATCGGATGATCGCCAACGCGATAGCAGGGGGAGGACTCATGGGCGCGACGACGGAAACTTTTTACAGCGTGATCCGGCGCCAGGGCATCACGCGGCGCAGCTTCCATAAGTTCTGCAGCCTGACGGCGACGAGCCTCGGCCTCGGCCCGCTCGCGGCGACGCGCATCGCCAATGCGCTCGAGACCAAGCCGCGCACGCCGGTGATTTGGATGCACGGGCTGGAATGCACCTGCTGCTCGGAGAGCTTCATCCGCTCGGCGCATCCGCTGGTGAAGGATGCCGTGCTGTCGATGATCTCGCTCGACTATGACGACACGATCATGGCAGCAGCCGGCAAGCAGGCCGAGGAAATCCTCGAAGAGACCCGCGCCAAGTACAAGGGGCAGTACATTCTCGCGGTCGAGGGCAACCCGCCGCTCAACGAAGGCGGCATGTTCTGCATCGACGGTGGCAAGCCGTTCGTCGAGAAGCTGAAGCTGATGGCCGAGGATGCGATGGCGATCATCGCCTGGGGCGCGTGCGCATCCTGGGGCTGCGTGCAGGCCGCGAAGCCGAATCCGACGCAGGCGACCCCGATCGACAAGGTCATCACCAACAAGCCGATCATCAAGGTGCCGGGTTGTCCGCCGATCGCGGAAGTCATGACCGGCGTCGTCACCTTCATCACCACCTTCGGCAAGCTGCCCGAGCTCGACCGCCAGGGCCGGCCGAAGATGTTCTACTCGCAGCGCATCCACGACAAGTGCTATCGCCGGCCGCATTTCGACGCCGGCCAGTTCGTCGAGGAGTGGGACGACGAGGCCGCGCGCAAGGGCTACTGCCTCTACAAGATGGGCTGCAAGGGCCCGACGACCTACAACGCCTGCTCGACGGTGCGCTGGAACGGCGGCGTGTCGTTCCCGATCCAGTCGGGCCACGGTTGCATCGGCTGTTCCGAGGACGGCTTTTGGGACAAAGGCTCGTTCTACGACCGGCTCACCACGATCAAGCAGTTCGGCATCGAGCGCAACGCCGACCAGGTCGGCATGGTGGCGGCGGGAACGGTGGGCGTCGCGGTCGCGGCGCATGCGGCGGCCACCGCCGTCAAGCGGCTCGCGACCAAGCGCGACGACGCCAACGCCAAGCAAGATCACTAATCGCATTCAGGGCAGGCAACGATGGGCATCCAGACCCCCAACGGCTTCAATCTCGATAATTCCGGCAAACGTGTCGTCGTCGATCCGCTCACGCGCATCGAGGGACATCTCCGCGTCGAGGTCAACGTCGACTCCAACAACGTCATCCGCAACGCGGTCTCGACCGGCACGATGTGGCGCGGCATCGAGACCATTTTGCGCGGCCGCGATCCGCGTGATGCCTGGGCGTTCACCGAGCGGATCTGCGGCGTCTGCACCGGCACCCATGCGCTGACCTCGGTCCGCGCGGTCGAAAATGCGCTGGGGATCATGATCCCCGACAACGCCAACTCGATCCGCAACATCATGCAGCTCTGCCTGCAGGTGCACGATCATCTCGTGCACTTCTATCACCTGCATGCGCTCGACTGGGTCGACGTGGTCTCGGCGCTGAAGGCCGATCCGAAGGCGACGTCGGTATTGGCGCAATCGATCTCGGATTGGCCGCTGTCCTCGCCCGGCTATTTCAAGGATCTGCAGATACGGCTGACAAAGTTCGTGGAATCGGGCCAGCTCGGTCCGTTCAAGAACGCCTATTGGGGGCACGCGGCCTACAAGCTGCCGCCGGAAGCGAACCTGATGGCGGTGGCGCATTATCTGGAGGCGCTCGATTTCCAGAAGGAGATCGTCAAGATCCACACCATCTATGGCGGCAAGAACCCGCATCCGAACTGGCTGGTCGGCGGCGTGCCCTGCGCCGTCAATGTCGACGGCACTGGTGCGGTCGGCGCGATCAACATGGAGCGGCTGAATCTCGTCTCCTCGATCATCGATCGTTCGATCGAGTTCGTGCAGAAGGTCTATATTCCTGACGTTGTCGCGATCGGATCGTTCTACAAGGACTGGCTGTATGGCGGCGGCCTGTCCGGCAAGAGCGTGATGTCGTATGGCGACATTCCGGAGACGGCCAACGACTATTCGGCCAAGAGCCTGAAGCTGCCGCGTGGCGTGATCCTCAATGGCAACCTCAACGAGGTGCTGCCGATCGATCATGGTGATCCCGAGCAGATCCAGGAGTTCGTGACGCATTCCTGGTACAAATATCCGGATGAGACCAAGGGCCTGCATCCCTGGGACGGCGTGACCGAGCCGAACTATCAGCTCGGCCCGAACGCCAAGGGGACGAAGACCGACATCAAGGAGCTCGACGAGGGCGGCAAGTACTCCTGGATCAAGGCGCCGCGTTGGCGTGGCAACGCGGTCGAGGTCGGGCCGCTGGCGCGCTACATCATCGGCTACGCGCAGAACAAGCCGGAGTTCAAGGAGCCGACCGACAAGCTGCTGAAGGCTCTGAACCTGCCGGTGACGGCGCTGTTCTCGACGCTCGGCCGCACCGCGGCGCGCGCGTTGGAGTGCGACTGGGCCGCGACACAGATGCGCTACTTCCAGGACAAGCTGGTGGCGCGCATCAAGGCCGGCGATTCCTCGACCGCCAATGTCGAGAAGTGGAAGCCGGAGAGCTGGCCGAAGGAGGCCAAGGGTTATGGCTTCACCGAGGCACCGCGCGGTGCGCTCGCGCACTGGATCAAGATCAAGGAAACGAAGATCGATAACTACCAGTGCGTGGTGCCGACGACCTGGAACGGCTCGCCGCGCGACCCCAAGGGCAACATCGGCGCCTTCGAGGCTTCGCTGATGGATACGCCGATGGCGGATCCGGAGAAGCCGCTGGAGATCCTGCGGACGATTCATTCGTTCGATCCGTGCCTGGCGTGCTCGACCCATGTCATGAGTCCGGATGGCCAGGAAATGGCAACGGTCAAGGTCAGGTAGGAGGGGCGCCATGATGGATGCGATTGCACGTCCCGCCGATAACGAACCGAACCTCGCCGCGATCGCGGCCGACGCTGCCGGTGAGCACGCGATCGGCCGGCCCACGGTGTATGTCTACGAAGCCCCGGTGCGCATCTGCCACTGGGTCAATGCGTTCGCGATCCTGATCCTGATGGTCACCGGCTATCTGATCGGCACTCCGCTGCCGACGGTGGAAGGCGAGGCATCGGCCAGCTTCGTCATGGGCTACATCCGCTTTGCCCATTTCGCGGCCGGGCAGGTGCTGGCGGTGTTCTTCCTCGCCCGCATTCTCTGGGCCTTCGTCGGCAACCACCACTCGCGGCAGATCTTCTACATCCCGGTGCATCGCAAGCAGTTCTGGAAGGAAGTGCTGCACGAGATCCGCTGGTATGCGTTCCTCGAACGCGAGCCGAAGATGTATGTCGGTCACAACCCGCTGGCGCAGACGGCGATGTTCACCGGCTTCACGGTGTTCGTCGCCTTCATGATCGTTACCGGCTTCGCGTTGTATTCGGAAGGCAAGGGCATCGACAGCTGGCAGCACAGACTGTTCGGCTGGGTGTTCTCGATCTGGCCGAACAGCCAGGATGTCCACACCTGGCATCATCTCGGCATGTGGGCGTTGGTTACGTTCGTGATCGTCCACATCTATGCGGCCATTCGCGAGGACATCATGTCCCGCCAGAGCATCATCTCCTCGATGATCTCGGGCGAGCGGCAGTTCCGGGATTGATCGCGATGACGGAGCAAGTGGTCATGGGCGAGGTCGGGCGTAACCGCATCCTGGTGCTCGGGATCGGCAACATCCTGTGGGCGGACGAAGGCTTTGGCGTGCGCGTGGTGGAGGAATTCCACCGCCGCTACACTGTGCCCGACAACGTCACGATCCTCGATGGCGGCACGCAGGGACTCTATCTCGTCAACTACGTCGAGGAGGCCGACGACCTGATCGTGTTCGACGCCATCGACTACGGTCTCGTTCCGGGCGAGCTCAAGCTCGTCCGTGATGACGAGGTGCCGCGTTTCACCGGCGCCAAGAAGATGAGCCTGCACCAGACCGGCTTCCAGGAGGTCCTCAGCGCCGCCGATCTGCTCGGCCGCTACCCGCGCCGTCTGGCGCTGATCGGCTGCCAGCCGCTCGACCTCGAGGACTGGGGCGGGCCGCTCACCGCCCCGGTGCGTGCGCAGATCGCGCCGGCGATCGAGCTTGCCTGCGCATTGCTCGCGGAGTGGGGCGCGCCCGCCGTGCTGCGGCCGGAGCCGCTCGCCGGCGACGCGCGATTGCTCGCCAACGACATCGATCATCACAGCTACGAGATGCGGGCCGACGCGGCAGAGTGAGGCCCTGGCCCGCGAGGGAGAGTGACATGTGCCTGGGTCTGCCGATGACCATCGTGGAGACTGACGGCGTTTCGGCGCTGTGCAGTC
Organism: Bradyrhizobium sp. HKCCYLS2038; assembly: GCF_051167655.1. Lineage (NCBI taxonomy): Bacteria > Pseudomonadati > Pseudomonadota > Alphaproteobacteria > Hyphomicrobiales > Nitrobacteraceae > Bradyrhizobium > Bradyrhizobium sp. HKCCYLS2038. Next base: position 20,570 of record NZ_JBNPTM010000006.1, on the reverse strand, counting down.
TCGATGGTGAGCAGCGCCGCGTCTCGGTGCTGCTGCTGTCCGATCCGCCCGTCGGCGCGAAGGTGCTGGTCTATCTCGACAACGCCGTTCGCGTGCTCGACGACGATGAAGCCCGGCTGATCGGCGAGGCGCTGCGGGGGCTGCACGCGGCGATGAATGGCGAGAACTGCGACGACTTCTTTGCCGACCTGGTCGGCCGCGAGCCGCAGCTCCCGGAGCATCTGCGCTAGGGCCTTTGCTCCGCCGTCCGCCGGAAACAAGGTTGCCATCTATAAAGAAAGTTGGCAGGCTTCGTCTGCAAAGTTCCTTGGCAAGTTTGTCGGTGGAACTCGGGCTTCTAAGAATACGTAGAATTTTCAATATCTTGCTGAGGTCGCCGCAAGCCCGGTGTCTGGCACGTTGATTGCTGACCATTCAGAACACGTCAACGATAACTGGTCAGGGGGAGACGTCGATGGAGATGCTGCAGCGTGATCCCGCGCGCAGGCGAAACGGATTGCCGGAGGTCGACGCCACCACGGTCGACGGCTTCCTCGATGACGCGCATCGCGCCGGCACGATTGCCGTGCTGCTGTCCGCCGGAGATCCCGTGCGTTTTCCCGAAGCGCTCGATGTCGCGATCGTGCTGCCGGAGCTGATCACGGCATTTCAGGGGCGGCTGCGTGGGGCTGTCATCGCGCGCGATGCCGAAGCCGAACTCGCGACAAGGTTCGGCGTGCGCGTGCAGCCGAGCCTGATCCTGTGCCGCGGGACCGAGGCGCTCGGACTGATCGCGAAGATTCAGGACTGGTCGGTCTATGTCGAGCGCATCTCGCGGCTGATCGATCGCCCTGCAGGCGCAACAGCCGCAGTGGTCGCCAGCATCATTCCGTCCCATCAGCCGTCAGGAGCCGACCGATGAAACCCGGGTTTTGGATCGCGCCCGAAGGCGCGGAGCAGCCGGTCAGCGTGTTTCCAATCGGCGAAGAGGCGCTCGAGGCGCAGTACAAGGGGCTGACGGCCTCCGGCGCGTTGGCCAAGCTCGCCACGCTGGATTCGGAGGCGCTGGCGCGAAGCTGCCCGCGCGCAGTCGAACTGCTGTCGACGATCGCATCCGCCGTCGCAACGCAAACCGCCGATGCGCCGACGCAGTTGTTCCGGCTCGCCGGTCTCAACGACCTCGAACGCCGCCTGATCGACGACGTGCTCGGAGAAGGCGAGGTCGCCGGCGTGGTGGCCTTGCCCGACGGGACGCTTGCGCAGATCCAGGAATCCGTGCTGGCGGGCATTTGGCGGGTCCGGCTGGAGCGGGACGACAGCCACGACTACATCGAGATCGGCGCCGTCCCGGAGATCGTCGCGCGCGCGGCTGCCGATCTGACCGCCTCCGACATCGTCATCGGGGCCGCACCCGAGGGAACGATGAACGCGCTGCCGGTGCTCGCCGAGATCCGCGAGCGCGCGCTGTCGTGGCGTCCGGGCCAGCGCTCGCAGACGATCAACTTCACGCTGCTGCCGATGAGTGCCGTCGACATGAGCTTCCTGCAGGAGACGCTCGGCAACGGGCCGATCCAGCTGATGTCGCGCGGCTACGGCACCTGCCGCGTGCTCGCAACCGGCGTACGCCACGTCTGGTCGGTGCAGTTCTTCAACGCCATGGACACGATCATCCTCGACACGCTCGAGGTCGGAGGCGTGCCGGTGGTCGCGCTCGCAGCATCAGAGGATTTCGAGGATTCGGCCGAACGTCTGAAGCAGATCATCGAGGCCTATTTCTCATGAGCGGAGGCTTTGAGAATTTCGGCGTGCGCAGCGATCTCGCCGACGACGTGCTGCTGGAGTGCGGCATCTGCTGGACGCGGTACGACCCGGCCGAGGGCGATGCCGTCGCGCAGATCGCGCCGGGCACGCCGTTCTCCGCACTGCCGGACGAGTGGCATTGCCCGAACTGCGATGCGCCGAAGGCGAAGTTCATGGCGGTGGAGTCATGAGCGCCGCCGTGGCCGGGCAGGTGACTGACGACGTCACGCCTGTCGCGTGGGGCGAACGCCTGGCACGAAGCTATCAGGACATCGGCGAGCGCGTGATGCGCGACCTGCCGATCTATCACGATGCGCTTGCCGTCGAAGCGATCGGCTTCACCAGCATTCAGGGACGGACGATCGGTATCGTCATCACGCCCTGGTTCCTGAATGTGGTTACTCCGGTCGCACAAGGTGCGGCCCGATCGTCCGTGACGATCGCACTTCCCGCTGGTGGCTTCGAGTTCACGATCGGCGAGGTCGCCGGAATAGGGCAGATTGCGAGCTGTTCGTTGTTCTCGCCGATGTTCGAGTTCGAGGACATGGCCGCGGCGCGCGCGGCCGCCGATGCGGCGTTGGTTGCGATCATGACTCCGCCGGAGGACGAAGCGTCAGCCGTGCCAGCCGGAAAGCCATCCGGCGCAATCGACCGCCGCGCCTTCCTGCGCGGCACGCTGTCGGAGGGGCGTCCATGACGCTGGCCTTCCGCAACCACATCGACGTGACGCTGTCGGTTGCCGATCAGGTGATCACCGGCGTGGATATCCAGCCGCGCACGCGTCCGCCGCTGGGACGTCTGTTCGCCGGCAAGCCGGCCGAGACGTTGCTCGCGACACTGCCGCGCCTGTTCTCGCTGTGCGCCGGAGCGCATCAGGTCGCGCTGATCTCGGCGCTCGAGGCGGCGCGCGGCGAGCAGCCGTCATCCTTGACGCATCACCGTCGCATCAAGGCTGTCATCAGCGAGCGGTTTGTGGAGATGTTGCGCGGGCTGCTGCTCGGCCCGCTGGCTGGGGATCGCGGCATCGCGCAATTGGCGCAGCACCTGCTGAGGGCCGCCGCGTCGCTGCAGCGCGCATCCGGCGACGTCGAGCCCGATTTGCCCCGGGTGGAAACCTTGTCACAGATCAAGATGGGCCTGTCGGCCTTGGGCATAGGCTTGGTGTCGGAGCTCGTCCTGCCGGGAACTCCGCTCGCATCGTTGATGGCAGCGGCAATTGCTGCCGATGAAGGATGGAAGCCCATGTCGCCCGAGCATGGCGTGCTCTCGGCGGTCGACGATGCCTACGTCGTCGCCCGGCTGGCGGAGCCGGACTCGGCGTTCGCGGACTTGCCGGATCTCGATGGCCGTGTGCCGGAGACCGGCGTGTGGGCCCGGCATGCGGGGCACGGTGCGCGACAAACCGCGGGACCGCTAGAGCGCCTGTCGGCCAGGGTCGCCGAACTCGCCGGGCTCGCGCGCTGGATCGAGGTCGGCGAGGCCGAGGATGAGGCCAGCGATGACCGTCTCGTCGCGAGCTTTGCGATGGGGCCGCGGCGTGGCGCCGGCGCGGTCGAATGCGCGCGCGGGCGGCTGTACCACTTCGTTGAACTCGACGCTCAGGGCGCGATCACGCGCTTCGACTACCTCGCGCCGACGGAATGGAATTTCCATCCGCGCGGTCCCGTGGTGAACAGCCTGACCGGGGCCCAGCTGCGCGACGCCACCGATCACGCCGCGGTCGAGGCAATGATCGGCGCGTTCGATGCCTGCGTCGGCTGTCGCCTGGTGGTCCGGGAGATGGCCGATGCATGAGATGGCGCTGTGCGAGGGCATCGTCGAGATTGTCGAGCAGGAGGCGCGCAAGAGCGCGTTCTCCAAGGTGAAGACCGTGTGGCTCGAGATCGGCGCGCTGAGCCATGTTGCGCCGGACGCCCTGCGGTTCTGCTTCGAGGCGGTCACCGCGAATACGATCGCGAAAGGGGCGGCGCTCGAGATCATTGAACAGAAGGGCACGGCGTGGTGCCTGGGCTGCTCGCGCAGCGTCGAGATCGCCCAACGCTATGACGCCTGTCCCGAATGCGGCAGCCATCAGCTGCAGGTCACGGGCGGGGAAGACATGCGGGTCAAGGAGCTGGAGGTCGAGTGATGTGTACTGTCTGTGGCTGCGGTGACGGCAAGTCCGCCATCGAACATGGCGATCATCAACACGATCATGGTGATCACCATCATCATGCTCATGGGGATGATCATGGTCACCATCATCACCACGGCCATCATCACCATCACGATCATCATAGTCACGACCACGATCACGATCATCACCACCATCATGGCCATGATCATCATGATCATGACCACGCGCATGACGACCATCATTCCCATGGCGCGGTCGATCGCATCGACTGCTCGGCCAACCCGGCCGGTCAGGAGATCGCCGGCCTGTCGAGCGGGCGCATCATCCAGATCGAGCGCGACATTCTCGGCAAGAACAATCGGCTGGCGGCCGAGAACCGCGCGCGCTTCGCGGCCCATGACGTGCTCGCGTTCAATCTCGTCTCGAGCCCTGGTGCTGGCAAGACCTCGCTGCTGGTGAGGGCCGTGTCCGAGCTTAAGCAGAGCCGGCCCGTTGCAGTGATCGAGGGTGATCAGCAGACCTCGAACGACGCCGAGCGCATCCGCGCGACCGGCGTGCCGGCGATCCAGATCAACACCGGCAAGGGCTGTCATCTCGACGCGGCGATGGTCGGCGAGGCCTATGGCCGGTTGCCGGCGCTGCGCGGCGGCCTGCTGTTCATCGAGAATGTCGGCAATCTGGTCTGCCCGGCGGCCTTCGATCTCGGCGAGGCCTGCAAGATCGTCGTGTTCTCGACCACCGAGGGCGAAGACAAGCCGCTCAAATATCCGGACATGTTCGCGGCGTCGGCGCTGATGCTGATCAACAAGATCGACCTGGCGCCGGTGCTCGATTTCGATCTGGCGCAGACGATCGAATATGCCCGACGCGTCAATCCAAAGATCGAGGTATTGACGATCTCGGCCAAGACCGGCGAAGGTTTTTCGGCCTTCTATGCCTGGATCCGCAAGCAGGGCGAGCGGATGCGGGCCAGCGCGCTGTCAGCTGTACAGCCATGAGCATGCCTGGCCTGCCATCGGCGGTGGATCGCCCGCGCCTCCGGCTCCGCGTTCGCGGCGCCGTGCAGGGCGTCGGCTTCCGCCCCTATGTCCATGGCCTGGCCACGCGCTACAGACTCGGCGGCTTCGTTGCCAATGATGCCGACGGCGTCGTCATCGAGGTCGAAGGTGAAGAGGTCGCCCGTTTCGTCGACGCGCTGCCGCGCCAGATGCCGCCGCTGGCGCGCATCGATGACATCGCAGTGGAGCCGGTCACGGCCGATTCCAGCGCGGACTTCCGTATTGCCGAGAGCAGGGGCGGCCGGGTGACGACGCGGATCGTCCCGGACGCTGCGACCTGCGCGGCGTGCCTGGCCGAGCTGTTTAATCCCGCCAGTCGCTTCCATCTCTATCCCTTCGTCAACTGCACGCATTGCGGCCCGCGCTTTACCATTGCCGAGCGACTACCCTACGACCGCGCGACCACAGCGATGAAGCGGTTTCCGATGTGCGCGGAGTGCCGCGCGGACTACGACGATCCCGCTGGACGCCGGTTTCATACCGAGGCGATCTCGTGCCCGCGTTGCGGTCCGCAACTGAGTCATGGGATCGCCGATATCGCGGCGGCGCTGGCCGCGGGCAAGATCGTCGCCATCAAGGGCCTCGGCGGCTATCAACTGCTCTGTGATGCGCGCGATGAGCACGCTGTCCAGCGTCTGCGCGCGCGCAAGCAGCGCGACGGCAAGCCGTTCGCTGTCATGCTGGACAGCGTGGAAGCCGCGACCGATGTCGCCCCGATCGGCGCAGACGAGCGCGCGCTGCTGGAGCAGGTGGCGCGGCCGATCGTGCTGCTGCGCTCGCGCCATCGCGTTGCGCGCTCGGTCGCGCCGGGGCTGGCGAAGATCGGTGTCATGCTTCCGGTCGCGCCGCTGCATCATCTGATCTTCCACGCGCTCCGCGCGTACGATGGCGAGACCCGCTGGGCGCTGGTCTGCACCAGCGCCAATCCGAGCGGCGAGCCGCTCCTCACCGACAATGACGAGGCCAAGGCCGATCTCGCCGATATCGCGGATCTGATCGTCACGCATGACCGCGACATCGTCATCCGCGCTGACGATTCCGTGGTCGCGGTGATGGCCGGCGCGCCGCGTTTCATCAGGCGCGCCCGCGGCTACGTTCCGGAGCCGATCCGGCTGGGGCGCAGCATGCCGCCGGTGCTCGCAGTCGGCGCGCAGTTGAAGGCGACGGTCACGGCGACGCGCGGCGACGAGGCGTTCGTCTCGCAGCATCTCGGTGATCTCGATAGGGCCGCAGCGATCCGCTTCTTCGAGGAAACCATCAGCCATCTCACGTCGGTTCTCGACGTTGCGCCGGTTGTCATCGCGCATGACCTGCATCCGGACATGGCCTCGACCCGCTTCGCGTTGGCGCGGGGCTTGCCGACGCTGCCCGTGCAGCACCACCATGCCCACGCCGCCTCCGTCCTGGCCGAGCACGGCCGCACGGAGCCCGCGCTCGCGCTGGTCTTGGATGGCTATGGCTATGGCAGTGACGGCGGCGCGTGGGGCGGTGAGTTGCTGTCTTGCGAGGGAACCCGCGTCCAGCGCCTTGGCCATCTCGCGCCACTGAAGATGCCGGGCGGCGATCGCGCCGCGCGCGAGCCGTGGCGGATGGCGGCGGCCGTGCTGCACGATGCCGGCCGCGCTGCCGAGATCGCCTCGCGCTTCGCGGATCAGCCGCAGGCGCGTCACTTGCCGATGTTGCTCGATCGCGCCGACAGTCCGGTGACGACCAGCGCCGGCCGGCTGTTCGATGCCGTCGCCGGACTGCTCGGTGTCAGCGCCGTCCAGCGCTATGAAGGTGAGGCCGCCATGATGCTGGAGGCGCTGGTCCGGGAGCCCGCGGTGCTGCCACGGGGCTGGACCATCACCGATGGCGTGCTGTCGCTGCGGCCGCTGTTGGCGCATCTGATCGCGTCCGACGTCGATGCGGGCGAAGCGGCCGGACTGTTTCATGGCACCCTCGCCGCGGCATGCGTCGACTGGATCGCGAGCGTTGCGCGGCGCAGCGGCATCGACACCGTAGCGCTGAGCGGAGGCTGCTTCCTCAACGCTATTCTCGCCGATGAGATCGTGCGCGGCTGCCGCGCCGCCGGGCTCGCTCCGCTGCTGCCGCGCCGACTGCCGCCGAATGATGGTGGCCTCAGTCTGGGGCAGGCCTGGGTGGCAGGCCTGCAGCTGATCGACGACGACAAACAATCTGGAGGGATCGTCTGATGTGCCTGGCCATTCCCGCCGAGGTGATCAAGCTGCTGCCTGACGACATGGCGATCGTCTCGATCGACGGCGTCAGCAAGGAGGTGTCGGTCGCGCTGATCGAGGAGATCGCGATCGGCGACTACGTCATTCTCCATGTCGGCCACGCGCTGGCGAAGATCGATCCGGAGGAGGCGCGCGAGACGCTCGATCTGCTCCGGCAGATGGGACAGGCAGTCGCGGAGGTCAGACCATGAAATATGCCGACGAGTTTCGCGACAAGGAGCTGGCGATCGGGCTCGCGCGCGCGATCCGGGCGAAGGCCGATCCATCGCGCGCCTATCGCTTCATGGAGTTCTGCGGCGGCCATACGCATGCGATTGCGCGCTATGGCCTGGAAGACATGCTGCCCGATAATGTCCGCATGATCCACGGTCCCGGCTGCCCGGTGTGCGTGCTGCCGGCCGGCCGCATCGACATGGCGATTGCGCTGGCCGAACGACCGGAGGTGATCCTCTGCGTCTATGGCGACCTGATGCGGGTGCCCGGCTCGCGCGGCGCCTCGCTGCTAAAGGCCAAAGCACGCGGCGCTGATATCCGGATGGTCTATTCGACGCTGGATGCGATCGCGCTCGCCGAGCAGAACCCGGCGCGCGAGGTCGTGTTCTTCGCGATCGGCTTCGAGACCACGACGCCGCCGACCGCCGTGATGATCCGGGCTGCCGAGAAGAAGGGACTTAAGAACTTCAGCGTGTTCTGCAATCACGTGCTGACGCCGCCGGCAATGCGCGCGATCCTCGACAGCAAGGAGACCGTGGAGATCGACGGCTTCGTCGGTCCGGCTCACGTGTCGACGGTGATCGGCACCGAGCCCTATGCGCCATTTGCGCGCAACGACGGCAAGCCGGTCGTGATCGCCGGCTTCGAGCCGCTCGACATGATGCAGGCGATTCTGATGCTGATCGAGCAGGTGAACGACGGCCGCTATGAGGTCGAGAACCAGTATCGCCGTGCGGTCACCGGCAGCGGGAACCAGCGCGCCATCCGGGAGGTCGCGGAGATCTTCGAGCTGCGCGATCAGTTCGAGTGGCGCGGCCTCGGCAGCATCCCGGCGAGCGCCCTGAAGCTGCGGCCCGCTTTCGCGCATCTCGACGCCGAGCAGCGCTTCGGCATGGCCGAGCTGGTCGTGGCCGACAATCCGGCCTGCGAATGTCCGGCGATCCTGCGCGGGTTGAAGAAGCCGGTCGACTGCAAGCTGTTCGGCACGGCCTGCACGCCGGAGACGCCGATCGGCTCCTGCATGGTGTCGTCGGAAGGCGCTTGCGCGGCGCATTGGACCTATGGCCGCTTCCGCGACCATCAGCGGAGGCTCGCATCATGAGCATGCATCAGCGCCGGCTCGACCTGAAGAACGGCTGCGTCGATCTCTCGCACGGCGCCGGCGGCCGGGCGATGGCGCAGCTGATCGCCGGGCTGTTCCACGAGGCCTTCGGCAACGAATGGCTGGCGCGCGGCAACGATCAGTCGGCGTTCGACGTCGCTGCCGGGCGCATGGTGATGACCACGGACGGCTACGTCGTCTCGCCGCTGTTCTTTCCCGGCGGCAATATCGGCTCGCTCGCGGTGCACGGCACCGTCAACGACATCGCAATGGCCGGCGCCAAGCCGTTGTATCTCTCCGCTAGCTTCATCATCGAGGAGGGGTTTCCGTTCTCCGATTTGAAGCGCATCGCCGACGCCATGGGGCAGGCCGCGCGAGACGCCGGCATCGCGATCATCACCGGCGATACCAAGGTGGTCGAGCGCGGCAAGGCCGACGGCGTCTTCATCTCCACCGCCGGTGTCGGCGTGCTGCCCGAGGACCTTGATCTTTCCGCTGACAAGGCGCGGCCGGGCGATCGCGTGCTGCTGTCCGGCAGCCTGGGCGATCACGGCGTCGCCATCATGTCGAAGCGTCAGAACCTGACCTTCGACACCGAGATCGTGTCGGATTCGGCCTCCCTGCATGATCTCGTGGCCGCTATGGTGGCGGCTGGCGGACAGGGAATCCGGCTGATGCGCGATCCGACGCGCGGGGGACTTGCAGCGACGATGAATGAGATCGCCCAGCAATCCAATCTCGGCTTCCGCCTGCAGGAGGAGACGATTCCGGTGAAGCCGGCGGTTGCCGCAGCTTGCGAACTGCTCGGGCTCGATCCGCTGCATGTCGCGAATGAAGGCAAGCTGGTCGCGGTCGTTGCCCCGGCGCAAGCCGGCGCCGTACTCGCCGCCATGAAGGCGCATCCGCTGGGACGCGATTCGGCCGATATCGGCGAAGCGGTGGCCGACGATCATCGCTTCGTGCAGATGGCGACGAGCTTCGGCGGCGGGCGCATCGTCGACTGGCTGTCGGGCGAACAGCTGCCGCGGATCTGCTGAGACGGACGATGGGCATCCAGGGAACGATACTGGTCGTGGATGACGAGATCCGGTCGCAGGAGGCGCTGCGGCGCGTCCTCAACCAGGATTTCGAGGTGCTGTGCGCGGGCAACACCAGCGATGCGGAGAAGCTGCTCGAGGGCGAGATCGTGCATGCCGTGATCTGCGACCAGCGCATGCCGCAGGAATCCGGCGTCAGCTTCCTGAAGCGCGTGCGCGAGCTGTGGCCTGATCCTGTCCGGATGATCATCTCGGGCTATTCGGATTCCGAGGACATCATCGCCGGCCTCAACGAGGCCGGCATCTATCAGTACATCACAAAGCCCTGGCAGCCGGACCGCCTGATCGAGATCGTGCGCGAGGCCGTGCAGCTCTATCGCCTGCAGAAGGAGACGGAGACCGCGGGCGTCGACGTCAAGGCCACGCCCGACCACATCAAGAAGGTCGTCTCGGTCAAGCGCGGCGCCGCCAAAAAGCTGTATGATTTCGATCGTATCGTGCATTCGCCGGCGAGCCCGATGCGCAACGTCATTGAGCTCGGCCGCCGCGCCGCCGACTATGACATTTCGGTGCTGATCACCGGCGAATCCGGCACCGGCAAGGAACTGCTCGCCCGCGCCATCCATTACGGCTCGGGCCGCGCCAACAAGGCGTTCGTGGTCGAAAATTGCGGCGCGCTGCCCGACGAGTTGCTGGAAAGCGAGCTGTTCGGCTGCAAGAAGGGCGCTTTCACCGGCGCCTACCAGGACCGCATCGGCCTGTTCGAGGTCGCCGATGGCGGCACCATCTTCCTCGACGAGATTGGCGAGACCTCGCCGGCGTTCCAGGTCAAGCTGCTGCGCGTGCTGCAGGAGAGTGAGATCCGGCCGCTCGGCGCCCAGCGCGTGCGCAAGGTCGACGTGCGCGTGGTCGCCGCCACCAATCGGGATCTCGAGGCCGAGGTCGAGGCCGGCCGCTTCCGCCGCGACCTCTACTACCGGCTCGCGGCGTTCCCGGTGCACATGCCCTCGCTGCGCGAGCGCCCGATGGACATTCCGCTGATCGCGGAGGGCGTGCTGTCGGCGGTGAAGATCTCGTTCAACCGGCCGCATCTGCGCTTTGCGCCGCCGGCGCTGGAGGAATTCTCGAAATACCATTGGCCCGGCAATGTCCGCGAGCTGCAGAACGAGATCCAGCGCATGGTCGTGCTCGCGGATGCCGACGAGCTGCGCTGCCCGCCCTTTGGCGGCCGGCGCAACGGCCGCCGCGCCGCGCCTGCCACGGCCAATGGCAAACTGAACGGCTCGGGCAGCCTGAAGGACAGGGTGGAGGATCTGGAAAAGACCATCATCGTTCACTGTCTCGAGAAATATGATGGTAACATCAGCCGTGTCGCGAGCGAGCTCGGCCTGTCGCGGGTGGGCTTGCGGAACAAATTGTCGAGATACGATCTGAAGAAAAATGGCAAAGGCCACGCATTCTCCTGAGGGCTCGGGAGCCGATACGCTTCTCAAGCTGATCGCGAGCAGCAGCACGCTCGAGCTCGACAGCGAACGCGAAGGCGTGTGGATCGAAGTCATCCGCAAGATGGATGAGGTCTATTCCGACCTGCTGCGCTACGAGGTCGATCTCGAGCACAAGAACGCGGAGCTCGAAGAGGCCCAGGCGTTCGTCACCAACGTCATCGAGTCGGTCTCGGACATCCTGGTCGTCTGCGACGCCAGGGGCAACGTGCAGCAGGCCAACTCGGCGTTCCAGCAGACCTCCGGCCGCGCTCTGGCTGATATCGTCGGTCGCGACATCTCCGAGCTGATCGAGCTCGATCACCGGAGCAAGCTGGTCGCCCTGCTGAAGCCGCGCAGCAGCGCCGAAGTGGTCGATGGCGAGCTGCGCTTTGCCGCCGACGGCGCAAGCTCCGACCTGTTCGCCATCAACAGCTCACCCCGGCACGACCATCGCGGCCGCTTCATCGGCGTCGTGCTGACGGGACGGCCGATCGGCGAGCTGCGGCGTGCCTATGAAGCCTTGCACAAGGCGCATCACGAGCTGCAGCGGGCGCAGCGCCAGCTGGTCGAGCAGGAGAAGATGGCGAGCCTCGGCCGCCTCGTCGCCGGTGTCGCGCACGAGCTGAACAATCCGATCAGCTTCGTGTACGGCAACATTCATACCTTGATGCGCTATAGGACCTCGCTGGTCGGCTATCTCGATGCCGTGCACGAGCAGCCGGTGGCCGATGAACTGACGGCGTTGCGGTCCGATCTGCGGATCGATGCCATCCTCGAGGATTTCGGGCCGCTGATCGAGGGCACGCTCGAAGGTGCGGTGCGGATCAGCGAGATCGTCAAGAACCTGCGCCGGCTGTCGTTCTCAAAGCTCGGCGAGGTCGAGCGCGTCAACATCGAGCGGCTGGTCAACACCGCGGTGTTGTGGGCCGGGCGTACCAAGCAGCACCGCGTCGACATCCAGGTCGAGGTCGAGCCCGACCTATGGATCTCAGGCAATGAAGGCCAGCTGCATCAGGTGATCGTCAATCTCGTCGAGAACGCCATCGATGCAATGCGCTCGACCGAGCTGCCGCGCCTCGTGGTCGCAGCATCGCGGCAGGGCGGCGAGATCGCTTTCCGGATCACCGATAATGGTCCGGGGATCGACAAGGATCATCTCAGCCACATCTTCGAGCCGTTCTTCACGACCAAGCGCGTCGGGGAGGGCACGGGGCTTGGGCTGTGGATCAGCTACGGCATCGTCCGCGAGCATGGCGGCGAGCTCTCCGCCCGCAACGAGCCGGAGGGCGGGGCGACGTTCTCGTTTGCTCTTCCCGCGGCGTGACGGCCGGCGCGTTCCCGTTCAACCGTCCTGGTCGAGCTCGGCCGCGACCTGTCCATAATTGAGAATGGCCACCAGCGTCGTGCCGCCGACGATATTGCCCAGCAAGGTCGGAACGAAGAAGACGCCGACATAGTCGGCGAGCGAGACCTCTCCCTTGAACACGAGGAATGCGCATTCGACGGAGCCGGCGACGATGTGCGCGAACTGCCCCAGCGCCACCAGATAGGTCATCACCACCACGATATGGGCGCGGGCTCCGCGCACGGCCGGCAGCAGCCAGGCCATCAAGGCGATTAGCCAGCCCGCGAACACCGCGCGCGCAAAGGTGGTCGAGAAAGGCCCTTCGACGGTGTGACGGCTGATCTCGGTGAAGGCATCGACGATGCGCGGCTCGAACACGTCGGTGTGCGCCAGCGTGGCGGCCGCTGCCCATGTCCCTGCGACGTTGGCGATGAGCACCAGGGTCCACAGACGTGCGACCTGGCCGAGCGTCTTCATGTCGCGATGATGCAGCAGCGGCAGGATCGGCGTGAGCGTGTTCTCCGTGAACAATTGCTGCCGGCCGAGCACCACGACCAGGAAGCCGGCGGTATAGCCGAGCGGCGCGAACAGCCGCCGCGCAGCCTCGTCGGACACGAAGGCGTGGAATTCGCCTTGCACGATCAGCGAGAGGCTAATCGACAGGCCCGCAGCGAGGCCCGATAGCAGGATCGCCCACCAGCGCCGCTCGAGCTCGCTCTCGCCTTCGGCGCGGATCGTCTCGTGGATCAGTGCCGCGTTCGGCCGGCTTTGCGCCTGGATCTCGCGCCGCTGCTGATCCGAGACGCCTTCAATGTCGGCGGCCGGGCTGAACGTCGGCGCGGTGGCCTTGCTGCTCACGTCGGATACTCCGTCGGCTGGCGCGGGCTGTTACCGACGCTGAACGGAGATCGAGGTCTCCCTTCGGCCTGAACGTCCGACAAGCTGGCAAAGTTCCTGACCGCGGGATGCGGCGCGATGCGGTCAGCGCCTCATCAGGAGGGCGTTGCGACGGGTACGCGATCGCGCTGTTTGGATAGCCGCGCCAACAACACGGTGGCGGTGCGCGTGATGTGCTGCCGCGCGAGATCTTCGGCCTTCTGCGCATCGCCCGCGATCACCGCACAGAGGATCTCCTCGTGCTGGTCCCAAATCCGGCGCGGGGTCTCATCGCGCATCAAGACCTCGCCCATCAGCCGGCGCAGATGCAGCCAATGCGGCTGGGTGGTGTCCTGGATGACGGAATTGCCGGAGATCGCGTAGAGGAATTCGTGGAACTTGACGTCGGCCTCGATCAGCTTCTCGACCGAATGCTCGCGCTCGGCGCGGCGGCCTTCCTCGATCAGCCTGGGGCCTTCCTTGGCGGCCCGCTCTGCGCCTCGGGTCGCGGCAAGCCGGCAGGCGAGGCCTTCGGCGACGGCGCGGATTTCATACAGATTGCGGATGAAGTCGGTGTCGATCGGCGCAACTTCGAGCCCGCGTCCGGGAGCCTCACGGACGAATCCCTGATTGCGCAGCAGCAGCAGCGCCTGCTGCACCGGCTGCCGTGAGACGCCGAGGTCACGCGCCAGGTCGTCCTGGATCAGGCGGGCCGATTCCGGCAACTCGCCGCCGACGATGTCGGAGAGGATGCGCTGGTAGACGCGTTCCGTCAGGTTGGGCTGGGTCTTCAGCGGCGTCACGTCAACGGGACCTTTCGCGCCGAGAGGGTGCGCCGCTGCATCGGCCTGCTCTCCTGCTGCGCCTCGAGGCGATGGATGAAGACGGCGGCCGCCCGCGTGATGTGCTCGCGGCTCAGCCGCTCGGCGTCGGCGCTGCGGCCCTCGATCACGGCGGCGAGAATGTCCTCGTGCTCGTCCCAGACCGTCTGCGACATGCTCTGCTCTTTCTGCAGCACCTCGGACATGACGCGCTTCAGGTAGGGCCAATGCGGCGCCATCGTCTCGTCGATCAGCGTATTGCCGGACAGGCTGCTCAGGAAACGATGAAAGGCGATGTCCGTCTCGATCTTGCGGCTGACCAGCCCGCTCCTGACGGCCTCGTGCCCGGCGACGATGTAGGCGGGACCTTCGCTTGCTGCGCGCCGGCTCGCGCGCTCGGCGGCAAGCCGCGCCGCGAGCCCTTCGAGAACGGCGCGCATCTCGTAGAGATCGCGGACGAGACGCGGGTCGAGCGGCGCCACGATCAGTCCGCGCCCGGGGGCGCTCTGCACCAGCCCGCATCCGCGCAACAGCACCAGCGCCTGCTGCACGGGCTGGCGCGACACGCCATAGGCCTTGGCCAGGTCGTCCTGGATCAGTCGGGAGCCGGAGGTGAGCACGCCACTGACGATCTCGTCAGTGATGGCTTCAACGACCTGGTCGACCAGGGAGGGAGCAGAAGTCTCGATTCGCATGGGGCATCACAATTTCGCGCAGGTTAGCACGTCAAGGGTGAAAATCCATTTGCCAGGAATTCGAATTCAGAGTACGAATTCAGAAAAAGGAAGCCAACACAAAACGGCTTCATCGTACCGGGGAGGGCGTCCGTGTCGGATCATCCGGCTCGTCAGAAGCGAGTTTACGATTGCTCGGCTCCCTCGGAGGGCAGCGTGCGCGTGCGCCTATTGGCCAATGCCCTTGGCGGGCTGTTGGCAGCGCTCGTTGGGCTGGTGGCTTTTGATTCCTGGCATCTTGCGTTCGCGGGAGAGGGGCTGACGCTGTCCGATGCCTGGGTGCCCGCGGCGCCCGAGGTCGGGCGCGACATTCCGCTGCTGATCACGATCAAGAACGAAACGACGGCGCCGGAAGCGCTGATGCGCGTGCGTTGTCCGATCGCGAATTTCTCGGAACGTCACACCGTCGATCGGGGCGAGGGCGCGCCAGCGATGCGCTCGATTCCGAACATTCCCGTCGCTGCAGGCAGCACGCTGGTGCTGCTGCCGACCTCCTATCATGTGATGCTGCTGCAGACCCGCGAGCCGCTCGAGCCCGGCAAGCGCTTCACCTGCACGATCGTGTTTCAAAAAGCAGGATCCATCGAAACGGAGGTCGAGGTTCGCAAGTCCCCCTGAAGCCTGTTTGTCGCCTGCGGCCCTTCGCTCACCGGCGGAGTGGTTTTCGTTCGAACTGATAATCAAGACGGGAGAAGGAAACGATGAGGATCAACGTCAGGACAACCCTGCGGGCGATGCTGCTCGCCAGCGCGGCCTTTGCTTGTTTCAATCTGGCCTCGCCGGCGCGCGCCGCCGACGAGATGACGCCGGAGCGGCTGCTCAATGCTGACAAGGAAGCCGGCAACTGGCTGCATCATCACAAGAACTACTCGGGGACGCGCTTCTCAGCGCTGAAGGAGATCAACAAGGACACCGTCAAGAATCTCAAGGTCGCCTGGACCATGCACCTGGGTGGCGTCGAGGGCGGCGGCATCTGGAGCCATGGCGGTCTTGAGGGTACGCCGATCGTCGAGAACGGCATGATCTACGTCACCGACGGCTGGGGTTCGGTCTACAAGATCGACGCGCGCGGCGGCAAAGGCCAGCTGGTCTGGAAGATGGATCCGAAGACGGATCACGACTGGGCCGGCGCAGTCGCCTGCTGCGGCGTCGACAACCGCGGCGTCGCGTTGTGGGGCAATCTCGTCGTCTCGCACACGCTCGATGGCCGTCTGATCGCGACCAACAAGGAGACCGGACAGGTCGCCTGGCAGCGTCAGGTTGCCGATCCCGACAAGGGCGAAGTGATCACCGGCGCGCCGCTGATCGTGAAGAACATGGCCGTGTCGGGCGTAGCCGGTGCCGAATACGGCATTCGCGGCTGGATCGCCGCCACCGATCTCACCACGCAGAAGGAAGTCTGGCGCACCCACACCATTCCGGCGAAGGGCGAGCCCGGCAGCGAGACCTGGAAGGACAGCAACGACGCGGCTGCGGCCGGCGGTGGCTCGACCTGGGTCACGGGCACCTACGATCCGGCGACCGACACCATCATCTGGGGCGTCGGCAACCCCGGTCCGGACTGGGACAACGCCTATCGTCCGGGCGACAACCTCTACACCGACAGTTCGCTAGCGCTCGACGCCAACACCGGCAAGATCAAGTGGCACTATCAGCACACGCCGAACGATCCCTACGACTATGACAGCGTTGCTGAGAACGTCCTGGTCGACGTGCCCGCGCCGAACGGCTCGACCCTGAAGCTCGCGCTCGAGGCCGATCGCAACGGCTTCGCCTATGCGATCGACCGCACCAACGGCAAGTTCCTGTGGGGCCTGCCGTTCGTCAAGAAGGTCACCTGGACCAAGGGGCTCGATGCCGAGACCGGCAAGCCGATCGAGTACGATCCGAAGAACCCGGTGCAGCGCTACAATGCGTCAGTGACGCCGCATCGCGAGAACAAGGTCGCGGACATCTGCCCGGGTAACATGGGCGGAAAGAACTGGCCGCCGACCTCGTATAATCCGGATCTCAAGCTCTGGTACATTCCGGTGATCGAGAGCTGCAACCGGATCACCGTCGAGGAAGCGACCAAGGACAAGCTGAAGGCGCGTGAGTTCTGGACGGGTGGCGGACCGAGCCAGCCGTTCAAGATCACGGGCAGCGTGACCGCGATCGACGTCACCACAGGCAAGATCGCCGGCAAGATGGAGACGCCGTTCCCGAATCTCGGCGGCATGCTGTCGACGCCTGACCTCGTCTTCACCGGCCAGCCCTCGGGCGAGGTGATGGCGCTCGATGGCAAGACCTTGCAGAAGCTCTGGGAGTTCAACACCGGCGGCGGCGTCAATGCGCCTCCCGTGACGTTCTCGGTCGACGGCAAGCAGTATGTCGCGATCCTGGTTGGTCTCGGCGGTGCGTGGGATAAGTGGTTCATCGAAGCCACGCCCGAGCTGAAGAAGATCCAGCCCGGCTCGATGCTCTACGTCTTCTCGCTGTGATCAGAGCAAGGAGCGGAGGCGTTGCCTCCGCTCCTTCCATCTCCCTTGTTCGACAAGAAGATCAGATGAAACTCAGTGCGATCACGTCTGCCGTGGCGTCGGCTCTCGTCCTCTTCTCCGCGTCGGTCGCGTCGGCTCAGTCAGCCGCGCCGGTCGATCCGACCGAGGCCGGCAAAGCCGTGTTCAAGCGCGCCAATTGCGTCGGCTGCCACAAATGGCACGGCAATGGCGGCGGCGGCTATGGCGGCGACGCGCTGTCGCTGCGCAAGACCGAGCTCAACCGCGAGCACATCATCGAGACCGTGACCTGCGGCCGGCCCGGAACGGGCATGCCGTATTTCGCGCGCGGTTCCTACGACACCACGAAGTGCTACGGCATGAGTCGCCAGGACGTCGGCGAGCGCATGCCGCCGGAGGGCGGCGTGTTCCTGCGGCCGAACGACATCGAGGCCGTCGCGGACTACGTTCTCGCTCACATCAAGGGCCGCGGCGAGCCGAACTATGACGAGTGCACCGCCTTCTTCGGCACCACCTCCCGGGTCTGCGACATCTACAAGACGAACGCCACCAAGCCTGCAAGCGAGCCGTCAAAATGAAGCGTTCAACCTGCGCCGCCATCTTCGCAACGTTGCTGCTGTCTTTCGTCATGCATCCCGCTTCGGCGCAGGCCGTGCCGAACTACGATCTGCGTGACATCACCGTCGGCATGCCGATCGGTGATCTGCCGGATGCCGGCTATGTCAATCTGACCTGCGCCAAGGATGCGGAGCGCAAGCTCAACGCGTGGTCCGGCTGGCGCGATTGTCCCGCCGACCCGCAAGGCACGCGTGCGGTGCGCTTCGAGTTCGATCCGGAGACCAGCCAGGACGGCACCAAGGTCGCCGGTCACCCCGTGCTGCTGACCGCGCTGGTCGACGACAAGGGCACGGTCAGCGGCCTGACCATCGAGACTGATCCGAAGGCGCGGCTCTACATCCGCAAGAAGGCGTTCCTGCTCGGCAACCAGGTGAAGTCGCGCTACGGCGCCGAGGGCTGGGACTGCAAGGAACAGCAGCCTACCGCGGGTGAGCAGCCCGTCGGCGGTGTGTTCCTGCGCGAGGTCTGCAAGAAGGTGGTGCCCGGTCGCACGCTCACCGTCGAGCGCGAGCTGTTCCGCAGGCCTGATCAGGACGCCAAGAGCTTCGTCGACCAGACGCTGGTGCGGATCGCGAAGCAGACGAATTAATCCCGAGATGCTCCTGCCAGGACGGGCGGGAGCATGCGCGTCACGCTTGCAGTCGCCGGGTTACGGAGAGTTGCCGGAGATGCAGGTGGCCGCCGGTCGCGGCGTTCATCATCCTCTCCGGGAGAACGAGCATGAGCTGGACTGCCCCCAAGATCGTCGAAGTGCCCGTCGGCATGGAAATCAACATGTACGCCTGCGCCGCCCGTAAGGCTGCCGAGCGCAAGAGCTGACAAGAGCTGATCTGACGTCATCGCGGCGGCGGCCGCCTGTGTCGCCGCCGCGAGTCGAGACTGCAACTTCACGATCCGGCGAGCGTGCGGGCGATGGGGCGCCGCGCGGCCGAGATGAGCCGGGACGCCGATGGGCGTTCGCTGCAGAGCAAATCCGTCCCGTAAGGAGGTTCTTGGCAATGGCGAAACTCAGTATCAACGGCAGAGACGTCTCTGTCGACGCGGCGAGCGATACGCCGCTGCTATGGGTCATCCGCGAGCAGTTGCAGATGACCGGCACCAAGTTCGGCTGCGGCGCGGGGCTGTGCGGCGCCTGCACCGTGCATGTCAATGGCGAGGCCGTGCGCTCGTGCCAGACCATGGTCGGCGACGTCAAGGACAAGAAGATCACCACCATCGAGGGCCTGTCGCAGAAGGGCGATCATCCCTTGCAGAAGGCCTGGGTCGCCGAGCAGGTGCCGCAATGCGGCTACTGCCAGTCCGGCCAGATCATGCAGGCGGCCTCGCTGCTGGCCAAGACGACGAGCCCGACCAAGGAGGAGATCACAGCGCACATGGACGGCAACCTCTGCCGCTGCATGACCTATTCGCGGATCCAGAAGGCGATCCAGCGCGCCGCGTCGGAAATGCGCACCGCGTCCAACACCAGCGACCGGAGGGCGACATGAACCAGCACGTGAAAGCAGCGCCCACCATGGCACCAGATATGGCCCCCGATCTCAGCCGCCGCTCCTTCCTGGTCGGCACCGCCGCCACCGGCCTCGTGCTCGGCTATGCCGGCCTCGCCGATTCCGCGCTTGCCGCGACGACGCCGTCGGCCTTCGAGCCCAGCGTCTGGTACTCGATCGCCCCCGATGGTCTCGTCACCGTGACCTGCGGCAAGGCAGATATGGGTCAGCACATCGCCTCGACCATGGCGCAGATCGTCTGCGAGGAGCTGGGTGCGGCCTGGAAGGACATGCGCGTCCAGCTCGCCTCCAACGATCCGAAGTTCAACGATCCCGTGCTCGGCGCCCAGATCACCGGCGGCAGCTGGAGCACGATGATGAACTTCGACGCCATGAGCCGCGCCGGCGCCGCAGGGCGCATCGCGCTCACCGAGGCGGCAGCCGCGTCGATGGGCGTACCGGCCAAGGAGCTCACGGTGCGCGACGGCATCGTGATGCATGCGAAGTCCAAGAAGCAGATGAGCTATGCCGAGATCGTCAAGAGCGGCAAGATCACCAAGAGCTTCACGCCGGACGAGCTGAAGGCGATCACGCTCAAGACACCTGATCAGTACACGATGATCGGCGTCTCGGTGCCGCAGATCGACATCCCGTCGAAGACCAACGGCACGGCGAAGTACGGCATCGATACGATGCTGCCGGGCATGGTCTACGGCAAGGTGGTGACGCCGCCGGTGCGCTTCGGCGCGACCGTCACGGCGGTCGACGACTCCGAGGCCAAGAAGGTGCCGGGCTTCATCAAGGCGGTCGTGCTCGATGACAAGACCGGCTCGACCTCGGGCTGGGTGGTCGCAGTGGCCTCGACCTTTGCCAACGCCAGGAAGGCGGCGGACGCGCTCAAGATCAGCTACGACAAGGGCCCGTACGCCAATGTCAGCACCGACTCGATCATCACCGAGGCGATGCGGCTGCAGGCGCAGGACGACGCCGGGCAGTTCTTCGTCAAGGACGGCGATGCCAATGCGGCGCTCGCCGGCGCGGTGAAGGTGCTGGAGGCGGAGTACACCACCAGCATCAATATCCACGCGCCGATGGAGCCGATGAACGCGACCGCCGAGTTCAAGGGCGACATCCTGCACATCTACTCCGGCAATCAGTTCGC
>NZ_JBNPTM010000005.1:0-708925 GCF_051167655.1 Bradyrhizobium sp. HKCCYLS2038 | reverse complement strand
GCTACGGCGCTATGTGAGAGCGCGCGTCCGGGCGGCTTTGCTCTACCGAGCTACACCACTACCCGGGACACGACCCACGCCAAAAATCGGGAAAGTCGGCTAGAGTAGCCAGAATTGACGTTGCGACTCCGAAAGCTTGGGCCGCAAGCAGAAAATTAGCTATGTAGCCGCCGCAATCGAGAGTACTCAAGTGCCCTAGCCCTCCCGGTGTTGTGACAAGCGCCAAACGAGGAGCGTCAAAGAACTGTAGCTCCTCCGGCTCCACAGCATCGCTCGTCCTGGACGGCAGGTTCTGAGCCTTACGGCGGGAATCCCAGAAGCGCTCGGCGCGCTTCATGTATTCTCCGCTCAGGCATGTAGGAGGGTCTGGCTGTTTCCGATGTTCTTTTGCATATTGACGGATCAAGGTTCGCAGACGTCGGGTCGCCCTGGCGCTAGCGATCGCGACGTTCCAGGGTTGGGTATTTTGCCAGGATGCCGTGCGCTGCGCGGTCAGCAATATCGCGTCGATCGTTTGCTGCGGAATATCCATCGGCAGAAATGCGCGACAACTGTATCTCTCTTGAACGATACCGACGAGTATGTCGCCGCGTCGAAGGAAAAACGAATCGGCGGCGGTTGGCGCCGTCATTGCAGCATCGATGATAGGCCGACATGTTCGATCGCTCACCTTGCTCTTCTCCCACTTCTGCTCGCCTCGGAAAAGCAGCTATTACGAAGCCACACTCGGCGTTTGGGCAACGCCAGGACCGAGGCATCAAGCCACGAGTCGTGAAGATAGGCGTCCCCTGCATTTGATATCGTCATTTCAATACGGTCGTAAATTTGCTAAACAGTCAACAAGTAAATGTTGTCTCGCAGCCCTGTTGGGCTCCCAATTGGTGAAGTGGCCTCCATGAACGACAATGAGCTTGTGTTACTTGATGTGGATGGTGGCGTTGCAACGATAACGCTAAACAGATCTCGGGCCCAAAATGCCTTCGACGGAGCTTTGGCCAGGCGATTGAGCGAGATCGTGCGTCGTGTGATGAAGAATGACACGGTTCGAGTCGTCGTCTTGAGGGGAAATGGCCCCGCCTTTTGCATTGGGGCCGATTTGGCGACGTTCTTTCGCCATCGGGGAGATCCATCCCCTATGGTGAGGGAAATTCTGGGTGATCTCAACGAGGTGTCGCTCGCTCTACGCGAGGGCGGGCGTCTGGTCATCTCAAGCATTCATGGTCGGACGGTGGGCATAGGATTATCGCTGGCAATACAGGCCGACTTTTGCATCGCTGCAGATACAACGACGCTCACGCCGGCCTACGCGCTCCTTGGGCTTCCGCCCGACGGCGGGGCAACCAGGGCGGCTGCGGAGCGGATCGGAATAAGAAGGGCTATCCAGCTCTATCTAGGTGAACAGACGCTTGACGCGGACCGCGGTCTTGAGCTCGGCTTGATCGACCGCCTCGTTCCGGCGGCCGAGCTTGAGCAAGCGACACGCGAGCTTTCCAATCGGCTTGCCCAGAACTCTGCTGACGCGATCCTTCATACGAAAGCACTGCTTCGACAGTCTATGTCGACGCCCCATGCTGTGCAGCTCTTTGCCGAGATGGAGGCGATCATCGATTGCATGGGGACCGAGTTCTATCGGACCGAATTGAGGAAACGCATCCAGACGATCCTTCAATCCTGATGAGACTCGAAGCTGTGGTCCCCAATATCTGCAGCTGCGGCGCGCTGACCCGGCCCGCCGAAAGGGGCAAGGCTGACCCTGCGCACCAACAGGGTCAGCGTTGTGATCGCTTCAAGCGCCCTTGAGCAGAGTGACGTGAAGCAGGAAAGACTCGGGGCCCAGCTTGTGCTCTTCGGCTGGCTGCTAGAACATGCCGCCCCCGGAGCCTCCATCGATGACGATATTCTGTCCCACAACGAAGTTTGCGAATTCGGAAGCGAAGATGGCCGCGAAGCGACCGAAGTCGTCGGGATCTCCCATTCGTCCCGCTGGGATACGCCACTCTTTTGCGACATCCTTCTTCGCACGATCGAGCTCGTCGGTCGACGCGTTGAGCAGCTCGGCGCGCGACAGAAAGGAGTCTGTTGCATACATTCCGGGGAGTAGATTGTTGATGATGACGTTGTGCTTCGCCAGCTTTCGAGCCACCACCGCCGTATAGCTCGCCAGCGCCGTCCGTGGCGCACCAGACAACAGCCGACGCTCGACCGGGAACTTTATGGCAACGGTTACGATGTTGATGATGCGGCCCCAGTGACGGTCGGCCATGCCGTCCACGACTGCTCGCATCAGCTCGATTGGTCCTACCGTGCCAGATCGATAAGCATCGATCCAATCATCGGCTGTGATTTGCCGGAAATCAGGTGTGTACGGCGGGGGCGAAATCGTGGTGACCAAAATGTCGGGGGCGGGGCACGCGTCGAGGAGCGCTGCTCGACCCTCCGCAGTGGTATGGTCCGCTCGAATGAACCTGACCTCTCGACGGGTCTCGCGGGTGAGCTCCGCTGCAGCCTGCCGTAATCGCTCCTCGTTTCTGGCGCTGATCAGGACATCGGCGCCTTCCAGAGCGAGGGCCGCTGCGGTTGCCCGTCCCATCCCGGCGCTGCCGCCGGCCACAATGGCTCTGCGCCCCTTTATTCCAAGATCCACGATAGCTCTCCTCTCTAGCGGGCCGTAACATTGAAGCGACCAGGCACATAAGCAGGCCGACAACGCCAACGGTGTCGGCCTGCCGCGGCCCCGTCCTTTTGCGGGGACCGGATCAGGGCTTCTTTTCGACGTTCCAGAACACCGGCACATTGGCCTCGATGTTTCCACTCACGGTTTTTCGGCGGGCGATGGGTAGGTTGACCTGACCGAGCGGGATATGCGTCGGGTATTCCAACATCCGAATCTGGATCGCCTCGGCAATCTCCGTTTGCCGTTCCATCGCGGTTGCTTGACTGAAGGCGCGCCGAAGGTCCTCGAGTCGTTGATCACAGGGCCAGCCGAACCAAGCCTTGTCGCAGGATGCGTTGACCATGCCATTGACCAGAGGATTATAGAGATCCGAAGCGGTTGGCAGCGTGAACATCGCGCTCCAACCTGCAGGAGGGGGGTCCTTCTTGGCCCTGCGAGAGACCAGGGTGGACCAGTCCATCCGCTGAAAATCGACGACAAAGCCGGCTCGCTCGAGCAGGGATTTGGCGACGGGCCCGAGATTGTTCAGGATTGGAAGATCGGTGGGACCCATGAGGACGACGGGAGTTCCGTCATAACCTGCCTCGGTGAGCAGGGCTTTCGCTTTGGTGAAATTCGATTCGAGCTTGTCGTCCCACCCCTTGGTTGAACCGAAGGGGGTATTACAGATGAAGACTGCCTTACACTTGATATAGAACCGCGGGTCTCCGACCGCGGCATTTAAAAAGTCCTCCTGGTTGAGCGCGTAGAGCACGGCTTGGCGAATTTTGGGATTATCAAACGGCTTGTTCAGCACATTGAAGCGAAGCAGAAACTGGGAACCCTGCTTGCTCAGCGATACGAGCTCGATATTGGGGTCCCCCTCAAGCAGCGGGAAGAGATCGGGTTGAGGTGATTCGATCATATCGATTTCACCCTTCAGCAGCGCATTCACGGTCGTTTGTGCGTCAGCGAGAGTGATCCACTCCACGCGGTCGACTTTTGCTACCTTGCCTCCGGCGAGGCCCGAAGGCGGCTCCGCGCGCGGCTTGTAGTTCGGATTCTTGACGTAAACGGCCTTTTCGCCTGGCTTCCATTCGTCCTTCTTGAAAATGAATGGACCTGAGCCGGTCGTATCGCTCAGTTGGACATTCGGATCGAGCTCGGCAACGCGCCGAGGCATGATGAAGATGCTCAGCGAGGGCTTCGAAAGCGCGGTCATCAACAAGGACGTCGGCTCAGTCAGGACGATACGAAAGGTGCGTTCATCGACGGACGTCATTTCCTTGATCAGCCGCATGAGCGGTTGTCCCAGGGCGGCGTCACGCGCCGACCACCGTCTGATCGACGGAATCACGTCTGCGCTGGTGACCGGTTGGCCATCGTGCCACTGGAGACCCTCTCGCAACTTGAACGTATAGGTCAGCTGGTCTTCGGAAACATTCCAGGAGTCAACCATCTGCGGCCTGATCTGCAAATTTGCGTCGGTCGCAAACAGGGTATCGTAGATCATATAGGCGTGATTCCGTACGATATAGGCGGTCGTCCAGTACGGATCGAGGATTTTGAAATCGGAAGACATGACCACGCGTAGCGTGTTGGCCTCGACCGTGCCTGCGGTTAGCGCGAGGACGGCCGCTACAAGGATGCAGCGAACCCACGACATTTCTTGTTTTCTCCCTCGGTGAACGCCCCTGGAGGGCGCTTCGGGACGAAGTCAAAACACTTGCTAGACAAAAAGCAAGTATTATGATCAAAGTCTCATCTGCCTCGGCCGAAAGAAGTCGGGCAGAAGGGAAGGAGATCACGCCGATGACGTTCCGTCGTCCGGTGCCGTGGAGCTTGATTGCGCGGATATGCTTGCCGTGTCGTAATCCGGCGCTGTCTTGCCTTGCTCGGGTCTGCTCGCGTCTTGATCGGGCCGACCGCGCTCGCCGTCGTCGAGTACGGTTCTGCCGCAAATCGATGTCGGCCGTTGGCCTTGATCTGGCATGCCAAGCTGTCTCCCGCTATCGATGGTGCAGATATGCCTGATTTCATTGTTCGGCGCCTGCTCGGGACGTTGCCCGTTCTCGCCGTTGTGACGATCCTGGTTTTCCTAATGTTGCGCCTCATTCCCGGGGATCCGGCAGCGATCATCGCCGGAGACAATGCGACGTCAGATCAGATTGAGCTCATTAGAGGCAAGCTGGGCTTGAACGAGGCATTGTGGGCGCAATTCGGGATCTGGCTCGGCCACCTTGCGCAAGGGAATCTTGGAGAAAGTTTCTTCTTCAAGACGACCGTCGCTGAACTGATAGGGCAGCGCATCGAGCCGACATTAGCGCTGTCTCTCTGTACGCTTCTCATTGCTACGGTGATAGCGGTGCCAACCGGAGTGTTGGCCGCCTATCGGCAAGGATCGTACTTCGATCGGATCGTGATGGCTCTTTCAGTAATCGGATTCTCTGTTCCGGGCTTTGTTGTTGGCTACTGCCTCATCTACGTCTTCTCGATTTCTCTGAGCCTTCTTCCCGTACAGGGCTACGTTCGGCTGCACGAGGATGCAGTGGGCTGCATCCTTCATCTCATTCTGCCGTCGCTGACGCTCTCCGTCGGCTTCATCGCTCTCATTTCGCGGATGACTCGGGCTGCGGTAATCGAGGTCTTGAAGGAAGACTATATTCGTACAGCCCGTGCGAAGGGGCTGTCCGAGCAGACCGTCTTGGTTCGTCATGCTCTTCGCAACGCTGCCGTTCCAGTGCTGACCATTATTGGCACAAGCGTTGCGGTGCTCATTGGTGGCGTCGTCGTCACAGAGACGGTCTTCGGTCTTCCTGGGCTAGGACGGCTCACCGTGGAAGCTGTGCTCAGTCGCGATTTCCCGACGATTCAGGCGGTGATCCTGATGTTTTCGGTTGTGTACGTGTTGATCAACCTGCTGATCGACATCCTTTATACCATTTGCGATCCGAGGATTCGGCTTTGAGTATGCTGGTTGAAAAAGCGTCGGGTCAGGGACGGAGCGCCAACGTGCGACGAAACCGTGGCTGGCTCTGGCTTCCCGCCATGCTGAGCCCCGGCGTCATCGTTGGAACGTTGCTTCTGCTATCGGCGATATGCACCGCTATGATGGCCCCCGTCCTCGGAACCGTGGATCCCTCGCGGATTGATCCTGGAAACCGCAATCGCAAGCCGGGCACGGAGATCTCCGTGCGGCTGGATGATGGTAGCAAAGTGACGCGGACCGCCCTGATGGGGACCGATACTTTGGGGCGCGACGTTTACAGCCGGGTGATCTACGGCACCCGGGTATCGTTGTTTGTCGGCGTCACGGTCGCCGCCCTCGCCATTGCGATAGGCGTCTTCATCGGCCTTCTCTCGGGGTACATCAGGCGTCTGGATGGTCCGGTCATGCGGATAATGGATGGCTTGATGGCCATTCCAGGCATCTTGCTAGCGGTCGCGCTGGTTTCGATTTGGCGTGGGGGGCTGCTGACCGTCATTTTTGCGATCGTGGTGCCCGAGGTGCCTCGCGTTGCGCGGGTCGTGAGATCGATCGTGCTGAGCGTGCGCGAGGAACCGTATGTAGAAAGCGCGGTATCGGTCGGCACGAGGACGTGGGTTATCATGTTTCGGCACATTCTGCCCAACCTCGTGCCACCGCTCATCGTGCAGGGCACGTTTCTCGCAGCGTCGGCCATCCTGCTGGAGGCCGCTTTGTCCTTCATCGGGATCGGCACGCCGCCTGAAATTCCTAGTTGGGGGAACATTATGTCCGAAGGGCGTGCGTTGTTCCGTATCCAACCTCACAACGTGCTTTACCCCGGCGTATTTCTCGCAGTGACCGTTCTTGCCATCAATATGATCGGTGACGGCCTGCGCGACGCGCTCGACCCTACGAGGGGCGAGGAGCCATGACAGGAGCAGCGGTCATCCCAGAGCGTTCCGGCTCCGAATACCAAGTCGGTAACAAGACGTCGACCGGCAAACCCGTGCTCGAAATTCGCAACCTCACGATAGGTCTTCCGACTAGAATCGATCGCCGCTACGCGGTCCGGGACTTCAACTTGACCGTCAAGGCAGGTGAAGTGGTCTGCCTGGTCGGAGAATCGGGCTCGGGCAAGTCGGTGACAGCCTTTGCTGCGATGGGATTGCTGTCGAAGCCCCTCAAGCCTTCCGCGGGGCAGATTCTTCTCGAGGGAGAAGATGTGCTCAGCGTAGGCGAGGCCAGGCTGCGCCAATTGCGCTGTGCGCGAATGTCCATGATTTTTCAGGAACCCATGACCGCACTCAACCCAGTGTTGACGTGCGGAAGACAGATTGACGAGGTTCTCCAAGCGCACTGTGATATGGGCCCCGCCGCTCGCAAAGCCAAGATCATCTCCATGTTCGAGAGCGTGCGGCTTCGCGACGCAGAGAGGATCTACGCAGCCTTTCCGCACCAACTGTCCGGAGGGCAGCGCCAGCGGATCATGATCGCTATGGCATTGGTTCTCGATCCTGTCCTTCTCATTGCGGACGAGCCAACCACGGCGCTGGATGTCACGACACAAGCCGGAATCTTGAAGCTGATCTCGGAGCTGCAAAGCACCCGAGGCGCGGGCGTACTCTTCATTACCCACGATTTCGGCGTCGTTGCCGAGATTGCGCATCGCGTCGCGGTGCTCCGGTCGGGGGAGCTTGTCGAGGTGGGGCCGACAGATCAGATTTTGTCGAACCCTCGCCAGGACTATACGAAGATGCTGATCTCCTCGGTTCCCTCGCTACAGCCACCGGCGCGCGAGCCAGTGCGGGGTCAACCGATCATTCTCAGGACCGACAAGCTGGGCAAAAGCTATCAGCGATCTGGACTCTTCCGGCGCGGAAGCGTCGTCCGGGCGGCCGCCAATGTGGATATCGAGATTCAAAGAGGAGAGACGCTCGGGATTGTGGGAGAATCCGGCTCCGGAAAGTCGACAGTGGCGCGGTGCATCGCACGCCTGATCGATCCGAGTGAAGGCCAAGTGTTCCTCGGCGGAACGGATGTAACGCATCTTGCGGCGTCACAAATGCGCCCGCACCGCCGGCGGGTTCAGATCGTCTTCCAGGATCCTTATCGATCCCTCAACCCGCGGCTAACGGTGGGCCAGTCAATCATTGAAGGCCCCGTAAATTTCGGCATGAGCAGGACGGAGGCCCTGTCCCGTGCAGCGCGGCTGATGGAGACCGTGCAGCTCGACGGTTCCATGCTACAGCGCTATCCGCATCAGTTCTCGGGAGGTCAACGTCAGCGAATTTGTATTGCTCGCGCGCTGGCGATGGAGCCAGATCTTCTGATTGCGGACGAGGCGGTGTCCGCACTGGACGTTTCGGTCCAGAGACAGGTTCTGCAGCTTCTGGATGACGTTCGTAAGCGCCTCAAGTTGGCGGTTCTCTTCATAACGCATGACCTTCGGGTGGCGGCGCAAGTGTGCGACCGAGTGGCCGTCATGAGGCAGGGGGAAGTCGTCGAGCTCGGTTCGACCGAAGCGATATTCCGGGATCCGCAGCACGATTACACCAAATCGTTGTTTGCAGCCGCTCCTGGCCGCGGTCGCAAGTTTGGTGAGTTCATCACGCAACTCCCCGGCTAATCGCTGGAACGTCCTGAGCGTTGTCAGGATGCGGCGGCGTCGTAGGCGATGCCCGGCGTGCGGCTTTGCGCTCTCAAGCCCGAGCGCCGTAGAAGCAAGGTAGGAATGTTATGAACGCTCGTCAGAATCGTCCGTTGGACGGCATTACAGTGATTGATTTAGGGCAAGTCTACCAAGGGCCATACGCGACCTATCTGATGGCGAAGGCCGGAGCCAACGTCATCAAGGTTGAGCCACTGGATGGAGAGCCAGTTCGCCAGCGTGATGCAGTCAGTCGTGGCTCCGGTGCGCCCTTTGCGATGCTCAATGGGCACAAGAGGTCTATGACCTTGAACTTGAAGAGCGCGCGAGGCCGGGAGATTCTCAAAGCGCTTGTCGGGACAGCCGACGTTCTGTTGGAAAACTTCGCACCAGGCGTATTGGACAGGCTAGGTGTCGGCTGGTCAGTGCTTAGCGATCTCAATCCGCGGCTCGTCTATGCATCGGGATCCGGTTTTGGCCTTTCCGGTCCAGACAAGGACAAGCTCGCGATGGACATTACGGTCCAGGCCGTCTCGGGGTTAATGAGCATCACGGGTTTTACTGATAGTCCTCCTGTCAAAGCGGGCGCGGCAATCGTTGATTTCCTGGCTGGTACCCATCTTTATGCCGGCGTGGTGACTGCTCTCTACGAGCGGCATTTCACGGGGCGGGGCCGTCTCGTCGAAGTCGCGATGCAGGAGGTTGTATACCCGACGCTCGCGTCAAATCTTGCCTATATGTATGATCTCGGGCAGGCGCCTCCTCGTACAGGAAATCGTCATGGAGGCCTCTCGGCTGCGCCATACAACGTGTATAGGTCCAGTGATGGTCATATCGCGATTATCGCAACGAACGAAAGGCATTGGACAAACCTGCTCCGCGCAATGAATCGCGCTGACCTGCTAAGCGATCCGCGCTTCTCGAGCAAGGTCTCACGTGTTCGCAACATGGAGGAGGTCGACCGGACTGTTTCGGAATGGAGTTCGAGAATTACGCGACAGGAGGCCTGCGCAATCCTCGACGAATGGAAAGTGCCGTCCGCTCCGGTCCGCAATTTGTCCGAGGTGAGCAACGATGTTCATATGCAGGCCCGAGGCATGTTGACGTGGATCGATCATCCAAAATTCGGAAGGATCGTCATCCCTGATAGTCCCATCCGAATTCACGGGACTGATCGGCTTCCGGCAGCGATATCTCCAGAGCTTGGGCAGGACACCGAAGAGATCTTGCGTACGATGCTCGATTTCTCCGCTCAGGACATCGAAGGTCTACGATCCGAAGGTGTGATTGGCGGCAAAACAGACGGTTGAAGGTAGGGGGCTGTTTGCGCGCGTATCCGTTCAATGAATTGGGTCCGTTGCCGAATTGGTGACATCCGCCCACATCAGGTTGCGTGAAATTCACGAATAGATGGGTTACGGAGAAACAGAGAAGAGGGTGACGCTCGCTTTGAGAGCGATAGAGCGGTGGCGGCTCCGAGTCTCACGAGCGGGGCTCTTTGTACCAGGGAACGTGCTGCGCGCACGAGGAGGATATCGGTGAACGATTACGCTATGCTGATCAACGGACGTCTCGTCCCAGGCGACTTGACGATGGAAGTCATGAATCCGGCCACGGAGACTCTGGTGGCGATAGCGCCGAGGGCATCGATCGGCCAGCTTGATCATGCCGTCAGCGCTGCCAAAGCGGCATTCCCAAGTTGGAGCCGCATTCCGATTAGCGACCGACGCGCCGTACTGCAGAGAATAGCTGCGGTCGTCGAGGCGAATGCCGACATGTTGGGCCGGATCTTGACCCAGGAGCAGGGGAAGCCTCTCACAGACGCCGTACAAGAGGTTCGTGGCGCAGCCGGCGTATTTCGGGCGATTTCACAGATGGAGCTGCCGGCGAGAATCATCGAAGACTCAACGCAGAGGAGGGTGGAAATCCATCGTAGGCCGCTAGGGGTCGTGGCGGCCATCGTACCGTGGAACTTTCCGATCGCTCTGATGGCTTTCAAGGTTCCTCCGGCCCTTTTGGCTGGCAACACTGTTGTCATAAAGCCGGCAGCAACCACGCCGCTCAGTACCCTCAAATTCGGTGAGTTGATCTCAGATGTTGTTCCCGCCGGCGTCCTCAACGTCATCGCCGATGCGAATGACCTTGGTGGCGCCCTGTCCGCTCACCCGGATATCCGCAAGGTCAGCTTTACCGGCTCGACCGCGACCGGCAAGAAAGTCATGGCGAACGCTGCAGATACGCTCAAACGGCTAACGCTCGAATTGGGAGGTAACGATGCGGCGATTGTGCTGGGCGACGTCGACCCCAGTGCCGTGGCGCCGAAGATCTTCCAACAAGCCTTCCGGAACAGTGGGCAGATCTGCATCGCAGTGAAGAGGGTCTATGCGCATGCGTCAATTTACGACGAACTGTGCAATAAGCTCGCAATGCTGGCGGATGCCGCGGTGGTTGGCGATGGCCTTGAGCAGGGTGTTCAGATCGGGCCGATCCAGAATCGGGCTCAGTTCGAGCGAGTGCGAGAGCTCATCGATGACGCAAAGGAGAATGCCAACGTCATTGCCGGAGGTCTCGTTGAAGGCCGTAGCGGCTACTTCGTTCGGCCGACTATTGTGCGTGACATTGCAGACGATGCCCGGTTGGTCAAGGAGGAGCAATTCGGCCCCGTTTTGCCTGTTCTGAAGTTTACCGATGTCGATGATGTGGTTCGCCGAGTGAATGATAGCCCGTGGGGGCTTGGCGGCTCCGTATGGTCCAACGACGAGAACCGAGCGCTCGAGGTCGCCGGCCAGGTCGAAGCTGGCACCGTGTGGATCAATAGCCATGCGGCGTTAGCGCCTAACGTTCCGTTTGGTGGAAGCAAGCAGTCTGGCTTTGGAGTCGAATTTGGAGACGAGGGACTGGCTGAGTTTACTCAGCTCCAGGTCATTAGCATTCCTCGATAGACCAACAATCTGCCTGCGAATGACGTCTGGCAATCGTAAGAGCGTGAATGAGGCGACGATGGCAGGCAGATTGAACTGTATCAGATGGGAGATGTTTGATGACCGAGATGCGGCGGCTTGATGGAGACGAGGTCAAGACAACTGAGAGCCAGTTCAAGATCTATCAGTGTCGAACGTGCGGGTTTGTCTATGATGAACAGGCCGGCGCGCCCGAGGAGGGGCTGCCACCCGGCACGCGGTGGGAGGATGTGACTGACGAATGGATCTGCCCGGCCTGCGGTGCGACGAAAGCCGATTTCGACATGGTGGAAATTGACCGCGCCTGATCGACGACCGGGGCACTCCGAGCATAGAACGTCACTGCCGGCCTTCATCGGTGCAATTGAGGCTTTCAGCCGCTGATCGTCTCGCGGCAAGTAAGACTGCCCGAGGTCACTCACGCTCGCGTTGGACACGATGACTGAGGCCCTGGATCGGTGTCCAGGGCCTAGTACGTTTCGGCGCAATTGGCGCGGAGCGCGATGTCGTCAGGATGCGGCGGATGCCCTTTGGCGCAATTCGCTCACCACCAGCCATACTGCCGATACCAGGAAGTAGAATGCGCCGCCTGAGGCGTATCCCGCGATGTTCAGAATAGACGGAGGCACAGGCATGCGCGCCTGAACGATCAATATGGCCCCGACCAGCGCCGATTGGCCGCCGCTTAGGATCATCGCCCATTGAGCACCATAGGTCTTCCATCGACGCGCCGCGGTTGCGAGCTGAAGGAGCCCAGCAAGGATCGCCCACGCACCGAATACGCCGATCACCCAATTCATGCTGATTTGGATGGTGAAAGCCACGGCCAGCGTGGCTAAAACGCTCACGATCACGTTGATGAGTTGGGTTCGGTTTTGGGCGAGTCCGCCGCTGCGGGATGCATCCAGGTAATTTGCGAGAGCGTCCCAAGCAGGATACGAGACGAGAAGTGTGGTCGCGGCCGGCTCGGAGTGCTGGCCAACCGTGAACGCTGCAGCGATCCACAGGAGGGATACGCCCGTTCGAACGAAATAGTACTGCTTCAACCAGTGCGCCTGGTTTCGAGGGACTGTTGATGTGGTGGTCATAGGAAGCCTTTCGACTAGTTGGTAGATGATGTGGGCGAACGCTTTTGTCATCGGCTCTGTTTCAGCAGTGGCCTCCTAAGCCTGGTGGCGGTTGGTCCTGGCGGGCGTCGAGTGGAGATCAGTCAAGAGTCGTGAGACGTCTCAGTAGGGGCGTTGTAATGATGCCGAACATCTTGGGGTCGCCGTAGGCCCGGGCTGACAACATTGCCCCGTGTACTGTCGCGATGAGCGCTTCCGCTTCGACGTTAGCCTTACTCGCGAGTTGAAAACGCCCCTGACGCGCGCCGCGTTGGAGGACGGACGTGACCCAAGCTGACAAAGCGCGGAAGTGGCCTCTCACCTCCAGCGCAACCTCCGGCGGCAGCGCCGGGAGCTCACTCGCCAACAATGCGCAGACGCAAAAGGATGCGCTCGAATCGGTGATGCACTTTTCCCAGAACTTGACATAACCGGAGAGTTGCTCGACCGGATCTGCGACATGGCGCTCGAGATCCGCGACACCTGCTTCTGCCTCTTGGCGGTATTGAGAGACCACCGCGCGAACCAGCTCGACTTTGCTCGCGAAGTGATGGTGGATGCTGGGTTTCCGTATTCCGACGACGTCGGCGATATCGGCATAGCTGAAGCCGTTATAGCCACCGGATATGATCAGGGAGCGCGCGCAAGCGAGGATCTGATCGGCTGTCGAGGACACATTCATCATATAAAGAACCTACCGTCTGATAGGTTGAATGTCAATAGACCAATCGCGCTCGGAGGAGCCATTAAGGGAGGGGCCCGCTGAGGAAAAGCGCATGGCAGGTCGCCAGTCGCAGTTGCCTTGGATGCAGAGGGATGGGTTGGGTACCGCGCCCGCGCGGGGCCGGCAGTTTCGTGGCCTGGCTTTGGGATTATGGTCCGAAGGTCGCGCAGAAGAGAAAATACTAGTTGACCAATCAGCAAGTGAAAAACTAGGATACTGTCCAAAATGCCGGTGGGACTCATTGATGTTCGCGGCGCACAATTTGGATGGGAGGGTCAAATGAAGGTCCCGCAGAATTTTGCGGATGCGATCGTAGATCCGCTTGCCTATGCAGAAGTGGAGCGCGTTGACGAAGCCCTTCGCTGGCTCCGCAGGGAAGCGCCGCTCGCTCGTATCGAACCGCGCGGATACGAACCTTTCTGGACTGTGACGCGCCATGCCGACATTCTCGAAGTCGAGCGTCAGAACGAGCTGTTTCACAACGCGGATAGATCCGTAACGGTCATTAGCATGGAAGCTGAACGTAGTATTCGTCAGCTTACCGGCGGTTCACCTCACCTCAATAGAAACCTGACCCGGATGGATAATCCGGACCATTTTGCTCATCGGCGGATCGCGCAAGGGGTCCTGCTTCCGCAAAAGCTTCGCGAGCGCGAGCCCCGAATCCGCGCGATCGCACGCGAGTTCGTCGATCGCATGGCCGAGTTTGACGGTCGTTGCGATTTTGCCAGAGACATCGCCTTTCTTTACCCCTTGCGCGTATTGATGGAGATCATGGGGCTGCCTGCGAGCGATGAGCCATTGATGCTGAGGCTGACGCAGCAAGCATTTAGCTCCACCGACCCCGACCTCAATCGTTCTGGGAAGCAGGTGTCGGACGCTGAGCGGGTGGCCGACCTCCACAGACTTCGCGGCGACGTAACGACCTATTTCACGGACATTGCCAACGATCGGCGAAAATGCCCACGCGACGATCTTGCAAGCGTACTTGCAAATGCAAAAGTCAACGGGGAGCCACTGAAGGATTACGAGCTTGTCTCCTACTACGGTCTGGTCGCGACGGCGGGGCACGACACCACGTCGAATACCATAGCAGGCGGCGCCTGGGCTCTGGCAGAGAACGCCAATCAATTTGCAAAGCTCAAGGCAGCGCCGGAATTGATTCGGGGGCATGTGGAGGAGTCCGTCCGCTGGGAAACTGTCGTGAAGCACTTCATGCGGACGGCAACGGCGGACACCGAGCTGCGTGGGCAAAAGATCGCGAAGGGAGATTGGCTTATGCTCTGCTATCTCTCGGGCAATCGCGATGAGGCCGTCTTCAATGAGCCCTATCAATACGATGTAGGCCGTACCCCCAACAAGCACGTCGCTTTCGGTTATGGGGCACATATTTGCCTCGGCCAGCATCTTGGCCGTCTGGAGATGCAGATTTTCTGGGAGGAGCTTTTGCCGAGGCTGGAGAGCCTGGAGCTCGACGGAACGCCAACGCGGACCAAGGCCAATTTCGTGTCCGGGCCGAAGTCGGTGCCGATCCGCTACAGGATGAACTGAGAAGCTCGACTTGGCCGACGTCTATTTGGACTAGATTTCGTGGAAGAAATTGGGTCGGCGATTGGGACGCTCCGCGCGGGCTTGAGCAAAGCGGGCACGTGCCAAACGAGGGAATGGAACGAGAATGGTTGAATATGAGACCATCAAAGTGGATGTTCGCGGGCAAGTCCATTGGCTGACGCTGAACAGGCCCGAAGCGCTGAATGCCATCAATGCTGCCATGGTGGCTGATCTGCGCGATTACTTTGACACGCTTTACCACAATCGCGTCTGCCGGGTCGTCGTGATGCGCGGCGCTGGTCGCGCATTTTGCGCCGGTCTCGATATCAAAGCTGCGCAACACCAGAAGGCAGAGGACGTTCCGTTCGCCGGTGGCTTCAATTTTCAGAGCTACCTCTCGGACGTATTCGTGAAAATGCGACGATGCCCCCAGCCAATTATCGCGTTGATCCAGGGGCCGGCTTGCGGCGGCGGCCTCGGCCTTGCCCTGGCCTCAGACGTGCGGATTGCAGGGGAGACGGCTCGCATGAATGCCGCTTTCATCCGTCTCGGTCTTTCAGCATGCGACATGGGTGTCAGCTATTTTCTACCGCGGCTTGCGGGCCTTTCTGTCGCCTCCGAGCTGATGCTCACCGGGCGCTTTATCGACGCAAGGCGCGCCCTGGCGACCGGGCTCGTATCAGAGGTGGTCCCTGACGGCCATCTCGAGCAATCGGCTCAGTCATATCTCGACGAGATGCTGCAAACTGCTCCCATGGGGCTCCGCCTTACCAAGGAGGGGTTGAACTTCTCGGTCGATGCACCGTGCCTTGAGGCAGCAATTGCAATGGAGAATCGCAATCAGATGCTTTCCGGTCAGACCGAGGATTTCCGGGAGGGGCTAAGAGCCTTCGTCGAGAAACGTGCGCCGCACTATCGCGGATAATCGCGACCCTAGACTAAAGCCGTTCAGCGTGTCCGCGAGAATCAAGACCGTTGGGCAGCAGAACGGCGCTTTTGCCCGGTGAACCGGAGCCGGAAGGTGCTCAGATGGTCTTCGGATTGAAGGATCGCGTCGCCCTCATCACGGGAGCAGCTAAAGGTATTGGCAGGAGAACGGCTCAGCGGTTGCATGAGGCGGGCGCTCAAGTTGTGCTTTGCGACATTGATGAAGCAGGATTAGCGGAATGCGTTGGCCTGCTTGGGAACGGCGCAAGAGCAATCCGCCTCGATGTGACGTCTGTGGACGATTGGAGGCACGCCATTGCGAGCGTCGAACAGAATGAAGGGCGGCTTGACGTTCTCGTCAACAATGCCGGCGTTATCCTGAGTCGGCCATTTTTGGAAACATCGTTGGACGACCTTCGCCGAGTATATACGACAAATGTGGAAGGGGTCTTCATTGGCATGCAGGCGGCTGTGCCGCTGATGCAGCAATCTGCTAGGATTACGCCGCATGGCGGCTCGATCGTCAACCTATCGTCGATATACGGCCAAGTCGCAGGTCGATCCCATTCGGCATACTCCGCGTCGAAGGGCGCTGTCCGCCTATTGACGAAGGCTGTTGCAGTGGAGCTTGCACGCCTTTCGTCCGGAAAGATTCGGGTGAATTCTGTACATCCCGGACCGACGGAAACGGATCTCGGGACCAGTGGGTTGCATGAAGCAGTCACGCAAGGAGTCTACGCGAACGTTGAAGTCGCCCTACAGCAAAGCAAGGCGGCCTTCCCAATGGGGCGATGGGGGCAGGTGGACGATGTTGCCGGCGTTATTCTGTTTCTCGCCTCGGATGCCTCGAAGTTCATGACTGGTGCGGAACTCACGGTCGACGGCGGTCTTACAGTGCTCTGATACCATCCGATGAGAGTCGTGTAGCGCGATTGTCTGTCTATTCTCGTTGTTAAAACGAAGGCGCGCGGCCAACGCCATACGGGCAAAAAGAGCGCATGAGTTCTCATGACGTCGAGCGAAATTACGTAAGACGCGCGCGTTCTTTAGATGCCCGCGTACCACTCGTAACCACGGTCTTCCCAGAACCCGCCTTTGCCACCCCAGAGGTGGCTGATGGTTGCGACCACTTCGATGCGCATCAGATACTTCGCGTGCTTATAGCCAAGCTGTCGTTCGACGCGCAGTCGCAGCGGCGCACCGTGCGCGACAGGAAGATCTGTTCCGTTCATTCCGTAGGCCAGGATTGTCTGCGGATGAAGCGCATCGAGCAGGTCGATGCTCTCGTAGTAGCGACCGCTGCCATCAAGTGACCGCTCCAGCTCATCCGCGCAGTGGAAGACGACGTAACGGGCGTCTGGCAGTAGGCCGGCGACGTCGAGCACATGGCGAAGGGCAACACCCTCCCATTTTCCGATGGCACTCCAGCCCTCGACGCAATCGTGCCGAGTGATCTGGGTACGAGG
Organism: Bradyrhizobium sp. HKCCYLS2038; assembly: GCF_051167655.1. Lineage (NCBI taxonomy): Bacteria > Pseudomonadati > Pseudomonadota > Alphaproteobacteria > Hyphomicrobiales > Nitrobacteraceae > Bradyrhizobium > Bradyrhizobium sp. HKCCYLS2038. The sequence goes on along the minus strand of NZ_JBNPTM010000005.1, from coordinate 691,923 downwards.
TGGGAAGCGCTTCAGTTCAGCAAGCGAGAGTCGGAGCGGACGCTGAACGAGACCATCGACCTGCAGCCGCCAGCCCGCGAAGCCGCCTTCGAGCAACTGAGAATATTCCTCTGAGTCGGGCATCTGCGTTCCATTCGCGCGGAAGGTGGGCGATAGGTCGCTTTCGGCGAACTCGCGGGCCAGCGGCTGGTGAGAGAGCAGAAGCCGCTGGCTGGTCATCGTCCACCGTTCGGCTATTCGGAGCATCGCGTCGACCTCGGCGCTTTGCGTCAGACGATCGCAGCCGGCTAGCGACGCTGCTGCGCTGCCGTACGCTAGTCCGGCGAGAAACTGACGGCGGGAGACGTGTCTGGTCATGAGGCATCCTCCGCGGTGCGGATCGCGTAGCGACCACTCAGCATTGATCGGAGATTGTTCCACGGGCCGGATGCGGCGACCATGGTCACATGGACGGCCACAAACAGAACCAACAACATCGCTGCGATGAAGTGCAAAGTGCGGGCCGAAGCGCGGCCACCGAAGCAGTCCAGCAATAAGGGAAGCGCAGCATCCATCCCAGGGGACATCGTGAGCCCGGTGCAGACCATCAATGGGAGGAGCAGCAGAACGACCAGCAGGTAGGTCATTTTCTGCAGCGCGTTATAGCGCCGAGCCTCCTCGCCCTTTGGAAAATGGAGGCAGGCATGGTCTCGTAACTGGTGCCAAAGGTGGCGTAGCTTCATCTGTTCCCGGCTGAGCAGCAAATCGCGCCGAAAATGCCCGCTGTAGAGTCCGTGCGCCAGGTAGACCGTGCCGTTCACGACGAGCAGCCAGGCGAAAAAGAGGTGCCAGCGCCGACCAGCTGCGAGATCGAGATAAGATGGAAGGGTAAGCCACGCAGGGAACGCCCTTGCTGTTTCGACACCAGCGTCGGAAGAGATCCCGAGGAGACCTGTGGTCGTGATTTTCACCGCGCCAATACGGAGGTATCCGCGCAGTCCATCCGCATGCTGCTCCGCGCTGACGCTGACGAGTGCTGGGTCGGTGTCGGCGCCGTAGGCGCCGAAATGCAGGTGCGGATATGCGTTAAAGATTTGAAGTCCGCTCGGCAAGAGAAACACAAAGCAGAGCAGGTTGATCCAATGGGTCAGCCGCACGATGAAAGAGTGCCGCCAAACAAGGCGCCGTTGCATCAAGGGCGGTGAGGGCGAATCTGTCTCGGCATACATGTTCGGTCTGCATATGACTGGGGGGGAGCCCGACCGTAAGCGCGCACGGTCGGGCCTTGGATGTCACATCGGGGGGACGACGCCGTCCTTACCGACGATCACGTTGCCGGCTGAGATGGATCCGTCTGCCCCTTTTAACGCGGGAATGAAAATCACACTGCCGGGCTTGACGTCGTCTGGCGTTGCCGGTGCCAGCGTGACCACCGGCGTGCCTTGGGGGATCGATATCTTCTTCTCCTGACCATGGAAGTTCACCGTCACCACGCTGCCGCTGACCGACTTGACCGCGTCCGCCACGGTGGCATTTGTCATCGTGCTGCGTGGCTTCAGATCATACGCGAAGCTGCCTTCAGCGGTGCCCTTCAGCGGAGGCGGAAAAATCAAGACCTCTAGTGCGCCATCGCCGCCTTCCGATGTGGGAAGCGATGCGATGCCAACATATCCGCCCGGCTTGATGTCTTCGATCGTTGCCTTCACAACCGCCGACGCGGCCCAGCCAGGGGCAAGGGAGACAATGATATTGGTACCGTCGCGAGACTTAACCTCGAGCTTGTTGCTATTGAGGGCGATCACTGTGCCACGGACACTGATCCTTTGATCCGCCGGACCAGCCGCGGACGCGGAGGACAGGCTGTGGCTGATGACGACGGCAGTCGTCATGCCGACGATCAACGACCTGAAAAAGCTTGGCCGATTCATGTTGGGCCTCGTTTGCATTTGAAGATCCTGGTGGTCTGCTCGGCGCTTGAGTTAGGGTTCTCGGGAAGCTGCGCCTTGATGGCTTTCCTTGAACGTATACCGACTAGTCGGTAGTCTCTGCTTGTAAGGTTGACCTATCGCTCGCCCAGCGGTGGATTCCGGAGAGGATTAGCAGCGGGATAGAAAGAACTGGGGATCGCTTCCGGACCTTGAGGGCCGGCTTCGAACGGGATTTCAGACTTCCGTGGCTAATCTACCAACTAGTTGGTCGTTCAGCAAGTGATTTCGCAAGAATCGCCCGGAATTTGCTTGCTGCTCAATAAGGTTTTGGATTTTTTGAAGAATTGCCGTCTCGGATGCTGCTCGTCGGCCGGACCATTTTCGTTTTGGGACGCGTGGGGCACGGGTCATGAAATCACAGAGCCTCTAGGATTGTGACATTGGCAACGCCACCACCTTCACACATCGTTTGAAGGCCAAACCGCCCACCGCGCGCTTTCAATGAATGAATCAGTGTCGCCATGAGCTTGGTCCCGCTTGCACCAAGCGGGTGACCTAGCGCGATAGCGCCTCCATTTATATTGAGTTTGGCGGGATCGGCGCCTGTCGCCTGAAGCCATGCCAGGGGGACAGATGCGAAGGCTTCGTTGACTTCGAAAAGGTCGATATCTTCGATCTTTATGCCGGCCCGGGCGAGAGCGCGTTTCGTGGCCGGGATGGGTTCTTCAAGCATGATCACTGGATCGCCGGCCGTGACCGTCAAATTGACGATGCGTGCGAGTGGGGTGAGGTTGAAGCGCTTCAGTGCCTCCGCTGATACGATTAGAGCACCGGACGCGCCATCGCAGAGTTGGCTCGCATTGGCGGCAGATATTACGCCGCCTTCCTTCAACGGCTTCACAGAGCCAATGGCGTCAAGGGAAGCATCCCGGCGGATTCCTTCGTCGATCTCATGGAAACCACCGTCGATCGCGAGTGGCACGATCTCACTTCGGAAGTTCCCGCGGGCACTAGCCGCTGCGGCCTTGCGATGGCTATCGAGCGCAAAGCGGTCGAGAGTCTCGCGATCGAATCCGTATTTCGCCGCTATCATCTCGGCGCCATCGAATTGACTGAATGCGTCGACCCCATAGCGGGCTTTGATCCGGTCGCTAAGTGGACCCGTTCCAACACCCTGCTGGGCATGAAATGACATGTTTGAGAACATCGGTACACGGCTCATGCTCTCGACACCGGCAGCGATCACAACGTCCTGCGTGCCCGACATGACGGCCTGGGCCGCGAACTGTACCGCCTGTTGAGAGCTGCCGCATTGACGATCGATCGTCACCGCCGGCACCGATTGGGGAAGCGTGCGGGAGGCGAGGACGACATTTCGCGCCAGAGCGAATGCTTGCTCTCCGGCCTGTGTCACGCAACCGAGAATGACGTCCTCAATGGCGCCGGGATCGATGTTAGTCCGTTCGATGAGCGCGTCGAGGACCTCGGCCCCCATGTTGGCGGGATGCCATCCCGCTAGCTTACCATTGCGCCTTCCGCCTGCGGTACGGACAGCATCGACGATGTAAGCTTCGGCCATGTTTGCACTCACTTCAGGTTCGGATCTTGTTTGCCGCTAAGTTCTGGCGAATGCCGGGGATCCCATAGCCGCTCGGCTATTTAGGGGCCATTCGGATTGCGCCATCGAGGCGAATGACCTCGCCGTTGAGCATGGGATTTCCAATGATGCTGTCGACGAGCTGCGCATACTCAACCGGCTTGCCCAGTCGGGATGGATGAGGAACTTGGGTGCCGAGGCTATCCTGTGCGGCCTGCGGTAGGCCCATGAGCATGGGCGTCAGGAAAATGCCAGGGGCGATCGTCATGACTCGAATTCGATACTGCGCGAGATCCCGTGCGATCGGAAGTGTCATGCCCACCACGCCTCCCTTGGAGGCGGCGTAGGCTGCTTGTCCGATCTGTCCATCATAGGCGGCGACGGACGCGGTGTTGACAATCACGCCAGCCTCTTCGCCCTCGATGCGCGCAGCGATGAGCCGCGCAGCAAATTTCGTGATGGTGTTGAAGCTCCCGATCAGATTGACCTCAACCGCTTTGCGGAAGGCGTCCAGTCCATGAGGGGTTCCGTCTCTCGCAACGACCCGGATCGCTGGCGCGACTCCAGCGCAGTTGACCAATATCCGCGCCACCCCATGCGCGGCCTCGGCCGCAGCCAGTCCTGCGGCGACCGATTGATCGTCGGCGACGTCGACCTTGTGGAAGCTGCCACCAATCCGCTTAGCGGTTTCATTTCCTTCGGACGCGTTGAGGTCGAAAATGGCGATTTCAGCGCCTGCCCGAGCGAGCTGCTCCGCCGTCGCCGCTCCCAGACCGGATGCTCCGCCGGTGATGATTGCCGAGACGCCCTCGATATTCATGAAATGGATCCCTCAAATGAGTTCGATAGCCATAGCGGTCGCTTCTCCGCCGCCGATGCACAGGCTGGCGACGCCTCGGCGCAGGCCGCGGTGCTTGAGAGCAGCCAGCAACGTCACGATGAGGCGAGCACCGGACGCCCCAATCGGATGGCCCAGCGCCGTCGCGCCTCCGTTGACATTCAGCCGGTCTTCTTGAATTCCGAGGTCATGCGCGGCAATCATGGCGACCGCAGCAAACGCTTCATTGACTTCGAAAAGGTCGACGTCATTGACGGTCCAACCAATGTCGGCGAGCAATTTGCCGATTGCCCCCACCGGGGCTGTCGTAAAGAGCGCGGGACCTTGCGCGTGGGCTGCACAGCCGACAACCCTCGCAGCCACTGCCAGATCCAATCTTTGCGCAACGCTTTGCCGCGTCAGGACGAGAGCGGCGGCGCCGTCAGATATTGAGGCGGAACTCGCGGCAGTAATGGTCCCGCTGTTCGAGAACGCGGGCTTGAGAGATGCAATCTTCTCGGGTCGCGCGTGACCGGGCTGCTCGTCAGTATCGACAAGAACAGGACCGGTACGATTAGTCACAGCGACTGGCGCGATCTCTGCGGCAAAAGCTCCGCTGGCGATGGCCGTCCGAGCGCGTTCCAGGGAGCGTAGCGCATAGGCATCTTGCATCTGGCGACTAAAGCGGTATGAGTCGGCTGTATCTTGAGCGAATGCGCCCATTGGCTTACCAGGCTCGTAAGCGTCCTCGAGTCCGTCCATCATCATGGTATCGATCACACGATCGTGGCCTATCCGGGCGCCACTACGATGCTTAGGAAGCGCGTACGGCGCGTTGGTCATGCTCTCCATACCCCCTGCCACGATGATATCCGCAGCGTTCGCCTGGAGAGTCTCGACGGCCATAATCGCTGCCTGCATTCCTGATCCGCACATCTTGTTCACGGTGGTCGCTTGCACCGACTCTGACAGGCCCGCGCCGAGAGCCGCTTGTCTTGCGGGCGCTTGCCCCAGCGCCGCCGAGAGAACGCATCCCATGTAGATGCGGTCGATGGCAGTGAATGCTGCGCCCGCGCGTTGTGTTGCCGCGCGCACTGCCACTGCCCCTAGATCCGTCGCCCTGAGGGACGAAAGTGCTCCCTGGAAGCTCCCGATGGGCGTTCGTGCGGAGCCTGAGATGACGATCGGATCAGTCGACATGGCGCTCCTCTTGGGGCGTAAATGATGACCGCATCACTGATGTGCAATAGGATTTCATAAGTTCGGCCGGTGCTGAATTGACGACGCGAACTCCATCATGCTTCCTTCGCGGGGCTCGACCTGCGCGCTTGTTTATCGAGGAAGGCTGTCATGCGAGCTTCAGCGTCTGGGCTTGTGGCAGTGAAGGCCGAGATGAAGCTTTCAGCGAAAAGACCGTCATCGCGGCTCATTTCCGCAATCCTTGGCAAGCCGTTGAGGATGCTATAGTTCGATAGCTCTGCGTTGCTGGCGGCCTGCTTGGCGAGATCGAATGCGGCGTCCAGAGCCGTCCCCGCGGGTACAACATATTGCACGATGTTCCATCTTTCAGCTTGTTGAGCGTCGATTGTTCGCCCCGTCAGCATCAGATCGGTCATTCGCGCAACGCCCATCAGCCTAGCCGCTCGGACTGACCCGCCGCCGCCAACGAATATTCCGCGTTGTCCTTCGGGCAACGCGAAAAACGCTGTATTATCCGCCACTCGAACATGGGTTGAAGCCGCCAATTCGAGGCCGCCTCCGATGACAGCACCATGTAACGCGCTAAACCAAGGAATTGGGCCAAACTCGATCTGACCAAAGACCTCATGCCACCGACGCGAGCTCCGCATGCCTTCAAAGGGCGTCTTGAGCCTGTGTTCGGCGAGGTCCAGCCCAGCGCAGAAGTGGCCGCCCTTGCCGCAGATCACCCCAGCTCCGGCTTCGCCTCGGGCTCGCTCCACAGCAGCTGAAATTTCCTCGACGACCTGGTTGCTGAGCGCATTCCGCTTATCGATCCGATTCAAGCTGAGGATTGCGATGTTTCCTCGCATTTCATAGGTCACGTATGCGGGCGTTTCTGTCATGCGCAGATCCAATTTGACGCGGACACGGCGGCGCGAACTCCCAGAGAATAGAGCAGGCGGCATCGCAATACTTGCTAAACAATAAACAAGTAATAGAGTCAACCGTGCAATTTGTCTGGCGGGCGGGGCGGAACGATCAGAGGAGTGTACGCCGAAAAGGACGGCACACACGCGAGGCCGCCCCTCAAGCGGAAGGCAAGGCAGTTGGCCAAGTAAGCCTCAATATGCGCAATCGGTGAGAGAATGAACACTTTAACTAACTTGCTTGAGCCGTTCAGGCTGGGCCCGAACCTCCTCCCCAACCGCGTCGTTATGGCGCCCATGACCCGAAGTCGGGCGGTAGCGCCCCTCATGTTGGCAAACCCGCTAGCGGTCGATTACTACGGCCAGCGTTCTTCCGCGGGCCTGCTGATTACGGAAGCGAGCCAAGTATCGCAGCAAGGTCAAGGCTATCAGGACACGCCGGGAATCTATTCCGCGGAGCAGGTCGCTGCCTGGCGCAACGTCACCGAACGCGTGCACGAGTTGGGCGGGCGCATTTTCATTCAGCTCTGGCATACCGGCAGGATCTCGCACACGTCTTTGCAGCCAGGCGGAGCACCGCCGGTCGCGCCGTCGGCGATTCGCGCCAGAAGCAAGACCTTCATCGGCGGCAGCTTGGCGGACGTGTCTGAGCCGCGAGCTTTAGAGTTGGCCGAGATCCAGTTGATCATCGACCAGTTCAAACGAGCGGCCTTGAATGCCCGTGAAGCAGGTTTTGATGGTGTCGAGATTCACGCGGCTAACGGCTATCTTCTCGACCAGTTTGCCAGGGACGGCGCAAACGAGCGCCAGGATTCTTAGGGTGGTTCGATCGAGAATCGCGCACGGCTCATGCTGGAAGTCTCGGAGGCCGTGGCGGGGGAGATTGGCCCCGAACGCACAGGTGTCCGCATTTCTCCGGTGTCGCCGGCAAATGACATGTCGGACTCCAATCCTCAGTCGCTTTTTGAATATATATCGAAACGACTGAATGCGCTAAATCTTGTTTATCTTCACGTGATCGAGGGAGTGGCGGGTGGTTCGCGCGATGTGGCGACGTTCGACTATGCTTCGCTACGGAAGTGCTTTTCGGGCGCCTATATCGCGAACAACGGCTATGATTTGGCGCTCGGCACCGAGGCGCTTTCGAAAAACGCTGCTGATTTGATTGCGTTCGGAAGGCCGTTTATCTCCAACCCGGATTTGGTCGAACGACTCGCGCAAGGAGCGCCTCTGAACAAGTGGGACACCGCCACATTCTACGGCGGAAGTGCGGAGGGCTACATTGATTATCCAAGACTACCGAATCGAGCGAGCTCATAGTGAGCCGCTATATCTGCCCTTCAGTGGTCCGGCCGTTAAGGGGAGGTGTATCGGGGCGCAATAAGCGTCGGTCCGAGCGACCTATGGTGCTCGATCGATCCGGGTAGTCCGCAGCTATTGTCGCTGGCTACCATCTGAAGCGAGATCGAACCCTTACGGAAGCACAAGCACGGTTCGGCGCCGAAGTCTCGACAACGGTTACGAGAGTTGTTTGGCTGCAGCATCGGCTTTCACTCGGTTTCGTAGCAAGGGCGTGAGCGAATATAAAGTGGCGCCTTAGAGGACAGCCAACCCCGGGTCAGTACGTAGTGTGTCAACTGACCAACAAGAATTTGATGGTTTTGTGCTCTTCCGAGTTGAAGGGGCTGGCCCTCGGCCGGATGTTGGAGAGGCGGGAGCGTCGCGCGCGAAACTAGCCGATAGGAGCCTGATGGGCTCATCTATTGAGGTAAAATTGTGCCGACGACGCTCAGCTTGAATGTGCCCTGAAGGATATGACCCTGCTGCTCCTTACTGCGGAGATCCGTTTATGAACTTCATGCCTAGCTTTCGCATTGGCACTAAGCTCGCACTGTCGTCGGTGGCGGATAAAATAGTGGGTTTCGCCATATAGCGGACCCTGACTCCAACCCTCGACTATTGACGATGAGCTCTCCTCTTTGCGCTTATCAACCGAGACTTCATTCCGACAACGAGATTATCTGCTGAGGGTTCATTGCAGGTCTGACGGTCCAGTTGTCGGAATGAACATTAGCTTTCATGCTAGATCGTTGGCCTCTTAATCAGCGGCTTCTGTGGGAAGCGCAGAGTTTAAATTTTTACGGCGCGTGCATGCGCGGCCTCGAAAAACGTGGCGGCTGCTTGGCGCACGCTAGTGCGTGAGATCGGTAAAGCCACATTCCGGCATGGGAAGAGAGAAGAGCGCCTCCATTGTAGTTGGTTTCGCCGATTTCTTTGCACGAGATCCGTTTGGAAACTCCGGCTAAGCTATTGATAATTCTAGTGGCCAATACGGCGATTTTTTCCAAACGGGCACTGAGATGATTGAATATTCAAACTGATTTTGATTCCGCCATTCGGAGGTTCGATCCCTCCCGCCCCAACCGCTTACTCCCCAGATATGCCTGTCAAAAGCCGCACGTTCCGGTGGCGCCCTCGGTCGCATTTGGAAATCCGACGTGTGGGCGCCGACAATCGAAGTGAGAGCGCGCGATTCCGATGGCGGCGATGTCTTATGTTACCACCTTGATCCTGCCGATGGCGCTTTCGGCCGGGCAGTCCATGGACAAGCTTTCGCGTGCGATAATCATGGTGGCTCTGTTCTGGTCCGCCTACGTCGCCGAGGTCGTCGATGGCTGGTTGCAGGCGATCCCGCCGGGACAGGAGGAGACGGCGCCAGCGCTCGGGCTCGGCTATCGCGCAGCATACATCTGATTGTGCTGCTGCACACCTTGCGCCCGGTGGTTACCGGGCTGGTCAATTTAGCGACGGGCTTCCTGCTCTCGACACGCTGCTGGCGGTTATCGGCACCTTTGACGTGCGCAATGCCTCCAAGGCCTCGACCAGCGGTCCGAACTGGATCGGCTTCTACAACGTTGCCTATCTCGTGGTGGCCTTGATTTATTTGAGGTCGGCCATGGCGGGTCGCGCTGCAGCACATCATGGCTGGAACGTTGGCTCGGCCGCAGCGCGCGGCCATAAGGATCGCACCGGTCGCGTTGGCCAATGACAACATCTCGATGAAGGCCTTCACGCGCATGGTCTGATGCTCGTCGGCGGCTCGCGGTGGACGTCCGTCTCCAGCGAGATGCCGGTGGCCTTGCAGCTCCAGCACGCGGGACACCTTGCGCAGGGCCGAGTTCTGGCGCCTGATTTGGTTGGCGACGCGGATTCGTCGGTAGCTTGCCGGTCAGCCAGTACGACAGCCGCTGCTGCTCCTCGAACAGGAAGGCGATCTCGGCGTGATGCTTGGCGCTGGAGCGGAAGGCGGTGACGGTGTCGAGCATAAGCGCATTGTCTCAAATCTGAGCCACGAGCGACTGCCGGCATCGGTGGTTACGCCCTGGGCGGAGGAAGAGCGCTCGCGCCTTGCAAACGAGGGGCGGGTGTCAAAGAGCGAGTCGGTGCGGTGCTTTCATTTGGGCCTGGAGGTGCTTCCCATGAGAACGCCGCAACGAAATCGCAACGAAATAGGCGAAATGATCGTGAACAAAACGAGATGATGTGACCTGCGAGGTCAGAAAAATCAATGACTTAGAGGTTGTTCCGTACGTTCGGGACGCAGGGGTCGCAGGTTCGAATCCTGCCGCTCCGACCATTCTTTCAAGCACTCCCGATTGTGCTTTCCCGATCTCGAAAAATCCCGCTGAGCGAGGCCCTGCTTCGCTAGCGATGAACGAAGACGGGCTTGCGCTTCTCCATGAACGCTTTCATGCCTTCGCGCGCATCCGCAGTTGCGAAACGGGCGTGGAGTTCGCGACGTTCGAACAGGGTTCCTTCCGTCAGCGTCTGCTCGTAGGCACGATTCACGCATTCCTTGAGCGCCATCAGGGCTGGCGTGGAGAACGAGGCGATCGTCGAGGCCAGCTGCATCGTCTCCTCGCGAAGCTGTTCGTCGTCGACCACCCGCGCGATCAGGCCGTAGCGATCGGCTTCGTCGGCATCGAGGGTGCGGGCCGACAGGCACATGTCCATGGCCTTCGCCTTGCCGATCGCGCGGGGAAGCCGCTGCGTCCCGCCGGCGCCGGGCAGGAGGCCGAGCTTGATCTCCGGCAGGCCGAATTTGGCGCTGCGGCCTGCCACGATGATGTCGCAGGCCAGCGCCAGCTCGCATCCGCCGCCCAGCGCCAGCCCGGCAACGGCGGCGATGACGGGCTTCCGCACCCGGCGGATCGTTTCCCAGTTGCGGGTGATGAAGTTGGAATTATAGACGTCGCTGTAGCTCCAGTCCGCCATCGCCGCGATATCGGCGCCGGCGGCGAAGGCCCGTGCCGACCCGGCGATCACGATCGCGCCGATCGCTTCATCAGCGTCCAGATCCAGCAACGCTGCGCCGAGCCTGTCCATCAGCTCGTCGTTGAGCGCATTCATTACCTTCGGGCGGTTGAGCGTGACGATGCCGACGCGTCCCTCGCGTTCGACGAGTATGACTTCCTCTTGCACGCGCATCCTCCATCGCGCCGTCAGCGCGGTTCGATTGACCGGTTCAAAAAAGGCGAGCCGGGCCTAGAGCTCGCCGGCCTTGAGCATGTCGCGCAGCCTGAATTTCTGGATCTTGCCGGACGGCGTCGCCGGCATCGCGTCGCGCACGATCAGCTTTTCGGGAATGTACTGGATCGCGAGCTTGTGCGACTTGAGAAACTCCACCATGCCGGCGAAGTCGATGGTCTGCCCGGCTCTGGGCACGACGACCGCGCATGCGCGCTCGCCGAGGCGCTCGTCGGGATAGGCCACGATCGCAACCTGCGCGACGGAAGGATGCTTGTAGAGCAGCGCCTCGAGTTCGACGACCGGGATGTTCTCCCCGCCGCGAATGATGACGTCCTTCGAGCGCCCGCTGATCCGGATGTAGCCAGCAGCGGTCATGTAGGCGAGGTCGCCGGTGTCGAACCAGCCTTCGGCATCGGTGCCGTTCCATTGCGGCCGCTTGAGGTAGCCGCCGAAATTGGAGCAGGCCCTCACCAGCAGCTTGCCGGTCTGCTCTGGCGGGAGCGGCCTGCCGTCCGCATCCACCACCTTCACCTCGACGCCGGGGAGGGGGCAGCCGTCGGTGGTGGAGGCGAGCTTGTCGTCGTCATCGAGGTTGATCAGCGTGACCGCGCCATTCTCGGTCATGCCCCAGGCCGAGACGATCTTGGCGCCAAGACCCGCCTGCGCCTGCTCGGCCAGCGGGCCCGGAATCGGCGCGCCGGCACACAGGAACGTCTTCAGAGTTGGGACCTGCTTGCCGGCTTCGGACACCGTGCGCGTGAGATCGGTCAGGAACGGCGTGGACGCCATGGTGAAGGTTACCTTCTCGGCGCGGATCAGGTCCACGGCCCGGTTCGGCTCCCAGACATCCTGCAGGATCGCGCTTGCCTTCAGCATGATCGGCATCATCAGGCCGTACATGAAGCCGGTCTGATGGGCCATCGGGGAGGCCATCAGGACGACGTCATCGGCGCCGAGCTTCAGGCGCTGGGCGTAGGGAATGATGTTGGCCATCAGCGTGTTCGCGCTATGCATCACGCCCTTCGGCTCGCCGGTCGTTCCCGACGTATAGATGAGCTGGGTGATGTCGTCGGGCCCGGGCCGGTCCGAACCGAGGACGGCTTTCGCATCCGCGGCGTTTTCCCATTCGGGGATCGTCAACAGCGTATCGAAATCGTCGGCGCCGCCGCCGCCGACCACGACGAGGCGCGCCAGCGCCGGCAGCTCGGGCATGAGCCCCCTCAGCATCGCCTCATGATCGAAATTGCGAAACATCTTCGGAACGATCGCCACCTTGGCGTCGCCGTGACGGAGCATGAACTTGAGCTCGCGCTCGCGGAAGATCGGCATCAGCGGGTTGATGACGGCGCCGATCCTGCTGCAGGCGAGATAGAGCAGCGTGAATTGCCACCAGTTGGGGAGCTGCATGGCAACGACGTCGTTGCGGCGAACGCCGAGACGCGACAGCCCGATCGCCATCCGGTCCGCCAGAGTCGCCAGCTCACGATAGGTGAAGCGGCGCACATCGTTGGTGTCGAGGCGAACCGCGGTCAACGCGATCTTGTCCGGGCATGTCGCCAGGCAGGCATCGAGATCGTCGTTGATCGTACGGTCGTGCCAGTAGCCATTGGCGATGCTGGCTGCGCGGCGCGGCCCAAGCAAGACGGCGTCGAATTCCATGGCTTCCCTCCCGTTTGTTCGTTGTCTTTATGTCAAGCAGGCACGGCCGAGCGTCCTGCGCGCGCGCGTGCGATGATCGTCTTCATGATCTGCGCGGTGCCGTCACCGATCTGGAAGCCGAGAACATCGCGCAGCCGCTGCTCCATCACGCCACGGTCATAGCCGCCATGGCCGTGCATCAGCAGGCATTGATGGATCACGTCATAGGCAAGCTTCGGCGCCCACCATTTGCACATCGCCGCCTCGGCGCTATGGGGAAGGCCCTTGTCCTTCAGCCACAGCGCCTGCAGGCACAGCAGTCGTGCAGCCTCGACCTGCGTATCGCCATCCGCCAGGGGATGCGAGACGCCCTGGAACGCCGACAAGGTCTTGCCGAACGCCTGCCGCTGCGCGACATGCTGCCAGGTTTCATCGAGCGCCGCGCGCGCCACCGCCAGCACCTGAAGCCCGATCAGCGCACGCGAGAAGTCGAACCCTTGCATGACCTGCACGAAGCCCTTGTTCTCGTCGCCCAGGCGGTGCGAGCCGGGGACACGCACGTTCTCGAAAAACAGCGACCCGCGTCCGATGGCGCGCTGGCCGTGACAGTCGAACCGCGAGCGCGTGACGCCAGGCAGGTCGAGCGGGATCAGCAATGCGGTCACGCCATGCGCGCCGGACTCGACCGTCCCGGTTCGGCCGAAGACGACGGCCGCATCGGCCTGGTCAGCGGCGGAGATCGAGGTCTTCTCGCCGTTGACGATGTAGCCGTCGCCGTCATGCTCGATCCGCAGGCGCAGATTGGCGGCGTCGGATCCGCCGCGCGGTTCGGTGAGCGCGATGGCGAACAGCGCCTCGCCGGCGACAAGGCGCGTGAGCCACGGCGTCACGATCTCAGGCTTGCCGTGCTGTGACAGGATCTGGCCGTTCAGCGAGGCCAGCAGATTGACGTAGGACATCGAGAGATCGGCCCGGGCAATCTCCTCGTGGATGACACCGGCTGCGAGGGTCGCCATGCCGAGGCCGCCATATTGCTCCGGCAGTTCGGGCGCGATGAAGCCCATCGCGCCCATCTCCTTCATCAGGCCGCGATCGAGCACGCGGGTGCGGTCGCGCTCCTGAAATCCGGGAGCGAGCCTGTCTGATGCGAAGCGGCGCGCCTGGTCGCCGAGCGCAACGAGGTCCTCGTCGAGATACGGATTCATCGGCATGTCCTCCACGATCTGGTCGCGTTGCCACGGCTCCGCCCCGGAGCCGCCTCGGGGGCACATGACACGGCATCGCCACCGGCGATGCCGTGTGTGCTGCTACTTCACGAACTTCCGGAATTCCGGTTTCCGCTTCTCGGTGAGTGCCTTCACGCCCTCGCGGGATTCCTCGGTGTCGTAATAGAGCTTCAGCGCATACATCCCCATGCCGGCGATGCCGGCCTGGTGCGCCGTGTCCATGTTGAAGGAGCGCTTGGCGATGGCGATGGCCGTCGGGCTGCGTTCGCAGAGCTCCTCGCCCCAGGCCTGCACCGTCCGGTCCAACTCGTCGTGCGGTACGCAGAGGTTTGCGAGGCCCATCGCCTCGGCCTCCTTGCCGGAATAGCGCCGGCACATGTACCAGATCTCGCGCGCCTTCTTCTCGCCGACGACACGGGCGAGGAAGGCGGTCCCATAGCCCGGGTCGACCGAGCCCATTTTCGGACCGACCTGGCCGAAGATCGCCTTCTCCGAGCAGATCGTCATGTCGCAGATCGTCGCCAGCACGTTGCCGCCACCGATCGCAAAGCCCTGAACGCGCGCGATGACGGGCTTGGGAACGTCACGAATGGCCGTATGCAGCTCCTCCATCGGCAGGCCGATCGTGCCGCGTCCGTCGTAATTGCCGTCGTGAGCCGATTGGTCTCCGCCGGTACAGAAGGCGCGGTCGCCGGCGCCGGCGAGCACGATGCAGCCGACATCCTTGTCGTATCCCGCCTTGTAAAGAGCCTTGATCAACTCGTCGCAGGTCGTGCCGCGAAACGCGTTCATCTTGTCCGGACGATTGATGATGATCCAGGCGACGCCGTTGCGGACCTCATAGATCAGATCCTGAAACTGCATGGTGTTCCTCCGGTCTTTTCCTGTTCAGCCGTTCATTGTCAGTCCGCCGGACACGCTGAGCACCTGTCCGGTCACGAACGCCGCATCATCGCTGGCGAAGAACAGAATGGCGCCGGGCAGATCATCGGGCTGGCCGATGCGTCCCAGCGGGATCGAGCGCGTGAAGGCCTCGACAAGCTTCTCCGGATTGCCGGCGCCCTGCTTGTAGTCGGCGAACAGGGCCGTATCCGTCGGTCCCGGGCACACGACGTTCACCGTGATGTTGTGGCGGGAGTGTTCGCGCGCGATCGTCTTGGAAAAGGCGACGAGCCCGCCCTTGCAGGCCGCATAGACCGCCTCGCCGGACGAGCCGACCCGCGCCGCGTCCGATGCAATGTTCACGATCCGGCCGGACTTGCGCGCCGCCATGCCGGGCAGGACGGCATGGTGCATGTGCAGAGCGCCGGTCAGATTGATCGCGATCAGCCGCTCCCAGTCCTTCGGCTCGGTCTTGGTGAATGGCTTGAAGATGTCCCAGCCTGCATTGTTGACGAGAACGTCAATCGGGCCGAGCTTTGCCTCCGCCGCGGCGAGCGCCGTATCGACGCTTGCGCGGTCGGTGATGTCGCAGCGAAAGGCCTCGGCAATTTGGCCGGTGCTGCGAATCCCGGCCGCGACCGCGTCGGCCGTTTCCGGGTTCAGATCGAACACGGCGACCTTGGCGCCCTCGGCTGCGAACCGGCGACATGTCGCGCCTCCGATTCCACCGCCGCCGCCGGTCACGATGACCGTCCTGCCGTCGAAACGTGCCATCCTTACATCCTCCCGTATTGAAATTGCCGGAGTCGCCTTTTTGCGCGATCTTCGCTTGAGTAGCGACTATTTATGCAACATATTGTCGTATCTAGCATGCGATGATCGAGCGCGCAACTGGAGTGTTCATGGATAATCCCGTATCATTCGACGGAAACGCGCAGGAAACGAAGATCCAGTTGGCTAACCGATTGTTTTTTCGACTCTATCAATGCGCTAATATGTTGCATAAAACGGGGTCGCGTGCCGTTCAGGAGGAGGGACTGACGACCCAGCAATGGGCCGTACTGGGCGCGCTGTCCCGCCCCAAGGCCCTGAGCGGGATGAGCATCGGCGACCTTGCCGAGTACCTCATGGTCAGCCGGCAGAACCTCGCCGGACTCGTCGGCCGCATGGAGCGAGACGGACACGTGACGATTGCCCAGGACGAGCGCGACCGCAGATCACGGCTCGTGATGATGACGGAGACCGGACGCCATGTCTGGCAGACGCTCGCGCTACCGAAGATCCATGCCTATTACGATCATGTGCTGGAGGATTTTTCCGTCAACGACACGGTGCACGCGCTGCATTATCTGCTGAAGATTCTCGAGAGCATGAAGAAGCTGGATGAGGGCGATGACCAGGCCGAAGAATGATCGGCTTGCGTGCAACATGAGCCGTTGGCAGAATCCGAAGAACGGCTGCCAGGGCTGATCGCCCTTGATGCGAGTGCTCCAGAATGAATGCGAGATCCTCACGCAAAATGTCGCCTTCGGCGCGAACCGGAACGGCATGGCGCCATGCCAATATCGGCCGGCTGCTCAACAATGCGGTGCGGCGGTTCGAGGCGCGCGTGCTCGAGCTTATGGCCGAAGGCGGCCATGGCGAGACGCGGATTGCGCATGTCAGCCTCACCCGCAATCTCGACGTCGAAGGCACGCGGCTGACCGAGCTGGCGCGGCGGGCGTCGATGAGCAAGCAGGCGATGGGCGAGCTGGTCGATCAATGCGCCGAGTTGGGACTGGTCGCGCGCGAGGCTGATCCGCGCGATGGGCGCGCGCGCATCGTCCGCTTCACGCCGGCCGGGCTGGAATGGCTGCAGGCCTTTGGCGACGCGGTCGATGTCGCCGAGGCCGAGATGCGCAAGGAACTCGGCAAGGCTGCGATGGACGCGATCGTGCAAGGGCTAGGAGCCTACGGCGCACGTTTCGATACGCTGGAGGAATAATAGTCAGGTTGCTTGACTATTTCGTGTCGCGCCCTAGCATCCCCTGCAAACGCGAGGGAGAAGCGACGTGGCCGACATTCTCACCGCCTCCGTCCTGATCGTGGGCGGCGGGCCGTGCGGGCTGATGCTCGCCAACGAGCTCGGACGCCGCGGCGTGTCTGCGATCCTGATCGACGAGAAGCCGGGCACGGCCTTCAACCCGCAGGCCAACGCCACCCAGGCGCGGACCATGGAGCACTACCGCCGCCTCGGCTTCGCCGACGAGATCCGTCGTGCCGGCCTGCCCGCGGACTATCCGACCGATGTCGCCTATTTCACCCGCTACACGGCGCATGAGCTGGCGCGTTTCCAGCTGCCGTCGGCGGCGCGCGCGACCGAGCTGGTGAAGGGATTGTCGGGCTCGTGGAGCGCGGCCGAGCTGCCGCATCGCGTGTCGCAGAAATTCGTCGAGGCGATCCTGCGCCGCCATGCCGGCGAGCTTGCGGGCATTCAGCTGCATTACGGGCATCGGCTCCTTGGTTACGTCGCCAATGACGACGGCATCGCGGCCGAGGTGGAGCGGCTCTCCGACGGCGCCCGGATGAAGGTCAGCGCCGCGTTTCTGGTGGGCGCCGACGGTCCGCGTTCCCCCGTGCGCCAGTCGCTCGGCATCTCCTATGGCGGCAGCACCGGCGTGCAGCGCGATTTCATGGGCGGCCGCATGCTCGCCGTCTATCTCCGCTCGCCGGAGTTCTATGCCAGCATCCCGCATGCCAAGGCCTGGATGTATGTCTGCTTCAACCGCGACCGCCGCGCCTTCATGGCGTCGGTGAACGGGCGTGACGAGTTCGCCTTCCACACTCAGCTGCGCCCCGGCGAGGATGAGAGCGCGATCACTGCTGACGATGCGAAGGCGGCGTTCCAGCGCGCCTGTGGTGCGCCCATTCCGTGCGAGGTGCTGTCGCATCTGACATGGACTGCAGGTCATGCGCTGGTCGCAGAGAGCATGCAGCGTGGCCGGGTGTTCCTCGGCGGCGATGCGGCGCATCTGTTCACGCCGACCGGCGGGCTCGGCTACAACACGGCGATCGAGGACGCCGTCAATCTCGGCTGGAAGCTCGGTAGCGTCGTCAAGGGCCTCAGTCCGATCTCGCTGCTCGACAGCTACCAGGCCGAGCGCCGTCCGGTGGCGCTGCGCAACACCGATTACGCGCGCCGCTTTGCGGATTCGCTCGGCCTGTTCGCTGCGGTGCCGGAGATCGAGGACGCGACGGACGAGGGCGCAGAGGCGCGTCGCATCGCCGGCGCCTATCTCGACCGCCATGCGCGCGCCGAGTTCAACATCCCCGGCATCACCTTCGGCGGTCGTTACGACGGTTCGCCGGTCATCGTCTCGGACGGCACCGCGCCGCCGCCGGATGCTGCGAATGTGTACGTGCCGAGCGCCTTTCCCGGCGGCCGCGCGCCGCATGCCTGGCTGGAGCCGGATGTCTCGCTTTATGACCGCTTCGGCTTCGAATGGACGCTGCTGCGGTTCGAAGGCTGTGCTGGAAACGAGCATCAGCTGCGCGACGCGATTCAGCAGTCGCGTGCCGATGTGAAGATCGTCACCGCGCCGCGCGAACTGCGCAATCTCTACGAAGCCGATCTCGCACTGATCCGTCCTGATCAGATCGTGGCCTGGCGCGGCAGCATGGCCCAGGGAGGGACGCTGGTCGACGTGCTTGCACAGGCGCTGGGGCAGGGGCGCTCGCGGCTTGAGTGATTGCGGGAACTTCGAGCTGAAAGCCTCATGAAGAAGCATCAGTGCGGCAGCCACTGTCATAGGAACAATCGCCGACCGGGACTCTTGCTCTGGCGACAGTCAGGCTTCAACCCGGAGATGAGCGATGACCAGGATGACCGGTGCGTATCGAGTGAGAACGATCCAGGCTTTCACGGCCGCGTGCGCCATGACGTTGATCATGGCCGGTAGCGCCGTGGCCGCGCCAAAAGGGCAATCCACTGCCAAGGACCAGCGTTTCATGACCGAAGCGATCGAGGGCGATCTGTCCGAGGTCAACATGGGCAAGCTGGCGCAGCAGAAGGGGCAGAGCGACCAGGTGAAGCAGTTCGGGCAGGCGCTGCAGCAGGACCATGGCGACCATCTGCAGAAGGCGCAGCAACTGGCGAGTCAGAACGGCATGAAGGTGCCGTCCGAGCCGAGCAAGAAGCAGCTGGCGATCTACAGCAAGCTGGATGGCATGCAGGGCGATCGTTTCGACAAGGCTTTTGCAAAAGCGATGGTCACCGACCACCAGAAGGACCTCGCCGCTTACAAAAAGCAAGCTGCGGCCAAATCTCCGCTCTCGGACTTTGCGCAACAGACCGTGCCGGTGCTGCAGAAGCATCTCGACATGGCGAAGTCGCTCACCACGGCGAAGGCGGGCGGAACCTGACGCCTGATCAGGCCTTGCACGCGCTGGAGAGCTGTCCGGGCGCCGTGGATAGGCGGCCTGCATGTTGCCGCGCGTAGCATCGGATCGATACGTCAGTTGGGTGTCGGAGATCCGAGTGGGTCGGTGCTCTGCTGCGCGGCGGCTGCTGTCTCGAGCATCGGCGTCTGACGCAGCATCAGGTAGTCCGGACGAAAGCCGGCCAGCCGCGTCAGCCCGTCCCAGTTCGTCACCGTGATCGTGCGCGAGTGCCAGTGCAGCAGCTGCTTGCGGCGGAGATCCTGGATGGTTCTGTTGGCATGCACCGGCGAGATGCCGCAGATCGCGGCCAGGTCCGATTGCGTGAACGGCGAAGGGAAGCGCAGGTCGCGCCCGAGACCGACGGCGCGCAGCCGCACGGTGATTTCGCAGATCAGGTGCGCCACCCGGCTGAGTGAATCGCGGCTGCCGAGATTGGTGAGCCAGGTTCGCAGCGACGCCATGTCGGCCAGCATCAGCAGCGACAGCGCATGCGCCAGCCGCACGGATCGCGCGCGCGCATCGCGGAAGAAGCTGTGCGGCACGAACGCGGCCACGACCGGGCTGAGGGCGCTGAGATGCGCGGTCACGCGCGGTGAGACGATCGTATAGAGGTCAGGCACGTCGCCGGGAACGTAGATCGCGGTGATCTGGCCGGCGCCGGCTTCGATATCCTTCCAGCACAAATAGCCCTGCAGCAGAAGGCAACACGTGGACGGTTCATCGCCCTTGCGCCAGACGTCCTCGTGGGGAAGGGCATTCCGAACGGAACTCGGCATCCTCGCCAGCAGATCAAGATCTTCGCTTGATAATTCCAGCAGGCTCGTCAGCCGGTCAGCCAACTTCGTGAACGCAAAACCTGCCTGCATTCCAGTCTCATCCTCTCCTGTCGGGTCGGCGGTGCGATGATGCCCCGACGCTCAATTGTTCAAGCCCGGCAGGGGCAAATGTTCCTAAGGTTCCAGAAAAGGACCGCTGCTCCGCGTTCCCTCGGCAGGAACATTCGCCTGCTACCTTGCGTTTGCGCTCGCGTCGGATGTTGGAGCGAAGCGAGTTGACGCATCGGTCGAAGCGACTCTTGGCCTGGGTCTCGGCGGCGTGCCTGTGCCTGATCGCGTTGGGCGCGGTGATTGCTTGGGTGATCACTGCGCCGCGGCCTGCGTTCGCGGCGGACGCGACCGGCCTTCTGGATCAGGCCGGCGACCCGAAGAAGGGCGAGCAGGTCTTCCTCGCCGCCGACTGCGCGTCCTGTCATGCCTCGCCGGGACAGTCGGACCGCCTGAAGCTCGGCGGCGGCATCGCGCTGGCCTCGCCTTACGGCACGTTCCGCGCGCCCAATATCTCGAGCGATCCCGTGGACGGGATCGGCGCCTGGACGGTGAAGGATCTGGCCAACGCGCTGCTGAGCGGCGTCTCACCCGATGGCAATCACTATTACCCAGTGTTTCCGTATCCGAGCTATTCGCACATGAGCGTGGCCGATGTGGCCGATCTGCTGGCCTATCTTCGGACACTGCCGGCCGTGCATGGCCGCGCGCCGCCGCACGTGCCGTACCTGCTGTTCCAGATCCGTCGCTTCGTGGGATTCTGGAAGCTGCTCTACTTCCGTCCCGGCGAGATCAAGCCGGATCAGCTGCACAACGCGCCATGGAATCGCGGACGTTACCTGGTCGAAGCGCTCGGACATTGCGACGAGTGCCACTCGTCGCGGGATCTGTTCGGCGGCATCAAGGACAAGACGCGCTTCGCCGGCGGGCAGGATCCGTCCGGCACTGGGTTCTATCCCAACATCACCCCGGCGCGCATTGGACACTGGTCGCAAGCCGATCTTGCGGAGCTGCTCAAGTCCGGCAACACGCCCGACCACGGCCGCGTCGGTTCGTCGATGGCTGATGTCGTGACCAACACCGCGCAGCTGCCGCAGCACGATCGCGACGCCATCGCGGCCTACATCAAGTCGCTGCCGGCACGGCCGACGCCGAAGCCGTGAGGCGGCTCAACGCGAATACAGATAGGCCGCGACGTCGCGCGCTTCGGCTTCGGTGATGCCGGTCGCTGGCATCGCGGTACGCGGCGAGAAGGTCTGCGGCGACACGATCCATTGCACGAGATTGTCCGGCGAGTTGTTGGCGACGCCGCCGATGTAGACGCGTTGGCGCAGGCCGGTGAGGGGCGGCCCGACCTGGCCATCGGCTCCCGTGATGCCCGAGATGGTGTGGCATCCGGCACAGCCATAGCGCCGCATCAGTTCGGGAGCATGGTCCGGGTCGCCACCGGTCATGGCGCGCGCAGCGCGCTCGCTCTCCCGAGAGGACGACCATGCCATCGCAGCAGGACCGGCGATCGCGGCGAGCAGGACGACAATGGCGGCGCCGACGAGCACCGATCTAGACAGCATTGAGGACATGGGACTGCCTCGCTTTCCGGCTGGACCTCTTGATCCACAGCACGATGAGAAAGAGCGCCGCGCCGGCATAAATCGTTCCGGCCGGCACCCACATGATCAGCCCGGCGAGTTGCTGGTCTTCCAGCGGGGTGAGGCCCCATGCCGCCGATGTCGCGGTTTGCGCGCCGTAGAGCACGCGCGGCGCCAGCGCCATCAGCGCGCCGAGCACGCTCGTATGCAGCATCGTGACCACGACGTGCCAGGCGGCGGCGCCGGCCTCGCTCCGCCACAGCACCGCCCACCAGAACAGCACGGCACTGCCGAAGAAGCTCACATGCTGCAGCCGGTGCAGGGCGACCTGTTCGACGGCCGCGTCGAACAGCGCCGGCACGTGCCAGGCCCAGATCGCGACGCCGTGCAGCAGCGTGGCGTTGCCGCCGCGCACCAGCCAAGCCCAGGTCCCCCGCAGCAGCGGACGATTCAGGACATGACCGCTCCACCGCCGCGCACTGCGCGGCAACGCCCACAGCAGCGTTCCGAGCGGACGCGCGGCCACGATCAGCGGCGCGGAGATCGCCATCAGGATCTCGTGCTCGACCATGTGAAAGGTGAACAGATGCTCGCCGAGCCAGTGCAGCGGCGACACCAGCGCCGCGGCGAGCGTAAGCCACCCGCTCCAGAACGCAATCGCGCGCGCCGGCCTCGAGCATCGCCTGCGCCGCGCCAATGCCGCGCTACCGGCGAGGTAAAGCAAAGCCGCCGCGAGCAGGGGCGTAACGATCCACGGGTCGAACGTCCATGCCGCGCCATTGGCGTCGGGCGCATCGCCATGGGCCCAGGCCGCGCCGGCCGGCGCCATGAGCGCGATCATAAGGGTGATCAGCGCTCGCATCCGCTCAGCACCATGGATGCGGCCGCCTGCATCAGCAATGCGAAGGCGAACAGGAGAGCTGTAAGCGCACTGAGGCGCGACGAGAACGAAAGCGTTCGGTCCGCGCCGGTCGACGGTTTGCCGTCAAGCCACCACGAGAGCCCGGCTGCGAGCAGAACCGCAGCCAGGAGCGCTGCCGAAATGATGGCTGACGGCCGGCTCCGGCTGATGCAGTCGGGCGTCGCGAGCATCTCGCCGAGCTGGGTGTTCGCGGCCCACCCAAGACCACCGATGATGAGGCCGGCCCAGGCTGTGAGCTTCGTCGTGGTCGTCGGTGTCGTCATGTCCGCGCCAGCCAATAGATGCAGCCATAGATCGGAAGCCACGCGGCGACGACAAAGTTCCAATACATCGCGTTGTCCTGGACGTCGCCATAGCGCCGCGGGTTGTCGGCATGCCCCGAGAACATCAGGGCGGCCATCACCAGGGTGTCGGCGAGGTCGGTGATGATGTGCGTGGTGTGCAGTCCCAGCAGGGTCCACACGATCGAGCCATAGGCGTTCGTATCCCATTTGACGTTGAGCGCCGCGAACTCGAAGACCCGAATGATCGCCGGCACGATGCCGAGCAAGGACATCACGATCATGCCGATGCGCACCTTGCGCAGATCCTGATGCGCCGCCCAGCGCGACAGCATGACGTTGGGGATCACGCTCGCCACCAGCGCCAGGGTCATCAGCGTTCCCGGTAGCAGATCCGGCGGCTTCGCATTGAGCGGCCACACCGGCGCGAGGCTCATGAGATAAAGATAGACCGCAATCACCAGCGCAAAGCCGGTGCCCTCGATCAGCATGAATCCCAGCGTGCCCCACCAGGTCACGCTGGCCGATCCAAGCCCGTGCAGCGGCAGCTTCGACAGGTCGAGGACGACGCGCTCCTTCATGCCTCGTCCTCCGGCGTGCCCTTGGGCCAGAACCAGCCGATCAGCGTGATCGCGATCGGGATCGAGCCCCACACGACGGCCCAAGGCGAGAAGATCGACCACACCAGCATCACGCTGGTGGCGATCGCCGTCCACAGCGGCCAGATGCAGTTCTGCGGCGAGGATTCCCGCGCTTGCGCCTCCGCCGTGGTGATTGTCGTGACCAGCACCTCACGCCGGTCCGTATGCAACCCGTTGGCGACGTCGAGTGCGCCCGGCTGCTCCCACAGCGGATCGGGGCCGCTCACGACCGGGATGTGGGCGAAGTTGTAGGCCGGCGGCGGCGACGAGGTTGCCCATTCCAGCGTCGGCGCGTCCCATGGATTGTCGCCGGCGAGATTGCCGGTGCGGGCGCTCAACACGACGTCGATGAAGAAGACGAGAAAGCCGGCCGACAGGATAACCGCGCTGGCGCTGGCGAACAGGTTGAGGCCATGCCAGGGCAGGTCGGGCTGATAGGTGTAGACCCGCCGCGGCATGCCCTCGAGGCCGAGGATGTGCATCGGAAAGAAGGTGCAGTGGAAGCCGATGAAGATCAGCCCGAACGCCCAGCGGCCGAGCCGCTCGCTCATCATCCGGCCCGTGAACTTGGGAAACCAGTAATAGACCGCGCCGAGCAGCGGAAACACGGCGCCGCCGATCAGCACGTAATGGAAGTGAGCGACGACGAAATAGGTGTCGTGCACCTGGGTGTCGAACGGCACCGAGGCGACCATCACGCCGGTGAGGCCGCCGATCACGAAGGTGACGATGAAGCCGATCACGAACAGCAGCGGCGTCTTGAACACCGGCCGGCCGTCCCACAAGGTCGCGATCCAGCAGAAGATCTGAATCCCGGAGGGAATCGCGATCGCCATGCTGGACGCCGTGAAGAAGCTCTCGCCGAGCCGCGGCAGGCCGGTCGTGAACATGTGGTGCACCCACAGGCCGAAGGCGAGAATGCCGGTACCGATCAGCGCTGCGACCAGCGGCAGATAGCCGAACACGGGGCGGCGCGAGAACGTCGCGACCAGCGTCGAGACCATGCCGACAGCTGGCAGGAAGATGATGTAGACCTCGGGATGGCCGAAGAACCAGAACAGATGCTGCCACAACAGAACGTCACCGCCCTCGGCTGGATTGAAGAAGTGCGTGCCGACGAGACGGTCGAGAATGAGGCTTGTGCTTGCCACCATGATCGCTGGCATCGCCATGATCACGACGAAGGACGTCACCAGCATCGCCCAGACGAACAGCGGGATGCGGTCGAGCGACATGCCGGGCGCGCGCTGCTTGAACACGGTCACGACGATCTCGACCGCGACCGCCAGCGCCGCGACTTCGGTGAAGGTGATCATCTGCGCCCAGATGTCGGCGCGCTTGCCCGGCGCGTATTGCGGCCCGGACAGCGGCACATAGGCGAACCAGCCGACATCGGGCCCCATGTCCAACGCAAACGCGATCCACAGCACGAGGCCGCCGGCCAGAAACATCCAGTAGGAGAACGCATTGAGGCGCGGGAAGGCGATGTTGCGGGTGCCGACCATCAGCGGCACCAGATACACGCCCATCGCCTCCATCACGGGCACGGCAAACAGGAACATCATGTTCGCGCCATGCATCGTGAAGATCTGGTTGTAGCGGTCGGGGCCGAGGATGCGTCCTTCGGGATTTGCGAGCTGCAACCGGATCAGGATGGCGAGCACGCCGCCGAGCAGGAGAAAGACGAAGGCGGTTGTGATGTAGCGGCGGCCGATGATCTTGTGATCGACGGTCGACAGCGCGCCCCACAGGCCGCGCTCGGTCTTCCAGGTCTTAGCGAGCTGGCTCGTCAGCCGGGGCCGGTCCAGCGTCGTATCGAGGATCTGGGCGCGGGTGATGGTCTCGGTCATTTCAGGCTCGCGAGATAGGCCGACACCGCGCGCAGCTCGTCCGGCGTCAGCGGCACCAGCGGCATGTTGTTGCCGGGCTTGAGCGTCTGCGGATCGCTGATCCATGCGGCGAGCGCGCCGCGCGAAGTCGGCAGGAGGCCGGCTGCAATGAAGGCGCGGCTGCCGACATGGGTGAGGTCGGGACCACTGGTTGCAGTGGCCAGGGTGCCGCGGACGCTGTGACAGCCGGCGCAAGGCTTGCGCATGAACATTTCGCGGCCGGCGGCGACCTCCTCGTCATCTGCAGTGGCGGCGGGAGCGCGCTGTGCGTCCGCCCATTTCGCAAAATCCTCGGGTTTGTCGGCAATCACCAGGACGCCCATATGCGCGTGCTGCAGGCCGCAGAACTCGGCGCATTGGCCGCGATAGGTGCCCGGCCTGTCGGCCCGGATGGTGATCTCGTTGGTGCGTCCGGGAATGAGATCCTGCTTCCCGGCCAGGCTCGGCACCCAGAACGAATGAATGACGTCGTCGCCTTGCAGCAGCAGGCGGACGTTGCGTCCGACGGGGATATGGATCTCGTTGGCGCCGACGAAGCCCTGTGCCGGATCGGGACCGATATACTCGACGCTCCACCACCATTGCAAGCCGCCGACGCGGATGGTGAGATCGTCCTGGCCGGCGACGCTGATGCTGCGCGTGGTGAAGAAGCTTGCGACCGTGAAGCCGGCGATGATCACCGCGGTGAGCCCGACGCAGATCGTCACAATCATGCCGATGCGGCGTTCGCGCGGCGCGATCAGATCCAGCGGCGCCCGCCACGCGTCGCGGCGCCGCCACAGCGCGTGCATCATGGCGACCATCACCAGCGCCCAGACGATCGAGCATACCGCGACGATCAGGACGATGAGATGCTTGAGGCTGACGGCCGCCGCACCGTGGACGTCGAGCGCCGATTGCCAGTTACTGCAGCCGCCGAGCGCGAGCAGCGGCAGGCACGACAGCAATCGCGTGAACAGCCGCCTCATGGCGTTGGGCCCTGGTCGGGATGGACAGGCACCGGTCCCTCATTGAACAGGATCGCGGCCGGCGCGCGATTTTCGGCAGGACGCGTCTGCTTGTCGTCATTGCGCGAGGGAGCGGCGGTCCGCGCCGAATAGGCGCCGATGGTCTGGACGTAGCCGGCGAGCTGCCAGATCTGCTCGGTCGTCATCTTGTCCTTGAACGCCGGCATGCCGTGCGGACGGCCGTCGCGAATCGAGGCGAAGATCGAGACCGTCTCCGGTCCGTAGGACCACCAGCCGTCGAGGAATGACGGGCCAATGCCGCCCTGGCCATCGCCGTGACAGGTTTTGCAGCCGAACCAGCTATAGAGCCGCTTACCCTGGCTGAGATTGTAGGCGTTGGTCTCATAGGGCTGGTCGAGCGCGAAATAGATCTGCGGCGGCGCGCCGCCGATCTTGTTGGACATCAGCGCGATTCCGTCCAGCGCGGCAGCCGTTGGCGGATCGAGCCGCAACTGCCGTTCCTCGCGCTGACATCCGCACAGCATCACGATGCAGACTAAACCCAGGACGATCCGCATGGTGAGATCCATCAAAACGGAACGTACAATCCTGCCGTGCTCGATCGGTTCCTAACGGGTTCCGGCGTCCGCCGCGTTGACATTGTCGAGGACGCTCAATCAGGAACGAATGCGAGGCGGTACGATTGGCCGGACATCATCGGCTCACGCGTATCGTGGAGACTCTCATGGCATCATCCGGCCAATTCGCAATCGTCACCGGCGCCTCGACCGGAATCGGCCTGGAACTCGCGCGCTGCTGTGCGGACGACGGCTTCGATGTCCTGATCGCCGCCGATGAGCCGGCGATCGAGCAGGCGGCTGCATCGCTGCGTGCCGAGGGTGGCAAGGTTGAGGCGGTGCAGGCCGATCTCGCTACCAGCGAGGGCGTCGAGAAGCTCTATGCGGCGGTGAAGGGCAGGCCGGTCGATGCACTGCTGGCGAACGCCGGTCGCGGCCTCGGACACGCCTTCCTGGACCAGGATCTCAAGGACATTCGCCGCGTCATCGACACCAATGTCACCGGCACGGTCGAACTGATCCACCGGATCGGCAACGACATGCGCGCTCGCAACGCCGGCCGCATCCTGATCACCGGATCGATCGCGGGCTTCATCCCCGGCAGCTTCCAGGCGATCTACAACGCCAGCAAGTCGTTCCTCAACTCGTTCTCCTTGGCGTTGCGCGAGGAGCTGAAGGACACCGAGATCACGGTGACCTGCCTGATGCCCGGCGCCACCGAGACCGAGTTCTTCCGCCGCGCCGACATGATGGACACCAAGGTCGGCACCGAGAAGAAGGACGATGCCGGCGACGTGGCGCGGCAGGGTTTTCAAGCGATGATGGACGGCGAGAGCGACGTCGTCACCGGGATGAAGAACAAGCTGCAGACATCAGTTGCCAATGTCGTGCCGGCCGAGACGCTTGCCAAGCAGCACCGCAAGATGGCAGAGCCCGGCACGGCGAAAGAGTAGCCGGCGCCCACGGTCGGTGCTTTCCCACCTCGTTGCGGAGCTGCGTCCGGCTTGCTACTTTCGGGTGGTTCGAAGCGGAGAGGCGCGGGTGACCGAAACGGAGAAGGCCGAGCAGGTGGTGGCGGCATTGCGGTCGGCGCAGGCGGCGCCGCCTGAGGCGGCATTGCAGATGTTGAACGGCTTGATGGGGCTGGTGCGCAGCCCGAGCGACGAGCAGCCGCTCGAGACCGAGGAGGCACGCTCGTCGGCGTTCATGTCGATCTGCGAGGTCGGCAAGGCGCTGCACCGGGGACAGCCCGTGGACTCCTTGTGGCCGGCCGCGGTGTCGGCCAGCGAGCGCTGGCTGGCGCTAGCCAAATGAGTGGCAAGTGAGCGGGGGTCAACCCGGCGGGGGCGGGTGGCAATGGCGTGCGATGGCGACGGACGATCTCGCCGGCGTCGATGCAGTCGCGGCGCGCGTCCATCCCGACTTTCCTGAGGATCACGCCGTATTCGCCGAACGTCTACGGCTGCATCCCGCGGGTTGCCGGGTGTTGTCGATGGCCGGCGATACGATCGCTGGCTACGTCATCAGCCATCCATGGGAGCTGGGCCGCCCTCCGGCGCTCAACGTCCTGATCGGCAGCCTGCCTGGCGACGTATCCACCTACTACATCCATGATCTGGCTCTGCTGCCCGAATTGCGCGGCAGCGGTGCCGCGTCGGAGATCGTCCGGCAACTGGTCCGTCATGCGCGCGAGCTTGGACTGCCATCGCTGTCGCTGGTGGCGGTCAGCGGCTCGACGCCGTTCTGGGCGAAGCAGGGGTTTGCCGTCACGGTTCGGCTGGGAAGCGATGGCAAGCTGCAGAGCTATGGCGAGGATGCGCGCCTGATGAGTTTTCATCTCGCGTGAGCTGGTGGACATGAAAACGGCCCGGTCGTCGACCGGGCCGTTGTCTGCTTGATCGGTCGTCGGCTTACTCCGGCATCGACACCGGCCGCCGCCACAAGTCGCGCCGCCGGCTGAAGCGGTTGGCGTGCAGCATCCAGCCGGAGACCGGCTTGCCGTCGCGGTGCCGTCCGCCGCTCTCGGCGCCCATCCAGGCCGCGATTGCACCGAGCAGCAGCGCGGTCGCGACCGAGAAGGCGAGGATCGTCGTGCTCGCGCGCGATCGCGACAACGCGGTCTTGGCGTTGGCGATGGTGGTGTCGACGCGGCGCTCGGCGTCGGGTCCGGCGAGCCCAGTCGTCGCACCGACGAGCTGAACCAAATAGTTGCGATCGTCGGTGCTGACGCCGCTGTGGCTCGACGCCGTCAACAGGATCCGGCCGGCCTCGCTGCGCGCCGGCGCGAGATCAGGACCTGGGGCCCGCTTTGCGGCGCGGAACAGATGGTCGATCTCGTAGCTCAGCACCGACGGTTCATTGGCCGTGGGCGGCGTGCTCATCGGATTGGGACGACTGGCGGCGGAGGCGACCATGGCGGCCAGCACCGTGCCGAGCACCACCGCGAGCGCCCAGGCGGCGACACCATGCAGGCCGTCGCGCTTCTCGGTCTCGTCGCTCTCGGCCAAGTT
Source organism: Bradyrhizobium sp. HKCCYLS2038 (assembly GCF_051167655.1). NCBI lineage: Bacteria > Pseudomonadati > Pseudomonadota > Alphaproteobacteria > Hyphomicrobiales > Nitrobacteraceae > Bradyrhizobium > Bradyrhizobium sp. HKCCYLS2038. The sequence continues at coordinate 662,618 of NZ_JBNPTM010000005.1, read as the reverse complement.
CTCGGCCAGATCATAGGGCGCGCGCACGCGTCCCGTGACGTAGCCGCCGCAACCGAAGCTGACCAGGGCCTGCAGCACGAGATACAGGCCCGAGAGCAGCCACAGCGCCACCGAGGCGTCGCGCCAGGTTGGCGCAGTGGAGCTGACGCCCAGTCCGACGGTGATCGCGAAGCTGATCAGGATCGACGACACGGCGGCGGCGGTGAGCGCTCCTGCAATGACCGGCGTCCATTGCAGCGTCCACCGCTCGGTCGCCACGCGACCGATGGGGGACGTGGTGACCGGCGTGCTTTCCATGCTCATGGCGGCCGTCTCAGCGCAGGCCGAAGAACGACAGGATAGCCATGACGACAACGATCAGGCCTATCAGATAAATCAGTCCGTCCATGATGTCCTCCTCCGGTTCGAGACGCGTGGCCGTATAAGCCAGGACAACGCGCAATGTTCCGTTCGCCGATCGGCGCCGGAGGAGGAAAGTACGTGGCGTTGCAGCATCGACGCGCTGCGCTGATCCGGTGGGTCTGATGCGATGTGAGCCAACGGGACTAGCGTGCGCTGCGTCACGTTGCGGCGCAACTCGCAGGCAATGTTAGCAAGCGGCAGTCACGACGACGCCGCTTTATGAGGTCATGAGATCCTAGTCGACGCCCATGGGATACGCGCCCGGCCCGAACGAGTCAGTAGCGGCGGTGATGGCCGCGCTGGCGGGCAAAGGCATAGGCCGGGTTGATGCCGCAGTCAGCATCGGTGCCGGAGGCGGTGGCCCGACATTGCTCATAGGTGGAAAACTGGCAGTTGCCGGGATAGCCCCAGCTTCGTCCCTGCAGGCAATAGCGGTCCTGCGCGGCGGAAGCGGGGGAGATCGCGGCAAAACCCGCCAGCACGGCCGTGGCGGACAACGAAGCAAATAACAGACGGCGCATGTGTTTGTCCTTGCGTTAGAAAGTATCGTAGCAACGCGGGCTTGCGTGAGCCCGTTCCTGGCCCGAACATTAACTGTTGTGTCCCTATCGCGGCATCGCATGGCAAACTTGTTTGTTCGCGCAGCAGCGGCTGCGGGCGTCGAAAGCCTCGCGCGTGAGAAAGCCTCGCGCGTGGGTCTGTACGGCAGCAGCCGGAACATTCGCCCACCGCTTCGGTTGCTCCACCGTGCAACAGCGGATGCTCCCCATGTTTGGTCGATCCAGGAAGTCGCACCTCGTACAGCAGGAAAAGATGGGGCTGCTCGGCGTCGGCCGCACGCGCGGGCCGGGCACCGGAGGCATGCTGGCGCTGCTGGGGCTGGCGTTTCTGATTCAATATTTCGATTCTCGCACAGAGCAGGGGAACGCGACTCCAGTATCGCGGCGCGCTGTCGATGATGGCCGCGGACGGCTCGCCGATTCGCCATCGGAGATCCCGGCGCGCGGCTGGAAGGATGTGCTGGTTCGCGTCTACGAGAACGTCGGCGAGCACAGGATCGTCGCGCTCGCCGCGGGCATGACGTTCTACACGCTGCTGGCGATCTTCCCGGCCTTGGCGGCGTTGGTCGCGATCTACGGTCTGTTTTCGGATCCGGCGAAAATAACCGGACACCTCGAGCAGTTGCAGGGCCTGATGCCGGGCGGCGCGATCGACATCGCACGCGACCAACTCGCGCGGGTCTCGGCAAAAGGCAGCCAAGCGTTGGGCCTGACCTTCCTGGTCAGTCTCGCGATCTCGCTGTGGAGCGCCAATGCGGCGATGAAGTCGCTGTTCGATACGCTGAACGTCGTCTATCGCGAGCCGGAGCGGAGGGGCTTCATCAAGCTCAATGCCATCTCGCTGCTGTTCACAGGCGGCGCGATCCTGTTTGCGCTGGTGGCCATCGCCGCGATCGTCGTGGTGCCGCTCGTGCTGAACTCTGTCGGCCTGTCCGGCGTGACCGATCTGCTGCTGCGCATCGGACGCTGGCCCGCGATCTTCGTCTGCGTCTCGCTGGGGCTTGCCTTGATCTATCGCTATGGCCCGGATCGCGAGGAGCCGAAATGGCGCTGGATCAGCTGGGGCAGTGCGCTCGCGGCGGCGCTGTGGCTCGGCGGCTCGGCGCTGTTCTCCTGGTATGCCGCGAATTTCGGCAGCTTCAATGCGACCTATGGCTCGCTCGGCGCCGCGATCGGCTTCATGACCTGGATCTGGATCTCGGCCATCGTGATCCTGATTGGCGCTGAGCTCGATGCCGAGCTGGAGCACCAGACCGCGCGCGATACCACGACCGGGCCTGAAAAGCCGCTCGGCGCGCGCGGAGCCGCCATGGCCGATACGGTCGCCCGATCGAGCTGAACCGATCAAGGCCGCTCGGTTCCATCGATGGAACCGTTATGTTGCCTTTCAGGTTGGTTCCATCGGAACCCCACCCCTATCGACTGTGTTCCTTGTCCTCTCGCCGCGAGGCCTGTGCCAACCGGACCTAGCGTCAGCGGCGAGAACCGTTTGCTACTCACTTGATTTCATCAGGGAGCCTTTCAATGACGGAGGAGCTTTTTGGCAGCCCGGCGGTCGGGGCCAAGGGTCTCCCGCGGATCTCCACCGGGAGTGATGGTCTCGACGACATCCTCGGCGGCGGCCTCGACCCCAACCGGCTGTATCTCTACGAGGGGCGGCCCGGGACCGGAAAGACCACCATCGCGCTTCAGTTTCTTCTCAAGGGCGAGAGCCTTGGCGAACGGGTGCTGTACATCACCCTCTCGGAGACGCTACGCGAGCTGGAGGTCGTTGCGGAGCGGCACGGCTGGTCATTGGCGGGCGTCGACGTGTTCGAACTGGTGCCGCCGGAGACCACGCTCGATCCGGAACGCGAGCTCACCGTCTTCCATCCGGCCGAGGTCGAGCTCAGCGAGACCACCGGACTGATGTTCAGGGAGGTCGAGCGCCTCAATCCGTCGCGCGTCGTGATCGACAGCCTGTCCGAACTGCGGCTGCTGGCGCAGAGTCCGCTGCGCTATCGGCGCCAAGTCCTGGCGTTGAAGCATTTCTTCGCCAAGCGTCGTTGCACCGTCATCCTGCTCGACGATCTGTCGTCGTCGCAGGACGATTTGCAGCTTCATTCGGTGGCGCATGGCGTCGTCATGCTGGAGCAGCTTGCGATCGCGTATGGCTCGGAGCGCCGGCGCCTGCGCGTGATCAAGATGCGAGGCATCTCGTTCCGCGGCGGCTTCCATGATTTCACCATCGCCGAAGGCGGCCTGCGGATCTTTCCGCGGCTCGTCGCTGCGGAGCATCACCGGCCGTTCGCAGGAGAGGTCACCCCCAGCGGCAACCCTCAGCTCGACCAGCTGCTGGGAGGAGGTCTCGAACGCGGCACCAATGCGCTGCTGATCGGCGCCGCCGGCGTCGGCAAATCGTCTCTGGCGCTGTCCTATGCGATTGCGGCCGCCGAGCGTGGCGAGCACGCCGTGTTCTTCGCCTTCGATGAGGGGCGCGGCACGGTCGAGGCCCGCGCGCGAACGCTGGGCCTGCCGCTCGAGAAACACATGGAGTCCGGGCGCATACGCTTCCAGCAGATCGATCCGGCCGAATTGTCTCCGGGCGAGTTCGGCGCCATCGTCCGACTGAGCGTCGAGCGTGACCAGGCGCGTGTGATCATCATCGACAGTCTCAACGGCTACCTCAATGCTATGCCGGACGAGCGCTTTCTGATCCTGCAGATGCACGAGTTGCTGAGCTATCTCGGCCAGCAGGGCGTGCTGACGATCCTTGTGCTGGCGCAGCATGGCCTGATAGGGCCGATGGATACGCCGCTCGACATCAGCTACCTCAGCGATTCCGTGCTGATGCTGCGCTATTTCGAGGTCGCGGGGACGGTGCGCCGGGCGCTGTCGGTGGTCAAGAAGCGCAGCGGGAAGCACGAGCACACCATCCGCGAATTTCGCCTGGGCAGCGCGGGCATTACCCTCGGCCCGCCGCTGACAGACTTCAGCGGCATTTTTCTCGGCAACCCGCGCTATTCCGGCGAGGCCATCCCAGATTTGGGACCGTAGGAATGGGCACGTAGGATGAGCAATGAGCGGGACCAGCGTGTCCTCGTGCTCGCGCCGATCGGACGCGACGGTCCGGCCTCGGCCGAGCTGCTTCGCAATGCCCGGCTCGACACCGGGGTCTGCACCTCGCTGGCGGAGCTGATTGGTGCGTTGAACTCCCGCGTCGGCGCAGTCGTCGTGGCCGAGGAGGGACTGTTCGCGGCGGACACGCTGCCGCTCACGCGATGGGTCGAGCGGCAGCCCGCCTGGTCCGACCTGCCGTTCATCGTATTGACCAGTCACAGGGAGCAGCCTGCGGTGGTCGCGTGGCGGCGCAATCTCGTGCGTTCGCTGCGCAACGTCTCGCTGCTCGAGCGGCCGATCCAGCCGATCACGCTGTTGAGCGCAGTGCAATCGGCGATGCGGGCGCGCGGCCGCCAATACGAGATCCGCGCGCTGATCGAGGCGCGCGAGCAGGCCGCGCAGCAGCTGGAGCGGCTCGTCGTCGAGCGGACGCGCGCGCTGGCGGAATCCAACGAGCACCTTCGCGTCGAGATGGCCGAGCGCACGCGTGTCGAGGAGACGCTGCGCCAGGCGCAGAAGATCGAGGCGATCGGCCGGCTGACCGGCGGCGTCGCGCACGATTTCAACAATCTGCTGATGGTGATCTCCGGCGGCCTGGACATGCTGGACCGCCAGGCCGACCCTGCGCGCCGCCGCCGCCTGATGGACGGCATGATCCAGGCGGCGCAGCGCGGCGCCAGCCTGACCCGGCAGCTGCTGGCGTTCTCGCGCCGCCAGGAGCTGCGGCCCGAGCCGGTCGATATCGCGCGCCAGATCGGCGGCATGCGCGAGCTGCTCGACCGCAGCCTGCGCGGCGACGTGCACGTGCAGTTCGACTTCCCCGAGACGCTGTGGCCGGTCGAGGTCGATCCGGGCGAGCTCGAGCTGGTGGTGCTCAACCTCGCCGTCAATGCCCGCGACGCGATGCCGACCGGCGGCACCATCTTGGTCCGCGGGGACAATCTGCCGAACTGGCGGGATGACGAGGTCGCGGGCGACTATGTGCGCCTGTCGGTCGTCGACACCGGCATCGGCATGACCGAGGAGATCCGGGCGCGCGTGTTCGAGCCGTTCTTCACCACCAAGGATATCGGCAAGGGCTCCGGCCTCGGGCTGGCCCAGGTCTATGGCTTCGTCAAGCAGTCGCGCGGCAGCGTCTGCATCGAGTCCGAGCCCGGCCGCGGCACCACGATCGCATTGTACCTGCCGCGGTCGCACCATTGCGCTTCCGAGCACCAGCACCATCTCGTCGACTTCGATCGGCCGCGACCGCGTCATCGCGACGAAGGCCGGATCCTCCTGGTCGAGGACGACGACGAGGTCGCGGCCCTGGTCAGCGAGATGCTGCGCCAATTGGGCTACGAGGTGACCCGCGCATCCAGCGCGGCGGCGGCGCTCGGCGCGCTCGCCGACGGGCGCACGGTCGACCTGGTGTTCTCGGATGTCATGATGCCCGGCGGCATGAACGGCGTCGAGCTCGCCCGCGAGATCCAGAAGCGCCGCGGCGACATGCCGATCCTGCTGACGTCAGGCTATTCGGGAGCGGCCGTGCACACCGCGCGCGAGGCGGGCGTCCGGATCCTGTCAAAGCCCTACCGGATCGACGAGCTGGCAGCCGCACTCGACGCCGCGAAGTCCGACAACAATTGGTCGAGTGCACGCAGCCTGTGACAGCCAGTATTGCGGTGACGCAACCCAGTCCTGCGTTTTTCTGCGAACGCGATTGATTTGCCGCAATGGCCGCTCCTGCCTTCGCTGCAACATGGTGGCGAAAGAAAGGAGATGAGCAATGTGGCTCACCAAGGACGACTTCCGCATCAAGGCTGACAATTTTGATTTGTCGAATGGCCTGAACATTCTTCGCATCATCTGCGGCTTGTTTTTGTTTCCGCACGTGGCTGGAAAGTTCGCCGCCGGCACGGTCTCGGCCGCCACCGCCGGCTTCTTCGCCAAGGCGGGCTTCCATCCGCCGGAGGTCTGGGTGGTGATCGCGGCCGCCTCCGAATCCGCCGCCGGCATTGCCCTGGTGCTCGGGATCTGCACCCGCTTCGCCGCACTCGGCGCCACCGCGCTGCTGCTGTTCGCGGTCTACGCGCTGCAGGTCGTGAAGGGGTTCGGCTGGACCTGGAACACCGGCGGCTTCGAGTATCCGGTGTTCTGGGCGATCACCTCGCTCGCGGTGGCGATCGAAGCCTGGAAGACGCATCTCGCGCAGGCGAAGCCGCGTGTCGGCGCTGTGCCGGCGAGCGCGGCGGCCTGACGGTCCGCCAGATCAGCGCGACACATCAGTTCAAGACGAGCCGCCCGCGGGCGGCTCTTTGTTTGTGGCCATGGTGTTTGCCGCTCTCAGCGTGTCACAACGCTGCTGCCTCGCGCGACCGCTCCGGGCAGTTCGTCAGCCGCGCCGGCGATCCCACCGCGGTGCAGCCGGCGGGCACGTCGGCCGTCACGACCGCGCCGGCGCCGACCTTGGCGAAGTCACCGACATGGATATCGCCCAGGATGGTCGCGCCCGATGACAGCAGGACGCCGTTTCCGATCCGCGGGCCGCGGCCGGGCAGCGTGTCGTGCCGTCCGAGTGTGACGTTCTGCAGAATGGTCACGTCGTCGCCGATCCTGCTGTGCGCGCCGATGACGATGCCGGTGGCATGATCGAGAAACACCGACATCCCGATCTCGGCCGAGGGATGGATGCTCACCTGCAGCGCAGTGGAGGCGTCGGCCTGGAGCAGCAGAGCGAGATCCGGCTGCGCGTTGCTCCAGAGCCAATGCGCGACCCGATGCGCCTGCAGCGCGATGTAGCCCTTGTAGTTCAACAGCGGCGGCAGCAGCGCGGTCGTCGCCGGATCATGTACAGCGATCGCGCTGAGATCTCGGCTCGCCGCAGCGACCAGCTCGGGCGTCGCTGCGTATGCGTCGAGGACGATCGCCGCAAACCGCCCGCCCGCGGCTTCGCTGCGGCCCAGGCGGGCCCCGATCTGATGCGCGACCACGCTGCCGAGATCCGGATGATCGAGGACCGCAGCAGCCAGCGCGCGGCCGAACAGCGGATCGCGTGCGACGGCGCGCTCCGCCTCGTCCCGGATCGACGCCCAGAGCGCGGTGCTGGATCGGTGTGCCTCGGCCATGCCATTACTTGCCTGGTTGCGGATGCGGCCCGCATTATAGGATGGGCGATGCTCGTCGCCAGCCGGTTTCTTGCTTGGCGTCACCGCAAGTGATAACGTTCCGTCCATGATGATGATCGCTTCCATCGCTTCGGTGTTCTTCCTGAACCGTTGATGCGGCTCGCCCGTAGGCGAGCGCTCGACGAGACGCAGACCTTTGCGTCTTCCAGGATCAGAACCGGCCAATGACCGCGCTATCAGCGGCGATTTTCGCTTGGCCAAGCGATGAGAGACAAATCATGCCCGACAATTCCACGCCTGCAGGACAGACGCGCGCGCTTGCGCCCGCGCAGATCGACCAGTTCATCCGCGACGGCTTCGTCCGCGTCGGGGAAGCCTTTTCCCGCGAGCTCGCGGACGCGGCGCGCGCGATTCTCTGGCGCGACCTGCCATGCCGCGCGGATGATCCGACATCATGGACGCGCCCGGTCGTCCGGCTCGGCCAATATCATGACGAGCCGTTCGAGCGTGCCGTCAACACGCCGCGTCTCCACGCCGCCTTCGATCAGTTGGTCGGAGCAGGACGCTGGCGTCCGCGTCCGGGGCTCGGCACCTTCCCGGTGCGCTTTCCCCATCCCGACGATCCCGGCGACGCCGGCTGGCATGTCGATCTCAGCTTTCCCGGACCTGAGTGCAGCACGCCGGCGCAGCCCGGCTTCTCGCAATGGCGCGTCAACTGGCTGTCGCAGGGCCGCGCGCTGCTGATGCTGTTCCTGTTCTCCGACATCGGTGAGCAAGACGCGCCGACGCGCATCAAGATCGGCTCGCATCTCGACGTCGCGAGATATCTGCAGCCGGCGGGCGAGGCGGGGCGCTCCGCCGACGAACTGAGCCAGTTCTCCGCCAGCCTCGAGCGCCCGCATGCGCTCGCGACCGGCCGGGCCGGCGACGTCTATCTCTGCCATCCCTTCCTGTCCCATGCCGCGCAGATCCACCGCGGCCGCGAGCCGCGCTTTCTCGCCCAGCCACCGCTGCATCCGAGGGAGCCGATCAGCCTCGACCGTGAGGACGGTGCGTATTCGCCCGTCGAAGCCGCGATCCGGCTTGCGCTCGGAATGGCTTGAACGTCGGGCCGGCGGCGCGATCGTCGCCGGCCCGTCCTCCGCTGAACGACACCATGACGCAGCTGCGGACGATTGGAGCCGCCGCTCCTCAAGCTCATAGGGAATTGGCTGATCATGGATATTCGCATCGAAATCATGAGTGGTGCGCAGGGGTGGCGGCTGGCATGCGGTCTTCTGGACGCAGTGTGGCCGGCGGACGTCGTGGCGGACCTGCCGTGGAAGGACGTGGTCTGGGCCGATCCGCACAGCCGTATCCTCGTCATGGATGGGCGTGACGACGTCCTCGCCCATGCCGGTCTGTTCCTGCGCGATGCGCGGCTCGACGAGCATCCCGTCAGGATCTGCGGCGTCGGCGGCGTTGCGACGCGCGCCGACTGCCGCGGACGAGGTCGCGCCGGCGAATTGATGCGCCGTGCCGTGACCGAGATGAGGGACACGCATGCAGTCGATTTCGGCCTGCTGTTCTGCGAACCACGCCACGCGCCTCTCTACGAGCGCCTCGGCTGGTACGCGTTCGCAGGCGAGGTGCATGTCGAACAGCCAAAGCTCGGGCGCATCCGTTTCGACGTCACCGACCCCTACGTGTTCGACATGGGGTTGGCGCCGCGTGCGGGAATCCTGGACCTAGGCGGGCTGCCGTGGTGATCGGCCTTTGCGCAGCGACATCGATCGGGTTGCGAGCTTGGCTATTCGGAACGTCTCTCGGCGCCGGTCGTTCTTGTCAGGTGATTGGCGTGCACGAGAGGCGGATCTGATGCCGGTCTGGTTGTCGGCAGGATTGTGGGGCCTTCTCGGTGCGTCCTCTCTGATCGTCGGGGCGGCGCTGGCTTTCGTGATCAAGCTGCCGCGCTGGGCCACTGCCGGCATCATGTCGTTCGGCTGCGGCGTGCTGATCTCGGCCGTGGCCTATGATCTGCTGGAGGACGGCTATCAGGAGGGCGGCATCCTGCCGATCATCGGCGGCGCGATCGCGGGCTCCATCGCCTATGCGCTCGCCGACTGGCTCGTCTCGCGCAACGGCGCCCACCACCGCAAGCAGTCCGGCGGCGAGCAGCAGGATGCCTCGCAGGGCGGCGGCTTGGTGATCGCAATCGGCTCGCTGCTCGACGGCATTCCCGAAAGCATCGTGCTCGGCCTCGGGCTGCTTGCGGGCCAGGGCGTCAGCCTCGCGATGCTGGCGGCGATCTTTCTGTCCAACTTGCCGGAGGGGCTGTCGAGTGCGCTCGGCATGAAGAGGGCGGGGCGCAGCCGCAGCTACATCTTCGGTCTGTGGCTGGCAATCGCTGTGCTGTCCGCGCTGGCCTCCGCCATCGGCGCCGCGGCCTTTGGCGGTGCGCCGCCGCAACTGGTCGCCGCGGTGAACGCCGTTGCGGCCGGTGCCCTGCTGACCATGGTGGTGAACACCATGATCCCCGAAGCTGTGAAGGGCGACCAGAACCTCACCGGCAGCCTCGTCGTGCTCGGGCTGCTGGTCGCCTTCTCGCTCTCCAATGTCGGTGGCGCCTGAACTGCGGCGCGGAGTGCTGCCGCTGTCCAGTTGGTTCCCGCGGCGAAGGCTCCGTTCAGGAACGAGAGCCGGCCGCAGCAGTCTTGTCGGTGGCATCACGATCTCTCAGCTCAACGGGCCGGAACGACATGGATCTGTTTGGCGTCCCGCTGATCGGTCTCAACGCCGAGAACGGCAAGAAGCTCGTCCTGACCCTGGTGCTGGTCGTGGCAGCGCTGCTGCTGCGCCGCGCCGCCACGTTCGTGATCTCGTTCGCCCTGCAGCGGCGCCATGAGCGCGCCGCGTTCTGGAGTCATCAGGCCGTGAGCCTGACGATCGCCGTTCTCCTGATCCTAAGCGTGCTGTCGGTGTGGTTCGACGATCCTGCGCGCCTGACCACCGCGGCCGGACTGATCACCGCCGGCCTCGCCTTCGCGCTGCAGAAGGTGATCACGTCGATTGCCGGCTATCTGGTGATCTTGCGCGGCCGCACCTTCTCGGTCGGCGACCGCATCACCATGGGCGGCGTGCGCGGCGACGTCATCGCACTCGGCTTTATCCAGACCACGATCATGGAGATGGGCGAGCCGCCCGACGTGCAATCGGCCGAGCCCGCGGTATGGGTGCGCAGCCGCCAGTTCACCGGGCGCATCGTCACCGTCACCAACGACAAGATCTTCGACGAGCCGATCTACAACTACACGCGCGACTTTCCCTTCATCTGGGAGGAGATTCGCCTTCCCATCGGCTACAAGGCCGATCGCGCCAAGGCCGAGGAAATCCTGCTTGCCGCCGCCGCTCGGCACGCGGCGACGCAGGCGCGGCTCGGCGCCGAGGCGCTGGCGCGCATGCGGACGCGCTACTTCGTCCGCAGCGCCGACGTCGATCCCGTCGTCTTCATCCGCCTGACCGACAACTGGGTCGAGCTGACGCTGCGTTTTCTCGCCGACGCGCTGTCGGTGCGCCGCTTGAAAGACGCCATGCACCGCGAGATCCTCGCCGAACTCGAAGCCAACCGCATCGAGGTCGCCTCGTCGACCTTCGAGATTGTCGGTCTGCCGCCGGTGACCATCGTGCGCAACGGACCGGGTCGAGTCGAACCGTGATGGCTCGGCACGCCCTCGCGCGCTAGCGAACAGCCTCTCAGCCCTTTCCCGGCCCGACGGTCGTGCTATCGTCCGCCGCGTGCGGACAGTCGAGAGAGCAAGACCTTGCGATTCAGCTCGCAACCATCCACCTCGTCACATCGGCTTCGCGACGTCCGGTTGCATGGCCTCGTCCTGACGATCGCGCTGTTGATGATCGGAAGCGCGCGCGCTCAAGTCGATACGAGCGCGCAGAACCTGATGGTGGTCGTCAGGGAGGCGATCGGGGCCAACCAGAACTCCGAGACGCTGGAGCCTCTGGGGAGGGGGCGACTGAAGCTCTCCGACGGCAGGGAGTTCGAGTTCGAACTGGCCGCGTTCCTGTTGCTCGGCGACATGCAGATCAGGTTCGTTTTTGATGGGCCTCAGTTCATGTCGAACGCCAAGCCGCAGGACCGCGCACGTCTGGGGCTCGCCCCGGCAGAAGCGCTCGCGCTGGCGGTGGCCAACATCAAGCGGGTCTACGGCGATCCGGTCGCCAAGCCCTGGGAGATGGGATTGATGCAGGTCGAGGGCAGGTCTCCCGATCTCGACAGCAGCTATGTTCTCGATCGGGCGTTCTGGCGGCATCTGCTGCGGGAGCATCCCGAAGGCCTCGTGGTCGCCGTGCCCAAGCGCGGCGCACTCTTGTTCACGCCGGCAAACGAGGAAGCCAAGGTGCAGTGGCTGCCGGATAACATCGCCCGTCTGCACGCAACCAGCGGTAAGTTGCGCGTGTCATCCGCACTCTATTTGTTCAAGGACGATCGCTGGACGGTGTTTCAGTCACCGAGGAGCGAGTAACCGAGCACAATGCAGTCATTCGATGACAGTGATTCAGCACGACACGGGAGGTTACTGTCTCCTCAAGGGGCGCAAAGTCAGTCTCAGGATATGAACTGGCGAAAGAAATCTGTTTCTGGGAGCTGAAATGAGCTTACGCACCATGGCGCATATGAGGCTTGCTATCCTGCTCGTTTTGGCTGGTCTCCATAGCGAGGCCACCCGAGCGAACGAGCAGAAATGTAGTGCGCCTCAACTTTACGCAAACCTGATGAAATCAGACAGCGAATGGGAGGTTGAGGCAGAGTCACCAGAAGAAAGAATAATGGTGGGGTCCGTTGCATTTCACCCCATTGAACGGCTGAGTGTTCGAGGTGGTGCGATCTGGGTGGCTCCATTCAGAACAGACTTCGACAAGGCCAGGATTCGGGTGGTGGGGAACGATGTCAGCCTCGATCGAATCAGATTCCAGCGTCCACTCGGTCCCGAAATGTGGTCCGCCGTGATGACGCAGTTGTACGCTCAGCCACGCGTGCGGTTCACACTTTCCGCGCCAGATGGCGACTGTGGAGCGCGAGCGCTCGTTCTGACAATTGACAGTACGGCGGCTTCCAAACCATTCGGGGTGGGGCGGTGGCAGTTCAAACGAAAATGATGCAAGTGCTGCGATGTCCATCCGAAGTGCGGTGACAGTGCTGGACTGCCCCCTGAAGCGAGACGCGACAGGGGAGTTTTATGCACCGTGTCCGCAACTGCTCAAAGTCGGCCTCTGGATATGAATTGGCGAACGAAATCTGGTTCTGGGAGCTGACATGAGCTTACGCGCCATGGGCCATCTGAGGCTTGTTATCCCGCTCGCTTTGGCTGGTCTCTATAACGAGGCTACCCACGCAGACGAGCAGAAATGTCGTGCGCCTCAACTTTACGCGAACCTCATGAAATCAGACAGCAAGTGGACGGTTGAGGAGGATCCACTTCCACCAAGAAAACGAATAGAGGTTGGATCGGTTGCATATCAACCAATCAAACAGCTTAGTTTTGATCGTGGTACGTTCTGGGTGGCTCAATTCGGGGCAGACTTTTGGGAGGCCAGAATTCGAGTGGTGGGAAAAGATGTCAGCCTTGATCGAATCAGATTCCTCTACGCAGGCAGCCCCAGAATGTGGGAGGCGTTGGTGGGGGAGTGGTACGCTCAGCCACGTGTGCGGTTCACACTTTCCGCGCCTGACGGTGAGTGCGGAGCGCGAGCGCTCGTTCTGACAATTGACGGTACGGCGGCTTCCAAACCATTCGTGACCGAGCAGTGGCGGTTCGAACGAAAATGATGCAGGTGCTGCGATGTCCATTGGGGGTGTGGTGCTGGACTTCACTTCAATCTGGTTCTGGGAGCTGACATGAGCTTACGCGCCATGGGCCATCTGAGGCTTGTTATCCCTCTCGCTTTGGCTGGTCTCTATAATGAGGCCACCCACGCAGACGAGCAGAAATGTCGTGCGCCTCAACTTTACGCGAACCTCATAAAATCAGACAGCAAGTGGATGGTTGAGGAGGATCCACTTCCACCAAAAAAACGAATAGAGGTTGGATCGGTTGCATATCAACCAATCAAACAGCTTAGTTTTAATCGTGGTGCGATCTGGGTGGCTCAATTCGGGGCAGACTTTTGGGCGGCCAGAATTCGAGTGATGGGAAAAGATGTCAGCATTGATCGAATCAGATTTTTGCGCGCCTTTGGCCCAATGTGGGAGGCGTTGGTGGGGGAGTGGTACGCTCAGCCACGTGTGCGGTTCACACTTTCCGCGCCTAACGGTGAGTGCGGAGCGCGAGCGCTCGTTCTGACAATTGACGGTACGGCGGCTTCCAAACCATTCCCGATCGAGCAGTGGCAGTTCAGACGAGAAAAATGAAATTGCTGCGACATCAGTCGGAATGGCGCTGACTGTGCTGGACTGCCCCCCTGAAGTAAGACGCGAGAGCGGTTGCACTATCCTTTATTCGAGGCGCCCGGGCGCGCCGTATTTTGGCTGGTGCAAGTAAGGCGCAGAGGAAAGGTTGCCGGTCGTATGGGTGGTTTGCCGTCGGATGACCAATATGTCCTCGTGGAGTTCAGGCAGCGAGATCTTCCTGGATTTGCCAACGTCAACTCGTCTTTGAAAAGCGTTCAGGCGAAACGCGAGCTGAATTGGCACCTGTCAATGCTTTTGCTGTGCGAAGGCTTGAGCCAGAACTGCCTTCCCTCTGATGAGGAGCAGGCTTTGTTATTTCGCTTTGAGGATGAAGTTCATGACGCGTTGTTGCAGGCCGATGGTGTAAGATTCTTGGCGCGAGTGACGCACGACGGCCGCAGGGAGCTGATCTGGCGGCTCGCAAATCCCGACGCTGCCAACGCCGTTTTGCAACGGATTCGGAATACACGGGAATACCCATGGGAATTCGATTTCCGTATCGATTACGATCCTCTTTGGCAGAAAGCCAAATGGTATCTCGAAGCTGCGCAGTCCAGCTAGCTAGAGTATGCGAACAATTGCAAAATGCGTGTCGAGTTGGGAGTTTCTGCGACACTGCAATAAATAAGTAATTCATTGCCTTCAACATGACACGGATGCTTGGTGCGCTGCAACCTGACTGTTCCTGTTCGTGTGCCGGCCAAGCTCGTGGACGAGATTATGTCTCTGGTCCGCCATGTTCCGCGCGAGCTTCATCTCTACCTTGTGGGTAAACGCGCAATGCCTCGTGCTTGAGCCGCAGGTACGTGCTCGGATTGAATCCGGGGACAACGCTCGGCGTGAGTCGGGCTTGCGTTGATGGAGGACGAGATGCGCAGACATTTCGGTTTGAAGGCAGCATCGACAGCAGGACGGTCGGCATTCACCGGGTCGTCTGGCGCTTCGCAGGACCGGACTGCAGCCGAGTCTGCATCGAGGACCCCCTCGACCGGCAGGTCTCCAACTTCACAGCCCTCTTCCCCGTGCTCCGAGCAGCCGTACTCGCCGGCGAGCTGGCGGGGCTGCCATGGTCGACGATCCACCTCAGCAAGCTGAAGAGCCGCGCCACCGGTCGAGGCAACGACAAGAAGCCGTAGATGCACGGGACCGCCTGGGAGCGGTGGGATGTCGATGCGCGGTGACGTGATCGCGCCCGGCCGAATCGTGAAGCGTCCTCATAGGATCGATCTCCGGCGAGCCGGCTTGTTGCGCCGTGATGACGCATTCGAGGAGGCTTCCATGCGCCGACCCATCCTGCGACTGACGATATCGGCTCTCGTTTTGACTTGCGGCACAGCCGCCGCGCTGGCGCAGAGCCAGACGACGCCGGATCAGCAGAAGATGCAGCCGCCCGCGACCACGCAGGGAACTGGTTCGCCAATGGGCGGGATGATGGGCGGCGGCATGATGGGACAGATGCCGGGCATGATGGGACGCGGCGCGATGGGCGGCAGCGTCATGGGACCGCCCCTGATGCGCATGGTGTTCGCGCTGGTCGACGCCGACGGCGACGGCACGATCTCGCTGCAGGAATTCCAGGCGGCGCATGAGCGCATCTTCAAGGCGATGGACAGCAACAAGGACGGCAAGCTGACTCTGGAGGAAATGCAGACGTTCATGCACGGCCCACGCTGACGGACCTCAAATCGGCGTGATGGCCGGCCGCGCGGGGGCGTGCATCCGGCACCTGCGGCGATTCCGCTGATCTCGATCAAGTGCACGCCGCACGGGCGCGCGATAGTGCCCTCGATCGATGCCGATAGCGCCGCGACGAACGGCGTCGAAGCGGCAGACCTGCCGGAAAGAGGCCAGCATGACCTATTACTTTGCCAAAGCGGTCAATCTGCCGTTCGACGCCGCGATCGAGCGGGTGACGGCCGAGCTGAAGGCGCGCGGCTTTGGCGTCCTGACCCGCATCGACGTGCAGGCCACGCTGCGCGAGAAGATCGGCGCGGAGTTTCGGCCATACACCATTCTGGGCGCCTGCAATCCGAAGCTGGCGCACGAGGCATTGCAGGCGGAGAGCAGGATCGGCACCATGCTTCCCTGCAACGTCATCGTCCAGGAGATCGGTGGAAAGGTCGAGGTCGCCGCCGTGAATCCCGTCGCCTCGATGCAGGCCATCGAGAACGAGGCGCTTTCGACACTCGCCATAAAGGTTTCCGAGGCTCTGAGAGCGGTCGTCGAGGCGGTCTAGACCCGCTCTGCCGTGCAATGAGGGAGCATGCGGCGGCAACGCTCGTGGCGTCCGCTTGGCGTCCTGGGTCATGCCGTCAGAGGGATCAGATTTCGGCGGGCAACGGCTGCTAATGCATGTTTAATCGCGCAGTGACTCAAAATCTCGACGTATCTCATTCCGAGTATCGTACTAGAGGTCTAGCCGTTTCGCGCGAGATACAAAAACGTCCCGCTGGAAGACGATGAGTGTGGTCTAGAGAAGCCGCCACTTGAGCCACTGAAACATAGCCCATGCGAGCAGCGTTAGCCCGAGTGGGATAACCAAAGCGGTGATCCAGAAATATTCTTTCGGAAAGAAGATCGACGGAATTGGAAGGATGGAGAACACACCTCCAAGACACAGGGCAATCCAGAAAACGATCCAGGCGCACCGATCTATTAGCGCGCCGTGCCTCGCTCTCTCGAGGAAGGAATTAGTTTCTTTTGGATTCATCGTCGATACTTCTTCTGCCGAAGAAACTAGCAGAACTCTAGCACAACTCCGGTGACTATGGCGCCAGCGCGGCGACAATCAAGGTGACAACCCAGCACAATCGGGATGAGAGAGCGCCGGCGGGAGCGGAAGGAGGGCATAGCCCGACCGGAGCACCGTTCCCGGCGGGGACGAGGTTGGATCATCTTGTCGATGCGCCAAGCCAGCATGAAGGCCCAATCCGCCAAGCGGAAGGGGGACGCTGGGGACGGGGGCGCGTGCTCATGCTGGACATCTCCAAGTCGTAGCATCCGCCGGATCGACTGGCCACCCTGCCAAAAAAACACTTTCGCGTTTCCAGAAACTATGCTCTACTCCCGTCCATCCTGCTTCGCCACGAGGGGCGTATCGCGATCGTCACGACACGTGAGGCGGGGAGGCGATGGCCGCTGGCTTGCCGCAGTGCGTCTTGGACGTGCGGACGAACGGCAGTTGGCGGACGTGAAGTCGTGTGGTCTTGACGCCGCGGTGCTGGCGTCAAGTCGGCGGGGGGATGATGATCCCTGCTGGCGACGGTGGCTAGACAGCCGTACACCGGGGAGACCACGATATAAGCGTTAAGACCATCGCGCAGGGAATGCCGGAGTTCGGCTGAACCTGTGGTGACTGCCGCCTGCTTTTTGTTTGCAGGCGGGCCATGGGTTGCGGCCAGCGCCCGGCATTCCCTGCGCCCTCGTGATCTCCGGGGGCCGATCGACCTGCAAGCCTCGGGCGCATTGGCGTCGCGGGATCGAACCGATGCGCGCCTGCATGTGCCGGCAAGTGGCGACGGGTCCTGAACGTCCTGCCCCGGCGAGTGCCGTCACGTTCCGGGAACTTCGCCAAGCCGCTTTTCAAGAGCAGACGAACGGACGCGCAGTGGCGGATTGCCCAGCGCCCGGTGCTCGCGCCCTCCGGCGGGATATGATCTACAGGGGGCGATCATGATGGACCGTCCTTGACGTTTTGCGCGCACCGGCACGCAAGACATATCCGGAGTTGTATATGTCCTCTCAACAAGCACATTCCCTCAGCCTCGCTGCTGACGCCACCGACATCCTGACCTCGCTAGGCGTCGCGCCGGCGCGGCTGCAGGGGGGACCGCGCAGCGCGCGCTCGCCGATCACAGGTGAGGTGCTCGCCGCGGTGTACGACCACAGCCGGGCCGATGCGACTGCGGTGATCGGCCACGCCCATGCCGCGTTTTTGCAGTGGCGGCTGCTGCCGGCGCCGAAGCGCGGCGAGCTGGTGCGGCTGCTCGGCGAGGAGCTGCGCGCCAACAAGGCCGCACTCGGCCGCCTGGTTTCGATCGAGGCCGGCAAGATCGTCTCCGAAGGGCTCGGCGAGGTCCAGGAGATGATCGACATCTGCGATTTCGCCGTCGGCCTGTCGCGCCAGCTCTATGGTCTCAGCATCGCCACCGAGCGCGCCGAGCACCGCATGATGGAGACGTGGCATCCCCTGGGCGTCACCGGCGTCATCTCGGCGTTCAACTTTCCCGTCGCGGTGTGGGCCTGGAATGCTGCGATCGCGCTGGTGTGCGGCAACAGCGTCGTCTGGAAGCCGTCGGAGAAGACTCCGCTGACGGCGCTCGCGACCGACGCGCTGCTGGCGCGCGCGATCGACCGCTTCCGCCGCGACGGCGGCGAGGCGCCGGACGGACTCGCCGGCCTTTTGCTCGGCGGCCGCGATGTCGGCGAGATGCTGGTCGACGATAACAGGGTGCCGCTGGTGTCGGCGACCGGCTCGACGGCGATGGGCCGCGTCGTCGGCGCCTGCCTCGCCGGCCGCTTCGCCCGCGCCATTCTGGAGCTCGGCGGCAACAATGCCGCGATCGTCGCGCCCTCGGCCGATCTCGATCTCACCTTGCGCGCCGTGGCCTTCGCGGCGATGGGCACCGCCGGCCAGCGCTGCACCAGCCTGCGCCGCCTGTTCGTGCATGCGGACGTTTATGAGCAACTGGTGCCGCGCCTGAAGCAGGCCTATGCCTCGGTGGCGATCGGCAATCCCTTGGAGCCGGGCACCCTGATCGGCCCGCTGATCGATCGCGGCGCCTATGACGTCATGCAGGCGGCCTTGAGCGCCGCGCGGGATCACGGCGGACGCGTGTTCGGCGGTGAACGTGTCGCGGTCGGCGGCTGCGACGAGGCCTATTATGTCCGTCCCGCGCTGGTGGAGATCGCCGCCCAGGGCGGTCCGGTCGAGCGCGAGACGTTCGCGCCGATCCTCTACGTGATGCCGTATCGCGACCTCGATGCTGTCATCGAGCTGCACAACGCGGTGCCGCAGGGGCTGTCGTCGTCGATCTTCACCAATGATCTGCGCGAAGCCGAGCTGTTCGTGTCGTCGCGCGGCTCCGATTGCGGCATCGCCAACGTCAATATCGGCCCCTCCGGCGCCGAGATCGGCGGCGCATTCGGTGGCGAGAAGGAGACCGGCGGCGGCCGCGAGTCCGGCTCGGACTCGTGGAAGGCCTATATGCGCCGCGCCACCAACACCGTGAACTACGGCCGCAGCCTGCCGCTGGCGCAGGGCGTCAAGTTCGACATCGGGTAGCCGGCGCGATGCCTCGCGCCGGCGCGATGCCTCTCAGTTGTTCTGTCGGCGGAACTGCTTCGACTCCTCGTGCGTTGCGCGCTGACAGGGAGATGCACCATGGCAGCGAAGACGAAGACCACGACAAAGAAGTCCGCGCGCGGACGCAAGCAGGATCGCGCTCGCGTCGCAGGCGGCCAGGACTACGAAGTGCGCTACGAAGCCGAGAAGAGCGGCCCCTCGGCCCAGGCTGTGAAGAAGGCGGTCAAGAAGGTCGGCAACAGCCGCAAGACCGTCGAGCGCAAGCTCGCGCGCTAATGCTTCTGCGGCCGCTGCGGCGGCCGCAGCGAGCCCTTGGCCCAGCCGAGCGCCCTCGGCGAGTGCAGCGGGTCGGGGCCGTCGCAGGCGGGACAGATCTGCTCACGGCGCTCGCCCTTGCCGTGGCGCACCGCAAGCGGCCGGCCGCAGGTCGGGCAGGGCTTGCGCAGCAGCCACGCGGTGGGACGCTTCAGCATGGAGACCTCTCCCGGTCGAGGCCTCAGGCTAGAGCATCTCGAGGTAGTCGCGGAATCACTTATTTGAATCCCGGCGCTTCTTACCGCTCTCCGCGCGGTGAACACTCAGGACAGGTGTCGCCGATCGCGCCGAGGATCTGCTCGATCGCGGCGGTCGCGTCCGCAGGGGAGACGCCGCGCGGCGGATCATCGCAAGCGAGGCGAAGCGCGCGGGCCACGGCGTACGGGTCGCCGCGCTCGTGCATCCAGCCGTGCTCGTCGCAATCGACCACGGCGCCAGCCTCACGCAAGGCTGCCACGGCCCAGCCTTCGAGGCTGCGGATCGGGTTGCGGCGTGTGACGGTGACGGACATCGTGCGAATCTCTCCTGCCGAGAGAATCCACCAGCCGCCGGGCATTTCCAGTCCCGGCGCGCAGGGCAGGGATTCCGGAATGGAGGGGCTGGCTTTTTGGGCCGGACACGAGCGGCTTGAGAACGCCGCCGGCCGCGGCCATGCTGTCCGGGTTTTTGGCAAGCGGATGTGACGACCATGCAGATCAAGGCGAACGAGGACGTGCTGCTCATCATCGACGTGCAGAACGATTTCTGTCCCGGCGGCGCGCTCGCGGTGGCGGACGGCGATGCGGTCGTGCCGGTCATCAACCGGCTGAGCGCGCGGTTCGATCAGGTCGTTCTGACCCAGGACTGGCATCCCGCAGGCCATGGCTCATTCGCCTCCAGCCATCCGGGCAAGGCGCCGTTCGAGAGCATCGCTCTGGCCTACGGCCCGCAGACGCTGTGGCCGGATCACTGCATCCAGGGCACGCCGGGCGCGGCGTTTCACCGCGACCTCGCGACCGACAAGGCGCAGCTGATCATCCGCAAGGGTTTTCGTCCCGGAATCGATTCCTACTCGGCGTTCTTCGAGAACGACAAGACGACGCCGACCGGCCTTGCCGGCTATCTGCGCGAGCGCGGTTTCAGGCGGGTGTTTTTGGCCGGGCTCGCGACCGATTTCTGCGTCCACTATTCGGCCGTGGATGCGCGGCGGCTCGGCTTCGCGGCCGTTGTCATCGACAATGCCTGCCGCGGCATCGATCTCGGCGGCTCGATGGCTGCGGCGCAGGCACAAGGTGCGGAGGCCGGCGTGATCAGGATCGCGGAGCTGGCATGAGTTAGCCGGTGTGGACGGCGCGCGCGCCGACGTCGCGCAGCTCGCGCTCGGTGGTAGCGATCAGGTCGTCATCGGCGCGATGCAGCCGCCCGAGCTCGAACACGAGCAGGCCCGGGCGGTAGCGGCGGCTGCGCGGGTCCTGCTCGAGCAGGCCGCAATCGCGCAGCGAGCGCAGCAGGCGGGACGTCGAGCTCTTCGGCTTGCCGGTCATGACCTGCACGTCGGCAAAGGAGAGGTCGGTCCGGGAGGTCGAGAAGCAGCGCAGGATGTCGATGGCGTTGGTCAGGGCACTCATGTTGATACCTTGTGGTCCATGTTTCGTAGTCTCAGTGCAGCCGGGACGAGCGGATGCGGGTGACGGCGGCATCGATGTTCGTCCAGGCCGGCTTGTCCGGGGCGAACTGGCTGCGCAGATAGCCGACGAGCTCGGCGAGCTGCGCGTCGCTCAGATGGTCCTTGAACGCGGGCATGTAGCCGAGATCGGACGAGGCCGGCTTCATGATGCCGTGCAGGATCACCTGGATCAGATTGTCGGGCGTGGCGCCGTGCAGATTGCTGTTGAGCGCCAGCGACGGCCGGCTGCCGAACAGCGGCAGGCCGCCGACCTCGTGACAGACGGCACAGGCGCCGAGATAGAGTCGGGCCGCCGGAGACGAGGCAGACGTGACCTTGGTGCGCGCCTCGAGATCCGAAGCCATCGACTCCAGTTTCGCCGGCTCGGGCGACGGCGCCTGAAACGAGCCGAGATAGGTCGCCATCGCGCGGATGTCAGTATCGGGCAGCGTCGCGAGATCCTTGACGATCGGCGCCATCGGTCCTGCGGCCACGCCGTGAAAGCGGGAGTGGCCAGTGCGGAGATAGGTGTAGAGCTCGTCTTCCGTCCACGGGATCGGCGCCGATGAGAGCGAGCTCAGCGCGGGTGCTTCCCAACCGTCAGCGAAGCCCCCCGCTAGATAGGCGTTGCGTGGCTCGGCGCCGAGCGCGTTGCGCGGCGAGTGACAGGCACTGCAATGGCCGAGGCTCTCGACGAGATAGAAGCCGCGATTCCACTGCTCCGATTTTGTCGGATCAGGTTTGAAGGATTGAGAGCTGTGAAACAGCGCATTCCAGCCGGCGACCAGCGGACGCAGGTTGAACGGGAAGCGCAGCTGATTGTCCGGCGCCTGCTGCCACACTGGCGTCTGTGCCATCAGATAGGCGTACAACGCCTGCAGGTCCGCATCATCGGTGCGCGCGAAATGCGTATAGGGGAATGCCGGATAGAGCTGCTTGCCGTCGCGGTGCACGCCCTCGCGCATCGCGCGCTCGAACGCGGGATAGGACCAGGCGCCGATGCCGGTCTCGGCATCCGGGGTGATGTTGGTGCTGAACAGCGTGCCGAACGGCGTATCCAGCGCGCGGCCGCCGGCGTTGATCAGGCCGCCATCCGCGGTATGGCAAACCGCGCAATTGCCGAGAGCGGCAAGCGCTTCGCCGCGGGCGATCGTCGTTGCCGAATAGACCGAGGGATCGGGGCGCGTGATCGGGGCGATGGCGCGCCAAGGCAGCACCGCGGTTGCGACGCCGATCGCAGCGGCGCAGGCCGCGACCGCGCCGGCGACGAGACCGCCGCGCTTGGCGAACGGCTTGAGCCAGGTCGTCGTTGGCTTATCCGGCGCGGGAAGGGGCTGTGGCTTGACCGGCTCGACCTGTTCGCCGCGCAGGCCCTGCAGAATGCGTTCCGGCGTGAATGGCGGCTCGCGCAAGCGCACGCCGGTGGCGTCATAGATCGCGTTGGCGATCGCGGCTGCGCTCGGCACCGATGCGGACTCGCCGACGCCGAGCGGCGGCTGATCTGGCCTCGGCAGCATCAGCACGTCGATCTTGGGCACCTCGGGGAAGGTGATGATCGGATAGGCGCCCCATTCGCGCGCCGCGACCTTGCCGCGCGCGAACGGAACCTCCTCCATCAGCGCGCGGCTGGTCGATTGGATGACGTTGCCTTCGATCTGGTGGCGCACGCCGTCCGGGTTGATCATCAGCCCGGAATCCTGGCCGGCGATGACGCGGGTGACGCTGACGTCGCCGGTCGTCGTGTTGACAGCGACATCGGCGATCCAGGCCGACCATGCCGCGCCATAGCCGGGGAACTTGCTGTGGACATAGAGCGCGTAGGCAAAGCCACGGCCGTGCACGACATCGTTCTCGGGCGTCTTCTCCTGCCGCACCGGACGCGGCGTCCAGCCAGCGCGCTCGGCCACCGCGTTGACGAGATCGCGGGCGCGCTCGTCCTTGAGATAGCGCAGCCGGTATTCGATCGGATCGACCTTCGCCTCGGCGGCGAGCTCGTCGATATAGGATTCGTGCGCGAATGTGCTCGGCAGCGCGGAGACGCCGCGGATCCAGGAGGCGCGGACGATCGGCGGCATGTCATGCGCGGTGACGCGCATGTGGTCGTAGTCGTAGGGCGGGATCGCCGTGCGGTCGCCCATTTCGAAGATGGCCGGCTCCGGCGCAATGCGGCCGGTCAGCAGCAGCGCCAGGGTCGGCGCCCCGTTCGAGGGATAGCGCGTGGCGAACTCATAGGCAGCCACCGAGCCGTCGGCATTGAGGCCGCCATTGACGTCCATCAGCTGCGCAGTGCCCTTGGGCTCCCACAGATGCTCCTGCTCGCGCGACAACTGCACGCGCACGGGACGCCCGACGGCGCGCGACAGCAGGAGCGCATCGGCGGTGACGTCGTCGGCGCAGTTGCGGCCGTAGCAGCCGGCGGCTTCCAGCCGGATCAGCTCGATCTGATGCTCGGAGCAGTCGATCAGCTTGGCGAGATCGGTGCGCAGAAGGTGCGGGTTCTGCGTGCCCGAATAGATCCGGATCTGGCCGTCGCGATAGTCAGCGACCGCGCAGGACGGCCCGATCGAGCCGTGCATCTGATACGGCCAGAGATAGGTCCGCGGCATCGGCTTGGCGGCGCCGGCGATTGCGGCATCGACATCGCCTTTGTCGAGCAGCCGGCGCGGCTCGGACGGATTGGCGCGCAGCGCGTTCTCGACGTCATCCAGATCGCGCAAGGTCGGCACCGGCTTCCAGCTCACCTTCAGCCGCTCGGCGGCGAGGATCGCATTTTCCTCGCGCTCCGCGACGACGCCGATGAAATCGCCGATCACGACGACGTCCACCAGACCTGGAACGTCGCGGACCGACTCCTTGTCGACACCGATCAGGCTGGTGCCGATGAACGGGCCGGCATCGACGCCGACATAGGGCGGGCGAACGACACGGCCGTGCAGCATGTCGGGCACGCGGACGTCGTGCACGTAAGTGAGTTCGCCGGTCGCCTTCGCCGGAAGGTCGACGCGCGGCACCGAGCGGCCGACGATCTGATAGTCGTCCACCGCTTTGACGGCGATGTCCTCGGCAAGATCGAGGCGGATCGCATCGTCGCCGATCAACTCGCCATAACTGAGCACGCGGTTGTCGGGACCGCGGACCAGACCGTCCTCGATCGTCAGATCGCTTTCAGCACGTCCAAGCTGCGCCGCGGCCCGCGCCAGCAGGAAGGCGCGTGCCTGCGCCGCCGCCTTGCGCAGCGGCACTGCGGTGATCTGGATGGTTTCGCTGGCGATGGTCGCGCCCTGGTTCGGCACGACGGCGGTGTCGCCGAGCACGACCACGACGCGGGCGAACGATACGTCGAGTTCCTCCGCGACGATCTGTCCCAGGGCGGTGCGGATGCCGGTGCCGAGATCGACATGGCCGTTGAAGGCCGAGACCTCGCCGTCCCGGGTGATTCTGATGAAGGTTTCCGACGACCCGTCGCCGACGCGACGCTCCACCGTCAATACGCCGCGCGGATGATCCGCAGGTTGTTCGACGCGGTCGGCCATCAGTCCAGCGCCTCGAGCGTGTGGCCGGCTGCGCGCATCGCGGCGCGGAGGATTTCGACATGCGCGCCGCAGCGGCAGAGATTGTAGCGCAGCGCCTGCTTGATCTCGTCGAGCGACGGATCGGGCTTGATCGCGAGCAGCGCCTTGGTCGTCATGATCATGCCGTTGAGGCAATAGCCGCATTGCGCGGCCTGCTCGGCGATGAAGGCCTGCTGCACCGGATCGGGCTGTTCGCGCGAGCCAAGTCCTTCCAGCGTCGTGATGCTGCGACCGACGCAGCCTTCGATCGGAATGACGCAGGCGCGGGCGGCGCGGCCGTCGATCAGCACCGTGCAGGCGCCGCATTCGCCGAGACCGCAGCCATATTTCGGGCCGTTCAGGGCGAGGTCGTTGCGCAGCACGTGGAGCAGGATCGTGTCCGGCCCGGCAGCGACGTCATGCGCCTGTCCGTTCACGGTCAGCCGAATCGTTGCTGGCGTCATGCCCTTTTGCCGTCTGCTATGCTATCGTTAACGAGGATGAAATCGCGATCGCCCGGAGCGTATCGTTTGTGTACTAACATGCAAGTGCCACGTTTTGCGCTGCAGTGCGTGCACGATTTGTCGTCATTGTGCAGGGCAAACTGATCGTTTATCCGGCAAACGTGCCTTTCGGGTGCGGCAACGCTTGACAGTCGGCAGAGGGGCGCGACATCATTCGTGTACGAACGAATTACCGCGGTGCGGGCCGCGGCTGCGACCTCCGCTTCAAGATGGGCATCTCCGCATGGTGACTGAGACGGCGAGCGACGCTGCAGGGGACAAGATCCGCTGCGATGCCTGTCCGGTGATGTGCTACATCAAGCCGGGTGCCGCAGGGGCCTGCGATCGCTACGCCAATCAGGACGGGGTGCTGGTGCGCGTCGATCCGCATATCCTGCTGGAGCGCACGGTGTCGCATGGCGGCAAGCTGGTGCCGTTCCAGGCCAGCGGCGACTGGGACGGCAAGATCGTGCACCAGCCCGAGCTGTTCGTCACCGCGATCGGCGCCGGCACCACCTATCCGGATTACAAGCCCGCGCCCTTCATCGTGTCGTCGCAGGTCGAAGGCGTCGACATGGTCACGGTCGTGACCGAGGGCATCTTCAGCTATTGCGGCGTCAAGGTGAAGATCGACACCGATCGCTATCTCGGGCCCGAGGCAGCGACGGTGCGGGTCGACGGCGAGGCCGTCGGGCATGTGACGACCAGCGAATACGGCTCGCAGATGCTGTCGCTCGGCGGCGTGCATCACCTCACCGGCGGTTCCAAGAAGGAGGGGCGCGTCACCTGCGATGCGCTGATGGACCTCAGCAACCGCAAGGCGGTCGAGCTCACCATCGACGGCGGCGCCAGCGTGATCGTGCAGGCGGGGCAGCCGCCGATTGTGAACGGCGTCAAGGAAGAGCGCATGCGGGTCGGCTGCGGCTCGGCCACGATCGGCATGTTCGCCAAGCAGTGGCAGGGCAAGGTCGACGAGGTCGTGGTGGTCGACGACCACATCACCGGTGTGCTGTCGGAACACCAGGCCGGCAAACTGCTCGACATCGCGGCGACCGGCATCAAGATGAAGGGGCGGCGCTCGACCCCGGGCCGCTATTTCCAGGTCGCGCAACCCGGCACCGGCTGGGGCGGCACCGACATTTCCGATCCGTTAGCGATTCTCGGACCGTTCGATCCGAAGACGGCGAAGCCGGGCACGACGCTGCTGATGGTGTCGACCACCGGCGAGCATGCCGGCTACTACGTGCTCGACGACAGCCTGAAGCCAGTGCAGCGCGACATGCCGCCGGAACTGCAGTTCTCGGTCGAGCGCATCCAGGAGAATTGCGAGCCGGCGCTGTGCACCGTGCTGTTCATGGCCGGTGCCGGCGGCTCGCTGCGCGCGGGCGTCACTGACAATCCGGTGCGGCTGACGCGCTCGGTCAAGGATGCGCTGACGCGCGTGACCTCGGGCGGTGCGCCGGTCTATGTCTGGCCGGGCGGCGGCATCACCTACATGGTCGACGTGACGCAGATGCCGGCGGGCGCCTTCGGCTATGTGCCGACGCCGGCGCTGGTGGCCCCGATCGAGTTCACCATGAAACTGTCCGACTATGAGGCGCTCGGCGGCCACATGGATTATGTGCAGCCGCTGGCGTCGCTGAAGGACGTCAGCAAGGACATCCGCCAATTGCCGTGGCCGGGGCCGGGCGCATGAGCCGTCAGCCACAGATCGCTGTCCTGCCTGATCGCCGGCTGCATCTGCAGGACGGGCCGATCGATCTGATCATCGGCGGCGACGGCGCCGAGGCCGACATTCGCGCGGCCTATCGGGCTGCCGCGGAGCGCTTCACGGGTCTGCTCGATGATCTCTGTTCCGAACTGTCCGACCTGCGCAAGGCCGCCGATCGGGATCGTTGTCTTCTGAATGGTGTCGTCGCCCGCCGCATGCATGCCGCGGTGGCGCCGTTCGCCGCCGACATGTTCATCACCCCGATGGCGGCGGTGGCAGGAGCGGTCGCTGAAGAAATTCTCGGCGCGATGCTGGCGGCTGCGGCGTTGCCGCGTGCCTATGTCAACAATGGCGGCGACATCGCGCTGCATCTGCAGGATGACGCCGCCTTCAGCGTCGGGCTGATGGACCGGCCGGACGCCAATGGCGTGATGCGCAGCCTGACGCTTCGCTCCGAGGATGCTGCTCGCGGAATTGCTACCTCGGGACGTCGTGGGCGCAGCTTCTCGCTTGGGATCGCGGATGCCGTCACGGTTTTGGCGCGCGGCGCTGCGCAGGCCGACGCTGCCGCGACCGTGATTGCGAATGCCGTCGATCTTCCCGGACATCCGGCCGTGCTTCGCCGTCCCGCCTGTGAGCTGCAGCCGGACAGTGATCTCGGTTATCGTCTCGTCACCTGCGAGGTCGGCGCGTTGAATGATGCTGACGTGGCGACCGCGCTCGCCGCGGGCGAGCAAGTTGCGCAAGCCTTGCTGTCGGACGGCCTGATCGAGGGCGCCGTGCTGCAGCTCTGCGGGGCGATGCGCGTTGCCGGAACGCGTGCGGTCGAGATCCACCGTCCGGCGCAGTTGCGGGCGGCAGCGGCGTGAGGTTTGATGCATGATGGGCTGGAACATGAGGGACTGCCAACGATGAGCGCCGTCATCCGCAAGATCGTGACCGTGGTCGAGGAGGTTCATCAGGAGATGGGCCGGCCGGTCTCGCCGCCAACGCGGCGGGCCGCGGCCATCGCCGTCATCGAGAACCCGTTCGCCGGCCGCTATGTCGAGGATTTGTCGCCGCTGATCGCGATCGGCGAGGAGCTCGGCGAGATGCTGGCCAAGCGCGCGGTCGCTGCGCTCGGGATCGAGGGGCCGGCTGCGCATAGTTACGGCAAGGCCGCTGCCGTCGGCAGTGAGGGCGAGCTGGAGCATGCGGCAGCGATCCTGCATCCGAAGATGGGCGCGCCGGTGCGCAAGGTGCTCGGCAAGGGCGCCGCGCTGATCCCGTCGTCGAAGAAGCGCGGCGGCGTCGGCTGCACGCTCGACATTCCGCTCGGGCACAAGGACGCCGCCTTCGTGCGCAGTCATTTCGACGGCATGGAGGTGCAGATCAACGATGCGCCGCGCGCGAACGAGATCATGGTCGCGCTCGCCGTCACCGATAGCGGGCGTCCCTTGCCAAGGGTCGGCGGACTCACGGTCGCCGAGATCAAGGGCGACGACGGTCTACGATAGTTTGAACAACAACATTGGAGGCTAAGGGAATGCAACGGAGAACGATGCTTGCGGCAGGCCTGGGCCTTGCCGTCGCGGGATTGACGGGCGCGGCTCGCGCCGAGGACGTCATCAAGATCGGCGAGATCAACAGCTATTCGCTGCTGCCGGCATTCACCGAGCCCTACCGCAAGGGCTGGCAGCTCGCGGTCGAGGAGGTCAACGCGGCCGGCGGCATCAACGGCAAGAAGCTCGTGGTCGTCTCCAAGGACGACAGCGGCAAGCCGGCCGATGCGCAGACCGCGGCGAACGAGCTGGTGTCGAGCGAGAACGTCGCGATGCTCGCCGGCACGTTCCTGTCGAACATCGGCCTCGCCGTCAGCGACTTCGCCAACCAGAAGAAAGTGTTCTTCCTGGCGGCCGAACCGCTGACCGACGCGATCACCTGGTCGAAGGGCAACAAATACACCTTCCGCCTGCGTCCGTCGAACTACATGCAGGCGGCGATGCTGGTCGAGGAGGCCGCCAAGCTGCCCGCGAAGCGCTGGGCGACGATCGCGCCGAACTACGAATATGGCCAGTCGGCGGTCGCGGTGTTCAAGAAGCTGCTATCGGAGAAGCGCCCTGACATCCAGTGGGTCGACGAGCAGTGGCCGCCGCAGGGCAAGATCGACGCAGGCCCCGTGGTGCAGGCCGTCGCCGCGGCCAATCCGGAAGCGATCCTCAACGTCACCTTCGGCGCCGATCTCGTGAAGCTGGTCCGCGAAGGCAACATCCGCGGCCTGTTCAAGGATCGCAAGGTGGTCAGCTTCCTGACCGGCGAGCCGGAGTATCTCGATCCGCTCAAGGAGGAGACTCCGGAGGGCTGGATCGTCACCGGCTATCCCTGGTACTCGATCAAGTCGCCCGAGCACGACGCCTTCCTGAAGGCCTATCAGGCGAAGTACAACGACTATCCGCGCCTCGGCTCGATCGTCGGCTACCAGACCATCAAGTCGGCGGCCGCCATTCTCGCCAAGGCCGGCTCGACCGATGCCGACAAACTGATCGCGGCGGCTGAAGGCCTCTCCGTGCCGTCGCCGTTCGGCGAGATCACCTTCCGCAAGATCGACCACCAGTCGACGCTCGGCGCTTATGTCGGCAAGACGGCGCAGAAGGACGGCAAGGGCATCATGGTCGACACCGTCTATCGCAAGGGCTCGGACTATCTGCCGAGCGACGAAGAAGTCGGCAAGCTGCGGCCGAAGGACTGATCCAGGCCTTCCTGATCCAAGCCTTCCTGCCTCCTCCTCCCGCGGAGGAGAGCAGGCGGGGTGAGGGAGTGCGACGCCCGATCTACAGGTTCGGGCCGAGATCCCTCACCTCACGCTTGCTCGCTGGCTCCATCGGGGCGCATGCGAGCTGCGACGCGGCTCATCCGACACAGACGATCTCCTGACGCGGACTGCTCATGGCCTTCTATTTCGTCCAGTTCCTGACCGGTCTTGCCAGTGCAGCGTCGCTGTTCCTGGTGGCGTCGGGGCTGTCGATCATCTTCGGCGTCACGCGCATCGTCAATTTCGCCCATGGCGCGTTCTACATGCTGGGCGCCTATGTGGCGTTCTCGCTCACGGAGCGGCTGTCCGGCGCGCTCGGCTTTTGGGGCGGCATCGTCGTCGCGGCGCTTGCCGTGGCCGCGATCGGTGTGCTCGTCGAAATGGTGCTGCTGCGCCGGATCTATCACGCACCGGAATTGTTCCAGCTGCTCGCGACCTTCGGCCTGACCCTGATGGTCGAGGACCTCGTGGTGCTGATCTGGGGCCCGGACGATCTGGTCGGCCGCCGCGCGCCGGGCTTCAAGGGCGCGGTCGATTTCTTCGGCCAAGCCATCCCGAGCTATGATCTGTTCCTGATCGCCATGGGTCCAATCGTGCTCGGTGCGCTCTGGCTGCTGTTCCAGCGCACACGCTGGGGAATCCTGGTGCGCGCGGCGACGCAGGACCGCGACATGGTCGCGGCGCTTGGCGTCAATCAGAAGTGGCTGTTCACCTCGGTGTTCGCGGTCGGCGTCTTCCTCGCCGCACTCGGCGGCGCGCTGCAGATCCCGCGAGATGCCGTCCATCACGCGATGGACCTGCGCATCATCGTGGAAGTGTTCGTCGTCGTCGTGATCGGCGGCCTCGGCAGCATCCTCGGCGCCTTTGTCGCGGCGGTGCTCGTTTCCGAGCTCAACGCCTTCGGCATCCTGATCTTCCCGACGATCTCGCTGATCCTCGTTTTCCTGGTGATGGCGGTGGTGCTGGTCGTCCGCCCCTGGGGCCTGTTCGGCAAGAAGGAGGCGCCGGCGCGGCGGACGCCGGGTCTTACCGTCATCCCGTGGCGTCCGCTGAGCTCGGTCGAGCGTCTGGCCTCGCTCGTGGCGCTGGCGCTGTTGGCGATGCTGCCGTTCATCGCCGGCAACTACGCGCTGACCGTCGGCGCCGAGATCGCGATCTTCGTGATCTTTGCCGCGTCGCTGCATTTCCTGATGGCGGTCGGCGGCCTCGCCTCATTCGGCCACGCCGCCTATTTCGGCCTCGGCGCCTATGGTGTCGCGTTCCTCGCCAAGATGGCGGGGTTGCCGATGATCGCCTGCCTCTTACTGGGGCCGCTGCTCGGCGCGCTCGGCGCGGCCGTGTTCGGCGCCTTCGCCGTGCAGCTCTCCGGCGTATACTTCGCGATGCTGACGCTGGCCTTCGCCCAGATCGTCTGGTCGATCGCATTTCAATGGGTCGCGGTGACCGGCGGCGACAACGGCATTCTCGGTCTCTGGCCGGAGAAATGGGCGGCCTCGCCGTCGCATTTCTACTGGCTCGCGCTAGGCGTCTCCGCTGCCGTCGTCAGCGTGCTGCGTCTGATCACGTTCTCGCCGTTCGGCTATGCCCTGCGCGGCATGCGCGACTCGCCGCTGCGCAGCGAGTCCATCGGCATCAACGGCAAGCGCATCCAGTGGACGGCCTTCATCATCGCCGGCACCACGGCGGGCATCGGCGGCGCGCTGTTCGCCTATCTCAAGGGCAGCGTCTTTCCGGACAACATGGGCATCTCGCTGTCGGTCGACGCGCTGGTCATGGTGCTGCTCGGCGGCGTCGAGACGGTGCCCGGTGCGATCTTCGGCGCGATCGTCTACAAGGCCCTCAACATCTGGTTGGTCAGCCAGACCGATTGGTCGAAGCTCGTGCTCGGCATCTTCATCGTGCTGATCGTGGTCGTGTTTCCGAAAGGCATCGTCGGCGTGGTCGAGAGCGTGATGCACCGGCGTCGCGCGGCGGCGCCTAAGCCTGCTGCGCTCGCGGCCAAGATGGAGGGCGCGCAATGAGTCTCGGCGTGGCGCTGCTCTCGGTCGAGGGCCTGTCGAAATCCTATGGCGGCATTCACGCCGTGCGCAACGTGTCGTTCATGCTGCAGGCTGGCGAGATCCTGGCGCTGATCGGTCCCAACGGCGCGGGCAAAAGCACCTGCTTCGACATGCTCAACGGCCAGAACGTGCCGGACAGCGGCCGTATCACCGTGATGGGGCAGGAGACCACCGGCCGCAAGCCGCGCGAGGTGTGGCGGCTCGGAGTCGGCCGTACCTTCCAGATCACGGCGACCTATCCGACCATGACGGTGCGCGAGAACATCCAGGTTGCGCTGGTCTCGCATCATCGCCGTCTGTTCGATTTCTTCAGTCCGATGCTCGGTATCGCGCGCGGCGAGGCCGATCGCCTGCTCGATCTCGTCGGCATGACCGGCTATGCCGAGCGGCCCTGCGGTGAGCTCGCCTATGGCGATCTCAAGCGGCTCGAGCTGGCGATTGCGCTCGCCAACCAGCCCAAGCTGCTGCTGATGGACGAGCCGACCGCCGGCATGGCGCCGCGCGAGCGCGTCGAGCTCATGCGCCTGACCGCGAAGATCGCGCGCGAGCAGTCGATCGGCGTGCTGTTCACCGAGCACGACATGGACGTCGTGTTCGAGCATGCCGACCGCATCCTCGTTCTCAATCGCGGCAGCCTGATCGCGCAGGGCTCGCCGGCGG
The DNA here is from genome assembly GCF_051167655.1 of Bradyrhizobium sp. HKCCYLS2038. Taxonomy (NCBI): domain Bacteria; kingdom Pseudomonadati; phylum Pseudomonadota; class Alphaproteobacteria; order Hyphomicrobiales; family Nitrobacteraceae; genus Bradyrhizobium; species Bradyrhizobium sp. HKCCYLS2038. Next base: position 630,467 of record NZ_JBNPTM010000005.1, on the reverse strand, counting down.
AGGTGCGCGCCAATCGCGAGGTGCAGGCGATCTATCTCGGCGAGGGCCTGCTGTACGATGCAAGGCATCGCGAGGGAGCATCGGCATGAAGCTGTCGGTCGCCAATCTCAACAGCCATTATGGCCCGGCGCACATCCTGTTCGACATCGGCCTCGAGGTCGGCGAGGGCGAGGTGGTGGCCTTGCTCGGCCGCAACGGCGCCGGCAAGTCGACCACGTTCCGGTCGATCGTCGGCCTCGTCGCGCAGCGCGAGGGCCAGATCATGTTCGAGGGCAGGGACATTTCGTCCGTTCCCACCCATGAGATCGTGCGCTCCGGCCTCGGCTACGTGCCGGAAGAGCGTCGCATCTTCACCGAGCTGACGGTCGAGGAGAATCTCGAGGTCGGCCGGCAGAAGCCGCGGGCCGGAGCGCCGCAATGGACGCGCGAGAAGCTTTACAAGCTGTTTCCCAATCTCGCCGAGATGAAGAACCGGCCCGGCGGGCGCATGAGCGGCGGCGAGCAGCAGATGCTGACGATCGCCCGCACTCTGATGGGCAATCCGTCGCTGGTGCTGCTCGACGAGCCGTCGGAAGGCCTGTCGCCGAAGATCGTCGAGCAGATGGTCGATGCCATCCTGACGATGAAGAAGGAGGGCGTGTCGCTGGTCGTGTCCGAGCAGAACCTGCATTTTGCGAAGCTGATCTCGGACCGTGCCTACATCATCGAGCGCGGCCGCATCTGCTATTCCGGCACCATGGCCGAGCTCGACGCGCGGCCCGATATCCGCGACGCGCATCTGTCGATCTGAGGCGAGGGATCAATGGCAAAGACCGCCACGCTGAAGCGATCGGCAAAAGCTGCGACCAAGGCCGCACCGAAGCCGGCCAAGGCGGCCGTGAAGACGGCGGCGAGGCCTGCCAAATCGAACTATGTGCTCGACGAGCAGATCGGCTTCATCCTGCGCCAGGTCTGGCAGCGCCACACCATGATCTTCGCCCGCGACATCGGCAGCAACCTGACGCCGACGCAATGGGCGGCGATGTCGAAGCTGGTCGAGACCGGGCCATGCTCGCAGAACCAGCTCGGCCGCCTCACCGCGATGGATGTCGCGACCATCAAGGGCGTGATCGACCGGTTGACGGCGCGCGGTCTCACCGAGACGAGCGCGGACCCGCAAGACGGCCGGCGGCTGCTGGTGAGCTTGACCCGAGCAGGACAGCAGCTCGCGGAGAAGACCGCGCCATTGGCGCTTGCGATCTCGAAGGAGACGCTGGCGCCGCTGGATGCGAAAGAACGCGAGACGCTGCTGTCGCTGTTGAGTCGGCTGCGCTAGCTCCATTTTCTCCGTCATTCCGGGACATCGCGCAGCGATGGGCCCGGAATCCATAACCACGATCGTGAGTATGGATTCCGGGCTCGTGCTACGCACGCCCCGGAATGACGGCTGAGAACGCCGGTCATGATTGCCCCGATTGGGCGGACGTTTGCTGTTTCGCGTGATCGATCGTCCTCAAGCCCATCCGTCATTGCAAGCGAAGCTCGCAATGACGGATGGTGGCAACTACTTCGCCACGATCTCCGGGATCTTCGTCGCGGGCGGCGTATTTCGGCTGCGCTGGGTGCGGACGATGCCGTCGATGATGGTCATGCCGATGCCCGGGAGGTCGCCGAGCTGAACGCTGTCGAGCAGCGTCTTGGCCGGCGAGTGCTGCGCCTTGTCCATGATGACGAAGTCGGCGGAGCGGCCGATTTCGATCAGGCCGCAATCGAGCTCGCGCATCCGCGCGGTGTTGCCGGTGGCGAAGCAGAACGCGATCTCGGCCGGGACGTCGCCGAGCGAGGACAGCAGCGACACCATGCGGAGGATGCCGAGCGGCTGCACGCCGGAGCCGGCGGGCGCGTCCGTGCCGAGGATGACGCGGTTGAGCTCGTTCATCTCGCGCGCGGTGCGCAGCGTGAACAATGCCGAGCGCTCATTGCCGTTGTGCACCAGCTCGAGGCCCGCCTTGCAGCCCTCGCAGATGCAGCGGATCTGATCGTCGGGGAGCGCAGTGTGGCCGCCATTGATGTGCCCGATGACGTCGGTGCCGGCTTCCAGCACGACGTCCTTGTCGATCAGGCCGGAGCCGGGGATCGAGGGGCCGCCGGTGTGGATGGTGCTCTGGATGCCGTATTTGCGCGCCCAGCCGACCATCTTGCGCGCGGTCGGGCCGTCCTTGACGCCGCCGAGGCCGACCTCGCCGAGCAGCTTGACGCCGGCCGCCGCGAGCTCCTTGAAGTCGTCCTCGACCATCTCGCATTCGATGACCGGGGCGCCGGCATGCACCTTCACGCCGCCGGGGCGCAGCGTCCAGAATGCGCGCTGCGCGAAGATAGCCATCGCCTTGAGGCCGACGACGTCGCGCGGACGGCCGGGCATGTGCACCTCGCCGGCGGAGATCATCGTGGTGACGCCGCCATGCAGGTAGGAGTCGATCCAGTTGCTCTGGTTCTGCCGCGGCGTCCAGTCACCCGCGACGGGGTGGACATGGCTGTCGATCAGGCCCGGTGCGACCGTCGTGCCGTGGGCATCGACGATCGTCGTCGCGCCTTCGGTGTCGACATCCTTGAAGCGGCCGATTCCCGTGATCTTGCCGTTCTCCGCGACGATCGTATCGGCGTCCAGGATCGGCCGCTCCAGCGCGCCCGACAGCAGCAGGCCGATGTTGCGGATCACCAGTTTGCTGGGGCCGGTTGCTTGCGGCGCGTCATGGGCCATCGGGATATCCTTCTCCTGGCGAGGCATTTTACGGCAGTTTGCGCCTGCACGCGGCGCAGCATCAAGCCGGTTTTGATCATTCGTACACGAATGATAGAGGCCGGCAAGCGGCGGTGCTGCACGAAGATCAGGCGATGTTTGCTCATTCGACGGCCCTGGCGCGCCCATCGAGCCGCGGTGGATCAGTTCCGCGACGGGGCGTCGGCGGACGTCGATAGACATGGCCGGCTCTGGACGTTGCCGCGGCAATCCGGCATCACGCTCTCGTTTTTCGCGAACGGGATGATGCGACATGAGCGACGACCTGCAGACGATCAGCGCCGGCGGCATCACGGCGAGCATCAAGGCTGACGGCGCCGAGCTGTGCTCGCTGAAGACGGCCGAAGGCCTGGAGCTGCTGTGGCAGGCCGGCCCCGCCTGGCCACGTCACGCGCCCTGGCTGTTTCCAATCGTCGGTCGGCTGAAGGACGATCATCTGCGTCATGATGGCCGGGTCTATCCCATGACCCAGCACGGCTTCGCCCGCGACCTGCGTTTCACCTGGCTGGAGCGCAGCGCCAGCGGGTGCGTTCTCCGGCTGACCGACGACGAGACCACGCGCGCCCGCTACCCGTTCGCCTTCAGCCTGACCTTGAGCTACCGGGTCACACCCGATGCCCTGGAGATCACGATCGAGATCGCCAACCCCGCACGTGACGTGCTGCTGGCCTCGTTCGGCGCCCATCCCGCGTTCAACTGGCCGCTGCTTCCTGGGGAGTCGAAGGAAAGCTATCTGCTAACGTTTGCAAAGCCCGAGCCCGCGCCGATTCGGCGCCTGTCCGGCGGATTGCTGCGCGCGCAGCCGGAGCCGTCCCCTATCGAAGGCCGTGTTCTTCAATTGAACGAGGCCCTGTTCGTCGATGATGCATTGATCCTCGATCAGCCGGTCAGCCGTTCCGTTCGCTTTGCCGGAGCCAGAGGCCCCGCGCTGGAGATGGAATGGAATCATTTTCGCCAGCTCGGCCTCTGGTCGAAGCCGGCCGGCGCGAGTTTCCTCTGCATCGAACCCTGGCGTGGTTTCGCCAGCCCGCTCGATTTCGATGCAGAATTTGCTGACAAACCGGGGCTCATGCAGATCGCGCCGGGCGCAGCCGAAACACTGCGTTGCACTCTCAGGGTTACATCGTCTGATTAGTATGACTTATCTACAGCATGACTTTTTAAAGCGCCCAACGCCGTGCACAACGGTAACCGTGAATTCCGAAATTGGCCTGGAAACGGCTTCATCGTGTCCTAAATGAAGGGACGGCGGCGCCGCCGTGACTATGATGCGGCGGCCGGCGGTTCCGATGATGACGTCACGGACGGACAACGGCGAAAGCATCATCTGGCAGCCAACCGTTCGTCCAGCCTGACCGTTGGGGACGGAGCTTGGCGATGCCGCGATCTTGGGGCGGGGGGCGCGCATTCTCTGCGCGTGGAGAAGGCCATGGAGTGGAAGAATCTATTCGGCATTTTGACGTGTGTCGGCTTGCTGTGTGGCAGCGGCGCTTGGGCGACCGAGTATCAGCCGGGCGAGGTGTTTCGCCTCGATCTTTCCAGGGCCGTATTGTCGCCGCGCCCGCTTGGACCCGAAGCGCATTTCGAGCCCGTTCCGATCGAAGCGAGAACGGATCGCGCGAGCATGGCCGCGGAGCGGGACAGGGCAGATGTCACGCGTACGGTCGCGACGGTCAAGCATCGCCATGTGATGCGCTCCGCCGAGCGTCCCCCCACTGCGGCGCGCTCGAGGCTGGCCAATCGCAAGAACCTGCTCGACGCTCAGGCCATGGACACGCGGGTCCAGACCTGGCCGTGCCGGCTCGGCAGTGGCGGAATCTGCAGCTGGCGATGATCGCCGGGCGCGCGCGCTCCGGAACGGTCTCTCAACATCTTGATTGTCGCAGCTGCGGATCGGCTTGAACTCGCGCAAACTCCGCGGGACCATTCAACGCATCCCGACAACACCTTGATCTTCAAGGCTCACCTCGGCGCATCCAGATCATGCCGGAGCGCGGGCGGGCGGCCTTGGTAAAAGACCTTGGCAGGAGACTTCATGGACGCAATCGAAACCCAAGGCATCCACCTTCCCAAGCTCGGGCTCGGCACCTTCCGCATGCAGGGCACCGTCTGCCGGGAGGCTGTCGAGAGCGCGCTCGCGCTCGGCTACCGGCACATCGACACCGCCGAGATGTACGCCAACGAGGACGCGATCGGCGCGGCACTCGCGGCTGCCGACGTGCCGCGTGCGGATTTGCACGTCACAACAAAGGTCTGGCCGGAGAACCTCGCACCGGATGCGATCCGCCGCGCGTTCGACACGAGCTTGAGGAAGCTCAGGCTGGACTTCGTCGACCTCTATCTCATCCATTGGCCAGCCAAGGGAATGAATCTCCCGGCTGCGCTCGAGACGCTTTTGTCGCTGAAGCAGGAGGGGCGCACGCGGGCGATCGGCGTCGCCAACTTCACCGTCGCGCTGTTGAAGCAGGCGGTCGAGGAGATCCAGGCGCCCATCGCCTGCAATCAGGTCGAGTATCACGTGATGCTCGAGCAGTCGAAGCTGATGGCCTACATGGCGGGCCGCTCGATTCCCCTGGTCGCCTATTGTCCGCTGGCGCAGGGACGGGCCGCTGCCGACGAGACGCTGGCCGCGATCGGCCGCAAGCATGGGGCGAGCGCCGCACAGATCGCGCTGAAGTGGCTGCTCGACCAGGACGGCGTCGCCGCCATCCCGAAGGCCGGCCGCAAGGAAAGCCAGCAAGCCAATTGGGATGCAATGAAAGTTCAGCTCGACGACGAGGACCGCCAGACGATTGCCGCCCTCCCGAAGGACAAGCGCTTCGTCAATCCTGGTTTCGCGCCGGAGTGGGATCGCTGACGCGGGCAGACCATTGCTCCAGGTGACAAGGCAAACAGAGAAATGGCCCCTTGCGGGGCCATTTTCGTGTCGACTGCCGATCAGTAGCGCTTGATGACAACCGTGCGATCGTGATGGCGGTGGGGCCTGAACTCGCGATGCATGCGATACTCGGCGCGCGAGCGGTCCCAGCCATGATGGCGGTCCCAGCCGTGATGATAGTGATGGCCGCCACGCTTGATGATCACGGTCTCGGCGTTGGCGATCGACGGCGCTGCGAGCGCAATGGCCGTCAGGGAAGCGAGTGCAAGAGCGATCTTCTTCATGTTGTCCTCCAGATTAAATTGCGCGGGGTCAACTTGAAGTGTCCGAGAACGTTCCGCAGGAACTTCTACGAAGTTGCTGAATGTACGTTCAGATTTCGTCTTGCCAGGACGTGGACGGGCCGCGGGAGCCGGTCGTCAGTCGCACTTCCTGAGCGCGGGCGTCAACTTGCCGTTGGCGACGAAGCGGCCGTCGCGGATGGTGTAGCTGCCGTCCTCGCCGCGGTTGAACACCGAGCGAATGCTGCCGTCGGCGGTCTTGGCAATTCCGTTCTCGCGTGTCTGCCTTGCCTTCGACAGCACGATCGACAGCACCAGCGTCTGGTCGGGTTCAACGCGCGCATCTGCGATCTCGTTGAGATCCGATGCGTCATGGTCACGGCGATAGATCAGGCTGCCGTCCGAGGCAATCTCATAGGAGATGATCGTGCCGCGCCCCTTGACCGCCGGTGCGGAGCAGTCGACCGCCCAGGTCCCGATCAGGCCCCAGTCACGCGCAGTATCCGCAACGCCGTCAGCCAGGGCAGCCGAGGTGAAGGCGCATGTGGTCAGCACTGTGATCTGGAGCAGGCGGGACAGGCGCGAGGTCATGCAATTCGAGTCGGTTGGCAGCCGTCTCATCCTAATGCGTTGCATCAACCTTGCAACGGCCGGACACGCGTCTTTTGTTCTCCGCGAGGTTGCGGTTGATGCGCGGCCAGCATGTTGCGGGTTTTGCTGGGAAGGCGCATGCTGACTTCAACAACAACGTCATCCGGGGGAGGCACGCATGGCAGGGCAATCGCGCCGCGATTTTCTTCGATTGATCGGAGCAGCCGCCATGACGGCGCTGACGGTTCCTGCCAACGCCGCGATGGGTCCTGCCGACAAGTTCGACCTCCTCATCAAGGGAGGGGATGTCATCGACCCCAGCCAGTCCCTCCGCGGCAAGCGGGACATCGGCATCCGCTGGGGCGTGATCGAGGCCATCGAGGCGGATATTCCCGTCGAGCGGGCGCTGCGATCGATCGACGCCGGCGGCCGGCTGGTCATGCCGGGCCTCGTCGATCTCCACAGCCATGTCTATCCCTACGGTTCAGCGATCGGGATTCCGCCGGATGAGCTGGTGCAATTCCAGGCCACCACGACGGTCGTCTCGGCCGGCGACGCCGGCGTGAACAATCTGGCGGCGCTACGCCGCTTCATCGTCGCCCAGTCGCGCGCGCGAATCTACGCCTTCGTCCATATCGCCAACAACGGCCTGTCGGCGTTTCCGGTCGCCGAGCTCTACAACATCGACAATGCGCAGGTGGAGGCCTGCGCCATGGCGCTCGCCGAGAACCCGGACTTCCTGCTCGGGGTCAAGGTGCGGATGTCGGAAAACGTCATCTTCAAGCACGGGCTCGAGCCGCTCAAGCGCGGCATCCAGGCCTGCGAGCGCTGCGGCTGGCCGGCGCGGATGATGGTGCATATCGGCGGCGTCGAGACCGGCGAATTGATGTCGCAGATCCTGGATCTGCTGCGGCCGGGCGACGTGCTCACCCATGCCTATTCCGGAGCGCCCAACCTCAACGGCGCCTTCACCAACATCGTGCAGGACGGCAAGCTGCTGCCGGCGGCGCTCGCCGCCAAGCAGCGCGGCGTGCTGTTCGACGTCGGCCATGGCGGCGGCAGCTTCGACTTCACCGTCGCGGAGGTGGCGATCCCCGGCGGCTGTGGCCCGGACACGATCTCCTCGGACGTGCACGTGTTCTCCGGCAACACGCCCGGGATGCCGTTCCTGCCAAACGTGATGGGCAAGTTCCTGGCGATGGGGTTCTCGCTGGAGCAGGTGGTGACCATGGCGACCTCGGCGCCCGCCAAGATCATCGGCAAGGTGTCGAAGCTCGGCACCCTGCAGGTCGGTGCTCCCGGCGACATCGCGATCATGGATCTGGCCGAAGGCCCGGTCAGCTTCGTCGACACGCGCGGCAACAAGCGCGACGGCAAGCTGCAGCTGAAGCCGGTGCAGACCGTGATCAATGGCGTGCCGTTCGGCCGGCCCTACCAGTCGCCCTTCTCGGTGCGCTGAGGCGCGATCATTCGCTCGCGCTGCGTGCCCTGTTGGCGGACCGCTCGGGCAGGCCGAACTCCTGGTGGCAGACGTCCGCCAGCACGGCGATGCCTTCGCGGATCTCCTGATGCGAGGGGCTGGCGAAGCACAGCCGTACGCGGCTTCGCGAATGCGCCGCGTCGGTCGACCATTCCGGTCCGGGATTGATCGACACGCCGCGCTTGAGCGCGGCCTGCGACAGCTTCATCGCGTCGACCTGGTCCGGCAGCTTGACCCAGAGAAAGATCCCGCCCTTCGGCGCTTCGAACTCGGCGGCCGTCCCGAACTCGGCATTCAGCGCGTCCATCAGCGTGTCGAGCTTGGCGCGCAGGCCCCGCACCAGCTGCGGGACGTGGGTGGCGAAATGCGGCTTGCAGTATTCGGCAAGCACCATCTGCTCCAGCGCGCCCGAGCCGGCGTCGGTCTTGAGCGCAAGCAGGACCGACATGATCTCCCAAGGTGCAACCAGGAAGCCGACGCGCAACGCCGGGGCGACCGATTTCGAGAACGAGCCGAGATGGATCACGCCGCCATGGTCGGACATGCCGTGGATCGCGCGCGGGCGCTTGCCGTCCCAGATCAGGTCGGCATAGCAGTCGTCCTCGAACACCGGCACGCCATAGGCCCGCGACAGCCACAGCAGCTCGGCGCGGCGGCTCTCCGGCATGATGGTGCCGGTCGGGTTCTGCACCGTCGGAATGGTATAGATGTATTTCGGCCTGACGCCACGATCCTTGAGATCGGCCAGCGCCGTCGCCAGCACGTCCGTCCGCATGCCGTCCTTGTCGAGCGGGATGCCGACCGGCTTGACGCCGAGCCGCGCCAGCCGCGTCAGCGTGCCCTGGTAATTGTCCTGCTCGACCAGCACCGTGTCGCCGCGCGTGAGCAGCGCCTGGTTGACGAGGTCGAGCCCCTGCAGCGAGCCGGACAGGATCATGATGTCGTCGGCGCGCGCCGACATGCCGGCATCGCGCGCCAGCTTGGCGGCCAGGAAGTCGCGCAGCGGTCGATAGCCTTGCGGTCCATGCGCGAGGCCGTAGGTGGCCAGCGCCCGGCCTTCCCGCGCGAGCACGGCGTCGGCGGCCGCACGCAAATCCTCGACCGGGACGGCGTCGGCATCATTGTTGCCGCCGACGAAGCTGTATTTTGCAAGGCCTGTCCAGCGTGCGGCTGGAGCCGGGAGGCCGGGACCGAGGAGCGGTGCAAAATCGAATACGGCCATGAGGCACGCCTCCCTTGTTCTCGAATTGGGGCGACTTTAAACAGATACCAGGACGCTTGTCCTGGCAGGACAGGCTTTTTTCCCGGGGAAGGCGACCTCCGAACGGCAGTTCCGCCGCTCTGGCGGGCGCCTTCGATCCCGGCTAAAGCACGCCCCGGAAAAGCTGCGAGACTTTGCAAATGGCCGACTCGATCCAGGAAGTTCTGTACGCCTTCGCAAAGGGCGAGATGGTCGTCGTGACCGATGACGATGACCGCGAGGGGGAAGGCGATCTGATCGTTGCGGCCTCGCTGTGCACGCCCGATAAGATGGCGTTCATCATTCGCCACACCTCCGGCATCGTCTGTGCCCCGATCACCGCCGATGACGCGCGGCGGCTGCGGCTCGATCCGATGGTCGCCCACAACGACTCCAATCACACCACCGCGTTTACGGTCTCGATCGACTACAAGCCGGATGGCGGCACCGGCATCTCCGCCGAGGAGCGCGCCTCCTGCTGCCGCGCGCTGGCCAATCCGAATGCCGGCGCCAACGACTTCGCGCGGCCCGGCCATATTTTCCCATTGATCGCGCGCGACGGCGGCGTGCTGCTGCGCTCGGGCCATACCGAGGCGGCCGTCGATCTGTGCAAGCTTTCCGGCCTGCCGCCGGTCGGCGTCATCTCGGAGTTGATGAACGACGACGGCACGGTCATGAAGGGCGAGCAGGTCGTCCGCTTCGCTGCGGCCCACAATCTCAAGCACGTCACGATCGCCGATCTGATTTCCTACCGGCAGGCGCGCGAGAAGCTGATCGAGCGCGTCTCGACGTTCACGACCGAGAGCCCGATCGGCCCGTTGCAGGGCTACGCCTACCGCTCGCCGTTCGATCCGATCACGCATGCGGCGTTCGTCTACAACGGCATCGGCGATGGCAGGAATGTACTGACGCGGCTTCACAAGCCCAACATCGTGAAGGATCTGATCGCGGGTCCGCAGCGTATTCAAGCGGTGCTGCAGCACTTCAAGAAGGCCGGCCGCGGCGTGCTGATCTATCTGCGGGACGGTGCGGCCGGCGTTCCGGTCGAACCGGTCGCGGAGCCACATACCGCGGAGGCCGATCGCCATCGGCAATGGCGCGAAGTCGGCGTCGGCGCGCAGATCCTGCGCGATCTCGGCGTGACGTCGATCCGGAACCTGACCTCGTCGGCCCATGACTACAAGGGCCTGTCGGGTTTCGGCATCGAGATCGTCGCCAACGAACGGCTTGAAGGCTGAACTCCCAGGATTTAACCTCACACCGCTGTGCTCCGAGCGCAGCGAGACGCGAAAGGACCATTCATGAGCGCGCGCCCTCAGGCAAAGGACAAGCCGGCCCAGTCGAGCTTCCAGTGGGACGATCCCTTCCTGCTGGACGAGCAGTTGACCGAGGACGAGCGCATGGTGCGTGACACCGCGCGCGCCTATGCCCAGGACAAGCTGCTGCCGCGCGTCACCAAGGCCTATCTCGAGGAGAAGACCGATCGTGAGATCTTCAACGAGATGGGCGAACTCGGCCTGATCGGCATCACGCTCCCCGAGGAATATGGCTGCGCCAATGCGAGCTACGTCGCCTACGGCCTCGTTGCGCGCGAGATCGAGCGCGTCGATTCCGGCTATCGCTCGATGAACTCGGTGCAGTCGTCGCTGGTGATGTATCCGATCTACGCCTATGGCGACGAGAACCAGCGCAAGAAGTATCTGCCGAAGCTCGCGAGCGGCGAATGGGTCGGCTGCTTCGGCCTGACCGAGCCGGATGCCGGCTCCGATCCCGCGGGCATGAAGACCCGCGCCGAGAAGGTCGCCGACGGCTATCGCCTGACCGGTAGCAAGATGTGGATCTCGAACTCGCCGATCGCCGACGTGTTCGTGGTGTGGGCCAAGTCGGCCGCGCATGACAACCAGATCCGCGGCTTCATTCTCGAGAAGGGCATGAAGGGCCTGTCGGCGCCGAAGATCGGCGGCAAGCTCTCCTTGCGCGCCTCGATCACCGGCGAGGTGGTGATGGACGGCGTGGTGGTGCCGGAAGACGCGCTGCTGCCCAACGTGTCCGGCCTCAAGGGCCCGTTCGGCTGCCTCAACCGCGCCCGCTATGGCATCTCCTGGGGCGTGCTCGGCGCCGCAGAGGACTGCATGCACCGCGCCCGCCAGTACACGCTCGACCGCAAGCAGTTCGGCAAGCCGCTGGCCGCCACCCAGCTGGTGCAGAAGAAGCTCGCCGACATGGAGACCGAGATCGCGCTCGGCCTGCAGGCGAGCCTGCGCGTCGGCCGGCTGATGGACGAGGGCAAGATGGCGCCGGAGATGATCTCGATCGTCAAGCGCAACAATTGCGGCAAGTCGCTCGACATCGCCCGCCTCGCCCGTGACATGCACGGCGGCAACGGCATCTCGATCGAGTATCACGTGATGCGCCATGCCGCGAACCTCGAGACGGTCAACACCTATGAGGGCGCGCACGACGTCCACGCCCTGATCCTCGGCCGCGCCATCACCGGCATTCAGGCGTTCTTCTGATCGAGACGGAACGCTGCAAGACGTCGTCATGGCCGGGCTCGTCCCGGCCATCCACGTCTTAGCGGTGGACGAAGCGTGGATGCCCGGGGCAAGCCCGGGCATGACGGAGTAACCAAGCGACGAGCACGCCATGTCCGACAATGACGACGTCCCGTTCAACCGTCACTTCCCGCTTCAGGCGGGCGTCGTCGATGAGGTGCGTCCGGGCATCCGCCGCGTCCTCTGCAACAATCCAAGTCCGTTCACCTTCACTGGCACGGTCAGCTACATCGTCGGTCGCGGCAACGTTGCGATCATCGATCCCGGCCCGGATAATGAAGCGCATGCACAGGCGCTGTTGGACGCGGTGCGCGGCGAGACCGTCACCCACATCCTCGTCACGCATACCCACCGCGACCATTCTCCGAACACCGGCCGGCTGAAGGCCGCCACTGGCGCTACGGTCTATGCCGAAGGCCCGCATCGCGCCTCCCGGCCGCGCTACGAGAGCGAGAAGCACAGTCCCGAATCCGGCGTCGATCGTGATTTCGCGCCTGACGTCACCGTTGCCGATGGCGACGTGATCGAGGGGCAGGGCTGGCAATTGGAGGCGGTGGCGACACCCGGCCATACCGCCAATCATCTCGCCTTCGCCTGGGGCGAGCGCAGCACCACTTTCGTCGGCGATCACGTGATGGGCTGGGCGACCTCGATCGTGGCGCCGCCCGACGGTTCGATGGTCGACTACATGGCCTCGCTGGAGCGGCTCGCCGGACGACCGGAGGAACTGTATTTCTCGGGCCATGGGCCGGAGATTCCGGAAGGCCCGCGCCACACGCGCTTCCTGACCCGCCACCGTCAAGCCCGCGAGGCTTCGATCCTGCATCGCCTCGCCAAGGGCGAGGCGGACATCCCGACCATGGTGTGCACGATCTATATCGGCATCGATCCACGGCTCACCACCGCTGCCGGATATTCGGTGCTCGCGCATCTCGAGGATCTCGTCGCCCGTGGTGTCGTCGCGACGGAAGGCGACCCGGTCATTGGCGGGACGTATCGTTTGGCGTAGCGAATGGCGAATAGGGAGTAGCGAGTAGGGAAGGAGAGCAGTCCGGCTCGGCGTCATCCCTATTCGCTACTCCCTATTCGCCACTCGCCCCCTTCACTTCTTCACCGTCTTAGCATTGCCCTTTGCAGCAACCGGCGGCGGCGTGATCTTCTTCACCGGCTTCTGCGCTTCGGCCTCGCCGGCGTTCGACAGATCCTCGATCAGCTTGTTGACGCGCGCGGCGTTGCTGCCGAGATCGGAATCGAAATAGCGCGAGGCAGAGCGGACATCGACGCGGGAATCCTCGCCGTCGGGCTGGATGCGGATCGAGATGTCCTCGCGGAAGCCCATGATCGGCGTGCGCGCGACAGCCTCGATGCGGCCGACTCGGCGCGGCGGCTGCGGCGCGCGTTCGTCGACGACGAACCATTTGCGGCGGTTGACCAGCTTCAGGGCGATCGCATAGGCGCGATCCGGTGGCAGTTCGATCTGCACCGGCTCGATGTCGGGATAGAACTTCTGCTGCTGCTCGGCCGAATAGAGGCCGGCATACACGGCCGTGTTGGTGCCGTCGCCGTTGCGCAGCGGCGCCAGGGCCTCGAAGCGCGGCGGATCGATCGGATCGGTGGTGATGTCGTAGATCTTCGGCAGCTTGCGGTATTGGAGCGCGAGGTAGGCCGGATAGGCCAGCACCACCGCATCGATCATGAACGCTAGGAGGATGCGGCTCATGCCGCGGCTGCCATTGCGCCAGATCGCGACGAAGGCGGCGAGCCCGAGCAGGATCGACAGCGCGGCCAAGCCCAGCGCACCGAAGAACGTGGCCAGCGCCGGCTTCATCTCAAGGAAGTCGAAACGCAGGATCAGAATTGAGACCAGCACGGCGACGACGGAGAACACCGCGAGATTGCGGGTCCACGTCGCAAGGCTGGAGGTGGGCTCCGACAGATAGGGAGCGTGAAACCTGCGGGCCATCGGTTCAGGAACTGCCGGGTTGGGGCGGCCCCGGACGCCGGGGCGTGATGTCGCTTGAGACCATGAGCCCCGGTCAAATTCAAGGGGAGTCTGCGGCCTTGTTCCCGCCCCGGACGGCCGCGAAGTCGGCCCGGGAGCGGTCCTGGCCGCTGTCCCCGCGGGATCGTGGCGGCGGGGCCGAAATCGCTGCTGGAGGATCCGAGAACGCCGGGTTACGGCTGCCGGCCGCAGGGAAGCCGGTCGCCTCACCCGCGGCCAATGTGAACAGCCTCAATGCCCCTGCACCAGCGGACAGGCCGAGTCGGCGAGCTTGCCGAACGCCTCCTCGCCCGACATGGTCTGGATCAGCTTGTAGTAGTCCCAGGGGTGCTTCGATTCCTCCGGCTTCTTAACCTGCATGATGTACATCTCATGCTCCATCAGGCCGTCGGCGCGAATCTTGCCGTTGGACGTGAACATGTCGTCGATCTTCATCTTGCGCAGCTGGTCCATGACCTGGTCGGAGTCGGTCGTGCCGGCCGCCTTGACGGCGTTGAGATAGGTCATCGTGGCCGAGTAGTAGGCGGCCTGGTTCATGGTCGGCTCGCGCTTGGTCTTGTCGTAATAGCGCTTTGCGAAGGCGCGAGTCTTGTCGTTGAGATCCCAATACCAGCCGGTGGTGAGGTAGAGACCCTGCGCCGTCTTCAAGCCGAGACTGTGGATGTCGCTGATGAAGGCGAGCAGCGCCGCCGGCTTCATCGTCTTGGCGATGCCGAACTCATCCGCAGCCTTGATCGAGTTGGTGAAGTCGTTGCCGGCATTGGCGAGGCCGAGAACCTGCGCGCCCGAGCTCTGCGCCTGCAGCAGATAGCTGGAGAAATCCGAGCTGGAGAGCGGCACGCGCACCGCGCCGACCACCTTGCCGCCGTTGGCCTCGACGACCTTGGAGGCGGCCTCCTGCAACTGGGTGCCGAAGGCGTAGTCGGCGGTCAGGAAGAACCAGCTCTTGCCGCCCTGGTTCACCATGGTCTTGGCGGTGCCGTTGGCGAGCGAGGTCGTATCGTAGGCGTAATGGACCGTGTAGGGCGTGCAGTCCTTGCCGGTCAGCGACGCGCCGGCGGCGCCGATCGCGATGAACGGTATCTTCTTCTCCTTGGCAGCATTGGCCATCGCCAAGCTGACGCCGGTGTTGGAGCCGCCGAGGATCATGGTGACGCCGTCGCGATCGGCCCATTCGCGCAGCTTCTGGGCGCCGACATCGGGCTTGTTCTGGTGGTCGGTCTCCATGAACTCGATCTTGTTGCCGAGCACGCTGCCGCCGAAATCCTCGATCGCCATCTTCGCGGCTTCGACACCGCCCGGCCCGATCACGTCGGCATAGAGCCCGGACATGTCGTCGATGTCGCCGATCACGACCTTGTTGGCAGCGGCATGCGCCGCCGTCGCGACCAGTGAGGCCCCGAACAGCCAGGGCAGCAGGCGCGTCTGATATCGCATGGTGGGCGTTCCCTCGTTTCTTCGTTGGTGCCGGAGCTTAGGAACCAGCCCGCAGGCTTTCCTATTCGCCTATGGTCGAGACGAGGGCCGAGGAACTTTTCGCCGAGAACGCAAACGGCCCCTGCGCGGGCGCAGGGGCCGTTCGTCACCCGCGGAGCGGGAGTTTGTTACGCCGCCGCGTTGGGGAAGCGATAAGCCTTGAATTGCTCGCGCAGTGCGGTCTTGAGGATCTTGCCGGTCGCGGTGTGCGGGATGCCGTCGACGAAGGCGACGTCATCGGGCATCCACCACTTCGCGATCTTGCCTTCCATGTATTTCAGGATGTCCTCGCGCGTCGTGGTCTGCCCCTGCTTCAGCTGCACGATCAGCAGCGGCCGCTCGTCCCATTTGGGATGGAAGATGCCGATCACGGCCGCCTCGGCGACGGCGGGATGGCCGACCGCGAGGTTCTCCAGATCGATCGAGGAGATCCATTCGCCGCCGGACTTGATGACGTCCTTGGAGCGGTCGGTGATGCGCATGAAGCCGTGCTCGTCGACGGTGGCGACGTCGCCGGTGTCGAAGAAGCCTTCCTCGTCGAGGATGTTGCTGTCGACCTTGTAGTAGGCCTTCGACACTGCGGGACCGGAGACCTTGAGCCGGCCGAAGGTCTTGCCGTCCCATGGCAGCTCGGTGCCGGAATCGTCGGTGATCTTCATCTCGACGCCGAACGGCGGGAAGCCCTGGGTCTGCAGCACGTCGAGCTTGGCGTCGCCGGTGGCGTCGAGGAACGGCGGCTTCAAGGTGGCGAGCGTGCCGATCGGGCTCATCTCGGTCATGCCCCAGGCGTGGCGCACGCCGATGCCCATGTCGAGGAACGCCTGGATCATCGAGCGCGGCATCGCCGAGCCGCCACACACCACCATCTTCAGATGCGGCAGCGTGAGCTTATGCGCCTGCATGTGCTGCAGCAGCATCAGCCACACCGTGGGCACGCCGGCGGTATAGGTCACCTTCTCGGTGTCGAGCAGCTCGTAGACCGAGGCGCCGTCGAGCTTGGGACCGGGCATCACCAGCTTGGTGCCCATCGAGGGCGCTGAGAACGCGATGCCCCAGCTGTTGGCATGGAACAGCGGAACCACCGGAAGCATTGTGTCGCCGGCGGACGTGCCGAGCGAATCCCTGGAATTGGCCATCAACGCATGCAGCACGTTGGAGCGATGCGAATACAACACGCCCTTGGGATCGCCGGTCGTTCCGGATGTGTAGCACATCGCCGCTGCGGTGTTCTCGTCGAACGTGCCCCATTTGAAATCGCCGTCGGCCTCGCCGATCCACGCTTCATAGGCAACTGCGTTCTTCAGATTCGTCTGCGGCATGTGGGCGGCATCGGTCAGCACGACATACCGCTCGACGCTCGGCAGCTTGTCGGCGAGCTTCTCGAGAATCGGCACGAAGGTCAGATCGGTGATGACGATCCGGTCCTGCGCATGGTTGATGATCCAGCCGATCTGTTCGGGGAAGAGACGCGGATTGACCGTGTGACAGATCGCGCCGATTCCCATAATACCGTACCACACCTCAAGATGGCGGCCGGTATTCCAGGCAATGGTTGCGATTCGGTCGCCGAGCTTGATGCCGTCGCGCGTCAGTTTTTGTGAAACCTTGAGAGCGCGGTCGTGGATTTGCCGGTAGGTGGTGCGAACGATGGGGCCTTCGACCGAGCGTGTCACGACCTCCTGGGAGCCGTGGATCGTCGCCGCATGCTCGATGATCCGGTGGCAAAGCAGGGGCCAGTCTTGCATCAATCCAAGCATCAGGTCGTTCCTCCGGTGGTATTCGCTTTAGGGCAGCGAGGGTCTTTTGGTCCGTTCCGTGAATTTTAGCGCGCGCCGCACCGCGCGCAAATGGCCTTGTGGCGGCCACGACGTCGCGCCGGGTGCGATGGTTAGCGCTGCCGCCGCTGCGCTCGCATTGAGCTGCCTCATGACCGTGCCCGCGACCGCAAGGTCCAGGGAGGCCGCTCAGTCGCAACAGCGCGCCACGGCCGCGGCATCGACGCGCCAAGATCAACCCCTGGCGGTGGTGCCACTGCCTCGCCCGCGTCCCGAGACGGCGCCGAAGCGGGGCGCGCACGAGCAGGCCAAGGATGAAGCCAATGACGGCAAGGACGAGGCGGCCGAGGCACCCAAGGACAGCGGTAAAGACGCGAAGACGCCTCCGGTGCCGCAGCAATCCGCCTGCCGCCTGGCGCTCACCGAGGAGATCGCGGTCGCGCCTTCGATCCCGCCGATCAAGGGGCCGGGCGCCTGCGGCGGTGACGATCTGGTCCGGCTCGAGGCGGTGATGCTGCCGGACAAGCGGCGGGTGGCGTTGGCGCCGGCGGCGGTCATGCGCTGCACGATGGCGACGGCGGTGGCCAACTGGGTCCGCAACGATGTGGCGCCACTGGCCGCCCGGCTCGGCAGCCCGATCGCTGCGCTGGACAATTACGATTCGTATCAGTGCCGCGGCCGCAACAACATCGTCGGCGCCCAGATGTCGGAGCACGGCCGCGCCAATGCGCTCGACGTGCGCGGCTTCAAGCTCGCCGATGGCCGCATGATCGAGCTCACCGACCGCACCCAGCCGCGCGATCTGCGCGAGGCCGTGCTGCATTCGGTCTGCACCCACTTTGCGACCGTGCTGGGCCCGGATTCCGACTGGTATCACGAGGACCATATTCATCTCGATCTGGCCGAGCGCCGCAGCAACTACCGCATCTGCCAGTGGGACGTGCTCGATCCGATGCCTAAGGTCGCCCCCCTGATGCCGGCCGCGCGCCCAGACGACGCGCCGCCGCGTGAGACCGCGGAAGCCGAGGACGACGGCAAGGAGGCGAAATCGGCGGCTCGCCATGGATCAGGCGGCGCAGCAGAGCCGGAGGCCCGCAAGTCGGCCCCGTCCGAGCCGGCATCGGGTGATGCGGAAGCTGGGGAAGCGGAGCCCGCTGTGCCTCCACCCGCGCCAAAGCCGGCGGCTGCGAAGGACGCCAAGAAGAAGCACAAGAGCAGGTCCTGAGGACGATCAGCTTCCTCGCGCACAGCCCCTAACAAACAGCCCCAAACAAAAAGAGCGCCGGTTGCCCGGCGCTCTCGAAAAAGGATGCTAAACGCGTTTCTCGGCTTTTGATTGCGGCCGGCTTCAGCCGAAGCTTATTGCATCGCAGCGTAAGTGCCGCCGCCCTGCAGCGCCATCTGCGGCTTGTACGGCGAATCGCCCTTCTTCGGATCCAGCACCACGACGATGGTGCCGACCTTGACCCGGTTGTAGAGGTCGATCGCGTCCTCGTTGGTCAGGCGAATGCAGCCCGATGAGATCGAGGCGCCGATATATTCCGGCTGGTTGGTGCCGTGGATCCGGAACAGCGTGTCCTTGCCGTTGGCATAGAGGTACATCGCGCGCGAGCCCATCGGATTGTCCGGACCGGCGGCCACGAAGGTCGGCACGCCGAGGCGCTCGATCTCGCTCTTGGTCGGATGCCAGGCCGGCCACTCGGTCATGGCGCCGACCTTGGCGATGCCGGACCAGGCCATGGCTTCCTCGCCGACAGTGATGCCGTAGCGGATCGCCTTGCCGCCATCGAGCACGTAATAGAGGTAGTGAGCGTCGGAATCGACGACGATGGAGCCCGGCGCTTCCTTGCGATGATACTCGACGATCGCACGGCGATAGGGTTCCGCCACCGGCGTATTGGTGTAACGGATCTTCGCCAGAAGCTCCTTGTCCTTCGGCTTGAAGGCCTGGGCGTTGGTCGCCTCATAGGTCGTGGCCTGCATGCAGCCCGACAGCATCAGGCCGGCGGCCAGGAGTCCTAATTTCACCTTCAGCGACATGTCACAAATTCCAATTGACAGCTGACGTTGCAATGGCACGGCCGCGCCACTGCAGCGCGATTCCACATGTCCCATTATCGTCAAAATCGATCGCGATTCCAGCCGATACACGCACAAGTCACGTTGCAGCGCCGTGATTGTTGCTTTTTTGCCGCAAAATTTCGGCCAGTCATCCACAGCTGTGCTCTGAACAGCACGTTCGCGCCCGCGATCGCCGCCGACGCGGCCATTTAGGCCACACACGCGCGAAATGCCGATGGACCCTGTCGGCAAGCTGCGTCACAAGGCAGCAGCATCCCACCGCTAAGCCGCCGAAACCACGTTTGGCGATTCGGAGTCTCCCTGCATGTTCTCAGTGTACGTCCCGTCGGAGGTCTCGCTCAAGAAGGCCCCGGTCACGGATGCCTCGGCGCTGCCGGAGAATGCGGTCTGGGTCGACCTGGTGAACCCGAGTGGCGCCGAGGACCGGGCGGTGGAGAAGCTGGCCGGCATCGCGGTCCCGACGCGCGAGGACATGCAGGAGATCGAGATCTCCAGCCGTCTCTACATCGAGAACGGCGCCCGCTACATGACCGCGACCCTGATGTGTCACTCCGATACCGACATGCCGAGAACCACGGCCGTGACCTTCATCCTCGCCGGTCACCGCCTGGTGACCGTGCGCTACGATCAGCCGCGGCCGTTCGCGGTGGTGGAGGCCAAGCTCGCCCGCAGCTGCGCGCCGGGGATCACCGGCGAGATGGTCCTGATGGAACTGCTCGACGCCGTGATCGACCGCTGCGCCGACATCCTCGAGCGCGTCGGGGCGGACATCGACCAGGTCAGCCACGAGATCTTCGAGCCGAACAACGAACGGCACGGTCACGCCAAGCAGTATTCGCAGATCCTGATCGCGATCGGCCGCAAGGGCGACCTGACCTCGAAGGTGCGTGAAAGCCTGGTCTCGATCGGCCGCCTGGTGACCTTCCTGTCCGCGGTCGTCGAAGGCGTGAAATGGTCGAAGGACATGCGCGAGCAGCTCAAGACCATGCAGCGCGACGTGGCCTCGCTGACCGACCATGCCTCCTATCTCGCGGGCAAGATCACCTTCGTGCTCGATGCGATGCTCGGCGTCGTCAATCTCGAGCAGAACAACATCATCAAGCTGTTCTCGGTCATGGCCGTCGTGCTGATGCCGCCGACCTTGATCGCCTCGATCTACGGCATGAACTTCAAGATGATGCCGGAGCTCGAATGGGCACACGGCTATCCGATGGCGCTGGTGCTGATGCTGATCTGCGCAATCGTGCCGTACTGGATCTTCAAATGGAAGAAGTGGCTGTAGGCGCAGCGCGCCCGTCGATTCGCGCCAGCGATTCCAGAACACTTGGTTTGCACCGTGTGAACGCCTGCATCCCGGATAGCGGCAATTTCTGCCGCATGCGCGCCATGTTGTTAGTAGCGATGCCTCGATGTTCACTAACCGAATGCCATCGCAGGTAACTGGCTATGCACCTCAAGTAACACAGATGATAAGATGCGCGTCATGCCACAAATAGTTGTTAGGCTGGCGGCAATGCCGCTGCAAACCCGCCTCAATTGCTCAGGTAAAATTTGACGGGAACGCTGAACGTTTGATCGAAACTTCTCTGCGATAACTCAGCTCGTGAGCATGGCCAACAAAAAGCGCTTCGGCGCGTGGCATGCAGGAGCTCCAAGGCGCGTTCAATGCGCCCATGGCCAAGAGGCGGCAATGGTTGAGAAACGCATAACGGCATCGAACAACGTGGTCGCGCTCGCCAGCTACCAGCGCAGCCGTGCCGATAGCATCGTGGCCCATGCGCTGTCGCCGCGCACCTGCCGCTATTGCGGCGCCGAGCTCGATCACGACGAACGCGAGGATGACTGCTCCAGCGCGCTCAACCTCAACATCGAATCCGCACGTTTGCGCTGGCGCGCCGCCCAGATCCTCCGTGGCCTGGTGTGCGAGGGCTGAACGAACGTTCTCGCGCCGGCGCCGGGTGGCACGGCCGTCAATTCGAACCGGGTAGGCCGATGCAATCGGTCATACAGCGCTCCCTTCCGGGGGCGCTGTTCGTTTGTGGCACCCGCCCGCCGCGCAACGATGTTTGCAACTGGCGTTAATCGCACCTTGGAGCCGCCACCCGGGTCTCGTCGAGAGCAGCAAGCAGGCGTGAACCAAGTCGGGTCTGGCTTGATCCAGGGTTTGGTTCGTCCGCCGCCCTCAGACGTGCTGGCCGCCGTTGATGTGGATCTCGGCGCCGTTCACGTAGGAGCTGGTTTCGGTGCACAACACGTAGATGATCTTGGCCACCTCGTCCGGCGTGCCGAGCCGCTGCATCGGGATCTGCTCCTGCACGATCTTCTCGGTGCCGGGCGACAGGATCGAGGTGTCGATCTCGCCCGGCGCGATCGAGTTGACGCGCACGCCGACGCGGCCGAAATCCGACGCCATTTCACGTGTGAGTGCGGCCAATGCCGCCTTGGAGGTCGCATAGGCGGCGCCGGCAAACGGATGCACCCGCGAGCCGGCGATCGAGGTCACGTTGACCACGGAGCCCTTGGCGGCCTTGAGCTCCTTGATCAGGCCGCGCGCCATCATGATGGGCGCGAAGAAGTTGACGCGGAAAACGTGATTCCAGGTGTCGAGGTCGGTGTCGACGGTGCCGAGCCGCGCGCCGCCGGAGCCCTTCGGCGAAATCGCAGCGTTGTTCACCAGCGCATGCAGTTCGCCGCCGTCGATGCGCTGCTTGATCTCGGCGATCGCGCGCAGGGTGTCCTGTGGATCGGAGAGATCGACCTGGACGTGGTCCTCGGGGCCCGCACCCCAGGGGCACTCCTCCGGAAAGGGGTGCCGCGAGCAGGTAAGGACGCGCCAGCCGGCGGAGGAGAAGCGGATCACGGTGGCATGACCGATGCCGCGGCTGGCACCGGTCAGCAGCATCGTGCGCCGCGGCTGGTTGGAAGGAGTGGGCATGAATGGGTCTCTCACGATCCCTTGAGGGATCAGCTTACCACAATGGTTGCGTGTTCGGTGCGCTATTCCTGAGCACCGGGGGCGAAGCTCGTTAGTCGACTGTCGCGTGATGAGGGGAGGGCGCTCGGCCGTCGTCCCTTACGGATACATCCTCACTTTGCTCCAGTGCTGGCCAGCGGCCTCGCGCCTGAACTCGATGCGGTCGTGCAGCCGGAATGGCCGGTCGTGCCAGAACTCCATCCGCAGCGGCGTGATGCGCCAGCCGCTCCAGCCCGGCGGGCGCGGCACCTCGCCGATGATGTATTGCGCGGCCGTCTTGGCGATCGCCTGCTCGAAGGCGAAGCGGCTCTCGAGCGGCTGCGACTGCTTGCTGGCCCAGGCACCGAGCTGCGCCTGCTTCGGGCGGGTCGCGAAGTAGGCATCCGCCTCCGCGTCGGTCACCGGCGTCACGAGGCCGCGGATGCGAACCTGCCGGCGCAGCGACTTCCAGTGAAACAGCAGCGCGGCCTTCGGATTGGCGGCCAGCTCCTGGCCCTTCTGGCTGGCCTTGTGGCTGTAGAACACGAAGCCGTCGGCGTCGTAGCCCTTCATCAGCACCATGCGCACGTCGGGCAGTCCGCTGTCGTCGACCGTCGACAGCGCCATCGCATTCGGATCGTTCGGCTCGCTCTTGACGGCCTCGGCAAACCACTCGGCAAACAGAGCAAACGGCTCGCCGGCCTCGGTAAAATCAGCCGATGTACCGGATGTTAAGGTTGTCTGGTGTTTGATGCTCGTGGGGTCGGTCATGTGTATGGGGAGTCCGAGTTTTGCGTTCACCCGCGGCCAAGCGCGCGCAAGGTCATGCTGGTCCGGTCCTATATAGGGCATCGGTCCGGCTTGGCCTATCCGCGATCGGTCCTGCCGGCACCGCTTTGACACTCATTCTAATCGGTCTGTCGGGTGGTGGTTGCAGCTTCTCGCGCCCCGAATCGGCTTATGCCAAGATGGAGGATGCGGAGATCACCGGAACGATCAGCCCGCCGCCCGAGCGCGAGCCGACGGAGGGCGATCTCGCCTTTGCCCGCAACGCCGCCTCCGACGTGCTGACCAAGGGCACCAAGGATTCCAGCCAGCCCTGGCAGAATCCGCAGACCGGCGCCCGCGGCTCGGTGACGCCAATCGCCAAATCCTATACGGCCGAGAACGGCAGGACTTGCCGGGACTTCCTGGCGAGCTACGTCAACGGCAAGACGGAGCGGTGGCTGCAGGGCTCGGCGTGCCGTGTCGAACGCGGCCGCTGGGACATCCATACGCTCAAACCCTGGCAGCAAAGCTAGCCGGGTCGCGTCGGAACCCGTTGCAAAAATACAACGGACTCCCCACATGAAATGCAAAGCGGGCGGGGAGCCCATAGGTTAGTATCAGACATTCTGTAAGGAGACGTGACGGATGCGCGACCCCTATGAGGTCTTGGGGGTGCCGCGAAGCGCCAGCGCTGCGGCCATCAAGAGCGCCTATCGCAAGCTCGCCAAGAAGCACCATCCCGACAGCAACAAGGACGATCCGAAGGCATCGGCCAGGTTTGCCGAGATCAATTCGGCCAACGAGATCCTGGGCGACGAGGACAAGCGCAAGCAGTTCGATCGCGGGGAGATCGATGCCGAGGGCAAGCCGCGCTTCCAGGGCTTTCCCGGCGGCGGCGCTGGCCGTCCCGGTGCCGGTGGCGGCGGCTTCGAGAACTATACCTTCCGCAGCGGCGGCGGGCCGGGCGGCGGCTTTGGTGGCGGCGGCTTCGAGGACATTCTGAACAGCATGTTCGGCGGTGCCGCCGGCCGCGGCGCGCGCGGCGGCGGCAACCCGTTCGAATTCGACACCGGGGGTGTTGGCGTCGATCTCGACCTGAAGGTCGCGATGTCGGTGACGCTCGAGGAGTCCGTCAAGGGCGGCGAGAAGCGCGTGCGCCTGCCGTCGGGCAAGGAGCTCAACGTCAAGGTTCCGCCCGGTGTGACGGCGGGCCAGCAGATCCGGCTCAAGGGCCAGGGTGAGAGCGCGCCCGGGCACCGGCCCGGCGACCTCCTGATCACGATCCAGATCGCGCCGCATCCATACTTCAAGGTCGAAGGCAGCGACATCAGGCTCGATCTGCCGATCACGCTCTATGAGGCGGTGCTGGGCGCCAAGGTGCGCGCGCCGACGCTCGGCAGCGCGGTCGAACTGTCGATCCCGAAGAACACCTCCAGCGGCCGCACCTTCCGTCTGAAGGGCAAGGGACTGCCGAAAAGCGACGGCTCGATGGGCGACCTGTTCGTCACCACCAAGATCGTGCTTCCGGACGGCAACGACGCTGATCTCGAGGCCCTGATGACCAAATGGCGCGACCGCCATCCGTACAATCCGCGCAGCAACCTCGCCTGAGGTTGCGCGTTGCGGGATTGATCGCTGCAGATCTGAGAAGAAAAGTGCGGCCTCGAAGGGGGGACCAGCGCGGTACAAAACCCCGATCGAGGCCGCGTTCGTGTCGATCGGCGGATCGAACACTCCTCATTTTTTCGTGACTATTTGGTGCGATATTGAGACGCGCCGGTGCCATGATTCCAGATTTTCGGTGACGGAATTGCGGCATCCACCTTAACGTGTATCCGGCTGGCGGCGAGCGCACGGAGCGATGCGCCGCCGCATGGCTTGCGGACGCCTCGCAACCGCTTCTGACACGGCCGCAAATCGCCTCCTGGGCGAGATCGAGGCGCGATACTCCGCTAGCCGCCCACGCGTTCGGCCTGGTCATAAACAAGGCGTGCAACCTGGGTGAGACGTGTCCGGTCGCTGCCGCCGGTGACGACATAGCCGACGCCGCGCTCGGCCCAGGACAGCGCGGCGGCATTGCCCTGCGCCGTGTAGCGCATCTGCGCAGCCTCGATCCCGGTCTTGCTCGCATAGACCGTGAAGCGCTCGCCGGAGGTGCTCTCATACATCAGGAACGACGCGGGACCGGACGGGCCCGGCAGCAGCCGGCCGCCGACCAGCTTGAGGCCGGTGGCTTCGAGCTCGGGGGCCTGCACGGTGCGGCCGCAGCGGCGCGTCAGCCATTGCTGCAGATGGACCTTCTCGTCGCCGGGAACTTCGACCGGATGCCGCACGTCGACCACGTAGAGCCTGTGCGCATCGAGCGCATCGCCAACCAGGCTGAGCAGCAGCGACGGCGACGATGCCGCGCCATGTGCGACCCAACCGAGGGCGCCGCCGAGGCTGAACGCGAAGATGCTGGCGGCGGCCGCACCGATGATCCAGCGCCGTGGGCGCCTGTCCAGACGATCGAGGTCGAGGCGCCGCGGCACCGGCTCGTTGGCGACGGCGTCGTAGCGCGCATGCAGGGCTTCGGCCATGCTGCGCCAGGATGCCACCCGTTCGGCATCCGCTGGATGCGCCGCGAGCCAGGCCTCGACATCGCCGCGGCGCTCCACCGGCAGCTCGTCGTCGACATAGGCGTGCAACTCGTCTTCGGTGACGGGAATGATCGGGTCGGTCATGGTCTGGTTCTCATTGCAGCCGCACGACCGCACCTAGGCGCGGCCGCAACGGCCCGGTGCAGGCGACCGCGATAGCGCGGCTTTTGTGCGGTAAATCGGGCAGTCATTTCACCCTCCGGAGCGCCGGCCGCTCACCCTCGAGGACCGCGCGGACGTGGGCGCGGGCGCGAGCGAGGCGGGACATCACGGTCCCAATCGGCACGCCCTGGATCTCGGCCACCTCGCGGTAGCTGAGCCCTTCGAGGATCACGAGCAGCAACACGGCGCGCTGCTCCTCGACCAGCGTGGCCAGCGCGCGCTCGATGTCGCGGCCCTCGGCCTCGGTGCCGCTGGCGTCCGGATTGTCGTCCTGGAGCGGCATGAAATGCGGCCGCCGCGCCAGCGATCGCCGGCGGTTCTTGTTGAGGTTGGTCAGGATCGTGTACAGCCAGCTCCTGATGTCGCCGCCGAGGAACAGCCGCTCCGAGCGCAGCGCCCGCACCAGCGTGTCTTGGACCAGATCGTCGGCCGCATCGACGTCGCGCGCCAGCGCCCGCGCATAGCGGCGCAGTGCCGGGATCATGGCCTCGACGCTCTGGCGGAACGCGCTCATGGGGTGCCCTGCGGCCGTTCGACGTGGGACAAAGGTGCGGGCCGCAACCGCGCCTTGCACAGACCATAACACCCTGATGACACGTCTATTCCGGCATCCGGATCTCTGCGGAGACTTTGCCACAGGAGAGGCGGAATGGCACTGTACCGGGCCAGACCGGTGGTGTACGTCCAGTCCTCAGAGCATGACGCGTTTCCGACGGAAACACATCATGCTCTCATCTCCTTGTTTGAGCATGATCTCTTCGGAAAACCGGTTTCCACTTTTCCGGATCATGCTCCAATCATCAGTTCGATGGGAAGCCGCATGGCGCAGATTTCAGGTTTGATGCAGGGCAAGCGCGGGGTCGTGCTCGGCGTGGCCAACAACCGCTCGATCGCCTGGGGCATCGCCAAGGCTGCCCGCGCCGCTGGCGCGGAGATCGCGCTGACCTACCAGGGCGACGCGCTGAAGAAGCGGGTCGAGCCGCTGGCGGCCGAGCTCGGCGGCCTCGTGCTCGGCCATTGCGACGTCACCGATCCCACGACCATTGATGCCGTGTTCGACGTGCTGAAGGAGAAGTGGGGCAAGATCGACTTCGTCGTCCACGCCATCGCCTTCTCCGACAAGGACCAGCTCGACGGCCGCTACATCGAGACCACGCAGGACAATTTCTCCAAGAGCATGCTGATCAGCTGCTACTCGCTGACCGCGATCGCGCAGCGCGCCGAGAAGCTGATGACCGATGGCGGCTCGATCATCACGCTCACCTATTACGGCGCCGAGAAGTGGATGCCGCACTACAACGTGATGGGCGTCGCCAAGGCCGCGCTCGAGGCCAGCGTGCGCTATCTCGCCGCCGATCTCGGCGAGAAGAACATCCGCGTCAACGCGATCTCGGCAGGTCCCATCAAGACGCTGGCGGCCTCGGGCATCGGCGACTTCCGCTACATTCTGAAGTGGAACGAATACAACGCGCCGCTGCGCCGGACCGTGACCATCGACGAGGTCGGCGACAGCGCGCTGTATCTGCTCTCGGACCTGTCGCGCGGCGTCACCGGCGAGGTGCATCACGTCGATTCCGGCTATCACGTCGTCGGCATGAAGCGGCCGGAGGCGCCCGACATCTCGCTGAGCAATTCCGTCGGCGCCAAGGAATAACTCATCGCGCAATGCCCCGGCCCACGATCTACTACATCCGCCACGGCGAGACGGAATGGAATGCACTCGGCCGGCTGCAGGGCACGCAGGACATTCCGCTCAACGCGCGCGGGCGCGAGCAGGCGGTCCAGGCCGGCAACATCCTGAGCGAGCTGGTGACGCGCAACGGCCATGACGTGGCGCGCCTGCCATACGTTGCGAGCCCGCTGGTCCGTGCGCGCGCCACGATGGAGCTGCTGCGCGGGGTCCTGAACCTGCCGGTGGCGGATTATGCGCTCGACCCGCGGCTGCGCGAGATCGGCTATGGCAAGTGGGAGGGATCGACGCTGCCGGAGATGCAGGCGGCCGATCCCGCCTTCTACGCCAAGCGCCTGACCGAGAAATGGACGCTGGCGCCGGAGGGCGGCGAGACCTATGCCGATGTCGAGCGCCGCGTCCGCGACTGGTATGATCAGCTGTCTGGCGATATCGTGGCGGTCGCCCATGGCGGCACGGCGCGCGCGCTGATGGTGGCGCTCGGCTTCGCCACGCCGCAAGGCGCGGTCGATCTGCCGATCCAGCAGGGCGCGGTCTACGTGTTCGGCGAGAACGGGTTCGACAAGTTCAGTTAGTTTCTGTCCGTCATTCCGGGACGCCTCGCGAGAGGCGGATCCGGAATCTCGAGAGTCCGGGTCTGGTCATCAGGACCATCCCGGAATGACGGTTTTCCGATCGGGTGATCAGCTCATGTCCTTCAACACCTTCGGCCACATGTTCCGCGTCACCACCTTCGGCGAGAGCCATGGCGTGGCCATCGGCTGCGTGGTCGACGGCTGCCCGCCGCGGATTCCGCTGGAGGCGGCCGAGATCCAGACCGATCTGGATCGCCGCCGCCCGGGCCAGTCGCGCTTCACCACCCAGCGCCAGGAGCCGGACCAGGTGAAGATCCTGTCCGGCGTCATGGCCGATCCCGACACCGGTGCGCAGGTCACCACGGGAACGCCGATTGCGCTTCTGATCGAGAACACCGACCAGCGCTCCAAGGACTATTCCGAGATCAAGGACAAGTTTCGCCCGGGCCATGCCGACTTCACCTACGAGGCGAAGTACGGCCTGCGCGACTATCGCGGCGGCGGCCGCTCCTCGGCGCGCGAGACCGCGACCCGCGTCGCCGCCGGCGCGATCGCCCGCAAGATCCTGAACGGGGTGAAGGTGCGCGGCGCGCTGGTGCAGATGGGCCCGCACAAGATCGACCGCGACAAGTGGGACTGGGACGAGATCGCGCGCAACCCGTTCTTCTGTCCCGACAAGGACAAGGCGGCATTCTTCGAGACCTATCTCGACGGCATCCGGAAATCCGGCTCGTCGATCGGCGCGGTGCTCGAGATCACCGCCGAAGGCGTGCCCGCGGGGCTGGGCGCGCCGCTCTACGGCAAGCTCGATGCTGATCTCGCGGCGGCGATGATGAGCATCAACGCCGTCAAGGGTGTCGAGATCGGCGCCGGCTTCGGCGCGGCCGAGCTGACCGGCGAGGAGAATGCCGACGAGATGCGCTCGGCCAATGACGGCACGCGCTTCCTCTCCAACAATGCCGGCGGCATCCTCGGCGGCATCGCCACGGGCCAGCCGATCGTGCTGCGCTTCGCGGTCAAGCCGACCTCGTCGATCCTGACGCCGCGCCAGACCGTGGATCGCGCCGGTCACGAGACCGAGATCCTGACCAAGGGACGTCACGACCCCTGCGTCGGCATCCGCGCGGTTCCCGTCGGCGAGGCGATGATGGCCTGCGTGCTCGCCGACCATCTGCTGCGTCATCGCGGCCAGGTTGGCTGACGTTCGACGCTACGCACAATTGCTGTTGTCGTGCAGCTCGCCTAATGTCAGCCATGGATACCTCCAAGCTGCGGGAGATCAACGACTGGCTGGTCGACGGCGCGCGGTCCGCGGCGACGCCGAGCCAGATGATGGCCGAATGCTGCGCGCGGCTGGTGAGCCTCGGCCTGCCGCTGTGGCGGCTCGGCGTGTTCGTCCGCACGCTGCATCCGGACATCGCTGGCCGCAGCTTCGTCTGGCGCGAGGGCGCCGAGGTCGAGATGGGCACGGTCGATTTCGGCTTCGAGAGCACGCCGCTCTACAAGGATAGTCCGCTCGCGCTCGTATTCGAGCACGGCCACGAGTTCAGGGCCGATCCCCGCGGTCCCCTGGCGGAGCGTTTTCCGATCCTGATGGATCTGCGCGCCGAAGGCGTGACCGACTATCTCACCTTGCCGATGACCTTCATCGACCGCGCAATCCATGCGTCGAGCTGGACCACCAGATCTCCGCAAGGCTTCACCGACGAGCAGCTGAACGCGATCCGCTCGCTGATGCCGGCGCTGGCCCGCTACACCGAGATCATCACGCTCCGGCGCACCGCCTCGATGCTGCTCGACACCTATGTCGGCAACAGCGCCGGCGAGCGCATTCTGGGCGGCCAGATCCGCCGCGGCCATACCGACACGATGGATGCGGCGATCTGGCTGTCCGACCTGCGCGGCTTCACGCCGTTGTCGGATCGGCTGCCGGCCGAAGACGTGGTGGAGATCCTCAACCACTATTTCGACTGCCAGGTGGACCCGATCCGCGAGCACGGCGGTGAGGTGCTGAAGTTCATGGGCGACGGTCTGCTCGCGGTGTTTCCGATTCGCGAACAGGGCGGCGATCAGGCCGAGGTGTGCGGCCGTGTGCTGGCGGCCGCGCGCGCGTCGCGCGCCCGCGTCGACGCGCTGGAATATGGGTCTGGCGGTACCGGGGAGCGCTTTCGCTTCGGCGTGGCGCTGCATGTCGGACGACTGCTCTACGGCAATATCGGCGGCGGCAACCGGCTCGACTTCACCTGCATCGGCCCGGCCGTCAATCTCGCCGCCCGGCTGGAGAAGATCGCTGCGCGGCTGAAGCGCACGGTGGTCGCGTCGGAGGCATTTGTCGGCGCCTGTTCCGAGCCGTCGAGCGACCTCTGGACCGATCTCGGTGAATTCCCGATCGCCGGTCTTTCGACCGAACAGCGCGTCTTCGGATTGCGCGAGGAGGGGACTTAGTCCGCCTCAGGTCTCCGGCTCGGTGGTGAACAGCAGCGGGTAGCCCTTGGCGCGACCGGCGTCGGTCGCCCGCGTCGCCTTGGTCTCGGCGACGTCCTTGGTGAACACGGCGACGACGCAGACGCCGAGCTTATGGGCGGTGATCATGACCTTGTAGGCCTGGTCCTCAGTCATGCGGAATTCCGCCTTCAGGATCATCACGACGAAATCGCGCGGCGTGAAGTCGTCATTGACGAGGATGACCTTGTAGAGCCGCGGACGCTCGACCTTGGTGCGGACCTTCGTCTTCGGCTTGGCGACGGAGTCGTTCATGCAGGGCGCGCTCATGTGTTCCTGATGCGGCGGGTACGCCACAATACAGCCTTCGGCTTCTCCGGGAAACCACGGGCAATTGGCTAGGGATTGATCAGTTGCAAGGCCGCCAGCCCGTGCAGCGGCCACGGCGTGAAAGAAGCTAACCGGAATGTGAATGGACCTGATCGTTCCCGCTTTGCTGAGGGGACTTTGCATGTCACCATCATCTGACGCGATTGGAGGGCAGCTCATGCGCTGGTGGATCTCGGTCGGGGTGGCGTGTCTGGCAGGCGCCTTGGCGGGCGGCGTCGCAGTCGTCGCGGCTGCGCCCAGAACGCCGCCGGCGCAGCAGCTGAGCGAGAAGGAAGCCTCCGTCGACGTCGAGCTGATCCTCGCCGTCGACGTCTCCTACTCGATGGACCTCGACGAGCTCGCCATCCAGCGCGAAGGCTACGCCCAGGCGCTCAGTTCGCGCGAGTTCCTGCAGGCGCTGAAGAATGGCGTTCACGGCCGCATCGCCGTGACCTATTTCGAATGGGCCGCGTCGAGTGATCAGAAGATCATCATTCCCTGGCGCGTGATCGACGGCCCGGAAAGCGCCGACGCGGTGGCGGCCGAGATCATGAAGACGCCTATCCGGCGGGCATCGCGCACCTCCATCTCCGGCGCGATCTACTTCGCGATGCCGCTGTTCGATGAAGATCCCTATCGCGGCCTGCGGCGAGTGATCGACATCTCCGGCGACGGGCCGAACAACAACGGCTCGCCGGTGACGATCGCACGCGACGAGGCGGTCTCGAAGGGCATCGTGATCAACGGGCTTCCCATCATGGTGAAGGAGCCGTCCTATTCGACCATGGATATCGAGAACCTCGATCTCTACTACAAGGATTGCGTCACCGGCGGCACCGGCTCGTTCGTGGTGACGATCAAGAGTCGCGATGAGTTCAAGGAAGCCATCCGCACCAAGCTCTTGATGGAGGTCGCCGGCCGCGCGCCGCCGCCGCGGATCGTGCCGGTCGCCGACTCGCCGAAGGATCCGCGGGTCTCCTGCCTGATCGGCGAGAAGATCTGGCAGGATCGCTGGGGACGCTGAAGCCGCCGCTGCCCTCCGCCTGCTGGGCTGGTCAGCGCATGGACCGCTGGCGCGCGACGAAGGCTCCGGAACGACGGCTGCCGACGCGAGGCATACGCCTCCCGCGGGGAAGCACGGCGCCTTGCGTGCCGATCTTGTGGACAAGCACTCCATACCATCGATCCTGCGTGCCTGTGGCTTAGCAGCCACAATCGCCCGAAAACCAGGAGTTGCGCAGCTCTCAAGTTCACTTTGCCACCGTGCCGCCGCGATTGGGCCGCGACCATGTTGGGGTTGAGGCAGAGGCGCACAGAACATGCGAATCATCCACCGGACAGAACGTCCCGCGCAGCGCGTCTCGCGTGCTGTCATCCAGGGTCCGCGGGTAGGGCTCGGCCGCCAGTCGTTGCGGCTCGTCCTGGTCTGTGCGGCAGCGGCATCGCTTGCTGCCTGTGCGCAGTCGTCGGCCGTTCGGCAGGCGCGCCTGATGGCACCGACCAGGCAGGCGGCGTATGAATTCCGGCCGCAGCCGCAGCGCGCCGAGACGGCGCCCAACTCGGTGGTCCACGTCCGGCAGGCCGAGGCAAGTCCACCGCCTGCGCACGCCGCGTCGTCGGGTCTCGCCAGCTACTATTCGGAAGGCCGCAGGACCGCGAGCGGCGAGCGCTTCGATCCCTCCGAGCTGACGGCGGCGCATCGCAGCCTGCCGTTCGGCACCCGCCTGCAGGTCACCAACGTCAAGACCGGCCGCTCGGTGGTCGTCCGCGTCAACGATCGCGGACCCTTCGTGCAGGGCCGCGTCGTCGACGTCTCCTACTCGGCCGCACAGGCGCTGGGCATGGTCAACACCGGCGTCGCGCCGGTGAAGGTCAGCGTGGTGAGGTAGTAGTTTGATCCGTCATTGCGAGCGCAGCGAAGCAATGCAGAGTCCTTGCTGGGCCCTGGATTGCTTCGCTGCGCTCGCAATGACGCGGAGTGCGGAGTCGGCTCACCGCACCAGCCTGGCCACCAGCTCGACATGCGGTGTGTGGCGGAACTGGTCGACGGGGACCACGGTCTCGAGCTTGTAGCCGCCGTCGATCAGCATGCGGATGTCACGGGCGAAGGTCGTGACGTTGCAGGACACCGCGACGATCACCGGCACCTTGCTGGCCGCGAGCTGCTTGGCCTGCGCCTGCGCGCCCTGGCGCGGCGGGTCGAACACGACGGCGTCGATGTCGCGCAGCTCCAGCGGCATCAGCGGGCGGCGGAACAGGTCGCGGGCCTCCGCCTTGATCGGCTTCAGGCCCGGCGTGCCGGCGGCCTTCTGCAGCGCTGCGATCGAGCCGGCGTCATTGTCCATCGCTGTGACGCGGGCGCGTGTGGCGAGCCGCAGCGCGAACGGGCCGACGCCGCAGAACAGGTCGGCGACGTGCTTGGCCTTGCCGACGCGTTCGACCGCCAGTTGGGCCAGCGTCTCCTCGCCGAGCACGGTGGCCTGCAGGAACGAGCCCGGCGGCAGCGTCACCTGCGCCGTGCCCATCGCCACGACCGGCGGATTGCGCATCAGGACCAGTTCACCATGCCGCGTCAGCCGCGCCAGGCGGTGCTGCTCGGCGAGGCGTGACAGTTCTGCGATGCGCGGCGGCGGCAGCGGGCCGGAGCCGCGGATGTCGATGTCGAGGCCGTTGCTGGTCGCGGTGGCCTGGATGTCGAGCGGCTTGCCGGTCGGCTTCAAGGCTTCCGCCAGCGCCCATGCGGCCTCGAGCGCCCCGTCCAGCGCCGGATCCAGGATCGGGCAGCGGTCGATCGGCACGATTTCGTGGCTGTTGGCGGCCGAAAATCCCACTCTCAGAATGTCGTGCGTGCCCATGCGCGCGTGGAAGGTGGCGCGACGGCGGCCAGCGCCGTGGGCGTCGACGAGATCGGCCACCTCGCAATCGACCCTGGCTGCCTTCAGCGTCTCGATGACGATGTTGCGCTTCCATTGCCGATAGGGTTCGGGCTGCCAATGCTGGATCGCGCAGCCGCCGCAGACGCCGAAATGTGCGCAGAACGGCGCGATGCGTTCCGCGCTCGGTGTCTCCACTGCCAGCAGCTTGCGGCGGTCGGGATGGCCGGGAACCGCGGCCGCCTCGACGGTCTCGCCGGCGAGCGTGTAGGGGACGTACAGCGCCTCGCCTGACGACAGCGACACGCCGTCGCCGCGATGGCCGACATGGTCGATGATGAGATGCTCAACCATGGCGGCGCGCTCCCAGGAAGAATTCGGCGTTGCCGTCGCCGCCCTTGATGGCTGACGGGAAGATCTCGATGTCGCTGCAGCCGAGCGAGGCGGCGAAGGCGGCGATGTCGGCGCAGACGGCCTCATGCACCGCCGTGTCCTTGATGATGCCGCCCTTGCCGTGCGCACCCTTGGCCTCGAATTGCGGCTTGATCAGTGCCAGCAGGCTCATCGGCGACGCCGCCAGCGACAGCGCCACCGGCAGCACGGCCTTCAGCGAGATGAAGCTGCAGTCGATGACGACGACATCGGGCCGCTGCGGCAGCCGCTTGCCGTCGTAGCTGCGGATATCGGTCTGCTCCATCGAGACGATCCTGGGGTGATGGCGCAGCGACGGATGCAACTGGTCGCGGCCGACATCGACCGCGAACACGACCGCCGCGCCATTGGCCAGCAGCACCTCGGTGAAGCCGCCGGTGGAGGCGCCGACATCGAGGCAGACATGGTCCTCGACCTCGATACCGTAATGCTCCAGCGCCGCCGCGAGCTTGACGCCGCCGCGCGACACCCAGGGATGCGCCGGCTCGGCCTGCAGCACGGCGTCGGCCGGGACGCTCTCTGAGGCCTTGCCGACCTGCTTGTCATTGGCGAACACCAGCCCCGCCTCGATCGCCGCCTGCGCCCGCGCCCTGCTTTCGAACAGGCCGCGTTCGACCAGGAGGATGTCAGCACGTTTGCGGGGAGGGGGCATGGTCTTGATCAGTGGTCATGAGTTGTGGAGGTCGCGCCCCCAAATTCAGTGTCGTCCCTGCGAACGCAGGGACCCATAACCACAGGACATAGTTTGTTGGAAGATGGCAACTACGAGTCTGCCCAACACGACTTCCTGTGGTTATGGGTCCCTGCGCCGTGTGCGCAATTGCGCACTAGGCAGGGACGACAGCTAGGGCGTGGCGAGCAGAATGCCTCCCAACCTACGAGACCGTCGCCAGCCGCGCCGCCGCCACCCTCACGCAGTCCTCGAACGCCGCCAGGTCATGCCAGACATCCCCCGGCCGCTTGCGCGGCAGCACCAGCGGCACGCCGTGCAGCTCCAGCGCGTGGATCATCATCAGATTGTCCGGCAGGCCGAAATCCTCGACCGTCAGGTTCTCGGCATCGACCAGACGTCCGTCCTGCTCCGTCACCGTCGTGAAGCGGCGGGCACGGTCGGAATAGAGCGTGGGATCGTTGCAATAGCCGAGGCAGAGCTTGCCGCGGCCGGCCATGTAGCCGAGCTCGTAGACGGTGCCGGCATCGGCGCCGGGGCCGCGGAAGGGCGTGAGATTGGCGATGATGGCATCAGCGCCCTCCATCATCGCCTCGTTGCCCAGGAAGATCTGGCGCGAGGCGTCGGAGGCGGCGAGGTCGATGCTGTTGTCGAGCGGAAAGAGACCGGTCAGACCATGGCGCTCGCAGATCGCGGCCTTACGGCGGCCGATCTCAATGGCGTCTGGCAGGAACACGTCGGGACCTGCCAGATAGATCTTCATGGCTCACCGAGTACCAGGTCGCAAGCCCGCCTCAGGCGAGCTTGACGGCCTCGGTCGCGTAGTCCTTGCCGAGCGCCTCGAACACCTTGCGGACGATGCCCTTGGCGTCGAGACCGGCACGGGCGTACATCGCCGTCGGCGTGTCGTGATCCTGGAATTCGTCGGGCAGCACCATCGTGCGCATCTTCAGGCCGCCGTCGAGCATGCCCTGGTCGGACAGATACTGCATCACATGCGAGCCGAAGCCGCCGATGGAGCCTTCCTCGATCGTGATCAGGATGTCGTGCTCGCGGGCGAGCTTCATCACCAGCTCCTCGTCGAGCGGCTTCATGAAGCGCGCATCGGCGATCGAGGCGGACAGGCCGTGAGCGGCGAGCTCGTCAGCCGCCTTCTCGCATTCGGCGAGACGGGTGCCGAACGAGAGCAGGGCGATCTGCTTGCCCTGGCGGATCATGCGGCCCTTGCCGATCGGCAAGGGAACGCCCACCTCGGGCATCTCCACGCCGCGGCCTTCGCCACGCGGATAACGCACCGCACTGGGCTTGTCGTTGATCGCGACCTGGGTCGCCACCATGTGCACCAGCTCGGCCTCGTCGGAGGCGGCCATGATCACCATGTTCGGCAGGCAGCCGAGATAGGCATTGTCGAACGAGCCGGCATGGGTGGCACCGTCGGCGCCGACCAGGCCGGCGCGGTCGATGGCGAAGCGCACCGGCAGCGACTGGATCGCGACGTCGTGCACGATCTGGTCGTAGCCGCGCTGCAGGAAGGTCGAGTAGATCGCGCAGAACGGCTTGTAGCCTTCGCTCGCAAGGCCGGCGGCGAAGGTCACCGCATGCTGCTCGGCGATACCGACGTCGAAGGTCCGCTTCGGAAACGACTTGGCGAAGATGTCGATGCCGGTGCCGGACGGCATCGCGGCGGTGATGCCGACGATCTTGTCGTCCTTCTCGGCTTCCTTGACCAGGCTCTGACCGAACACGTTCTGATAGGCCGGCGCGTTCGGCTTGGCCTTGGCCTGGGTGCCGGTGGCGATGTCGAACTTGGCCACCGCGTGATATTTGTCGGCCGCGGCTTCCGCCGGCGAGTAGCCCTTGCCCTTCTGGGTCACGACGTGGACCAGGATCGGACCGGTCTCCATGTCGCGGACGTTCTTCAGGACGGGCAGCAGATGGTCGAGGTTGTGGCCGTCGATCGGGCCGACGTAATAGAAGCCGAGCTCCTCGAACAGCGTGCCGCCGTCCATCATGAAGCCGCGGGAATATTCCTCGACGCGGCTGGCGCGGTTGGCGATGACCTTCGGCAGATGCTGGCCGAGCTGCTTGGCGGCATCGCGCAGCGTGCGGTAGGTCTTGCCCGAGTACAGGCGCGACAGGTAGGCCGACATGGCGCCGACCGGCGGCGCGATCGACATGTCGTTGTCGTTGAGGATGACGATCAGGCGCGAGTTCATCGCGCCGGCATTGTTCATGGCCTCATAGGCCATGCCGGCGGACATCGCGCCGTCGCCGATCACGGCGATCACGTTGTTCTTGCCGCCCGCGAGATCACGGGCGACGGCCATGCCGAGGCCGGCGGAGATCGAGGTCGAGGAGTGCGCGGCGCCGAACGGATCGTAGTCGCTCTCGGTGCGCTTGGTGAACCCGGAGAGGCCACCGCCGGTGCGGAGCGTCCGGATGCGGTCGCGGCGACCGGTCAGGATCTTGTGCGGGTAGGCCTGGTGGCCGACGTCCCAGATCAGGCGATCGCGCGGGGTGTCGAACACGTAGTGAATCGCGGTGGTCAGCTCGACCACGCCGAGACCGGCTCCGAAGTGACCGCCGGTCACCGAGACCGCGTCGATCGTCTCCTGGCGCAGTTCGTCGGCGACCTGCCGGACCTGCTCGACCTTCAGCCGGCGCAGATCTTCCGGAGTCTTGATGGTGTCGAGAAGCGGCGTCTTACTAAATGTGGTCACGGTGACATTCCAATTTTGCAGGTCGGCTTCAAGGACCGACACCTGAGAGGTTCATCGTAACGGGCGGCGAAACCTGAAGCCTTGAAGGTCACATCCGCGCGGATCGAAGCCGCAGTCCGGAACCTAGCCGGGTTTTGGATCGATCTATGTGATGTAAGTCACTCTTGGTGGCCTTGCCGTCCTCGTTAGTCGCCCAAGATCGCCAAGTCGTTCAGCCGAGTCAGTTTTGCCAGCTCTTGCAAGCGCTTAGTTCCATGCTCCCGGGGAGAATGGGCACTTCCAAAAAACCGCAGTTCCGAGAAGCTTTACACCAAAGCGCGTCTTAAAGCCAACCCGGCCGCAGATGGCAAGCCCGCAAACGGTACCGTTGCGCCGGACTTCAACCTCGGCGGCGTGTCTGCGGTTCCAGTCAGCTGCATAAAACGATGGCAGCTGCGGGCCCGGAATAGACCGGAGAGACCGGCTGGGTCCAGGGATATTTCTGCGTCGCAAAACTGGCAGTGGTGCGGATCGCGAGCGCCAATTGCGCGATGAGCCATGCGTTCTCGTAAGGGGATCAATCCCCGCATGATCATCAAGACGTCATACGCGTGCAGTCTTTCGTTGAGTCCACAACTGCAAGTATCTGCGTCAGTACCAGCGCGCGAAACACGTCGCGATGCGCTCCATTCCGCCAACGGGCCGATCCACATCGTGTTGCGTGGTAAACAAAGGACGTGGATCTGCGGTTCGCTTGTACCAGCCTTGGCTGGCAACCGAACTTAACCCTTTGCACCGATTTTCGGCTGGACTGCGCGATCGAACGGCATCGCGCGCGTGCGGACAATGCCCGCGGGCGACAGCAAAAATAATTGCTGACCGGCCGCGAGGGGAAATCCGTCTGCGGTATCGGCTACTGCACGTCGAGCGGCGCGGTCCCGGTGGCGCGGCCGCTGGCGTCGGTCGTGATCTTCTCGACCCTCGCCTCGGCCTGGCGCAGCAGCTCCTCGCAGCGACGCTTCAGCGCCTCGCCCCGCTCGTAGATCGTCACCGACTCCTCAAGCGGCACCTTGCCGTCCTCGAGCCGTTTGACGATCGATTCCAGTTCCTCGATCGCGCGCTCGAACGACAGCTTCTTGACGTCGGTTACGGTGTTGTCCGCCATGCGGGTTCCCTGCAGATACTCAACTCCGGGGCCGTGCTTTTACACCCCGGTTGTGGCCCTGTCAGGCCCCCAAGGGGTGCAGCGGTGGGAAACTGGGGATTACGCCCCGGTCAGCGCCGCGACGTGGGCCGAGACGGATTCCTTAAGTCCCTGAAGATCATAGCCGCCCTCCAAGACGGAGACGACGCGCCCGCCGGCGGTCTTGTCGGCGAGTTCCATCAGCTTGCGGGTGACCCAGCCGAAGTCCTCGGCCCGCAGGTTCAGCGACGCCAGGGGATCGCGATAATGCGCATCGAAGCCGGCGGAGATGATCACGAGCTCGGGGCTGAACTTGGTCAGCTGCGGCAGGATCAAATTCTCGAAAGCGGAGCGGAATTCGAGGCTGCCGTCCTCGGATTGCAGCGGCGCATTGACGATGGTGTCGTGCTCGCCGCGCTCGCTGCGGGCCCCGGTGCCGGGGAACAGCGGCATCTGATGGGTCGAGCAGTACATCACGCTCTTGTCGGCCCAGAAGATGTCCTGGGTGCCGTTGCCGTGATGCACGTCGAAATCGATGATCGCGGCGCGCTCGATCCCGAAGGTGCGCTGGGCATAGCGGGCGGCGATCGCGACGTTGTCGAAGAAGCAGAAGCCCATCGGCTTGGCGATCTCGGCATGATGTCCCGGCGGGCGCACGGCAACGAAGGCATTGCGGTGGCGGCCGGACATCACGGATTCGGTTGCCGCGACCGCGCCGCCGACGCCGCGCATCACGGCTTCCCAGGTGCCGGGGGACATCGAGGTGTCGCCGTCGAGATAGACGATGCCCGATGTCGGAGCCATCTGGCGCAGCTCGGTGACGTAGTGCTCGTGGTGGCAGAGCAGGGCCAGCTCGATGTCGGCCTCGGGCGCCTCGTCGCGATCCAGGAACGCGAAGCGCTCCTCGGCCAGGGCCTCCTCGACGGCACGCAGGC
This sequence comes from Bradyrhizobium sp. HKCCYLS2038, assembly GCF_051167655.1. Lineage (NCBI taxonomy): Bacteria > Pseudomonadati > Pseudomonadota > Alphaproteobacteria > Hyphomicrobiales > Nitrobacteraceae > Bradyrhizobium > Bradyrhizobium sp. HKCCYLS2038. The sequence goes on along the minus strand of NZ_JBNPTM010000005.1, from coordinate 590,938 downwards.
GGTCGGCGCGCTCGGGATGTCCGGACGGCGTGGCATGATCCAGGCAGGCTTCATGAGAAAGATACAGCGTCGACATCAGGGCTCTGCCACTCGCGCGTTGCGGGAACGCCCAATCTAGGCGCTGGACGCAGCCGCGGAAAGGGCCCGGAACGGGATATGTCCGGGTTTCCGGCCGGCGATCATTTCGGGCCTTACTGCGCCTTGCTGACGATGCGGTCGCGCGGCGGCGGCGACAGCGGGCTGTTGGCCTTGAGATAGGCGAACAGCGCCTCGTCGTCATAGGGACCGATCACAGCATCGCGGCCGTTCTTGAAGGCGGTGAAGCCGTCGCCGCCGAGCGCGAGATAGTTGTTGAGGGTGACGCGATAGGCGGCGGCGGGATCGATGCGCTTGCCGTCGAGCATCATGCTCGCGGCATCGATCCGCGCGCCGGCGGGCTGCTTCGCATCGAAGGCGTAGGTGAAGCCGCGAGAGACTTGCAGGATGCGCGGCCGCGCCGGATCGAGCCATTGCTGCTCCAGCGCCGCCTTGATGTCGGCGCCGCTCAACGTGACCGTCATCAGCTGGTTGCGGAACGGCTGGCTGGCGAACACGTCGGCATAGCTGACGGCGCCGTCGTCGCGGCGGGCGAGATCGGTGCGGATGCCGCCGGGATTGGTCATGGCGATGACCGCGCCGCCCTTGGCCGCATTCGAGGTGGCGGCGAGCTGGGCGTCTGCGATCACGTCGCCGAGCGCGCTCTCGCCCGACGCGTTCGGCAGCCGCGACAGCGGCTGCGTGATCACGCCTGCGGGCTGGCTGGCGATCGGAGCTGCGAGCGTTTCGTAGGACGCGATCAGCGCGGTCTGCGCGGCGTCCTTCGGCAGCGCGGTGTCGACCACCATGTTGGTCGCGGTCGCGCTGATCACGTCGCGCGTGGTGCGGTCGAGCTTGACGTCGATCGCGGTCACCAGCGTGCCGAACTTGTCGCCGGACGTGACGAGCCGCTTGTCGATGGTGCAGACATAGGCCTGATGGGTATGGCCGGAGATGACGATGTCGACGGCGCTGTCGAGATCCTTGACGATGTCGACGATCGGGCCGGACAGGCCGGGGCATTCGTTCATGCCGCCGGAGGGCCAGCCGCCCTCGTGGATCAGCACCACGATGGCCTGCACGCCCTTGGCCTTCAGCTCCGGGATCAGCGCGTTGATGCTCTCGGCCTCGTTGCGGAAGTCGAGGCCGGCGGAGCTCGCCGGCGAGATGATGCCGGCGGTGCCCTTCAGGGTCAGCCCGATGAAGGCGACCGGGATGTCCTCGAAGGTGCGGATTTCGTAGGGCGGAAACACCGTCTTGTCGGTGCCCTTGAGAAACGTCGACGCCGCGAGATAGTGGAATGTCGCGCCGGTGAATGGCTGCGGTCCGCGGCAGCCATCGGTCGGATGGCAGCCGCCATTCTGCATCCGCAGCAGCTCGTCCTTGCCTTCGTCGAACTCGTGATTGCCGACCGCCGACAGCGCCAGTCCCATCTGCGACATCGATTCGATCGTCGGCTCGTCGTGGAACATCGCCGACAGCAACGGGCTGGCGCCGATCAGGTCGCCGGCCGCCACGAAGATCGTGTTCGGCTGGCCGTCGGACAGCAGCTTGACCAGGCTCGCCATGTGCTCGGCGCCGCCGGCCGGCACCACGCTGCTCTTGGTCGGATCCGCGGGATCGGCGATGCGGATGCCTGAGGATGGCGGCTTCAGATTGCCGTGGAAGTCGTTGATGGCGAGGATGCGCAAGGACACCGGCTCGTCCTCGGCCGAGGCCGACGGGGTGAGGAGACTGGCGGCGGCGATACAGGTCAGCAGGCAGGCGGCGGCGAAGCGATCGAGACGGCTCATGACAAGGTCACATCTGATGCGACCGGCGAGGCGCGATTGCCTCGCCGGAGCGGCAATGACATAACGTGATTCATAACAACAATACCGAAACTCGGGAGGTCTTGATGAAAAGATTGCTGCTGGCGGCCACCGCGCTGTCGCTCGCCGCCGGGTCTGCTGCAGCGCAATCGCTGCCGGACTTCATGAAGCAGTTGATCGCGGCGTGGAATACGCCGACCGAGCCGTTCAAGGTGATCGACAACATCTATTATGTCGGCACCAACGGGCTCGCCTCCTACCTCATCACCACGCCGCAGGGCCATATCCTGATCGACACCGTGATGCCGGAATCCACCGCGCAGATCGAGAGCAGCATCGGCAAGCTCGGCTTCAAGGTCGCCGACATCAAGTACGTCATCAACACCCACGCCCATATCGACCACACCGGCGGGCTCGCCCAGATCAAGCAGGAAACCGGCGCGCAGATGGTGGCTGGTGCCAAGGACGTGCCGCTGCTCGAAGGCGGCTTCTATCCCGGCCGTGAGGAGGAGAAGCACCTCAACTTCCCGCCGGTGAAGGTCGACCGCGCGGTGCGCGAGGGCGACACGATAACGCTCGGCGGCGTGACCCTGACCGCGCATGAGACGCCCGGCCATTCGCCAGGCTGCACCAGCTGGACCACCGACGTGAAGGACGGCGACGCCACGCGCAGCGTCATCTTCTTCTGCAGCGCCACCGTCGCGCTCAACCAGCTGGTGGGACGGCCGACCTATCCGGGCATCGTCGACGACTACAAGAAGACCTATGCCTGGGCCAAGAATGTGCATCCCGACGTGCTGCTCGCGCCGCACCCGGAGATGTACGACATGGCCGGCAAGCGGGCGAAGATCGCGGACGGCGCCCTCAACCCGTTCGTCAAGCCGGGCGAGTTCAACGCCTATCTCGACAAGCTCGAAGGGCAGTTCAACGACGGCCTGGCCAAGCAGACCGCTGCGCTGCAATCCAAGTAGTCATGACGGGCCGGCTGCCGCCAGCCGGTCCAGCGTAAATCCGGAGAGGTCGACGCGCGGCCTCTCGCCTTGCGCCATCGCCGCGAGCGCCTCGCCCACGGCCGGCGAATGCTTGAAGCCGTGGCCTGAGCAGGCCGAGGCATAAATCACGTTCGCGTCGCCGGGGTCGCGGTCGATGACGAAGCGGCCGCCGGGCGCATTGGTGTAGAGGCACACCGCGCTGCGTAGGCACCGCGGTCCGAGATCCGGCACGAACGGCCGGACATAGGTCTCATAGGTCGCTGCGATCTCGCCCGCCGTCACCTCGCGTGCGACGTGATCCGGATCGGTCTCGCCGGTCAGCACCTCATTGGCGATCTTCACGCCGTTGCCCGGCGAGCCGAGCCAGGGGAAGCCGTAGATGTCGGAGGCGGCGCGGTCGCGGCCGGTGACGTCCCAGATGAAGACCGGAGCATCAGGCCCGAAGCGCTGCGGGTTGGACAGGATCTCGAACCAGTACAGCACCTGCCGGGTGACGTTGACGCGACGGCGCAGCGGCGCCACCAGCTCGGTGATCCACGGCCCTGTCGTGACGATCAGCGTCGCGGCCGATGCGGTCGTGCCGTCGTCCATGGTGACGGTGAGCGCGCCGCCCGCGCGGCGGAACGATGTCACGCGCCGGCCGGTGAGCAGCGTTGCACCAAGCCGCATGGCGACCGCGAGCTCGGTGCGCACGCAGTCCTCGACCAGGAGATAGCCGCCCTCGCGGTCGAGAAAGGCGCGGTCGCCGGGCGCGGTGGCAAAACCCGGATAATCCGCGCGCAGCCGCTCCGGCGACAGCGTCTCGCCGTCGACGCCATGCAGCCGGGCAGCGGTCTCGATGTTGGCAAGGAACTGCGCGCTGGTGACGCCGTGCACCTCGCCGCCGTTTTGGCTCGGAATGAACAGGCAGCCGCATTGTTCGAACAGGCGGGCGCCGGTGTCGCGCTCCAGCTCGCGCCAGATCGCGTGCGAGCGCTGCGCCAGCGGCGTGTAGTCGACGCCTTCGCCGATCGCCGCGCGGGTGATGCGGGTCTCGCCATGGGTCGAGCCGAAGCGGTGCGGCGGCTCGAAGCGGTCGATGCCGAGCACGCGCCGGCCGGCTTTGGCCAGGTGCAGCAGCGCGGCGCTGCCGACCGCACCGCAGCCGATCACGATGACATCAAACTGCGGCATGCGTGTCCAACCAGCCCGGCGTCACTTTTTCTTCTTGCGCGACAGGAACGCCTTGAAGGCGCCGACCGCTTCCTCGGAGGTCATGCGCTCGGCGAACAGATAGGACTCCTGGTCGATGCGCCGGGTCAGTTCGTCCGGAGCGGTGCGGATCAGCTTGCGCCCGATCGCGACCGCCTCGGCCGGCAGCCGGCAGATGTCGCGCGCCACCTTGTGCGCCTCGACCTCGGTATGCCCCGGCGCGACCACCGTGTTGACGAAGCCGGCGATGTGCGCGTCCGCCGCGGTCATGCTGCGCCCCATCACCAGCATCGCGAACGCGCGCTGATAGCCCATCGTCTGCGGCATCAGCAGGCTCGAGGCGCCCTCCGGCACCAGGCCGAGATGGATGAAGGGGGTCGAGAACGTGGCCGTCGTCGACGCCAGCACGTAGTCGCAATGAAACAGCATCGTGGTGCCGATGCCGATGGCGACGCCATCAACGGCGGCGATGATCGGCTTGACGTTGTGGGCCAGCGAATACAGGAATTTCGTCGCCGCCGAGGTCCGCGCCGCCTCGCTGCCGGCATCGCCGGCCCGCAGGAAATCCTCCAGATCGTTGCCGGCGGTGAACACGCCGGAGCCGCCGGTGATGATGATGCAGCGAACCAGCGGATTGTTCTGCGCGGTGTCGATCGCATCGCTCATGCCGAGATACATCGCCTGCGTGATCGCGTTCTTCTTTTCCGGCCGCCGCAGCGTGATCGTCCGCGTCTCGCCTTCGTCGGTGACGATCAGATGGTCGGTCATGGTGTCCCCCGGGGTCTCGCTGTGCTGGCCGGCGTCGTCGTAGCCGGTCAAACTGGTCGGCGCCAGCCTACATCATCCGCCGTGCCCGCCAAGCGGACACAGCCGGCATCGATGCGGTGCATGAGGTCGCACCGGCGCAGAGTCCGGACACATGGTTGCCAAACCATGGCTGGCCGGTGGCAAATGCCTCGCGCTGTCCGGCGCGCCTCGCGCTGTCCGGCGCGCCTCGCGCTGTCCGGCGCGCCTCGCGGTCGCAACGCGCGGCTCAGCAGCCGCGGCAGATGCTCACCGCGCCGCGCCGCAACAGCCGGTCGTTCTCCTTGATGCGGGCACGCTGCAGCTTCTGCCGCGTGCGCTTCGACAGCCGCTCCGAGACATAGGGCCTGACATAGCGCGGCTGCGGGGCGGCCAATGAACCCGGCGGTCCAGACCGGTAGCTCGGCGTCACCGGCACCGGATCGGGACGCGGCAGTGGTGGCATGCGCGCCGCATTGCCGATCCCCGAAGGGTCGGCAATCGAATTGTTGAGCCCGTTGACGTTTGCCGGTCCCGGCGGAATGCCGCTGACGCCGGCGTCCTGCGCCCGCGCCGGCATTGCGAGCAGGGCGGCGATGACGCCGCAGCAGATCAGCCGCCATCCGCGTCGGCGCGGCTCCGACAGCGGTGAGCCTGGTCGGCGTAACACTTGATCGGGCGCGCCCATCGGCGTGGTCATCCGTTCGCGAGGGAGAGAGCAGCTAACGGCCGCGGCCGGAGTCCGGTTCCGCGTGCGGAATCACCGCGAGCCGTCGGAGTGCGGCGGGGCCGGCGGGGTCGGACTGGCCGAACTCTGCGGCCGCATCGTGGCGCGGCGGATGGCCTGCTCGAGCACGGCGAGGCGCGATGACATCTGACCGAGCTTTTCGTGGAAGACGCTCTGCACCGTGTGGACCGCCTGCTGCACCTCGCGCAGCGCATCGCGCTGCGTCTCGGCCTTCAGCGTCTTCATGTCGCTTTCGATCGCGGTGAGACGATGGTTCACGGCCATGATCGCCTCAGCGATCTCCTTCTGGCCTTCCTGCAGCGCGCGCACGTGATCGACCAGCCGCAGAAAGTCGGTGATCTCCTCGACCGTCTTGCCGGTGTTGCTACGGCCCCACATTCTTGACGGACCTCAGCAGATGTCTGACCGCGGCCAGATGCGCGTCGGGAGAGCCGAGCCGCGCCGACACGGCGTGCATCAGCTCCTTGCGCAGCTGCTGCAACTCGTCCTCCTGCTCGGTCCGATCGCTCGCGGCGTCGGGCGTGTAGTTCGCCTGCGGATAGGCGCTGACCTGACGCTCTGCGACCTGACGCTCAGTGACATGTCGCTCAATGGCCTGGCGCTCCATGTCGAGATAGGACGGACGCTCATAGGCGTAGACCGACGGCGCGCTGCGCGGCGGCGGCAGCCCCTTGAAGCGTGGTTCCGATGCGCGCGGATGACGCTCGATCGAATCGACGATGGCTGCGAGCGCGACGTCGAAATTGCTTTCGTCGGAATCTTCGAGCGCGAGTTCCATGGCCGATTTCTGCGATGAGGCCGATGTTGCGAGCGACGATTTCAGGTCGCGCAGCCGCTCGATGACCCCGCGCAATCGTGCGCCGAGTCCGGGCTTCGCGCTGACAGGGGTCCGCATCAACATCTTACTCTCCAGCCACTTAGCTTAGGCGAGCGGGGAAAAGCTTAGCAAGAGGTAGCACCGTCGCTGCCAACAGTTGTGTGACGGTAGCCGGAGCCGATGGGCCGGCGCTGATCGACCGGCAAGTGTGAGTCAAGGTGCATAGCGCGGCCACGAGGCGGGATCGGAACGATCCGGAACTTCAGCGGGGACCGGAACGGTCACTGCTGGCTTGCGTGCCGTGAAGGACGGGTCGCGCGTGCGCTGAGCCTGCGGGAGCAGGCCGACCGATCATGCCGGTGCGTCACGGAAGCGCAGCGAGAGGCCCATTCGGCGGTCTGACGGTAAGGAACAACCGTGTAGTGCGGCCGTTCGACCATGGTCTGCTCCCCCCAACGTCCGAGGCCTCCATGTATCACCACGTCAAGAAACTGATGTTCACCGTGCGCGTCGACGAGCCCGATCCGCGCTTCGGCAACATGCTGCTGGAACAATTCGGCGGCGCCAATGGCGAGCTCGCCGCCGCCATGCAGTACTCGATCCAGGGCCTCAACTGCGAGGATCCCGATCGCAAGGATCTGCTGATGGACATCGGCACCGAGGAACTGAGCCATCTCGAAGTCGTCGGCACGCTCGCCCGCATGCACCTGAAGCCGTCGAAATTCGACCGCGAGGCGGCCGAGGCCGATCCGCTCATCGCGATCTGCGGCGGTGGCGGCGTCAATCTGTTCAACTCGCAGGGCAACGCCTGGACCGCGGACTATCTCAAGATCACCGGCGAGCTCGACGTCGACCTGCGCAGCAACATCGCCGCCGAAGCGCGCGCCAAGATCGTCTATGAGCGTCTGATCAACTTCACCGACGATGCCGGCACCAAGGACGCGCTGCAGTTTTTGATGACGCGCGAGATCACCCACATGAAGGCGTTCGCGCTGGCGCTGGAGAGCATGAACAAGCCGGCCTTCAGCGTCGGCCGCATCGCGCCGACGCCGGGCCTGGTCGATCAGTTCTTCAACGACTCCACCGGGGCCGGCGATCACGGCGAGATCGACACCCGTGGCCCCTGGAACGAGGGCGGCGACTGGGTGTTCACCGAGTCTCCGGCGATACAGGCCACCGAGAACGGCGGCGCCGCTAACGCGATCGTCACCGAGAGCTCGCCGCCGGCCGATGAAGCCGGCCTCGGCGATCTCCTCATCGAGCAACTGCGCGACATTATTCATGCCGAGAAGCAGCTCACCAAGGCACTGCCGAAGATGGTCGAGGCTGCGCGCTTCGATCAGCTGCGCGAATTGTTCGAGCAGCATCTGGTCGAGACCGAGGCGCAGATCGAGCGCCTCAACGAGTGCTTCGAGCTGCTCGGCGAGAATTCGCGCGCCAAGCCGTGCAAGGGCATGATGGGCCTGGTCGAGGAAGGCCAGGAGGTCATCGAGGAGAGCGAGGACAAGGAGGATGCCGCCGCCGACCTCGCCTTGATCGGCGCAGCCCAACGCGTCGAGCACTACGAGATCTCGGCCTATACCACCGCCCGCAACCTCGCCTCCCAGCTCCGCCACAGCGCCGTCGTCGCACTGCTGGCGAAATCGCTGGCCGAGGAAGAGAACGCCGACCAGCTGCTCAACCAGGTCGCCCGCTCGCTGATGTCGGTCGCCAAGATGCCGGCCGCGATCGAGCAGGCGTGATTGGGGGGCGACGTACGTGCTCCTGTCCATCCGTCGTCATGGCCGGGCTTGTCCCGGCCATCCACGTCGTCCGGCATCCTGAGCAACACGTGGATGCCCGAGCCTTCGCCGCGCCGAAGCGGCTTCGGCCGCGCAGGCGGGACAAGCCCGGGCATGATGGAACAACTGATGAGCAGCCGCTGCTAGAAGCGATAGCACGAGTCCAAGCCGCGCTCTCGTCCTGGAGCGTCACTCACCATGAATACCGCACCAGGCCCTTGCCGCCATAGCTGCGGCTGATGCTGGCGAACTCGCCGTCGAATGTCAGCGCGGCCGACCAGTTGCTCAGCCACTTCATCTCGGCCATGGCGGTGACAAGGGCGCGGTCGGCGGCCTGCTGCGCGCCGTTGACGACGAAGCTCGCACCCGGCAGCGTCTGGAAGGTCGGCGTCAGCGTGCCGCCCGTGGTGTAGTCGTGCGCCCAGGCGAAGCGCCCGCGCAAGGTCAGCACGCCGTCGGGCATCGCGAACGCCTTGTCGGTGCGCAGGCCGAGCTCGCTGCGCGGCGTTGTCACGCTGCGCGCGCCATAAGCGAGCGCGAAGGTGTTGGCGCCGGCCACCGCCTGCTCGGCATAGGCCGGCAGGTCGTAGGTCGTGAACTGTCCGGCTGCGTAGGGCGTCAGGCCGATGCGCGCCGCCGGCCAGACCACGCGGTAGCCGCCTTCGAGACGCCCTGACCACGAAGTGGCCTTGAACTGTGCACGCAGCTGATCGATGCCGGCCACCGTCACGGTGCGGTTGGTGGTGACGTCCTGCCAGCCATAGGCAAGCGACGCGGTGATGTAGGCCGGGCCGATGGAGTGACGGACGAAGCCGCCCGCCTGGAACAGATCGGAGCGTCCCGAGCCCAGCGCGTTGGCGACGCTGAAGCTGGTGCCGCCCCCGGCCATGGCGAAGCCGGCCACCGTGCTCGGCGACAGCCGATAGTCGAAGCCGACCGCGGTGCCGTAGAGGTTGGAGGTGGTGGTGTTCGATCCGAGCGCGGCATTGCCGTCGGTGGTCTGCGAGCCGCCGAAGGCCGCGGCCCACACGCTCCAGCGCTGCGCGAATGGATCGGCCGGCCGCGCCTTGGTCAGCATCGCATAGGCTTCGCGCTCGGCGCCCTTGCGGCCGCGTCCCGTCGCCGCATAGGCATTCGCCATGTCGCCCTCGTCGGCGAAAGCCGGTGTGCCGCTCGGCGGCACGCCCTCGCCGCGGCCGGCGCCGAACGGATCGGTCAGCACGCCCATGAACTGCGTCATCGCGTTGAAGGTCGTCTGCTGCGAGCCCGTCGCGGCCTCGCCGGAGATCTGGCTGAGGCCCGCCGGCGTCAGCCCGCCGAACGACAGCGGAATGCTGCCATTGCTGTTGAAGTAGTTGATGATGGTGTTGGCGACGTTGGCCTGGTTGGTGTTGAAGCTGCCCGACGGCTGCGCGAAGTTCAGAGCGAGGTTGAGGTAGACGTTGTTGGCGTCATAGGAGAGGCTGGTGTTGAAGCCCGATGGCAGGTTGGTGCTGGTCAGTCCGGAGAAGGTGCCGGTGACGCCGCCGCTGGTCTGCACGATGGTGTATTGCTTGGCGACGTAGCTGCCGGCCGCGAAGTTCGCCGTCACGCTGGCGCCGCCGAGCGTCGCGGCCGCCGCGGTGGTCTTCGACGCCGAGGTCGGGTCGACCTGCACCAGGTACATCGCGCCACTCGCAAAGGCGAGGCTGCCCTGCACGGCGAGCGTCGTGCCGGCGACGCCGGAGCCCGGCGCCAGCGTGCCGCCGTTGGCGACCGAGACGCTGTTGATCGTGCCGATGCCGCCGAGCGTGGCGCCAGTGTTGACGGTGGTCGCGGAGTTCGCCAGCGTGCCGTTCACCAGCAGTGTGCCGGAATTGACGCTGGTCGCGCCGCTGTAGCTGTTGGTGCCGCCGAGCGCGAGCGTGCCGACGCCGGTCTTGGTGACCCCGCCTTCGCCGGCGATGTTGCCCTGCGTGGTCTGGGTGCTGCCGCCGAAAGTGGTGGTGCCGGAGTCGATCTGGAACGTCACGATTTGCGTGGCGCCGTTGATGTAGAGGTCCTGGCCCTTCGGCGCGGTCGGCGAGCCGCCGGTGCCGGCCTGCGTGGTGTTGCCGCTGAAGCTCGTCGAGGTTTTGACCGTCAGGGTCGCGCCGTCCATCACGAACACCGCGCCGCCATAGCCGGCGCCGCCGGAGCCCGGGCCGTTGTTGCCGAAGCCGCCGGCACCGGCACCATAGCCTGCCGCGCCTCCCACGCCTGCGACGCCACCGCTGCCGCCGCCGAAGCCGCCGCCGCCACCACCACCACCGAAGCCGCCGGCGCCGCCATCGCCGCCATCGTACGTGTTGGTCGCCGCGCCCGCACCGCCGCCGCCGCCGCCGGTCCCGCCGGCGCCGCCGGTGCCGCCATTGGAGATGTTGTTGCCACCGCCGGTGCCGGCCACGCCGCCCCCGCCCGGAAACAAGGTCGACGATGCGCCGACGCCGCCGGGGCCGCCGGTGCCGCTGCCGTTCGGTGGGGTGCCGCCGGTGCCGCCGTTCAGCGCGCCGCCGCCGGCGCCGCCGGAATTCGCACCGGACACGCCGCCATTGCCGCCGACCGCCGCGTTGTTGGTGAAGGTCACGCCGTCGATGGTGACGTTGGCGCCGGCCGCCACGAACAGTCCGCCGCCCGCGCCGAGACCGCCGCCGCCGCCGCCGTCACCGCCGCTGCCGCCATTGCCGCCGCGCGCGCGCATCGCGTTGATGGTCAGGTTCGAGATCGTCACGATCGGCGAATTGGTGCCGCTGACCTGGATGCCCTGATAGGTCGAGGCACCGTTGAGCGTGTTGTTGTTGCCGGTGATATTGACGGTGACGTTGGCGGCATTGGCCACCAGCTCGCTCAGCGAGCTCGACAGCGTGAAGCCGGCGGTGAAGTTGATGTTGACGGTCGAGCTCGCACCGGCCGCGGCGACCGCCGCAACGGCGGTATTCCAATCGGCTTGCGATGCGACGTCGAGCGCGCGTGCGCTGCTGCTGATCGCGATGAGCGCGGTGCTCGCGAGGAAAGCCATTCGCCAAGCGCGGCGCGCCCGATGCTGCGTGACGGATCTGGTGCGTGAAGGGGCGGCGATCATTTCCAACGACATCAATGCCTCGAAGACCGATCAGCAGTGCTGACTGCTGATGCGAAAACCGACTCTGAAATAGCCGGCCGAAGCTAGCGTCGCCGCTGCTGCAATTCACTCCTGAGTGTGACGAATTGTGTGCCTCCGTTGCGCCTTATTTACGATTGTTGCCGAGTGGCGACATGCTCTGCATGGAGGCTTGCTTCCGAGCGGTATCGAGAGAGTGTTTTGGTACCATCCTGCTCGTTGTATCCGTAGTTTTACCGGTGTGCGCGACACGGCTGATGGCTCGGTGTCAGGAGAAGGAGGCGACCGGATTCGGCGCGCAATCAGTCTCCACGTCGTGATGCCCGCAGGACACCGTCGCTGCCCGGAGCCCAGTCGCGCGCGGCCTTGTTCGTGAAGGCTGTTCAGGCCTCTGAGTCTCGTCGGACCAATGACCTCGTCGGGCGCAAATTGTGACAGTCCCACATTGTCTCGCCGGATGGCGCTGAATGTGTGATCCTGCTTTCGCTCTATTCCGTGTAGCTCCGCCAGCGCTCCACGCGGCGGACATGCACCGGGGTCAGGCAGCGGCGTGCGCGGTTGATCTGGGCGTCGGTGGCGCCGCGGCTGCGCGCATACATCTCGGCGACCTCGGCGGTGTACTTCTCGACGTAGTAGCGCACCTCCGAGCACGACATCCGCGTCTCCGCACCGGCCTCGTTGGCCGCCTGCACCTCGGTTCCCATCGCCAGCACCAGCAGCCCCGCGCCGATCACCGCCCGCATCGTCTTCCTCCCCATCTGTCGTGGCTAGCTCTCAACAGGCGTGACTCGGTGGGCGCGCGCAAATTAACAATGACGGGCGCGTGACATCGCGGGCGCAGTGTTGCTTCATGGTGTCACCAGCGTGATGGATTTGCATCGGTTGCAACCGACGCCATGGCCGAAATGGAACGAGCGCCGTTGCCAATCTGCTGCGTCGCGCTCTAGTCTTCAGGCCGCATGACCTTCGTTCTCTCTCCTCAGTACACCACGCAATTCAGCGACGCCGGCGCGGTCCGCATTGCCGCGGCGCTCGACGCGGACGCGCTGCGCGCTCTGTTCGACGCGCTCTCCGGCCACGCGCCGGCGCAGGCCGGCACACGCCTGTACGGCGTCGCGGCGCTCACGCCGTTTCTCGCTGCTGACGGGCCTGTCGGCGGCACCGCAGCCGCGCTGCTTGGCGCTGCCGCGCGCCCGGTGCGAGCCGTCTATTTCGACAAGACCGCCGCGTCGAATTGGGCGGTGCCGTGGCATCAGGACCGCACCGTCGTGGTCCGCGAGCGCATCGAGGTCACCGGCTTCGGCCCGTGGACCATCAAGGGCGGCCTGCAGCACGTCGCACCGCCGATCGAGGTGCTGGCGCGCATGCTGACCTTGCGCGTCCATCTCGACGCGGTGCCTGCCGCCAACGCGCCGCTCCTGATCGCCCCCGGCTCGCACCGCCTCGGCCGCATTGCGGAAGCCGACGTTCCCGCCGTGGTGGCGCGCTGCGGCACGGACGTGTGCCGCGCCGAGCCCGGCGACCTCTGGCTCTATGCGACGCCGATCCTGCATGCATCAGAACCGTCGGCGCATCCCGGCCACCGCCGCGTGCTGCAGGTCGATTTCGCCGCGGATGAGTTGCCGGGCGGTCTGGAATGGCTCGGCGTCTGAAGCGATAAGCGTCTGAAGCGATAAGGGAGTAGGGCGGATTAGCGCCAGCGTAATCCGCCATTTCACGAGCGGTGTCATGGCGGGTTACGCTGGCGCTAACCCGCCCTACGCGCGCTGCCGACGAGCGGGCCGCGCCCGTTATTTGCCGAGGATCTTCTCCGCGGCAGTCACGATGCTGACCGTCGGATGCTCTGCGCAATAGGTGCCGAACTTCTTGGCGTTCGCGACGAACTCCTCGGTGTCGAACAGCGCTTCGTCCTGGTCGCCCTTGTACCAGCCGTCCAGCCAGATCAGGACCATCTTGATGGTGTCGTCGCCGCTGTCGACGAACTGCTTGCAGCTCATGGTCGAGAGATCGAGAACGACGGCGGACGCCGGCGCGGACGAGAACATGAGCGCAGCGGCAAACAGCGGGGCGATGACGAATTTCATGGTCGGTCTCCGAATGAATGTGATGAAAAGCAACGAACTATGCAGGGTGTTACCAATCCGTTCGCGAGTTGCGACGATTTGATTCGCCGCGATCGCGTCCGCACGGTGGCTTAGAACTGGCTGGATCGATTCCGGATGTCAAGGACGACACCAGGCACGCGCCAGGCGCGCCGCACGTCCGGCGATTCCGCCTGCCGCAGGCCGGCGGTTGCCGATTGACCTGCTCGTCGGGCAAATCAGGTCTTGCCGGAAAAACCTGTCAATCGGTTCTGAAAAACAGAATTCACTTGCCGAATTCGCCAAATCAGCATTATGGTCCGCGCATCCCGTTGCACGGTAGGGGACGGTTCGCGGTCGTCACGGACGTTGGCTGCGGGTATGCGGTGGACGCGGGCGGCGTCGTGTTCTTTGAAGCACGGACGAACGCTCAGCTCGCGGACGGTGAAGGCGTGTGGTTCTGATACTCCGACGCTAGTATCGAGTGCGATGTGCGTAAAGCGCATTGCGCGACATGGTGGCCAGAAAGCCGGCGCACCAGGAAGAGCGCGCTATAGACCGTTAAAACCATCGCGCGGGGAAGGCCGGGTCTGTCCGGCTGTACCTGTGGTGACTGCCGCCTGCTTTTTTTCTGCAGGCGGGCCACGGGCCTCAGCCGAGGTCCGGCCTTCCTCGCGCCCTCCACTTGGAGAGGGCCGGACTTATGGGCACCACTCGGGCGCGGAGCGCGTCGCGAGAACGGATGCTCGTTTCCTCGATCATCCCTCATGCTGTTTCAGAGTGTGGATCAGTGTTGCCCCTTGCGTCATTGCGAGCGGAGCGAAGCAATCCAGGGTCGAGCAAGGACTCTGGATTGCTTCGCTGCGCTCGCAATGACGGAGTGTTGGGCAGGAGGCGAGCCACAAACTCACCTGTCGTCCCGGACAAGCGCGCATCGCGCGCGCAGATCCGGGACCCATAACCCCAGGGAGGAGTGCGGGGCACGATGCAGGACCAATCTCGCCAGCCACGACCGCCGGTGAGTCTGGGTCCCGGCTCAAGGCCGGGACGACACGATTTGTGTGGCGCGCAGTCTCGCGCCGTCAGCACGTTGTGTGGCGCGAGCCCTCACGCCACCAGCACTGCGTCGGCGGCGAGCACTGCGTCGGCGCCGTCGGTGACGGTCTTTTCCAGCGACGGCGCCTGCACGGCGAAGGTCTCGGCGAAGAAGCGGGCGAGGGCGACGTGACGGGCGCCTTCGCTCTCGTTCTCGCTGCGCGCGGCGAGCGCCTCGTTGGCGAGCATGCAGCCGCCGAGCGCGGAGCCGAACAGGCGCAGATACGGCGTCGCGCCGGCCAGCGCATCGTTCGGGCGGGTCGCCAGCTTTTCCAGCAGCCAGCGGCTGGAGCGATCGAGCGCGCCGAGTGCGTCGCGCAGCTTGGCGCCGGTGGTGCCGAACGCCGGATCGTTCGAGGCCTCGACGCGGCGGACGATGTCGGTGAGTTCGTCGAGCAGCTTGAACACCGAGGCGCCGCCATTGGCGCCGAGCTTGCGCGTCACCAGGTCGATCGCCTGGATGCCGTTGGTGCCTTCGTAGATCGCGGTGATGCGGGCGTCGCGATAGTGCTGCGCAGCGCCGGTCTCCTCGATGAAGCCCATGCCGCCATGGATCTGGACGCCGAGATAGGCGACCTCGTTGCCGATGTCGGTGGAGAACGCTTTCGCAATCGGCGTCAGCAGCGCGCCGCGCGCGGCGGCATCAGCGCGGACGGCCGGATCTTTTGCACGCGCCGCGACGTCGAGCGCCACGGCGGTGGCGTAGCAGATCGAGCGCGAGGCGGCGGTGAGGACGCGCATCTGCATCAGCATGCGCTTGACGTCAGGATGGGCAATGATCGCGTCCGAGCCGGTGCCCTTGCTGCCGACGGCGCGGCCCTGTTTGCGCTCCTGCGCGTAGCTCAATGCCTGCTGATAGGCGCGATCGGCGACGCCGACGCCTTCGAGGCCGACGCCGAGCCTAGCCTGGTTCATCATCGTGAACATGCAGCGCATGCCGGCATTCTCTTCGCCGACGAGATAGCCGATGGCGCCGCCAGCGTCGCCCATGGTCATGGTGCAGGTCGGCGAGGCGTGCATGCCGAGCTTGTGCTCGACGCCGCTGGCATAGATGTCGTTGCGGGCGCCGAGCGAGCCGTCCTTGTTGACGAGGAACTTGGGGATGAGAAACAGCGATATGCCCTTGGTGCCGGCCGGCGCGTCCGGCAATCGTGCGAGCACGAAATGCACGATGTTGTCGGTCATGTCGTGCTCGCCATAGGTGATGAAGATCTTCGAGCCGGTGATGCGGTAGCTGCCGTCGGCGGCGCGCTCGGCGCGGGTGCGGAGCGCACCGACGTCGGAGCCGGCCTGCGGCTCGGTCAGCTGCATCGTGCCGGTCCATTCGCCGGAGATCAGCTTGCCGAGATAGATGTCCTTCAGCTCCTCGCTGCCATGGGCGTCGAGCGCCTCGATCGCCGACAAGGTCAGCAGCGGGCACAGGCCGAAAGCGACGTTGGACGCGCTCCAGATCTCGGTGCAGGCGGCGTTGATGGCGAGCGGCAGGCCCTGGCCGCCATGCGCCTCCGGACCGGACACCGCATTCCAGCCGGCCTCGGTCCAGCGCTTGTAGGCATCGGGCCAGCCCGGGGCGGTCGTCACCTTCTTGTCGGCGAGCTTGATCCCATGCTTGTCGCCGATCTTGTTGAGCGGCGCGAGCACGTCGGTCGCGAACTTGCCGGCCTCTTCGAGCACGGCGGTGGTGATATCAGGATCGAAATCGCCGTAATGGCCGGCTTCGACCGCCGCCTTCAGCCCGGCGCCATGGTTGAGGGCGAGCAGCATGTCGTTGAGCGGGGCGCGATAGGTCATGGCGGATCCTCAGGGGCTCGAGATGGCCGGTTTGGCCGCCGTCATCCCATGAAACCGCCCGGGTCTCAACTTTTTCGCATCCGCCTGCGGCGGGGCGCCCTGGCGGCCTCGGGCGGCCGGGATAAAGGCTTGCCGGCATTGACGAATTGGCCCAGCCTGCGGATCACCGCGCAGGCCAGCAAAATTCCTCCGGCGCAGCGGTTGAAATGGACGGGCGCGCTCGGTAGACCACGGGCGCCGATCCGGAATCGCAGAGGCGTTCGCGCGCGGGGCGATCCGGCTGATCTGATGGGGCGTAGCCAAGCGGTAAGGCAGCGGATTTTGATTCCGCCATTCGGAGGTTCGATCCCTCCCGCCCCAGCCAGCTCGCTCTCTCACCGGAGAGATCTCGCGGGATCACCCGGCAAGCTCGGGCTGTTTTCGACTCACGTTTGCGTCGGCTTGGTCGCTGCAGCTTCCCAGCCTGGCTCGACAGGGACCATGTACCAGGTGGTCAGCACGACTTTCGAAAACAGCCAGCGGCCGTTTTCTCTGACATATTCGTCATCGAAACGGCCGCCGACCATGAGGCTCTTGCCGTTGAGGACAGGGCGCCCGTCGAGATGGCTGTAGCCCCTGCCGTGGTCGCCATCGATCTCGACGACATGCGCGTGGATGAACTGGCGCGCCCATTTGATCGGGAAATTGAGGAAGAAGTCCCGGATGGCCTCGCGGCCGGTGACCGACGGGCGACCGCCATAGGAGACGGTTGCATTCTCCGCAAACAGGTCGGCAAGATCGGCGACACGCTCCTGGTTGACATATTCATGGTAGGTGCAGCGCAGTGTTCGGATCGCCTCGCGATCGTCGTGTTCGGCAACGCGTTTCTCGAGCGCCTCGAGCCTGGCTCTGAGGTCGGCGGTCTCGTCTGAATTGCTCATGGTCCATCCGTCGGCGCAACGAGGCCGTCTGGTGAGAGGTGCGGGTGATCACTGATGATGTTGCGGAGCCGCTCCTCGACGCGGAGCCGCACCGCTGGATGCGGAAGAATGTAGAATTCTTCGTCGTGGATGGCCTGCATCGTCATCCTGGCCACATCGGCGGCGCTGACCTCGGAGGCTTCCATTCCCGCCCTGACGCGCTGATCATAGGCTGCAGTGTCGGGGTTCGTTGCAGCCAGATGTGCGGGGCGATGCCGGCCTGAGTCGGCGATGGCCGTCTTGACGAGCGAGGGGCACAGCACGTTCACCTTGAGAGCAGAGCCGGCGAGCTGAAGGTCCTTCGACAGGCACTCGGACAAGGCGACGACCGCGTGCTTGCTGGCGCAGTACACGCCGGAGCCGGCAACGGCGGTCAACCCCGCAGCCGAGGCCGTGTTGACGATGTGGCCCTGCTCGCCCGCGGCCATCATGCGCGGGACGAAGCTGTGAATGCCGTGGGCGACGCCCAGGAGGTTGACTCCGAGCACCCAGGTCCAGTCTTCGGGCGTTGCCGACCAGACCGGGCCGAGCGCCGCGACGCCGGCATTGTTGAAGAGCAGGTGAACGTTGCCGAACGCGTCAAAGGCGAGATCGGCGAGGCGCTGGACCGCCTCACCGTTGGACACGTCGCACTGCGCCGTGCGCACGGCGATCCCGCTCGGCATCAGGGCTTTCGTGGCTGATAGCCCGTCGCGATCGAAGTCAGCGAGAACGAGCGTCATGCCTTGCGCGGCGCAGGCGGCAGCCAGCGCACGGCCAATGCCGCTCGCAGCGCCCGTGATCACCGCGACCTTGTCCTTAAGCTGCTTCATGCCGCGCTGATGCCGCCGTCCACGGTGAACACCGATCCGGTGATGTAGCTCGCGGCGGGCGAGGCCAGCAGCAGGCTGACGCCGGCAATCTCGTCAGGCATCCCAAGCCGGTTCATCGGCACCATGGCCTGGATGGGCGCGGTCGCAGCCTCGTCCAGCAGGCGGCCGCCGCCGAGCCCGGTCCGGAAGAAGCCGGGGGCGATGGCATTGACCTTGACGTCGTAGGTGGCGAGTTCGAGTGCGGCTTGCCTGACCAGGTTCACCACCGCGGCCTTGGCGGCCGCATACGCATAGGCGGTCGCCGGCGAGCCTCGCAGTCCTCCGACCGAGGCCGTGACCACGATCCGGCCGCTGCGCTGCGCCTTCATGTGACGCGCCGCTGCCTGCATGGTCGCGAATGCGCCGGTCTGGTTGATGGCGACAATGTCGTTCCACGCCGCGAGATCGACGTTCTCGATGTGGCCCTGCGGCAAACGAATTCCTGCGCCGCCGCTGATGCCGGCATTCGCGAACATCACGTCGAGCCGGCCCTTGCGCGCGACGATGTCATCGACCGTCCGCCGGATCGCGTCCGGCTCTGCGACATCGACCGCCACGACCTCGGCGCCCGGGATGATCTCCTCGCCGATCCGCCTCAGGTCCTTCTCGTTCCTGTCGAGCAGGACCACTTCGGCACCGTTGGCCGCCATTGTCCTGGAAATGGCCAGGCCAAGTCCGCTCGCAGCGCCAGTCACGATGATGACGAGGCCCTTGACCGTGAAGAGCTGCTCGGCCGTCAGCGACATGGGGTCTCCTCGTTTCGGCATGGCCGGCGCCGCATCGTGACGGCGACAGGAGACAAGCGCAGTTCATGGCCGAGACTGTCGCAATCGCGACAATCGATCCTCAAAATCACGCTAGCTTGGGGGCGCGGCCCGGAAGATGATGCTGCGCATCATGTTCGCGTGGCGTCATGGCTGCAGCGATGGCCTTCGTCCAAACGCCCGCCTAGTTCTATACCGAGCGGATCTTGCGCGACTTCTTCGAAGCTCGCTTTCTCCACGGGGTGGTCCTCCATCTGACGTATCAGTATTCCTCGGCGAAGCACGGCCAGGTGATGGCAACCGTCATGTCGGCAAGGCGATGAGGGAGCCGTTTGGGGAAAGCGAGCACCGGTATCTGGCGAAAACGAAGAGAAAGGACGCAAGTCGATGATCATCGTCGTGGGATCGGTGGATGGGATTGGCGAAAGCTTTGACCGTCTGTTGAAGGTCAGCCTGGAGCACGTGCATCGCTCGCGTACGGAAGACGGCTGCGTGGAGCACATCGTGCAGGTTGATTGCGAAGATCCCCATCGCCTGCGGTTTTTCGAGCGCTGGCGCGATGCCGCGGCGCTGAAGGCGCATTTTGCCCGGCCGGAGTCGCGGACGTTCGTGAAGGAGGTCGGCAAACTTTGCGCGAAGCCGCCCGTCATGACCATCTATGAGGCCGAGGAGACATCGATCTAACGCCGGCTGGCCAACGAGGGGGACGCGCACCGGTGTACCGGTCCGGCGGCTTCGGGCCTAGGCGGGCACTGTCGTAGGGCCGCCTCGATTGATTTCCGCGACACTGATATGGGATTCACAAGGTCGCGACAGCGACAGATCCCGTCTTCATGTGGCGACGAATGAACAAAGCGGTCCTCAAGGCTGTTCTGCGCAAGAACAAGTGGTTTGCCGGCCTTTCCCCCTCATTGGCCGACAGCATCCTTCGGCTGGGTCGCATCCGAACCGTGGACAACGCCCTGGTCTACTCGGCAAGCGACTCGCGGGACGGATTGATCGCGCTGGTGTCGGGCCAGGTGCGATTGACCAGCTTCTCGCTGTCCGGCAATCCGTCGTTCCTGCTGATCTCCTCGCCCGGGTCGTGGATCGGCGTCACTTCGGCGCTGGACGGGCGTCCCTATGGCTACGACGCGTTCGCGATCGGGAAGGCCGTGCTGTTTCACCTGAGCCAGGAGCGCTTCGAGGCCCTCATCTACGAGAACCAAGAATACTACTCTGCGTTCGTGAGAATGGTCTGCGATCATCTGCGCGTCTCGATGCAGAACCTGATCATCGTCCGCAACCGGCGTCCGCTTCATCGGCTTGCGCAGGAATTGCAGCGGCTCGCAGAGCGTCACGGGCGGCAAACCAAGAACGGGCTGGTCATCGACCTGCGCTTGTCGCAGGAGGACCTTGCCGTGATGATCGGCGTCGGACGACAGACGATCAATCGTCTGCTCAAGAGTCTCGAGCAGGATGGGATCGCGACTGCGAAGTACGCCTCGGTCACGATCCACGATCTCGACGCGATCGAACGTCTCAGCCTCGGCGATGATGCGGAAGGTTAGGCCCGAACCGGGCCGCCGGCGGATACGTCCAGACGTGGAGCGCCGTTCGGCCTGGTGCAGCTCAAGACGCGATCTCGATCATGATCTTTGCCGGGCGCGCAGGAACGATCCGTGCGTAATGCCAGTTGAAACATCATGGTTGGAAGAGACACGCGCGACCTGCGCTCCGGCGCCTATGATCCCGTCAGCAAGGACGGGCTGCCGCAGCCGCAACAGGTCAAGGACGAGACGACGCCCCGCCAGCGGGAGCAGTGGGGCGCCGACGTGCGCGCCGCGCCGTTGCCGGGGACCGAGCCGGTGCTTCCGGAAGGCCTCACGCGCGAGCGGCGCGATCCGCTCAATCGCAAGACCGGCCGCCGCGACACGCAGTAGCGCCGCGACGGCCGTAGCAACTTACTTAGCCGCGATCACCATGATCTCGACGGTGTATTGCGGCGCCGCGAGGCCGGCCTCGACGGTGGCGCGCGCCGGGGTGTTGCCGGCGGACACCCAGCCGTCCCACACCGCATTCATCTCGCCGAAGGTCTTGATGTCGGTGAGATAGATCGTCGCAGACAGCAGCTTCGACTTGTCGGTGCCGGCCTTGGCGAGATGGCCGTCGATGATGGCGAGGATTTCCTCGGTCTGCTTGGTGACGCTCTCGCCGGCCGTCTTCTGCGCCACGACACCGGCCAGATAGACGGTGTTGCCATGCACGACGACCTGGCTCATGCGCGGGCCGACTTCGAAACGCTGGATGGACATCAGGACAACTCCTCAGAAGGTCAATTCGGGGCCTCTCCCTAGCGCGTGCAGCGCGGTCGCGCCAGTCGGTGCGGGCTGCTTTATCGTCCCCGGCCGGGATGCGACCTTGCGTTGCCGGTCCGGCGGCAGCACACGGCAGGCGGTATCGAGGCCGGCCGGCCGCACGCGGCTTCGTCGCGCTGCGGCGCGCCGCTGCCCAGGGCTGAGGCGCGCAGGGAGCGTTTTCCGCGCTTGCACGCATATTTGAGACATGAAACATTCCGCGCGAGGTTCCTTTTTGGACATAACGGAGGGGCGTGATGCGGAAGACATGGATGCTGGCGGCGCTGGCTGTGATCGCGGTGGCGACGAGCGCAGGACCGACGCTGGCGCAGCAGACGATCCGCGTCGGCTGGACCATTCCGGCGGAGGAATCGAAATACTGGATGATGAAGCGGCCGAGCGAGTTTCCGGATCTCGGCAAGACCTACAACATCGAGTGGACCCAGTTCCAGGGTACGGCACCGATGACCCAGGCGCTCGCGGCCGGCGCGCTCGACTGCGCGACCCAGGCGCCGCTGTCGCTGTCCAACGGCGTCGTCGGCGGCGGCCTCAAGGCCTACATCGTCGCCCAGCACGTCTATGAGAAGCCCGGCGGCTTCTCGGTCTATTGGGCCGTGAAGGACGATTCGCCGATCAAGACCATCGCCGATCTCAAGGGCAAGACGGTCGGCATCTCCGTGATCGGCGGCGGCACGCAGGGGCCGTTCAACATGCTGCTGAAGCAGGCCGGGCTCGATCCCGCCAAGGACATCAAGCTGGTCGAGGTCGGCTTTGCGGTGTCGGAGGATGCGCTGCGCCAGGGCCGCGTCGATGCCGTCAACATGAACCAACCGTTCGCCGCGCGCGCCGAGGCCAAGGGTGGCACCCGCAAGCTGTTCCAGCTCTCCGAGGCGATGCCGAACATCGTCCACATCCTGGAAGCCTGCCGCGCCGATTTCGTCGACAAGAACCCGGAGCTGGTGAAGGCCTATGTCCGCGACATCACCACCGGCATGAAGAAGGCGCTCGCCAATCGGGACGAGACGCTCAAGGTCGTGTCCGAGGTGATGAAGGCGCCGGTCGCCGTGATCGACACCTATCTGCTCAAGGACAATGATTTCGGCCGCGACCCGGTGGCTGCACCGAACTTCCCGGCGATCCAGAAGATGCTCGACATCTATGCCGAGACCGGCATGCTGCCGAAGCTCGACGTCGCCCAGTTCAAGCATCCCACGATCGTCGCGCCGATCCAGTAATCGGCGCCTCGCGGAGTTCGTGTCGATGAGGAAGCTGCGCTCGCGCGTGACGGTGGAGGGGCTCGACCGCGCCCCGCACCGCGCCTTCATGCGCGCGATGGGGCTGGATGATGCCGACATCGACAAGCCGATGATCGGCGTCGTCAGCCAGAAGGGCGAGCAAACGCCCTGCAACATGACGCACGATTTCCAGGTCGACGCGGCCAAGACGGGAATCTCCGAAGCCGGCGGCACGCCGCGCGAGTTCGCCACCGTCTCGGTCTCCGACGGCATCAGCATGAACCACGAGGGCATGAAGTTCTCGCTGTTCTCGCGCGAGCTGATCGCCGACTCGATCGAGGCCGTCGTCCACGGCCTCGCCTATGACGCGCTGATCGGCTTCGGCGGTTGCGACAAGACCTTGCCCGGCGTGATGATGGGCATGGTCCGCTGCAACGTGCCCTCGATCTTCATCTATGGCGGCAGCGCGCTGCCGGGGAAGTTTCAAGGCAAGACGCTGACGGTGCTCGACTCCTACGAGGCCGTCGGCAGCTACATGACCGGCGAGATCGACGCCGCCACGCTCGAAGGCATCGAGCGGTCCTGCCTGCCGACGATCGGCGCCTGTGCCGGACAGTTCACCGCCAACACCATGGGCATGCTGTCGGAGGCGATGGGCCTGTCGATGCCCAACGTCTCGATGATCCCCGGTGTCTATGCCGAGCGCGCCCATGTGGCCCGCCAGGCCGGCCGTCTCATCATGCAGATGCTGTCGCGCGGCGGCCCGCTGCCGCGCGACATCGTCACGCGCAGATCCCTGGAGAACGGCGCGGCGATCGTCGCGGCCACCGGTGGCTCGACCAACGCGGCGCTGCATCTGCCGGCGATCGCCAACGAGGCCGGCATCCGCTTCACCCTCGACGATGTCGGCGAGGTGTTTTCGCGCACGCCGCTGATCGGCAATCTCAGGCCCGGCGGCAAGTACACGGCCAAGGACGTCTACGACATCGGCGGCGCGGCCGTCGTCATCCGCGCGCTGATCGAAAGCGGCCACATCGACGGTTCCTGCCTCACCGTCACGGGCCGCACGCTCGCCGAGGAATACAGCTCGGCGAATGGGCCGGACGGCGAGATCGTATTCAGCCCGGGAAAGCCCATCATGGCCGACGGCGGCGTTGCCGTGCTCAAGGGCAACCTCGCGCCCGATGGTGCCGTCATCAAGGTCGCCGGTCTCAAGAACCTGGCGTTCGAGGGCCGGGCGCGGGTGTTCGAGGACGAGGAAGCCTGCGTCGCCGCGGTGCGCGCCCGCAACTATCAAGCCGGCGAGGTGCTGATCATCCGCAACGAGGGACCGGTCGGCGGTCCCGGCATGCGCGAGATGCTCGGCGTCACCGCGCTGATCTACGGCCAGGGCATGGGCGAGAAGGTCGCGCTGATCACCGACGGCCGTTTCTCCGGCGCCACCCGCGGCCTGTGCATCGGCTATGTCTCGCCGGAAGCGTTCGTCGGCGGTCCGCTGGCGCTGCTACGCGACGGCGATCCGATCCGCATCGATGCCAAGGCGCGCACGCTCGACGTGCTGCTCGACGAGCGTGAGCTTGCCGCGCGTCGCGCCGACTGGACACAACGGCCGCCGCGGCATCGCGCCGGCGCCTTGGCGAAATACGCGCGACTCGTTGGCCAGGCGCCGCTCGGCGCCGTCACCCATGAAGGACCGGCGGAATGGCCCTGGTTCGATCAGGAGCAGGAATGAGCAGCGAGCAGCAACGATTGGCAAGGTTCTTGCTAATTTGCAGCCGTTCGTGTGTCCGTGATCTACGGAGCGTTTGAGCGTGCTGCAGCGGAAAGAGAAGCCGACATGGGCGTGACCCCGATCCGACCTGGCCAGCTCGCGGGCGTTGCGCTCGGGCGCCGTACGGGCACGCCGATCATCGAGATCGAACACGTATCGCAGGTGTTCACGACATCCTCGCGCCGTGATCACACCGCGCTGTCGGACATCTCGCTGACGGTGGGCGAGGGCGCCTTCGTCTCCATCCTCGGTCCGTCCGGCTGCGGCAAGTCGACCCTGCTCTACATCGTCGGGGGCTTCGTCAGCCCGACCAGCGGCATGGCGAAGATGAAGGGCAAGCCGATCACCGGACCCGGCACCGACCGCGGCCCGGTGTTCCAGGAGTTTGCGTTGTTTCCCTGGAAGAGCGTGCTCGGCAACGTCATGTACGGCCCGCTGCAGCAGGGCATGAAACCGGGCAAGGCCGAAGCCCGTGCCCGCGCGCTGCTCGCGATGGTCGGGCTGACCGGATTCGAGAAATTCTATCCGAAGGAGCTCTCCGGCGGCATGAAGCAGCGCGTCGCGCTGGCGCGCACGCTGGCCTACGGGCCCGAGGTGCTGCTGATGGACGAGCCGTTCGGCGCGCTCGATGCGCACACGCGCACGCGGCTGCAGAACGACCTGCTCGAGATCTGGGAGCGCGACCGCAAGACCGTGCTGTTCGTGACTCACTCGGTCGAGGAGGCCGTGTTCCTGTCCGACAAGGTGGTGATGATGTCGCTCTCGCCCGGCCGGATCCGCGAGGTGATCGACATCGATCTGCCGCGGCCGCGGCGCCGCGAGGAGCTGCTGCTCGATCCGCGCTACCAGAAGTACATCGTCGACATCGAGCGCATGTTCGACGACACAGGTGACAACGAGCTACCGTCATGAACGGACTGATGAAGCCGCTGGCGCCGGTGCTGGCCTGCTGCGGGCTGCTGCTGGCATGGCAGCTCGCCTCGCTCGGGCTGAAGAACGACAGCGTCCCGACGGCGCTCGAAGCCCTGCGCGCGATCCCGGCGATCCTCACCGACAAGGAATCGCTGATCAACATCCTGGCCTCGCTACGTCGGATGGCGATCGGCTTCGCGCTCGCGCTTGCCTTCTCGATCCCGCTCGGGCTGCTGATGGGCCGCAGCCGCGCCACCGCCGCGTTCTTCAATCCGCTGCTGATGCTGATCTACCCGGTGCCGAAGGCGGCGTTGATGCCGATCATCATGCTGTGGCTCGGCGTCGGCGACGTCTCCAAGACGTTGGTGATCTTTCTCGGCGTCAGCCTGCCGGTGATCTATCACAGCTTCGAGGGCGCCAAGGCGGTGGAAGAGAAGATGCTGTGGTCGGGCGCGGCGATGGGCCTGTCGCCGGCCGCGCGTCTCCTGCGCCTCGTGCTGCCCGCGGCGCTGCCGGAGATTTTGACCGGCTGCCGCACCGGACTGGTGCTGGCGCTGATCACGATGGTGACGAGCGAGATGATCGCGCGGCAATCCGGCGCCGGCAACATCCTGTTCAACGCCCTCGACATGGGCCAGTACGACACGGTGTTCGCGATGATCATCATCATCGGCGCGATGGGCATCTGCCTCGATGCGGCGTTCGAGGTCGTCAGACGCTGGCTGGTGCGCTGGTCGGAGCCGCAATTCGACATGCCCCTGAGCTTCTCATGACGCGGACCTCGAACGACATTCTGCTAGGCGCCGCCCCGATCGTGCTGGTCCTCTTGCTGTGGCAGGGGCTGGTCTCGTTCGGCTACGCGCCGCCGACCCTGCTGCCGCCGCCGGGCCAGGTGTTCCTGCGGATGAGCCAGCAGCTCAGGAGCGTCACCTTCCAGCAGGACATCGCGGCGACGCTGTTCCGGCTGTTCGCTGGGTTTGCGATCGCGGTCGTCATCGGCGTCTCGTTCGGCATTGCCGCCGCGGTGAGCCCGCCCATCAACGCCGCCGTCAGGCCGATTGTGCGCGTGCTGGCGCCGCTGCCGAAGGTCGCGCTCTATCCCGCCTTCCTGCTGCTGCTCGGCTTCGGCCACGAATCCAAGATCATGCTGGTGACGGCGGACGCGTTGTTTCCGATCCTGCTGTCAACCTATTACGGCGCCACGACCGTCGAGCAGAAGCTGATCTGGTCGGCGCTCGCCGCCGGCACGCCGCCGCGCGACGTGCTGTGGAAGGTGGTACTGCCGGCCGCCATGCCGTCGATCCTGACCGGCTGCCGCATCGGCCTCGTGATCTCCTGCATCGTGGTGTTCCTGGCCGAGATGATCACCTCCACCGATGGGCTCGGCCACGTGCTGGTCACCGCCGCGCGCACCTTCCAGGCCGTCGACATGTTCGTGCCGCTGATCACGATCTCGCTGCTGGGTCTCATTCTCAACGCCCTGCTGCAAGGGCTGCGCGCGTATCTGCTGCGCGGCTTCCCTTCGGTCTGATAAGAACACCAACGACAATCGGGAGAACGACCATGCTGGCGGATCGCATCGAGGCGAAATGGATCGACGCATTCTGTGAGATCTTCGAGCGCTGCGCCGTCAAGGCCGGTGACACCGCTGCCATCTTGTCGGAGACGCAGTCGCGTCCGCTCAACGTTCACCTTGCCGAGCTGGCGCTGCTGCGCATGGGCGCGCGTCCGTTTCATGTCGTGGTGCCGACGCCGCGCAACCCCCATCCCGTCCCGGTGCGCTCGACCGGCGCCTCTGAAGCCATCGGCAAGCTCGGGCCTGTCGTGACTGCGCTCCAGCAGGCGGGCTTCGTCGTCGACTGCACCATCGAAGGCCTGATGCATGCGGTGGAGACGCCGGAGATCCTCAAAGCCGGCGCCCGCATTCTCGTGATCTCCAACGAGCACCCGGAGGCGCTCGAGCGCATGCGGCCCGATGCGGCGCTGGAGAAGCGCGTGCGCGCCGCGGCCAAGATGCTCCGCGGGACCAAGCGGATGCGCGTGACCTCGAAGGCCGGCACCGATCTCGACGTCATCATGGAAGGGGCCTCGACCGTCGGCGTCTGGGGCTGGACCGATCGTCCGGGCACGCTGGCGCATTGGCCGGGTGGCATCGTCGTCAGCTTCCCCAAAAGCGGCTCCGTGAACGGCACCATCGTCATGGCGCCCGGCGACATCAATCTCACCTTCAAGCGCTATCTCTCATCGCCCGTCACGATGACCATGCGCGACGACTACATCACCGACCTGGCAGGCGAGGGCGCCGATGCCGCGATGATGCGCGCGTATCTCGCGTCCTGGGGCGACCGCGAGGCCTATGCCGTCTCGCATGTCGGCTGGGGCATGAACCCCGGCGCGCGCTATGAGGCGCTGACCATGTACGACCAGCGCGACACCAACGGCACCGAGCTGCGCGCCGTCCCCGGCAACTTCCTGTTCTCCACCGGCGCCAACGAATTCGCCGGCCGCTACACGGCGGGTCATTTCGACCTGCCGATGATGGGGACGACGATTGAGTTGGACGGCGTGGCCGTGATCAAAGACGGCGTGCTGCAGGACGTGTTCGGGTAGTTCTTCTTGATAGTCTACGAGCCATCACCCCGAAGTCGGTGCGCCCCCCTCCCCCTTGCGGGGAGGGGTCGGGGGTGGGGGTCCACGAGTCCCGCTCTCCGCGAGGAGAACTGCTCTAAATCCGCGACCGAACCGCTCGTTCGAGCCGATGCCTAACCGCGTCATTGCGAGCGCGGCAATCAAGGTTGGGTTGCTTGGTCCTGGAGCGCGTCGCCATCGCCCGAAATGACGAGGCTGTTGAGACGAGCAGCGTCGGCGAGGGCGCCGACAGCCGAATGGTCAGTTGAAGCGCCAGTGAACTCAACGCCGTTCAGCGCCCGGAGACCCCCACCCCCGACCCCTCCCCGCAAGAGGGGGAGGGGAGCGCACCGTCGCCGCGGCGGGTGGATTGCTCCAGGCGGCGAAGCGTTCGCAGTTTCGATGGACCTTTTGGTCAATTCCGAAAAAAATAAACCTCTTGCTATTTTTCGGAATTCATGTTTCTCTCTCGCCATCCCGCCTCACCGCAGAGGGGCGTTGCGCGCGATCGTCACGACACGCGAGGTGGGGATGCGATGGCCGCGAGAGCTCGCAGCATGTCCTGACCGGACGTGTGGACGAACGGGCGCTTGCGGACGGTCAAGTCGCGTGGTCCTGGCCTCCCGACGCTGAGGTCCGCGCAATGCGCGCAAGCGCATTGTCGCGATACGGTGGCCAACAAGCCCGGCGCACCGAGGAGATCGCGAAGCAGCCGTAAGCCCACCGCGCAGGGAATGCCGGATGCTCGGCTGAACCTGTGGTACCTGCCGCCTGCATTTTTTGAGCAGGCGGGCCATGGGTGAAGCCCTCACCCGGCATTCCCTGCGCCCTCTGCATGTTTGCGAGGGACAAACTGATCGCAGACCTCGGGCGCAAGGCGCGGCGAGATCATGTTTCTATGTCCATCGCTGTTTGAGCCGTGAATCCGTCCGCTCCCATCGAAGGCTCTTGCTCGACCAATTTAGTCGGCGGCGCGCCTGTTCGATACAGTGCCCTCTCCCCTTGTGGGAGAGGGCATGTACGGCCTATCCACGTACGCGGTTGGGTGAGGGGTATCTCTCCGCAAACGGCGCTCGTGGAGACATACCCCTCACCCAACCGAGCTAGCCGCACTGTCCTACATGCCCTCTCCCACAAGGGGAGAGGGCGCATTCATGGGCAGTCGCCTTCGTCCATCTTCAAGCCGTAGGGTGGGCAAAGCGGCCGCCCGCAGGGCGGTCGTGTGCCCACCGTGCATCCGCACAAGCGGCGTCAATGGTGGGCACGGCGCGCGAGAGGTCGTCAGGATGCGGCGACCGCGTGGCGCGCCTTTGCCCATCCTACGGCTCGCCGCTCAATCCACCACCGGCGGCCGGGCGAGCTTGAAGTGGCGCAGCATCTCGACCAGGGCGCCGAGCCGTTGCTCGCGATAGGCGGCGACGTCCATGCCGGAGTAGTCGAGAAATCCGGCGCCGGTGCGCAGGCCGATGCGGCCCTCGGCCATGTTGCGCTCGATCACCTCGGGCGCGCGGTAACGGTCGCTGCCCAGCGCGCCTTCGAGATAGCGGCTGGCGTAGTAGAGAATGTCGCCGCCGCCCCAGTCGATGAATTCGAGCAGGCCGAGCACCGCGTAGCGGAAGCCGAAACCGTAGCGGATCGCCTTGTCGATCTCCTCGGCGCTGGCGACGCCTTCGCCGACCATGCGCGCCGCCTCGTTCATGGCGAGCGCCTGGATGCGCGGCACGATGAAGCCCGGCGTCGCCGCGCACACCACCGGCACCTTGCCGATGCCTTCGAGCAGGCTCTTGATGCGCGCCGTGACATCGGGATCAGTGGCCTTGCCCGGCGAAATCTCCACCAGCGGGATCAGATAGGCCGGATTGAGCCAATGCGCGTTGAGGAAGCGCTCCGGCTTTTCGATCGCACCGGAGAGATCGTCGACCAGGATCGTCGACGTCGTCGAGGCGATGATCACCTCGGGACCGACCGCGCGCGACGCGGCGCCGAGCACCTCGCGCTTGAGATCGACCACCTCCGGCACGCCCTCGAACACCAGCGTGGTCTGCGCCAGCACATCGTTGCTGGCGCCAGCCGGCGCCACGGCGATCTTGCCCATCAGCCTGTCGGCATCAGCGGCCTCGAGCATCCCAAGCCGCGCCAGCGTGGCGAAGGTCGCGTTGATCTCGCCGAGCGCATCGCGTTCGAGTTTTGCGAACTCCTCAGCCGTGCGCGGCTTGATGTCGATCATCGTGACGGGATGGCCGGCATAGGCGAAGGCCACGGCGATGCCGCGGCCCATGCGGCCGGCGCCGAGACAGGCGATGTGACCGCGCGGGCTCATGCGGCAAATCCGTCGCGGAGCAGCGCCTGCAGTGCGGTGCGATCCAGGCCACCGAGGCCGAGGCTGGCCAGCGAGCGTCCCGTTGCCATGAAATCCTCTGCGCAGATCGCGCCGCCGATCGAAAGAAATGCGCGAGCCAGCGGCGTGGCGGTGCCCGTCAGGTCCGCGACCGAAATCAGGAACGACAGGCCGAGCCGGAGATCCTCGCGCATGTAGCGATGCTGCGTCAGCACCAGCTGCTCGCGCCAGTCGCCGGAATCGGTCAGCCGGTCATGCGAGCCGCGGCCATACATCCAGATCTCGCCCTCCTTGGCGTAGTGATGCGCCAGCGGGAAATGCGGTGCGCCATAGCCGAGCGCCTCGCGCACCGCGATTCTTTCAGCATCGAGCGCGTCGGTGACGCGGCGGATCGCGGGTTGCGTGCCCTCCTTGTGGATGTCCCAGCGCTCGAAATGCTCGATCGGCCCGGCGTTCATCACGATCAGCGGCGGATGAATGATGCAGCCGGCATTCATCAGCGCGCCCGAGAGCGCATCGCCGCACGGCTCGATCACGCCGGGAAATGCACGGCAGATGACGTCGAGCGCATGCGCCGCCGTACTCAGCGGAAACACGCCGACCGGCAGCCGCTTGGCGCGAATGGTGATCGCGACCTCGAACGGCCCGTGCTTGCGCGTCAGCCAGGGCAGCGTGCCGGTCTCGGCATAGCTGACGTGAGCCGTGTTGCCGGCATCGCGCGCAGCCGCCGCAAAGATCATCGTGCCGAAGGTGG
The DNA here is from genome assembly GCF_051167655.1 of Bradyrhizobium sp. HKCCYLS2038. Classification (NCBI taxonomy): domain Bacteria; kingdom Pseudomonadati; phylum Pseudomonadota; class Alphaproteobacteria; order Hyphomicrobiales; family Nitrobacteraceae; genus Bradyrhizobium; species Bradyrhizobium sp. HKCCYLS2038. The sequence goes on along the minus strand of NZ_JBNPTM010000005.1, from coordinate 560,107 downwards.
CCGGCGGCAGGAACACGACCTGGCCGTCGGCGAGATGCGGCGCCAGCTGTTTCGCGATGTCGCCTTGCGCAAACGCCGGCGCCGGGCAGAGGATCAGCTCGGCGCCACTGACAGCTTCGCCGATGTCGGTGGTGACCAGCGCCAGCCGGACCTCGTGCCGGCCGTTGACGTCCTTGACGATGATGGTCGATCCGGCCGCTTTGTGCTGCGCCACGAGCTCCGCATCGCGGCGCCACAGCCGGACCTCATGGCCGCCAAGCGCGAAGTCGCCAGCGGCCGCGAACGAGCCGTTGCCGCCGCCGAGCACTGCTATCTTCAAGATCGCGTCTCCCTGTCGGTCATGTCGGGCTGTCGATCTGCCGCAGCAGATGGTGCTGCACCTTGCCGAGCGCGGTGCGCGGCAGATCGTCGACGAAGATGATGTCGCGCGGCACCTTGAAGCGCGCGAGCTGCGCCTGCAGATGCGCGCGCAAGGTTTCGGCCTCCAGCGCGCTGTCCTTGCGCTTGACGACGAAGGCCACCGGCACCTCGTCCCAGCGCGGATCGGGCCGGCCGATCACGCCGCACTCGACGACGTCGGGGTGCTCGCTCAGCACGCGCTCGATCTCGGCCGGATAGACGTTCTCGCCGCCCGAGATGATCATGTTGTTCTTGCGCTCGAGCACGAAGAAGTAGCCATCCGCATCGCGCTGGGCGATGTCGCCGGTGCGGTACCAGCCGTCATGGATCGCCTGCTGCGTGGCTTTGGCGTTGCCCCAATATTCGAAGAACACATTCGGCCCGCGCACCGCGATCTCACCCGCCTTGCCGGCCGGCAGCTCATCGCCATCCCGGTCGATGATCTTGGCCTCGCAGCACAGGCCGGGCAGGCCGGTCGATCCCTCCCGCGAGAGGTCGCCGCCGAGCCGGGTATACACCGCGATCGGGCAGGTCTCGGTCGAGCCATAGACCTGCAGCACCGGCACTGATCGCGCCGTGATGCGCGCGATCAGTGCCGGCGGCACGATGCTCGAGCCGGTCGCGACGGCCTTGAGCGAGGACAGGTCGGCGGCGGCCCAGCCCGGATGCTCGGTGACGGCCTGGATGGTCGCGGGCACCAGCACCGTCAGCGTCGGCCGTTCGCCAGTGATCGCCGCGAGCGTCGAGTCCGGCGCGAAGCGCGCATGCAGGGTGACGGTGGCGCCGTGATGCAGCGCCGGCGTGGTCTGGATGTTGAGGCCGCCGACATGAAACAGCGGCAGCACCGTCAGCACGTGATCGTCGGAGGTGAGGCCATGCATGTGCTGGCTCATCACCCCGTTCCACAGCAGCGCCTCCTGCCGCAGCACCGCGCCCTTCGGCCGGCCGGTGGTGCCCGAGGTGTAGACGATCAGCAGCGGGCAGGAGAGATCGATGTGCGGGTTGCGATCGTCGCCGTGACCACGGGCCAGCAGATCCTCGATCGTCAAGCCGTTCGACGGCGCGAAGTCGATGCCGACCGGCACGGTCTCCGGATGCTGCTCCGCCAGAGCCGGCAGCACCGGCGCAAAGGCCTGCTCCAGCACCAGCACCTTGGCGGCCGCATCCGACAGGATGAAGACCTGCTCGGCGACCGCGAGCCGCCAGTTGAGCGGCACCAGGATCGCGCCGAGCCGTGCGCAGGCATAGAGCAGGACCAGATAGTCCGGCCGGTTCAGGCTGAGGATCGCGACGCGGTCGCCGCGCCCGACGCCGAACTCGGACTTCAGCGCCCGCGCCGTCAGCGCGATGCGCGCGCTGAACGCGGCATAGGTCAGCGTCGCGCCGTCGAAGCGGATTGCCGGATTGTCCGGCGTGAACGCGGCGTTGCGCTCGATCAGGCTGCAGAGGTCCACGCTCAGTCGTCCGTCTCGCCGGGCTCGTACAGCGCCTCGCGGCCGATGCGGTCGAGGCAGAGCTCGGCCGTCCAGGGCAGCATCAGCGAGCCGCAGCGGCTGTCGCGGTAGATGCGCTCAAGCGGCAGGGTCTTCAGCATCGATTGCCCGCCGCAGGTGCGGATGGCGAGCGCGGCGAGCTCGTTGGCGCCTTCCATCACCGAGTACTGCGCGGCATAGGCGCGCAGCACCTGCTCCTTGCTCGGATTGGCGCGCGCCTCGGTGACCGCCTGGAACCAGATGCCCTTGATCTGCTCCAGCTTGATCTGCATCTGCGCCACCGCGATCTGCTTGGTCGGGTACATCCGCCGCTTGACCGGCGGCATGCCCGGCACCTCGCCGCGCAGATACTTCAGGGTGAAGTCATAGGCGGCTTGCGCCAGACCCATATAGGTCGGCGACAGCGTCATGAACATGTGCGGCCAGCGCAGCGCCGCCTGGAAATAGACGCCGCGCGGCATCAAGGCCGCGTCCTGCTCGACGAAGACGTCCTTGAACAGCAGCGTGCGCGAGACCGTACCGCGCATGCCCAGGGGATCCCAGTCGCCGACGACGGACACGCCTGCCGTGTTCGCCGGCACCGCGAGATAGAGCGTGTTGCGGCGGGACGCCTTCTCGCCTTCGCTAACCTCGGTGCACAGCACGCCGTAGTAATCGGCATGGCCGGCGAGCGAAGCGAAGATCTTCTTGCCGTTGATCAGCCAGCCGCCTTCGACGGGCTTCGCCTCGGTGCCGAACGCAACACCGCCCGCCGCGGCCGCGCCGCCTTCCGAGAACGGCTGCGAATAGATCGCGCCGTCGTCGACGATGCGCTTGTAATGAACAGCGCGGCGCCGCTCATGTGCTACCCGCATCTCCTCGTCCATGTCGAGATCGTCGGCCAGCGGGCCCGACCACAGCGTGGAGCAGACGTGCATGTTCCAGGTCAGCGCGGTCGCGCCGCAATAGCGGCCGATCTCGGCGGCGGCGAGCGCGTAGGTCTGGTAGCCGGCGCCGAGGCCGCCCAGCGCCTTCGGGACAGAGATGCCGAGCAGGCCGGCGCGATGCAGGTCCTTGTAGTTCTCGGTCGGAAAACTCGCCTCGCGATCCCAGGTCGCCGCACGCTCCGCCAGCACGCTCTGCCCGAGTTGCCGGGCGCGCGTGATGATGTCGGCCTGCTCGGCCGAGAGCCGGTACGCGGCCGGATCGAACATCGGAGCATCGAGCGCCTCGCCCGACGTCGTTGCCGTCTTCTGGACCTGAATGGTCATCGTGCCTCCGCAGCGGTCAGTGTCGCATGTGCGCTCAGGAACGGTTCGAGAGCGGCGTTGAATTCGGCGGGTCGTTCGAGATTGACGAGATGGCCCGCACCCTGCAGCTCGACATAGCCGGCTCCGGGGATGAAGCTCGCCATCTTCTCCATCATCGGCGCCGGCGCATTGCGGTCCCTGGAGCCCGACAGCACCAGCGTCGGCACCTTGATCTCTTTCAGGGCCTGGCGGCGATCGAAGCCGAGCAATGCCATCATGCTGGCGCGATAGCTGGCTTCGGGCACCGCGGCCATGCAGGAGGTCGCATCAGCGAGGCCCTGCGGATCCGGATCATCGCCGACCAGCTCCTTGACGAGATCCGGCGCCAGCGACGCCATCGTGGCGCCGCGATCGAGCGGCCCGAGGCGCGCTTCAATGAACGATTTCTGCCAGTCGCCGTCGGCCTTGCCGAACGCCGGACTGGTCTGCGCCAGCACCACGGCCGCCGCGTCCTGTGGGTGGGTGAGGAGCCATTCCTGCACGATCATCCCGCCGATGGAATGACCGACCAGGATGGGCCGGTGGGCGGCGATCTGCGTGAGAAAATCCTGCAGCGCGCCCGCGAGCGTGCTGATGCTGACCTCGTTGAGCCTCGACGATTGCCCATAGCCGGGCATGTCCCAGGCGACAGCATGAAACCGTCCGCCGAAATGGTCGAGCTGTCCGCGCCAGGCTCGCGCCGCGCCGCCGATCCCGTGCAGGAAGACGAGGGTCTGCGCCTGCGTTGCGCCGGCGGCCTCGTAGCCGAAGCGGTCGTCATTGGTGGTCAGGATTTGCGAGCCGGGCAAGCAGACCTCCGCATTGCGCCGCGCGCTAGCATCGCGCGCACGTGTCTGTGAACGCTAGCCGGGGAGACAGGGGTGTCAAGCCGCTTCGGCCGTGTTGTTGCAAAAATTTGAAGTTTAAAATAACTTCGCAAGCTGCGACCGTATTGCAAGAAAACACGAGGAGGCGCGCGCATGTCCGGATTGCCTGAAGCGGCGCACGCGATGGTCACGGGCGGCGGACGCGGCATCGGCCGCGAGATCGCGCGCGCCTTGAAGCTTGCCGGCGCAACCGTGACGATCGTCGGTCGCAGCCGCGCAACGCTCGATGAAGCCGTGGCCGCCGGATGTGCCGATCATGTGGTCGTTGCCGATGTCGCCGATCAGGCCGCGCTCAACGCCGCCTGTGCCGACGCGGCGGCGCGCGGGCCGATCGACATCCTCGTTGCGAATGCCGGGAGCGCCGAGTCTGCGCCGTTTCACAAGTCCGACGCTGCGCTGTTCCGCCGCATGATGGACATCAACTTCATGGGCGTGGTGCACGCCGTGCAAGCCGTGCTGCCGGCGATGAAGGCGCAGCCCTATGGCCGCATCGTCGCGGTCGCGTCGACGGCAGGCCTCAAGGGCTACCCCTATGTCAGCGCCTACACGGCCGCGAAGCATGCCGTCGTCGGCCTGACGCGATCGCTGGCTCTGGAGCTGGCGCCGACGCGCGTCACGGTCAATGCGGTATGTCCCGGCTTCACCGATACCGATCTCGTTGCCGACAGCGTCGACAACATCATGAAGAAGACCGGCCGCAGCCGCGAGCAGGCCATCGCCGAGCTCGCCAAGCATAATCCGCAGGGCCGCCTGATCATGCCGCAGGAGGTCGCCGATACCGTGCTGTGGCTGTGCGGCACTGGTGCCGGCGCCATTACCGGTCAGGCGATCGCCGTCGCGGGCGGCGAGGTCTAGGCCGCAACTTTCGATCAGAACAGTCGACCAAAGGGAGCTCACATGTCCAGACCCGCCAACTCCGTCACCGTGCCGCTGGCGGACTACAAGCCGAGCCACTTCCTGCTGACGGTCAAGGATCGCGTCGCGACGGTGACGCTGAACCGGCCGGAGCGGAAGAATCCGCTGACGTTCGAGAGCTATCGCGAGCTGACCGATTTTTTCCGCGCCTGCGCATTCGACGACGACGTCAAGGCGGTGGTGGTGACCGGGGCGGGGGGCAACTTCTCCTCCGGCGGCGACGTGTTCGAGATCATCGGTCCGCTGGTGAGGATGGACACCAAGGGCCTGACCGCCTTTACCCGGATGACCGGCGATCTCGTCAAGGCGATGCGCGCGTGTCCGCAGCCGATCGTCGCCGCGGTCGAGGGCATCTGCGCCGGCGCCGGCGCGATCGTCGCGATGGCCTCCGACATTCGGCTGGCCGCGACGGGAGCCAAGGTCGCCTTCCTGTTCAACAAGGTCGGTCTTGCCGGCTGCGACATGGGCGCCTGCGCGATCCTGCCGCGCATCATCGGCCAGTCGCGCGCCTCCGAGTTGCTCTACACCGGTCGCTTCATGAGCGCCGACGAGGGCGAGCGCTGGGGCTTCTTCAGCCGAATCGTCGCGCCGGCCGAGGTGCTGTCCCAGGCGGTGTCGCTGGCCACCGAGATCGCGAACGGCCCGACCTTCGCCAACACCATGACCAAGCGCATGCTGGCGATGGAATGGGCGATGTCGGTGGAGGAGGCGATCGAGGCCGAGGCAATTGCCCAGGCCTTGTGCATGACCACCGAGGACTTCAACCGCGCCTTCGAAGCGTTCGCAGCAAAGTCGAAGCCGGTGTTCCAGGGGAATTGAGCGCGAGCCGGAACCGAAGGGGCTTGCCAGGAAATATTTTAGGGTTAAAATAATTTCCGTTGGCTCGGCTCTCCATTGGAGGTGCTCATGAAGATCGCGATCATCGGCGGCGGACCTGCCGGTCTCTATGCGGCGATATTGCTCAAGAAGCAGCGGCCCAAGGCCGACATCGCGGTCTACGAACGCAACCGCGCCGACGACACGTTCGGCTTCGGCGTGGTGTTTTCCGACGCCACGCTCGACAATTTCGAGAAGCACGACCTGCCGAGCTACCAGCGCATCACCCAGGAATTCGCCTACTGGGACGACATCGCCGTGCATTTCCGCGGCACCGTGCACCGCGTCGGCGGCAACGGCTTCTGCGGCTGCTCGCGCCGCACGTTGCTGCGCATCCTGCAGGAGCGGGCGCGCGAGCTTGGCGTGACCCTGCAGTTCGAGGTCGATCTCGAAGACGAGACGCAGTTTGCGGATGCCGATCTCCTGATCCTGTCCGACGGCATCAACAGCCGCTTCCGTCAGAAATACGTCGATCACTTCCAGCCCGAGGTCGATCTCCGCGCCAACAAGTTCGCGTGGATGGGCTCGACCAAGCCGCTCGACGCCTTCACCTTCATCTTCCAGGAGACGGAGTGGGGCCCGTTCATCGCGCATGCCTATCAGTACGAGGCGGGGCATTCGACCTGGATCTTCGAGACCGATCCCGAGACCTTCGAGCGTGCGGGCCTGACCGGGCTCGACGAGCGGCAATCCGCCGACCGCATGAAGGAGATCTTCGGCTGGTTCCTCGGCGACCATCCGCTGCTGATCAACCGCTCGATGTGGCGTAATTTCCCGATGATCCGCAACAAGCGCTGGGTCAAGGATAACATGGTGCTGCTCGGCGACGCCAAGTCGACGGCGCATTTCTCGATCGGCTCGGGCACCAAGCTCGCGATGGAGGATGCGATCGCGCTGGCCGAGGCCATGCAGCGCGCGCAAAGCATTCCGGCAGCGCTCGATCTCTACGAGCACGGTCGGCGCGAGGAGGTCGAGAAGACTCAGCATGCCGCCGACGTCTCGCTGGTCTGGTTCGAGCATGTCGACCGCTTCTGGGATTTCGATCCCGTGCAGTTCGCCTTCGGCGTGATGACGCGCTCCAAGGCGATCACCTACGACAATCTCACCTTGCGCGCGCCGGACTTTGTCGCCGAAGTCGACAAGGCGTTCGCCCGCCAGGTCCGCGCGAAGGGTTTTGACGTCGATGTCGAGAAACCGCTGGCCCCGATGTTCCAGCCGCTGAAGCTGCGCGAGATGACGCTCACCAATCGCGCCGTGCTGTCGCCGATGTGCATGTATTCGGCCGAGGAGGGCGTGCCCGGCGACTTCCACCTCGTGCACTACGGCTCGCGCGCCATCGGCGGCGCCGGCCTGCTGTTCACCGAGATGACCTGTGTCAGCCGCAACGCGCGCATCACGCCCGGCTGTGCGGGATTGTGGAATGATGCGCAGGAGGCGGCCTGGAAGCGCATCGTCGACTTCGTTCATGCGAACGCGGGAGCCAAGTTCGCGCTGCAGCTGGGACACGCCGGGCGCAAGGGTGCGACCAAGCTGATGTGGGACGGCATCGACCGCCCGCTGGAGCAGGGCGGCTGGGATGTCGTGTCGGCGTCGCCGCTGCCCTATTTCCCCGACAGCCGGGTGCCGCGCGAGCTCGATCGCGCCGCGATGGATGCGATCAAGGCTGATTTCGTCACGGCGGCAGAGCGTGGCGATCGCTGCGGTTTCGACATGCTCGAGCTGCACTGCGCCCACGGCTATCTGCTGGCAAGCTTCATCTCGCCGCTGACCAACAAGCGCACCGACGACTACGGCGGCTCGCTCGAGAACCGGCTGCGCTTCCCGCTCGAAGTATTCGCGGCGATGCGCGCCGCTTGGCCCGCGCACAAGCCGATGTCGGTGCGCATCTCCGCGACCGACTGGGCCGAAGGCGGCATCACCGGCGATGACGCGGTGCAGATCGCCCGCGCCTTCGGCGAGGCCGGCGTCGATCTCGTCGACGTCTCGACCGGGCAGACCGTGCGCGAGGCCAAGCCGATCTATGGCCGCATGTTCCAGACGCCGTTCTCCGATCAGGTCCGCAACGAGGCCCATGTTGCGACCATGTGCGTCGGCAACATCACCTCGGCTGATCAGGTCAACACCATCCTGGCCGCCGGCCGCGCCGATCTCGTCGCGCTCGGCCGCCCGCATCTGGTCGACCCCGCCTTCACCATGAGGGCCGCCGCCTGGTATGGCGCCGACATGTTCTGTCCGCCGCAATATCTCCCGGGCAAGGAGCAGATCTTCCGCAACAGCGTCCGCGACCGGCAGGATTTCGAGGAGCTGAAGATTAAGGCTAAGCCGAAAACGCGGGCGGAGCTGAAGGCCGAGGCAACGAAGCCGCTTGCGGCGGAGTAAGCCGCCGTGCCACGCTGCTGCCCGGTACGTCCAGATCGAGTGGAGTAGGGGCGATGAAGGCGATCATCGTTGGCGGCGGTATCGGTGGATTGACGACGGCCCTGATGCTGCGGGCGCGCGGCATCGATTGTGAGCTGTTCGAGCAGGCGGATGCGATCCGCGAGCTCGGTGTCGGCATCAACACCTTGCCGCATGCGATCCGCGAACTCGCCCAGCTCGGGCTGCTCGACCGGCTCGATGAGGTCGCGATCCGGACCTACGAGCTATTCTATCTGACGCGGCGCGGCCAGGAGGTCTGGCACGAGACCCGCGGCGTGGACGGTGGCCATGACGTGCCGCAATTCTCGATCCATCGCGGCCGGCTGCAAAGCGTGATCCATCAGGCCGTGATCGAGCGGCTCGGGCCCGAGAAGGTCCATACCGGCTGCCGGCTGGGATCGTTCACTCAGGACGAGGGTGGGGTCACCGCCTATTTCTTCGACCGCACCGGTGCTCATGTCCACACCGTCCGCGGCGACGTGCTGATCGGCGCCGACGGCATCCATTCCAAGGTCCGGCAGACGCTGTTCCCGACCGAGGGACCGCCGTGCTGGAACGGCCTGATGCTGTGGCGCGGTGCCACCGACTGGCCGGTGTTCCTGACCGGGCGGTCGATGATCATCGCTGGCGGCCTCAACGCCAAGGCGGTGATCTATCCGATTGCTGAAGGCTCCAGCCCCGCGACCCGGCTCACCAACTGGGCCGTGCTGGTGCGCATCGGCGATGCCAATACCGCGCCGCCGCGGCGCGAGGACTGGTCGCGGCTGGGTAAGGCGGACGAACTGATGCCGCACGTCAACGGCTTCTCCATTCCCCAGGTCGACTTCGCCGCGATGGTGCGCGCGACGCCTGAGTTCTGGGAATATCCCTGCTGCGACCGCGATCCGCTGCCGTATTGGTCGAGCGGCCGCGTCACCTTGCTCGGCGACGCCGCCCACCCGATGTACCCGGTCGGCTCCAACGGTGCCTCGCAGGCGATTCTCGATGCCCGCGCGCTGGCGGATGCGCTGGTTCGCTCCGAGCATCCGCGCCAGGCGCTGATGGCCTATGAGCAGAAGCGGCTGCCGATGACCGCCGACATCGTCGCCTCGAACCGCCGTGGCGGTCCCGAGGGCGTCATCGATGCCGTCGAGCAGCTGGCGCCGCAGGGGTTCACGGACATCAACACCATCCTCAACTACGAGGCCCGCGAGGGCATCGTGCGCGGCTATGCGAGCCGGGCCGGCTTTGCCGCGCGGATGGTGACGCGGCAGGCGTCGTAACAGTAGTTCGTCAGGACCATTTTCCCGGCTGCCCCTCACCCCAGCCCTCTCCCCGTGAAGAACGGGGAGAGGGAGCGCACCGTTTGCTGCGCGACGACTCTTACGCCAAGGCTCGGATGGCTCACGTCCCCGGAGGCGGGGGCAGGAAGTGGATGTTGTGCTCGGCTGCGAGCTTCACCACGTCGTCGGGGTTCTGCTCGCGCATGTTGTGGATCGCCCAGAACAGATCGTAGAGCCGGCGCGTCGGCGACACCCAGAACAGCGTCTTCGCGGTCTGCTGCGACTTGTTGAAGATGCCGTGCGGCTTGCCCATCGGCAGCCGCACCGTGTCGCCGGCGGTGGCGTATTCCTCGGCACCGTCGAGGAAGAAGTCGAGCCGGCCTTCGAGGATGTAGAGATATTCGTCCTGGTCGGGGTGGATGTGCGGCGGCACGAAGGTGCCGACCGGGAACGTCGCATGCCAGGAGAAGCTGTGCTCGGTGCGGTTCTTCGGCACGTAGATCTGGCCGAGGATGTTCCAGGAGATGCCCTGGATACCCTCATTGGCCCGGGTGATGCCGGCGATTTCCGGATGGCTCATGTTGGTTTCGCTCCCTGTTGTTATTTGGCCGCGCAGTCCTTGGCGTAGCGGTCGGCGTAGTTCTCAAACACCTTCTGCACGATCTCCGTCTGGAACTTGCCGTCCGCGCGCTTGGCGACCTTGGTCAGGTAGAAGTCCTGGATCGGATAGCCGTTGGTGTTGAACTTGAAGTTGCCGCGCAGCGAGGCGAAGTCGGCCTTCTTCAGGGCGGCGGAGACCTTGTCCTTGTCGGCGAGATCACCGCCGACCGCCTTCACGGCGCTGTCGATCAGGAGCGCAGCGTCATAGGCCTGCATCGCGTAGGTGCCGGGCACGCTGTTGTAGGCGGCCTCGTAGCCGGCAACGAACTTCTTGCTCTGCGGATTGTCGAAGTTGGGCGCCCAGTTGGCGCCGCCGAACATGCCGACGGCCGCATCCTGCTGCGCCGGCAAAGTGGATTCGTCGACGGTAAAGGCGGACAGGACTGGGACGCTGTCGGCAAGGCCGGCCTGCTTGAACTGCTTGACCAGATTGACGCCCATGCCGCCCGGCATGAAGGTGAACACGGCGTCCGGCTTCTGCGAGGAGATCTTGGACAGCTCGGGCTGGAAGTCGAGCGTGTTGAGCGGCACGTAGGATTCCTCGACGATCTCGCCCTTGTAGTCGAGCTTGAAGCCGGCGACGGAGTCGCGTCCGGCCTGATAGTTCGGCACCAGCAGGTACATCTTCTTGTAGCCGCGGTCCTGCGCGACCTTGCCGAGAACCGCGTGGACCTGGTCGTTCTGATAGGACGTCACATAGAAATAGGGGCTGCACTCCTTGCCGGCGTAGCTCGACGGTCCGGCATTCGGGCTGATCAGGAAGGTCTTGTTCTCGGTGATCGGGCGGTGGATCGCCTGCAGCATGTTGGAGAAGATCGGGCCGACGACGAAATCGACCTTGTCGCGCTCGAGCAGTCCCTTGGCCTTGGTGATCGCGGCGTCCGGCTTCAATTCGTCGTCGGCGACGACCACCTCGACCTCCTTGCCGCTCATCTTGCCGCCGAGGTCCTTGATGGCGAGATTGAACCCGTCGCGGACCTGCCCGCCGAGCGCGGCGGCCGGTCCGGACAGGGTGACGATGACGCCGATCTTGATCTTGTCGGCGGCCAGCGCCGGCTGGGCGAACAGGCTCGCAATGAGGCCAACGGCCAGCTTCGAACTCACTTTCATGACAACTCCCCCGGGATGCGGAATTTCAGGCTTATGTTTTTTGCACCTGACCGAATGATGGGTCAGACCGCAGCTTCGCCTCAAGCCTAGTCTGATGACGCCCCCAGCCGCAAGCGAGCTGCTTGCGGAACGGGCAGTTTCGGCACGCATGCAAGCGCCGCGCCAATTGCTTGAAGGTTAAAGGAGTTTCGCCTCCCACTGACCGGCGCAAATGCCGGTACGTTTTTCCTTGCTCCCGGGAGGTCCGGAAGGTCACACTCATGGGCCTCGCCCAATGAGGCTGAACCTGCCCGAATGATTCCGTCCCAAGTGATTCCGTCATGACGCTTGATTCCGAGACCAAGGCCGTCGAGCTGCCCGAGGACCATGCCGAGGAGCTGCGGCTGTGGCTGCGGCTGCTGACCTGCACGACCCTGATCGAGGGCGAGATTCGCAGCCGGCTGCGCGAGCGCTTCGACGTGACCTTGCCGCGTTTCGACCTGATGGCGCAGCTCGACAAGGCGCCTGACGGGATGACGCTGTCTGACGTCTCCAAGCGCATGATGGTGTCGAACGGCAATGTCACCGGGCTGGTCGAGCGCCTGGTCGAATCCGGCCATCTCGACCGCCGCACCTCGGACACCGACCGGCGCGTCCAGGTGATCCGGCTGACCAAGCTCGGCCGCGCCGAATTCCGCAAGATGGCGGCCGAGCACGAGACCTGGATCGCTGACATCTTCGGCGATCTCGCGGAGAAGGACGTGCGCGAGCTGATGCGGCTGCTCGCCAAGACCAAGGGGTCCGCGCAGAAGGCCGTGCAGCGCCGGCAGGACTGATAGGCCTGACAAGACGCCGCAGGCTCGCCGCCGCGCACGGCGAACGCTCAAACAATTTGCGGGCAGTGCACAATCTTCGGCTCTTCTCCGCTCTTGCGTCCAGATGTTTTAAGTCTAAAATGTTTAGGACTGAAACGTGCCGGGCGTCCTTCCCTTTGAGACAGGAGCGTGTGATGGCCACTGCCGCCAAGGTTCAGCAGCCGGAGAGCGCCAGCGCGCATGCGCACAGCGCCCACGTCGACACTTTCGCTCAGGACAATCTGCCACCGCATGAGCTGTGGCCCGACTTCGTGTTCAGCCGGCCCGAGTTCCAGTATCCGCCGCGGCTGAACTGCGTGACGAATTTCCTCGACCGCTGGGTCGAGGAGGGGCGGGGAAACGCGCCCTGCATCATCAGCACCGACGTGAGCTACACGTATCGTGAGCTGCAGGCGCTGGTGAACAAGATCGCCAATGTGCTGGTCGGCAAGCTCGGTCTCGTGCCCGGCGGCCGCGTGCTGCTGCGCTCCGCCAACAATCCGATGATGGTCGCGACCTATCTCGCGGCGATCAAGGCCGGCGGCATCGTGGTGGCGACCATGCCGCTGCTGCGCGCCAAGGAGTTGTCGTATCCGATCCAGAAGGCGCAGATCGCGCTGGCGCTGTGCGACGGCAAGCTCGCCGACGAGATGGAGAAGACCCGCGCCGTGGCGCCGGCGCTGAAGCAGGTCGTCTATTGGGGCAACGGCCAGCCGGACTCGCTGGAGGCGCTGATCGCCGATGCCAGCCCGGCGTTCACGGCGGTGGATACCGCTTCCGACGATCTCTGCCTGATCGCCTTCACGTCGGGGACGACGGGCGATCCCAAGGGCACGATGCATTTCCACCGCGACATGCTCGCGGTGTGCGACGGCTATGCCCGCAACGTGCTACGTGCCAGCCAGAGTGACCGCTTCATCGGCACCGCGCCGCTCGCCTTCACCTTCGGCTTCGGCGGCGTGCTGTTTCCGATGCATATCGGCGCGTCCTACGTCGTATTGGAGAAGACGTCGCCGGACGATCTGCTCGCCGCGATCGAGCGCGACAAGGCCACGATCTGCTTCACCGCGCCGACCGCGTACCGTGCCATGCTGAGCAAGCTCGCAGGCCGCGACATCTCCTCGTTGCGCAAATGCGTCTCCGCCGGCGAGACCCTGCCGAAGCCGACCTTCGATGCTTGGCTGAAGGCCACCGGCTTGAAGCTGATGGACGGCATCGGCTCGACGGAGATGCTGCACATCTTCATCAGCGCCGTGGAGGACGAGATCCGCCCCGGCGCCACCGGCAGGCCGGTGCCGGGCTATGAGGCCAAGATCGTCGACGACGAGGGCCGCGACGTGCCGCCGGGCACGATGGGGCGGCTCGCGGTGCGCGGTCCCACCGGCTGCCGCTATCTCGCCGACGAGCGCCAGCGCAAATATGTCCAGAACGGCTGGAACGTCACCGGCGACACCTATGTCATGGATGAGGACGGCTACTTCTGGTACCAGTCGCGCTCCGACGACATGATCGTGTCGTCGGGCTACAACATCGCCGGTACCGACGTCGAGGCGTCGCTGCTGACGCATCCGGCGGTCGCCGAGTGCGGCGTCGTCGGTGCGCCGGACGAAGCCCGCGGCATGGTCGTGAAGGCCTATGTCGTGCTGGTGCCCGGCGCGGAGGGCACGCCGGCGCTGGTGACGGAGTTGCAGGAGCATGTCAAACGCGAGATCGCGCCGTACAAATATCCGCGCGCGATCGAGTTCGTCACGCAGTTGCCCAAGACCGAGACCGGCAAGCTGAAGCGGTTCGCGTTGAGGCAGATCGCGCAGGCCGCGGCGGGCACGACCGCGTAGCAGAGACAGGGAGAGACGTTCGTGAGCACGACCAAAGCGCCCACGCTCGCCGTGGTGAAGCAGGATGAGAGCGCGAGCCCGCGCGTGCTGCAGCCGAGCGGCTGGCCGATGCCGAAGGGCTACGCCAACGGCATCAGCGCCGAGGGCCGCATCGTCGTGACCGGCGGCGTCATCGGCTGGGATGAGCACGAGAAGCTCGCCGACGGCTTCGTCGCACAGGTACGCCAGGCGTTGCAGAACATCGCTGCGATTCTCGCCGAAGGCCAGGCGCGGCCGGAGCATCTGGTGCGGTTGACCTGGTACGTCGTCGACATGGACGAGTATCTCGGCAACCTCAGGGATCTCGGCCGGATCTACCGCGAGATCTTCGGCAGCCACTATCCGGCGATGGCGCTGGTGCAGGTGGTCCGGCTGGTCGAAAAGGCCGCGCGGGTGGAGATCGAGGCCACGGCGGTGGTGCCGCGCTGAAGGTGGCGTCGGCCGGGAGGCGCGCGATCATCTCCCGCTTTGTCGACGTTCACGGCCGAGGTCCGGGCACGAGCTGACCGGGCCCGGCGACGCATCCGTTTCTCTCTTTGAGCTCGCCATAGCGATCGCCCGCCCTCCGAACAAATGTGGTCGCCGAATGACGTGTCTGCCGGAGAGCGGACGCGGGCCCGCCATGTCGCAGCCACCAACCTGTTCGAGCGTGGCGGCCCAGTGGCGGGTGAAAGCAGGGGGCCAATTTGGACTGGAAACTCTTCGTGACGACGGCACTGGCCGCCGGCATCGGCGCTGCGGCCGGTGCTTTGGCACTGGCGAGTGCTGGCGGCGGCGGCATCGAGCATCAGGCCGATGCCAAGATGCTGGAAATCGGCGTCGCCATCCTGCGCGAGCCGGCGCGGATGGACGATGATCCGATGCGGTCGTGGGCGGTGCGCGTCGTCGAGAAGAAATCGGGCGTGAGCTTTACCGACCAGCAGCGCGCGGCGTTGTTGAAGCGGGCGCCGGGCGGACGGTAGACTGACCAGCCGAATGACGTGTCATTGCGGCCTCGGGCGTCATCGCATCTACCGAGCTCGCGCGCCTGCCTGCGTCCTGAGTCGATGTGGCGACGTGCGATAGCCGAGGCCCGGAACACGGCCACTCATTCGGCAATCGACACCGCGCGCTCTGCCCCGACACAGGCCGCCGCGAGAACCTCCTCGTAGGCCGGGCGCGCCCAGCGCTCGATGACCGCGCGAAGCTCGATCGCAGCGCGGGCGCGCTTGTCCAGGGAGTCCGAGACGAAACGACGCTGCGACCCTGGTGCCTCCTTCGAATAGAACGCGGCGGCCTGTTGCAGCATCGCGCGTTGCTGCGGCGTCAGAGCGATCCCGAAAGCCGGGGCAGCGACGGTCCAGATGCTGCGGGGCATCGTGTCATACGCAATGATGCTCCCGCGGCTGGGGTCGAGCTGCAGGATCGCCCGGCAGAACGCGGCATAGATCAGCGCGATGTAGTGGCCCGGACATGAACTCGCATCCGGAGTGATCCCGAGAAGGTCCATGAACGGATTGTCGCGGCATCCTCGAAGCCGGTACCAAACCACAGGATCGGGGTCTTCCATCACCGAGACCGCCACGTCGACGGGATCACGAATGCAGAACACCCAGGGCGTCTGTGGGAAGGCGCGCTGGATCAGGTCGCAGAACAGGACGTTCCAACTCTCCAGCTTGAGCACATAGCTGCCGCCGGCGTGGCGGGACAGGCGCGCCCCCAGGGCCCGCAGCAGGGCGATCATGTCGTCCGGGGTGCCGGGATGAGGAGGGAGCAGCAGATCGTTGATGGCGGGCGGCTGGGAATAGACCGCGACACCGCCACAGCGCTTCAAGAGTTGGCTGACCAGCGTCGAGCCGCACTTCGAGACGTGGTAGATGATCCCGCGCGGCGCGATGCCGTCGACGTCATCGTTTACGGGCCAGGGACCGAGCGTCTCCTCGGTCGCAGGCCACGCGCGACGCGCCAGCGTCTCGGCCACGAACGGGTCCGTGAACTCCTGCTGCGGTATCTTCCTGACGGTGACCGCACAGTTGGATCCCGTCAGCACCAGCTCCGCCGGGAAGTCATGCCCCGCATCGGGCGCGTCCGACGTCCTCATCGCCAGATCCGGCCGCTGCTATTTGAGACCGGCCTTGCGCAGGCCCTTGAGCATCTCGGCCGATGCCGCCTGCAGGGTCGGATTCTTGAACTGCTCTTCCTGATAGTAGCGCGTGATCCGATCGAGATCGAATTGGGAAAAGCTGGCCGTGAACGTGTCGCGGGCCGCCGCAGCGCTGGCATCTGCATTGGTGAGAGCATGGGCGGCGACCAGCCAGGCCTGCGTGTACCAGAGGTTCGGTCGCAGGGCGACCGACTGCTCCAACGCGGCGACGGCGCTCGGATAGTCGCGCAGCGCGAAATGCGCGCGCCCCTTGACCCAGTAGAACACGCCAATGGCCGGATCATTCGGGCTCAGCTGCAGCGCCTTCTCGACCAGCGGCAGCGCTTCCTTCTCTCGGCCGAGGAACACCATCGCGTTGGCCGCTTGCGCATAGCCCCTGGCGAAGTTGGGGTCGATGCTGATGGCCTTGTTGTACGATTCGAGCGAGGCCTTGTGGTCACCGCGCAGACGATACACATAGCCCAGCGCGAAATGTGCCAGCGTCGTGTTGGCGTCCAGCGCGATCGCCCGGCGCGCCGCGGCTTCAGCGCGATCAACCTCGGCCGGCCCGGCTCCGTTCCAGCTGTTGAGAACGTCGCCGACCAGCGTATGGGCAAGCAGACCATGCAATCGCGCATTGTCGGGATCTGCCTTGAGACCAGCCTCGGCGTTGCGACGTGCTTCCAGGAATTTCTCGGGCGTGGGATGGCCCGTCATCGCAGCCATGGCTCTCATTCTTTCATCAAGCGGGTTATGATCGGCGGTCAGCATCCCGACCTCATGTCGGTAGCCGACCCGAATAACTTGGTCGTTCATTGCTGTGGCCAATTGACCGAGCATCCTGTCCTGCAGGTCGACAAGGCTCGAGCCTTCATAGGCAAAGGAGTTGACGGAAAGACTCGTCGCATTGGCGGTATCGATCAGCCGCGCGTTCACCTGCACGATCGTGCCAGACCGCCGTACGCTGCCTTCGAGCGCGAAGCGGACTTTCAGCTCGCGACCGACTTCGCGAGGATCGCTCTGTTTGTTCTTGTAGTTGAAGGCGGTGCCCGAGGAGATCACCCAGGCCCGCGCCAAGCGTGACAACTCCGACGTCAGGTCGTCCGTGATGGCGTCGGCGAGGTACTCGTCCTCGTAGCCGCCATTGTCGTTCTTGAATGGCAGGACGACGATCTTGTTGGTTCGGGGGATGTCGCGGCTCTGCTCCCGGACCATCAGCGCCGAAGCTGTCGACGCAATCGCAATCGCGCCAATCACGGGTCCGATGGCCATGCGCCCCCAGCGAGCGGCGATCCATTTGAGCGGCCCCGATGGGATAGGCTCATGGGCAACCTGAAAGACCTGGATGCGAAACGGGATGTTCTTGACGCGGTGAGCGCCACGGCCCGCGAAGAAGAACTCCGATTGCGTCCGCAACTGGTCGTAAATGCCCTGGCTGACGCACACGGTGCCCGGTGCGGCGAGACTCTCGATCCTCGCAGCCAGATTGACACTATGACCGTAGATGTCGCGATGGTCGACCATCACGTCGCCAGCGTTGATGCCGATCCTCAGGCGTATGGGATTGGGCTCGTCGGCCTGTCGCTCAGCGAACCCGCGCTGAATTTCCAAGGCGCAACGCACCGCCTCCACGGCGCTCGGAAACCAGACCAGCAGTCCATCGCCCATCATGCGCACGAGGTGACCCTCGTGCTTGGCGATGCAAGGCTCGATCAGTGTGCTCGTATAGTCTGAGAGACGCGCATGGGTCGCGTCCTCGCTCCGGCTCATCATGCGGCTGTAGCCGACGACATCGGCCAGCATCACCGCCATGAGGCGGCGCTTCTGGGGTGCGGCAACCGTCTCGACGGCGGTCAGGCTGCCTTCGGAGATGCCCACGACAGGGCTCCTTTAATGCACGAGCGCGGCGCTGCGCGGCCGCCAACAACAGACGAAATGCGAGCGCAATGCATCTGGACCGAAGGTAAAACGGCCCGAGGTTCCCGTCAATCCCAGGATGTGTGATGTGTAGCACGCTCGCTCTTTTCGCAACTTTGGTTAGCCGCCCCGTTGCGAGGGCAGGCGAAAGATGCTCGGATAGATGTTTGCCGAGCTGGCGTGGGGCCGGGCACGTTCGCTCGGCCGGAATGACGGCGGTGGAGCGCTGGCTGTGCTGCCGGTGCGTCTTCAAGGAGCGCAGCGACAAAGCGATTGGCCTATGCCATGGATTGCCGCACTGCGATCGCAAGGGCGGGAGAAAGAGATCCTACTGATACGCCGACACGATGTCGCTCACAGCGCGCTCGAGCTGTTGGGCCGTCGCACACGGGCGCACCACGTTGCAGAAGGTCTGGTAGCGCGGCATTTCAGAGTCGCCCCAGCCCCAGGTCATGCGTCCCTCGGGATTGAGCCAGACGACGCGCTTGGCGCGTTCGGAGATGGCTTTCAGGATATCGGCGCGCGGATCGAGCTTGTTGCTGCGGGCGTCGCCGAGCACGATCACGGTGGTCTGCGGCGTTACCGAGGCCATGAACTGCTTTTCGAAGTCGACCAGCGAGGATCCGTAGTCGGACGAGCCGAAGCCGACCTTGTGCATGATCTCGGCCATCGCCTCCTCGGCGGATTTCTGCTCGAGGATCTCGCTGACCTCGATCAGATGGCCGGAGAAGGCGAACGAGCGGACGTCGCTGACGACATCGTGCAGGCTGTGGATCAACAGCAGGAAGAAGTCCGAGACGCGCGCGACGGAGCCCGAGACATCGCACAGCGCGACGATCTTCGGCCGGTCGCGATGTCGCCGCTTCCACGCGGTGAGGAAGGGCACGCTGCCCCACGCGGCGTTCCGCCTGATCGTGCGGCGGACGTCGAGATGGCCGCGGCGCTGCCGCTTGCGCGGCTTGCTGTAGCGCTCGCGCAGGCGTCGGGCGATCTGCCGGATTAGCGCGCGCATCTCGGCGACCTGGCGCGGCTCGATCCGCGACAGCTGGGCGTTGCGCAGGATCTCGTGGCGCAGGTTCTCGGTTTCCTCGCGGCCGTACAGTGCCAGCGCCTGCGCGACGGCATCACGCACGGTATCGCGCAGGCCGTCGAGACCGGCCTGTAGCCGCTCCGCCAATGCCGGATTGGTCTCGGTCAAAGTATCGAGGTCGTCGCGCAGTTGCTGGATGCCCATCGCCTCCAGCATGCGGCTGGAGAACAGGCCGCGCTGGGTGAAGTAGCGGATCTCGGACAGGCCGACGGCGCTGGAGGCATTGGCGATCGCGGCCGAGATGTCGGCCGTGTTCTGCGTGAGCAGCATCTGGGCGAGGGGACCAAGCTCCGCGTTCGCCTCGCCATCGGCCGGTTGTCCGGATGGCGAGGCCGCCTGGGCCTCGTTCGACGCCGTGTCCTGCGGCGCGTCGTCCTTTGCCTCGGCCTGCGTCGGATCGACATGGGCGAAGAACAGGTCGAAGCAGGCGCCGAGCGCCTTCTTCTCGTCCTCGCTCTTGGCGAGCGTCAGCAGCAGGCTGTCGCGCAGCACCGTGCGATCGGCGAAGCCGACGCTGGCCACCGCGCGCATGGCGTCGATGCTCTCGGCCGGCGAGACATGCACGCCGGCGCCGCGCGCCGCCCGGAAGAACCGATGCAGGTTCTCCTGCATGCGCCTAGCCGAAGATGTTCTGGCGCTGCGCCTTGGCGACGAAGGTCGTCACCTGCGGCAGTGCCACCTCGATGTCGGACTCGTATTTCAAGAGCACGTTGAGCGTGTCCTTGACCACCTCATGGCCGAGCTCGGCGGCCTGCAGCAGCACCAGCACGCGGGCCCAATCGATGGTCTCGCTGACCGAGGGCTGTTTCTTCAGGTCGAGCGAGCGGATGTCGTGGATGAAGGCGACGAGCTGCCGCCGCAGGGTCTGCGAGATGCCGGGCACGCGGCTCTCGACGATGCGCTCCTCCAGCCGCTGCTCGGGGAAGCCGATGTGCAGATGCAGGCAGCGCCGCTTCAAGGCGTCGCCGAGATTGCGCTCGGAGTTCGACGTGAGAATCACGGTCGGCGGCTTGGCGGCGGCGATGCTGCCGAGCTCGGGGATCGTGACCTGGAAGTCCGACAGGATCTCCAGCAGCAGCGATTCGAACTCGGCGTCGGACTTGTCGATCTCGTCGATCAGCAGCACGCAGCCGTTGGGCTCGAGCAGCGCCTGCAGCAGCGGCCGCGGCTCGACGAATTCCTTGGAGAAGAACACGTCGCCGAAATCATGCAACTGGTCGAGCGCGGCATGCAAAGTTTGAGCTCCGCCGAGCACCTCGCCGAGCTTGTCCTTCAGGATCTGGGTGTAGAGCAGCTGCTTGGCGTATTTCCACTCGTACAGCGCCTTGGCCTCGTCGAGCCCCTCGTAGCATTGCAGCCGGATCATCTTCAGGCCGCGCCAGGCGGCGATCGCCTTGGCGAGCTCGGTCTTGCCGACGCCGGCCGGGCCCTCGACCAGGATCGGCTTGTCGATCGCCTGCGACAGATAGACGGCGGTGGCGATCTGGCGGCTGGCGATATAGCCCTGAGCGGCGAGGCCGGCCTCGACGGCCGCGATCGAGGCGATGGCTGAAGAGGGGGCCGGGGAATCAGCCACTGACGAAGCTCCGTTTCCTGGTATCAGGACCCGGCGCAGATGTGATCGGCGTTCCGGTCCCTGGGCGTTGGCATCAGGGCGAAAACCCTGACTTTTCCACGCATTGTGTTATGTCCTGGCTACGCGCACCCGGCAGCCCTGTCCAGTGCGTGCGTGGGTGCCTCAGTCGCATGGCTGCCGGTCGCCAGCGGACGGACCCGAAAATCACGCCGAGCGGAATATGAACCGATCCATCCTGCATCTCATCGTCCTCCTGGTCCTCGTGGTCGGAGGCGGCTGGATCATCGGCGCCTCGAACATGCCCGGCGCCTGGTACGGCTCGCTCAACAAGCCCTGGTTCACCCCGCCGGGCTGGCTGTTTCCGATCGCCTGGACAGTGCTGTACATCATGGTCGCGGTGGCCGGCTGGCGCACCTACGAGCGCATCGTGAGCGGGACAGTGATGCAGGTGTGGTGGGGCCAGCTAGCGCTGAACTTCGCCTGGTCGCCGGTGTTCTTCACCGCGCACCTGATGTGGGCGGCGTTCGCGATCATCGCCAGCATGTTCGTGCTGATCGTGACATTCATCGTGATGCAATGGCGCGAGGATCGCACCGCGGCGCTGCTGTTCGTGCCCTATGCGTGCTGGGTGGGGTTTGCGTCGGTGCTGAATCTTTCGGTGAATGTGTTGAACTGAGATGAGGCGGCTGGTGGGGCGGGGCTTGTTCGAGATGCAGCTTCAAACTCCGCCGTCGTCCCGGCGAACGCCGGGACCCATAACCACCGGCTTTCGTTGTCGAAGAAGACAGACGACGCACAGCCTTTTCCGACAATCAGCCGTCCGCGGTATGGGTCCCGGCGTTCGCCGGGACGACATCGATGGGTATGGCAGGCGGCTGGGCTCATCCTCGACTGACATTCGCGGCCTGCTCCCATGAACCTCAAGCAGCTCGAATATTTCGTCCAGGTGGCCGAGCTCGGCTCATTCAGCAAGGCGGCCTCGGTGCTCGACGTGGCGCAGCCGGCGCTGTCGCGGCAGGTGCGGGCGCTGGAGTCTGAATTGAAGCAGCAGCTGTTTGCGCGCAACGGCCGCGGTGTCGCGCTGACCGAGGCCGGCAAGCGGCTGCTCGATCACAGCGTTGGCGTGCTGCAGCTGGTGGCGCATGCGCGCGAGGATCTCGGCGCCAGCCGCGATGCGCCGGTCGGCCGCGTCACCATCGGACTGCCGCCGAGCATCGCGCGGCAACTCACGCTGCCGCTGATCGATCGCTTCCGCAAAGAGTACCCGGCGGCGCGGCTGGCCGTGGTCGAGGGCCTGTCGACGCATGTCGTCGAGTGGGTCACCACCGGACGCATCGATGTCGGCATGGTCTACAATCCGGAAGCCCAGGCCGGCATCGAGATCACGCCGGTGCTGCAGGAGCCGCTGGCGCTGGTCAGCCACGCGCCGAAGGGCAAGCGCCGCGTGACCGCGCCGCTGCCGATGGCCGAGTTGTCACGCTACCAGCTGATCATGCCGGAGCGCGTGCACGCGATGCGGCGGCTGCTTGAGACGCAGGCCGCGCTCGCCGGCATCAAGCTCGACATCGCCTGGGAGGTGTCGAGCGTGCCCTCGATCATCGATCTGGTCTGCGCCGGCTACGGTCACGCCGTGCTGACGCCGAGCGGCGTCGCGGCCTCGGGACGCGCCGGCGAGCTGGCGATCCGCCCGCTGACCGAGCCTGCCCCGACTAGCGTGCTGTGCTTCGTGACGTCTGCCCACAAGCGACCGACTCCGCTGGCGCAGCAGACGATGAAGTTGGCGACGGCGCTGATCAAGAAACTGCCGCGGTAGCCGGCGTGGCTCGAGCGTCCCGCATTGTTTGACCCCGGGCGTTCGCGGCGAAGACGGTGAGCTCCCTCTCCCCGTTCTTCACGGGGAGAGGGCTGGGGTGAGGGGCAGACGCGCGGGAAGTGTGTGTGGAGAGACCTGTACCCCCTCACCCGGATGGCATCTGACGATGCCATCCGACCTCTCAGCGCGAGCGAAGCTCGTCGCGCTCCCGCAAGCGGGCCGAGGTGCACCGAGCAAGCCGCGCGATTTTAGGTTCCACTCTTCCACACCCATTCTAAATTTAGCATGGCTCGTCTGAGATCTCATGCCGTTTCGGAATAGCTGATAGAAGCCCCCCGGCGCTGGTGCGGGCCGCCACCCTCGGTCACATACCCTGCCAAGCCGCCGAAGCAGCAGGGGCCATCGCGCGAGTAACGTGCGCCTGCCGACCTCGGTCATCGCGCCAGAACAGCAGCCAAGGGGAGCAGAAGCGATGCCAACGACAGGCCGTGTCGACGTCCAGGCCTTTCTCGACGATCACCCGTTTTCCGCCCTGCAATGGCTGATTTTTGCGCTGGGCTTTGCAATCGTGTTGCTCGACGGCTTCGACACGGCCGCGATCGGCTTTATCGCGCCATCGCTGCTCAAGGAGTGGGGCATCGAGAAGTCGGCGCTCGGGCCGGTGCTGAGCGCGGCGCTGTTTGGGCTGGCCGCCGGCGCGCTGTTCGCCGGTCCCGTGGCCGACCGCCTCGGCCGCAAGCTGGTGCTGGTCGGATCGGTGCTGATCTTCGGCATCGCCTGCCTCGCCTCGGCCTTCGCGACCAACCTGACCGAGCTCACCGTGCTCCGCTGCGTCACCGGCATCGGCCTCGGCGCGGCCATGCCCAATGCGGTGACGCTGTTCAGCGAATATTGCCCGGGCCGGATGCGCGCCACCATGACCAATCTGATGTTCTGCGGCTTCCCGCTCGGCGCGGCCTGCGGCGGCTTCCTGGCCGCGTGGATGATCCCGCAATGGGGCTGGCGCAGCGTGCTGGTGCTTGGTGGCGCCGCGCCGCTGGTGCTGACCGTGCTGCTGATCGCGATCCTGCCGGAGTCCGTCCACTATCTGCTGTCGCGCGGTGCCAGCGTGGAGCGCGTCCGCAAGGTGATGCGCCGGATCTCGGCCGCGGCCTCCGAGGTCGGCCAGTTCGTGATGCTCGAGCCGGAGCACGCCGAGACGACCCGCCGCGTCAACGCCACCGGCATCGGCATGGTGCTGTCGCCGGTGCTGCGCATCGGCACGCTGATGCTGTGGGTCACCTATTTCATGGGGCTCGTGATCTTCTACTCGCTGATCAACTGGATGCCGGTCCTGTTCAAGGATGTTGGCCTCAATCCGCAGACCGCCACCTTGATTTCGGCGCTGTTCCCGCTCGGCGGCGTCGGCGCGGTGTTCTTCGGCCTGCTGATGGACCGCTTCAACGCCAACCGCATCGTCGCGGTTGGCTATGCGCTGACGGCAGTCGCGATCTTCCTGATCGGGCAGGCGGCCGGCAACATGGGCCTGCTGGTGGTGATCGTGTTCGTGGCCGGCGTCGTCATGAACACGGCGCAATCGTCGCTGCCGGCGCTGGCCGCCGCGTTCTACCCGACCCAGGGCCGGGCCACCGGCGTTGCGTGGATGATGGGCATCGGCCGGTTCGGCGGTATTGCCGGCTCGTTCCTGGTCGCCGAGCTGACCGCGCGGCACCTGACCTTCAGCGCAATTTTCACCGTGATCGCAGTTCCCGGCTTGATCGCGGCGCTCGCCCTTGTGGTAAAGCAGATCGTGGGTCCGGGCGGCCGCGCCAGCGGCAAGGATGTCGGCAGCCCCGTGGTCGCGCATTGAGCGGCGCCCCGGAAGACAGAGAAGCTTGAGGGAGAGACTGACGTGATCATCGACGTGCACGGCCATTACA
Source organism: Bradyrhizobium sp. HKCCYLS2038 (assembly GCF_051167655.1). Lineage (NCBI taxonomy): Bacteria > Pseudomonadati > Pseudomonadota > Alphaproteobacteria > Hyphomicrobiales > Nitrobacteraceae > Bradyrhizobium > Bradyrhizobium sp. HKCCYLS2038. The sequence continues at coordinate 535,675 of NZ_JBNPTM010000005.1, read as the reverse complement.
CGACGGCTCCGAAAGCGCTGGAAGAGTGGCGCAACCGGCAGATCGCGGGCATCAAGGACGCTTCCGTGATGCCGAAGGTGTCCGAGCTCAAGATCAGCGACGACGAGCTGCGCGAGAGCATCGAGAGCAACCAGCTCAAGAAGATGAAGGAGCGCGGCAGCGACCTCACCGTGTTCTCGCCGCGCGCGAGCTTCATGGCTCACCACATCGGCGACTTCCAGGTGTCTTCGACCTGGGCCGGCATCTGCAACGAGCTGTGCTACCGCGTCAGCCAGCTGTTCCCTGACTATTTCATCGGCGTCGCGATGCTGCCGCAGTCGCCGGGCGTCGACCCCAAGACCTGCATTCCCGAGCTCGAGAAGTGCATCAAGGAGTACGGCTTCGTCGGCATCAACCTGAACCCGGACCCGTCGGGCGGGCACTGGACCTCGCCGCCGCTGTCGGACCGGCACTGGTATCCGATCTACGAGAAGATGGTCGAGCTCGACATCCCCGCGATGATCCACGTTTCGACCAGCTGCAACGCCTGCTTCCACACCACTGGCGCGCACTACCTCAACGCCGACACCACGGCGTTCATGCAGTGCCTCACGTCCGACCTGTTCAAGGACTTCCCGACCCTGAAGTTCCTGATCCCGCATGGCGGCGGCGCGGTGCCGTATCACTGGGGCCGGTTCCGCGGCCTCGCCCAGGAAATGAAGAAGCCGCTGTTGAAGGATCATCTGCTCAACAACATCTTCTTCGATACATGCGTGTATCACCAGCCGGGCATCGACCTGCTGACCGGCGTGATCCCGATCGACAACATCCTGTTCGCGTCGGAAATGATCGGTGCCGTCCGCGGCATCGACCCGGAGACCGGCTTCTACTACGACGACACCAAGCGCTACATCGAGGCCGCCAAGCTGACCCCCGAGCAGCGCCACCAGATCTACGAAGGCAATGCCCGGCGCGTGTTCCCGCGTCTCGACGCCGCGTTGAAGGCCAAGGGCAAGTGAACTAGGACCATTGCGATGAGCACACCCATGAACAATCTCGGCGTCGTCAAGACGAAGATCACCCGCGCGGACAAGGCGGCGGTGGAGAAGCTGTCGAAGTTCGGCGTCGCCACCATCCACGAGGCGATGGGCCGCGTCGGCCTGATGCAGTGCTACATGCGTCCGATCTACCCGACCGCGAAGATGTGCGGCACGGCGGTGACCGTGCTGCTGCAGCCCGGCGACAACTGGATGCTGCATGTCGCAGCCGAGCAGATCCAGCCCGGCGACGTCGTCGTGGCGGCATGCACCGTCGAGAACACCGACGGCTTTTTCGGCGATCTCCTGGCCACCAGTTTTCGCGCCCGCGGCGCGCAGGGTTTGGTCATCGACGGTGGCGTGCGTGACGTCGCCGATCTCACCGAGATGCAGTTCCCGGTGTTCTCGCGGGCGGTCTCGGCGCGCGGCACGGTCAAGGCAACGCTCGGCTCGGTCAACATCCCGATCGTCTGCGCTGGCGTCGCGGTCAACCCTGGCGACGTGATTGTGGCCGATGTCGACGGCATCGTTGTTGTGCCGGCGGCGGTCGCGCATCAGGCAGCGGATGCCGCGGCTGCGCGCGAGGCCAACGAGGCCGACAAGCGCGAGAAGCTGGCGTCGGGCGTGCTCGGACTCGATATGTACAAGATGCGCGAGCCGCTGGCGAAGGCCGGGCTCAAGTATATCGACTGAGCGATGAGCGCAGCGTCCAATCCAAATCCTTCGAACCGATGGCATGTCGGGCTGATCGGCTACGGCGAGGTCGGCAAGATCCTCGCCGAGGATCTGCGCAAGGACGGCGTGCGCGTCTCGGCTTACGATTTGAAGCTCGCTGACAGCCGCGGCGACGCGATGCGCGCTCACGCCGACAGCCTCGGCGTGACGTTGGTCGCGTCGCATGCGGAGCTGGCGGCGCAGGCCGACTTCATCGTCTCCGCGGTCACCGCGAGCCAGGATGTGGCGGTGGCTGAAGCCTGCGCAGCAGCGATCAAGCCGGGCGCCTGGTTCCTCGATTTCAACTCGGCCTCGCCCGGCGCCAAGCAACGTGCGGCCGTCCTGATCGACGGCGCCGGCGGCCGTTACGTCGAAGGCGCGGTCATGACCTCGGTGCCGCCGTATCGCATCAAGGTGCCGCTGCTGCTCGGCGGCGCCGGGGCGCGCGAGTTGGCGCCGCTGCTCAATGATCTCGGCTTTGCCGCCAAGCCCGCCAGCGACAAGCTCGGCGTGGCCTCGGCGACCAAGATGTGCCGCAGCATCATGATCAAGGGCCTTGAGGCGATGGTGATCGAGAGCTTCACCACCGCGCGCGCCTATGGGGTCGAGGATGCGGTGCTGGCCTCGCTCAAGGAAACCTTTCCCGGCATCGACTGGGAGAAGCAGGGCGCCTACTTCTTTCAGCGCGTCATCGAGCATGGCCGCCGCCGCGCCGAGGAGGTGCGGGAGGTCGCCGAGACCGTGCGTGACATCGGGCTGACGCCGTGGTCGGCGGACGGTACCGCTGAGCGCCAGGCCTGGGTTGCCGATCTCGCCGATGACGGCCTGTTCGGCACGCGCGGCACCAAGGAGTTCGCGCGCAGCTCCGACTGGCGCACCGAGGCCGATCGCATTCTCAATAAGATCAAATCCAAGGAGTAGGGAACCTCATGGAGTTCCAGAAGACCCCGGGATGGCTGGACTGGTACGACGGCCCGTCGACGCCGCGCTTCAAGGTGCCGGCCGGCAGCGTCGATGCGCATTGCCACGTGTTCGGCCCCGGCGCCGAATTCCCCTATGCGCCGGAGCGCAAATACACGCCGTGCGACGCCTCCAAGCGGCAGCTCTACGCGTTGCGCGACCATCTCGGCTTCGCGCGCAACGTCGTGGTGCAGGCGACCTGCCACGGCGCCGACAACCGTGCCATGGTCGATGCACTCGTGCATTCCAATGGCAAGGCGCGTGGCGTCGCGACCGTCAAGCGCAGCGTCACCGATGAGGAGCTGAAGGCGATGCACGACGCCGGCGTGCGTGGCGTCCGCTTCAACTTCGTCAAGCGCCTGGTCGACTTCACGCCGAAGGACGAGCTCGTCGAGATCGCCAACCGCATCAACAAGCTCGGCTGGCATGTGGTGATCTATTTCGAGGCCGTCGACCTGCCGGAGCTGTGGGACTTCTTCACGTCACTGCCGACAACAGTGGTCGTCGACCACATGGGCAGGCCCGACGTGACCAAGCCGGTCGATGGTCCCGAGTTCGAGCTGTTCGTGAAGTTCATGCGCGAGCATTCCAACGTCTGGTCCAAGGTGAGTTGCCCGGAGCGGTTGTCGGTCGCAGGACCGCGGGCGTTGAACGGCGAGCAGAACGCCTACCGCGACGTGGTGCCGTTCGCCAAGCGCATCGTCGAGACTTTTCCAGATCGTGTGCTGTGGGGCACTGACTGGCCGCATCCGAACCTGAAGGACCACATGCCGGACGACGGCCTGCTGGTCGATTTCATTCCCCATATCGCCGTCACCGCGGAGCTGCAGCAGAAGCTCCTGGTCGACAATCCGATGCGGCTGTATTGGCCCGAAGAATCCTGAAGGAGGGAAGCGATGTCGCTCGACAAACCCTATACCGACGTTCCCGGTACGACCATCTTCGACGCGGACATGTCGCGGATGGGCTATCACCTCAACCAGTTCTGCATGTCCTTGATGAAGGCCGAGAACCGCGCCCGCTTCAAGGCCAATGAGCGCGCCTATCTCGACGAATGGCCGATGAGCGAGGAGCAGAAGCAGGCCGTGCTCGACCGCGACCTCAACCGCTGCATTTCGCTTGGCGGCAACATCTACTTCCTTGCCAAGATTGGCGCGACCGACGGCAAGAGCTTTCAGCAGATGGCCGGCAGCATGACCGGCATGACCGAAGAACAGTACCGCGAGATGATGATCAAGGGCGGCCGCTCGCCCGAGGGCAACCGCTACACCGGGGAGAAGAAGTAAATGGCAAAAATCTCCGCAAGCGTCTTCACCTCGCACGTCCCCGCGATCGGCGCAGCCCTCGACCTCGGCAAGACCGGCGAGGACTATTGGAAGCCGGTGTTTGCCGGCTACGACTTCGCCAAGCAGTGGGAGAAGGAGCAGAAGCCCGACGTCGTGTTCCTGGTCTTCAACGACCACGCGACCGCCTTCAGCCTCGACATGATCCCGACGTTCGCGATCGGTACCGCGGCCGAGTATCAGCCGGCCGACGAGGGCTGGGGGCCGCGCCCGGTGCCCAAGGTGATCGGACATCCGAAGCTCGCCGCGCACATCGCGCAGTCGGTGATCCAGGACGATTTCGATCTCACCATCGTCAACAAGATGGACGTCGACCACGGCCTCACTGTGCCGCTCAGCCTGATCTTCGGTCAGGTCGACGCCTGGCCGTGTCCGGTGATCCCGTTCGCCGTCAACGTGGTGCAATATCCGGTGCCGTCGGGCCGCCGCTGCTTCATGCTGGGCAAGGCGATCCGCAAGGCGATCGAGAGCTATGACGAGCCGCTCAACGTGCAGATCTGGGGCACCGGCGGCATGAGCCACCAGCTGCAGGGGCCGCGCGCCGGCCTGATCAATCGCGAATGGGACAACGCCTTCCTCGACAAGCTCATCAACGATCCGGAAGGCCTGTCCAAGGTGCCGCACATCGACTACGTCCGCGAGGCCGGCAGCGAGGGCATTGAGCTCGTGATGTGGCTGATCGCGCGCGGCGCCATGAGCGACGTCAACGAGACCAAGAAGGGCAACGCGCCGACCGTGCGTCACCGCTTCTACCATGTGCCGGCCAGCAACACCGCCGTCGGCCATGTGATCCTGGAGAACAACTGAATGGCTAAGACGATCAAGGTCGCGCTCGCCGGCGCCGGCGCCTTCGGCATCAAGCATCTCGACGGCATCAAGAACATCGACGGCGTCGAGGTCGTGTCGCTGGTCGGCCGCCGCCTCGACCAGACCAAGGAAGTCGCCGACAAATACGGCATCAAGCACGTCTCGACCGAACTCGCCGACAGCCTCAAGCTGCCGGAGGTCGACGCGGTCATTCTCTGCACCCCGACGCAGATGCATGCGGCGCAGGCGATCGACTGCCTCAAGGCCGGCAAGCATGTCCAGGTCGAGATCCCGCTGGCTGACTCGCTCAAGGACGCGCAGCAGGTCGTCGAGCTGCAGAAGGAGACCGGCTTGGTTGCGATGTGCGGCCACACCCGCCGCTTCAACCCGAGCCACCAGTTCGTGCACAAGAAGATCAAGGCCGGCGAATTCCACATCCAGCAGATGGACGTGCAGACCTACTTCTTCCGCCGCACAAACATGAACGCACTGGGCCAGCCGCGCAGCTGGACGGATCACCTGCTGTGGCACCACGCCGCCCACACCGTCGACCTGTTCGCCTATCAGGCGGGCTCGCCGATCGTGAAGGCCAATGCGGTGCAGGGACCGATCCATCCCAATCTCGGCATCGCGATGGACATGTCGATCCAGCTCAAGGCCGCCAACGGCGCGATCTGCACACTGTCGCTGTCGTTCAACAATGACGGTCCGCTCGGCACCTTCTTCCGCTACATCGGCGACACCGGCACCTATATCGCGCGCTACGACGATCTGGTGAACGGCAAGGAAGAGAAGATCGACGTCTCCAAGGTCGATGTCTCCATGAACGGCATCGAGCTGCAGGACCGCGAGTTTTTCGCCGCGATCCGCGAGGGCCGCGAGCCCAACGCCTCCGTCGCCCAGGTGCTGCCCTGCTATCAGGTGCTGCACGACCTCGACGAGCAGCTCGCCAAGGGCTGATGGTCCTCCTCCTCGCGCGTTTGGCGCGCGGGGAGGGTTTCTTCAGGGGGGCCGACCGCCGCTGCGCCGATCTACGGCGCCTTGGACGGCTTCAGCTTCGGCAGCGTCGCGACGATCTTCTGCTTGCCGTTGACGATCTCGGCCAGGAAGCTCTCGCGGTCGATGTCACCGTTCTTGTCCCAGCTCGCTTCCATCAGCATCCCCGGCGCCTTGTCGGGCGTCAGGGTTAGGCCCTTCATGGTCGCGCCGAAAGCCTGGCGGTCGAACTTGCCGATCGTCTCGGTCACATACTTGATCAGATACACGGCCGTGTAGCCTTTGATGCCGTTGTGGTCGGGCCAATAGCGGTAGCGCTCGCTGAACTTCTTCGCAAAGGCCTGGATGGCCGGAACGGGCGCATCGGCGCTCAGGCCGACATGGCCGCGCACGCCGTTGGCGGCGGGGCCCGCCAGCTCGACGACCTTCTGGCTCAGCAGCGTGGTCTCACCGAACAGCGGCACCGAGAGGCCCTGGCGCTTGGCCTCGATGAGGAAGCGCGCGCTTTCCTCCTCGTTGGTATAGACGAACACGGCGTCCGTCTTGACGTTCTTCAGCTTGATGACGTCGGAGCCGAAATCGACCTGGCCCTGCTCGGTCGACAGGTCCGAGACGACCTCGATCCCGCGGGCCTTCATCTCCTTGACGAAGCTGTCGCGACCGCCCTTGCCGAAATCGTTGTTGACCCAGACGACCGCGACCGACTTCACCTTCAGCTGGTCGTGCAGGTAGTTGGCGATCTTCGGCATGCTGAACTGCTGGCCGAAGGCGGTGCGGAAGATCCAGGGATTGCCCTGGGTCGTGATGTCGGCGGCTTCCGCGCCGACGATCTGCGGCACCTCCGCCTGCTGGGTCAGCGCCATGTTGACCTTGACCGAGCCGGAATAGATCGGTCCCAGCACGACGTAGGGGTCACGATCGAGCACCTTCTGCACCTGGGCGCGCGACACGCCCGGATTGCTCTGGGTGTCCAGATGCTCGGTGGCGATCTTGCGGCCGAGAATGCCGCCGGCGGCGTTGATCTCGTCGATGGCCAGCGCGACACCGTCGCGCCAGTTGGTGCCGGACACGGCGCCCGGACCCGAGAGCTCCACCACATCGGGAATGTACACCGTGTCTTCTGCGCGGGCGAAGCCCGCACAGAGCGACACGGCCAGCGCCACACCGCCAAGTCGTTTGAGATCCATCATGACGTCCTCCCGATGTTCTTTTGCTTATGTTGAATCAGTCGAAGTCTCTGTGAAGCCCAGCAACCGCAACGGCGTGCGCCAGAGCAGGCGATGCTGATCGGCCGGATCTGGAAAGATCTCGGTGATCCCCGCCAGCAGCGGTCCGTAATCGAGACGCTCGGGCGCGCGCAGGAACGGCCAGTCGGAGCCCCAGACACAACGGTCGAGCGTGAAGGCCTCGACGAGCGCTGCGATGAACGGCCATGTGTCGGCGTAAGGGTGGGGCTGACGCGCGAATTTGTAGTAGCCCGACAGCTTCACGACGGCCTCGCGGTCCCGGCCGAGTGCGAGCAGCGCCTGGAACGAGGGGCGCTGCAGGCCATGCTCGACGACCGGCCGACCGCAATGATCGAACACGAGGCGGACTTTGGAGCGCGCGATCAACGGCAACAGGTCGAGCAGTTGATCGTGTTCGACCTGGATCTGCAGGAACAGGTCCAGCTCGGCAAGCTTCTCCAGCAGCGGCGCAGCGTCGCGGTAGTAGTCGCTGCCGTGAAACGGCACGTTGAAAGCGATGCCGATGACGCCGGCCGCCTTGAGGCGTTCCAGCTCCTTGATATCGACGTCCTTCTCGACCACCGCGACGCCCTTGAACCGTCCGTTGCCCTGCCGGAGCGTATCGAGCAGGATACGGCTGTCCGAGCCATAGCCGGAATTCGTCGCGACGATCAGTGCGTGCCTGACGTCGAAGACGTCCAGCACGCGGATGAGATGTGCGGCGGGAGCGATCTCCTGGCCCGTCGGGCGGTAGGGCGTATCGGACGTATAGGGAAAGCGTGCAGGATCGATCGCGTGGATGTGGCAGTCGATCCTGGGAGCTGTCGGCAGTGTCATGATCGAGCGCTTTGTCGCATGGTCAGAACGTCGCCTGAATGGCCTTGATGAGCTCCGGTGTCACGTCGGGCAGCACGCCGAACCATGCCTGGAAGGCGAGGCGCGCCTGGTTGAGCAGCAGGCCGAGCCCGTTGACCGTCGTGCAGCCACGCGTCCGCGCATCCGCCAGGAACGGCGTTTCCAGCGGCGTGTAGATCAGGTCGGCCACGAGCGTCTTCGCCGAGAGCTTCGCCAGATCGATCTCCAGCGCCGGCTTGCCGATCATGCCGCGATCGGTGCTGTTGATCAGCAGCGCGACGCCGGCGACGGCGGCGGAGCGATGGTCCCACGGCACCGTGCTGATGGCCGAACCAAATTCGGCGGCGATGGCCTGCGCTTTCTCGGCGGTTCGGTTGCTGATGCGGATGTCGCGGGCGCCGTTCTCGAGCAGCGCGACCACCACGGCGCGTGCCGCGCCGCCGGCGCCGAGCAGCAGGATGGGGCCCTCGTCGGCGCGCCAGCCCGGCTTGGCGTCGCGCAGGCTCTGCACAAAACCGTTGCCGTCATTGTTGAAGCCGCTCAGCGTGCCATCCTGTTCGACGACGATGGTGTTCACGGCCCCGATCCGGCGCGCAGTATCGTTGACGCGGGCGAGCAAGGGCATCGCCGTCTGCTTGTGCGGCATGGTGACGTTGCAGCCGCGGAAACCGAGGGCCACCAGGCCGGCGAGCGCCTCCTTGAGCCGCTCCGGCGGGACCGCCAGCGGCACATAGGCGCCGCGCAGGCCGTGCGCATTGAGCCAGAAATTGTGGATCGTCGGGGAGCGCGAGTGAGCGACGGGCATGCCGATGACGCCAGCCAATCCGAATCCGTTCGCTTGCGACATGCTGCGCCAAGGCCTCCCGTCTGGATGTCGGCCTGTTCCGGCCGATGCTGAAATCGTCTTATGGGCAATGATCCAGCCAGGCAATTGAAACATTCCGTCACAGTGTCCTTCGCAATGCACGCATCGTTTCTTGATGTGGACTGGATGCAGCATCGCGATACCCTGCCTCTGGGCAAAGCGGCGGCTGGTTTCTATGATCGCGAACCACAGTCGCGCCGAGCCTCCAGGCTGCGTCCGACCGGCTACGAGGGATCTCGATTGACCATTCAGTCTCCGCTCTCCATTGCGACCGAAAGCTTCACCGCCGCCGCCGCCGCGGTGGCCCGTCTCGAAGCGATCTACGAGCGCAACACCGCCTTCCTGCGCTCTCATTTCGAGGCCTATGCGAATGGCGTGGTGCCACCGACCCGGGTCCGCGCGACCTATCCGTTCGTGCGCGTCACCACGGCGAGTCACGCCCGGCTGGACTCGCGTCTGGCCTATGGTTTCGTCGCAGGACCCGGCGTGCACGAGACCAGCATCACGCGGCCGGATCTGTTCCGCTCCTATCTCACCGAGCAGATCCGGCTGCTGATCGAGAACCACGGCGTGCCCGTCGAGATCGGCGAATCCGCCGAGCCGATTCCGGTGCATTTCGCCTATCGCCGCGACATCAACATCGAGACCGCGTTGCCGCATCACGAGAGCCCGCTCGTGACGCGCTCGCTGCGCGACGTGTTCGATGCGCCGGATCTCGCGACCATTGACGATGCCATCGCCGACGGTACGCTGGAGCTGAAGCCGGGCATGCCCGAGCCGCTGTCGCTGTTCCGTGCGGCGCGCGTCGACTACTCGCTGCGCCGGCTCTATCACTACACCGGGACCGATCCCGACCATTTCCAGAACTTCGTGATCTTCACCAACTATCAGTTCTACGTCGATGCGTTTGCCGATTGGGGCCGGCAGCAGCTGGCGGCCGGGCAGGGGGCCGCGGAGGCCTTCGTCGAGCCGGGCAACGTGATCACGCGCAGCGCGCGGCTCGGCGGCGGCACCACCGGCTCTGCGCCGGCGCGCACGCCGCAGATGCCGGCGCTGCATCTGGTCGAGCCGGGGCACCAGGGCATCACGCTGATCAACATCGGCACCGGCCCGTCGAATGCGCGCAACGTCACCGACCACATCGCGGTGCTGCGCCCGCACGCCTGGCTGATGGTCGGCCACTGCGCGGGCCTGCGCAACACCCAACGGCTCGGCGACTACGTGCTCGCGCACGGCTATGTTCGCGAGGATCACGTGCTCGACCAGGAACTGCCGCCCTGGGTGCCGATCCCGGCGCTAGCCGAGGTGCAGGTCGCGCTCGAAGAGGCCGTGGAAGCGGTCACCGGCTATTCCGGTTTCGAGCTGAAGCGGGTGATGCGCACCGGCACGGTGGCCAGTGTCGACAATCGCAATTGGGAGATCTCCGGCCCCGCCGTGATCCGCCGGCTGTCGCAGTCGCGGGCCGTCGCGCTCGACATGGAGTCGGCTGCGATCGCCGCCAATGGCTATCGCTTCCGCGTGCCCTACGGCACCTTGCTCTGCGTCTCCGACAAGCCGCTGCATGGCGAGATCAAGCTCGCCGGCATGGCCAGCGACTTCTACCGCCAGCGCGTCGGCCAGCATCTGCAGATCGGCCTGAAGGCGCTGGAGCTGTTGAAGCATCAGGAGTCCGAGCGGCTGCATTCGCGCAAGTTGCGCAGCTTCGCCGAAGTGGCCTTCCAGTAGCGGCCGCGGTCGGCGTGAAGGCCGCCTCATTGACATCGGAGCCAGGACGTCTACTGGAGCGGTTCCGACCGTCATGGAGCCCACCGAATGTCCGATCTCGATACCAGCGTGCTGTTTCGTCCGTTTCGCCTGAAGACGCTGGAGCTGAAGAACCGCATCGTCATGGCGCCGATGACGCGCAACGCGGCACCGGACGGAATTCCGGGCGAGGCCAACGCCGCCTATTACCGCCGCCGCGCCGAGGGCGGCGTGGGCCTGATCCTGACCGAGGGCACGGTGATCAACCGTCCCGCCTCGCGCAACGAGCCCCACATTCCTTTCTTCCACGGTGAGGCCGCGCTGGCCGGCTGGCAGAGCGTCGCCAGCGCCGTGCACGCCGCCGGCGGCCGCATCGCGCCGCAGATCTGGCACACCGGCTCGACCAAGGGCATGAGCCGCTGGGAGCCCGGCGCGCCGGTCGAGAGCCCGTCGGGCCTGGTCGCGCCGGACAAGCCGCGCGGCAACGCGATGACCGAGAACGACATCGCCGACACCGTCGCCGCGTTCGCGCAGGCTGCCGCCGACGCAAAGCGCACCGGCTTCGACACGGTCGAGGTCCACGGCGCGCATGGCTACCTGGTCGACGAGTTCTTCTGGTCCGGCACCAACAAGCGCGACGACCGCTATGGCGGTCCGACCATCAAGGAGCGCTCGCGCTTCGCCGGCGAGATCGTCACCGCGATCCGCAAGGCGGTCGGCCCCGATTTCCCGATCATCCTGCGCGTCAGCCAGTGGAAGCAGCAGGACTACGCGGCTCGGCTCGCCGAGACGCCAGCGCTGATGGGCGATTGGCTGCAGCCGCTGGTCGATGCCGGCGTCGACATCCTGCACTGCTCGCAGCGCCGCTTCTGGGAGCCGGAATTTCCGGAGATCGATGGTGAGAAGGGGCTCAACTTTGCGGGCTGGGCGAAGAAGATCACGGGCGCCGCGACCATCAGCGTCGGCTCGGTTGGTCTCGCCGGCGACTTCTTCTCGGCGTTCGCCGGCAAGCCGTCGACGACGGCGGATCTCGATGCGCTGCTCGAGCGCATGGCGAAGGATGAGTTCGACCTCATCGCCGTGGGACGTGCGCTGATCAGCGATCCCGACTGGGTCGCCAAGATCAAGTCGGGCGACAAGGCGGGCCTCAAGGGCTTCAACGCGGCGGATCTCGGCGCGCTGGTGTGAGCTGGGGCGGGGCTCGTTCGCGGCGGCCAGTCGCGTCCTCCTCGCGCTGCGTTGGTCGCCTTCGCTCTTAGTTGCGCGCGAGTAGGAGCCACAGACTCGGTGCACCCTCTCCCCTTGTGGAGAGGGTGCCGGAGATGCGCAGCATCGGAGGCGGGTGAGGGGTCTCTCTCCGCACGGGAGCTCGCGGAGAGAGACCCCTCACCCGGCTCGCATTTCGCTGCGCTCATGCGATCCACCCTCTCCCACAAGGGGAGAGGGTGCACCGTCTTTGCCGCGCGATGCTCGCTCTTCTCGCTGTGACGGCGGTCTGTGTGTGGCGCCACTTACACCTCATTGTTAGTACTAGGATGCCCCGTCCGTTCTCCTCAATGCACCGTCAGCTCCAGATAGAGCGGGCTGCGGAACGTCGACGACGGCATCCACGGCAGTTGCTCCTGGGTGCGGCGATACTCCGGCACGACCTTGTGCAGCTCATCGAACGCGATCTTGATCGCCATGCGCGCGATCGCGGAACCCAGGCACGCATGCACGCCGCCGCCGAAGCCGAGATGGCCGCGCGGCTTGCGGGTGATGTCGTAGACATCGGGATTGGGGAACTGCCGCTCGTCACGATTGGCGGAGCCGTAGGCAAGGCAGACGAAGTCGCCCTCGCGCATGGTCTGGCCGTGCAGAGTGAGATCCTTCTGCAGGCAGCGGCGGAAGCGCTGTGCCGAGGTGTTGAAGCGCAGCGACTCTTCGACAGCGTCCGCCATCAGGTCGGGATTGGCGACCACGGCGCGGCGCGCGTCGGCGTGATCGGCAAGATTGTAGGCCAGCATGCTCATGAAGCCGCCGAGCGACTCGATGCCGGCCATGATCAGGGTCGTCGTGGTCAGCAGTACCTCGCGCTCGTCGAGCTTGTCGCCGTCGATCTCGGCCATGCTGAAATGCGAGATCAAATCGTTCTGCGGCCGCGCGCGGCGCTCGGCAATCACTCCGGCCGCATAGTCCTGCATCCAGTTGTAGGCGGCGATGTGCTGCGGGCCCTTGGCGCGGCTGACCGGATCGCTCTGCACCATCAGCACCGCCTTGTCGCGCACCGTCTGCTCGTCGCCGAGCGGCAGGCCGAGGGCGGCGAACAGCACGCGCACGGTGAATTTCGACGAGAACGCCTCGATGAAGTCGAAGCGGTCCTGGCCGCGCAGCGCCTCGGCGCTGTCGCGGGCGATGTCGCGGATCGGACCGGACAGGCTCTCGAGATTGCGCTTCATGAAGGCGTGCTGGACGAGGCCACGCAGGCGGTCATGGCGCGGCGGATCGGTGGTGCCGAGCGTCGCACCGGCGCGGTTCGGCAGTTCGGTCATCAGGTTGCCCTTGGCCGAGGAATAGGTCTGCCAGTTGGTGCCGGCCGCCGCGACGTCGGCATAGCGTGACAGGATCCAGACCTGGGCCTGCGGGCTCCAGAAGCAGGGGTGCTCGTCGCGCAGGGTCTTGTAGAACGGGAACGGGTCGGCATCGACCGCAGGCGAATACGGGTCGAACGTGAACATGTCGGGCCTCCTCTCCATTGAGTGTGGTCGTTGTTGTTCTTTTCACTGATGTAACCGAGCCGTTGCTGCGGCGTGAGACACGAACGCCGGTCAAGACTTGCACTTTTCCGACATTCCGGCTTAGCTCCTGCACATGCCGCGCTTTCGCACCAAGCCGTCGATCCCCGCATTTGCGCTGTATGGCGAGGCCTTGGCGGCGCAGCCCGACATGCTGCACGTCGAGCCGATCCAGGTGCGCAGCAAGCTGTATCGCTGGGAGATCGAGGCCCACACGCACCAGGGCCTGCACCAGATCCTCTGGGTGGCCGCCGGTCCGGCCGAGATCGCCTTGGACGAACGCCGCGAGCGTTGCGCCGGCCCGGTGGCGGTCATCATTCCGCCCGGAGTGGTTCATGCCTTCCGCTTCTCGCGCGACACCGATGGCTATGTGCTGACCTTCAATCCGCGCGCGGTGGTCGAGGGCGACGTGCCGGCGACCGGTGAGGCGTTGCGCGATCTGTTCGCGACCGCGCAGATCCTGCATCTCGAGCCGCAGGCGGTCGCCACCGGCCGCATCGCGGCTCTGTTCGTCGATCTCGCCGACGAGTTCGCGGCGGCGGATGCCGCGGCCTCGCCGGTGCCGCACTGGCTTGGGCGCTCGATCGTGTGGCGGCTGGCACAGCAGAGCGCGCGGCAGTCGCAGGGGGCGCGGCGCGGCAGCGGGCAGGCGGCCCTGTTCACGCGCTTCATCGTGCTGGTCGAGGCGCGCCATCGCGATCACTGGTCGGTGGCGCGCTATGCCGACGAGCTCGGCATGACCCCGGAACGGCTGAACCGCCTGACACGGGCCGAGACCGGCCAGTCCGCGCTCGACATCGTGCATGCGCGGCTCGCGCGCGAGGCCTGCCGCCGCCTCACTTATGTTGCAGCGCCGGTGTCGAAGCTGGCGTTCGAGCTCGGCTTCAAGGATCCCGCCTATTTCTGCCGCTTCTTCAAGCGCCACACCGGCGCCAGCCCACGTGACTATCGCCGCGCGATGGGCGTGGCGGAGGAGGCGGCCGGCGCTCGCCGCTGATCCGGAGAGGGTCCTGATACCGTTGCAAGGTTCCGCGCCGTGGTGTCGGAAAAGTGCAAGAGAATGCAGGGTCCATGCAAGTCGGTCGGCGCGTTCCTTGGTAGAATTCGCGACTGACAAGCAAAGCCAACAAGCCTTTCGTCGTGAATCCGGGAGAAGATGCCCATGAAAGTCCAAGTCTGCATCATCGGCGGCGGCCCGTCGGGCCTGATGCTGTCGCAGCTGCTGCATCTGCAGGGCATCGATACGATCATCCTGGAAAAGTCGAGCCGCGACTACGTGCTGTCGCGCATCCGTGCCGGCGTGCTCGAGCACGGCTTTGCCGAGCTGATGCGCGAGGCGAAGTGCGGCGAGCGCATGGACCGCGAGGGCGAGATCCATCACGGCTTCTACATCGCCCATGACGGCAAGCTCGACCGCGTCGACCTGCACAAATATTCCGGCGGCAATTCCGTGATGGTCTACGGCCAGACCGAGCTGACGCGCGATCTCTACGAGGCGCGCGACAAGCTCGGCGGCAAGGTCGTGCACAATGCGGCCGACGTGACGCCGCACGACATCGCCTCCGACAAGCCCTACGTCACCTATCGCAGCGGCGAAGAGGTGATCCGCGTCGACTGCGACTACGTCATCGGCGCCGACGGCTTTCACGGCGTCAGCCGCAAGTCGATTCCGCAGGACAAGCTGACGGAATTCGAGCGGGTCTATCCGTTCGGCTGGCTCGGCGTGCTCTCCCGCACCAAGCCGGTGTCGCCGGAGCTGATCTATGCCAAGCACGAGCGCGGCTTCGCGCTGTGCTCGCTGCGCTCGCAGGTCCTGAGCCGCTATTACGTCCAGGTGCCGCTCACCGACAAGGTCGAGGACTGGAGCGACGATGCGTTCTGGGCCGAGCTGAAGCGCCGTCTGCCGGCCGAGGTCGCGGCCAAGCTGATCACTGGCCCCTCGATCGAGAAGAGCATCGCGCCGCTGCGCAGCTTCGTCGCCGAGCCGATGCGCTACGGCCGCTTGTTCCTGGCCGGCGACGCCGCCCACATCGTGCCGCCGACCGGCGCGCGCGGGCTGAACTCGGCGGCCTCCGACATCTACTATCTCTATCATGCGCTGCTCGATCACTACAAAAAGAGCGACGACCGCGGCATCGACGGCTACTCGCAGCGGGCGCTGGCGCGGATCTGGAAGGCGCAGCGCTTCTCCTGGTGGATGACGACCCTGTTGCATCGCTTCCCCGACCGGCTGTCTTACGACGACAAGCTGCAGGATACCGAGCTTGCCTATCTGTTCTCGTCCGACGCCGCGCAGCGGTCGCTGGCGGAGAACTATGTCGGGCTGCCGTTCTAGCCGGCGGTCTGCTACAAGCGTGGATGCGAGATCCCGGATCAACGGGACCGACAAGGTGAGGAAATTGACCATGACGAGCTGGCCTCGTGCGAGCGCGATCGCAGTTTTGATGTCGCTGGCGGCGGTGTCTTCGGCGGCCGCCGTGCCGATCAGCGGCGATGCCGCCGCGACCTGCGGCGGCCTGGCCGGCACATCCGACGGTGCCGTGCGAATCGACACGGCAGCGATGCAGGCAGCGGCGCCATTGTCCGTGGCGGAAAAGGCCGGTTCCCCGGCCGCCCGCGTCGTGCCGGCCACGCCGCCGTTCTGCAAGGTGCTCGGACATATCGACCCGAAAGACCCGCAGGCGCCGCCGATCAAGTTCGAGGTCAATCTTCCCGCTGATTGGAACGGCCGCTCGCTGCAATATGGCGGCGGCGGCTTCAACGGCGTGCTGATCACCGGGCTCGGCCTGCCGCCGGCCTATCCGTTCGACAAGGCCTCGCCGCTGGCGCGCGGCTTCGTCACCTACGGCACCGATTCCGGCCACGAGTCCAAGCCGGGCGAGCCGCCGCAGACCTTTGCGCTCAATGACGAGGCGTTCGAGAATTTTTCGCACGTCGCCTACAAGAAGGTGCGTGACGCCGCCGTCGCCATCATCACGCGCGCCTACGGCAGCAAGCCCGCCAAGATGTACTTCATGGGATCGTCCGAGGGCGGCCGCGAGGCGCTGACCATGGCGCAACGCTACCCCGACGATTTCGACGGCATCTTCGCCCGCGTCCCCGTCATCAACTGGGTGGGGCTGCAGCATGCCGGCACCCGCGGCGGGCTGGTGACGATGGGCGACGGCTGGATCAGTCCGGCGCAGGTCAAGCTGGTCGGAGACGCCGTGCGCAACAGCTGCGACAAGGCTGACGGCATCGAGGACGGCCTGATCGCGAATGCCGTCGGCTGCAAGGCGAGCTTCAAGCCGGATAGCCTGCGCTGTCCCGACGGCAAGAGCGGCGAGGCCTGCCTCAGCGATGCGCAGATCAAGTCCATCGCGACGCTGCACGCGCCGTACAAGTTCTCGTTCCCGCTTGCCAATGGGCTCGACGACTACCCGGGCTGGGGCATCTCCGGCGAGGACACGGAGGGCTTCGCCTCGGCCGGCGGCTGGATCTCGTGGTGGCTCGGCAAGGCCGCGCCGACGCAGCCGCCGACGCCTGCCAACGGCATCGCCTGGGTGTTCGGTTCCGGCGCCACGCAATATCTGTTCGCGCGCGATCCCAAGCTCGATGTCACCAAGTATCGGCCTGATGATTACAAGGACCGGCTGCTGCAGGTGTCGCAACTGATGGACTCCACCAACCCCGATCTCAGCCGCTTCCGCGCCCATGGCGGCAGGCTCGTCATTCTCGAGCACATGGCCGACTATGCGCAGAGCCCCTATGCCGGCATCCGCTATTTCGAGTCGGTCGAGCGCAAGCTCGGCAAGGCCGAGACGGCGGAGTTCGCGCGGCTCTACACCGCGCCCGGCGTCGACCATGTCGGCAACGGCGCGCCGGCCAATGTCGACATGCTGAGCGTGCTGGTCGACTGGGTCGAGACCGGCAAGGCGCCGGGAGATCTCGAAGTCGTCGAGCAGAAGATCGAGGCGCCGGCCTTCACCGTCACCCGCAGCCTGCCGCTGTGCCGCTGGCCGGCCTGGCCGCGCTACAAGGCGGGACCGGTGGAGCAGGCCGGGAGCTTTGTGTGCGCTGAGTAGGGCATAGGGATCGTGCGGCGGCAACAACCGCCGTCGTCCCGGCCACCGCCAGGACGGCGATTGAGGTTGATGCGGCGTAGGGTGGGCAAAGCGGCCGCCCGCAGGGCGGTCGCCTGCCCACCGTGCATCCGCACGGCCGGAGACAATGGTGGGCACGGCGCGCGAGAGAGCGTAGCTCGTGGCGTGTAGCGTCGCATGCGCGCCTTTGCCCACCCTACGGCAGTTCGCAATGACTTTGGTAGTTGTCGTTCCGGCCGCAACTACAAACTCCGCCGTCGTCCAGGCCTTGAGCCGGGACCCATACCCCCAGGGAGCGGTTTGAGGCAGGCTGGTGATTGGCATTGTGCTCATCACGACCGCCGCGGCGTATGGATCCCGGGTCGGCGCCACGCCGCGCTGCGCGCGTCGAGGCTTGCCCGGGACGACGCGTGGAAGGAGACTGCTTCACATCTCAAACAGCGACCGGCATGGAGACGTATTCTCGCGGCGCATCGCGCCCGAGGCTGATGTTCGTTGTCGCCCTCCGACATGAGAGGGCGCAGGGAATGCCGGGTGAAGGCCCCACCCATGGCCCGCCTGCGAAAAAAATGCAGGCGGCAGGTACCACAGGCAAAGCCGGTCATCCGGCATTCCCTGCGCGGTGTCTTCACGCTTATACGCAGTCGCCCTGGTGCGCCGGGCTTGTTGGCCACCATTCCCAACGCCATGCGTCAGCATTGCGCCAGGGTGACACCAGCTTCGGGGTGTCAGGCCGCTGCGACTTCACGTCCGCAGGCGATCGTTCGTCCGCACCCTCGTTAGAAGAGAATGCTGCGATCTCCCGCGGTCACCGCATCCCCGCCTCGCGTGTCGTGACGATCGCGCGCTACGCCCCTCTCGTGAGGCGGGATGGCCGGAAGATAAGCATATCTTCCGATAAAACGAAAGAGAAATCTTCTGGAAAGCGGAAATTATTTGGACGCCGCGGTGGGGCCGAGATGCCGCATGAAGAACTCGGTCAGAAGCTCGTAATGCCGGTTCTCGGCGTCGGCGGTGAACCCGTGCCCCTCGCCCTCGTAGAGGTGCACCACCGGTGCCCGGCCATGTTGCGCCAGGCGCGCCGAGAGGCGCCGGGTCATGTCGACGGACCATGTCTCGTCCTTCGTGCCGTGGCTGATGAAGAGCGGTCCAGCGAAGCGCTCGATCTCGATCGGCGTCGATGGAAGTAACTGATCGGAGCTTCCGCGCCACGTCCAGGCCCGGCGTGCCGGATCCCAGGGTTGCCAGCCGGGATCACCGTGGTCGCGCCAGAACTTGGCGTCGAACGCGCCGCAGATTACGTCGGGTGGCGCATGCACGGCGACCGCATCGGGAAGACCGGCGATGCCGTCGCGCGCCATCAGCGATGTCAGCAACAGCGCATGTTCGGCGCCCCGCGAGCCGCCGTACAGTCCAAGCTTGGTGCCGCACAGATGAAAATCGCGCAAGCCGGCCAGCGCGTCGGCTGTGCGGTCGAGCGGGATGTCGTTGATGTTGCCGGCATTCCAGGTGTTGCCATCCTTGGCGTAGCCGAACGGGATCGCCAGGAAGCCACGTGCCGCAAACAGCACGGCGTTGCGATAGCTCCAGCCCGACCAGGCGCCTTCCGAACCATGCAGGAGAACGATCGTCGGGAACGGGCCGTCACCCGACGGGCTGTAGCCCCAGCCCCAACCGGGCCAGGCGCGGCGAACGATCATCGATGACATGAGCCCCCACGAGACGAGCCAGGCAAAATCAGACGCGGCTGAGTTCAACACCCGCGCAGGACATCCGCAAGTGGAAGTGGGATTGGCGGAAGCCTTCGTGCGCCATGGCCAATGACGGCGATGAGCGCACCGCGCACCGCCGTTTGACAAGTCCTCGCAAGGTCAGTTTACTTGATCGTAAAGGTTGAAATGTTGTCGTCATGCACCTTTGTGGCCTGATGCGTCAACCGGCACGGGCTGCTGCCGGAGCGGGGATGGTTGAAGACGTCATGCCGCCAGTTGTGGGCCGCCCCATCGGCGGCACCTCAAAAATGAGTTGCGTACCTCAAAATTCGCGCTAAGTTCCTCAGCTCGAAAGGGAGGAGCATGAACGCGCCGCTGACATTGCGGGATATCGCGCGGCAGGCAGGGGTCAGCCTCGCCACCGTCGACCGCGTGCTGCACAACCGGCCGGGCGTGCGCCCGGATACGGTGCGGCGCGTGAAGGACGCGATGGCGCGTAGCGCGTTCCAGCCGCATGCGGCAGCCTCCGAGCTGGCGCGGGCGCGATCCCGGCGCTTCGCGTTCGTGATGCCCGCGGGCGTCAACCTGTTCATGCAGCAGATCGAAACGCATCTCGGCGAATTGGCGAACTGGATGGCCGCGCGCCGGCTGACGGTCGATGTCGTCACCACCGACGTGTTCGATTCAGCCGTGCTGGCCGCGAAGCTGGATGATCTCGTCGGCAGGGTCGATGGCGTGGCGGTGGTGGCGCTCGATCATCCGAACGTGCGGGCCGCCATCAACGATCTCGTCGAGTCCGGGGCCAAGGTCGTGACCCTGGTGTCGGACGTGCCGTCCTCGCGCCGGCAGCATTACGTCGGCATCGACAACATCGCGGCCGGTCGCACCGCCGCCGGGCTGGTCGGACGTTTTGCCGGTGGCCGGGCCGGGCGCGTGGCGATCGTCGCCGGCTCGCAGGGCCTGCGCGACCACGCCGAGCGCATCTTCGGCTTCACCCAGGTGATGACGTCGGAATATCGGCAGCTTGAAGTCCTGCCGGTGGCTGAGGGGCATGACGCCGACGACCGCTCGGAGCAGCTGATGAGCAAGCTGCTCGCCGAGCATCGCGACATCGTTGGCCTGTACAATGTCGGCGCCGGCACCGCCGGCGTCGCCAAGGCGCTCGCCGAATCCGGGCGCGCGGAGGACATCGTTTTCGTCGGTCACGACGTGACGGCGGTGACGCGCAAGCTGCTGCTGAACGGCGTGATGGATGCCGTCATCTCGCAGAACCCGGGTCATGAAGCGCGTTCGGCGGTGCGTGTGCTGCTCGCGCTGGCGCGCGGCGAGCCGCTTCTGAGCGAACAGGAAGCCATCCGCATCGACATCGTGATGCGGGACAATTTGCCGTGAGCTGGACGGCCGCCGCAGCGGCCGGACTGATCATGGGGTACAGAATGAGTAGGCTGCTGGTGCGAGGCGACATAGATCGCCACATCCCGGTGGCCGGCGTGGGAGGAATGAGGTCGTGTTTCTCGGACTGGATGTCGGCACATCCGGCGTGAAGGCCGTGCTGGAGGACGAGACGGGTGCGCTGGTCGCAAGCGCCTCGCGTCCGCTGTCGCTGTCGCACCCGCAGCCGCTGTGGTCCGAGCAAAATCCGGATCATTGGGTCGAGGCTGCGATCGGCGCCGTCGATGACCTCGCCCGCGACCATCCGCGCGAAACGGCTGCTGTCAGCGGCATCGGCCTGTCCGGCCAGATGCATGGCGCGACCTTGCTTGGCCGCGACGGCCAGCCGCTGCGGCCGGCCATCCTGTGGAATGATGGCCGCTCGCAGGACGAATGCGCCGAGCTCGAGCGGCGCTGTCCCGAGCTGCATGCGATCGCCGGCAATCTGGCGATGCCCGGCTTCACCGCTCCGAAGCTCGCCTGGGTCGCGAAGCACGAGCCTGACATCTTCGCCCAGGTGGCAAAGGTCCTGCTGCCGAAGGCCTATGTGCGCTATCGACTGTCCGGCGAGATGGCGGAGGACATGTCGGACGCGGCGGGCACGTTGTGGCTCGACGTCGGCGCGCGGCGCTGGTCGGAGACGCTGCTGGCGGCGACCGGGCTCGATCTTCATCACATGCCGCGCCTGGTCGAGGGCAATGAGCCGAGCGCGATGCTGTCTCCCGAGCTGGCGCAGCGCTGGGGCACGGGTGCCAAGGTGGTGATCGCAGGCGGCGCCGGTGACAACGCCGCGAGCGCGATCGGGCTCGGCGCGATCACGCCCGGCGATGCCTTTCTGTCGCTGGGCACCTCGGGCGTGCTGTTTCGCGTCACCGACCGGTTCGCGCCGGCGCCGGAATCCGCCGTGCACGCGTTCTGCCATGCGCTCGGCGGCCTCTGGCATCAGATGGGTGTGATGCTGTCGGCCGCCGCCTCCCTGTCCTGGCTGTCGCGCATCCTGCAGACGCCCGAAGCCGCGCTGCTCGCGCCGCTCGGAGCAAGTGTCGATCGTCCGAGCCCGGTGCAGTTTCTGCCCTATCTCGATGGCGAGCGTACGCCGCACAACGATGCGCGCGCCGCCGGCGCCTTCGTCGGCCTGCGCAGTGCCGCGTCGCGCGACGATCTCGTGCAGGCCGTGCTGGAAGGTGTCGCGTTCGCCGCGCGCGACATGCGCGATGCGCTTGGCCGCGGCGCGCATGAGATGCGCGGTGCGCATGAGATCACCGAGCTCGATCTTGTCGGCGGTGGGTCGCGCTCGGCGCTGTGGGCACAGATCATGGCCGACGTGCTCGGCGTGACCGTGCATCGCGTCGAAGAGGGCGAGGTCGGCGCGGCGATCGGCGCCGCACGGCTCGGCCGCCTCGCCGCGACCGGCGCAGCACCTGAAGATGTCTGCCGCAAGCCGCAGCGGCTGCAGAGTTTCGCACCGCGCGCTGCGCAGCGCGCCGGCTATGACGCGGCCTATGCGCATTGGCGCAAGCTCTATCCTGCTCTCAAGGAGTGACCATCGTGAACGTCCAGGCTTCCTTCTTCCAGACCGGCGCAACCGTCAGCTATGGCGGCCCCGAGTCGCGCAGCCCGCTGTCGTTCCGCTGGTACGACAAGGACCGGGTCATCAGGGGCAAGCGCATGGAGGATCATCTGCGCTTCGCGGTCTGCTACTGGCATTCGTTCTGCTGGCCGGGCTCCGATCCGTTCGGCGGCGAGACCTTCCTGCGGCCCTGGCAGCACGGCGACGACGCGCTCGCGATGGCGCGCGCCAAGGCCGATGTGGCGTTCGAACTGTTCCGCCTGCTCGACGTGCCGTTCTTCACCTTCCATGACGTCGACGCCGCGCCGGAGGGCGCGACCCTGAAGGAGTCCGTCGCCAACCTCAACGCCATCGGCGACCTGTTCGAGCAGAAGATGGTCTCCGCCAAGGTGCGGCTCTTGTGGGGCACCGCCAACCTGTTCTCGCATCGCCGCTACATGGCGGGCGCCGCGACCAATCCCGATCCGGATGTCTTCACCTACGCCGCGGGGCAGGTGCGCGCCGCGCTCGAGGTGACGCATCGTCTGGGCGGCGCCAACTACGTGCTGTGGGGCGGCCGCGAGGGCTACGAGACGCTGCTCAACACCGACATGAAGCGCGAGCTCGACCAGCTCGGCCGCTTCGTCTCGCTGGTGGTCGAGCACAAGCACAAGATCGGCTTCAAGGGCCCGCTGCTGATCGAGCCGAAGCCGAAGGAGCCGACCAAGCACCAGTATGATTTCGACGTCGCCACCTGCTACGGTTTCCTGAAGCGCTACGACCTGCTGGACGACGTCAAGCTCAACATCGAGCAGAATCATGCGATCCTCGCCGGCCATTCGTTCCAGCACGAGATCGCGCTGGCGCAGGCGCTCGGCGTGTTCGGCTCGCTCGACATCAATCGCGGCGACGATCTGCTCGGGTGGGACACGGATCAATTCGCGATGAACGTGCCGGAGCTGGCGCTGGCGTTCCATGATATGCTCAAGGGCGGCGGCTTCACCACGGGCGGTCTGAACTTCGATGCCAAGATCCGGCGACAGTCGATCGATCCTGACGATCTGCTGCACGCCCATGTCGGCTCGATGGACGCGTGCGCCCGGGCGCTGATTGCCGCCGATGCCATGCTGGAGGAGGGCGCGCTGACCGCGCCGCTCGCACAACGTTATGCCGGCTGGGATGGCGACGAGGGGCAGGCGATCCTCGCCGGCCGCCGCTCGCTCGCCGAGCTCGCCGACCGCGCCGTCAGCACCGGCCTCGATCCGCAGCCGCGCTCGGGCCGGCAGGAATATCTGGAAAGTGTGGTGAACCGTTATGTCTGACGACAGCAGCCTGCGCCTATCGACCAACGAGAGTGAGGGAGCAGCCATGAGCACTGCGGCGGCAGGTGAGCCGGTCCTCCAGCTGAAAGGCCTCGGCAAGCAGTTCGGCGCCATCCGGGCGCTGCACGGCGTGGACCTTTCGATTGGCGCCGGCGAGGTCGTCGGCCTGATGGGCGACAACGGCGCCGGCAAGTCGACGCTGGTGCGGATCATCGCCGGCAATTTTCCGCCGAGCCAGGGTTCGATCCATTTCTGCGGCCGCGAGGTGCATTTCCATCGCCCGATGGATTCGCGCAGCGTCGGCATCGAGGTCGTCTATCAGGACCTCGCGCTGGCCAACAATCTCACCGCCGCCGCCAACGTGTTTCTCGGTCGCGAGCTCAGGCGCAATTTCGGACCGCTCAGGCTGCTCGACCACAAGGGCATGGAGGCGCGGGCACTGGAACTGTTCCGCGAGCTGCGCTCCGAGACGCGGCCGCATGATCTCGTCAAGGACATGTCGGGCGGCCAGCGTCAGGCGGTCGCGATTGCGCGCACCCGTCTCTCCAACGCCAAGCTCGTGATGATGGACGAGCCGACGGCCGCCATCTCGGTCCGCCAGGTCGAGCAGGTGCTGAGCCTGATCCATCGCCTGAAGGAGCAGGGCATCGCCGTGATCTTGATCTCGCACCGCATGCCGGACATCTTTGCGGTGTGTGATCGCGTCGTGGTAATGCGGCGCGGCGAGAAGAAGGCGGATAAGCCGGTCAACGACACCAACCCGGACGAGGTCACCGCCCTGATCACCGGCGCCAAGGAGGCTGCGTAATGTCTGTTCCGTCGGAGACCCCCGTCCCGGGCAGCGAGGTGACCTTCACCAATGTCGGCGCCATCCGATGGTGGCATCGCGGCGTATTCGCCTCGCAGACGGCCTATGTGACCCTGGCGCTGGTTGCGCTCATCATCCTGATGAGCTTCGCCAGCCCCTATTTCCTCACTGAAGGCAATCTGCAGAACGTCGCCAAGAACTTCTCCTTCATCGCGATCGCCACGCTCGGCATCACCTTCGTGATCATCACCGGCGGCATCGACCTCTCGGTCGGCTCGCTGATGTGCTTCGCGGCGATGATCACCTCGATGGTGATGGTGGCGCTGTCGACCCCCGGCACGCCGCTGTCGTCGCTGTTCGTGCATCTCGCGGCCGACGGCAAGACCGTGGTCGCCAACGTGCCCGGCCTGATCCTGCTGGTCTCGGTGCTCGCGGGGCTCGCCGTGTCCGTGCTCGTCGGGCTCGTCAACGGCATGTGCATTGCGCTGCTCGGCCTGTCGCCGTTCGTGACCACGCTCGGCATGCTGTCGATCGTGCGCGGCCTCGCTTACGTCATCTCCAACGGCCGCGGCAGCTTTCCCGGCGGTCCGGACGCCGACTACTTCTACGCGCTCACTTCAGGCGACGTCTATGGCGTGCCTGCGCCGTTCATCTATCTGATCGCGCTGGCGCTGGTCATGGCGCTGGTGCTCCACCACACGGCCTTCGGCCGCCATGTGTTCGCGATGGGCGGCAACGAGAAGGCCGCGGAGCTGACCGGCATCTCGGTGACGCGCGTCAAGATCGAGGTCTACGTGATCGGCGCGGTCGCCGCCGGCCTGCAGGGCATCATCATCTCTGGCTGGCTCGGTTCGGCGCCGGCCAACATGGCGACGTCCTACGAGCTCAACGTGATCGCGGCGGCCGTGATCGGCGGCGCCAATCTGGCCGGCGGCATCGGCGGTCCGCTCGGCGCCATCGTCGGCTGCGTGCTGCTCGAGGTCATCAGAAACGGGCTGGTGCTGGCACAGGTCAACTCCTACTGGCAGCAGACGCTGGTCGGCGTGATCATCATCGCCGCCGTGCTGGTCGATCGCATCCGCGCAAGGCTTTTGTAACGAAGGCTGTTGTGACGCAGGCTGCTGTGACGTGACGAGATACTGTCCGGGATGTGACTGATCAGGTCTATCCGCGCCCGGCACAGACAATCATTTCGGATAGACATCGAGGAGGGAAACCATGAAAAAGTTGCTGTTTGCGGTCGCATCGCTTGCGATCCTGGTGGGCCCGGCGCATGCCGAGACCAAATACCGTTTCGCCGTCGTGCCGAAGGCGATGAACAACCCGTTCTTCGACGTCGCACGCGACGGCTGCATGAAGCGGGCCAAGGAGCTCGGCAATGTCGAGTGCATCTACAAGGGCCCGATCGAGCACGAGCCCGCCACCCAGGCGCAGATCATCCAGGACTTCATCACCCAGAAGGTCGACGGCCTGGCGATCTCGGTGGCCGACGTCGCCGCGATGACCAAGTCGATCGAAGCTGCGGCTGCGGCCGGCATCCCCGTCATCACCTTCGACGCGGACGCGCCGGGCTCCAAGCGGCTCGCCTATATCGGCACCAACAACAAGGATTTCGGTCTGGCGCTCGGCAAGCAGCTGCGCGAGCTTCGGCCGGACGGCGGCAAGTACGCCATGGTCTCGGGCGGCCCGGGCGCCAAGAACCTTGCTGAGCGTGTCGAAGGCGTGCGCGAGGCCCTGAAGGGCTCGAAGTGGACGGAAGTCGCGGGCTCGCCGACCTTCTGCAACGACGATTCCGCACTCGCCGTGCAGCAGATGACCGATCTGCGCACCGCGACGCCGGATCTCGCCGCGATCGTTCCGGTCGGCGGCTGGCCGATGTTCGCGCCCGAAGGCTACAAGGCCTTCGTCAACAAGAACAAGAAGGACATCGACGCCGGCAAGCTGACGCTGGTCGTCGCCGATACCCTGAAGATGCAGCTCGAACTGCTGCGCGACGGCTACTCCACCGCGCTCACCGGCCAGCGCCCGTTCGAGATGGGCGAGAAGTCGATGGACGCGCTGCTCGCGATCAAGAAGGGCGAGAAGGTGCCTGAAGTGATCTACACCGGCCTCGACCTCGTGACCAAGGACAACGTGGCGAAGCTCCTGAACTGAGTTCCTCCCGGGGAAAGACTGGCGGTTCGGCATCCGGCTTCGGCCGGCGGCCGAGCCGCCTTTTTTGTTTGGGGCAACCGAAGGCACGGCGTGTGGCGCTCCCGCGCGCCATCCACGTCAGACGCGGCGGTCTTCTTGCTCCGCTGTCATCGTCCGCCCCCGGGTCTCGCCTCCGGCGAGCCCGAGGACAAGCTCCGGCGGACGATCCAGTATTCCAGAGACGGCAGTGATCGATCGAGCGGCCGCGGCGTACTGGATCATCCGCCTGCGCGGATGATGACAGTGGTGATTGGGTCTGCTGCCCACATCCAATTGACATCAGCTGATATCTGACCTAAGTCAGGCATCATGCTCGATCCCGTCTCCCGCGTCCGCCGCTTCAATCGCGCCGTCACCTCGGAGGTCGGTGCGCTCGACACCTCGTTCCTGGGGCGCGGCCGGCCGCTCGGCGCCGCGCGCGTGCTCAACGCGATCGGCCACGGTCGCAGCGACGTCGCCGACCTCCGTGACTATCTCGCGCTGGACTCCGGGCTGATGAGCCGTTTTCTGCGCAGCCTGGAGGAGGAGGGGCTGGTGGCGACAAGGCCGCATCCCGACGATGCGCGCCGCCGCATCGCCAGGCTCACCGCCGCCGGGCGGCGCGAGTTCGACGCGTATGAGACGCTGTCGAATGCGCAGGCCGAGGCGATGCTGGCGCGTTCGAGCCGGCCCGAGGCGCTGCTCGCGGCGATGGACATGGTCGCGGCCGCGCTTGCCCGTGATCGCATCAGCATCGAGGAGGCCGATCCGCGCAGTGAGCCGGCGCGCCATTGTCTCGGTGAATATTACGCCGAGCTGTCGCGGCGCTTCGCGCGCGGTTTTGACGTGACGCTGTCGCGTGATCCCGACGCGCTGGACATGATGGCCCCGCGCGGCGCGTTCTTCGTCGCGCTGTCCGACGGCCTGCCGCTCGGCTGCGCCGGGCTGAAGGGCCATGGCGGCGACATTGCCGAGATCAAGCGCCTCTGGGTCGCCCCCGCCGCACGCGGCCTCGGCCTCGGCCGCCGCCTGATGGACGCGGCCGAGGACGCCGCGCGAAAACTTGCGATCAAGACGCTCCGCCTCGACACCAACAGCGCGCTCGGCGAGGCCCGGCAGCTCTACCGCAAGACCGGCTGGACCGAGATCGAGCGCTTCAACGACGACCCGTATCCGGACCTGTTCTTCGAGAAGCGATTGTCGTCATGACGATAGCTGAGCTCATGATGTCGTCAGCGCGACCTTCATGCTCTGCGCCTCGAACACGCTCCTGCCATCCGCCAGCACGCGGCCGTCGGCCAGGCCGAGCACGAGGCGGCCGCGCTTGACCTGGCGCAGGTCGACCTCATAGCGCACGCATTTCACCTGTGGCGTGATCTCGCCCGTGAAGCTCACCTCGCCGACACCGGTGGCGCGGCCCTTGCCGGGCGAGCCAGACCAGCCGAGCCAATAGCCGACCATCTGCCACATCGCGTCGAGGCCCAGGCAACCGGGCATCACGGGATCGCCGCGAAACAGGCAATCGAAGAACCAGAGCTTCGGCGTGATGTCCAACTCGGCCATGATCCGCCCCTTGCCGTAGCGGCCGCCATCGAGGCTCAGCTCGGTGATCCGATCCATCATCAGCATTGGCGGCGCCGGCAGCTGCGCATTGCCGGGCCCGAAATAGCCGCCTTCGCCGGAGCGGAGCAGATCCTCCTTGGAGTAGGACGATTGCGGCACGTGAAAGTCGCGCGGATTGGCCAAGGCGTCAGCTCCGTGTCAGCAGTGGACGCCGACGGGGTGAACGGCATCTGGCGGCCCGTATACAGGATGGGAATGCGGCGCGGGCGTTTCAAGCTGATGCCGTCAAATCACCAAGCGGACGGCGTCCCGTCGAGGCCGGCGCGCACGCGGCGCGCGTCAGACCGGAGCACCGACGCGGTGATCGCCGCGATCCGTGAGGGAGTGGGCCGGCGGTCAAGTTCTGCTATTCTGATCCTGTTAGACCGCGGCGCTTTCGCATTCGACGATCCAGGCTCGAGTCCGACTTGCTCCACACCGTCATGGCCGGGACGGAGCCCGGGCATGGAGGTGGCGCAGCGGAACGAGACAGACCCTCACATGCGATGACCCGCAGGGGCCGGATCAGTATCCATGTATGTCGTTGCCGAGGGCGTGAAGCAGGATCCGGTTCGGCGCTGGGCGTTGCCGGAGCGCGTCTTCTTTGCTTGTGGCGCCTGCCACATCCTTGCCTTCGCCTTTCTCGATGCGTATCCGGACGCTGCCTTCGCTCCGGTGTGGATCAAGCCGGCAAGCGGGTTCACTGGCAACCACATCGTCGTCGTTCGCGGCGAGGTCGCCTTCGACTATCACGGCTATTCCAACTGGCGCCGACTGCGCGGTCACATCGAGGCGAAAGCGAACCGATGGTGGCCCGGATGGTCCGCACAGCTGGTCGAACTGCCCAAGGATGTTCTGATCTCGGAGTCCAAGTCGCGTTCC
The DNA here is from genome assembly GCF_051167655.1 of Bradyrhizobium sp. HKCCYLS2038. Lineage (NCBI taxonomy): Bacteria > Pseudomonadati > Pseudomonadota > Alphaproteobacteria > Hyphomicrobiales > Nitrobacteraceae > Bradyrhizobium > Bradyrhizobium sp. HKCCYLS2038. The sequence goes on along the minus strand of NZ_JBNPTM010000005.1, from coordinate 506,816 downwards.
TACGACGGCCTCTGGTTGCGCGAGCCGCAGCAGTTTCTGCATGACGCCCTGCCGAGGGCACGACGATTCCTGGGCCGGTTTCCGCCTCCGTCAGGCTGATCGGCGCTGCATGCCGGCGCCGTTCCGACATGCTTCCGCCTTGTTCCGTTCAGGAAATGCGGGCCGGCATGTGCGATCGGCATGTCCATGCGCGCGTCTGCCTCACTTCACCCCAAGACATGATCGAGCGTATAAATGCGTGGCAGAAGCGACGCGTGGGACGGGACGGAACGGCATTGAACCAGGACAGGGCATGGTGACACGATTCACGGTGGTTCAGAGCATTGCAGCGCTACGGCGTCGGGGACACGCGCTGCTGACCGTCTCGGTCCTGGCTGCGGCAATGGCCGGCTGTTCCGCGGCCGAGGCCCGGCAGGCGCGGCCGGCGCCGGTGACGGAAGCGACCGCGCCGCGGGCGCATGGCGAACCGATCATGGCGATCGTGTCGATCAAGGCCCAGAAGGTCACCTTCTATGATTCCGAGGGCTGGATCTGGCGGGCGCCGGTGTCGACCGGCGTTTCGGGACGGGAGACGCCGGCGGGCGTGTTCGCCATCATCGAGAAGGACAAAGACCATCACTCGACGCTATATGACGATGCCTGGATGCCGAACATGCAGCGCATCACCTGGAACGGCGTCGCATTGCACGGCGGTCCGCTGCCCGGCTATGCCGCCTCGCATGGCTGTGTACGCATGCCCTATGGCTTCGCCGAAAAACTGTTCGACCGGACCTGGATCGGCATGCGCGTGATCATCGCGCCCGAGGACGTGGCTCCGGTCGATTTCTCCCATCCCGCGCTGTTCGTACCGAACGCGCAGGCGGTCGCGACGGTGCCAGCGCGCGCCACCAGCCTTGGCCGTGAGGCCGAGGATGCCGCGCAGGCGGCCGCGCAGACCAAGACGGCGGCGGCCGCGGCGGAGCGCGAGGCCAAATCGTTGAAGGCCACGCTGCGCAAGCTCGAGCAGGCCAAGGCCCGCGCCGACGCCGAGCTGAAGCAGGCCGAACGGAAGCTCGCCGCCGCCAAGACCGATCAGGCCAAGACCCAGCTCGAGGACCTGCGCCAGAAGGCTGCGACCCAGGCGGCCGATGCCGCCACGCAGCTCGATTCAGCCAAGACCGATGCGACCGGCAAGCTTGCGGCCGCCGCGATCGCCAAGGATGCCGCCAAGGCGGCCGCCGCGAAGAAGACCGACGCGGCCAGGGCCGCGACCGATGCCAGGCTCGCGACCGAACCGGTGTCGGTCTACATCAGCCGCTCGACCCAGATGGTCTATGTCAGGCGCAACACCCACAAGCCGGCACGCGACGGCGGCGGCGAGGAGTTCGATACGTCGATCGAGTCGCCCGTCACGATCCGCGATCCCGACCGGCCGATCGGCACCCATGTGTTCACGGCGGTGGCGCAGACCGGCGCCGGCCTGCGCTGGACCGCCGTGACGATCGATGGCAGCGACAGCGCCAAGGACGCGCTCGACCGCGTGACGATTCCGAAGGAGGTGCTCGACCGCATCGCGCCGACCGCGGTGGCGCGCTCATCGATCATCGTCTCCGACGAGCCGCTGTCGAGCGAGACCAATTATCGCACCGAGTTCGTCGCAGTGCTGAGCAATCAGCCGCAGGGTGGCTTCATCACGCGCCGGCCGACCGCGGATGTGAGCGTCGCGAGTGGCGATGCGTTTGATGATGGGTTTGGCAACAATTTCTTCCAGCGCAGCTGGGATGGCCAGCCCGTCGCGCCGCGGCGGCGCGCGCCGCCGACCACTTTCCGGCAGGTGCAGCCGAGCTGGTGGTAGCCAGCCGGGCTCGTCGTCATGGCAAGCCGCCTCAGGTCAGGTGTAAGCGACCTGTAAAGCGGCGGCCCGAACGATCAGTTCCGGCCCGCGGGCACCACGCCCGGCCACTGCATCATGAACGGCTGCGCCATCTGCGGCTCGGTTTCGGCCGCGCGGGCCACGCGCCGGACGCGATGCTTGTGCGTGCGGCCGATCGAGCTGGTCGCGTCGCGGGCCAGCTCGATGCGCGCGATCTGCTGGCGGATCTCGCCTGCGTTCGTGCGGAGCTGCTCGATCCCGATTTCGCTGGTCGCCGCGCTGGCGCGCAGCCCGCTCAACTCGGCTGACGTATCCTCCTGGGCCGAGCGGAGGCGAATGGTCTGCCGCTTCAGCAGGGCGATGTCGGACTCGATCTTGTCGGCCGCATCGCGCTGAAGCGATGCGCTCTCGCTCGAAGCGGTGCGCAGCGTGGCGAGGCCGGTTTCGGTGCTGGTGAGGCTGGCGCGCAGCTGGATCAGCTCGCCGGACGTGTCGTTCTGCCGCTCGCGCAGCCGGGCGGTCTCCGTCTTCAGCTGGTTGAGCTCCGAGGTCAGGACCGCGACGCGGCTCTCGAGCGAAGGCGAGGTGTCGGCGAAGGACAGGCTCTTGGCCCCGCCGCTGGTCCACCACATCGCACCGGCGCTCGCAGCGAGCGCCAGGCTCAGGACGACTCGTAGTGATGCCGTGCCGCTGCTCGGCGAGGCATCCGGCGTCTTGGTGGGTTTGCGCATCGATCAGGTCTCCGGGATTCGATTGAGCCCATTATGTCCATATTAAGGTTGCCAATGTTCTAAGCGCGCGGCGCAGGTAGCGCATTTCGCCCACGTAGTTTTGCGGGGCGCGCGGTCGCGACGCTCATCTACGAAGTTGTGCGCCGAGCGTCATCGCAGCATCGTTCGCATCCTTGAGTTGTGAGTGCGGCTTGGCCTCCCGAGCGCCATGCATGAATGCGCCGAATTGTTTCGAACGCGAGCTGTGGCGCAGCACCGGAGATCCACGGAAAAACACTTCGCGCTTGTTCAGGATCATGCTCTAACGCGTGCATGTCCAACACGCCTCCGACCGTTCCAACGCCGGCCTTCGATGACCTCGCCGAGGCGATCAGACATCGCCGCTCGGTCTATGGTCATATCAGCGGGCTCAGGATGGACCGCTTCGCGCCCGGCGAGGCCTGGTCGACCTTGCCGTATCGTCCGGTGTTCGTCGGCGACGCCGACACCGGCGTGATCCACGGCGGCGTCGTCACCGCGATGCTCGACGAGAGCTGCGGCATGGCGGTGCAGCTCGCGCTGGACGGCAGCCGCGCCATCGCCACGCTCGATCTGCGCATCGACTATCAGAAGCCCGCGACACCCGGCCTCGACATCAAGGCGCATGCGGTGTGCTTCCGCGTCACGCGCTCGATCGCCTTCGTGCGCGCGACGGCCTATCAGGACGAGGAGAGCGAGCCGGTCGCGACTGCGACCGCCTGCTTCATGATCGGCGCCAACCGCACCAACATGCTGACCGATCGCCCGGCCTTCGACGGGACGGCGCCGTCACTCGACGCGCCCGACGATGCGACGGGGTTGTTTGCCAGCAGCCCGTTCGCGCGCTGCCTGGGCATTCGCCTTTCCGATGACGGCACGTTGATGATGCCGTTCTCGCACAAGATCATCGGCAATCCGGTGCTGCCGGCGATCCACGGCGGCATGACGGGTGCGTTCCTCGAAACCGCGGCGATCGTCACCGTGATGCGCGAGCTCGGCGTGTCAGCGCCGAAGCCGATCGGCCTCACCATCAACTATCTGCGCTCGGGCCGCGCGCTCGACAGCATCGCGTCCGCGTCGATCGTCAAGCAGGGCCGCCGTGTCGTCGCCTTCGAGGCGCGCGCCTGGCAGGACGATGCGGCGAAGCCGATCGCCACCGCCTTCGGTCATTTCATGCTGCGGCAGGCGCCGGGGCAGGAGCAGGACTGAGGCTGGGAGCGTCTCGCTTCGACCGCAGTTCGTCAGCCGGCCACGAACATCGGAAACGACACGCCGAGCGACCACGCCAGGATCAGGCCGAGGCCGATGCCCTCGGCCAGCGGCGAGCAGGTCCGCCGGCCGACGCAGCCGCCGATCAGCCCGAAGACGATGAAGAACAGCACGATCACGGGGATGATGATCAGGAGGAAGAACAGCCGCTTGAGGTCGAGCGCGACGGCGCCGCTGAGCGAGGCCAGGAAGGCCGTCCGCAGCCACAAGGTCCGCCACAGCGCGGCGTGGCCGCCCTGGTTGGCAATGCTGTCGGCCAGCATGTAGGGCACGGCACCAACGGCGATCGCCGCGATGATCGGCAGCCGCGCCGCGATCGGCATGAACGATGCGACATAGCGATCGAGCGCGCCACCGAAGCCGGCGATGCCGTAGAGCGCGAGCGCCAGCGCAGCAATCCAGGCGACGCGGCCGAAGCGGGCGCCCTGCAGGCGCAGCAGCAACAGCGACAATGCCCCGTAGACGAACAGATGCACGGCGAGATAGTCCGCGACCAGCACCGGCAGGAAGCGCGTGTCGACGAACCTCAGCACGATCGGCGTCAGCACCGCCGGCACCAGCGTCGCGATCGCGAACGGGCGTAGCGCCAGCGCGGGCGGCGGGGAGGCGCCCTTCGGCAGCAGCTGCGCCAACGGCCAGGCGAGAGCGACGATTCCCGCGAGCAGCAGCGCGATGGCGCCGCCGGTCGCGGCCACCGGGCCTGAGCTCGTTCGCCCGAACACGCGATCGAGCCAGTCGCGCGCCTCGCGCAGCGCCGCCGTCGAATACAGCACGCTGACATGCTCGACGCCCGGCGCGACGACGGCGCGGCGGCCGCCGCCATCAGCGGGATCGCCGACCGTATCGCCCTCGCTCGCTGCAGGATCCGCGAGCTTGAGATTGCGCAAGGCATCGCGGCGCAGCGCCGTCTCCCATTCGCCTGACATGATCAGCAGGTTGCGCGGCGCGGTGGCCGTGACGGCTTCGGAAAACATCGAGATCGCGACCGTCGCCGAGATGCGCGGATCGGACGCGGCCTGGCGGACGATGATGTCGGAGGCCATCGAATGCCCGAGCAGGGCGACCCGTCCATCGCTTCCCGGCAAGGACATAGCCGCATCGGTGACACGGCCGATCTCGCTCATCAGCTTGCGCGTCGTGCCGTCGATGCGTGTCACGTCTCCGGACATCGGTGTGGGATTGCGGCCGTGCCCTTCGAAATCGAACGAGACCGCTACATAGCCCGCCTGCGCCAGCGTCAACGCATAGGCCTCCATGAGCTGGCGCGAGCCCGCGAAGCCGTGGGCAATGACGACCACGGGGGCCGCAGCGGCGCCGGCGCGGCGATAGATGGTGATCGGGGTCGTGCCGGCCTGCAGCGTGGCGATGGTCAGGCCGGCGCGCGCAGCCTCGAGCTGCCAGATTCCGGCGATGCAGAGCGCGAGTGCGGCCATCGTTGCGGCCATCAAGGCGGCGCTACGCCTGCTGAATGCCATTGATCGGCGCGGCGAGATCCCGCGTTCCATGAGCTTGCTCCGTCTCGGCCCAACCTAACGCAGGGATGCGTCCGGCGACAACCAGGGCTCTCGCAGATGAAGATACGGGGCTGTCGCCGCCAAAAAATCCCGGCAGTTAGTTACTCCGTCATGCCCGGGCTCGTCCCGGGCATCCACGTGCTTCTCAGCGCGCTGAACGACGTGGATGGCCGGGACAAGCCCGGCCATGACCGCGTGGAATGGACGAGCGCACCAGTCCGATCGCGACATAGCCCTGCGGCGACATCGGAGGGCTTCCCAGCCGCAAAGAGCCCGGTCACGATCGAACGAAACCCAGGTCGTTACGTTGACAACGCCGCGGGAGCGATATTCGGTGGCACCGCTCAATCGTGGCGAGGAGGATGCATGAAACCGGAAGTCATCTGCCTGATGGCATCGAGCGTTGACGGCCGGACCTGGCCGAGCCGCTGGCGTCCGAAGGGCTCGGGCGACGTGTTCGAGCAGGTGCACGAGCGGCTCGGCGGCGACGCATGGCTGATCGGCCGCGTCACCGGCCAGGAATTCGCCAAGGGCACTTCCTATCCGGCGACGACGACCGAGCGATTTCCGCGCGAGAACTGGATCGTCAGGCGCGATGCCAAGGCCTATGGCGTGGTGCTCGATGGACAGGGCAAGATCTGCTGGGGGCGTTCCGACATCGGCGGCGATCCGATCGTGGTGGTGCTCACGGAATCCGTATCGGATGCCCATCTCGCGGGTCTGCGCAGCGAGGGCGTCTCCTACATCTTCGCCGGCGAGACCGCGCTCGATCTGCCGCGCGTCCTCGACATCCTTTCGCGCGAGTTCGGCGTCAAGCGTCTGCTGCTCGAAGGCGGCGGCCATGTCAACGGCACGTTCCTGCGCGCCGGGTTGATCGACGAGCTCAACCTCGTGCTGTGTCCGGCCGTGGACGGCGCGAAGGGGGCGCCGATGGTGTTCGACTCGACCGAGGCCGAGTCCGATCGGCGCGCCCCGCTCACGGCGATGACCCTTGAGAGCACGACGGCGCTGGACGGCGGCGCGCTGTGGCTGCGCTACAAGATCACCAACGGCGCGACCGTTCCCGCCCAGGCCAGTCATGGCTGACGCACGCAACCACATCATCGTGGTCGGCGCCGGCGCCGCGGGCCTGATGGCCGCGCGCGAGCTCGCCCGCGCCGGTCGGCAAGTGACGGTGCTGGAGGCGCGCGACCGTTGCGGCGGACGTATCCACCCGCTGGCGGAGAGCGTGTTCGGCTACAGGGCCGATGCGGGCGCCGAGTTCATCCATGGCGAGGCGCCGGTCACCTGTCGGCTGCTCGCCGAAGCCGGACTGTCGGCACGGAGCATCGAGGGCGCGCGCTGGCACGTCGCGAACGGCGCGTTCTCGCAGGACGATCCTGCTGATCGGCAGATGGACCGGTTGCACGAGGTGCTGGCCGGGCTGGACGACGATCTCACCGTCACGACGCTGCTCGATCGCCATTTCGCCGGCGCGGAGTTCGCAGCGCTGCGCGAGTCGGTGCTCGGAATGGTGCAGGGCTATGACGCCGCCGATCCGGATCGCGCCAGCGTGTTCGCGCTGCGCGACGAGTGGATGGGGGGTGACCGTGGCCCACAGCGGCGCATCGTCGGCGGCTATGGCGCACTGATCGGGTTTCTCGAACGCGAATGCCGGGCGCATGGCGTGACGATCGCGCTTGGCGCAGTGGTGACGGCGATCGAGAGCGAAGATGATGGGGCCATCGTGCGCTGTGCCGACGGGCAGGCGTCTCGCGGCGATCTCGTCATTCTGACCGTGCCGCTGCCGCTGCTGCAGACGATCGCGCTGCCGGCCGCGATGCAAACGCAGGCGGCGGCCGCGTCCGACATCGGCTTCGGCAACGTCATCAAGCTGCTGCTGCGCTTCGAGCGCCGCTGGTGGTCCATGACGGACGCGCGCGATCTCTCGGATATGCTGTTCCTGCTGTCAGACGCCGCGGTGCCGGTGTGGTGGACGCAGCATCCGAGCGATCATGCCGTCCTCACGGGCTGGCTCGCCGGCCCCCCGACGCGCGACTTCGCCGCGTGCGATGACGCGGCGCTGATCGAGGCCGGAATCGCCGCGCTCGCGGACATCTTCGCCAAGCCCGCCACCGTGCTCAGGCAGGAGCTCGTGGCGGCGCATGTCAGCAATTGGGGCAACGACCCGTTTGCGCGCGGCGCCTATTCCTACGCGACGCTCGCCACGCGTGGCGCGCAGGATGTGCTCACGCAGTGGGACGGCGGTCCCGTGCTGATCACCGGCGAGGCGCTGTATCGCGGCCGTGACATGGGCACGGTGGAGGCGGCGCTGGCGAGCGGACTGGCGACAGCACAGAGCATCCTCGCGCGTTGATCGCGCGCGCGGTTGCGGTCGTCGCGCTGGGGCTCTAACGTCGTCCATTCTCCGGCAAGAAAGGACCGTCATGCTCGACCACGTCGGCTTTCCCGTCTCTGACTTCGCACGCGCCAAGGCGTTCTACGCAGCCGCACTCGCCCCGCTGGGCTATGTCCTAATGATGGAGATCTCGAACGAGCAGACCGGCGGTCATGGCGACCACGCCGGTTTCGGCGAAGGCCGTCCGGATTTCTGGATCGGAACAGCTGGCACGACCGCGACCTCCACGCATGTCGCATTCCGCGCCAAGGACCGCGCCTCGGTCGATGCGTTCTACCGGGCTGCGATCGCGGCCGGCGGACGCGACAATGGGGCGCCGGGATTGCGGCCGCATTATCACGAACATTACTACGGCGCGTTCGTGCGCGATGCCGACGGCAACAACGTCGAAGCCGTTTGTCATACGCCTGAGTAGATGAGCCCGCGAACTACACCGCCACCGGCATGTGCTCGGCGGCGGCGGCCAGGCTCGGCGCGACCACGATCTCGAGCTGCTGGCGTAGCCAGCGATGCATGGGATCGTCGTGGTGGCGCAGGTGCCAGACCATGTACATCGGCATCGCCGGGCAGGGCACCGGCACCGGCGCGATGCTGAGCCCGCGCAGCATGTAGGCGCGCAGCAGGCTTGGTAGCGTCGCGATCATGCGGCTGCCGCGCAGGAATGGGCCGATGCCGCCGAAGTCCGGCACCTGCGCGGCGAACCGCCTGACGATGCCGCGCTCGGCCATGACCTCGTCGATGTCCAGCCGGCGGCGCGGCTCGTAGACGACGGTGACGTGGTCGCAGGCCAGGTATTCGTCGAGGCTCTGCGGCGGCTCGCGCTGGCTCGCATCGTAGAACACGCGATAGCAGTCCTCGAACAGGCGCTTCTGCAGGATGTCGCTGCCCTCGGGAGGGCGCGGCGTGATGATGAGCTGGCAGTGCTCCTCGCGCAGCATCTCCGGCGTCGGCGCGCCTGAGGGAATGACGCGCAGGCTGAGGCCGGGCGCTTGCGCGCGCGCATAGCGCAGCAGCGAGGGCAGCAGCAGGTCGCGCTGCAGATCATTGGCCGCGATCGTGACCTGCGCCGAGACTTTTGCCGGCTCGAATGCTGCCGCGTGCGAAAAACTCCTGAGATCGTCGAGCAAAGCGCGGGCGCGCAGTGCGAGCAGTTGCGCATGCGCGGTCGGCACGATGCCGCGGCCGGACTTCACGAACAGCGGATCACCGGTGATGGCGCGCAATTTGTCGAGCAGATGGCTGACGGCCGATTGCGTCACGCCGAGCCGGATCGCGGCGCGCGTTACCGAGCCCTCCTCGATCACGGCGAGCAGCAGCTGCAGCAGATGGCCGTCGAGGTCCAAATGATCGAATTGGCTCATGGATCAGATCGGCCGGGCGGCCTTTATCGGCAGTTTGATCGGAGGATACTGGCGGGCATGGAACGCGCCGCGTTTGATCCAGATCAAATGGGCGCGGTCGAAACATCATCAGGGGAGGATCAGATGTCCACCACGACGGCCCGGCAGCCCGTGCCAGGTACCACCATCTTCGACGGCGAGCAGGCCCGCAAGGGCTACGCTCTCAACAAGATGTGCTACTCGTTCAACGATGCCGCAAACCGCAAGGCGTTCGTCGCCGACGAGGACGGCTATTGCGCCAAATACGGCCTCAATGCGCAGCAGCGCGCGGCGATCAAGAACCGCAACGTGCTCGAGCTGATCGAGGCCGGCGGCAACGCCTACTACCTCGCCAAATTCGCCGGCATCTTCGGTCTCGACATGCAGGACATCGGCGCGCAGCAGACCGGACTCACCAAAGAGCAGTTCAAGGCCAAGCTTCTGGCAGCAAGGGGGTAATCGTCATGGCAAAGATCGTAGGCGCAATCACCACCTCGCACGTTCCGGCCATCGGCGGCGCCATCGCCAAGGGGCTGCAGCAGGATCCGTATTGGAAGCCGTTCTTCGACGGTTTCCCGCACGTGCGCGAATGGCTCGCCAAGGTGAAGCCGGATGTCGTCGTGCTGGTCTACAACGACCACGGCCTCAACTTCTTCCTCGACAAGATGCCGACCTTCGCCGTCGGCGCCGCCGACAGCTACAGCAACGCCGACGAGGGCTGGGGCATTCCGCAGACCGCGCCGTTCAAGGGCGATACCGAATTGTCGTGGCACCTGATCGAGCATCTGGTGAAGGAGGACTTCGATCTCACCACCTGCCAGGAGATGGCGGTCGACCACGCCTTCACGCTGCCGATGGCGCTGTGTTGGCCGGACCAGAAATGGCCGGTGCGGGTCGTGCCCGTGGTCGTCAACACCGTGCAGGCGCCGCTGCCGTCGGCCGCGCGCTGCTACAAGCTCGGCCAGGCGCTGGCGCGCGCGATCGAATCCTGGCCTGGGGACGAGCGGGTGGTCGTAATGGGCACCGGCGGCCTGTCGCATCAGCTCGATGGCGAACGCGCCGGATTCATCAACAAGGATTTCGACGAGAAGTTCATGGCCAGCATGATCGACGATCCGGCCTGGGCGACGAAATACTCGACCACCGAGCTGGTCGAGCTGTCCGGCACGCAGGGCGTCGAGCTGCTGAACTGGATGGTCGCGCGCGGCACCTTGCCGGAGAAGGTGCGCAAGGAGCATGCGAACTATCACATCCCGATCTCCAACACCGCGACCGGACTGATGGTGCTGGAGCCGGCGACCTGACCGTTCTTGGTGATGATATCAAGCCAAGAGCGCGCGGACCGGATGCCCGCGCGCTCTTCTTTTTGCGTTCCGCTCGACCGGGAGCCCGCGACGCGTCAGGGCGTTGCGGAGGAAACAGCGGCCGCCTTGGCTTGCAGCTGTCGCGTCCGGTCCGGGCGGCGCAGCCGGCGCCGCGTCCAGATCAGCACGCCCGTGACCAGCAGCGTGAGCAGCACCACCGAGATCAGCACATTGGCGGCGCTGCCGATCAGCGACCAATTGCCCTCGTGCAGCAGCCTCACCCAGTTCCGCGGCAGCGCGGAGAGGCCGTCGGCGGTCACGGCATAGGCGCGTAGCTCGTCGCCCTCGATGATCCGCGCCATCATGCGCCCGCCGCGGCTCCCGATCATGTTGACGGTGGCGAGATCATGATCTTTCGCGACGATGCTGACCGCCTCCGGCAACGAGATGCGCTTGGCCGCAGCCGGCGGCGCGGCGAAGAAGCTGTTGCTCGGATCGAGCAGAACTCCGGTCAGCGGGCTCAGCAGGATCAGCGGCAGCATGAACCACGCCGCGCCCTTGTGCCAGCCGGACAGCGTGTTGCGCAGCTTTGGCAGGCCCATCAGGATGCCGATGATCATGATGACGATCATGCCGATCGTGGAAATCGTCGTGAGGCCCTCGATGCCGATCAGGTGCTCATGGGTCATGCGCGCCCACTGAAACACGCTGGACGTGGCCGGCTTGTCCGTCACGGCGCCGCTGCTCATGTCGAGCTCGGTGCTTGGCCGGCCCTGCAGCGTCAGATGCTGGGCCGCCGGATTGATCGAGAGGCCGCGCGCCTTGCCGTCGGGATCGTACTGCTTGACCAGCGCCACCACGCGCGCCGCATCGACGCTGCCGGGCTTCACCGCGCCGACCTGCGCGATCGGCTCGAAGGAGAGGATCAGTCCGGTGACGATGATGACGAGGAGCGGCAGCGCAAAGGTCAGGCTGATCCAGCGGTGGAGTTTGAGCAGAAGCTGCTTGTTCATCGTCGTCTCCGAATGATCGTCATAGAGATGGCGCGAGGCCAATCGTTGGTGGTCTGCGAAGCGCTCCCTGCGAATGTTTCTTGTTGTTTCTGGTGCGAGGAGCAGCAGCTTCGAGAAGCCGCTGCAATAGTCGTATTAGCTGAGCACACGACGCTTGCGAAATAGCTGAACTATTAATTTTAGGTCATGCGTCGATTGATCGACATCAATGCGGCGCCGAAGTGGCTTTGTTTGCTGCAAGCGGCACACGAACCTGCATCGCGAGGCTACTCCGATCGCCGATGGCGACGTTGTGACGCACCGGTCGGCGCGTGCTCTGCCGGCGCATGATCAGACTCGATCGTCTGCAGCAGCCTGCCGAGCAGCCTCGTCAGAGCTGCGACATCAGATGATGACAAGGCGCCATTGATGAGCGCCTCATCCGCTTCGAGCACGTCGCGCATCGCGCGCTCGGCGACGGCGCGGCCCTTGGCGGTCAGGCGCACCGGCTTGCTCCGCCGGTCGTCTTTATCCAGCGCGCGTGCGATCAGGCCACGGGCCTCGAGTGCGTGGAGCACCTTGGTGAGGCCGCCGGAGGAGATCAGGATTGCGCCGTAGAGATCGGTGGGCAGCAGCTGATGCGGCGAGGGCTGTCCGCGCAAGGTCACCAGCACCTCGAATTCGGTGAAGCTCAGCGCGTGGGCCGCGACAAGACGTGTCGTCTGCTCGAGCATCAAGCTGTTCAGGCGGAAGATGCGAACCATCAGCCCGACGATGGGCGTGGCGGCCTCGGGCCAGGATTTGGCCCGCATTGACAGAAAATGATCGATCGGGATCCGTTCGGCCGTCATCGGCTCTCCTTACGAAAATATCATGAAGAGGTATCTTCCAAGAAAGATAGATCGGAAGTTATATGTCTTGCCAGAAAGATATCAAGTGCGGCGCCGGGATGGCGTCGTCGTGTTCGGCGTATCCAGGAGACCAGCATGATGACAAGCAGACGCGAAGTGATACAGCTCGCAGCAGCAGGCGCGGTGGCAGGCGTGACCACCGGCGCAGCGCAGGCCCAGGCGCCGGGCGGCGCCGTGATCGACGCCAACATGCATTGGCTCCCCGAGGATCTGTTCAGCGACGAGACGCTGCTGACGGCCTTTGCCGGCGCCGTGCCGCGCGAATATGGCATTCACGCCAAGGTCATGCCCGTGCCGGGCAAGCCGCTGCGCCAGATCGTGATCGAGCAGCCGCTGGGCTACGAGGTGCTGAACTACGCCGAGAACCAGTACAGCGCGGCCGGGCAGATCGCCGACATGGATCAGGCCGGCATCTCACAGGCGATCCTGCGGCTGCCATGCTGGCAGGAATGGCTGCCGCTCGAGCTGTGCAGGCGGGTCAATGACGGCCTCGCCGCGCATCTCAAGCGCAATCCGGGCCGCTTCCAGGCGCTGGCCGTCGTGCCGCCATGGGGAACGGCCGACGCGCTGAAGGAGATCGAACGCTGCATCCATGATCTCGGCTTCGTCGGCGTGCAGATGGCCGCGCATTACGGCCAGCTCTATCTCGACGACCCCGCGTTCAAGCCGCATCTGAAATTCCTCGATCGGCTCGGCGTCCCCGTGGTGGTGCATCACACGCCGCTGCCGGTCGACTACGCCTCGATCGTGAAGTACCCGAACCTGCGCCGGCAGTATGGCCGCTGCCTCGCCCAGGGCACCGCGGTCGGGCGTGAGTTGTTCAGCGGGCTGTTCGACGAGTTTCCGAATCTCCGACTGGTGCATTCGATGCTGGGCGGCGGCTTCTTCGCCTTTGCCGACATGCTGGTGCCGCCGAGCACCGGCGGACGCGATGCCGTCGACCGGTTCGAGGACGAGAGCGCCAAGCTGCGCGGCTATCTTGCGCGCAACATCTTCTTCGACCTCTCCGGCGCGCCGCAATGGGGCCGGGCTCAGCTCGAATGCGCGGTCAAGGTGTTCGGCGCCGATCACATCCTGTACGGCGCGTCCTATCCGATCCGCCGCGACTGGTTTCAGGACGGCGTTCCGCTCATCCGCGGCCTGGCATTGTCGGAGGCGGAGAAGGCCGCGATCCTCGGCGGCAATGCACGGCGCCTGTTCAAGCTCGCATGAGCGCAAAGGCGGACCGGCGGTGGTCCGGGAGCGGTCGGTGTGAAGGCTACTTCCCGGGCACCGTCATGCCCTTCAGCCCGGCGCGCTGCGCGGCGGCGCTGACCAGGCCCGACGATCTGATCTCGGCGGTGAAGTCGCGCAGGAAATCGCGTGCGGCATCGCGGCCCTTGGGGATGGCGATCGCGTGGTGCTCCTCGCCCCAGCGGCCGTCGAGCACGCGCGATCCCGGCACCTGCTCGGCCATCTCGAACAGCGTCGCCTTGTTGGTGGCGAAGGCGTCGATCTCATGATCCTTCAGTAGGGCGACCGCGTCCTTCAGGGTCGGCGATCGGATCAGCGTCGCTTGCTTCAGTTCGCGTCCGAGTGTCGCGTCCGAGGTGCTGCCCGTGGTGACGCCGACCTTGCGTCCGCTGGCGTCGACATCGCCGGCGTTGGACAGCGTGGAGCCATCGGGTACGAGATAGCCGAGCTCGATCTCCAGATAGACCGGACCGAAATCCATCTCCTTGGCGCGAGCAGCCGAGGCGTTGGTGAAGACGACATCGACCGCGCCTGTCTTGATGGCCTCGAGCACCTCGGCATTCTTGGTGAACACCACCGGCTCGTAGTCGACATCAAGCCGTCGCGCCATCTCCTTGCCGATTGCATAGCCGACGCCACGCGGATTGTCCGTGCCGTCGGGGAGGATCGATGTCGGCGTCCCCGGATAGAGGCCGGCGCGCAGATGTCCTGATGGCGCCAGGACCTTGGCGATGTCAGAATCGGCGGCGTGACTGCAGTCGGGCGCGATCCAGACGAGCAGCGCGGTTAGGGCGACCCTCATCAATGCAGCGGCTGATGTCATCGGCTTATCTCCCCGCATGGATGCATCAAGCTTTATGCCGTCGGCTCGGTCGCTTCCCCGCCATCCAGCACAATTTTCAACCGCGACGCGTCCAGCGCATTTTCCCACTTGGCGATGACGATGGTCGCCACGGCGTTGCCGATCAGATTGGTGGGCGTCAGCCCTTGCGACATCAGGCGATGAATACCGAGCACCAGCGCGACGCTGGCCACGGGAATGGTGCCGGTTGCCGCGAGCGTCGCCGCCAACACCACGAAGGCTGCGCCGGCGATGCCGGCTGCGCCCTTCGAGGTGACGAGCAGGATCAGCAGCAGTCCGATCTGATGGCCGATGTCGAGCTGGGTGTTGGTGGCTTGCGCCAGGAAGACGGCAGCGGTGGCGAGATAGAGGCAGGTGCCGTCGAGATTGAACGAGTATCCGGTCGGGATCACCAGGCCGACGATGCTGCGCTCGCAGCCGGCGGCCTCGAGCTTCGCCAGCATCCGCGGCAGCACCGTCTCGGACGATGTGGTGGCGATGCAGACGAGGAGCTCGTCGCGGATGTAGCGGATCAGCTTCCATAGGCTGAAGCCTGCGAACGCGGCGATCGGGCCGAGCACGACCGCGATGAAGATCAGACAGGTCAGATAGAAGCTGCCGAGCAGCAGGCCGAGCTTGGAGAGCGAGCCGATGCCGAACTTGCCGACGGTGAAGGCAATGGCGCCGAACGCGCCGAGCGGCGCCGCCCACATCACGATTCTCACGACGCCGAAGATCATTTGCCCGGCGACTTCGACCACATCGGTCACCGCCTTGGCGCGATCGCCGAGCCAGATCAGTGCGAAGCCGCACATCACCGAGATGAACAGCACCTGCAGGATGTTGCCTTCGGCGAAGGCGCCGACGAAGGTCTGCGGGATGATGTTGAGCAGGAACGGCACGAAGCCGACCGCCGCGGTCTGCTTGACGTAGGGCTCGATGGTCGCGGAGTTGATGGTCGCCGGGTCGACGTTCATGCCGACGCCGGGCTGGAACAGGTTCACCGCCGCAAGGCCGATGATCAGCGCGAGCGTCGTGATCACCTCGAAATAGATCAGCGCCTTGATCGCGACGCGGCCGACCTTGGCCATGTCGGCCATGTGGGCGATGCCGTTGACGACGGTGCAGAAGATGATCGGCGCGATCAGCATCCGGATCGCCTTGATGAAGGCGTCGCCGAGCGGCTGCATCTGCGCGCCGAGATCCGGCTTCACGGCGCCGAGCAGGATGCCGGCGGCCATCGCGATCATGACCTGGACCCACAGCTCCTTCCACCAGGCGCGACGTGCGCCGGTCTTGCTGTCGGCAGTGAGGGTCGTGGCAGTCATGATCGGTCCTGTCGTTGCGTACGAATCGTCGGGAGTTGGCGGCCCGCGTCAGCTCTTGCGGTCGAACTTGAACAGCCGTTCGGGGTTGCTGACAAGCAGTTTGCGCTGCAGGGCCGGATCCGGCGCGTAGAGCGGGATCAGGTCGACGAGATCACCGTCATTGGGCATGATCTTGACGTTCGGATGCGGCCAGTCGGTGCCCCAGATGACACGGTCCGGCGCGTTCTCGATCAGCTTCTTGGCGAACGGCACGGCGTCGTGGAAGGGCGCTCCCGTCGCCGAGGCGCGTTCCGGGCCGGTGATCTTGATCCAGCACTTCTCGTCGCTGGCCTGCAGATCGAGCAGCGCCTTGAATTCCGCGTCGTCGATGCCTTTCGCGGCGCTGATCGTGCCCATGTGGTCGATCACATAGGTGACCGGCAGCGCCTTGAGGATCGGCACGAACTCCTGGATCGTGCCGGCCTCGAGATAGATGTCGACGTGCCAGCCGATCGCCGCGACGCGGTCGACCAGGGCGCGAAACACGTTCATGTCGCCGACGCCGCCGAGGCGGCGCAGGAAGGCGAAGCGGCAGGCGCTGATGCCGGCCTTGCCCAGCGCTGTGAGGTCGGCGTCCGACATCGCCGCGTTGATGTTGGCGACGCCCTTGTAGTTGCCGTTGCTCTGCGCGATCGCATCGGTGACGACGCGATTGTCGGTGCCGTGGACCGTGGCATTGACGATGACCGCGCGCTCGACGCCGATCTTGGCGTGCAGCGCCCGGAACATCTCGAGCGGCGCGTCGGGCGGCGTGTAGGGCCGGGTCGGCGAGAACGGGTACGCCGATGCCGGTCCGAAGATGTGGGTGTGGGTATCGACGCTGCCCGGCGGCGCCTTGAAGCTCGGGGTCTTGGTGGCCGGATCCGGGCCGGGGATGCTGGGGGGCGTGGCCTCGCCAGCGGAGCGCGCAGGGCCGGTACCGAGCACGCTCGCCGCTCCCAGCCCGGCCATGGTGGCCAGCAGATCTCGTCTCAACATCACAGCGTCCTCCTCAATGGGCCGCGGTCTCAGGCAGGCGCAGGCCTGCCAGGCCCCGGCATCGTTCGTATCTGCTATCTTCACGCCGCAGCGTAGAGATCAGGTGGCCTTGCAACGTGACAGCGTGGTCATCGTGTCCTCCCGAGCCGGCGCGGTGCAGCGTCCGTATTGCAACGGGGGCGGCCGATTGCCTCGATCCCAATCCGTTTCTGACCGGAGGATCTTGCAGGCGTTGAAGTCTGACAAGAAGCCTTGGGCGAACGGTCAGTTCTCTAGATTGGACAATGCTCTGCGAGCCGTCCTGCGATGCTGCGAATGCGTTAGCTGGAGCTGCATCGCAGCGCATGTGCGCGAGGTCGGCGCCGCTTCAACCAAACTGCCAGGAGCAGGTCCCATGGCGCCATTGCGGTGAATTGTTCGTGCGGCGGAAAGGTGAGGCGCCTCAACGTCATGGCGTGCGTTCTGAGCATGTCGTGGCGGCTTCAAGCGCCGTTGTAGGGACCGCCGGCGGAATGCTATGCGACGACAAAGGCGGTCGTGACGGCGCTGGCTCGCCGCGCGGTCAACTGCACAACGGGCAAAGGAAACACCATGGTCGACGCGCTCATCATCGACGCCTGCAGGACCCCGCGCGGCATCGGCAAGGCGGGCAAGGGCGCGCTCGCCGGGCTGCATCCGCAGCATCTCGGCGCCACCGTGCTGCGGGCGCTGGCCGACCGCACCGGCATCAACACCGCCGATGTCGACGACATCATCTGGGGCTGCTCGTCGCAGCGCGGGCCGCAGAGCGGCGATCTCGGCCGCATGTCGGCGCTGGATGCCGGCTACGACATCCGCGCCTCCGGCGTCACGCTCGACCGCTTCTGCGGCTCCGGCATCACCAGCGTCAACATCGCAGCAAGCTCGATCATGGCCGGGCAGGAAGACCTCGTCATCGCCGGCGGCTGCGAGATGATGTCGATGGAGGGTCGGCGCGGCGAGGGGCCGCTGATGATGGATGCCGGCAATCTGCATCTGCGCGCGCTGCATCCGCAGTCGCACCAGGGCGTCTGCGCCGACGCCATCGCCACCATGGAAGGCATCACGCGCGTCGATGTCGACGCGCTCGGGCTGGAGAGCCAGAAGCGGGCGGCCGCGGCGATCGCGGCCGGCCATTTCAAGAAGAGCCTGGTGCCGGTGCATCGCGAGGATGGTAGCCTCGCGCTCGACCACGAGGAGTATCCGCGGCCGCAGACCACGGCTGAGGCGCTGGCGGGGCTGAAGCCGGCATTCCCGGCGATTGCCGATTACGCGCTCGACGACAAGGGCACGACCTATCGCAACCTGATCCTGCAGCGCTATCCCGGCCTCGAGATCGAGTTCATGCACCACGCCGGCAACTCGTCGGGCGTCGTCGATGGCGCCGCCGCGATCCTGCTGGCGTCGCCGTCCTACGCCAAGGCGCATGGCCTGAAGCCGCGCGCGCGTGTGGTTGCCATGGCCAACATGGGCGACGACCCGACCCTGATGCTGAACGCGCCGGTTCCGGCGACGCGCAAGGTGCTGGCCAAGGCCGGCTTGACCATCGACGACATCGACCTGTTCGAGATCAACGAGGCGTTCGCGGTCGTGGCCGAGAAGTACATCCGCGATCTCAAGCTCGATCGCGCCAAGGTCAACGTGAACGGCGGCTCGATCGCGCTCGGCCATCCGATCGGCGCCACCGGATCAATCCTGATCGGCACCGTGCTCGACGAGCTCGAGCGACGCGACCTCAAGCGGGGCCTGGTCACGATGTGCGCGGCCGGTGGCATGGCGCCGGCGATCATTATCGAGCGGGTCTGAGCGGCGCTCTTTCATCCGATCGATCTGCGTCCGCTGCGGAGCAGTCCTCAGCGGGCGGCGTGACTTCAATGAACAGTTTGCGACTTTCCCGGCTCTCGCTCGTTGATGCCGGATCCCCGCGGGGCCTCCGGCGGTTCCACTTTCCGGACCAGTCAACCACGTTTCGACTGGACGAGAATTCGCGCTTGTTCCGCTAGTTGCGACAGGATATTGCCACCGAGAGGCCTCATCTGAGAAGAAATGGCTCTCGTGCTGTTGGCGCTGTCACATATCATCGATCGCAAGGCCTCGAACCGGGTGGTCACGCGGCTGCGCGCGCTGCTGCGCAGCAACGAGTTCTACCTGATACCGCTGGCGCTGGTGATCGGCGTGTCCACCGGCGGCATCGTCACCGTCATGAGCCTGATCGCGCAGGTCGCGCACGTGCTCATCTTCGGTATCCCGATCGATGTCCGGCTCAGCGCCAATGCCTGGGTCAATCCGATCATCGCGATCATCGCCCCCGCGCTGGGCGGCCTCGCGCTCGGTATCATGGAGTGGCTGCGCCGCCGCTGGAAGATCGCCGCCGCCGTCGACCCGGTCGAGGCCAACGCGCTGCGTGGCGGCCGGCTGTCGATGCGCGACAGCCTCGTGGTCAGCAGCCAGACGCTGGTCTCCAACGGCTCCGGCGCCTCGGTCGGCCTCGAGGCCGGCTACACTCAGATCGGCGCCGGCGTGGCGTCGCTGCTCGGCCAGTATCTCACGCTTCGCCGCAACGATCTGCGCCTGATCGTCGGCTGCGGTGCCGCCGCCGCCATTGCCGCGGCGTTCGGCGCTCCGATCACCGGCGCGTTCTATGCGTGCGAGCTGATCGTCGGCGTCTATTCGGTCGGCAGCGCCGCGCCGATCCTGGCGGCATCGCTGGCCGGCGCCTTGACCTCGCAATATCTCACCGGCGCGCCGTATTCGCTCGAGGTCCAGAAGGTCGGCGCCGTCGGTTTCGAGCAGTACATCGCGCTGTTCGTGCTGGCGCTGCTGGTCGCCTTCATCGGCATCGTGGTGATGCGCGCCTCGCCCGCGGTCGAGCGGCTGTTCGTGCGCATCCCGATCTGGCTGCGCCCGGCGATCGGCGGCGTGTGCGTCGGCGCGATGGCGATCGTGACGCCGCAGGTGCTGGCCGCTGGTCACGGCGCGATGCTGCTCGATCTGCACCGTGAGATGGCGGTCGGATTCATCGCCACCATCATCGTGCTCAAGCTCGCGGCGTGCCTGATCTCGCTGGCCTCGGGCTTCCGTGGCGGTCTGTTCTTTGCCTCGCTGTTCATCGGCAGCCTGCTCGGCAAGCTGTTCGCCGGACTGCTCGCGATGGCCGGTCTCGGGCTCGCGCTCGATCCCATGGTGGCGATGCTTACGGGGATGGCGACGCTCGGTGTCGCCATCGTCGGCGGACCGCTGACGATGTCGTTCCTGGTGCTGGAGATGACCCGCAGCGTCGACGTCACGGCCGTGGTGCTCGCCGCCTGCATGGTGACCTCGGTGTGCGTGCGCGTGCTGTTCGGGCACTCGTTCTCGACCTGGCGGCTGCATCTGCGCGGCGAGACCATCCGCAGCGCCAACGACGTCGGCTGGCTGCGCAACCTCACCGTCGAGCGGCTGATGCGCTCCGACGTCGCCAAGGTGCCGACCACGACCTCGATCGCCGCCTGCCGGCGCGAGTTCGCGCTGGGCACGCGGCAAGCTGTGGTGGTGGTCAACAACAGCGACGACTATTGCGGGCTGGTGTCGCTGCCCGACCTGTTCTCTGGCGAACTGGACACCATCGCCGACGACATCCAGGTGGTCGAGCTGGCCAAATATTTCGAGGTCGCGTTGTTGCCCGAAATGAACGTCAAGACCGCGATGCGGATCTTCGACGACACCGGCGCCGAAGAACTCGCGGTGCTGGAGTCCGAGAACAGCCGCAAGGTGATCGGCTTCCTGACCGAGTCGTTCGCGCGCCGTCGTTATGTCGAGGAGATCGACCAGGCGACGCGCGGCGTGCTCGGCGCATTATCGTAATCGCCTCGCGTCGCCGCGACGGCTGATCTCCACGCCCGGAACGGAGAAGTCTACCGGTCGCTTGAGGCGGGCAGGCACGAGGATGGCATGATGAGTCCAACGAGAGCTGCAGCCGTAATGGCTCTTTGGGCCGTGGTCGCGACCGCGGCGGCCGCCGAGCCCGCGGTGCTGAAGGGCAGGGACGCGTTCGGCAGCTGGCAGGGCGACACGCCCGGCACGACCCGTCTGATCCGTCCCGCGGACCTGCCGAAGCCCGGTGCGACGGCGTCCGCCGCCAACGTCTCGCGCGTGGTGCAGCGGCCGGCCTCGGCCGTGCCGAAGGTGGCCGACGGCTTCAAGATCGCGCTGTTCGCCGAGGGGCTGCGCGAGCCGCGTGTCCTCCGCACGGCGCCGAACGGCGACATCTTCGTCGCCGAGACCCGCGCCAGCCGCGTCCGCGTGCTGCGCCCGAGCGAGGACGGCAGCCAGGTCGCATCCAACGAGATCTTCGCCGACCGGCTCGGCCATCCCTACGGCATCGCGTTCTATCCGAGCGTCGACCCGCAATGGGTCTATGTCGCGAGCACCGAGCGCGTGATGCGCTTTCCCTATCGTGCCGGCGACATGAAGGCCTCGGGTCCGCTGCAGGTCGTCGTGCCAGATCTGCCGGCCGGCTATGGCCATTCCACGCGCGATATCGCCTTCACCAAGGACGGCAAGCGCATGCTGGTCTCGGTCGGCTCGGCCGGCAATGTCGGCGAAGCGCTTGGCGAGCCATCCGGTGGTCTCGCGGCCTGGATCGCCGCGCATCCGCTCGGTGCGGCCTGGGGCGGGGAGATCGACCGCGCCGGCGTGCTGGCCTTCGACCCCGACGGCACCAACCGCAGCCTGTACGCGACCGGCATCCGCAATTGCGCCGGTCTTGCCATCCAGCCCGCGACGGGCATGCCGTGGTGCTCGACCAACGAGCGCGACGGTCTCGGCGACGATCTCGTGCCGGACTTCGTCACGCGGGTGAAGGAGGGGGCCTTCTACGGCTGGCCCTGGTACTACATGGGCGACAATCCCGATCCGCGCCATGCCGGCGAGCGGCCTGATCTGAAGGGCAAGATCACCGTGCCCGACGTGCTGCTGCAGGCGCATTCGGCCTCGCTCGGCCTCACGTTCTACGACGCGGACATGTTCCCGCCGGAGTTTCGCGGCGACGCCTTCGCGGCCGAGCATGGCTCCTGGAACCGCTCGAAGCGCACCGGCTACAAGGTCATCCGCGTCAGGTTGAAGGACGGCGTGCCCACCGGCGAATATCAGGACTTCGTCACCGGCTTCGTCGTCAACGACCGCGAGGTCTGGGGCCGGCCGGTCGGCGTCACCGTCGCGCGTGACGGCAGCCTGCTGATCTCCGAGGACGGCAACGGCACGATCTGGCGCGTCAGCCGCTGAGCGGTGTTTTGCGGCGCAGGAACCTCCGCATCCAATGTGGGTTGGGAGCGGGGTTGAACGCCGGATGACCGCATGAACATTTTCGATCCGCGCGGGCCGATCGCCGCCGCCGAGAAGACGATCCTGATCGACTCCGTCATCATCATGCTGGCGATCATCGTTCCGACATCGATCGCCGTGCTGGCCTTCGCCTACTGGTTCCGCAGCTCCAACACCAAGGCGCGCTACCGTCCCGACTTCGCCTATTCCGGCGCGGTCGAGCTCGTGGTGTGGTCGATCCCGGCGCTCACCGTGATCCTGCTCGGCGGCGTCGCCTGGATCGGCTCGCACCAGCTCGATCCCGGCAAGCCGGTCGACGGCACCGGGCTTCCGATTCGCATCCAGGCGGTGTCGCTCGACTGGAAATGGCTGTTCATCTATCCCGACCAGCGCGTCGCCACCGTCAACAGCCTGACCGTCCCGATCGGCGCGCCGCTGCGCTTCGAGCTGACCTCGGGCAGCGTCATGACGGCGTTCTTCATCCCGCAGCTCGGCGGCATGATCTACACCATGAACGGCATGGTCACGCGGCTCGACCTGCGCGGCGATCATGTCGGCACCTACAAGGGTCTCGCCTCGCAGTTCAGCGGCGACGGCTTTCCCGACATGATGTTCGACACCCATGTCGTTGCGCAGCCCGACTTCGCTAACTGGGTGGCTGACGCGGCCAAGAGCGATCAGGTCCTGGACGAGGCGAGCTACGAGGCGCTCGCGGTGCAATCGGTGGAGAAGAGCCCGAAGACCTACCGGCTCGCCGATCCCGAGCTGTTCGGCAAGATCGCCTCCCAGCACATCCCGCCCGCGCCCGGGCCGCAGCTGAGCGAGAACAAGGCGCGGGAGGAGAGCGGAGCGTCGCATGCCCACTGATCTCCTCGCAGCCGGAGCGGACCGATGTCGGTAACCACAGTCGAGCAGGCGCCTGACTATGCCGATCCGCATCATTTGCGCGCCGCCGAGCATGACGGGCCGGCGCCGAAGCGGATCGTGACCGGATACGGCTTCTGGATCTTCCTGCTGTCCGACATCGTGATGTTCTCGTGCTTCTTCGCGAGCTTCGCGGTGCTGTCGAAAGCGACCGCCGGCGGCCCCGGCGGTGCCGAGCTGTTCGACGTCAGGAACGTCGCGATCGAGACGGGCCTGCTGCTGCTGTCGAGCTTCACTTGCGGCATGGCCAGCATCGCCGCCGACCGCCACAATGCGCTCTGGTTCCAGATCGCGATGGCCGTCACCGGCCTGCTCGGCGCGGGCTTCCTGCTGCTGGAGATCCGGGAGTTCGCCGATCTCGTCGGGCGCGGTGACGGGCCGAGCCGCAGCGCGTTTTTGTCGGCGTTCTTCACCCTGGTCGGCTGCCACGGTCTGCATGTGGGCGCCGGCATCCTCTGGCTGCTGACGATGATGGCCCAGGTCGTCGCCAAGGGCTTTCGCGCCGACATCGAGCGCCGGATTCTGTGCTTCGCGCTGTTCTGGCACGCGCTCGACATCATCTGGGTCGCGGTGTTCTCAGTGGTCTATCTGCTCGGGAGTGCGACATGACCGATCATGCCCAGGAGTTCGACGATCGCGGCGACCTCGCCCCGGGTGAGCAGCAGCATGGCGATTTGCGTTCGCGCATCCTGTTCTACGTCGCCGGCCTCGGCCTTGCGGTGCTGCTGACGGCGACCTCGTTCTTCATCGCCGGCACCAATCTTGTCTGGCAGCCCTCGATCCCGGTTGCGATCATCGTGCTGGCGATCGCGCAGATGGGTGTGCACCTCGTGTTCTTCCTGCACATCACCACCGGGCCCGACAACACCAACAACGTGCTGGCGCTGGCCTTCGGGCTCATCATTGTCTTTCTCGTGGTCGGCGGCTCGCTGTGGATCATGGCGAACCTCAACCACAACATGATGCCGATGGATCAGCTGATGCAGATGCAGCGCTGAGTGTCGTTGCCGATCGCGCCAAGGGTCTTTGCTTAGCCCCTGGATCGCTTCGCTGCGCTCGCGATGACGGAGTTTGCGGAGCATTCGGTGCCCACCACGACCACCGTCATTGCGAGCGTAAGCGAAGCAATCCAGGGGCCGCGCGAAAGGTTCGGATTGCATCAAACACGCCGTGCTCACTTCTTCCCCGCCCGGCAATTGAAGGCGCGGCGGAAGCCGGCGGCCCTTGCGTCGTCCTCGGAGCAGAACCAGCGGTCGGGCTCGGTGGTCGCCGGATAGCTCGGGCAGCCCTGCAGATGATAGATGCCGATGTTGCCGGTGACGCGGGCGCGGACGGCGAACTTGCCCTTGATGGTGCAGCCGGGCGGCGCGCTCGGCGTGTCCGGAAACAGCACCGCGCGGATCTCGCGGTCACGGTCGGCGCGGCAGGAGGCGCCGAGCAGCGGGCCATCCTTCTTGTCGGCGCGGAACTCGCTCGGCGCAACGAAGCAGCCCTTCCACAGCCCGCGCAATGCCTCCCTGGCTGCGGCGACATCGTCCTTGCCTCGGTACTTCACGGCCGGGTCGACGCCGATGGCGTAGCCCGCGCGCGCCATCTGCTGATTGAGGCTGACCTTGTCGCCTTCGACCGCGCAGAGACCGATCTTGCGGGTCTTGAGCGGCTTGTCCGGACCGAGGTCCTCACAGCGGACCGCGCGGCCGCCGATCATCTTCGTCAGCTGCTCGCGCGCCTCGACGCCGCAGCTCCAGGGATCGGCATGGTCGTCGATGCACAGCTGATCGACTTCGGGCGCATCGATGCCGTCGAGGCGATACACGGTGTCGCCGAGCTGGATCGTATCGCCGCTGCGCACCGTCGCGGTCGCCGCCTGCGACGCGCCGGCCAGGCCGGTGGCCATGACGATGGCCCCACACAATGACAACAGCCGGTCTCGCAGCCGCATGTTTCCTCCTGCAATCAACTTCATCAAATATCCAACGGAGTCCTATCACATCGCACGTGAGTCACGGCAAGGGTCGCCGGGAACGGTGGGGAGGATTGTGCACTTGCGCCAAAGCAAGCCGCTACCCATCTGAACGACCGAAGGAAATCTTGCCATGTTGGACTTTACCTCCGATCTCGCCGGCGACGCGCTGTCGCCGGCGCAAGCGACGTCGGCTGCCGAGGCCGACGACCGGGCGCTGCTCGACGCCTATTCCAATGCCGTCATCGACGTCACCGAGCGCGTCGGCCCGGCTGTCGTGCGCGTCGAGACCGGTCCCAAGGCCGGATCGACCGCCGGCTCCCGCGCCGAGCGCGGTGGCCTCGGTTCCGGCATCGTGATCTCGCCGGATGGCCTCGTGCTGACCAACAGCCATGTGGTGGGCAGCTCGAAAAACATCCGGCTGCGCGATGTCGAGGGCGTCGTCACCGACGCGCAGGTGCTCGGCGTCGATCCCGACACCGATCTCGCGCTGCTGCGCGCCAATCACGCCCGCGATTTGCGCTACGCGTCGCTCGGCAATTCCAGGAGCCTGCGGCGCGGCCAGCTCGTGGTCGCCATCGGCAACCCGCTGGGCTTCGAGTCGACCGTCACGGCCGGCGTCGTCTCCGCGCTCGGCCGCTCTATCCGCTCGGTGTCGGGGCGCATGATCGAGGACGTCATCCAGACCGATGCGGCGCTCAATCCCGGCAATTCGGGCGGCGCGCTGGTGTCGTCGGCGGCCGAGGTGATCGGCATCAACACCGCGATCATCCAGGGCGCGCAGGGCATCTGCTTCGCTGTCGCCAGCAACACCGCGCAATTCGTGCTCTCGGAGATCATCCGTCACGGCTACGTCCGCCGCGCCTATATCGGCGTCTCCGGCCAGACCGCGCCGGTGCCGCGGCGGCATGCGCTGCTGGCCGGCGTCGAGAACAAGATGGGCGCGCTTCTGATGCAGATCGAGCCGGACGGGCCGGCCGCGCGCGCCGGTTTGTTGCCGGGTGACGTGGTGATCAGGCTCGACGGCGTCGACATCAACGGTGTCGACGACCTGATCCGCGTGCTCGACCGCGACCGCATCGGCCGCACCGTCGCCATGGACATCCTCCGCCTCGGCCGCCTGCGCGGCATCGACATTCATCCTGTGGAGCGTAAGCCAGCTGCAAGGCAGGGGTCGTGATCGTTGCGGCACGCTGAGCTGTTGCCGCGACCTCTGCTGTCGTCCCAGCCTCGTGCGCAATTGCGCACGCGGCGTTAGGTGAGACGCGCGTCTCGCGCAACACCCGCCGCTGTCGTCCCGGCGCACGCCGGGACCCATACCCCTAGGGAGAGGTTTTGAGGCCGGCTGGTCATTGGCTTTTTGCCCAACACGAACGCCGCGGAGTATGGGTCCCGGATCGGCGCTGCGCCGCGCTGTCGCGCGTCACAGCTTGTCCGGGACGACACGTGGAAAGAGACTGCTTCACATCTCAAACAGCACGGGACACGACATCGCAATCTCGCGGCACATCATGCCCGAGGTCTGCTCTTCGTTCGTCCCTCGCAAACATTGCAGAGGGCGCAGGGAATGCCGGGTGAGGGCCTCACCCATGGCCCGCCTGCGAAAAGAATGCAGGCGGCAGGTACCACAGGCAAAGCCGAACACGCCGGCATTCCCTGCGCGATGGGTTTCACGCTTATACGCAGTCTCCCTGGTGCGCCGGGCTTGTTGGCCACCATCACCACGCGGCGCATCAGCGCCATGCGGCTTGATACCAGCGTCGGGGTATCAGGACCCTGCGACTTCACGTCCGCGCCGAGCCGTTCGTCCGCGCATCACAAGGACACGCTGCGGCTCCATCGCGGCCATCGCATCCCCACCTCGCGTGTCGTGACGATCGCGCGCAACGCCCCTCTGCGGTGAGGCGGGATGGAGGAAGGAAAACATGATTTCCGAAAAAGAGCAAGATGTTTTTATTTTTCAGAATTAGCGGCGAGGGCGGACTGCGCTCGGGGTGACAGCGTCAAAACGAGGCCCAGCTTGCAGGCGGCCGATCGTACGGGCTAGATTGAAGCCATGGTGATTGACATCGACCCGCCGATTTACTCGGGCCTAGCTCGGAAGGTTCGTCGATTGGCAGTGCCATGTGTCACTCGGCACAGAGCCGTGGCGTCGGCCTCCCCATGATTGAACCCGCTGCCGGGCCGCAAGCCGTTGGACGACTCGCCTACCAATCGCGTCGCTTCGTCTTTCAACGGATCGCTGAAATCGATCTCGCGGCGAGGAGACTAAGACTCTCGCGAACGTCCTTCTGGGGGTGGACGAAGACGATCGTCGATTGCTCGCTCGACGATTGTGTTGCGCTCGGCACTGTCGAATACAGCGCTGACGGGCCCCCCTGGTACGGCACCTACTTCAAGCTCCGGAGTGGCAGCTGGTACGCCATCCCAACGACGGACGTCTCATTCAAAACGGCATCCGCCGTCGTGCGGGAGGTTTCTGCCGCGACCGGGATTCCCAGGCTCGATATCAGATATCCCTAGGGATCGAGTTGCAATGTTGCGGGCTTGCGTTGCGGAAGGTCCGCGTTACTCCAGTTGCAGATGGGGAAACGATGAATATCGCTTCGAGCATCATCCATAAGCTCATCGCCAGTCTGGCCGTGGCCCTCACGCTCGTCGCGCGGCCGTGTCTTGGGGGCGAGCCGACGATCGTCGATACGCCCGGGTTTTCCGTCACGTTTGGCGCGATGTGGCACGTCCAGACAGACCACAAGGGCACCATCCTGGGAAGCGTCGGCGGTGAAGAGCCGCCATTCATCGTCATGTATTATGAGGACCAGGTCACGGTTGCGGTTCGTGGCAGGGGGCATGAGCTGGAACGCATGGAGCGCAGCTCGATTGCAGACATGATCGGGGATGGTTTGCCCAGCATGATCGATGGAAGCACATGGCATCGCCATGAGATCGTTCACAGGCCGGATGGGATGATCGTGGAGCAACTGGATCTCGCTGCCGATGCCCGGGACAAGGACGGTCGAGCCATCGCAACGTGCTCATTCCTGAAGTTCTACCATGGCGCGCCGCGCGCGGAGCTTTATCTCGGCTTCATCATGAACAAGCCGTGCGATGACGCGCGCGCGGATTTTGATGGTTTCGAGAAATCGATCAGCTGGAAGTGACGCGCGCGGGACTTCGATCGGGTTGTTGCTGTGAGATGTGCAACCCTGTTGTTTGCAGTTGCCCCTTGGTCGCATCATGCGGCGTCTTGCAGCGATGTTGCCGATATCAGTCAGCACCTGCTACCAAGGTCCCGGTGACAATCCGCACCATGAATGATCAGGTGTGGCGCAACGAGAAGCGCTAGGGGGGAGCGCGCTGGATCGTACCGGTTTGCGACCGACGGCTGTCGGGCGCGCACCGGTCGCTGCGGCGCGTCGAAGAGCTGACGATGGGTGGGTGGTTTTCAAGGGGTTGCAGCAAGAGCCAAGCGGCTGGTCCGCTGCGCATCGGTCGGCTTCGCCGGGCGTTCACGCGCAGTCTTGCCGCAAGCCTCGTTGCATCGGCGCTGGCGTCCGGTCTTCCGGCATGGGCTGAAGAGACCGAGGCAAAAAGCGAGGCCGCTGCGGCCAAGGCTGCACCCCCAGTCCGGCTGTATCGCTGGCAGGAGGATTACTCCTACCTCGCCGACAAGCCGGATCGGGACGGCTGGGAGCGGATGAAATACATCCCCCTGCCGGGTTTGCCGGGCGCATGGCTCTCGCTCGGCGGCGAGGTCCGCTATCGGCTCGACGCCTACGACCCCTATTTGTTCGGAATTGGCAAGAGCGGATACGACTGGGGGTCGAACCAGGGACGTTTCTTCCAGCATGTCGACCTGCACATCGGCTCGGTGTTTCGCGCCTTCGTCCAGTTCGACGCGGCCGCCGAGGGCGGCCGCCCGGTGCAGCGGGCCTATGATCAGAGTGAGCCCGACCTGCGCCAAGCCTTCGTCGACGTCACGCTGCCGGTCGCTTCGGGGACGGCCATGCTGCGGTCTGGCCGGCAGGAGCTCCATCTCGGCGATTCCCGCTGGCTTGCGGTGCGCGATCCCACCAACATCAGGCGATCGTTCGACGGATTTCTCGCGCAGTATGACGATCGCCTGCTGACCCTGCGCGCCTTCGCGGCGCACCCGGTCAATATCGCGCCGGGCGCGTTCGACGACAGCACGTTCAACGCCGAAACTTTCCGCGGCGTCTATGCAGTCGTTCGCAAGCCGTTCGACCTTCCGCTTACGATCGATGCCTATGTCTATGGACGCCAGCAGGCCAGCGCCACCTATGCGCGCGGCACGGCGGCCGAGGACCGCTGGAGCGGCGGCGCGCGACTGGCCGGCCGTTTCAGCGGCTTCGAATATGTCGGCGAGGCCACCTATCAGTGGGGAACGTTCGGCACGGCAAAGATCTCCGCCTACGGCGCGTTCGCCGATCTGGGCTACCGGTTTGCTCCGGTCGAGGGACTTCGAGGCGCGACGCCCAAATTGGGCGTCCGCGCCCACACTGCGAGCGGCGACGACAATCTGAAGAGCGGCGCCTTCCACAACTTCACCGGCGCCTATCCGGCGGCGAGCGTGATCTCGGAGATGTCGTTGCTGTCCGTCTCGAACGTCAGCAATTTTCAGCCCTATGCGCAGCTGTTCGTCACGCCCCGACTCGTGCTCGGCGCGAACTGGAATGTCGTTCGCAAGGTATCGGTGGCGGATTCCGTCTATGGTCCGATCGGCGCGCTCATCACGGCGAAGACCTCGACATCCCTCGACGTGGCGCAGATCGGGCAGCTCGACGTGACCTGGAACGTCAACCGCTTCGTCCAGCTGCACGGGCTCTACGCCCACGTCTATGCCGGCCAGTACATCCGCGATGCCCGTGGACGCGACTTCGACTACTACCGCCTGCAGCTCACGACGCTGTGGTGAGGCTTGCGTCTGCGAAGCACGGCTGCTTGCCGTCAGCGCTCCGCGCGCGCGTGCAGCGGCGCTCAACAAATAGGCGCGCAGTAGCGGCACGGGCGGCTGCCTCGCGACCAGGCGGCGCCGGCCGGCGCCTCAAGCCATTGAATTAGTTGGAAGTTCCAAAGTCAGGGCAAGCCTGGGCCGATTGTACGCAATGGCACAGCGCTTGCTTCGCTACTTGCGATCCATTCTCGTGGGGAGCAGGCGGCTGACATGGCGGACTCAACTGCATCGGCTGGGACGATGATCGCGGCCGAACCGGAGCCGATCACGCTCGATCTGTCCGCGACCGCGCTTCTCATCATCGACATGCAGCGCGACTTCATGGAGCCAGGCGGTTTCGGCGAGACGCTCGGCAACGACGTGTCGCAACTGGCGCGCGCAGTCGGCCCGATCGCCAGCGTGCTGGCGGCGGCGCGAAAGACGGGCATGCTCGTCATTCACACGCGCGAGGGCCACAAGCCGGACCTCTCGGATGCGCCGCCGGCCAAGGTGGAGCGCGGCGCGCCGTCCCTGCGCATCGGCGATCCCGGCCCGATGGGGCGCATTCTCATTCGCGGCGAGGCCGGTCACGACATCATTCCCGCGCTCTATCCGGTCGACGGCGAGGTGGTGATCGACAAGCCGGGCAAGGGCGCGTTCTACGCCACCGAACTCGGCGACGTGCTCAAGCAGCACGGCATCGCCAATCTGCTGGTGTGCGGCGTCACCACCGAGGTCTGCGTCAACACCACCGTGCGCGAAGCCAACGACCGCGGCTACCGCTGCGTCGTCATCGCCGACGGCTGCGCCTCCTACTTTCCGGAATTCCACGAAATGGGCCTGAAGATGATCAAGGCCCAGGGCGGCATCTTCGGCTGGGTGGCGGACTCCGCCGCAGTGCTGAAGGCCATGCTTTGAGAATTGGGCTGAGAGACGCGTCGAGACGAATGAGTTCGATCATGTAGTCGCTGCAGGCAACAGGGGAGCAAGGCGATGAGCGGAAGCGGGACGGCAAGCTCGGTCAAGGCGGATTTCAAGCCGGTGCTCTGGACACCCGGAGACTGGAACGCGTTCTTCGGTTTCGGCACCAACATCCTCGTCAACATGCTCGTCCTCACCGGTCTGTTGCGCTTCGTGCTGAAGATGCCGGACAGCCTGGTGTTCGGCCGCATCCTGCCGGCGCTCGGCCTGATGATGTGCCTGTCGACGTTGTACTACGCGTTCCTCGCCTATCGTCTCGCGCAGAAGACCGGGCGGACCGACGTCTGTGCGCTGCCGTCCGGCGTCAGCGTGCCGCACATGTTCATCGTCACCTTCGTGATCATGCTGCCGATCACGCTCAAGACCGGCGATCCGCTGAAGGGCTGGTCGGCAGGCCTCGTCTGGGTGTTCTTCCAGAGCTTCATCCTGATGATCGGCGGCTTCATCGCGCCGTATATCCGCAAGATCACGCCGCGCGCGGCGCTGCTCGGCACGTTGGCCGGCGTCTCCGTCACCTTCATCTCGATGCGGCCGGCGCTCGAGATGTACATGACGCCGCAGATCGGCCTGGTGTGCTTCGCGATCATCCTCGTCAGCTGGTTCGGCGGCGTGAAATATCCGAAGGGCCTGCCCGCCGGCCTCGTTGCGATCGCCGTCGGCATGGTCATCGCCTGGGGCTCCAACCTGTTCGGCCTCGGGCTCGGCGGCCTCAGCGTCAAGGGCGTGGGCGATGCCTTTGCGAGCTTCGGCTTCTCGGTGCCGCTGCCGGCGTTCGGCACGGTGTTCTCTGGCTTCGAATATCTCGGCATTATCCTGGTGACCGCGATACCGTTCGGCATCTACGACCTCGTCGAGGCGATGGACAACGTCGAGAGCGCGGAAGCCGCAGGCGACGAGTATCCGACCACGCGGGTGCTGACCGCCGACGGCATCGTCAGCCTGATCGGCTGCATGATGGGCAACCCGTTCATCAACGCGGTCTATATCGGCCATCCCGGCTGGAAGGCGATGGGCGGCCGCATCGGCTATTCCGCGGCGACCGGCCTGATGGTGATCGTGCTGTCCTGGCTCGGCATCATCTCGGTGCTGCTGGCGCTGGTGCCGGTGGTCGCGATCTCGCCGATCCTGCTGTACATCGGCATGCTGATCGGCGCGCAGGCGTTCCAGACCACGCCGGTCAAGCACGCGCCGGCGATCGTGCTGGCGTTCACGCCGCATCTCGCGGCCTGGGCCAAGCTGCAGATCGACACCATGCTGGCCTCGACGGTGACGGCGGCGCAGAGCGTCGGCGGTCTGGCGGCGGACAAGGTCGATGCTGTCAAGACCGCCGCGATCGCGGCGCTGCCGCAGCAGGGCGTGCTGTATCACGGCTTGGAAGTGATGGGCGGCGGCTCGATCCTCGCCGGCCTCGTGCTCGGCGCCATCGGCGTGTTCGTGATCGAGCGCGACTTCACCAAGGCGGCGGCGTTTGCGCTCGCCGGCGCGGTCATGACGTTCTTCGGTTTCATGCACGGCGAAGCCGTCGGCATCGGCGTGACGCCGGCGGTGGCGCTGGCCTATGTCGTGGTGGCAGGCGGACTGTTTGCGCTGGGCCGGCTCGGCATGTCCGAGAGCTACGTGCCGCAGACCGACATGCACGCGGCGCCGGCAGAGTAGGTCGACCGCATCACGCCA
Organism: Bradyrhizobium sp. HKCCYLS2038; assembly: GCF_051167655.1. Taxonomy (NCBI): domain Bacteria; kingdom Pseudomonadati; phylum Pseudomonadota; class Alphaproteobacteria; order Hyphomicrobiales; family Nitrobacteraceae; genus Bradyrhizobium; species Bradyrhizobium sp. HKCCYLS2038. The sequence goes on along the minus strand of NZ_JBNPTM010000005.1, from coordinate 474,214 downwards.
TCTGACGCGTCGTCATTCCGGGGGAGGCCTGTCGGCCTTGCGCCGGAATGACGTCGTTAGGCGGCCGCCGGCTCAACCGCGCGGCGCGACCGGCGCCTTGCCGTTGCGGCCCCACAGCACGAACAGTGACAGCGCCAGCATCACGATGTTGAGCGGCGTCACCGCGCCTTCGCCGCGCGAGATGTGAAACACGAAGGCGAACACCTGCAGCGTGGCGCAGCCGAGCGCCGCGAGGACGGTCAGGCGCGGCATGATCCGGGTCAGCGACGGCAAGAGGATGCCGAGGCCGCCCGCCATGTCGATCAGGCCGATCGTGCGCACGAAGGTGACCGAATACTCGCCGGCCCACGGCATCATCTGCGCGAGATCGTGGATTGGCGTGAACGTCTTCATCACGCCGGAGAAGGTGAACAGGGCAAACACGAGCACCTGGGCGGTCCAGAGGCCGATGCGCAGCGCGAGGGAGGGCTGCAGCGGGAGGTCGTTGGTCGTGGTCGCGGACATCGAGGGGTCTCCAAGGTTGAAAATCGTGCCAAGACATTGATGATTTCTTCCAGTTTGATCATTATGCTCGTTGTTGAAGTATTATTTCCCCTGGGTTGATGATGGATACGCTGGTCAGTATTCGGGTGTTCTGCCAGGTCGCCGAGCTCAAGAGCTTCGTCGCGGCGGCAGACCGCCTGAACATGTCGCCGGCGATGGCCTCGAAGCACGTCATGCAGCTGGAGCAGCGGCTGTCGACCCGGCTGCTCAATCGCACCAGCCGGCGCGTCGGCCTGACCGAGGCGGGCCAGGTCTATTTCGACCAGGTGCGTCCGATGCTCGATCAGCTCGACGAGGCCGAGGCGGTCGTCAGCAGGGCCACGGTGATCCCGCGCGGCACCCTGAAGGTCAGCGCGCCCGTCTGGTTCGCCAATCCGCTGTTTGCCGGCGTGCTCGCGGCCTACCGCGCGCGGCATCCTGATGTCGTGCTCGATCTCGATCTCAGCGGCCGGCTGGTGAACCTCGTCGAGGAGGGTTTCGATCTGGCGCTGCGCGTGTCGCCGACGCCGGGCGACGGGCTGATCGCGCGTCCGCTGCCGCCGATCCTGATGCAGCTGGTGGCTGCCCCGAGCTATCTCGCGACGGCCGGACGGCCGGCGACGCTGCGCGAGCTCGAAGGCCATGCGTTCCTGAGATATGCGCTGTTTCTCGCCAAGGCGCTCACGTTGCCCGGCCCGGAGGGCGAGGTGACCCTGGCGCTCCGGGACGTGCTGATCAGCGGCAACGAGACCCTGCTGCACCATGCCGCCGTCGCCGGCATGGGCATGGCGGTGCTGCCGCGCTGGCTGATGGCCGATGACCTCGCAGCCGGACGGCTCGAAACGGTGCTGCCGGAGGCCATGACGATCCGGGTGCCGCTGCTGGCCGTCTATCCGAGCCGCAAATATCTCTCTGCCAAGGTGCGCACCTTCATCGACTTCATCGCCGCCGACCCACTGATGAAGCAAGCCTCGGAGGGGCCCGCGGCGGCAATCGACGCGATCTCGGCCGGCACAGGGAAGGGACGCAAGGCGGGGGCGTGAGGATCTCGGGTGGCCGAAGATCTCTCCGCCGTCATGGCCGGGCTTGACCCGGCCATCCACGTCGTTGTTCGGGAAAGAAAGACGTGGATGCCCGGGTCAAGCCCGGGCATGACGGAGTAACTAACTGCGAGGGGTGAACGCCGCGAGAGCCCCAAATGTTCATATGTGATTGACCTGCCGCGAGCGGGGCGAGGTGCACCTGCGCCGCAACGCCGATTGATCCTCACGGCCGCACGGCCGGTGCCTCCAGCGCCATCCCTCGCGCGCGGGACATCAGGTACAGCTCCAGCGCGATCATGTCGGGTGCGTCGAAGTCGAACGCCTGCGCGCGGATGCCGGTCATGCAGCCGCGGAGGCGGCGTTGCAGCGAGCCCATGCCCTGCCATTCCAGACGGTAGATCGGATAGCCCGTGGGCTGCCCCTGCGTGATCGCGGAGCCGGCGAGGTGCTTGTCCCAATTGTCGTCGTGGCAAGTGCTGCAGGCGAGATTGAGCTGGCCCTGCCGTTGCGTGAACAGCGCGCGTCCGCGCGCCACGAACGGCGCGAGCCGCGGATCGTCGCCGGTGGTGATCGGCATGCCGCGCGACTGCTTGGCGATCAGCGCCGTCAGCGCCAGCAGCTCGCGGCTCTCCGGTGCGAACGGCTCGGCGTTCTGGTGCTGCTTGCGGCAGAGATTGACGCGCTGGCCGAGATCGACGGGGGCGGCGCTCGCGGCATCGAAGGCCGGATAACGCGTCGCCACACCCTTCATGCTGACGTCCGCCGCGCCATGGCAGTCGTTGCATGATTTGTTCGCTGCGCCGGCCTTCGTCGTCCACAGCGTCTCGCCGTCGAGCACCGACAGCATCGCGGGATTGGCGGTGTCGTCGTCCTGCATCGCCTTGGTGTCGGCCGACATGAACGTGGAGCCGGAGCGGCGCTCGGACTCGGCAATCTCTCCGGCCAGCACAGGCAGCGCGGCGCCGAGCAGAGCCATCACAGCGAGCCAGGCGCGCCGCATCATTCGACCGTGATCGCTGCCGACGCGTTGGCGACAAAGCCGTTGTCGCCGATCCATTCGAACTCGAAGCGGCCGCTCTCGCTGGCCGTGGTGAAGAACGACAGATACGGGTTGGCGGCGATCGCAGGGAACAGGTCGGCGCGGAAGATCTCGGTGCCGTTGAACCTGCAGCTGAAGCTGGTGATGATGTCGCGCGGCACCACCTCGCCGGCCGCGGTGTGGCGATAGCCCGTCTCCATGACGTGACTCATCAGCGTCTTGATCTCGATGACCGCGCCGCGCTTGGCCTTCGGCGGCACGTTGACGAGGGCTGCAGCCATCACGGCATCTCCTCGGTGCAGGCGGCCAAGGTCACGATGATGTCGACGGTCGCCGACCAGAACGAGCCGTCGGAGAGTTTTGCGATCGCGACCACCTTTTGCGTATCGGCGAGCCGGATCCGCGTCGCGACTTGGGCGCGGCCGGCGCCCGGCGTCAGATGGAAGTTGGCGACGTTGGGCTGCGGGTTCTTCTCGTTGAAGACGTGGATGCTCCTGACGTAGCTGTCGGGCGTCATCGGGTGATCGACGCTGACGGTCATCGGCACGGTGTTGCCGTTCTCGACCAGCGGCGGAATGTCGAGCCGGACCTTGCCGACGCTCACCTTGGCGTCGCCGACGACGTTGCGGATGGCGGCCGACAGCATCGCCGGCGTCGCCCGCGCCGGGCGAACGGTGATCAGCGGCAGCGCGCTGGCTGCCGCGGCCGTTCCGGCCAGTTGCAATAGATGGCGGCGGGACAGAGAGAGCGGGTCGGTCATGCGGCTCATGTGGGCTCACTCGCGCAAAGTCGCGAGATAGGCGACGATGTCTTCGATCTGCTGCGACGACAGGATCGGCTTGTCGCGCCAGGCGGAACCGACGCGTGTCAGGCCGTCGACCCGATAGTAGGACGGCATGATCGTCGCCGGATTGATCCTGGAGGCATCGACCAGCCGCAGCCGCAACTGCGCAGCGGTGGAACGGCCACCCGCGCCGGCGAGGCTCGGCGCGAGGTCGCCCTGGAAGCGCACTTCGGGGAACGGGCCGGAGTGGCAGAGGATGCAGGTCGAGCTGCGCGCGAGCAGCAGTGTGCGGCCGCGCGCGGCATCGCCGGGCTGACCGGTGAGCGAGTCCGGGATGCCGTCGCCGCTGATCGCGTACGTCTTCAGCTCCTGCGCGGCCGCAGCGGCGGGAAGGGCGGCAAGGATGACGGCGATGAGCCGGCTAGCCGAAGGCGTCATGGGTCAGCGCCTTGAACCAGCTCGCCGCAGCCTCCGCCTCGGCGGCGCGTGTAGCCTGCGGGGCGTCGATCGGGCTTGTCTTACCGCCCTCGACTTCGGCGAACAGATCCCCTTTGGGTTGATAGACGCCCGACAGCGAGAACGCGTAGTCCGGCGCGACGAGGCTGTAGCAGATGCCGGTCAGCGGCGGCGGCTCGGACCGCCGTGCGATCAGGTCGCGCGCGATCACGGCCGCACAGGCCTTGCCCTGCGCCTGTGCGGCGCCGGCCGATTTCGGGATGCCGCCGCCGAGGCAGGCGTCGCCGATGACGTGGACGTCCGGTATGAGCTTCGAGGCGAAGGTCGAAGCGTCGACCGGGCACCAGCCGGTGCGGTCGACGGCGCCGGCGATCACGGCGATGCGGCCGGCCTTCTGCGGCGGGATGACGTTGGCGACATCGGGATTGTAGTTGCCGAACTCGGTGACCACGGTACGCGTGCCAACGTCGACGCCGGTGACGCGGCCGCCTTGCGACAAGGGAATGCGCTCGATCATGCCCGGGTAGAGCCGTTGCCACGCCTGCTCGAACAGCTTTTGTTGCGAGAAGCTATCCTTGGCGTCGAGGATCAGCACCTTCGACTTCGGCTTGTGTGCCTTCAAATAATGCGCGATCAGGCTGGCGCGCTCGTAAGGCGCCGGCGGGCAGCGCGAGGGATTGGCGGGCACCGCGATGGCGACCGTGCCGCCATCCGGCATCGCCTCGATCTGTTGTCGCAGCAGCAGCGTCTGCTCGCCGGCCTTGTAGGCGTGCGGCATCAGCTGAGACGCCGCTTCGTCGTAGCCTTGCAAGGCCTGGAAATCGATGTCGATGCCCGGCGCCAGCACGAGGCGGTCATAGGCCAGCGTCGTACCGTCGGCGAGCGTCACCTTGTGCGCCTGTGCATCGATCGCCGTGGCGGCTTGCAACACGACGCGCACGCCCTCGGCCGCGATCCTGTCGTAGCTGAATTGCTGGGCACTGATGTCACGCAGCCCGGCGATGACCTCGTTGCTGAGGGGACATGAGGTGAATGTCCTGTTGGCCTCGACCAGCGTGACGTCGAGCTTGCGGTCGGCCTGATGCAGCGCGCGGGCGCAACTGGCGCCGCCAAAGCCGCCGCCGATTACGACGATTCGCGCCGCCGTCTGCGCGCGCAGCACGGCGGGCGCGGCGATCATCGCAACGCTTGCCGCGATCAGGCCGCCGACCTCTCTGCGCGTGCGCTGTCGGGACATTCTCATCATTTCAGAATAGCATCGCGGCGGCCATTGTTCCCAACGGCCGCCGCCACGCCTGTCATGCGAAGGTGATGTTCTGGTCGCGCAGCGGCACCGAGCGGATGCGTTTGCCGGTGGCGGCGAAATAAGCATTCAGCACCGCAGGAGCTGCGACGCCGATCGTCGGCTCGCCGACGCCGCCCCAGAAGCCGCCGCTGGGAACCATGACCGCTTCCACCTTCGGCATCTCGGCGATGCGCATCGAGTTGTAGGTGTCGAAATTGGTCTGCTCGATGCGGCCGTCCTTCACCGTGCAGCCGCCATAGAACAGCGCCGACAGGCCGTAGACGAAGGAGCCTGCGATCTGCCGCTCGACCTGCGCCGGATTCACGACATAGCCCGGATCGGTCGAGGCGACGATGCGGTGAACCTTGATCTTGGTGCCGTCGATCACCGAGATCTCGGCCGCGCCCGCGACGTAGCTGCCGTAGCCGTGCAGCTGGGCCAGCCCGCGATAGACGCCCTGCGGCGCCGGCGTGCTCCAGCCGATCTTCTCGGCGACCGCATTCAGCACCGCGAGATGCTTGGGGTTCTTAGCCATCAGCTTGCGGCGGAACTCCAGCGGGTCCTGGCCGGCGGCGTTGGCGAGCTCGTCCATGAAGCATTCGAGATAGATCGCGTTCTGGTTCACGTTGACGCCGCGCCAGAAGCCCGGATTGATGTGCGGGTTGCGCATCGAATGCTCGATCAGCAGGTTCGGCACGGAATAGCCGATCGTCGCCTCGCCTGATGATGCCAACCCCTGGAAGGTCGCGGGGTCCTTGCCGTTGACCAGCGCGTCGGGCCGCAGGCTGAACAGGATCGACTGGCCGGAGATGCGCATGTGCAGCGCGGTCAGGTTGTTGTCGGCGTCGAAGCCGCCGGTCAGCTTGCACTGCGTGATCGGGTGATAGCGGCCATGCGTCATGTCCTCCTCGCGCGACCAGATCAGCTTGACCGGCGTGCCCGGCATCTCCTTGGCGATCTTCACCGCCTGGCGGACATAGTCGGTCTGGCCGCGCCGGCCGAAGCCGCCGCCGAGGATCAGCTTGTGCACCTCGCATTTGTCGGCCGGAAGTCCTGAGGCCTCCAGCACCGCGGCGAACGCCGCCTCGCCATTCTGCGTGCCGCACCACACTTCGCAGCGATCCGCCGTGTAGAGCGCGGTCGCGTTCATCGGCTCCATGGTGGCGTGGTTCTGATAGGGATAATTGTAGACGGCCTCGACCTTCTTCACCGCGCTCGCCAGCGCAGCCTTGGCGTCGCCATTCTCATTGCCGACGAAAGCGGGGCCGGACTCCAGCCCTTCCGCGAGCCATTTGTTGATCGACGCCGAGGACACCTTGGCGTTGTCGCCTTCGTCCCACACGATCGGCAGCGCGTCGAGCGCGATCTTGGCGTGCCACCAGGTGTCGGCGACGACGGCCACGGCCGTGCCGTCGACCGCCACCACCTTCTTGACGCCCTTCATGCCGGCGATCTTGGCCTCGTCATAGCTCTTCAGCTTGCCGCCGGTGACCGGACAGTCCTTGATTGCGGCGTTGAGCATGTTGGGCAGCTTCATGTCGGCGCCGTAGATCATCGCGCCGTTGACCTTGTCGGCGGTGTCGAGCCGCTTGACGCCCTTGCCGATCAGCGTCCAGTCCTTCGGATCCTTCAGCTTGACGTCCGCCGGTGGCGTCAGCTTTGCCGCGGCCTCCGCGACCTTGCCGTAGGTGGTGGTCTTGCCCGAGGCCTTGTGCGTGATGACGCTGTTGGCAGCGGTGCATTCGGCGGCCGGCACCTTCCACTCGTCGGCGGCGGCCTGGATCAGCATCATGCGTGCGGCAGCGCCGCCCTTGCGAACATAGTCGTGCGACGCGCGGATGCCGCGGCTGCCGCCGGTGGAGAAATCACCCCACACGCGCTTGCGCGCGACGTTCTGGCCCGGCGTCGGATATTCGGTTGTCACCTTGCTCCAGTCGCAGGCGAGCTCCTCGGCGACGAGCTGAGCGAGACCGGTCAGCGAGCCCTGGCCCATCTCGGAGCGGGCGATGCGGATCACCACGGTGTCGTCGGGCCGGATCACGACCCAGGCGTTGACCTCGGGCGAGCCATCCGCGGCGCGCACCACCTGAGGGCCGCCGAAGGGAATGTCGAGGCCGAGTGCGAGGCCGCCGCCCAGCGCGGCGGCGCCGACGACGAAGGACCGGCGGTTGAGGCGCGGCGTTATCTGCTGGTTCATGCCGTCCTCCTCAGGCGTTGGCGGCGGCGTGGATCGCCTCGCGCACCTGCGCGAAGGTTCCACAGCGGCAGATGTTGGTGATGGCGTCGTTGATGTCCTGGTCGCTCGGCTTCGGATTGTCCTTGAGCAGCGCGGCGACGGCCATGATCATCCCGCTCTGGCAATAGCCGCATTGCGGCACGTCGTTCTCGAGCCAGGCCTGCTGCACCTTGTGCAGGCCGTTGCCGCTCGCGAGCCCCTCGATGGTGGTGATCTGCTTGCCCACCGCCTCGGAGACGGTGATGCCGCAGGAGCGCACGGCGGTGCCGTCGAGATGCACGGTGCAGGCGCCGCATTGTGCAATGCCGCAACCATATTTGGTGCCGGTCAAACCAGCGTTCTCGCGGATCGCCCACAGCAGCGGCGTGTCGGGCTCGACGTCGAGAGTATAAACTTTGCCGTTAATCGTCAGGTTTGCCATCGCAGATCCCCGTTCGTTCAACTCACCAGTTGAACTGCGGGGCGCACTGTGGCGCGAACGTTGGAATCCTTCAAATCAAGAATATGCGTTTGCGGCGCGGAAGATTCGTGATGAGCCGGTGTTGTTTGTTGCTGGCGCTCAGGATCCGCGCGGTGGTGCAACCGCAAGCCGCAGGAAACTCATCACGCTGCCGAGCACGGCGAAACCCGCGCCGAGCGCAAGAGCGAGAGTCGCACCTTCGCGTCCCGCGAGGCTGAAGCACAGCGCGGCCAGCGCCGCACCCGTGGTCTGTCCGGTCAGCCGCGCCGTCGCGACGATGCCGCTGGCGCCGCCGCTGCGATGCGGCGGAGCGCTCGACATGATGGCCTTCATGTTCGGCGCCTGGAAGAAGCCGAACCCGATGCCGCAGATCAGCATACGCCAGACGATGTTGGCGATGCTCGGATCGTCCGGCAGCGTCGCGAGCAGCGCCATGCCGGTCCCGAGCATGACGAGCCCAATGCCGCCGAGCAGGCCGGCGGGAAAGCGATCCGACAGCCGTCCGGCGATCGGCGCCATGATCGTCACTGCGAGCGGCCACGGTGTCATGAAGAACCCGGTCTCGACCTGCGAGCGCTGCAGAATGTCCTCGAAGTAGAACGGCAGCGACACGAAGCCGAGGCCCTGGACCGAGAAGGAGCACACCGCGGTCGCTGCCGACAGCGCAAAGACGCCGCGGCGGAACAGGTCGATCGGCAGCATCGGCGCGGGGTGGTCGGCCTGGCGTCGCGTCAGGATGATGCCGAGGATGAGTGCGCCTGCGAGCTCGGCAGCGACCATGGCCGGCGTTGCACCATGCGCGGCGCTGCCGATGCCGGTGATGAACAGCCCGAGGCACAAGGCGGCGAGGCCGGCGCCGAGGAAGTCGAAGCCGTGGTCGGCGCGCGGCGTTGATGGCAGCATCTTCATGCCGATGGCGATTGCGATCAGGCCGAACGGCAGGTTGATGGCAAACAGCCACGGCCACGAGCCGAGCGAGAGAATGGCGGACGCAACGGTCGGACCGAAGGTGAAGGAGATGCCGACGACCAGCGCGTTGTGGCCGAGGCCGCGGCCCAGCATCTTTCCGGGATAGACGTAGCGCACCAGCGCGGTGTTGACGCTCATGATGCCGCTGGCGCCGAGTCCCTGCAGCAAGCGCGCGATCACCAGGGTCGGCAGCGACCAGGCCAGCGCGCAGCCGACCGACGCCAGCGTGAACAGCAAGAGGCCGCCGAGATAAATGCGCTGGTGGCCGACGATCTCGCCGAGCGCGCCGAGCGGCAGCAAGGTCGCCACCAGCGCGATCTGGTAGATGTTGACCACCCAGACCACCTCGGCCGGAGAGACGTGGAGATCCGCCGAGATCGCCGGCAGTGCGATGTTGGCGATCGCGACATCGAGCGAGGCCATCGCCAGCGCAGTGAAGATCGCCGCGACCGCCCAGGGCCGCCGGCCCGGCGCCAGGCCGTCCTCGGAGCCGTCGCCGGCGAGCTTCGAAGCGTGATGGCGGTTGGACATGAGGACCTTCGGTTGGCGGGTGCCGCTCCGATGAGCATGTACACGGGAGCGGAGGAGGACCCCAGCCTTCATGGGCGCATGGGCTTATGCGCGAAGGCCGCGAGACGGCAACCGGCTATGGATGATGATCGACATGGCCGCAGCTCCGGTCTCTCCGCCTTGCGCGCTACGGCTGTCTTGCTCCGTCATTCCGGGGCGCGCGCAGCGCGAGCCCGGAATCCATAGCCACAGGGAGAGGTGTGTCGCGAGATGCCCATGACGTATGTGCCTCACACCCTCTCCTGTGGGTATGGATTCCGGGCTCGCGCTGCGCGCGCCCCGGAACGACGTGGGGAGGGAGCGCGGTATCAAGCCGAGAGAACCCCTTGAGCCAAGTGAGGCGTGGAGTCTTAGACGACCTTTACGTGTGCGGACATCAGAACGGTTCGCGCACATCAAGCTATGGCCAACTACAAGCCCAGCCGGGCCAGCCGCTCGATCGTCTGGTTATGCCTGGTCAGCAGCTCGCAGGCATGTCCGATCTGCCGTTCACGCAACGCCTGCAGGATCAGGCGGTGATCCTGGTTGGTGCGCGGACGCCAGCCGGCGTTGCGGGCCATGGCGAGGACCAGGCGCGAATTGGCGAGCCGCAAGCCGTCGAGGCTCGAAAGCAGGCGCGGCATCGCGCAGGGCGTGACGAGGGCGCGGTGGAAGGCGCGGTTGGCGGTCTCGAACTCCTGGATCGTCTCGGCGTTGTCGGCCTCGATCAATGCCAGCTCGATCGCGGCGAGATGCGCCGGCGTGTAGCGCGGTGCGGCGTTGCGCAGCGCAATGACTTCGAGCGCCACCCGCATCTCGACGATTTCCCTGGTCGACTTCGCATCGAGCGGTGCCACCCGCACGCCGCGCCGGGGCGCAGCGACCACCAGATAGAGTGCCTCGAGCTGGCGGAACGCCTCGCGCACCGGAACGTGGCTGGAGCCGAACTCGCGCGCGATGTGGTCCTGCCGTAGCGGCGCATCAGGCGCCAGCGCGCCGCTGACGATCTGCTCGGTAATCGCCTCGGCGATGCGATGGGCGGTGGTGAGATTCTCGTCCTGCATGGTTATAGATTATCTATTAGAAAAGCTGCTGCGCGAGGAGGGAGCATGTTTTACGGTGTTGAGATACAGTTTTCATAGATAAACTCTATGAAAATCTATAATTTGGAGTCGCGGCATGGTGAGTGTGGGTCGTGCGTGTTCTGATGGGGGCGAGCAGGGCGGCGCAATCCGCCATGATTGGACCAGGGACCAAGCCGAAGCCCTTTACGGGCTGCCATTTCCGGACCTGATGTTCCTGGCCCAGTCGGTGCACCGCCGGCACTTCGATCCGACGCGGCTGGAGACGGCGAGCCTGCTCAGCATCAAGACCGGTGGATGCCCGGAGGATTGCGGCTACTGCTCGCAGAGCGCGCATTACGACACCGGGCTCAAGGCGACGAAGCTGATGGACCGCGACGCGGTCGTCGCCACCGCGCAGCGCGCCAGGGACGCGGGCGCTGAGCGCTTCTGCATGGCGGCCGCCTGGCGCAGTCCCAGGGATCGCGATCTCGACGAGGTCTGCGACATGGTCAGCGCGGTGAAGGATCTGGGCCTGGAAACCTGCGTCACGCTGGGCATGCTGACGCCGCCGCAGGCGGTGCGCCTCAAGCAGGCCGGGCTCGACTTCTACAATCACAACGTCGATACCTCGCCGGAATTCTACGACCGCATCATCAGCACCCGAACTCTGCAGGATCGCATCGACACGCTGGCGCATGTCCGCGACGCCGGCATCAAGGTGTGCTGCGGCGGCATCATCGGCATGGGCGAGGCGGTCGACGATCGTCTCGGCATGCTGGTGCTGCTGGCCAATCTCAAGGCGCATCCGGATAGCGTGCCGATCAACCTGTGGAACGAGGTCAAGGGCGTGCCGGTCAACGACACGGCCGATCGGCCAGACGGAATTGCACTGGTGCGGCTGATCGCAGTGGCCAGGATCATGATGCCCGCAAGCGTGGTGCGCTTGTCGGCCGGCCGGCAATACATGAGCGACGAGTTGCAGAGCCTGTGCCTGCTCGCCGGCGCCAATTCCATCTTCATCGGCGACGTGCTGCTGACCACGGCCAATCCGCAGGCGGACCGCGATGCCGAGCTGCTGGCGCGCCTCGGCATGAGGTCGTCGTTGTCGCTGCGGTCGGACGCGTCAGTTGCTGCGGGCGACGCTGATCGAGCCGTCGTCGCGTGATCGGAAGTGGCCGCGGCCGCGTGAGCTGCGGCCGCCGATTTGCGCTCGCCTGATCCCCGCATTAGCATCGCGTCAAAAGCGTCGTTGCGGGAGGACAGAAGCCATGAATGGGCCGGTGAATGCTGACAGCTCCAAGGAGCCGAAGGACGCCACGGAGGCCGTGAGGGCGGCACAACAGGCCATGCTGGCGGCGCTGCCGTTCGGCGATACCGCAGATTTCGATGACGCGGCGCGCGGCTTTCTCGGCTCCATCGACCAGGCGAAGGTCACGACGGCGCAGGGGCGTACCGTGTGGAGCCTCGCGCCCTACGGCTTCCTCGAGGCCGAGCAGGCGCCGGACACCGTGAACCCGAGCCTGTGGCGGCAGGCGAAGCTGAACATGCATCACGGCCTGTTCGAGGTCGTGCCCGGCGTCTATCAGGTGCGCGGGCTCGACATCGCCAACATGACGCTGATCGAGGGCGACACCGGCGTCATCGTCGTGGATACGCTGACCTCGATCGAGGGCGCGCGCGCCGCTCTCGAATTGTACTATCAGCATCGCGGCACCAGGCCGGTGACGGCCGTCATGTTCACGCACACCCACACCGATCACTGGGGCGGCGCTCGTGGGGTGGTCAGCGAAGATGAAGTCACCAGCGGCCAGGTGCCGCTGATCGCGCCGAACCTGTTCATCGAGCATGCGGTCTCCGAGAACATCATCGCCGGTCCGGCGATGCTGCGCCGGGCGCAATATCAGTTCGGTCCGTTGCTCGCCAAGGGCCCGAAGGGCCATGTCGATTGCGGTCTCGGCAAGACCATGGCGGCCGGCGGCGTGGCGCTGCTGCGGCCGACCGACCTGATCATGGCGACCGGCGACACCAGGACCATCGACGGGCTCAGCTTCGAATTCCAGATGGCGCCGAACAGCGAGGCGCCCGCGGAGATGCATTTCTATGTGCCGCGCTACCGGCTGCTGAACCTCGCCGAGAACTGCACCCACAACTTCCACAATCTGCTGCCGTTTCGCGGCGCCGACGTGCGCGACGCGCTGGCGTGGTCGAAATATCTCGGCGAGGCGCTGCAGCTCTGGGGCGGCAAGGCCGAGGTGATGTGCGGCCAGCACCATTGGCCGGTGTGGGGCGCCAGCCGCGTCGACGGCATGATCCGCGAGCAGCGCGACCTCTACAAATTCGCGCATGACCAGACGTTGCGGCTGATGAACCACGGCCTGACCGCGAGCGAGATCGCCGAGCAGATCAGCTTGCCGAAGAGTCTCGACGGCGCCTGGCACGCGCGCGGCTATTACGGCCACATCCGGCATAACGTGAAGGCGATCTATCAGAAATATCTCGGCTGGTACGACGCCAATCCGGTCAATCTCGATCCGTTGCCGCCGGCCGACGCCGGCCGGAAATACGTCGCGTACATGGGCGGGGCCGACGCGTTGCTGGCGCGGGCGCGCGACGACTACGCCAAGGGCGAGTTTCGCTTCGTCGCGCAAGCGGTCGGTCATCTCGTCTTCGCCGATCCCGACAACGCCAGTGCCCGCGCGCTGCTGGCTGATACGCTGGAGCAGCTCGGCTATGCCGCGGAGAGCGCGACCTGGCGCAACGCCTATCTGTTCGGGGCGCAGGAGCTGCGCCACGGCATGCCGGAGGTGCCGGCACGGCCGGGCATGCCGCGCGAGACCCTGGCCGCATTGCGCACCGAGCAATTGTGGGACGTGCTCGGCGTGCGCCTGAACGGGCCGAAGGCCGAGGGCAAGCACATCGTGCTGAACTGGTCGTTCACCGACACCGGCGAGCGCTTCGTGCTGACCTTGCAGAATTGCGCGCTGACCTACGCCGTCGGCGTGCAGGCCTCCACGGCCGACGCCGGCTTCACGCTGGCGCGCGCCACGCTGGACGAGATCATCGCCAAGGCGACGACGTTTCCGGAGGCGGTGGCGGCCGGAAAGATCACCTTCGTCGGCAACCCGATGCGGCTCGCCGAGCTGATGTCGCTGATGGACGAGTTTCCGCGCATGTTCGAGATCGTCGAGCCGAAGCGGGGCAGGGTGACCTGATCTGCTCAGAGGAGCGAGGGCGAACGAAGTTAATCAATCGCAAAGGCATGCAGCCGGGTTTCAGGACGCGCGAGACGCTTTCCTTAAACTTTGAAGGATCAGGCGCGCCGTAATTTTACCGGCTGTGTCGTACCGTGGGCGCGATTTTTTTGGAGACGCGCCATGTTTTTATTGAGGATGGGGAAGGATCCGGCGTCAATTTCCGACGCGGTTCATGTCGAGCTCGTGAAAACGCTGCACGGCTCGCTGGTGCCGTTGATCCTGTTGGCGGTTTCGCTTGCGATCGCCAGCGGGATCATCGCATGGCACACCGGCGATTTCGCGGTCACCGGCGTGCTGGGAGTTCTCGGCGTTTGCCTGACGATGGCGAGGATGCTCAGCGTGCGCGCCTCTCGACGGCGCATGGCGAGTGAGCGGCCTCTCGGCAAGGATGATATCCTGAAGCTGCGACGACCATGTGCGATCTCCACCCTCATCCTTTCGCTGCTGCTGGGCTTGATGGCTGCGCGCAGTCTGCAGCTCCAGGATCAGACCTGTTCGACCCTGGCGCTCAGCTTCGGCTTCGGCTTCGGCGCCAGTCTCGTCTCTCGCCTGGCGCTGCTTCCCCAGCTCGCCGTTGCTGCGTTGAGCCTGTTGAGTCTTCCCGCCGTCACGGTCGCGTTGATGCAGCACGATCTGCCGCATCTCGGGCTTGCGCTCGTGATGATCATCTTTCTGCTGGCTGGATTCGAGCTGCTGCGGCTGAGCCACAAATCGTCGGTGGGGCAGATCCATCTCAGGGAGCAGTTCGAGCGGCTGTCGCGCATTGATCCGTTGACGGAGGTGCACAACCGGTCAGCGCTGGCATCGGATCTGCCGGCTCTGATCGCCGACCGCAGCCGCGCGATGGTCGCGATCTACGCCATCGATCTCGATCATTTCAAGGCGGCCAACGACCGCTTCGGCCACCCGGTCGGCGATGCGCTGCTCAAGCAGGTCGCTGCGCGGCTGACCTCGCTGGTGGCTCCGGGCGGATTGGTCGTGCGGATGGGCGGCGACGAATTCATCCTGGTCGACACGTCGCTGCGCTCCCGACACGCCGCGAAATCCCTCGCGCAGCGCATTGTGGACGTCGTCGCGGCGCCCTATCACATCGAGGGCCATGACATCGTCGTCGGCGTCAGTGTCGGCGCGGCGCTGTCGGACGATCAGGCGGCGAGCGCCGAGACGCTGCTGTCGCGTGCGGACCGGGCGCTCTATCAGGCCAAGGCCGCCCGCGGCGGGTTCGTCTTCGCTGAGGCTCGGGAGACCGAAACGCCAGACGTCATGACGCAGCGTTCGGGGTGGCCGAACGAGGGGGCGATGTCCCCGGTTGCTTCTGCGGCCTGAGGCTTCGGAAGCTCGCCTGTCGACGTCGTGGATGCGAGGGCCGCGGCGGGCCAGCCCTCGCAATGGTGCGACGTCATCGTCTATTCGGCGCTGCTCACCAGCCTGATGCGCGGCTCGGCCAGTGCGATCAGGCTGCGATAGGCGGCGAGATAATCCAGCGCCATGCGCCGTGCCGTGAAACGCTGCTCGAAGCGCGCGCGCACACCGGCGCGGCTGACATGGTGCAGGCGGTTCACGGCCGCGACCGCGCTGAGCTCATCCTCAACGATGAAGCCTGTGACACCGTCGTCGATCACCTCGGGAACCGAGCCACGATTATACGCGATGACCGGCGTGCCGCAGGCCATCGACTCGATCATGACCAGGCCAAACGGCTCGGGCCAGTCGATCGGCAGCAGCAGGCCGAGAGCGCCGGACAGGAACTCCGGCTTTTCATGGTCGCCGATCTCGCCGATGAAATCGACCAGCGGATTGCCCTTGATCAGCGGCTGGATCTGCTGGTCGTAGTAGTCCTGGTCGGCGCGATCGACCTTGGCGGCGATCTTCAGCGGGATTCCACAGCGCATCGCGATCTTGATGGCGCGATCGACGCCCTTTTCCGGTGCGATCCGTCCGAGCACCGCCAGGTAGCTCGGCGTGACCGGCTTCGGCGTCAGCAGCTTTTCCGGCAATCCATGCAGGACGGTGCGGACCCAGTTCGCGTTCGGCACCGGACGGCGCTGCGCGTCCGAGATCGAAACGACCGGAACATCCTTGAAGACGGAGAACACCGGCTGATGCTCGGGAAGGTCCAGCCTGCCGTGCAGCGTGGTCAGGAACGGCGTCGGCTGCCGGTGAAACAGCGAGAACGGATAGTAGTCGAGATGGAAGTGCAGGATGTCGAACTCTTCCTCGTCGCATCGCTGCCGGACGCCTTCCAGCATCACCATGTGGAGCGCGTTCGGATCTCTCACGGAGCCGTCGAGGCGCAACGCTCTCGGCCAGGTCGGAGACAGCTTCGCCGACGTCTGCGAATCGCCGCTGGCGAACAGGGTGACGTCGTGCCCGAGAGCAACGAGTTCTTCGGTCAACCAATGAACGACCCGTTCCGTGCCGCCATACAGCTTCGGAGGCACGGCCTCCGTCAATGGAGCAACCTGCGCGATGCGCATCTCACCGTCTCCTCTTCGTGATCATGAGTGAAGCCCCCATGGCACCGGCACTGCCAAGGAGCGGGAACGTGCGGTGCATCTGTGAAGTTCCCCTCGCGCGATCACTCTTTATTCGACGTAACGTGTTCCCTCCGACCTCATTGATGCCATCCGGCTTTCCAACGCTTTGACCGCGCCACCGTCAAGGCTGCTGTGCGGGAACCGCAGAAACGGTCCATCGTTCACTGGCCGCAAATGGATGTCGCCGACATCAGATCATCGGGACTACAATGGATCAGCTTTCAGGCTACGCCCACCGGCCGTTTTCGTTCGTCATGCGCTATCTGCGCCATCGTCCGGCAGCCCATCTCATCATTCTGCTCTCAGTCGTCGGCGCAGTTGCCTGCTCGGTAGGCACGCAATACGGCGTGAAGTTCCTCGTCGACAGCCTCTCGGCCGGACCGCACGGCAACGGCGCCGTGTGGGCGGCGTTCGCGCTGCTGATGCTGCTGATCGCCACCGACAATTTTCTCTGGCGGGTCGCCAGCTGGATCGCGAGCTTCACCTTCGTCAGGGTAACGGGAGATCTTCGCCGTGACATCTTCCGTCACCTCACCGGTCACGCGCCGAGCTACTTCGGCGATCGCCTGCCGGGCATGCTGTCGAGCCGGATCACGGCAACGTCGAACGCGGTGTTCACGGTCGAGAACATGTTCGTCTGGAACGTGCTGCCGCCCTGCATGGCGACGCTGGCGGCGATCGGACTGATTGGAACCGTGAGCGGCCCGATGGCGATCGCGCTGCTGCTGATTGCGGCGATGATGGTGCTGGCGATGTTCCGTCTGGCGGCGGCCGGCAAACCGCTGCATGATGACTTCGCCGACAAGGCGGCGATGGTCGATGGCGAAATGGTGGACGTGATCTCCAACATGCCGCTGGTCCGCGCCTTCTGCGGGCTGCGTCATGAACATGACCGCTTCGACGCGACGGTCGACAAGGAGCTGCAAGCGCGCGGGCGCAGTCTTCGTTACCTCGAGAAGCTGCGCATCCTGCATGCGACGGTGACGATCGTGCTGACGGTGGCGCTGATGGCCTGGGCGATCTCGCTGTGGCAGCGGGGCGGCGCGACGACAGGAGATGTGGTGCTGGTCTGCACGCTCGGGCTCTGCATTCTCAACGCAACGCGCGATCTCGCCGTGGCGCTGGTCGACGTGACCCAGCACGTGGCGAGGATGAGCGAGGCGATCGCCACCCTGCTGCAGCCGCACGAGCTGCGCGATCACCCGGAGGCGGAGCCGCTGGTCAAGAGTGGTGCTGCGATCGCGTTCGACAACATCACCTTCCATTATCCCGGCGGCCACAAGCTGTTCGAGAACTTCACGCTGCGGCTGCAGCCGGGCCAGCGCGTCGGGCTGGTCGGCCAGTCCGGTGGCGGCAAATCGAGCCTGTTCACGCTGCTGCAGCGGTTCTACGATCCGCAGGCCGGGCGGATCACGATCGATGGCCAGGACGTCGCCAAGGTGACCCAGCAGAGCCTGCGCGAGGCGATCTCGGTGGTTCCGCAGGACATCTCGCTGTTCCATCGCTCGATCCTGGAGAACATCCGCTACGGCCGCCCGAGCGCGACCGACGACGAGGTGCTGCGCGCCGCCATCGCCGCGCGCTGCGATTTCGTCGAGACGCTGCCGCAGGGATTGCAGACCATGGTCGGCGATCGCGGCGTCAAGCTATCCGGGGGCCAGCGCCAGCGCATCGCGATCGCGCGCGCCTTCCTCAAGGATGCGCCGATCCTGCTGCTCGACGAGGCCACGGCCGCGCTCGACAGCGAGTCGGAGGAGGCGATCCGCGAGGCGCTGAGCCGGCTGATGCGCGGGCGAACGGTCATCGCTATCGCGCACCGGCTGGCGACGTTGCGCAATTTCGACCGTGTGGTCGTGCTCAGGGCGGGCCGGATCGTCGAGGACGGTGCGCCCGACCGGCTGATGCAGAGCGAGGGTCCTTATCGCGAGCTGGTGACCCAGGAAATGAACCGGCTGGCCAAGTTCGCCGCCTGACAAGTTCGACGCCTGATCTGTGTGTCGCGTTCCGTCCACATCGTGCACGCCCGGCCGCGCGGCCGGGCAGGCGCCAACATCGCACGAGGGAAACATGTCGGCCGAAACCGCAACTCAACTCAGCCCGATCGCATCCGAGGGGCCTGCCGAGCAGCCGTTCTACATCCCGATGACCGGGCCCGCGGCGCGGCCGCGGCGTTCGCTGAAACACGATGACACCTTCATCGTGCTCGATGGCCATGGCGACATCGGCGCGTCGGCGGGCGGCCCGGATGGCCTGTTCAACGCCGATACGCGCTATCTCGCGCGGCTCGAGCTGACGCTCGAGGACGTCCAGCCGCTGCTGCTCGGATCGAGCCTGCGCGACGACAATTCGGCGCTGACGGTCGACCTCACCAACCCGGACATCTACGAGCAGGGCCGGCTGGTGCTGCCGAAGGACATGCTGCACATCGTCCGCACCGTGTTCCTGTGGCACGGCACAGCCTATCAGCGCATCGGGCTGCAGAACCATGGCGATCGCCGCGCCAGCTTCAAGATCAAGCTGACGTTCGACAACGACTTCGCCGACCTGTTCGAGGTGCGCGGCGCCGTCAGGGCGAAGCGTGGCATCGGCTCCGGCCGCCTTGTCGGCCCGTCGGACGTGATGCTCGACTATCGCGGCCTCGATGGCGCGACACGGACCACAGCGTTGCATTTCGATCCGCGTCCGACCCTGCTCACGGTCGATGCGGCGACCTATCATTTCGATCTCGACCCGCAGCAATCGACCTCGCTGTTCATCGCCGTGACCTGCAATGCCCGGACCGGCGAGCAGCCGGGGCGATTCTTCCGCAGCCTGCTCGCGCATCGCCGCGAAATGCGCCGCTGCACGCAAGGAGCGACCAGCATCGAGACCTCGAACGACATCTTCAACGAGGTGCTGTGCCAGGCGGCCGCCGATCTCAACATTCTGATGACGGACACGCCGGAGGGACGTTATCCCTATGCCGGCATTCCCTGGTACTCGACGACGTTCGGCCGCGATGGCCTGATCACGGCGATGCAGATGCTGTGGGTCGATCCGCGCATTGCCCGCGGCGTGCTGCGCCGGCTCGCGGTGCACCAGGCGCATAAGACCGATCCGCTCGCCGATGCCGAGCCCGGCAAGATCTTGCACGAGATGCGTGGCGGCGAGATGGCGGCGCTGCGCGAGGTGCCGTTCGCCTGCTACTACGGCAGCGTCGATTCGACGCCGCTGTTCGTGCTGCTCGCGGGCCTGTACATCGAGCGCACCGGCGACATCGCGACCTTGCAGGAGCTGTGGCCGGCGATCGAGCGCGCGTTGCGCTGGATCGACGGACCGGGCGACCCCGACCGCGACGGCTTCGTCGAATATCAGCGCGCCTCCGATCAGGGCCTCGCCAACCAGGGCTGGAAGGATTCCTACGACGCCGTGTTCCATGCCGACGGGCGGCTGGCCGAGGGCTACATCGCGCTGGCCGAGGTGCAGGGCTACGTCTTCGCCGGCAAGCAGCTGGCGGCGCGCTGCGCCCGCCGGCTCGGCAAGACCGAGATGGCGGAGCGGCTGCAGGCCGAAGCGGCGCGGCTCGCTCAACAGTTCGAGGATGCGTTCTGGTGCGAGGATCTCAACACCTACGCGCTCGCGCTCGACGGCGACAAGCAGCCTTGCAAGGTCCGCACCTCCAATGCCGGACAACTGCTGTTCAGCGGCATGGTGCGCGAGGACCGCGCGCGCCGGGTCGCTGCCGATCTGTTGCGGCCGCATTTCTTCTCGGGCTGGGGCATCCGCACCGTCGCCCATGGCGAGGCGCGCTACAATCCGATGTCCTATCACGACGGCTCGATCTGGCCGCACGACAACGCGCTGATCGCGCTCGGGCTGTCGCGCTACGGCCTGAAGCATGCCGTCGAGCATGTGTTCCGCGGCCTGTTCGAGGCGGCGTCCTACATGGATCTGCGGCGGCTGCCCGAGCTGTTCTGCGGCTTCCGCCGCGAGAAGCACCGTGGTCCCACGCTCTATCCGGTGGCCTGCGCGCCGCAGGCCTGGGCCAGCGCGACGCCGTTCACGCTGCTCGAAGCGGCGCTCGGGCTCGAGTTCGATGCGGATAGCGGCCAGATCCGCCTGCGCAATCCGCGGCTACCGGCGTTTCTCGACTGGGTGGTGCTGCACGATCTCCGACTCGGCGGCGCGGCGATCGATCTGCGCATTCGCCGCCACGGCGAGGACGTCTCCATGGAGGTGCTGCGCCGCCGCGGCCAGATCCAGGTCTCGCTGGTGCTGGCGCAATGAGTCGGCCGATCCATGCGTCATGCCGAGCTGTTCTTAGCTGCGCCGTCATGCTGCCGCTGCTCGCGGCGCTGCCTGTGGACCGCGGCCATGCGCAGCAGCCGTCACCGACATCACAGGCCAAGGATGCGGCGACGAAGGAGCCGGTACCGCCGCCGTCGGTGACCATTCTCGGCGCACGCGATGCGCACAGCGTGCTCGGCCGCAACGTGCGCAGCTCGGCCGGCGAGGACATGGGGCGCATCGTCGACGTGATCGTCGATTCTGCCGGCACGGTGCGGGCCGCGGTGGTCGATTTCGGCGGCTTTCTCGGCGTCGGCAGCCGCAAGATCGTGGTCGACTGGACCGCGCTGGATTTCAAGCACATCGCCGACAAGAGCGATCAGGTCACGCTGGACCTCACCAAGGAGCAGGTGAAGGCCGCGCCCGAATACAAGGAGGACAAGCCCGTCGTCGTGCTCGGTGCGGCTGGAAAACTGTCGCCATGGAATTTCGAGCACTGAGTCGATGCGTGAGACGGCAACGTCCGCCGCCGCGTGCGGAGCGGATCTCGTGGAGATGTGTCCCGCAACTTCATCCGACGCGGAACGTTGATTGCCATGCCGATTGCGCGGCCGTCCATTTCACCTGATCGGGGCGCCGAGCCGCACGGCGCGGACGAGTCGCGCCCGAATCCGGCGCGGGGTCATGGCCATGCCGGGAAGCCTGCGCCGTCGCAACAGAGCCTGCGCGGGCTCGACTGGTTCATCTTCTTCCTGGCCGACGTGCAGACCGGATTCGGGCCCTTCATCGCGGTGTATCTGACGACGCAGAAATGGACCCAGGCGCAGATCGGCTTGGTGCTCTCGATCGGCGGTCTCGTCGGGCTGATCGGCCAGATGCCGGGAGGTGCCATCATCGATGCGGCCAAATCCGAACGGCGCGTTGCCGGGCTTGCCATTGCCGCCATCGGCTGCAGCGCGCTGGCCTATGCCGCATGGCCGATCTTTCCGGTCGTCGCCGGCGCGGCAACCTTGCATGCGGCGGCGAGCTGCGTGCTGGGGCCGGCGATCGCGGCGATCAGTCTCGGGCTGGTCGGACCACGCGGCATGGCGGAGCGACTCGGGCGCAATGCGCGGTTTGCTTCGCTGGGCAACGGCGTGGCTGCGGCGGTCATGGGGACGTGCGGCTATCTGCTCTCCAGCCGCGCCGTGTTCCTGGTCACCTTCATTCTCGCCTTTCCGACGCTGATCGCGCTGTCGCGCATCCGCGAGCGTGAGATCGACGTCGCGCGTGCGCACGGCCAAGCCGTTCTGGAGGACAAAGAGGTCGCGCGGCTCTCGAATCTGCTCGGGCTGTTGCGCCAGCGTGCGCTGCTCGTGTTCGCGCTCGGTGTATTCCTGCTGCAGCTCGCTAATGCGGCGATGCTGCCGCTGATGGCCGGCGTGGTGACGACGAAGTCGAGCGAGTGGGCGCCGATGCTGATCGCGTTCTGCATCGTTGTGCCCCAGGCGATCGTGGCGCTGACCTCGCCGTCGGTTGGCGCATTGGCACAGCAATGGGGCAGGCGGCCGCTGCTGATGCTGGGGTTCACGGCGCTTGCCGTCCGCGGCGTGCTGTTCGCCGTGGTGCACGATCCCTACGTGCTGGTGGCGGTGCAGATGTTCGACGGGGTCACGGCCGCCGTGTTCGCGGTCATGATTCCGCTGACCGTGGCCGATGTGGCCTTCGGCAGCGGTCATTTCAATCTGGCGCAGGGAATTGTCGGAACGGCATCGGGTATCGGCGGCTCGCTGTCCACCGTCATCGCCGGCTTCGCCAGCGACCGATACGGCAGCCTCACCGCCTTCATGGGCCTGTCCGGCGTGGCGCTGACAGGCCTTCTTCTCCTCGCGCTACTGATGCCCGAGACCGGGCATCGCGCCCGCAGAGCGTGAGCGAATGACGTTCAGGCGTCCATGCTGCGCAGGCGCTGACGGTTGCGCAGGACGATCTGGCGGGCGCCGGAGAAGCCGAGAACGCCCTGGCTGTGCAGTTGCGACAGCGCGCGCGACACGGTCTCGAGCGTCAGGCCAAGATAGTCGCCGATGTCGCGGCGGCACATCGGCAGCGCCATCATGCCGGCGACGGCGAGGCGGCGGTCCATCTCGAGCAGGAAGGTCGCGACGCGCTCCATCGCGGTCTTGCGGCCCAGCAGCAGCATATGGTCTTCGGCGTGGCGGAGATCGCCGGCGGTCATGGTCCAGAGCTTGCGCGCAACCGCGACGTCGACGCCGGCGGCCTGTTCGAGGCTGCGGCGCTTCACCAGCCGCACGGTAGTATCGATGATCGCCTCGGCGGCGAGGCGGTGGGCGGAGCCGAATTCGAGGCCGAACACGTCGCCGGGAAGATGGAAGGCGCCGATCTGGCGGCGGCCGTCGGACAGCAGCTTGTAGCTGCGAACGGCGCCGGAGATGACCTGATAGACGTACTCGGCCGGCTCGTCCTCGCCATAGATCTCCTCGTCTTTCTTGTAGGAGAACTCGCTGGCGATCAGCCCGGCGTGGCCGGTGATCTCGGCAAACGGATTGGCGGCAGGAGAGGGGACGGTGTGGGAGGCGCTTGTGCTGACGACCGAATTGGTGAGCGACTGATTGAGCATGACCATCTCCTTGCGGCGGATGGCGATGTGGTACATTGCGGCTCCCGTTAAGGACATTTCGCGCGATATCTTAAGGGGGTTCCCTTACGTAGATGTACGTAGGCCGGCCGGTCAGGACGCCCTTTGGGCGGTAGCCGAATGCTCGTTGGCGATCGCTTTGCGGATTCGCTTGACCAAATTGTCGTCGAGCAGCGGCTTGAGCAGGAAATCCTGGATACCGACGGCCGCGGCGCGCGCCTCCAGCCTGTCGTCATAATGCCCGGTGATCAGCACCACCGGCGCGGTGGCGCCCTGTTTGCGCAGCCGTTCGGCAAGCTCGACCCCGTTCAACTCCGGCATCTTGTAGTCGACGACGAAGCAGTCCACCGGCGCGTGGTCCGAGGCCTTGAGCAGCGCGTTGCCGCTGCGAAACGTACGCACGTCGAAGCCGTCGGCTTCCAGCAGGAAGCGCAGCGAGCCGAGGACGTCAGCATCGTCATCGGCTACGTAGACCGTAGGTTTGATATGAGCCGACATCGCACGTGCCGCGAGAATGTGATGGTGAACCGAGGCACAACATAACACTCGAAGCTGTCAAGCCAGCTTGATCTAGCTCAATCCTTCAGCGCGCCGGCCCGCATCGCCAGACGCACCAGTTCGGAAAGGCTGTTCGCGCCCATCTTGGTCATCACATTGGCGCGGTAGACCTCGATGGTCCGCGGGCTGATGTCGTATTCCCGGGCGATCAGCTTGTTGGAGAGCCCGGCCATCAGCCCGTCCATCACCTGGCGCTCCCGCGGGCTCAGGCTCGCAATGCGTCCCAGGATGTCCTGCGTCGCCGATTCGTTCTTCGCCGCAGGCTCGGCCTGCCGAATCGCGAGCTCGATCATCGCGACGAGGCGCTCGTCCTCGAACGGCTTCTCGAGGAAGTCGACGGCGCCGAGCTTCATCGCCTCGACGGCGAGCGGCACGTCGCCATGGCCGGTCATCACCAGGATCGGAAAGCTGCTGCCGATCGCCTTCATGCGCTTGAGCAGCTCGATGCCGTCGATGCCGGGCATTCTCACGTCCGAAACGACGCAGCCGAATGCGAGCGTCGGAAGCCGGTCGAGAAATGCTTGCGCATTGTCGAACAGGGTGACGTCGAAACCCGAGGAGTCGAGCAGGAAGTTGAGCGAGTCCCGCATCGCCTCGTCATCGTCGATCACGTAGACCTTGGCCTGCTCAGCCATCATTCTCAACCTTGGTTGGGGCCGCCGGCAAGGTGAAGCGGAAGGTCGCGCCGCCCGCTTCGTTGTTCTCGGCCCACATGCGCCCGCCATGGGCCTCGATGATCGACCTGCTGATCGAGAGGCCCACTCCCATCCCGGTATCCTTGGTGGTGAAGAAGGTCTTGAAGAGGTTCGGAATGACGTCGTCGTGGAAGCCCGTTCCGGTGTCCGACACCGCCACCTCGATCAGATCGTCGCTGACCCGCCGATTCGTCGCGGCGAGCTCGCGACGCCCGGACTGCGACATCGCCTCCAGCGCGTTGCGGAACAGATTGACGAGCACCTGCTGGATCTGAACCCGGTCGGCGAGCACCAGGTCGGCATCCGGATTGAGCTGGAAGCGCAACTGGACGTTCTGCTCGCGCGCGCCGGCGAGGCCGAGCGCGCCGGCTTCCTCGATCAGCTTTGACAGGCTCTCGACCCGCTTTTCCGATTCGCCGCGCGAGACGAAGTCGCGCAGGCGGCGGATGATCTGGCCGGCGCGAAGCGCCTGCTCGGCGGCGCGGTCCATCGCGCTCTCGATCTTGCCTGTGTTCGGATCGCTGCTGCCGGCCAACAGCCGGCGCGAGCCCTTCATGTAGTTGCTGATCGCGGCGAGCGGCTGGTTGAGCTCATGCGCCAGCGCCGAGGCCATCTCGCCCATCGCGCTGAGGCGCGACACGTGGACCAGCTCGGATTGCAGCTCGCGCAGCCGCGCCTGGGTCTGCTGATGCTCGGTCAGGTCATGTGCGAAGGCAGTGAAATAAGGATGGCCGGCGGACTGCATCTCGCCGATCGACAGGTGCATCGGAAACGTCGTGCCGTCGCGTCGCTGCCCGGTCACGATGCGGCCGATGCCGATGATGTGGCGCTCGCGGCTGGCATGATAGCGGCGGAGATAGCCGGAATGGCGCGAGCGGTCCGGCTCCGGCATCAATTCGTTGACGTCGAGACCGACCGCTTCCGCCTCGCTGAAGCCGAACATGCGCTCGGCGGCGGCGCTGAAGAACTGGATGATGCCGTCGCCGTCGATCACGATCATCGCGTCGGGAACGGTGTCGAGGATCGAGCGGAAATGCTGCTCGCGGAGCCTCAGCGCTTCCTCCAGCCGCTTCTCCTGATCGACGTCGAGCGCAATGCCGCGCAGAAACCGCGGCTTGCCGGCCTCGTCGGGAACCACGCCGGCCAGGACGCGGACCCAATGGCCCCCGCCGGCCACCTTGAATGACATGTCGAAGCCGGTGCCCTCGCGGCGGGCATGCTCGATCGCCGCTTCGACCGGCGCGCGATCATGCGCCCCCAGCAGCGACAGGAAGGAGCTGTAGGTCACCGGCTGATCGGCCGGGACCCCGAACAGCTTTCGCGTCGTCACCGACCAGTAGAACGCGTCGGAGGCGAGGTCGAGATCCCAGGCGCCGAAGCCCAAGGCATGGGCGTCCTCGGGCCTGACGGATGCATCGGGGAAAGGTTGGGTGACGCCGCGCACTTAGAAGCCTTCGATCGATTCGCCGTTCCAACGCAGCCGGGCAGGCCGGCCACAACGTTACTCTATACTAGATCGTGCCGATGCAACGTGGCCCGTCACAACATTTGGTTCGATAATTCAACGCTTTCTCCGCCTGCCGCCGGGTTCCATCAGGCGCTTTCCGGTTGTGTTCCCGTGCCGCACATTGATCTATCTCATCACGCTGGGCGATTTCACCTCTAAGACGTGCATGGAAGCAATGTTTGGAGAGGCGGGATGACGTTCGCCACTGTCATGGTGAGCTTGGCGCTCAACCAGCCGAATGAAGCCCGCCTTCAGGTCGCGAGCGATCTCGCGGGCCGGTTCGAAGCGGCCCTGATCGGCACGGCAGCCGCGGAATTCACCCCGCCGCTCTATTTCACCACCGGCGAGCAGGCTCAGGATCTGATCGAGCAGGGCGAGGCGGCGCTGCTGAAGCGACTGGCCGAGCTGGAGCAGCAGTTTCGCAGCGTCGTCGGCGACCGGGCTGCGCCATTGAGCTGGCGCAGCGCTCTGGATTTCCCCGCGCGCCACGCGCTGGCGCAGGTCCGCGCCGCCGACATTCTGGTCACCGGCACTGCGTCTCACGGCATCTCCGATGCCTTCGCGATCGCAAGCCCGAAGGACCTGGTCATGCAGGCCGGCCGGCCGCTGCTGGTGGTGCCGGACAATGCGGCCTGGCTCGATCTCTCGACCGTGCTCGTGGCCTGGAAGGAGACGCCGGAGGCGCGCCGCGCCGTGAGCGATGCGCTGCCGCTGCTCGCCAAGGCCACCGATGTCGTCGTGACCGAGATCCTGGAAAACGCCTCAGACTATGACGCCTGCGAGATGCGGCTGAATGACGTGATCGGATGGCTCGCGCGTCACGACATCGTCGCCTCGGCCCGCGTCGAGGAAGCGGGGCAGAGCCGCAGCGTCGCGGCCAAGCTCGACGCTGTTGCGGCCGACCTGGCGGCTGGCCTCGTTGTTGCAGGGGCCTATGGTCATTCGCGCTTCCGCGAGCTCGTGCTCGGCGGCGTTACCGAACATCTGCTGACCCGCACTGAGCGCTGCGTGCTGCTGTCGCACTGAGATTCAACTCCGAGAACAGGATTGCCGCCTTGTACAAATTTCTCGAGGACACCGCCGGCAGCTACATGACGCGGACCATCACGACCGTGAGCCGCGACACGACGATTCGCGAGCTCGGCGAGATGTTCGACCGCGACGATTTCAACACCTATCCCGTCGTCGAGAACGACGAGGTGATCGGCATCGTCACCAAGTTCGACGTGCTGAAGTGCTTTGCCTTCACGCCGAATCAGATGCTGCCGCGCTACAGCGATCTGATGAACCGGACGGTCGCCGACGTCATGACGTCCGAGTTCATCTATGTCAGGCCGGATACCAAGCTCACGCGCGTGCTGCAGCTGATGGTCGAGCATCGCATCCGCAGCCTTCCCGTGACCGATGGCGCCAGCCGGCTGGTCGGGATCCTCGCCCGCGAGGATATCGTGAGGGCGCTCGCGGCCGCGGCCAAGGACTGACGGTAACGCCGTCTCTCCGAAACTAATACGGAAGTCTAAGGCGACGTGATCCCGCATGCAGGTGCTGCGTGCGGGACGCGTCTGTTTGCGTGTATCGCGGCCGTGGCCGCCGAAGCCCGGTGGCGCAACATTGCGACGCTTTACTGGCGAACGGGTCGCAAGGTTGATTTCGATCAATTCCACGTGTGGACGATTATGGTTGCTGGTCTCGTGTTCTTTCAGCGAGATTCCGCATGAGCGCGTCCTCACCAACAAAATCCATGACCATCGGCGAAAGTGGCTTGACGCTTACTTTTGCCGTCACCGCCTTCTTGTGCGTCTTCGCTGCGGCGAAGGCACTGGATACGGCCTTCGCGTTCCACGCCTCGCTCGCGGCTGCCGCCAGCGCGGCGTCCGTCTTCTTCATCCTCAACCGCTACTTCGAGCGCGGCGAGCTTCCGCCGCAGGAGATCAACGGCCGGCCGAACTACAATCTCGGCCCGGTCAAGTTCTCCTCGTTCATGGCCATGTTCTGGGGCATCGCCGGCTTCACGGTCGGCCTCATCATCGCCTCGCAGCTGGCCTGGCCGGCGCTGAACTTCGATCTGCCCTGGACCAGCTTCGGCCGCCTGCGGCCGCTGCATACCTCGGCGGTGATCTTCGCCTTCGGCGGCAACGTGCTGCTGGCGACGTCGTTCTACGTCGTGCAGCGCACCTGCCGCACCAGGCTCGCTGGTGACCTCGCGCCCTGGTTCGTGGTGGTCGGCTACAACTTCTTCATCCTCATCGCGGGCACGGGCTATCTGCTCGGCGTCACCGAGGGCAAGGAGTATGCCGAGCCCGAGTGGTACTCCGATCTCTGGCTGACGATCGTCTGGGTAGTCTATCTGCTGGTCTTCCTGGTGACGCTCATCAAGCGCAAGGAGCCGCACATCTTCGTGGCGAACTGGTTCTACCTGGCCTTCATCGTCACGATCGCGGTGCTGCATCTCGGCAACAACCCGGCGCTTCCGGTGTCGGTCTTCGGCTCCAAGTCCTACGTGGCATGGGGCGGTGTGCAGGACGCGATGTTCCAGTGGTGGTATGGCCACAACGCGGTCGGCTTCTTCCTGACCGCCGGCTTCCTCGCCATCATGTACTACTTCATCCCGAAGCGGGCGGAGCGGCCGATCTATTCCTACCGGCTGTCGATCATCCACTTCTGGGCGCTGATCTTCCTCTACATCTGGGCCGGCCCGCACCACCTGCACTACACGGCGCTGCCGGACTGGACGCAGACCCTCGGCATGACCTTCTCGATCATGCTGTGGATGCCCTCCTGGGGCGGCATGATCAACGGCCTGATGACCTTGTCGGGTGCGTGGGACAAGCTGCGGACTGACCCGGTGCTGCGCATGCTGGTCGTCTCGGTCGCCTTCTACGGCATGTCGACCTTCGAAGGTCCGATGATGTCGATCAAGGTGGTCAACTCGCTCAGCCACTACACCGACTGGACCATCGGTCACGTGCACTCCGGTGCGCTCGGCTGGGTCGGCTTCGTGTCCTTCGGCGCGCTGTACTGCCTGGTGCCGTGGATCTGGAACCGCAAGGGTCTCTACAGCCTCAAGCTCGTGAACTGGCACTTCTGGACGGCCACGCTCGGCATCGTGCTCTACATCTCCGCGATGTGGGTCTCGGGCATCCTGCAGGGTCTGATGTGGCGGTCCTACACGGCGCTCGGCTTCCTCGAATACTCGTTCATCGAGACCGTCGAGGCGATGCACCCCTTCTACATCATCCGTGCCGCCGGTGGCGCGCTGTTCCTGATCGGCTCCCTCATCATGGCCTACAATCTCTG
Organism: Bradyrhizobium sp. HKCCYLS2038; assembly: GCF_051167655.1. Taxonomy (NCBI): domain Bacteria; kingdom Pseudomonadati; phylum Pseudomonadota; class Alphaproteobacteria; order Hyphomicrobiales; family Nitrobacteraceae; genus Bradyrhizobium; species Bradyrhizobium sp. HKCCYLS2038. Next base: position 445,058 of record NZ_JBNPTM010000005.1, on the reverse strand, counting down.
GATGACGGTCCGTGTCGGTGAGGAAGAAGTTCAGTCGCCCGTCGCCCTTCAGCCGGCGGAGTGAGGTATCCAACCATGTCATTCTGGCAACGACACCAAATCTTCGAGAAGAACTCGATCATCCTGATCGTCGGCATCCTGCTGATGATCGCGGTCGGCGGCCTCGTCGAGATCACTCCGCTCTTCTATCTGAAGAGCACGATCGAGGCGGTCGACGGCGTGCGTCCCTATACGCCGCTCGAACTGGCCGGCCGAAACATCTATGTCCGCGAGGGCTGCTACCTCTGCCACTCGCAGATGGTGCGTCCGCTGCGTGACGAAGTGGAGCGTTACGGCCACTTCTCGCTCGCCGCGGAGAGCATGTACGACCACCCGTTCCAATGGGGCTCCAAGCGCACGGGTCCGGACCTTGCCCGCGTCGGCAACAAGTACTCCGACGACTGGCACGTCACCCACCTGACCAACCCGCGCGCCATCGTTCCGCAGTCGATCATGCCCGGCTATCCCTTCCTGAAGGAGACCGAGGTGAACGTCGACAACGCCGCGGATCACCTGAAGACGTTGCGGGCGGTGGGCGTGCCCTACACCGACGACCAGATCGCCAACGCCGCCGCCGACTTGAAGGCGCAGGTCGATCCGGACAATGCCGGCGCGGAGGCGCTCACCAAGCGCTATCCAAAGGCGGTGGTGCGCAACTTCGATGGCAAGACGGGTGCGCCGACGGAAATGGATGCGCTGGTGGCCTACCTGCAGATGCTCGGCACGCTCGTCGACTTCAAGATCTACAACGAAAAAGCCAATCTGCGCTGAGATCGAGAGGCGAGCATCATGAAGCCCATCATTGCAGTCGAAAACATCGCGTCGTTACTCGTAACGACGCTGTGGACCCCGATCTTCGTCGCGATCTTCATCGCGATCGTGACCTACGCCCTCTGGCCTCGCAACAAGGCCGCTTTCGACCAGGCGGCAAGCATGCCGTTGCGGGAGGAGTAATTCAACATGGCTGACCATACCGAAGTCGACAGCGTCTCCGGCACCGCCACGACGGGCCATGCCTGGGACGGCATCAAGGAGCTCAACACCCCGCTGCCGCGGTGGTGGGTGATCACCTTCTACATCACCATCGTCTGGGCGATCGGCTACTGGATCGTGTATCCGGCCTGGCCGACCATCTCCAGCAACACGGCAGGCCTGTTCGGCTACTCGTCCCGTGCGGACGTCGCGGTCGAGCTCGCCAACCTCGAGAAGATCCGCGGCGCCAAGATGGCGGCGCTGGCCACCGCCTCGCTCGCCGACATCGAGAAGGATCCGGCGATGCTGGCCCTGGCGCGTGCCAAGGGCAAGACCGTGTTCGGCGACAATTGCGCCGCCTGCCACGGCACGGGTGCAGCCGGCGCCAAGGGCTTCCCGAACCTGAACGACGACGACTGGCTGTGGGGCGGCTCGCTGGAGCAGATCCAGCAGACCCTGCTGTACGGCGTGCGCTCGGGGCATCCCAAGACCCGTGAAGGCCAGATGCTCGCCTTCGGCAAGGATGGTATCCTGAAGCCGGCGGAGATCATCAACGTCGCCAACTACGTGCGGGAATTGGCAGGTCTGCCGACCCGGCAGGGCTATGACGCCAAGGCCGGCGCCAAGGTCTTCGCCGAGAACTGCGTGGCCTGCCATGGCGACAATGCCAAGGGCAATCCGGACGTCGGTGCACCGAACCTGACCGACAAGATCTGGCTGTACGGCTCCGACGAGGCGACCCTGATCGAGACCATCACCAATGGCCGCGCCGGTGTCATGCCGGCTTGGGAGGGCCGTCTCGACCCGACCACGATCAAGGCGATGGCGGTCTACGTCCACTCGCTGGGCGGAGGAAAGTAACGGAAATCCAACGGAACTTTCCTTTCAATTGAGCTGGATCAACTGAGCGGCCGGAGGTGGACATACCTTCGGCCGCAACTGCGAGAAGATACCCCCAGCCATGACCCGCCAGCCATGAACAAGACGGTCACACCCCAGGACCTCAAGTCTCGCGATCCGCAGCCGGTAGACGATTACGGTCCGCTGTATGCCGCGCACAAGAAGGTCTATCCGCAGAGCGTCACCGGCACCTTCCGCCGGATCAAATGGGGGCTGATGGGCTTCTGCCTCGGCGTCTACTACTTCCTGCCGTTCGTGCGCTGGAATCGCGGTCTCAGCGCGCCCGATCAGGCGGTGCTGATCGATTTTCCGAACCATCGTTTCTACTTCTTCTTCATCGAGCTGTGGCCGCAGGAAGTCTACTACTTCACCGGCCTGCTGATCATCGCCGCGATCGGCCTGTTCCTGATGAACGCGATCGGCGGCCGCATCTGGTGCGGCTATCTGTGTCCGCAGACGGTGTGGACCGATCTATTCTACGCGGTGGAGCGCCTGATCGAAGGCGATCGCCGGGAGCGCATGAAGAAGGACGCCTCCGGCGACCCGATGAAGCTGGAGCGGATCTCCGAGCTGGTGCTCAAGCATTCGATCTGGCTGATGATCGCCTGGTGGACCGGCGGCGCCTGGGTGCTGTATTTCAGCGACGCGCCGACCCTGGTGAAGGAGCTCGTCACCTTCCAGGGACCGATGCTCGCCTACATCTGGATCGCGATCCTGACCGCCACGACCTACACGCTCGCCGGCTTCATGCGCGAGCAGGTCTGCGTCTACATGTGCCCGTGGCCGCGCATCCAGGCGGCGCTCACCGACGAATGGGCGCTCAACGTCACCTATCGCTATGACCGCGGCGAGAACCGCATGTCGGTCAAGAAGGCGGCCGAGCTGCGCGCGCTGGGCCAGCCGGCTGGCGACTGCATCGACTGCAAGCAATGCGTGGCGGTGTGTCCCACCGGCATCGACATCCGCGACGGTTCGCAGATGGACTGCATCCAGTGCGGCCTGTGCATCGACGCCTGCGACACGGTCATGACCAAGATCGGCCGTCCGACGCGGCTGATCGGCTATGACAACGACATCAACATCCATCGCCGCCAGGAAGGCAAGGCGCCGGTCTACAAGCTGGTACGCGCGCGCACCGTCGCCTATGTCGCGATCATCGCGGTGGTCGGCGGCGCGATGGTCTACAAGCTCGCGACCCGCTCGCTGCTCGATGTCAGCGTGCTGCACGATCGCAATCCGATCGCGATCAAGCTGTCCGACGGCTCGATCCGCAACGCCTACACCGTGCGCGTCCTCAACAAGCACGGCTTCGATCGCGTCATCGCCATCGACATCGAGGGGCCGGTCAACTCCACCGTCCATGTCGTCGGCGCCGATTCGGTCACGCCCGATCGCCCGATGATCGTGATCGGGCGCGACCAGACCGAGGAACTGCGTCTCTTGGTGACCGCGCCCGAGGAGAACAATCCCGAGAAGTCGATCCCGGTGAAGTTCCACGTCACCGACATCGGCCTCGGCGTCGTCGCTTCCGCCACCGACAATTTCGTCAGCCCGTAAGCTCAAGGAGCCCGTCCATGGCCAGCCGTTCCAAGCCGTCCTTCCAGCTGACCGGACGGATGGTGCTCGCGATGCTCCTCGGCTTCTTCGGGCTGGTGATCGGCGTCAACGTCTACATGATGAAGATGGCGATCTCGACCTTGCCGGGCACCGACGTCGACAGCGCCTATAGCGCCAGCCTCGGCTACGAGAAGGAGATCGCGGCGGCGCGCGCCCAGGAGGCGCGGCGCTGGCAGGTCGAGGCGCATATCGAGCGCGGCGCCGGCGGCGCGGCGATCGTGCAGGTCAATGCCCGCGACGCCAGCGGCAATCCGGTGTCCGGCCTGACCTTCCAGGGCCGGCTCGAACGTCCCGCCGACAAGCGCGCCGACCAGGAGGTCGCGCTGGCCGAAATCGGCAGCGGCATCTATCGCGGCACGGCGGAAGCCATCGCTCCGGGCCAATGGGACCTCGTGCTCGAAGGCGATTCCAGCGGCCGGCGGCTGTTCATGTCCAAGAACCGCGTGCTGCTGAACTGAAGGACGTCCGATCATGCATGCGACGCGTGACTTCTCGCACTACATCAAGGATCTCGGCGCCGGCCTGCAGCATATCGACCTCGCGGTCGAAGGCGTCAGCTGCGCCGGCTGCATGGCCAAGATCGAGCGCGGCCTGTCGGCGCTGCCCGACGTGACCCTGGCGCGCGTCAACCTGACCGACCGCCGCGTCGCGCTGGAATGGAAGCAGGGCACGCTCGATCCGGCCAGATTCATCGATCGCCTCGCCGAGCTCGGCTACAAGGCCTATCCGTTCGAGAAGGCGAGCGCGGAGGCCACCGAGGCCGAGGAATCGCGCTTCCTGCTGCGCTGCCTCGGCGTCGCGGCGTTCGCGACCATGAACGTGATGATGCTGTCGATCCCGGTGTGGTCCGGCAATGTCAGCGACATGCTGCCCGAGCAGCGCGACTTCTTCCATTGGCTGTCGGCCGTGATCGCTCTGCCGGCCGTGGCCTATGCCGGCCAGCCGTTCTTCCGCTCGGCCTGGCGCGCGCTGAAAACCGGCAACGTCAACATGGACGTGCCGATCTGCATCGGCGTGACCCTGGCGCTGGGCATGTCGATCGTGGAAACCTTCCACCACGCCGAGCACGCCTATTTCGACGCTGCGATCATGCTGCTGACCTTCCTCCTGGTCGGCCGCTATCTCGACCAGAACATGCGGCGGCGGACGCGCGCCGTTGCGGGCAATCTCGCGGCGCTGAAGGCGGAGACCGCGACCAAGTTCATCGGCGCCGATGAGATCTCCGAAGTGCCGGTCGCGGCCGTGCGCGCCGGCGACCTCGTGCTGCTGCGCCCCGGCGAGCGCTGCGCCGTCGACGGCGTCGTGGTCGAGGGCCGCTCCGAGATCGACCAGAGCCTGATCACCGGCGAGACGCTGTACGTGCCGGCAGAGCAGGGCACCGCGGTCTATGCCGGCTCGCTCAACATCTCCGGCACCTTGCGCGTCCGCGTGTCCGCCGCGGCGGAAGGCACCTTGCTCGCCGAGATCACGCGCCTGCTCGACACCGCGCTGCAGGCCCGCTCGCGCTACATGCGGCTCGCCGACCGCGCCTCGCGGCTCTATGCGCCCGTCGTGCATGCGACCGCGGCGCTCACCGTGCTCGGCTGGGTGCTCGCCGGCGCGAGCTGGCACGATGCCATCGTCACCGGCATCGCGGTGCTGATCATCACCTGTCCCTGTGCGCTTGGCCTTGCCATTCCAACCGTGCAGACCGTCGCGTCGGGCGCGATGTTCAAGTCGGGCGTGCTGCTCAATGCCGGCGATGCCATCGAGCGTCTCGCCGAGGCCGATCACGTCATCTTCGACAAGACCGGCACGTTGACATTGCCGGAGCTGGAGGTCGTCAACGCCGCCGACATTCCGGCCGACGTGTTTGCCCTGGCCGGGCAGCTCGCGCTGTCGAGCCACCATCCGGTCGCGTCAGCCGTGGCGCAGGCGGCCCATGCGAAATCGCCGCTGATGGGCGCGACCGAGGAGCCGGGGCAGGGCGTCCGCGCCGTCGTCGACGGCGTCGAGATCAGGCTGGGACGTCCGGCCTTCTGCGGTGCCGAGGCGCTGGCGGCGCAGACGGCCAACCTCGATCCAGAAGCATCCGTGGTCGCCTTCAGCCGTGGCGATCAGAAGTATCTGTTCTCGGTGCGCCAGGGCCTCCGCCCCGATTCGGCGAGGATCGTCGCCGGGTTGCAGCGGCGCGGCATCAAGGTCGAGATCCTCTCCGGGGATCGCGAAGCCGCGGTAGCTGCCGCCGCAAAGGCGCTCGGCATCGGCGACTGGCGCGCTGCCGTCACGCCCGCCGACAAGATCGCGCGCATCGAGGAACTGAAGCGCGCGGGCGTCAAGGTGATGATGGTCGGCGACGGCATGAACGATGCGCCATCGCTTGCCGCCGCTCACGTCTCGATGTCGCCGATCTCGGCAGCGCATCTCAGCCAGGCCACCGCCGACCTCGTCTTCCTCGGCCGCCCGCTGGCGCCGGTGCTGGCGGCCGTCGACTATGCGCGCAAGGCGCTGCATCTGATGCGGCAGAACCTGTGGCTCGCGGTGATCTACAACGTGCTCGCGGTGCCGCTCGCCATCAGCGGCGTCGTCACGCCCCTGATCGCGGCGGCGGCGATGTCGGGTTCGTCGATCCTGGTGATGCTGAACGCGCTGCGCGCCCGCAAGGTCGCCGAGGAGACCGCGTCATGGAAGTGATGATCATCCTGGTGCCGCTTGCGCTGGCCCTTGGTCTTGCCGGCCTGGTCGGCTTCCTCTGGTCGCTGAAGAGCGGCCAGTACGAGGATCTCGAAGGCGCGGCGTGGCGGGCGATCGCCGATGACGACGAGGCACAACCGGTGGCTCAGCCGGAGCCCGCACCGAGCCGGTCCTGAGCGCCCGCCAGCGTCAGCCGGCCTGCCAGAACAGCGGCGATCGCCAGCGCAGCAGCCACGCCGGCAACGCAGGCGGTCCAGCCGAATTGGTCGAACAACTGGCCGAGCACGGCGGTGCCGACGATGCCGCCGGCGAAATAGCTGGCGAGATAGAGCCCGCTGGCGACGCCCTGATCATGGCTGGCGGCCTTGCCGACGAAGCCGGTGGTGACAGCCTGCGCAAAGAACGTCCCAGCGCCGACCAGCACCATGCCGGCCAGCACCGCCGCGAGCGATGAGGACAGCATCAGTGCGAGCCCCAGGGCAGCGGTCGCCAGCGATCCCCAGATCGCCGGCCTCATGCCGATCCGCGCCACGATCCTGCCGGCCAGCAGGGTGGTGACGATCGACGGCAGAAACACGACGTACACCAGCCCGATCTCCATCATGCCGAGCGACAGCGGCGGCTGCACCAGCACGAAATTCACGAAGGTGAAGGCGCCGATGAAGGCGAACAGCACGCAGAAGCCGACGCCAAAGGCGGCGCGCAGGCGGCTGTTACGCAAGTGGTCGAAGATCGCCGCGCTACGCAGCGCGTGGTTGGATCCGCCCGCCATGACGCCGCCTCTCATCGTGCTGCCGACCAGCAGGGCGCCGACGAAATTGAGCACCGCGAACACATAGAAGGTCCGCTCGAGACCGAGCGTGCTCGTCAGGCTGGCGGAGAGCAGGCGGCCGACGAGATTGCTAGCGACGTTGCCGGCAATGTAGGCCGCGAACGCACCGGCGGCGTCGGTCGCGCTGCACTGCTCGCCGAGATAGGCCAGAGTGAGGGCGAACGCCGAGGCCATGCACAGTCCCTGCAGGATGCGCAATCCTGCGAACACGGCGAGATTCGGCGCGCTCGCCAGCAGCGCCGTGAAGACCGTGAGCAGGCCCAGGCTACAGATGATGCCGATCCTGCGATCGATCAGCGGGCTGAGCAGGCCGGTTGCCAGGCTCGCGATCGCCATGCCGAGCGTGCAGGCGTTGACCGCGAGTCCCATCGCCGCGGGGCTGACCTGATAGTGCTTGATCAGGGCCGGCAGCATCGCCTGGGCCGCAAACAGATCGACCAGGCTGAAGAATGCGATCAGCCCGATCACCAGGGAGCGCCGGGCCATGGCGCGGGGAGGCGTGCCGTCGACGCGCATCGCGGCCGCGGCGGATACATTGGTCATTGCAAGTCTCCGGCTGTTCGTGGCAACGCTGTCACGCCGGATCGCCTGCGTGGGCGATCCGGACACGGCAGATGGACGCGCTCACATGTTGTGATCGTGCGGATCCTTGCGGACGTCGCCGACATAGAGAATGACGGTCTCCTTGCCGTCGTTCTTCCACCAATGCGACGTGCCGAACATCTCGGGCCTGATGTCGCCGGCCTTGTGCAGGATCGGCTCGGCGCAGTTGCTGGCGTATTCGTAGATCTCGCCCTGCTGCACGAAGATCAGCGCCGGCCGATCGTCATGGCTGTGCCACGGCACGATGCCGCCGGGCGCGATGGTCAGCTTGCGGAAGCGCAGCTCGCGGTCCTTGATGGCGGCGGGCTGCTTCTCCAGGTCGATGGCTCCGAGCGTGACGTCGGTAACGCCGACCGCCTTGACGTCGACCTTGTCGCGCACGCCGGCCTTCATCTTGTCGGCCGGACATTCGCCGGCGTGAGCAATGGACGACGCCATCAGGGTCGTTGCAATGGTCAGGGCGAAAGCCGCGCCGCTGCGGCTGATGCGTTGAGCTGCGATTGGCATGGACATGGGATGTCTCCTCTGGTGAACCGCGGCCGGCACCGAGCTGGCCTCGCGATGCGCAACCATCGGCGCACGGAGGCCATAACGGAAATGCGTCCTTCCTCTGGAGGTGATAGGCCTTCGCTATCGATAGGCGCGCGCTATCTTCGCGATTGGACAACGGCATTTCTCAAGCAGGCGCGGCCGCGCTTGTAATGCGAACGCCCGACGGAAAATTCCTGCCGGCCGTGCGACCGGTGGACGGTGCGCCCTTGTGGGCGGCTTGCCCGGGAAACTATCATGCTGAGGTCCTGACGTGCCGGAGCAGATCATGACAGTGCTTTCACCTGACGATGCCGAGCGGCTCAGGCAGGCGTTCCTGCGTTGCCGGGAGATGCAGGGCACGTTGCGCCAGCAGCTCGAAGCCTATGCCGCGGCGGGGCGCGACATCTTTCCGGCCTATGCCGCTGCAGTCGATCGGCTGGTGGCGCGGCTCGACGAGAATGGCGGCGGCGAGAATGCACCGCGGCCGGGCGAGCCGATGCCGCCCTTCGTCCTGCCCGATGAGAGCGGCCGGCTGGTCAGCCTGCAGGCGTGCCTCGCCAACGGCCCGGTCGCGGTGATGTTCTTCCGCGGCCATTGGTGTCCCTATTGCCGGCTGAACGTTCGCGCGGTGATCCAGGCGCAGCCGCGCATCGATGCGGTGGGCGGTGCTGTTGTCGCGATCATGCCGGAGCTGCAGACGTTCACGCAGCGATTCAAGGCGGAGGCCGGCGCCGGCTTTCCGGTTCTGACGGATCTCGACAACGGCTATGCGCTGTCACTCAATCTCGCGATCTGGCTCGGTCGCGAGATCCAGCAGCTGCTGGCGCATCAGGACATGGCGAGCTTCCACGGCAATGACGGCTGGATCCTGCCGATCCCGGCAGCCTTCGTCGTCGGGCGCGACGGGCTCGTGAAGGCGCGGTTCGTCGATCCCGATTTCCGCAAGCGCATGGAGATCGACGATCTCGTCGAGGCGCTTCGCCAGGCCGCTCAGGGCAGCTGACCGAGCCATTCCTGCCAGTTCTTGCCGCGCAGCATGCGCATCACGGTGGACGCCACCGCTGTGCGCTCCCGCCCGGCCACGCCGTAGAGCTGCACGGTCCGCCTGATATCCAGCCCTTCGACCGCAGTTCGATGCAGGCTCGCAGGCAGCGCGGTGGTTTGCGGCACGACGGCGATGCCGACGCCGGCTTCCGTCAGCGCGATCAGGTCGCGTTCGGAATGGACCTCGTGGTTGCGGCCGAGATCGACGCCGCGCTCACGCAGCAACGCGCGCAGTCTTTCAGCGTGTTCGCAATAGCCGCGGCACAGCAACGCGTCGCCGCCCAGCTCGTCGATCGTGATCGTCTCCTGAGCCGCGAGCCGATGCCCGTTGCTGACGGCGAGCGCAAACTCCTCGGTGAAGAGCGGCCAGACATCGAGTCGATCCCAGCTCTCATCGATCTCCGAGGCGATGCCGAGCTCCGCCTCGCCGCTCTTCAGATGTTCCGCCACCATGTGGCTGCTGCCGCGTAGAAACTTCAGCTCGAGCTTGTTGAACTGACGCTGCAACTGGTCGAGCAGCGGCAGCAGGATTGCGATATCGACCGAGTCGGCGAGCGCGATCCTGAGCGTGCCGACTTCGCCGCTCTTGAACGAGGATGCGAGCGTTCGTGCACCGGCGGCAGCCTCGTAGCACTGCTTGAGCAGGGGATGCATGCGCTGGCCGAGCTCGGTCAGTTGCGCAGCCGGCCGCTCGCGCCGGAACAGGTCGCCGCCGAGCTCTGCTTCCAGCTGCTTGATCGCGCGCGTCAGCGACGGCTGCGTCACGTTGCATTCCTCGGCCGCGCGCGTGAAGTGCAAGAGACGGGCAACGGCAAGAAAATACCGAACCTGATGCATTTCCATGGAAGCGCTCCGTTCGACCGGGCCGACGTCCCGTCTGCAATATCCCAATGGGCGACGCTTGGCATCAGCGATCGCGATAGCGAAACCCTATCGTGTGGCGAGCCAAACGGCATTTCCGTCCGGCGCGGCGGCCCGGCAGATTGTCCTCACCAAGCTGATTTGACGAGGAAGGACACGCCATGGCGGGAGATACGATGAAAGCCGAGCCGATGTTACGTTCGCTGTCCGGCAGGGTGGCGGTGATCACCGGCTCGACCAGCGGCATCGGCCTCGGCATCGCGCGGTCGCTCGCCGGCGCCGGGGCGCAGGTGGTGCTGAACGGCTTCGGCGCCCCCGACGAGATCGAGCGAATTCGGGCCGGAATCGCCGCGGAGTTCGGTGTCCGTACCGGCTACGCAGCAGCCGACATGATGCAGCCGGCAGCCATCGAACGCATGATGGCGGAGACGCTGCGGGAGTTCGGGCGCATCGACATCCTGGTCAATAACGCCGGTATCCAGCATGTCGCGCCGCTGGAGGAGTTTCCCGTCGAGAAGTGGGACGCGATCGTCGCGATCAATCTCTCGTCGGCCTTCCACACCACGCGGCTGGCGCTGAAGGCCATGCGCCGGCACGGCTTCGGCCGCATCATCAACGTCGCCTCGGCGCACGGCCTGGTCGCTTCGCCGTTCAAATCGGCCTATGTTGCCGCGAAGCACGGCATCGTCGGACTCACCAAGGTGGCGGCACTGGAGGCTGCCGAGAGCGGCATCACCTGCAATGCGATCTGCCCGGGCTACGTCTACACGCCGCTGGTCGAAGCGCAGATCGATGGACAGGCGAAGGCGCACGGCATCTCCCGTGATCAGGTCATCCGCGATGTACTGCTGGCGCAACAGCCCAACAAGCGCTTTGCAACGGTCGAGGAGATCGGCGCGCTGACGGTGTTTCTCGCCGGCGACGCGGCTGCGTCGATCACCGGCGTCGCACTGCCGGTCGATGGCGGCTGGACCGCGCATTGATCACAAGGCGACGTAACGACACAGCTTAAGGAAAGCGAACAAGACACGTCACCAGAGGAGGGAGACATGGCCGAGGTCAACGACACGATGCGTACGACGATCGATCGCAGCAAGCTTCCCGGGCAGGTGGTTCTCGTGCTGCAGGGCGGCGGCGCGCTCGGATCCTATCAGGCCGGCGTCTACCAGGCGCTGCACGAGGCCGGTCTGGAGCCGGACTGGGTGATCGGAACGTCGATCGGCGCCATCAACGCCGCCTTGATCGCCGGTAATCCGGTGGAGCAGCGGCTGACCCGGCTGCAGGAGTTCTGGGCACGCATGCACCGCGGGCCGGGCTGGACGTTGCGCACAGCGTTCCCCGATTTCAATGAGCGGGTCTCGTATTGGAACACTGTCACCCACGGCGTCGCCGATTTCTTCCGCCCCAACGCCCTGGCGCATGCCGGCGACTCCTATCCGCTCGGCGCCGAGCAGGCCGGCTACTACTCGATCGCGCCGCTGCGCAAGACGCTGCAGGACCTGGTCGACTTCGATCGCATCAACCAGAGCGGACTGCGTCTGACCGTCGGCGCGGCGCATGTCCGGACCAGCCGGATGCATTACTTCGACAGCCGCGACGGCGCGATCGACCTCCGCCACATCCTGGCCTCGGGCGCGCTGCCGCCGGCATTTCCCGCCGTCCGCATCGATGGCGAGCTGTATTGGGACGGCGGCATCCTGTCGAATACGCCGACCGAGGTCGTGTTCGACGACAACCCGCGCAAGGACTCGCTGATCTTCGCGGTGCATCTGTGGAATCCGCACGGGCCCGAGCCGACGACCATGGCGGAGGTGTTCAACCGTCACAAGGACGTGCAGTATTCGAGCCGGATCACCAGCCATATCGCGCGGCAGCAGCAGACCCACCGGCTGCGTCACATCATCAATCAGCTCGCGGCGCGCTTGCCGGAGTCGGCGCGCAACGATCCTGCGGTTCGCGAGCTCGCCAGCTATGGCTGCCAGACGCGCATGCACGTCGTTCGGCTGCTGGCGCCGCAGCTCGACCGCGAGAGCCATACCAAGGACATCGACTTCACCGAGCGCGGCATCACCGCGCGCTGGAGCGCGGGCTATCAGCACACGCAGTCCGTGCTGGAGCGGATGCCGTGGACGGGTGAGTTCGATCCGCTCTCCGGCGTCGTGCTGCACGATCCACCGGCTCCAACCGCTTTGGCGGCCGAGTAGCCGGTGGGCGGCCACCGTCCATCGCGCATCGCCCAACCGCAGGTGGCATTTTCATACCGGATGGGCTGTCAGGCTTAAGGGATTAGTTGGAGTTAGACCCTAATCATTAAAGCAGCGGTAACGTTGCCGCGATCCGGATTGCGGAGACCTCGCCGGAAGGGCCTATTGCGCTGCTGCGCCGTCGGCCATCGGCTGCTGTCACCGGCCGGGCAAACGCCTTTGATTGGGATCTGCCAATGTCAGAGCACGCGATGCTGCACCACGGGACGGTCGAGAAGAAGACCGGAGCGGTCAGTCTCAAATGGAAGATCCTGGCCGGCAATCTGCTGACCGGCTTCTTCGCCATGGCATTCGCCGTCGTGCTCGCATGGGCGAGCTGGGGCGATTTGCATAAGCGCGAGCAGGCGGCCCGCGTGCTCGATGCCTTCGAGCTGGCGCTGAAGGTCAACGCGCAGATCCCGCTCGAGCGTAGCCAGTGGAATCTTCTGGGTGCTGCAGCGACCGCATCGGCCGACGACGTCGCCAAGCTGGACAAGGCGATTGCGACAACGGACGAGACGCTGGCGCAGGCCAAGACCGTGGCCCAGCTCGCCGGCCTGTCGACCGCGAGTCTCAACGCCGCCGAGCAGACGCTGCGCGGTGTCCGATCCGCCGCGCGCAGCGCCGCGCCGCTTCCGGCCGCGCAGCGCCCGGCGAACATCCAGGCGACGACGACCGACGGTCTCGGCCGCGCCGCGGAGTCGCTGAACTCCGCCATCGACGAGACGGCCATCGAGCTGTCGCGGGTCGGCGGCGACGTCGAAAACCTGCTGCCGTCCGGCCAGCTGGCGCAGCTGTCGCAGTCGATGCGTACGATCAACGGCGCGCGCTCGGCCGTGCTGCGCTTCTTCATTCAGAACGTGGGCTGGACGCCGGCGCGCCTTGCGGAGGTGACGGAGCAGAGCGGCCAGGTCACGCTGCTCTGGCAGCAGATCGAACTCGCCGCGCGCAGCGTACGCAACACGCCGGAGGTCTCGGCCGCGCTGGAGCATGTGCGCACGACCTTGATGGGCGAGGGTGAACGCCGCTATCGGCAGATCGTGACGGCGGCGCGGGATGCCCAGCCGTCGCCGATCACGGCGGAGGAATGGGGCCGCTGGACCACGCCGATGCTCAACAACGTCATCGTGCTGCGCGATGCGGCGTTGAAATCGTCGCATCAGGCGATCGATCAGGCGATTGGCGCGGCGCGGTTGCGCCTCTCCATCGCGCTCGGTGTACTGCTGATGGTCGCCATCGTCTCGGTGGCCGTCGTCATCGGGGTCGTGCGCGGCGTCATCGGCCCCCTGGTCGGACTGACCGGCGTCACGCTGCGCCTCGCCAATGGCGAGCTGGGCGCGGACATTCCGAACGAGGCCCGCAAGGACGAGATCGGCGCCATGGCGCGCGCGCTCAAGATCTTCAAGGATGCGCTGATCGCCAAGAAGGACTCCGACGAGGCAGCGCAGCGCGACGCGCAGGCGCAGATCGACCGCGCCCGCCGGCTCGATACGTTGACGCGCAACTTCGAGGCCACCATCGCCGACATCGTCAACACCGTGTCGTCGGCCGCGTCAGGCCTCGAAAACTCCGCCGATACGCTGACCGGCACCGCGAACCGCTCGCAGGAGCTCAGCACGGTCGTGGCGGCCGCTTCCGAGGAAGCCTCAGCCAACGTCCAGTCGGTTGCGTCCGCCACGGAGGAGCTCTCCTCCTCGGTCAACGAGATCAGCCGCCAGGTGCAGGCCTCCGCCCGCATGGCCAGCGACGCCGTGCAGCAGGTGCGCCAGACCAACGGCCGGGTTGCCGAGCTGTCGCAGGCGGCTTCCCGCATCGGCGACGTGGTCGAGCTCATCAACAGCATTGCCGGTCAGACCAACCTGCTGGCGCTCAACGCCACCATCGAGGCGGCGCGCGCCGGTGATGCGGGCCGCGGCTTCGCCGTGGTCGCGACCGAGGTGAAGGCATTGGCCGAGCAGACGGCGAAGGCGACCGACGAAATCTCTCAGCAGATCTCCGGCGTGCAGGCCGCGACCCAGGAGTCGGTCAATTCGATCCAGGCGATCAGTACGACGATCGAGCGTCTCGCCGAGATCGCCTCCGCGATTGCCGCCGCCGTCGAAGAGCAGGGCGCCGCAACGCAGGAAATCTCCCGCAACGTGCAGCAGGCCGCCCACGGGACCCAGCAGGTCTCCGCCAACATCACCGATGTGCAGCGCGGTGCAACCGAAACTGGCTCCGCCTCGTCCGAGGTGTTGTCATCGGCCAAGTCGCTGTCCGGCGATTCCAACCGGCTCAAGCGCGAGGTCGGCAACTTCCTCGAAGCCGTGCGCGCGGCCTGACCTGACCAACTGCGTAGTTCAATTGAAAAAGCCCGGACAGTGTCCGGGCTTTTTTCTTACGGGCTATGATGTCAGCATCTTCCGATACAGCGCGTTGTAGCAGGCCGCCGACAGGTTCCAGCTGAAGGAGCGGGCCATCGCCGACCGGCGCATCGCGTTCAATGTTTCCGTACTGGTGAAAGCCGAGAATGCGCGTTTGACGCCGCCGAGGAAGGACTCGGCCGAGGGCTTCTCGAACAGAAACCCGGTCTCGCCGTCGGTAATGGTCTCGGCGAGGCCACCGGTCTGATGGCCGATCGGCAGCGAGCCGAAGCGCTGGGCGTACATCTGGCTGAGGCCGCACGGCTCGAAGCGCGACGGCATCAAAGTGAAGTCGCTGCCGGCGAAGATGCGCCGGGCCTGCGCGTCGTTGAAGCCGATCGCAACTCCGATCGCGTCGGGACGGCGGCGGTGCGCCTCCATCAAGGCGCGCTCGATCGCGGGCTCGCCGGTTCCGGTGACCACGATCTGGCCGCCGGCCCCGACGATCTCGTCGGCGGCTTCGAGCACGAGGTCGATGCCCTTCTGATGCACCAGGCGCGCGACGATCCCGAACATCGGGCCGCGCGAGACCGCAAGCCCGAACTGCTTGCGCACGTAGTCGGCATTGGCCTTCTTGCCGTCCCAGTCGCCGGCGGCGAAGGGTTGCGCCAGCTTCTGGCAGTAGCGCGGGTCCCAGCTCTCGTCGATGCCGTTGAGGATGCCAGTCAGCTCATGCGCGTTGGAGCGCTGACGGAGCAGGCCTTCGAGGCCGCAGCCGAGCTCGGAGGTCGTGATCTCCTGGGCGTAGGTCGAGCTGACCGTGGTCAGGTGCGAGGCGTAGACCAGGCCGCCCTTCAGGAACGACAGCTTGTCGTAGAACTCCAGCCCGTCGATATGGAAGGAGGATTCCGGCGCGCCGATCCGGCGCAGCGACTCGCGCGGGAACAGGCCCTGGTAAGCGAGGTTGTGGATGGTGAGGATCGACGGAACCGCAACCCCGCGCCACGCCAGATAGGCGGGCACCAGCGCCGCCTGCCAGTCGTTGGCGTGGACGAGGTCGGCTGCCCAGGTCTTGTCCAGCGTGCCCGCCGCCAGCTCGGCCGCCGCCGCCGCGAGGCGGCCGAAGCGGATGTCGTTGTCCGGCCAGTCGTTGCCGTTCTCGTCGCCATAGGGATTGCCTGCGCGATCATAGAGCTCGTCGCAGAGCAGGACGTAGACCGGCAGTCCGTCGCGGGTCGACGACCTCCCGAGCGCGCAGCCTGGCATCTCCGCCAGCGGATCGCAGTGGCCGACGATTTCGATGTGCGTGAGCTGCTCGATCACGTCCCGGTAGCCGGGCAGCATGATCCTGACGTCGGTATGGGAGCGCAAGGCCCGCGGAAGCGCGGCGGAAACGGCGGCCAGTCCGCCCACCCGGACGAAATCGTCCATTTCGGTCGTAACGAACAGAACCCTCAAGAGATGTCCTCGATCAAGCCCCATGATCGTCCTATGCAAGAAAAGGTCCAAGTTCAGCCATCAACGGAAAGCGTTTGCCGCACCGCGGCGAAAGGCCAAACGCTTTCGACATCGAATGGTTCGATCTACAAGCGACGGGCACCGTCGCTGATGGCTTACGCTTCGTGAATCAGCTGATGATGCGGCCCGTCCGGCCCTGTGAGGTGGCGGCTGCGGAGCGAGAAGAGTCCAAACCAGGGAGCTGCAAGGGTGAGTCTAGTTGGAAACGATGAGAGCCGTTTGACAGGATGCTTCGCGGGGCTCCGCGTCCTCGACTTCTCGACCACCATCGCCGGCCCGCACTGTGCCCGCATGCTTGCAGATATGGGGGCGGAGGTGATCAAGATCGAGTCAGCCGAAGGTGAAACCATGCGCATCCGGCCGCCGGTCCGCGGCGGCTGCTCGACGGCCTTCGGTCAGCTCAACGTCGGCAAGAAGAGCGTCGTGCTCGATCTGAAGTCGGCTGATGGCGTCGAGGCGGTGCGCCGGCTGGTCTCGACGGCCGATATCCTGGTCGAGAATTTCCGGCCGGGGGTGATGACCAGGCTCGGGCTCGACGATGCCTCGCTACGCGCCTTGAACCCGCGGCTGATCTATTGCTCGATTTCAGGCTACGGCCAGACCGGGCCGTCGGCGGAACTGCCGGCCTATGCGCCGGTGATCCACGCCGCGTCGGGCTATGAAATGGCCCATCTCGCCTACCAGCCGGGCCGCAGCCGGCCAGACTATTGCGGCATCTATCATGCCGACGTGGTGACCGGCACCTATGCGTTCGGCGCCATCGCCTCCGCGCTTTATCAGCGCGAGCGCACCGGCCTGGGCCAGCACATCGACTGCTCGATGCTGGAATCAATGCTGAGCCTGACCCTGACCGAGATCCAGGGGGCGCAGTTCACGATCGAGCCGCCGCAGCGGCCGCCGTTCGGTCCGGCTGAAACAAGCGACGGCTACGTGATGATCGCGATCGCCAGCGAGAAGACGTTCCAGAACCTGATGGGCGTGATCGGCCGCCCAGACTGGGTCGAGGACCCGCGCTTCGCGCGCTATGCCGACCGGCGCCGTCACTGGGGGGAGCTGATGGATGGCGTCGAGGCATGGTCGACCCGCCTGACGACCGCCGAATGTGTCGCGGCGTTGAGCGCAGGCGGGGTGCCCAGTTCGGCCTATCGCAGCGTCGCCGATGCGCTTGCCGATCCGCAGCTCGCTCACCGCGACGCGTTGGCCGAGGTCACTGACGCTGCGGGTACGTTCAAGGTGGTCAACCTGCCGTTCCGGATGTCGGCCGCGAAGGTCGCGGCGGGCGCGCGCGCCGCGAGTCTGGGAGAGCATACGTCGGAGATTCTGCAGGAGGTCGGCGCCGGCGGGCCCGGCGAACGCAGAGATCGCTGAGGCAAATGGCTGCAGGGCAGCCATGACGGCCAGCGACGCGCGTGGCCTTGCCGCTCCGCACGTTTCCGGCCAATGTCGCGCCCGCAAGAACAGTCCGGACCAGCCGGACGCGCCCGTGCCGGGAGGATGTTTCGAGGGACCGTTGCCGCGCGCAGCCGTCACCCGCTCGCCCGTCATGTGCCGTCCGCCAACCGGACCACGGGAGTGAGACATGAAGAGCTTCAAGGTCACCGATTTCAACGCGCCGCTGGCCGAGATCGACGAGCCGACGCCGCAGCCGTTCGGCAAGCAGGTGCTGATCAAGGTCAAGGCCGCCGGCGTCTGCCACAGCGATCTGCACATCTGGGAAGGCGGTTATGATCTCGGCCATGGCCGCAAGCCACTTTCGTTGAAGGATCGCGGCGTGTCGTTGCCGCGGACCATGGGCCACGAGAGCGCCGGCGAGATCGTGGCGTTCGGGCCCGAGGTGACCGAGGCGGAGAAGGGGGGCTTGAAGGTCGGCGACGTCGCGCTGGTCTATCCCTGGATCGGCTGCGGCCAATGCGCGACGTGCCTCGCCGGCGACGAGAACATGTGCCTGAAGCCGGCCTCGCTCGGCGTCTATTGCGACGGCGGCTATGCCGACCACATGACCGTGCCGCATCCGCGCCACCTGATCGACCTCAAGGGCCTCGATCCGGTGACGACGGCGCCTTACGCCTGCTCCGGCGTCACGACCTACAGCGCGCTCAAGAAGGTCGAGAAGGATTTCGACACTCCGATCGTGATCTTCGGCGCCGGCGGCCTCGGGCTGATGGCGCTGTCGATCCTCAAGGCGATGGGCGGCAAGGGCGCCATCGTGGTCGACATCGATGCGCGCAAGCGCGAGGCTGCCCTGGCGGCCGGCGCACTCGCCGTAATCGACGGCAAGGCGCCGGATGCGCTCGAGCAGTTGAACAAGGCGGCCGGACAGCCGATCCGCGCGGTGATCGACCTGGTCGGCAATCCCGCCACGGCGCAGCTCGGCTTTGATTGTCTGACCAAGGGCGGCAAGCTCGTCATCGTCGGCCTGTTCGGCGGCGGCGCGCCATGGGCGCTGCCGCTCATTCCGATCAAGGCGGTCACGATCCAGGGCAGCTATGTCGGCAATCTCCGCGAGACCAAGGAGCTGCTCGACCTCGTCCGCACCAAGAACATCGCCCCGATCCCGGTGACGCCGATGCCGCTCGCCAAGGCCAACGACGCCCTGCGCGAGCTGCAGAAGGGCCAGCTGGTTGGCCGTGCGGTGCTGACGCCGTAGGTTTCTGTCCTCTCGTCATGGCCGGGCTTGACCCGGCCATCCACGTCTATGGCGCTGCGGCGTAGAAAACCGTGGATGCCCCGGGTCAAGCCCGGGCATGACGGCTCATTGATCTCGTCCTCGAAAGCTCCGCCCCATGCCCTCCACCAACGCACTCCACATCGCAGTCCTTCCCGGCGACGGCATCGGGCCGGAGGTCATGGCGCCGGCGCTCGAAGTGCTGCGCAAGGTCGAGGCCAAGGCGGGGCTGTCGTTCCGCTTCACGGAAGCGCAGGCCGGCGCCAACAACTATCTCGCCACCGGCGTTTCCATCGCCGACTCCACGATCCGGCTGTGCGAGCAGGCCGATGCGATCCTGCTCGGCGCCTGCGGCCTGCCGTCGGTGCGATATCCCGACAACACCGAAATCGCGCCGCAGATCGAGCTGCGCTTCCATTTCGATCTCTATGCGGGGGTGCGGCCGGCGCGGCTGATCCCGGGCGTGCCGAGTCCGATCGTCGGCGCGGCCGAGCGTGGCATCGATTTCGTCGTCATCCGCGAGTCGACCGAAGGCCTGTTCGCCTCGATGGGCAAGGGTGTGGTGACACATGAGGAGGCACGCGAGACGCTCGTCATCACCCGCAAGACCTCCGAGCGGCTCTTCAACTTCTCCTTCAAGCTCGCCGAACGGCGCAAGGCACGCGGCCGTCCAGGCACTTTAGGCTGCGTCGACAAGGCCAACGTGTTCAAGGCCTTCGCCTACTTCCGCAAGATTTTCGACGAGGTCGCTCAGCTTCATCCAGATGTGCAGACGGACCGGCTCTATATCGATGCCTGCGCGCTGATGCTGGTGAAGCGTCCATGGGACTTCGACGTGCTGGTCACCGAGAACATGTTCGGTGACATCCTGTCCGATCTCGCCGCGGGTCTCGTCGGCGGCATGGGCATGGCGCCGTCGGCCGACATCGGCGATCGCCATGCCGTCTTCCAACCCTGCCACGGCACCGCGCCCGACATCATGGGGCAGGGCAAGGCCAACCCGACCGCGATGATCCTGTCGGCCGCGATGATGCTGGACTGGCTGGCGGACACCCACGGCATCGAGGGCGCCGCCGAGGCCGCACAGCGGATCGAGCAGGCGGTCGACCAGGTCTACGCGTCCGGCCTCAAGCCCTTCGAGTTCGGCGGCCGCGCCGGCACGATCGACGTGACCAAGGCGGTGCTGGAGGCGCTCTAGAATCCCGAGCGTTCGACGTGTTGGATCGGGCCGGTTCGCGTCGCCGCTTTCTCCAGCGAGAACCAGGTAACCTTCTGCACGAAGCCGCGAACGGATCGGCACGTCCTGCATGGAGGCCGGAGCATGTCGCGACACGTCCGGATCACGCATAGGGCCAGCGGCGAGGTCATCGCGGAGGGCCCGATCGCTCTGTTCGGCATCACGCCGTTCGAAGGCAACTACTACATCGCGCGGCGGTACCTGAAGACGGCGCGGCTGAAACCGAACTGGCGTCCCGGGCTTTGCGTCGACAAGTTCTTGTACGTCTGGCTCGACCTGCGTCTTCCGGACGGGACGCGTGAATCGTCGATCGGCTGGCTGTACTGGCTGCCAAATCCGCTGTTTTTCTTCACCGCGTTCCGGCCCGCCGTTCCCCAATCATCTCCGGTCTTGTCGGTCGAGGAGATCGCCTGAAGGCACCGGTTTTGCGGCGATCTTCCTCGCTCCCATCGATCGTGGCGTATTCGAATGCCGACACTGCGTCGAGCCACGTAACCTGCCCCAATCCCTAGCACGAACGGTGACGCCGGAAACCGACCTTGGGCTCCGGCAAGGACATGATCTGGGTGGGGCGCAAGCCTTGACGTCCGGCTGGACGGCGGCGGGGCGAGATCGCCCGTGTAACCTTTTCCGCGCTCCGGCGAACATCTCAAGGAGCGGGCCAAATCGCCCGCTCGCTTGCCGCCGAGCTGTCGGCAAGGTCACCTCGAAGCCAGCGGAGATCGTGTTGTCGGCCTTGCTGATCCCTGGATTTGCGGCGCGCTTGGGCGAGATTGCGATTCCGGTCTGGCGCGCGACCGCCCCGGACATCTCCGCCGGACGCCGTCGATGACCGAACCAGGCGGCCGCGCTCCGCAACTCAGGCTCGTCGGCGGCGATCGTGACGCTCCGCGGATCATATCCGGCCCCACTATCCGCGATGCCGACTGGGCGATCCTGATGGCCCACGCCCAGGACGGCGATAGAGCTGCCTATCAGCGCCTGCTTCAGGAAATCACGCCGTACCTGCGATCATTGGCGGCGCGGCGGCACCGTGACCCGAGCGATATCGAGGACGCGGTGCAGGATGTCCTGCTGACCGTCCACGCCATCCGGCACACATTCGATCCAACCAGGCCGTTCGGCCCGTGGCTCGTGACCATCGCGAAGCGGCGGTTCATCGATCGGCTGCGCCGGCAAGGGCGTCAACGCCGCCGCGAGCTGCCGCTGGCGCCCGAGCATGACACCGTCTCCGGCCCCCAATCGAAGCCGGATGGCGGGCCGGACAGGCACGAATTGAAGAAGGCGATCAATGAGCTCCCACCGATGCAACGCAAGGCGGTCCACCTTCTCAAGCTCAGCGAGATGTCGTTGAAGGAGGCTTCGCAGGCGAGCGGAATGTCGATCACCGCGCTCAAGGTCAACGTGCATCGCGCCGTGAAGAATCTACGCAAGGTCCTGGGCGATCGGAGGGAGCCATGATCGCGACACCCGATCTCATCGACTCGCTGGCTGCGAACATGAAGCCGGTGCGACGCCTGCGACCTCCATTGCTGCGGGCGGCCTGCTGGTTGCTCCTCGCGGCAACGGTCGTGGCGCTCATGGCGGTCAGTCAGGGGGTCCGTTCGGACCTCATGCAACGGCTGCTTGACCCCGTGTTCGCCGCCGGTTTGGCCGGGGCGGCCTGCACCGGCGTACTGGCGTCCGCCGCGGCATTTCTCGTCAGCCTGCCGGACCGCTCGCGGTGGTGGCTGCTGCTGCCTGCGCCGGCCATCGCGATCTGGCTCTCGAACGTCGGCTACCAGTGCCTCTCGCAATGGATATCGATCGGGCCGGACGGGGTCAGTCTCGGCGAGGCGACCCGTTGTCTTGCGACCCTGGTGCTGACGAGCCTGCCGCTCTCTCTCGCCATGCTCGTGATGCTGCGGTACGTGGCGCCGCTACGCCCCATGGCGGTCACGCTCATGGGCAGCCTGTCGGTCGCGGCCATTACCGCGACGGCCCTGTCGCTCCTTCACGCGGGCGACGCGACCCTGATGATCATCATGTTCAACTTTGGAACGGCTGCCGTGTTCGTCAGCACCGGGGGCCTGTTCGGCCGCCGCATGTTCGAGTGGATCGCGCCCCGCGCCGATATCAGGAGCTAGTCCAGACGAGGCCCCGCGCCTGATGCGCCCGCCAGTGTCTGGGCTCTCTCATGAGGACGATCGACGCGACTGCGGGGCGCGAGACCAGAGGTCAGCGTCCCTTGAACGCCGGCTTGCGCTTCTCCATGAAGGCGCGGCGGCCCTCGCGGAAGTCTTCGGAGTCCATGCAGGCGTCGCCGATCTGCTTGATGGCCGCCATGTCGCGGCGGCTTTCGTCCTTCAGCACCTCGGCGATGGTGATCTTGGCGGCCTGCACCGCGAGCGGCGCGTTGCCGGCGATGGTTCGGGCGATCTCGAGCGTGGCCGGCAGCAGCTCGTCCTGGCTCATGATCCGGTCTACGAGGCCAATGCGCAGCGCCTCCGCGGAGTCGATCCGCATCCCCGTGTACAGCAGCAGCCGCGCCTGCGACGGCCCGACCAGCGACACCAGGTTGCGCAGCCCGTCATAGCCGTAGGCGATCCCGAGCTTGGCCGCGGGGATGCCGAACCGGCAGTCGGGCGCGGCGAAGCGCATGTCGGTCAGCATCGCGATCTGCAGGCCGCCGCCGAGGCAGAAGCCGCGGATGCAGGCGATGGTCGGCTTGGGGTAATCCGCCAGCAGCGCCCGCTGGGCGGCGCTGCGCTGCGCGTAGGCCTCGGATGCCGCCGCGTTGTGGCGGCTCTGCTCGAACTGGCTGATATCAGCGCCGGACACGAACGCCTTGTCGCCGGCGCCGGTCAGCACGACCACCCGGATCTCGGCGTCGTCCCGCAGGGCGACGAGCGCCTGGCCGAGGCCGTCCCACATCTCCAGCGACATCGCGTTGCGCTTGTCCGGATTGTTGAAGGTCACGAGGCCGACGCCGCCGCCCGGGTGGGTCAGCAGAATCTTGCCGTCGGCGAAGGCGAGAGACGGGTCAGCGGCCGGCATGGTCGTCCCGGAGCAGGAGGGCTGGTGGCCGCATCGTTCACGGGGGCAGCTGCGGCGTCAACGGACGATCCCGCATGACCGGGCGCCACGCGCCTGTCGGCTGGCATAACCGAATCGCAGTTCTGGGATGGGATCAGGCGGTGACGTGAGGGCCGTGGCTCCGCCACCGGCGCGCATACATCTTCATGCCGCCACTTCCTATGACGGCAGAGAAAACACCATTGGCAGCCGCGCGGTTTCCGCGGGGCGGAGGTTGGACCCGACGCTGGCCGCGTCGATCCACCGACGTGACAAAGCGAGGTCGGGCACTGCTAGACCGTGAACCCCGCCCGAGCTGGCTGGCCGCCTGGCGCCCCCAAGTTGCGCCCTCGAGCGATGATGGCCCACGTCCATCAGGAGACTCGTCTGAACCGATCAGACGGCCGTGCCTTACTCTTCGTTTGCTGCAATCGATTCCATCAGGGCAACAAGCTGACGTTGCACCGTCTGGTCCTTGATCTTGCTATAGGCGCGCAGCAACCGCAGGCTGAAAGCAGAGTCCAGGAACAGCAGGCTCTCGACTTCACGAGCCTTGTTGTCGCCGTCGTAGAAGAACGTGACGGGCACGTCGAGCGCGGTCGCGATCTGCTGCAGGCGCGCAGCGCCGACGCGATTGACACCCTTCTCGTACTTCTGCACCTGCTGGAAGCTCACACCGAGCTTTTCGCCGAGCTCTGCCTGCGAGATCTTCTGCTCCACACGCCGCAAGCGAATCCGCTTGCCAAGCTCAATGTCGGGCTTGCCGGCACTGCGCTGCTTCATCTTCTTTGCCGCTGATTTATTCATACTGATTTTACCGTCCTTCCATCGGAAATCCCCCGAATAGATGGGTCAGGGGTTCACCCATATATACTGTTTTAAGTTGCTGTGGATGAATGAATTCGTCTTTAAACCACGGGTATTTGCCAGGGTTAAAAGCCTCCACCAGCCAGTCGATCATGTGGCGCACCCTAGGGATGCGTCCGGTGGTGGCATGGTAAGATAGCCAGATATCGTAGGACCACTTGAGGTCGACCTCAAGCGGTACGATCTTCCCGCCCAGCGCACTCGCATAGGTTGGGAATACCCCGATACCGGCGCCATGGGCGACGGCCCAATAATTGGCGCTCGACACGTTGGTGGTCATGGCGATCAGGTCTCGCTGATCATGACCGGGGAAGATGCTGGCGAACGCTTCATTGGCGGCGGCCTCGTCGGCGACCTGCAGAACCAAGCGATGTTTGACGAGATCGTCAATCGTCTTTGGTATGCCGTACACCTCCAAATATCTTTCGCTCGCGAAGCACATCAGGTGCATGCGGCCCAGCCGGACCAGCTTGACGTCGAGCGCGGCCGGTCGCGACAGATGGATGGCCACATCGGCCTCGTGCCGCGACACGTCGGCCGAGCGCATCGCGCAATACAGGTCGACATTCACGTTCGGGAAGCTCTGCTGAAACTCGACCAGGCGGGGAGCGAGCCAGAACGTGCCGAGCCCTTCCGTCACGGCGACGCGAACCTCGCCTGAGGCAGCGCCAGCTAGTCCATCGCCCGAACGCAACAGCTCGAACGAGGCGGCTTCCATGCGCTCGACCGCCGAGACCACCAACGCGCCTTCGTCGGTCAGACGGGCACCGTGCACGTCGCGGGTGAACAGCGTCGCGCCGATCTGGCGCTCGAAATCATCGATACGCCGGCGCACGGCGTTGATCGAGAGCGTCAGACGCTCGGCAGCGGAGCGGAAGCTGCCGGCACGCACGACCTCGAGAAAGATTCGCGCGGCATCCCAATCCGTCAGGCTCGCCAGAGTCGGTTTGCCGGCGGCAGCCTTCGCCGGCGCAGCTCGGCCCGGTGCCGCTCGGCCGACTGGTTTTGCCGGCTGTGACTGCGGTGCGGTGACCGCACCTGCATCGGCCGTCTGATCACCATTGGGTGCATTCGGAGCAATAGACGGATCACCGGACTGCGCCGGAACGTCCGCCGTACGTGACCCGGCTACCTCTTGGCGTTCCTTCTGAGGAACGCCCCGTTCCGCCGCAACGCGCATACAAGCTCTCTCCGGCTGCTAGAGTGGTCCCGATGAACTACGGAAGTCTCCGATACGTTGCCATGGGTAGAGTGAGAACAGTCGGTCGGTCGAAAACAGTGGATTGGTCGAGAACAGTGGATTGGTCGAGACATTGACGTTCGACACGTGTGCTCTGCAGCAGGGGACGCTGGTTGCAGAGGTTCGGCAGAACACGCCGAGTAGCACGTGGACACGCTGCGCGCGAGTCGAACGCAGCATCGACGGTTTTTGCCTCGACTGCAATGAAATGGTATTCGAAGATGGCCGGCGGTCATGCTATCTGTATGAACGCTTGGTAGCGCCGACTCTTCAAATGCCGTGTTCGATAGATGGTTGTGCGGTGATGGGGTGACAGTCGGCGTGCCGACCGCGATGATGGGCGGAAGGAATGTTCGACGCGCGTGTCGGGTGCGCATGGGGGCATGCGCTATGAGGAACGAGATGATGCATCTGGAAGCCATCCGCGGGGCGGGACTGTCTCGGCTCCATTTCGTCAGAAGCTAGAACGGAACGACGCCTGTGGCCAATTCAGACGAACAAATGCTTGCGGTGCTGGCAACTCTGGAGCAATGCCGCGCGGCCCTCGTTGCGGCGGGGAATCGCGAATCGGCGCATATGGTCTCGGTTGCGATCCTCGACCTTCGCATGAAGCTCAACAGTCTCAGCGAAGACGACCTCAAATCGCTGTGCGACGAAATGGTGCAAGCTGATAACCCCGATAAGCTGCGTGATCCGAAGCTGCAGCCCGGACAGCGACGCCCGCCGCTGCTCCGAGTCGTCAAATAGCACAATTCGCTATGCGCACAAAGGTGCATTTAGCCTCAACGCGATTTTGATCAGCTGACATGTCCGAGCGAGCGACGTCGCTCGCGCTTCCAAACCCCTCGTGTAAGACGGCGACCGGGCCAAAAAGGCCGGTGTGGGCGGTGGTGACGTCTCGGCGTCTCCTGAAAGGCTCGGCTGCAGCCCTTCGGTTCCCGGCCGTAACTTCGGCGCCTCTGTTGCGTATTCCGGATATCGGCGGCATGAAGCGTCATGCTGCGGCGCCTCGATCGGCGCGGCGCCACGAGCGGGAATAGCATGATCCAGAACGTATCGATTCCGGCCGCGTTCATCGCCGGCCTGGTCAGCTTCCTGTCGCCCTGCGTGCTGCCGCTGGTCCCTCCCTATCTCGTCTATCTGACCGGCGCGACGATCGAGCACATCGAGAGCGAAGAGGCGCCGGCCGTGTCCCGCCGCGCGGTGATGCTGTCCGCAGCGCTGTTCGTGCTCGGCTTCTCCACGGTGTTCGTGATGCTGGGCGCGAGCGCCTCCGAGATCGGCCAGCAGCTCCGCGCCTGGTCGGCCGAGCTGTCCATTTTGGCCGGCATCATCATCATCATCATGGGCCTGCACTTCCTCGGTCTGACCCGGATCGGCATCCTGATGCGCGAGGGCCGCCTGCCGATCCCGAAGCCGGTCAGCCTGTGGGGCGCCTATGTCATGGGGCTGGCCTTTGCGTTCGGCTGGACGCCGTGCATCGGGCCGATCCTCGCTGCGATCCTTTCGATCGCTGCGGCCAAGGCCTCGGTGGCCGAGGGAGCCTGGCTGCTCGCCATCTATTCCGCCGGCCTCGGCATTCCGTTCCTGGTCGCTGCCTTTATGATCGAGCAGTTCTCGGCGCTGTTCATGCGGATGCGCGGCCACCTGGTGAATGTCGAGCGCGCCATGGGCGTGCTGATGGTCGTCACCGGCATCGGCTTCCTGACCGGCGCCGTGTCCACCTTCAGCATCTGGCTGCTCGAGACCTTCCCCGCCTTGCAGAAATTCGGCTGACGCGCCCTGTTGCGCCCGGTCAGTCGGCGAGCGTGAAGGTGATGGTGTAGATAACGCCCGGCGGCAGGAAGTCGACGGTGGCTTCGCCGCCGAGCTGATCGCGCGCGCTGCGCTCGATCAGGCGGGAGCCGAAGCCACGCTGGATCGGCGCCGAGACGATCGGGCCGCCGGTCTCCCGCCACACCAGCCGCAGCCGTGCCGGCAGCTTCTTCGCTGCGTCGGCCTCGCTCAGGAGCTCCCACGACAGGTCGACCGCTCCGTTGTCGTTGGACAGCGCGCCGTATTTGGCGGCATTGGTCGCAATCTCGTGCACAATCATCGACAGCACCACGGCGAGCCGCGGCGACAGCGCCACCTTGGGGCCCGTGATGCGGATTCGTTCGGGATTGTTCAGCCGATACGGCTTGAGCACGCGCCCGATCACGTCATCGAGCTCGGAACCCTGCCATTTCTCCTTGCTGAGGAGATTGTGCGCCTCGGCGAGCGCGCCGAGCCGGCCCTCGAACTTGTCGCGCTCGAAACGGCTGGCGCTGCGGAAGGTCTGCACCGCGATCGCCTGCAGGATCGCCAGCGTGTTCTTGACGCGGTGATTGAGCTCCTCGATCAGCAGATCATGCAGCATCTCGGCGCGTGCGATCGTCGTCGCCATCCGCACCGCGAAGGCAAGGCCAATCGCCAGCATGATGCCGCCGATCAGGCTGGTGATCGCGAGGTTGCGCCACAGCGGGGCGACCAGCGAGGCCTCGCTGATGCCGGCGCCGATGATCCAGCCGGTCAGGGTCGAATGGGTGAAGCTCGACAGCAGCGGCCGGCCTTCCAGCGAGAGGCTCGACAGCGTGGCCTCATGCTCGCTGATCATGCGATCATAGACCGAGCTCGACGCCTGCTTCCCGAACGTCTCGGCAAGGTTGGGCACACGCGCGAACACGGTCGCCTTGCGGTCGAGCAGCGACAGGGTCCAGTCCGCGCTCGGCCGCTGCTTCTCCAAAAGGGTCTGAAACATCTCGAGCGGCGGGCTGAACGAGATGTCGTAGATGACCTCTCCGTTGCGAAACACCGGCACCTCGACGGTGACGATCAGCTTCTTCTTCACGACGCCGTAGAACAGGTCGGAATATTGCGGCTGCTTCGTCTCGAACACCCGCTCGGTGATCTCGCGGTTGCTGCGCAGCGGCAGGTGCGCCGTGTCCGTGCTTGCCGAGGAGAAGAACTGGCGGCCGCTGCGATCGGCGACCACGATCGTGCCGTCCCGGCCGTACTGCTCCAGGAAGCCCATGGCGATCGGCCGGAAGCGATCGAAGTCTCCGTTGGTCAGGGCATCGGTGAGCGCCAGCACCTGGACGCCGCCGGTCATGCGCTGCATTTCGGCATCGAGCGTCAGGCGGATGCTGCGCACCGTCTCCAGCACGCGCTGCCGGGCGTCGCTGCGGTCCTGCATGTAGTCGTGGAAGACGATGCCGCCGGCAAACAGGATGAGCGGAAGCGTGGTCCCCGCGACCAGAAGAGCAAGCCGGACCGGCAGGGAGAGCTTTGGCAAGGAGGCCCCGTTGAGGACGCGATTCGGATCGTCGGTGGGACGAGAAAAAGAGACGTGGGCTCGGTGCGATCGGCAGGCCGCGATTGGATATCAGGCTGGAGCGGCTGCGTTCGCAATGGCTCTGCGGTTGCAGCCGTTCACATCGTCGTCAACATAGGAGCGCGGCGGCGGCGCGCCAAGCTCGCTGCGCGGTGATCTCCCGGTTCCGGCAGCGGATTCAGCGCCACACTCCCGCTGCTACAGATTGCTCTCGGTGATCGCGGCATAGACCATGGTGCGCAGCTCGCGCCGGATCGGATAGGCGCTCGACGGCAGCACCTGGGTCATGAAGATCGTGATCAGCTCTTCCGCCGGATCGATCCAGAACGCGGTCGAGGCCGCGCCGCCCCAGGCATATTCGCCGGCGCTGCCGGCGATCAGCGTCTTCGCCGGATCCATCGTCACCGAGAAGCCGAGGCCGAAGCCGATGCCGTTGTAGGCGGCTTCGGCAAACATCGAGCGCGACAGCGCCGGCAGGTCGACGCCGCCGGGCAGATGGTTCGACGTCATCAGCTTCAACGTCTTCGGCCCGAGCAGCCGGACACCGCCGAGCTCGCCGCCATTGATCAGGGCGCGGCAGAAGGTGAGATAGTCTGATGTCGTGGCGCACAGGCCGCCGCCGCCGGAGATGAAGTCGGGCGGGGTGAGGAAGGTGCTGGTGGCCGGATCATCCTGCAGGGTCAGGCCGCCCTTGCGGTCGGCCGCATGAAACGACAGACTACCTGCAGGATCGGCCGAGTAGCACGCGGCGAACCGGTGCGCCTTCGCTGCGGGGACGTGGAAGTCGGTGTCGGCCATCCCGAGCGGATCGAAGATGCGCTCCTTCAGAAACTGCTCGAACGGCTTGTCCGCGATCTTGCCGACGAGATAGCCGACGACGTCGGTGGAGACCGAGTAGTTCCAGGCCTCGCCGGGTGAGAACTCCAGCGGAATCTTCGCCAGATCGTCGATCATCGATTGCAGCGTGCCGGCCTTCTCCACAGCGCCGATCTTGGCGTCCCGATAGGCGGCATCGACGTTGGAGCGCTGCTGGAAACCGTAGGTGAGGCCGGAGGTGTGGCGCAGCAGGTCGATGATCAGCATCGGCCGCGTCGGCGGCCGGCTGAGGAAGGCCGGCGCCGTGCCTGCGACGAACACGCCGAGGTTCTTCCACTCCGGAATGTATTTGGCGACTGGTTCGTCGAGCGCGACCTTGCCTTCCTCGACCAGCATCATGAAGGCGACCGAGGTGATCGGCTTGGTCATCGAATAGATGCGGTAGATCGTGTCGTCCCTGACCGGTACCTTGCGCTCGACGTCGGCGTAGCCGAGCGAGCTCGCATGCACGATCTTGCCGCGGCGGTAGACCATGAGCTGGGTGCCTGGAAAGCGGCCGGCATCCACGTAGCGCTGCTTCAAATGCGCATCGATGCGCTCGAGCGCGGCTTTCGACATGCCGACGGTTTCGGGCGAGGCGGGTGTCGGGGCGAGCATCAGGCGTCTCCGCGGTCTTTGTCTTGGTCTTGTTGTCCCGATGCGCGTGGCATTATCGAAGGGGCGCATCTCAGGGTGGAGGGGTGATAGCCGAAATCGCCAGCCCTTCCAATGGCGGCAGCCGTGCGCGAAACAGCACCTCAGCGAAGGGCTATTCACATGCTGCGGGCCAGTCCGGCCTTGCCGGACCATGCTTATAAAAGCCCGGTTCTTGGAAGCCGCCGCCAGCTTCGGGCAGGTTCGCCCACTTTTTGTGCAACGCACAGGAAGTGGGCGAATCGCAAATTTTAGGTGCGGTTGCACGCGTCCGAAGCTTCCGGCTGTTTCGCTTAGGCCTTTGATTGGCCAAAGCTTCTCCCTCCATCGATCCTTGGCACAAAGCTTGAATAGATGGTTCCGACGCCATCGATGCCGTCTGCGCAAACCCCATCCGATATCTGACGCTGCCCCTCCGAGGCTGCCCTCGGAACACGCACCTATGCGCCGGGCTGAGCCAGCGACTGGCAGGAGGGGGATTTCAACCGATCGAGCGCTTTTCACACAAGGGACGACAGCACTCATGACGAAGACGACCAATCCTGCTCGCCGTGGCGGCCTCAGCCGCCGCCAGCTTCTCAAGGCCGGTGCCGGCACCGCTGCGCTGCTCGCGGCCGCGAAGCTCGGCTTTCCCGGCGGAGCTTTTGCTCAGGGAGCAGGGCCGGAAGTCACCGCGGCGAAGCTCGGCTTCATCGCGCTCAGCGATGCCGGCCCGCTGTTCGTCGCCAAGGACAAGGGCATCTTCGCCAAATACGGCATGCCGGATGTCGACGTGCAGAAGCAGGCCTCGTGGGGCACGACGCGCGACAATCTCGTGCTCGGCTCCGAAGGCAACGGTATCGACGGCGCACACATCCTGACGCCGATGCCGTATCTGATCTCGTCCGGCAAGGTGACGCAGAACAACCAGCCGACGCCGATGTACATCCTGGCGCGGCTCAACCTCGATGCGCAGTGCATCTCGGTCGCCAAGGAATATGCCGATCTCAAGCTCAGCCTCGACACCGCGCCGTTCAAGGCGGCGCTGGAGAAGAAGAAGGCCTCCGGCAAGTCCGTGAAGGCGGCGATGACCTTCCCCGGCGGCACCCACGATCTCTGGATCCGCTACTGGCTCGCCGCTGGCGGCATCGACCCCGACAAGGACATCGAGACCATCGTGGTGCCGCCGCCGCAGATGGTGGCCAACATGAAGGTCGGCACCATGGACTGCTTCTGTGTCGGCGAGCCGTGGAACGCGCAGCTCGTCAACCAGGGCATCGGCTACACCGCCGTTACCACCGGCGAGATCTGGAACAAGCATCCTGAGAAGTCTTTTGCGATGCGCGCCGCCTTCGTCGACAAATATCCCAAGGCTGCGAAGGCGCTGACCATGGCGGTCATGGAAGCCCAGCAGTGGTGCGACAAGATGGAGAACAAGCAGGAGCTTGCGACCATCATGGCCAAGCGACAGTGGATGAACTGCCCGGTCGAGGACGTCGCCGGGCGCACCGCCGGCAAGTTCGACTACGGCACCGGCAAGGTGGTCGAGAACTCGCCGCACATCATGAAGTACTGGCGCGACTTCGCCTCCTATCCGTTCCAGAGCCATGACCTCTGGTTCATCACGGAGGACATCCGCTGGGGCAAGTACGAGGCCGGCTTCGATGCCAAGTCGCTGATCGCCAAGGTCAACCGCGAGGACATCTGGCGCGAGGCCGCCAAGGAGATGAACGTCGCTGCCGCCGAGATTCCGACTTCGAAGTCGCGCGGCAAGGAGACCTTCTTCGACGGCAAGGTGTTCGATCCGGAAGATCCCGCCGCCTACCTGAAGTCGCTGTCGATCAAGCGCGTCGACGCCTGATCAGGACTGTCGCCGCGCGCCGATCAGCGCGCGGCTCCTCTCATTGCACGGAGAAAGCTTCCGATGTCCATGCCCGCGTTGACCAATGATCACGCGCCGAAGGCCCTGCCGATCGCGTCCCCGTCCGTTTCCGCGTCCATTGTCGCGATGACGCCGAAGCAGCCGCCGAAGGCGGAGCGTTTTGTGAAGGTGGCCCGCGAGGTCGCGGTGCGCGTCGTGCCGCCGCTGATCGTGCTGGCGCTGTTCATGCTCGTGTGGGAGCTGCTGTGCCGGCGGACCGGCTCGGCGCTGCCGCCGCCGTCGCGCGTGTTCACCGAGACCCGCGAGCTGATCTTCGATCCGTTCTTCGATCATGGCGGCATCGACAAGGGCCTGTTCTGGCATCTCGAAGCCAGCATCCGCCGCGTCGCGATCGGCTACGCCATTGCCGCCGTCGTCGGCGTCGCGCTGGGCACGCTGATCGGCCAGTCGGTGTGGGCGATGCGCGGGCTCGATCCGATCTTCCAGGTGCTGCGAACCATCCCGCCGCTCGCCTGGCTGCCGCTGTCGCTGGCGGCGTTCCGCGACGGCCAGCCGTCGGCAATCTTCGTCATCTTCATCACCTCGGTGTGGCCGATCATCATCAACACCGCGGTCGGCATCCGCAACATCCCGCAGGACTATCGCAACGTTGCCGCTGTCGTGCAGCTCAATCCGCTGGAATTCTTCGCCAAGATCATGATCCCGGCGGCGGCGCCCTACATCTTCACCGGCCTGCGCATCGGCATCGGCCTGTCCTGGCTCGCCATCGTCGCGGCCGAGATGCTGATCGGCGGCGTCGGCATTGGCTTCTTCATCTGGGACGCGTGGAATTCCTCGCACATCAGCGAGATCATCCTGGCGCTGTTCTATGTCGGCATCATCGGCTTCGTGCTCGACCGCCTGATCGCGGTGGTCGGCAAGGTCGTCACCCGCGGCACCGCGACGAACTGAGAGGGATAGAGATCATGGCCTATCTGAAGCTCGACCACGTCGACAAGGTCTTCACCCGCGGCGCCGCGACCACCGAGGTGCTCAAGGACATCAACCTGACGATCGAGAAGGGCGAGTACGTCTCGATCATTGGCCATTCCGGCTGCGGCAAGTCGACGATGCTTAACATCGTCGCGGGCCTCACCCAGGCGACCACGGGCGGCGTGCTGCTGGAGGAGCGCGAGGTCAACTCGCCTGGTCCGGACCGCGCGGTCGTGTTCCAGAACCACAGCCTGCTGCCCTGGCTCACGGTCTATGAGAACGTGCGGCTCGGCGTCGACAAGGTGTTCAGCAAGACCAAGACCCGCGTCGAGCGCGACGCCTGGACCATGCACAATCTGAACCTCGTGCAGATGGCCCACGCCAAGGACAAGCGCCCGAACGAGATCTCCGGCGGCATGAAGCAGCGCGTCGGCATCGCGCGTGCGCTCGCCATGGAGCCGAAGGTGCTGCTGCTCGACGAGCCGTTCGGCGCGCTCGACGCGCTGACGCGGGCGCATCTGCAGGACTCGGTGATGGCGCTGCATCAGAAGCTCGGCAACACCATCCTGATGATCACGCATGATGTCGACGAGGCCGTGCTGCTGTCGGACCGCATCGTGATGATGACTAACGGCCCGAGCGCGCATATCGGCGAGGTGCTCGAGGTCGCGCTGCCGCGGCCGCGCAAGCGGCTCGATCTCGCGACCAACCCGACCTACGTCAAGTGCCGCCAGCGCGTGCTGGAGTTCCTCTACGAGCGGCACCGCTTCGTCGAGGCGGCGTAGCCATAGGGCCTTCGGAGAGTGGTCCACCACTCTTCGCCCTGGGGAGGTGAGAACCTTGAGTGAACCGCTCGTCATCGTCGGCAACGGCATGGCCGCCGCGAAGCTGGTCGAGGAGCTGTCGCAGACGGCGCTCGGCCGCTACGCCATCGCCGTCATCGGCGAGGAGCCAAGGCTGGCCTACAACCGCGTGCTGCTGTCGTCGGTGCTGGCCGGCGAAGCGGCGTCGCACGAGATCGAGCTCAAACCGGCCGACTGGTGGCGCGCGCGCGGCGTGACGTTGAAATACGGCGCGCGCGTCACGGCCATCGACGTCGGTCGCCGCGAGCTGCAGATCGCAAACCACGAGAACGTTGCGTTCTCCCGCCTCGTGCTGGCCACCGGCTCGC
Source organism: Bradyrhizobium sp. HKCCYLS2038 (assembly GCF_051167655.1). Taxonomy (NCBI): domain Bacteria; kingdom Pseudomonadati; phylum Pseudomonadota; class Alphaproteobacteria; order Hyphomicrobiales; family Nitrobacteraceae; genus Bradyrhizobium; species Bradyrhizobium sp. HKCCYLS2038. The sequence continues at coordinate 410,955 of NZ_JBNPTM010000005.1, read as the reverse complement.
TGCCGCTGCGGCTTCCCGTGCCCGGTGCCGATCTGTCGGGCGTGCATACGTTCCGCGACAGCCGCGACACCGACGTGCTGCTGAGCCTCGCGGCGAAGAAGGCGCGGGTGGTCGTCGTCGGCGGCGGGCTGCTCGGGCTGGAGGCCGCCTATGGCTTGGCGCGCGCCGGCGCCCAGGTGACGCTGCTGCATCTGATGGACCGCCTGATGGAGCGGCAGCTCGATGTACCAGCGGCGGCGCTGCTGAAGGTGCTGGTCGAGCGCAAGGGCATCGAGGTTCTGCTGCACGCGAGCACGGCCGCGATCCATGGCGCGGCCCGTGTCGAGAGTGTCGAGCTCGCCGACGGCCGGCGGATCGCCGCCGACGCGGTGATCTTCGCAGCCGGCATCAAGCCCAATGTCGCGCTCGCGAAAGAGGCGGGGCTCGCGGTCAACCGCGGCATCGTCGTCGACGATGCGATGCAGACGTCGGCGGCCGGCATCTTTGCGCTCGGCGAATGCGCCGAGCATCGCGGCACCTGCTATGGCCTCGTCGAGCCGGCTTACGAGCAGGCGCGGGTGCTGGCGCGGCATCTCGCCGGGCGCAAGGCGGCCTATGGCGGCAGCATCGTCTCGACCAATCTGAAAGTGTCGGGCGTGTCGGTGTTCTCGGCCGGCGACTTCGTCGGAGGCGAGGGCAGCGAGCCCATCGTGCTCAACGACGCCAGGCGCGGCATCTACAAGAAGCTCGTGATCGCGGAGGGGCGCCTGACCGGCGCCGTGCTGATCGGCGACACGCAGGATGCGCTCTGGTATCGCGACCTGATCCGCGCCCGTGAGCCGATCGCATCGATCCGGACCGAGATGATGTTCGGCCGCGCGGGGGCGCGGCCGCGGGCAGCGTGAGAAGGGGCCACGCACGACCATGACCACAGTCGATCCAAAGCTGCGCACCGTGCGCACCGCCTGTCCTTACTGTGGTGTCGGCTGCGGCGTGCTGGCGACGCCCGACGGCAGCGGCGGCGCCGCCATATCGGGCGATCCCGCTCATCCCGCCAATCTCGGCCGTCTCTGCTCGAAGGGCTCGGCGCTCGGCGAGACGCTCGGCCTCGACAATCGCCTGCTGTATCCGATGGTCCGCTGCAAGCACAGCATGGAGCGGGTGGCGTGGAGCGACGCGCTCGACCATGTTGCGACGCGGCTGAAGCACATCGTCGCCCGTGACGGCGAGGATGCGGTGGCGTTCTATCTCTCGGGCCAGATGCTGACCGAGGACTATTACGTCGCCAACAAGCTGATGAAGGGATTTCTCGGCTCGGCCAATGTCGACACCAATTCGCGGCTGTGCATGGCGTCCTCGGTCGCCGGCCATCGCCGCGCCTTCGGCGCCGACACCGTGCCCGGCAGCTATGAGGATCTCGACCAGGCCGACCTCTTGGTGTTCGTCGGCAGCAACGCCGCCTGGTGCCATCCGGTGCTGCACCAGCGCATGCTGGCCAACAAGCAGAACCGTGGCGCCAAGTTCGTCGTCGTCGATCCACGCCGCACCGATACGGCTGAAGAGGCGGATCTGTTCCTCGGGCTGAAGCCGGGAACGGATGCCGCGCTGTTCTCCGGCCTGCTAGTGCATCTCGCAGACAGCGGCGCGCTTGACCGTGACTACATTGCCGCTCACACGGTGGGCTTCGACGAGACGCTTGCGCGGGCGCGCAATCTCGCCGGCAGCACGGCAGCAACCGCGCTCGCAACCGGCCTGTCGGAGGCGGACGTCGCCGCCTTCTTCAAGCTGTTCCGCGACACGTCGAAGGTCGTCACCCTGTATTCGCAGGGCGTCAACCAGTCGGCGCAGGGCACCGACAAGGTCAACGCGATCCTGAACTGCCACCTCGCCACCGCGCGCATCGGCAAGCCGGGCATGGGGCCGTTCTCGCTCACCGGCCAGCCAAACGCGATGGGCGGCCGCGAGGTCGGCGGGCTCGCCAATCAGCTCGCCGCGCATATGGGCTTCACGCCGCCGGACATCGATCGTATCAGACGCTTCTGGAAGGCCCCCGACATCGCCACCCATGAAGGTCTCAAGGCCGTCGCGATGTTCGAGGCGATCGCGCGCGGCGAGATCAAGGCGCTGTGGGTGATCGGCACCAATCCGGCGGTGTCGCTGCCGGACGCCGATCTCGTCCGCGCCGCGCTGAAGAAGCTCGAGCTGTTCGTCGTCTCCGAGAACGTTCGCTCCAACGACACCGTGGATGTCGGCGCCCATGTGCTGCTGCCGGCGCAGGCCTGGGGTGAGAAGTCGGGCACCGTCACCAACTCCGAGCGCCGCATCTCGCGGCAGCGTGCGTTCATGGCGCCGGCTGGCGAGGCCAAGCCGGATTGGTGGATCCTGAGCGAGGTCGGCAAGCGGCTCGGCCACGGCGCGGCCTTCAACTACACATCCGCTGCGGACGTGTTCCGCGAGCATGCTGCGCTGTCGGCGTTCGAGAACGACGGCAGCCGCGATTTCGACATCGGCTCGCTGGCGACGCTGAGCGACGACGAATACGAGACGATGGCCCCGGTGCAGTGGCCGGCGCCTGCGGGCAAGCCGCCGACGCCCCGCTTCTTTGCCGACGGTGCCTTCTACACCAACGATCGCAAGGCGCGCTTCGTCGCGCCCGAGGTGCCGGCGCTGCGCAGCGAGACCAATGCCGCGCGTCCCTTGCGCCTCAACACCGGACGCATCCGCGACCAGTGGCACACGATGACGCGCACCGGCCTGAGCCCGCGTCTCGGCGCGCATCTGCCGGAGCCGTTCGTCGAGGTGCATCCGGACGACGCGCTGCGCTACGGCCTGACGCCCGACGGCTTCGCCAAGGTCACCACCGAGCACGGCCAGTGCATCCTCAAGGTCGTCGTCAGCGAGCGCCAGCAGCGCGGCATGCTGTTCGCGCCGATCCACTGGAACGCGACCAATTCCTCGCATGGCCGCGTCGGCGCGCTGGTCGCCTCGCATGTCGATCCGTTCTCCGGCCAGCCCGAGGCCAAGGCGACGCCGGCCGCGATCAGTCCCTATGAGTATGTGTTCCGCGGCTTCATCCTGTCGCGCACCGAGCTCGCGCTGCCGTCCCATCTGTGGTGGGCGCGCGCCACCGTGACCGGCGGCTTCGGCTATCTGTTCGCCGACAATGGCGATCTCATGCGCTGGCCGGCCTGGCTGAAGGCGCGCGCCACCGACGACGTCGCCGACTACATGGATGTCGGCGGCGGCGTCTATCGCGCCGCGTCGTTCGAAGGCGATCGTATCGCGACCTGCGTGTTCGTCGGTCCCGGCCATGACGCCGGCGATTGGAACGTCGTGAAGACGATGTTCGCCACTGAGCGTCTCGACGACGAGCAGCGCCGCATGCTGCTGTCGGGACGCGCGCCCGACGGCACCGGCGGCGGCCCGATCGTCTGCGCCTGCTTCGGCGTCGGCCGCGACACCATCTGCGACGCCATCGCCGCCGGCGCGCGGACGCCAGCCGCGATCGGCGCGCAGCTCAAGGCGGGCACCAATTGCGGCTCGTGCATCCCCGAGATGAAGCGGCTGATCGCGCAGGCGCCGGCGCAGGCTTCAGAGTCGGTGAAGGTGGCGAGCTAGCTAGCCAAGCCCACCGTCATTCCGGGGCGAGGCCGCAAGGCCTCGAACCCGGAATCTCGAGATGGGGGAAACGAGCCGGCGCAAACCAATCTCGGGATTCCGGGTTCGACGCTGGCGCGTCGCCCCGGAATGACGTTCCTGTAGGAACGCCAATCGACGCCACGCGCCGCATCCTCTATGCTCGCCGTCATGAAGCACAAGACATTCGGAACCGGTGGCGCTGATGTGTCCGTGATCGGGCAGGGCACCTGGTATCTCGACCACGCCGACCGCAGGCGCGCCATCACCACGTTGCAGCGCGGGCTCGACGCCGGCATGAGTCACATCGACACCGCTGAGATGTATGGCGAAGCCGAGCTCGTCATTGCCGAGGCTATCGCGGGCCGCCGCGACGAGGTGTTCCTGGTCTCGAAGGTGCTGCCGAGCAATGCCTCCCGCAAGGGCGCCATCACCGCCTGCGAGCGCTCGCTGAAGCGGCTGAGGACGGACCGGCTCGACTGCTACCTGCTGCATTGGCCGGGCTCCTATCCGCTCGAAGACACCGTCGCCGCCTTCGAGCAGCTGAAGGCCGCCGGCAAGATCGCGTCCTGGGGCGTCAGCAATTTCGACGTCGATGACCTCGACGAATTGTTCAACATCGCCGGCGAGGGCCAGATCGCCTGCAACCAGGTGCTCTATCATCTGCAGGAGCGCGCCATCGAGCACGCCGTCATTCCGTGGTGCGATCAGCATGGCGTCGCCGTGGTGGCGTACTCGCCGTTCGGCCACGACGATTTCCCTGAGCCGCGCAGTCCCGGCGGCGAGGTGCTGCAGCGGATTGCCGCGCAGCACGCAGCGACGCCGCGCCAGGTCGCGCTGGCCTTTCTGACGCGGGCCCCGTCGCTGCTCGCCATCCCCAAGGCCTCGCGGCCGGAGCATGCCGAGCAGAACGCCGCCGCCTGCGCAATCGCGCTGACCGAAGCGGACATCGCCGCGATCGATCGCGCGTTCCCGCGCGGGCCGAAGCCGCGCGGTCTGCCGATGTTGTGATGCAGCATCATATGTTGTGATGCGGCATCACGGAGTATTACGGATGTTTGCTACCGCGGCGCGTGGCAACGCATAAGTGCTGCCCGCTTTAGGCGGGTTGTCGTAGCGGCGCATTTGGCGTTTTGTCGCCTCTCACCGATTCGCTTCGCATTCCAATTCCGAGTTCGACCGTGACCCCGCCCCCCAGCGCGGCTGCCGCCGCGCGGCTCGACGATGTGCCAACCGTCCAGGACAAGCCACAGGCGGCGCGCAAGCGCGCGCCCGCCCGCGCCGACCGGCCGTTCCACGGCATCGCGCTGATCCTGCTCTCGACGGTGTTCCTCGGCACCTCGGACGTCACGGCGAAATATCTGTCGAAGACGCTGCCCTCGATCGAGATCACCTGGATCCGCTTTTCCATCTTCGCGCTGATCATGGTGCCGGCGATGATCCCGGGCTCGCCGCTGTTTGCGATGCGGACCGAGCGGCCGAAGCTGCAGCTGCTGCGCGGCGTCGCGCTGCTCGGCTCGTCGCTGATGTTCATCACCGGTTTACGCTATCTGCCGATCGCCGAGGCCTCCGCCACCGGCTTCGTCGCGCCGCTGTTCGTCACCGCGCTGTCGATCGTCTTCCTCAGCGAGAAGGTCGGCCTGCGCCGCTGGATCGCCACCGCGGTCGGCCTGTTCGGCGTGCTGGTCATTCTCCGCCCCGGCACCGGCGCCTTCCATCTCGCCGCGCTGTTTCCGATCGCCTCGGCGTTCGCCTGGGCCTGCACCCTGATCATGACGCGCATGATGAGTGGTCGCGAGCATGCCATCACCATCATGACCTATTCGTCGATCGCCGGCGTCTGCCTGCTCACGGCGATGGTGCCGTTCGTCTGGGTCGCGCCGTCCTGGCAGGACATCGGCTTCGGCGTGCTGGTCGGAGTCGCCTCGACCATGGGGCAGTGGATCGTCGTGCTGGCTTTCCGCTACGCCGACGCCTCAGTGCTGGCGCCGTTCTCCTACACCCAGCTGCTGTGGGTCAGCATTCTCGGCTTCCTGGTGTTCGGCGAGCTGCCGGACGTCTGGACCATCGTCGGCGCCGCCTTCATCGTCTCCAGCGGCCTCTACACCGCCCACCGCGAACGCGTCCGCCGCTCACAATTGCTGCAGGTCGCCGGCGAGAGCTCGCCGAATCCGTGAGCGCGGCCCGTCCCCGAACGGAATGAGACTGAGCGGCTTGGAGCCGGCGCAGGCCGATGCTAGGTGTGCCCGGACCAACGAGAAAAGCCAGGGGAGCACGCCGCCATGATCAATCTGACGCCCGAATCCGTCCTGCCTGACGATGGCACCAGCGGAACGCTGGTCGGCCGTGTCTGGCGGCCCGATGTCGATGGCCCGGCGGTGGTCGCCGTGCGCGAGGATGGCGTGTTCGACGTCACCTCCGCTTTCCCCACCGTCACCGCGCTGTGCGAGCACGACGATCCGGCAGCTGCCCTGCGCGCGATGAAGGGCGAGCGCATCGGCAATCTCGCCGCCATCCTCGCCAACACCGCGCCGGACCGCCGCGATCCGGCCAAACCGTGGCTGCTCGCCCCGGTCGATCTGCAGGTGCTCAAGGCCGCCGGCGTCACCTTCGCGATCTCGATGCTGGAGCGCGTCATCGAGGAGCGCGCGCGCGGCAATCCGGCCTCGGCCGAGGCGATCCGGACAGAAGTGGTGCGCCTGGTCGGCGACGATTTCTCCAAGCTCAAGCCGGGCTCGGAGCAGGCGATGCACCTCAAGCAGGTGCTGATCGAGCAGAACGCCTGGAGCCAGTATCTCGAGGTCGGCATCGGTCCCGACGCCGAGGTCTTCACCAAGGCGCCGACTTTGTCATCGGTCGGCACCGGCATGGATGCCGGGCTGCATCCGAAATCGACCTGGAACAATCCGGAGCCGGAGGTCGTGCTGATCGTGTCGAGCCGCGGCGCCATCGTCGGCGCGACGCTCGGCAACGACGTCAATTTGCGCGACTTCGAGGGCCGCTCGGCGCTCTTGCTTTCCAAGGCCAAGGACAACAACGCCTCCTGCGCCATCGGCCCCTTGCTGCGCCTGTTCGACAAGAGCTTTACGCTGGACGACGTCAGGAAGATGGATGTCGCGCTGAACGTCACCGGCAGCGACGGCTTCGTGCTCGACGGCCATTCGTCGATCTCGAAGATCAGCCGCGATCCGACCGACCTCGTCGCCCAGACCATCGGCACCGTGCATCAATATCCCGACGGCTTTGCGCTGTTCCTCGGCACCATGTTCGCGCCGGTCAAGGACCGCGACGCGCCAGGACAGGGGTTCACGCACAAGCGCGACGACATCGTCACCATCTCCGCCCCGCAACTCGGCCGCCTCGTCAACCGCATGCGCAACAGCGACGAATGCGAGCCGTGGACTTTTGGTGTCGGTGCGCTGATGCGGAGTTTGGCGAGGCGGAAGCTGATTTGACGAGGAGCTGCCTCTCCACCTTCGGTGGTCATTCCGGGGCGCGCGGAGCGCGAGCCCGGAATCCATACGCCGCAGCCGTCGTGGGTCCGGTGGCCTGAGTTGCCATCGCGCTTCAACATGGAGAGTCGTGGTTATGGACTTCGGACTCACGCGCTGACGCGCGCGCCCCGGAGTGACGAAGGGGGGCGTTGCGGCCGTTTTTTCCTTGAAGGCGAACGGCCTCCACCCTCGCGCTGTCATTCCGGGGCGCGCGGAGCGCGAGCCCGGAATCCATACGCCGCAGCCGTAGTGAGTCCGATGGCCTGAGTTGCCATCGCGCTTCGACACGGCGGCTCGTGGTTATGGACTCCGGGCTCGCTCGCTATCGCGAGCGCCCCGGAGTGACGACCGTTGATGACGCGCCGTATGGGGCCTCTCACACATGCCCCGACGCCATCTGATTGGCGGTGCGGCGGGGGCGGTCCTGCAGTTGGGGATCGCCGAGCGCGCGTTCGCGGACCAGCGACAGGGCGTGGTCGCGTTCGGCGGCCGCGCTGCGGCGGGGCTCGGGGCGGCGCGGGGCGAGATCGTCTTCGATCGGATCCTTCGGCACCAGCGACAGCGCGCGCTCGAACGGATCGAGCGAGCTGTCGCGGCTCTTGCCGCTCTCGGGCCTCGGCTCCGGCTCGGCTGGCCGGCGCGCCACCAGCGTCTTGATGCGGCCGATCAGGCCGGACGGTGCCTCCGGCGGCGCCGAATCGAACGGATCGGCGTAGAACGTCGCGCCGGCCTTCTCGACCATGCCGGCGAGCGCGCTGACCATGCGCGGCGAGCCGCAGGCATAGATGACATCAGAGGACGTCAGCGTCGGCATGTGCGGCTCGATGCGGCCGGTGCGGATCGACGGGTGATTGATCGGGCCTTCCTCCACGGTCGGAACGATCGTGACGTTCGGCAGCCGCGCGAGCTGCGCCAGGATCGGCGTCATGTAGAGCTGCGGCAGCTTCTTGGCGCCGGCGATGATCACCATCGGCCGGCTGCGGTTCTCGCGCAGCGCCATGGCCGCGATCGCCCAGATCGGCGCGAAGCCGGTGCCGCTGCCGGCGAGGACCAGGCGTCCGGCGCCGCCCGGACGCAGGAAGGCATGGCCATACGGCCCCTGGATGCGCAGCCGGTGGCCGGGGCGGATGCCGTTGCCGAGCGCCTGCGTCACGCGGCCGCCGCGCACCTTCTTGATGTTGAGATGGATGACGCGGCCGCCGATGCGGCCGTCGAACGAGGCGGTCGGGCTGTAGGCCCGCGCCGGATAGCCGGCGAAGGTGAACTTGAAGTACTGCCCGGGCAGATAGCTGATGCTCTTCTCCGGTGCGATCATCAGCTCCATGATATCGGGCGCGACCTCGCGCAGGCCGACCAGCCGCGCCTTGCTGATATCGATCTCGGGCACATCCTCCACATCGACGTCGAGGTCCGACACGACACGAGCCTGGCACGCATAGATCATGCCCTGCGTATGCGTCTCGCCACACACGGTTTGCCCCTTGGAGACGTGAACCATGCAGGTGCCGCAGGTGCCGGCGCGGCAGTCGAACGGAATCTCGACACCGTTGGCGAGCGCGCCATCGAGCAGCACGTCACCCGCGCGGACGCGGAACTGGCGGCCTTTGACGGTGACGGTCCTGAAGTTCGACATGGTTTACTCCTCGATCGAAGACGCTGTGACGGTGGGGAAGGTCGTGCCGCGGATCACGTGCCGGGTGAGACGCGGATCAGATTCTTGTTTGCCGTGCTCTCGAACCGGCTCGACCAGTAGTTCGACGCCATCACCGGCCGCTTCAGCCAGCTCACCTTCGGCGAGCGCAGCACCAGGAACCAGAAGAAGAACGGCGTCGTGACGAGATGCGAGACCAGCGGAAACCAGTCCGGCAGCAGCGACGCCGGGCCGGGCAGGCGGTACCAGTAGTAGGTGCTGATCGCGGCCGCGGCGAAGATGCGATGCATCTTGGTCCGTGTGGCCGGCTTGTAGCGCAGCACGTGCTCGCCGATCTTGAAGATGACGTAGCTGACGATGGCGGCCACGAACGGCCAGGCATAGGCGGTGATGATCTCGGCCTGCCCGACCTGCTCCGGCGGATAGTCCGGCACCTGGAACCAGCCCCAGACGAAGCCCGGAAAACTGCCGGTCAGGAAGTTGCCGAGGAACTGCTGCACCTTGGTGGGCACGCCCGCGGTCGGCGTCAGCTCCGGCGTCGAGTCCGGGCACGGATTGCTGCAGGCCTCGCAGATGTTGCAGCGGGCGTTCTTGAACGTCAGGGCCGGGTTGGTGCCGTAGAGCCGCTCGACCGGGTGGATCGGGCACAGCGAGGTGCACCAGCCCGAGCGCATCTCGAACACCGAGCCCATCGCGAACGCCATGAACGCGGCCGACAGCAGCATCAGCGCCGTCAGCGGTCCGTCGACATTCAGCCCGATGCGCCGCATCGGCACGACGATGAACAGCATGGTCACGCTGATCACCGCGAGCGTCGCCGCTCCCCATTCCGGCATGCGGATGTTCTGCGAGATGCCCATCTTGTTCGGAAGCAGATGGAAGGTCGCCATCGGGCAGATGTTGCGCCACAGGCCGGGCGAGATCGTCACCAGCGCCGGCGCGACCGGAATCAGGAGATTCCACATCAGCGCGATGCCGAGCGGAGGAAAGAACAGCAGCAGGTTCACCAGGAGAACGCCGACGACCAGCATCACCGTCTGCATCGTCAGCCAGAATCGCCGCTCGCCCCGTCCGGTGCTGCGGCTGCCCGGCTGTGCGGCCGGCTGATACCTGGCAGGCGCCACCTTCACCGCCACGTGAGCAAGCGGCCGGGCGTCTCTATATTGCGGAGCGTAGTCGTGTCGGGGCGAACGTTGAGCGCTGTTGTTCTGCATTGCTTTCCAGGTCGCGAGTTGGTCTTCACGATCGCGCCGACGTCACGGCTACAGGGGCGGAGTTGTTAGTCCCGCAATCCCTGCGACTCCGTGCCGCAGCGCATGCTGTGCCGCAGAATCTGACGGCGAGATGTGGCGCTTTTTGACGGCCAATATGGACGTCCCTGGGCCATGCTGCGGTCGGCCTGCGGCCGTTTGATCTGGATCAAATCGAGGAACATCAACGATTTGATTGGGGTCGACGGTGGATTTTTGCACTCGTTTGATCTGGATCAATGACGGCCTTGATCATGACAGACCGCAGGCGTGAATAAGGCGCCGCGCATGGAGATTCTCTTGGAGGCCCCATGGTTCGAGACGGCGCTTTCGCGCCTCCTCCATGCAGAGTTGCTGCTTTGAAGATCGGAGTTTTGCGCCTGTCTATCTTCGGGTCGTCATGGCCGGGCTTGTCCCGGCCATCCACGTCGTTCGGCACACTGAGGACGACGTGGATGCCCGGGACAAGCCCGGGCATGACGGAGTCACTCATTGGCAGCATCGTTGAGAGTGGCAGTTCCGTGCTGATCGTCTGTGCTGTTGTGCATTTCGCTATGCGACTGCACGTCGGGCAAATCAGCTCGTGCGTGCAAATCCTGTCCAGCCCCGCCGCGAAAAATAAACTGCTTGGCGACTTCGTAAAATCAGCATTATTGTCCCGCTCGTTCCGTTGCGTCGGAGGGGGCGTATCGCGGTCGTCATGGACGTCGGCAGCGGAATGCGATGGGCGTGTATCGTTGCAGCGTGATCAGTCGCGCCGACGAACAACGATGCACGCACGGTCAAGTCGCGCGGTCCTGGCACCCCGAAGCTGGTGTCCCGCGTCATGTGCTGATAGCGCATGGCGCGCACGGTGGCCAAAAGCCGGTGCACCGGGGAGAATGCGAAGCAGCCGTCAAAACCGTCGCGCAGGGAGGGCCGGGCGTTCTCGGCCAGACCTGTGGTACCTGCCGCCTGCATTTTTTTCGCAGGCGGGCCACGGGCGCGGCCAGCGCCCGGCCTTCCCTGCGCCCTTCATCTTACGGAGGGCGATGAGATCAGCACAACTCGGGCGCAAGGCGCCGCGGGAAAGCTAACGTATGTGGCGTAGGGGCTGACAATGAGTTCGCTTTCATCAGTGCGAGCGATGACGAAAAGTCTCACCCAGCCCTCCGCTGTCGTCCCGGCGAACGCCGGGACCCATACCCCCAGGGAGGAGTTTGAGGCCGGCTGGTCATTGGCTTTTTCGCGCTTCACAACCGCCGCGACGTATGGGTCCCGGCGTTCGACGGGACGACGGTGGTGGGCGTGGCGGCACCTCGGCTCACACCGGCAATGCGATCGAATACTTCACCTGGCTCAGCGCAAAGCTCGACTCGATCGAGGCGATGCCGTCGAGCCTTGTCAATTTGGTCTTCAGGAACGCCTCGTAGGAGGAGAGATCTGCCGCCACCACGCGCAGCATGTAGTCGCGATTGCCGGTCATCAGATAGCACTCGAGTACTTCGGGCCAGGCGGAGATCGCCTTTTCAAAGCGCTTGAGATCCTCCTCCTTCTGCCGCGCCAGCTTGATGGAGATGAAGACGGAGACGTGCAGCCCGAGCGCCTTCTGGTCGACGGTGGCGATGTAGCGGGTGATGACGCCGCGCTCTTCCAAGAGCTTGACGCGGCGGTGGCAGGGCGACACCGACAGGCCGACCTTGTCGGCGAGCTCCTGCATGGTGATGCGGCCGTCGGCCTGGAGATGGCCGAGGATCTTGCGGTCGATGGCGTCGAGGTCGGGCATTGGGATGAGTCACCGAAAATTGCGGCTTCGATGGGAAAATATCCCAATAATAGCCTCCGGTGCGCGATATTTTGAGAATTTCGGCCGCCGGAGGAGGATTAAAATGGCTCATTCAACAAACCGTCCGGGAGCAGCGCCATGGCCAAGCCATCCGCATCGTCAGACCGTCTCGACATCCTGAACGCGCTGACCCGCAAGGCGCTGTGGCTGTCGTCCTGGACCATCCACCACGCCAACCACATCCGGCCGAACACCGATGGATTGAAGGTCGGCGGCCACCAGGCGTCGTCGGCCTCGCTCGCGACCATCATGTCGGCGCTGTACTTCTCGGTGCTGCGTCCGGAGGACCGCGTCGCGGTGAAGCCGCATGCGAGCCCGGTGTTCCACGCCATCCAGTACCTGTTCGGCCGGCAGACGAAAGAGAAGCTGGAGAACTTCCGCGGTTTCAAGGGCGCGCAGTCCTATCCGTCGCGCACCAAGGATGTCGACGACGTCGACTTCTCGACCGGCTCGGTCGGCCTCGGCGTCGCGCAGACGCTGTTCTCCTCGCTGGTGCAGGACTACGTCAAGGCGCATGGCTGGATGAAGGACCGCCGCGAGGGCCGCATGATCGCGCTCGTCGGCGATGCCGAGATGGACGAAGGCAACATCTTCGAGGCGCTGGCGGAGGGCTGGAAGCACGGCCTGCGCAACACCTGGTGGATCGTCGACTACAACCGCCAGAGCCTGGACGCCGTGGTGCGCGAAGGCCTGTGGGAGAAGTTCGAGACCATGTTCCGCAATTTCGGCTGGGACGTGGTGATCGTGAAATACGGCCGGCTGATGCGCGAGGCGTTCGCCGAGCCAGGCGGCGAAGCGCTGCGCCGATGGATCGACAACTGTCCTAACGCGCTCTATGCGGCCTTGTGCTTCCAGGGCGGCGCCGCGTTCCGCAAGCACATCCAGGACGAGATCGGCGACCAGGGCGACGTGACGCGGCTCCTCGACAAGCGCAGCGACGACGAACTGCTGGCGCTGATGAGCAACCTCGGCGGTCACGACATGGCGAGCATGCTGGAGGCGTTCGAGTCCATCGACCACGATCGTCCGGTCTGCTTCATCGCCTATACCATCAAGGGCGTCGGACTGCCGTTCCAGGGCCACAAGGACAATCACGCCGGCCTGATGACGGTCGCGCAGATGGAGAAGTGGCGCGCACAGCAAAACATCCGCCCGGGCCACGAGTGGGACAAGTTCGAAGGCCTGACACAGGATGCGACGACGCTTGACGCGTTCCTGGCGTCGGTGCCGTTCAACCGCGACGGCCGCCGGCTCGATGATGCCGTGCTCGACGTGCCCCAGCGGCTGACCTTCACCGCGGCGGCGCAGATGTCGACGCAGCAGGGTTTTGGCCTGATCCTCAACGACCTCGCCCGCGGCGACAGCGCGCTGGCCTCGCGCATCGTCACGTCGTCGCCCGACGTCACCGTCTCGACCAATCTCGGCGCCTGGGTCAATCGCCGCGGCCTGTTCGCCCGCGCCGAGAAGGCCGACCTGTTCCGCAGCGAGAAGATCCCATCGACCTTCAACTGGGCGGCCTCGCCGAAGGGCCAGCACCTCGAGCTCGGAATTGCCGAGATGAACCTGTTCATCATGGCGTCGGCGCTCGGCCTGTCGCATTCCATCAACGGCGCGCGGCTGCTGCCGGTCGTCACGTTGTATGACCCCTTCATCGAGCGTGGCCTCGATGCGCTGAACTACGCCTGCTACCAGGATGCGCGTTTCATGGTCGTCGCGACGCCGTCGGGCGTCACGCTCGCGCCGGAGGGCGGCGCGCACCAGTCGATCGCGACGCCGCTGATCGGCATGGCGCAGGACGGGCTGTCGTCGTTCGAGCCGGCCTTCGTCGACGAGCTCGCCGCGATCATGAAATGGGGCTTTGCCCAGATGCAAGCCGCGCCGGGTGAGGGTGGTTCGGTCTATCTCCGACTGACGACGCGCAGCATCGATCAGCCGCAGCGGATCATGTCGCCCGAGCTGGAGGCCGACATCGCCGCCGGTGCCTATTGGCTGCGCAAGCCGGGGCCGAATGCGGAGGTGATCGTCGCCTATACCGGCGCGGTGGCGCCGGAGGCGATCGAGGCGACCGGGCTGATCGGCGAGTCCCGCCGCGATGTCGGCCTGCTCGCGATCACCTCGGCGGACCGGCTGCATGCGGGGTGGACGGCGGCACGCAGCCTGCGGCGGCATCGCCGAGGCGTGCAGCATCTCAGCCATGTCGAGCAACTGCTGGCGCCGCTGCCGCGCGATTGCGGCATCGTTACCGTCATCGACGGCCACCCGGCGACGCTCGGCTGGCTCGGCTCGGTGCGCGGCCATCGCGTCGAGGCGCTGGGCGTCGAGAAATTCGGCCAGACCGGGACCATCGACGATCTCTACCGCCACAACGGCATGGACGCGAACGCGATCATCGACGCGGCCGAGAGCCTCACCGGCGCGCCGGTGCGGCATCGCAAGATGGCGGTGTGAGGGGAGGCAGTCGATCAGATGTCCAAACAGCGCACGCCTCCCTCGCTGGCGGCGAGAGAGGCGGGCTGAGCAAGCGGAGGCAAAAGGTTCGTGCTGAAATCAACAGCTGAAATAGGGGTCGACCAACTGTCCGTTATGAAATCGGTTCGGGCGTTGTCCGAACATCACCCGATCCGCTGATGAGAATAGCCGGGCTTCTGACGGCTCATTGTGAAGCAGTTCACATTTGCGCAGGATTTTCTTGCGGCCTTGAGATGCCTGTTTTTTCAGCGATTTTTTCGGTGACTGCCGGATTCTCGACGAGATGACGACGGCCCCGACTGCGGCAGATGCTTCGGTGTGGCTCGAAAGCGACGTCGCGAGGGCATTCGCGCGGCGACGGGTAGACGCGTAGTTCCGGCACCCCTAGTTTCGCGCGGTGAGCTGGCGATCGACGAACTGTTGCGTGAGATGCTGAACCTGAACGCCGTGGGACAGAGTGTCGAGACGCAGGTCGTGAATGCGGCGCGGCGTCTGCGCCCCGCGGTCAGTCGGAGCGCGACGGCAGAGGCGGGAGTCGAAAGCAGGCCTCTGCCGCAGCTTCGCAGCGAAGTCTATCGCGAGATCATCAGCGCCCCGCCACCGCTGCTGGTTCGTGCGGGCGCCGTCGTCACCGCGATCGCGCTTGCGACTGTGCTCATCGTCGCGAGTCTCGTGCCTTATCCTTCCGTCGTCGGCGGCCGTGCGCATGTCGTGTCCGCCGAAATGCCGGTGACGCTGCTCAGCCGCGGCAGCGGCAAGCTGGCCCTGCTCAAGGTGAAAGACGGCGACGAGGTCGAGCGCGACCAGATCCTGACCGTGCTCGACGACGGCAGCGACGTGCGTCAGCTGCTGCAGCTCGCGCAATGGCTCGCCAGCCTTCCGGCGGATCTGTCGCAGAGCGCTGCGCTTCCGACGCTGCCCGCGGTGACCCCGGCGCGGCTCGGCAGCGCGGCAGCTCCGCTGCTTGCGGTGGTGCAGGCGCTCGGCAATCTCAAGACCTTCCGCGCCTCGACCGAGACGTCCGACCAGGTGGCGCAGCTGCGGCAGGTCGTGGCGACCTACCGGCAGCTGGTCGGACAGTTTGCCGACAAGGAAAATGCCGCAGAGGCCTCGCTGAAGGCCGACCAGCGCATGCAGGCGGGCCGCGAGACCCTGATCGCCAAGGGCCTGGCCGCCCCGGCCTATCTCGACAGATTCGAACAGGGCAAGCAGTCGCAGCGCGACCGCGTCGCCGAGGCGCGCATCGCCACCGCCCGTCACCTCGCGACCATCGCCTCGACCGAGCGCGAGATCAGCGCGCTGCTGTCAGCTCATCGCGACCGCGACACCGAGATGGTCGGGCGGCTGTCGAGCGCGCTGCGCGATCTGCGCGGCGTGATGCAGGAGTGGGATCGTATCAACGTCATTCGCGCACCGCAGGCAGGCCGCGTACGGTTGTTCGGTCTCTGGTCCGAAGCACAGAACATTCGTTCGGGTGACACGTTCGCGATCGTCGAGCCGGTTCATTCGACGCCGTCGGCGTTTGCGTTCATTCCGGAAGCGGGATTCGGCAAGGTCAGGCTCGGGCAGAAGGTCGTGATCCGGCTCGATGCCTATCCGCGGCTCGAATTCGGCCAGCTCGAGGCCAGGGTGGCCGCGATCAGCGCGGTCGCGATCGACGGCAAATACAGGGTTCTGCTCGATCTTCCGAATGGACTGACGCTGTCGAGCGGCAAGACCGTGCAGTTCGCGCAGAACATGGACGGCGATGCACGGATCGAGGTGAACAATCTACGGCTGATCCAGCAAGTGTTCGCGCATCTCGCGTCGTGGACCGAGTAGTACGAAGGCCGGGCGATTAGTTCACGCACCGGACGTCGTGATCTGCAACGTGATCGTACGACAACAGCCGGACACGAAAATGCCGTGGCTGCAGTGATTTCGCGTTGTCGTGGCGACTATGCATGCCATCATTCATTGGCCGGTATTTGGGGACAGGGGACCGGTGGACGAAGCAAACCGCGGCGGCAGTGTCGCACAGCAGGAAAGGCATCACATCCATGCAGACTGATCTCGCGCAGGGACAGGCGCGCAGGCTTTCGGACGACGAGCTGCGGCAGATCACCGGCGGCAACTTCGCGCTGGCGACCGGCCTCAGCGCCATCTTCTCCGGCTTCAATGCCGTTCTCAAGGCGGTGGAAGGGCTTGTCGTGAAGGCCTCGCACAACAATCCGAAGGTCATCTCCGGCATCAACACCTTCAATCAGATTACGACCGGCGTCGAGAACGTCGCCGTCGGCGTCGCCCAGATCATCTGATCCGCGTTCGTCGGGCCGTCGGCGTTCGGCGGCCCGGCGTCCGGCTTGCGTAGCATGGCCGCGTTTCCTCATTATCAGCAACCGGATGCGACGAGCTGCGTGCCGACCTGCCTGCGCATCGTCGCGCGTCACTACGGTAAGCTCATTCCACAGGCTGAGGTGGAGGAGATTGTCCACAAGAGCCGGCACGGTGCCGACCTGCTGTCGATCTGCAAGGCGGCGGAGGAGATCGGCTTTCGCACGCTGCCGGTGAGCTGCGATCTGGTGGCGCTGATCGAGCAGGACCGCTTTCCCTTTCTCGTCCATTGGAAGCAGAATCATTTCGTCGTCGTCCACCGCATCAGCGCCGGCCGCGTTCATGTCTCGGATCCTGCGGCGTCAGGTCTGATCGATCATTCCTTCGAAGACTTCCATCAGGCGTGGGCCACTCATATCGAGAATGATCGGCCGGTTGGCGTCGCCGTATTCTTCGAGCCGACGCCGGCCTTGCGCGACTGGCATTCGTCCAGCGCGCAGCCGTCCACACCTTGGCGGCATCTGCTGAACTATGCACTGGCGCATCGCGAGCTCGTGGTCCAGCTCATGATTGCGACCGGCGTCGGCTGCGCGCTCGCCTTCATCGCGCCGTTCCTCACCCAGTCGCTGGTCGATCAGGGCATCGAGCGCGGCGACGTCTCGCTGGTCACCGTGCTGATCGCTGCCCAGGTCTGTCTGATGCTCGGGCAGACCACGATCACGCTGATCCGCGGCTGGCTGATGCTGTACCTGTCATCGCGGATCAGCATCGCGATGATCGCCGACTTCCTGCAGACGATCCTCAATTTGCCGATGAGCTTCTTCGATGCGCGCACCACCGGCGATGTGATCCAGCGGCTCAACGACAACCACCGCATCGAGGGCTTCCTCACCTCGGGCGTGCTGGAGGCAGCGTTCTCGCTGCTGACGCTCTTGGTCTATGCCATCGTCATCGCGACCTACGGCTGGGTGATCCTGCTGATCTTCCTCGCCGGCGCGATCCTCAACGTTGCCTATGTCACACGCTTTCTCGCGACCCGCAGGCGTATCGATCACCAGCGCTTCGGCGAGGCCGCACAAGCCCTGGCCACCGAAATGGAGCTGGTGCAGGCGGTGGCGGAGGTCAAGGCGACCGGGGCGGCGACGCAGAAGCGCTGGGCCTGGGAACATGTCCAGGTTCGGCTATTCAAAGTCCAGCTCGCGGCGATGAAGCTGCAGCAGTTCCAGCAAGCCGGATCGGCGCTGATCTCGTCGAGCACCTCGATCGGCGCCAATGCATTCGCCGCCTACGCCGTCATCCGCGGCGACCTGACGCTCGGTGCCATGATGGCGCTGACCGCCATGCTCGGGCAGATGACCGCCTCGCTGGACCATCTGGTGTTCCTGGTCCAGCGCGCTCAGGATGCCGTGCTGAGCCTGAGGCGGATCACGGAGGTGCATGCAGCGGAGCCGGAGGATCGCGCCGACCGGGTCTATGCGCCGGTGCCGAGTGGGGATATCGTGTTTGAGGATGTCTCGTTCCGGTATGGCAATCCCAATTTGCCGCCGGTGCTGGATCGGATCTCGCTGGTCATTCCGGAGGGCGGAATGACGGCGATCGTCGGCGCCAGCGGCAGCGGCAAGACGACGCTGCTCAAGCTGCTGCTCAAATTCTACGAACCGGAGAGCGGCGAGATCCGGGTTGGCGATACGCCGCTGAGCCAGCTCCGCGCCCGCGATTGGCGCGACGTCTGCGGCGCCGTGATGCAGGATGGCCATGTGTTCGCCGATACGATTGCGCGCAACATCGCCCTGACGGACGAACGCATCGACCGGCGCCGGCTGCTATGGGCAGCCGATGTGGCGAATGCGCGTGGTTTCATCGAGCGGCTGCCGACGGGCTACAATACCAGGATCGGTGAGAACGGCCTCGGCCTGTCGGGCGGCCAGATGCAGCGGCTGCTCATCGCGCGGGCGATCTATCGCCAACCGCAGCTACTGTTGCTCGACGAGGCGACGTCGGCGCTGGACGCCAGCGCGGAGGCTACGGTGTCGGCCAATTTTGCCCGGCTGACGGAGGGATTGACCAAGGTGGTGATCGCCCACCGTCTGAGCACGGTGCGCAATGCGGATCAGATCATTGTGCTCGATCGCGGACGCATCGTGGAGACGGGGACGCACCGGCAGTTGGCTGCAGGCCGCGGGCTGTATTTCAATCTCGTCCGCAACCAACTCGAGATTGGCGCCTGACCGCCTCGCATTGTGCACCGCAAGACGATCGGGGCTGATGAGCGCGGGCTGACTTGCGCGCAGCGCGGCCTTGCTCCTATATCCGCGGGACGCAACCCCGGTCCCCGCATGTGGCGGGTTCATCCCGCGGATCGCGCGTGCCAGGATGCCGGCCCGCGCGCTGCCGCCCTCCCATATGCTTCCACGTGAAGAGGTTTTCCGATGGTCAATCGCCTGCAATTCTACATCGACGGCGCCTGGGTCGATCCGGTCGTCAAGAAGTCCACCCCGGTCGTGAATCCGGCGACCGAAGAGGCGATGTACGAGGTTGCACTGGGCTCCAAGGCCGACGTCGACAAGGCCGTGGCTGCCGCCAAGCGGGCCTTCGAGACCTTTTCGCAGACCTCGCGCGAGGAGCGCGTCGCCCTGCTCGAGAAGATCATCGCGATCTACAAGGGCCGCATGAAGGAGATCGGTGCCGCCGTCTCCGACGAGATGGGCGCGCCGCTGCCGATGGCCGAGAAGCTGCAGGCCGGCGCCGGCCTCGGTCACCTGATGTCGACGCTGGATGTGCTCAAGAAGTACGAATTCGAGGAGACGCTGCCGTCGTCCGTGGTGGTGCGCGAGCCGGTCGGCGTGGTCGGCATGATCACGCCCTGGAACTGGCCGCTCAACCAGATCGCCTGCAAGGTCGCGCCGGCGCTGGCCGCGGGCTGCACCATGATCCTGAAGCCGTCGGAGTTCACGCCGACCTCGGCGCTGATCTTCGCCGAGATCCTGCATGAAGCCGGCGTGCCGAAGGGCGTGTTCAACCTGGTCAACGGCCTCGGCCCGGAGGTCGGCGCTGCGATGAGCGAGCATCCGGACATCGACATGATCTCGTTCACCGGCTCGACCCGCGCCGGCATCGACGTCGCCAAGCGCGCTGCGCCGACGGTGAAGCGCGTCAGCCAGGAGCTCGGTGGCAAGTCGCCGAACGTGATCCTGGAGGGCTCCGACCTGACCAAGGCGGTGACCGGCGGCGTCATGCACATGTTCAACAACTCCGGCCAGTCGTGCAACGCGCCGTCGCGCATGATCGTGCCGGCGGCCCGGATGAAGGAAGTCGCGGCCATCGCCAAGGGCGTCGCCGACAAGACCAAGGCGGGTGATCCGCGCGGCGAGGGCACCACGATCGGCCCGGTCGTCAATCGCGGCCAGTGGGACAAGATCCAGGCGCTGATCAACAAGGGCATCGAGGAGGGCGCGACCCTGGTCGCCGGTGGTCCCGGCCTGCCCGAGGGCGTCAACAAGGGCTTCTATGTCCGCCCGACGATCTTCGCCGACGTCAAGCCCGAGATGACGATCTCGCGCGAGGAGATCTTCGGGCCGGTGCTGGTCATCATCGGCGCGAGCGACGAGGCGGAGGCGGTCAAGATCGCCAACGACACGCCCTATGGGCTCGCCGGCTATGTCACGGCGCCGACGATCGAGAAGGCCCGCGAGGTCGGCCGCAAGATCCGCGCCGGCAACGTCAATCTGCAGGGCGTTCCGAACGACCGCACCGCGCCGTTCGGCGGCTACAAGCAGTCCGGCAACGGCCGCGAGTGGGGCCGGTTCGGCTTCGAGGAGTATCTCGAGGTCAAGGCCGTCGCGGGCTACAACGCGGCCTGATTGGTGAGGATGCGTGGGGTGGGCAAAGCGCAGCGTGCCCACCGTTCGCGCCAACAACGAAGCAGGTGGGCACGGCGCTCCGCGCCTTTGCCCACCCTACGTCACCGGGTGTCAGCCCCCCAATGCGCCCTGCGTGTTCACGTAGAGCGCGTAGATCGACTGGCTGGCGGCCATGAACAGGCGGTTGCGCTTGAGGCCGCCGAAGCAGAGATTGGCGCAGCGCTCGGGCAGAGCGATGCGGCCGATCGGCGCGCCATCGGGCGCGAAAATCATGACGCCGTCGAGCTCGGGCTTGCCCATGCCCCAGCCGCACCAGAGATTGCCGTCGACGTCGCAGCGCATGCCATCCGGAGTCCCCGGTCCGGCATCGATATGGACTCGCTTGTTGGCGAGCTTGGTGCCGTCGGCGGACACGTCATAGGCGAGGATCTTGCGGTTCGGAACGCCGCGGGATTCGACGATATAGAGGATGGATTCATCGGGCGAGAAGCACAGTCCGTTCGGTCCCAGCACGCCCTCGGCAACGATCGTCGCCTGACCGGTGGCACCGTCGATCCGGTACACGTTGGCGTCGATCTCGGGCTCGGCCTTGTAGCCCTCGTAATTGCCGAGCAGGCCGAAGGTCGGATCGGTGAACCAGATCGAGCCGTCGGATTTGACGACGACGTCATTCGGCGAGTTCAGGCGCTTGCCGTCGAAGGAGTCGATCAGCACCGTGATCGAGCCGTCATATTCGGTGCGGGTGACGCGGCGGCCGCCATGCTCGCAGGTGACGAGCCGGCCCTGGCGGTCACGGGTGTTGCCGTTGGCGAAGTTGGAGGGCTTGCGGAACACCGAGACGGCGCCGGTTTCCTCCTCCCATTTCAGGATGCGCTGGTTGGGAATGTCGCTGCACAAGAGATAGCGCCCGTCGCCGAACCACACCGGCCCCTCGGCCCAGCGCAGGCCCGTAGCCAGCCGTTCGACGGCCGAGAGCTTGAGCCAGTACTTCTCGAAGCGCGGATCCAGCGCCTGGATCGCCGGATCGGGATAGAAGCTGGCAGGGCGCCAGCCCTGGCTATGAGCGTTTCCGTCGGACATTTGGCCGGTCCCGTTATTGCACCGTTGCGATCTCTGCTATCATTGGCCGCTAACGACCGCAAACCTGCGGGGCGAACACGAGGAATGAAATGCCACGTATCTTGATGACCGGTGCGAGCGGAGGAATCGGCTCTTCCTTGCGGAAGCTGCTGCCGCCGATCTATCCGGACCTTTTGCTCAGCGACCTCCGACCTCCGGCCGACCTCTCCAGCCAGGAGACCTTCAAGGCGGCCGATCTTGCCGACCTGTCCCAGGTCGAGGCGCTGTGCGACGGCGTCGATGGCATCATCCACTTCGGCGGCTATTCTGTCGAAGGCCCCTGGAACGACATCCTGCAGGCCAACATCATCGGCGCGTACAACCTGTTCGAGGCCGCTCGCCGCAAGGGCGTCAAGCGCGTCGTGTTCGCGTCGTCGAACCACGCGGTCGGTTTCTATCCGCGCCATCGCAAGATCGATAACGACGTGCAGCCACGCCCCGACGGACGCTACGGCGTCAGCAAGGTGTTCGGCGAGGCGCTCGGCTCGCTCTACGCCGACAAGCACGGACTGAAGGTCACGTGTCTGCGGATCGGCAATTTCGGCGACAAGCCGCTCGATAAGCGCCGGCTGTCGATCTGGCTGAAGCCCGAGGATCTGGTGCAACTCTGCCGCATCGGCCTCGAGCATCCGGATATCCATTTCGAGGTGCTCTACGGCGCTTCGCTGAACGAACGGGCCTGGTGGGACAACCAGCGCGCCTATGATCTCGGCTATCGCCCGAGCGGCCGCGCCGAGGATTTCCGCGAGCATGCCTTGGCCGAGCAGGCCAAAATGAAGGCCGATCCGATCGGAGACTATTTCCAGGGTGGCGCGTTCTGCACCACGGAGTTCGATGGCGACACCAGCCGGATCATCGACTGGGGCTGACCAGAGGTCGTCATTCCGGGGCGCGTCCGCGCCTCGGAATGACAACGACAGATAATAAGAAACAGAAGCGAAGAGACTGACATGACCGACGGCCTACGCAAGGGACTGACCGCTTATGGCGATGCCGGCTTCTCGCTGTTCCTGCGCAAGGCCTTCATCAAGGCGGCCGGCTATTCCGACGACGCGCTCGATCGCCCGATCGTCGGCATCACCAATACCTATAGCGATTACAATCCCTGCCACGGCAACGTGCCGCAGATCCTGGAGGCGGTGAAGCGCGGCGTGATGCTGTCGGGTGCGATGCCGTTCGTGTTTCCGACCATCTCGATCGCCGAAAGCTTTGCGCATCCGACCTCGATGTATCTGCGCAACCTGATGGCGATGGAAACCGAGGAGATGATCCGCGCGCAGCCGATGGATGCGGTGGTGGTCATCGGTGGTTGTGACAAGACGCTGCCGGCGCAGATCATGGCGGCGGTGTCGGCCGATCTGCCGACTGTCGTCATTCCCGTAGGGCCGATGGTGGTCGGGCATCACAAGGGCGAGGTGCTCGGTGCGTGCACCGATTGCCGCAGGCTGTGGGCCAAGTATCGTGCCGGCGAGATGGACGACAGCGAGATCGAGGCGGTCAATGGCCGGCTTGCGCCGTCGGTCGGCACCTGCATGGTGATGGGCACGGCCTCGACTATGGCCTGCATCACCGAGGCGCTCGGACTGTCACTGCCGATGAGCGCGACCATCCCGGCGCCTCATGCCGAGCGCTTCCGCTCGGCCGAGGCCAGTGGCCGGGTCGCGGCGGACATGGCCAAGGCAAAGGGGCCGAAGCCGAGCGAGCTCCTGACGCCGGCAGCCTTCCGCAATGCGCAGGTGGTGCTTCAGGCGATCGGCGGCTCGACCAACGGGCTCGTCCATCTCACGGCCATTGCCGGACGGACGCCGCATAACATCGACCTCGATGCGTTCGACCGCATCGGCCGCGAGGTCCCGGTGCTCATCGACCTCAAGCCGTCGGGCGATCACTACATGGAGCATTTCCACCATGCCGGTGGCGTGCCGAAGCTGATGAAGCAGCTCGGAGGTCTCATCGATCTCGACTGCCGCTCGATCACCGGCCAGTCGCTGCGCGACATCGTCGCTGCCGCTGAGGACGTGCCGGGGCAGGACGTGATCCGCTCGCGCGAGGACGCGATCAAGCCGGAGGGGGGGCTCGCCGTGCTGCGCGGCAATCTCGCGCCGCGCGGCGCGGTCATCAAGCACTCGGCCGCGAGCCCGAAGCTGCTTCAACATACGGGGCGCGCGGTCGTGTTCGAGTCGATCGAGGACATGACCTTGCGGGTCGATGATCCCGGTCTCGACGTCTCCGCCGATGACGTTCTGGTGCTGCGCAATGCCGGGCCGAAAGGCGCGCCCGGGATGCCGGAGGCCGGCTATCTGCCAATCCCGAAAAAGCTCGCGCGCGGCGGCACCAAGGACATGGTGCGCATCTCCGACGCGCGGATGAGTGGCACCGCGTTCGGCACCATCGTGTTGCACATCACCCCTGAGTCCGCCGTGGGCGGCCCGCTGGCATTGGTGCAGACCGGTGACATGATCCGGCTCGACGTCGCCAGGCGCAGCATCGACCTGCTGGTCGACGACGCTGAGCTGGCTAAACGGCGCGCCGCGCTGCAACAAGAAATAGCGCCGGAATGGGCCGCGCGCGGCTACGCCCATCTGTTTCACGAAACCATTCTCCAGGCCGATGACGGCTGTGATTTCGATTTCATGCGTAGCAAGGGAAAAGGCTGAGCTACTTATCCCATCATTGGTGGCAATTCCGGCGCCGACAGTGCAGGTGCCGGGGCGTGCTCAATTGACAATTCAATGCAGCCAATGGGATGATCCCTGAAAATGATAACTCGGGGAGGGGCTCGTGAGAGGTTGGAGCATTAGTGCATGGGCGTTTGCAGCAGCAATTGCTTGTGCCGCGACTGCGAACGCGCAGGACGTCAAGCACTACCGTTTCGCCTATGATCAGCCTCGGAACACCGGCTACTCCATCGCCGGGGACCTGTTTGCCGACAAGCTCAAGGAGTTGAGCAAGGGCACCATGCTGATCGACCAGTATCCGGGCGCGCAGCTCGGGCAGGAGCCGCAGATCCTGCAGCTGGTCAAGGCGGGCGATGTCGACTTCGCCATCGTTTCCTCGGCCAACACGGCGACGATTTCGCCCCAGGCGGGCGTGATGTCGCTGCACTTCCTGTTTCGCAATGAAGCCCATGTGATCAAGGGATTGGCCGATCCCCAGGTGTTCGAAGCGATCAAGACAATGATCGACGAGACCACGCAGGGCCTGCACGTCATCGGGACCGGCTCGCAGGGCGTGCGCCACATCTACAGCAAGAGGGAGATCCACAAGGTCGACGACATCAAGGGGATGAAGATCCGCGTCCAGGCGACCGCGACCGAAGACACCATGTTCCCGGCTTATGGCGCACAGACCGTGCATATGCCGTTCGGCAGCGTCTATACCTCGCTGCAGACCGGCGTGGTCGAGGCTGCGGAAAACAGCATCAACGTCTATCTCGTCAACAAGCACTACGAGGTCGCGCCGGTGCTGTCGATCACCGAGCATGAGGCCAACAACGCCCTGGTCTTCATCAGCGACAAGCTCTGGCAGAGCCTGTCGGCCGAGCAGCGCAAATGGGTGCTGGCGGCGGCAGCCGAAATCAGTTCGAAAGAGCCGGCGAAGGCGTTCGAACTGGAACGAACGGCGGCGGCCAAGCTCAAATCGTTCGGCGTCAAGATCGTCGACGATGTCGACAAGAAGAGCTTCACCACGGTCGCCGATCCCTATCTCGACAAGCTGGCCAAGGAGCTCGGCCCGCACGCCGAAAAGATCAAGAACCTGATCCGTGCGATCAACTGAGCCGACAGAACAACCTGCGTTGTCGTAGCTCGGGCGCTTGCTGAGACGACGGGATCGGGAGCGACGAGGAAGCGGATGTCCATCGCCGACAAGCTCGTGCTGAAAAGGCAGCGTCATCTGAAGTGGCGCAAGCTCGACCGGGTCGAGCTGGTGCTGATGATGCTGTGCGGCGCGCTGTGCTTCGGCTTCTCGCTGTCGGTCACCGCCGACATCATCACACGCACCATCGGTCATCCCTGGCTGTGGCTGCAGGAAGTCACATCCACCCTGTTCATCTACGCGATATTCATCGGCGCTGCGGTGGCGACACGCCGCAATGATCATCTGTATCTGACCGCGATCGCCGAATCGATGCATGGCCTGCCGCGTCTCGTCGTCGAGATCGTGCTGCGTCTCGTCGTGATCGGGGTCGCGTTGTGCCTGGTCTGGTATGGCTACCTCAACTTTCTGCGTGGCTTTGGCAGTTTCCGGCTGCCTTCGGGCACGCCGATCGCCTCGCTCTATGTGATCATTCCCCTCTCAGGGGTGCTGATCGCGCTATTTGCGGTCGAGCAGCTGGTGAATGGCATCGCCAACGGCTTCGATCATCCGGAGCCACCGGACCCGGAGGCCGCATCTCCGCCGCTCCCTGCCGAACCTGCGTGGAGCGATCGGACGTGAGCCCTCCCGTCATCCTCGCGCTGATGTCCATCTGCTTCTTGTCATTCGGCTATCTCGGCGTGCCCGTGCCGTTCTCGCTGCTGGCAGGCGTGTTCGTCGGTGCTTTCCTCGCCGACGTCTCGCTCGCAGCGATCGTGCAGAAGATCTTCGACGGGGTCGATTCAGAGGCGCTGCTTGCGATCCCGTTCTTCCTCCTGGTCGGCGAGCTGATGAGCTCGGCGAATGTCGTGGTCCGGATCGCCAATCTGTCGGTGTCGCTGGTCGGGCATATCCGGGGCGGGCTGTCGCAAGTGGTGGTCGTCTTCAGCATGTTCTTCTCGGAGATGTCGGGATCGACCACCGCTGATGTCGCGGTGATGAGCCGCGCGCTCGGAGGACCGATGCGGCGGGAAGGGTATGAGCCCGCTTTCATCGCGGCGATCATCGCGGCGGCCTCGACCATCGCGGCGCTGGTGCCGCCGAGCATCACGGCGGTGGTCTATGGTGCGGTCGGCAACGTCTCGATCGCCGGCCTGTTCATGGCAGGCGTCGTGCCCGGATTCATGATCGGCTTCGGGCTGATGATCTATTGCTACTTCTTCGGTCCCTCCGGCCTGCGCAAGCCGCGCGCGCCGCTCCGCCAGGTGATGTTCGCAGGCGTCGATGCGGCGCTGCCGCTGATGATCCCGGTGATCCTGCTCGGCGGCATCCTGACCGGCTGGTTCACGCCGACCGAGGCCGGCGTGGTCGCAGTGGCCTGGATCATCCTGGTCGTGATTCCCGCGCTCAATCGCGGTCACTTCAAGAAGATCCCGTATGATTTCTGCCTGGCGGGGCTGATCTTCTCGCTGCCTCTGATCACCATCGGCGCCGCTAATGCGTTCGGCTGGATGCTGGCCTATCTGCGTGGCGCCATCTTCATCACCGACTGGATCACCTCGATCGCCGGAAACGATCCGCATTTGATCATGCTGTTGATGGTGCTGCTGTTCACCATCATCGGTGATTTCATCGAGCCGGTGCCGACCATCATCATCTTCATGCCGCTCGTCAACGCACTCACGCAGGCCGGCGACATCAACGCCGTGCATATGGGCGTGGTGCTGATCGCCACGCTCGCTTTTGGCCTGATCACGCCACCCTATGGGCTTGTGCTGCTGATGGGGTCGAAATTCGTCGGTGTCAGTTTCGGCAAGGCGTTGCGTGCGGCGCTGCCGATCTATGTCGTGTTCCTCTTCACCATCGCCTTCACGATCTATTTCCCGAGCGTCGTGCTGTGGCTGCCCAAGCACGTCATTCCGGAGTCGGTCGGCTGCTTCAAGTCGCCGGCCGGCACCGGCTACATCTGTCCGAACTGAGTGATGCGCCGACTGAAGCGTCATTTGTCCTTGCTGGTGAATTTCCGCGTCGCGGCCCGGAAAGCGTCGGTATGCATGCAGGCGATGATCGCATCGCGTTCGGCCGCCAGTTGATCCTCGACCGAGCTGGTCGGGGCGCGATGGATCAAGGCCTTGGTGGCCGCCAGTCCCGCCGGCATGTTCTGCGCCAGCCGCTGCGCCAACGCCGCGGTCGCCGCGGCGAGTTCGGACGCAGGCACGACCTTGGCGACGAGGCCCCAGTCATGGGCTTGAGCGGCCGTGAAACTGTCTTCGGCCAAAAAGATCTGCAGCGCGCGCCGGACGCCTGCGGCCGCGACGACGCCCACGGTGCCGCCGCCGTCGGGCGAGACGCCCAGCTTGGCGTAGGCCGGCGTGAAGCGCGCTTCCTCAGCGGCGATGCAGAGGTCGGCCGCGAAGGCGAGCGACATGCCGGCGCCGGCCGCGGAGCCGTGCACGCTGGCCAGCACGATCTTCGGCATGCGCCGCAGGCAGGCGATGAAGGCGTGATAGTGATGCAGCAACTCGCTGACCACCGGTGTGATGGTGTCGGCTTCAGCCGCGGCGCCGATCGTCTGCAGGTCGCCGCCAGCGCAGAAGGCGCGGCCTTCGCCCTTCAGGACGAGCACCCGGATGCTCGGATCGGCCTCGACCTGCGCCGCGAGCTGCTCCAGCCGCTTGGCGATTGCCAAGTTGATGGCGTTGAACGCCGCGGGGCGGTCGAGCGTGAGGGTCGCGATCGCACCGTCGATGCTGAGGCGGGTGGGTTCCGCGGCTGCGTCCGACATTCATTCCTCCCTGGTATGGTTGTTGCCGCATTTTGAGTGCAGAGGCGGCCGGTGACAATGGCTGGGAAGTCTGCGACAACCCGGTTCCGCTGGCATGACGGGAGGTAAACCCGCAGCAGGCAAGGCTTGCAAACACGGGATCTGGACAGAATGGGGCAGGGCGCAGTGACGAAGGGACCGGTGGTGATCGTGGGCGCGGGGCATGCGGGCTTTCAGCTCGCGACGTCGCTGCGTCAGGCAGGCTTTGCCGATCCCATTCACCTGATCAACGACGAGCCGCATCTGCCGTACCAGCGTCCGCCGCTGTCCAAGGCCTATCTGAAGGGCACCGGCGGGCCCGAGACCTTGATGTTCCGCCCGCAGAAGTTCTACGCCGACCAGACCATCGACCTCGTCTACGACCGCGTGATCGCGGTTCAGCGTGACCAGCGCAAGGTGCTGCTCGCCTCCGGCAAGACGCTGGACTATGGCCACCTGGTGTTTGCGACCGGTGCGCGCAACCGACTGCTCGACATTCCCAACGCCAATCTTCCGGCCGTGCGCTACCTGCGCATCCTCGACGACAGCGAAGCGCTCAGGTCGTTGCTCGGCGATGCCAAGCGGGCCGTCGTCATCGGCGCCGGCTTCATCGGCCTCGAATTCGCGGCCACCGCGCGCATCAAGGGCCTCGAGGTCGATGTGCTCGAACTTGGGGCGCGGGTGATGGCGCGGGCGGTGACGGCCGAAATCTCCGACTACTTCCAGAAGCAGCATGCCGATGCCGGCGTGCGGATCCATCTCGGAGTGCAGTCCACCAGCATCGAGGCCGATGGCAACAAGGTCACCGGCGTCAGCCTGAGCGACGGCCGGCACATCCCGGCCGATCTCGTCGTGGTCGGCGTGGGCGTGCTGCCGAACGTCGAGCTCGCGGCGGAGGCCGGTCTGCAGGTCGCTTCGGGCATCGTGGTCGATGAGTATCTCCTGACCAATGATCCGCACATCTCGGCGATCGGCGACTGCGCGCTGTTTGTCAGCCCGCGCTTCGGCGGCACGTTGCGGCTGGAGTCGGTGCAGAACGCCACCGATCATGCCCGCTGCGTCGCCGCGCGGCTGACGGGCGACGCCAAGCCATATGATGGGCAGCCGTGGTTCTGGAGCGATCAGGCCAATGACAAGCTGCAGATCGCGGGGCTCACCACGGGGTATGACCAGGTCGTGCTGCGCGGGGACCCGGCGCAAAAGGCATTCTCCGCATTCTGCTACAAGGAGGGGCGGCTGGTCGGCATCGAATCCGTCAACCGTGCCGGTGACCACATGTTCGGCCGCAAGCTGCTGGCTGCGGGCGGCACGCTCGACGCCGCCAAGGCTGCTGATTTGAGCTTCGACCTGAAGAGCGCTCTCGCCTAGAGCAGCGCACGCACCTCCTCGGCCGTCGGCATCGACGGGCCTGCGCCCATCCGCTGCACGGAGATCGAGGCCGCGACGTTGGCGTAGCCGATCGCATCTGCGATCGCGGCGCCCTGCGACAGCCGCGACGCCAGCGCGCCGACGAAGCAGTCGCCGGCGCCGGTGGTGTCGACCGCCTTCACCGCGCGCCCGGCGACCAGCCTTGCTTCCCCAGCCGTGACCGCGACCGCGCCGCGTGCGCCGAGCGTGACGCAGACCGTCTGATCGGGACGCGGACCGAGGGTTCGAACAGCATCGACCACCTGCTGCGGCGTGGGCGCATCACCGAGCTCGACACCGGCCAGGAACCCCAGCTCGGTCTCATTGAGCACGAGGATGTCGACGAGCGGGTAGAGCCCGCTCGCGAACGCGCTGGCCGGAGCGGGGTTGAGGATCGTGGTGGCGCCAGCGGCTTTCGCCCGCTGAAAGAACGCAACGATGGTCGCTTGCGGGATTTCGAACTGGCTCACCGCGACGTCATCAGCGGTCAACGCGATCTGCTCCACATCATCGCTGCTCACTTCGGCATTGCTGCCGGGGATGACGACGATCGTGTTGTCGGCGTTCGCCAGCGTGATGATCGCTGTGCCCGTCGCGGCGCTCGCGCTATCCTTGACCGCGGCGAGATCGATGCCCTGGCTGGCGAGAAACGCTCGCAGCTGCTCGCCGAAGGCGTCGCGGCCGAGCCGTCCGATCAGTGCTGTCGGCGTACCGAGCTTGGCAGAAGACACAGCCTGGTTGGCGCCCTTGCCGCCGGGGAAATACATCACCGACTGTCCCGCGACGGTCTCGCCGACGCGGGGATGACGTACGGCCGTCGCCACCACATCCATGTTGATGCTGCCGGCAACGATGACGCGCCCCATTGGCCTTCTCCCCCTGCGCGCCGCTAGACGCGGGCCTCGAATTCCTGCCGCACCAGGCCGATGTCGGCGAGCGTGGGCAGGCCGGCCTCGTTGCCGAGCTTCTGGATCTTGAACGTCGAGGCCGCGCGGGCGAACTCGAAATGCTCCTTCCAGCTTTTCGCCGGATCGGCCAGATACGAGTACACATAGGCGCCATGGAAAACGTCGCCGGCACCGTTGGTGTCGATCACGCGCTCGCGCGGAATCGGGTAGGCCGGCAGTGTATGCACGGCGCCGACCTCGTCGTACCACAGCAGGCCCTTCTCGCCCTGGGTCACGCCGCCGATCCGGCAGCCGCGGCTCTTGAGGTAGTCGAGCATCTTCTCCGGCGTGAGATCCATCTGCTCGCACAGCCGCTCGGCGACGATCGCCACGTCGATATATTCGAGCAGCTCATGGGTGTTGGTGCGCAGGCCGCCGCCGTCCAGCGAGGTCAGGATGCCGGCCTCGCGGCACAGCTTGGCATAATGCAGGGCGGCGTCGGGCTGGTGGCCGTCGACGTGGAGCGCCCGGCAATTGCCGAGATTGAGCAGTGGGAACGGATGGATGTGCGCATCGTCGCGGCAGCGGACGATGGCGCGCTTGCCGTCCTTCGGCATGATGAAGGACAGCGAGGACGCGTTGACCTTCCGGGGATGGACGGAGATGCCGTATTTCGCCGTCATGTCCTGGAACATGCGTCCGAGCCAGTCATTCGCGATCGTGGCGATCAGGTCCGGAACGATGCCCAGCTTGGCGCAGCAAAATGCCGCAGTCACGGCATTGCCGCCGAACGACACGGCATAGTCGGATGCGACGTGCTTCTCGTCTCCCGTCGGCATGTGGTCGGTGATGAAGGTGACGTCGATGTAGGTTTGTCCGATGAAGAGGGCCTGCATTGGCATTTCTGTCTCATAAAAGGGGTGAACGCGGCCCCGGCGCCGCCAGATTAGCAAGCGGTTAAAGCGGATCAACGCTGAAATTATTCGTCAAATCGTCACCATGGCGGTTGAGATCGGCCCCTTGCACCCGCCGGCCCCCTGCCGCCGGCGCGTGGAGCGCGCTAAGGTCCCAGGCCGGCAGGCGTGCAGATTCGGGAGCGGCAGATGACTGTCTATGCAGGTCCAGTCTTCGAAATGGCGACCAATCAGTTCAACGTGATTGCCGACCACCTTGGCATCCCAGGCGACGAGCGCGACCGGCTGCTGCTGCCGAAACGGGCGATCACCGTCTCGTGTCCGATCCACAAGGACGACGGCACCATTGCCGTCTACGAGGGATACCGCGTCCAGCACCTGCTGACCATGGGGCCGACCAAGGGCGGCACGCGCTTTGCGCCCACGGTGGATATCGGCGAGGTGGCGGCGCTGGCGATCTGGATGAGCTGGAAATGCGCCCTGGTCGGTCTGCCCTATGGCGGCGCCAAGGGCGGCGTCAACGTCGACCTCTCCAAGCTGTCCCGGCGCGAGCTCGAATCGCTGTCGCGCCGCTACATGCAGGAGATGATCCCCTTCGTCGGGCCGCATACCGACGTCATGGCGCCGGACATGGGCACCAACGAGCAGGTGATGGCCTGGTTCATGGACACCTATTCCATGTATCAGGGCCAGACCGTGACCGAGATCGTCACCGGCAAGCCGGTGTTCTCCGGAGGCACGCTGGGACGCCGCGAGGCGACCGGCCGCGGCGTGGCGCACGTCTCGCGCCGGGTCATGGATGAACTCGGCATCGATCCCGCCAACTCCACCGCCGTCGTGCAAGGCTTCGGCAATGTCGGCTCCTATGCCGCGCTCGGCTTCCACCAGATGGGCATGAAGGTGATTGCGGTGAGCGATCATACCGGCGCGCTCCATGAAGCCAGGGGACTCGACATCCCCGCTTTGATGGAACACGCCAGCAGGCACGGCAGCATCGCCGGCTTCTCCACCGAGCTTGCCTTCAATCCCGCCGACATTCTCACGCTCGCCTGCGATATCCTCGTTCCGGCTGCGATCGAGCGCGTGATCGACGCCAAGGTGGCGGCAAACCTCAAATGCCGGGTCATTGCCGAGGCCGCCAACGGCCCGACCACCCCTGATGCCGACCTCGTGCTCGACCAGCGCAAGGAGATCTTTCTCATTCCCGACATTCTGTGCAATTCCGGCGGCGTCATCGTCAGCTATTTCGAATGGGTGCAGGACCTGCAGCAGCTGTTCTGGGAGGAGGAGGAGGTGATGCGGCGGGAGTACCAGATCCTCGACCGCGCCTTCGAGAAGATGGTGGCGCGCGCCAAGGCCGACAACGTCGCGCATCGCACCGCGGCGATGGCGATCGGCGTCGAGAAGGTGCGCAACGCCAAGAACACGCGAGGACTGTTTCCGTGATCACCGGCCTCGACCACGTCGTCGTCCTGCTCGAGGACATCAAGGCGGGCTGCGCCGCGTTCGAGACGCTGCTGGCGCGCAAGCCGTCCTGGCAGAACTCGGGCGAGGGCGCCGACCGCGTGCTCTTCACGCTCGACAATATGAGCCTGGAGCTGATGGCGCCGATGGGACAGACGCCCGCCACCGACCGCATCCGCAACGTCATCAAGATCTGGGGCGAGGGGCTCGCCAGCATCTGCTTCGCCACTGCCGACATCGGCAAGATGCATCGACGGCTGGAGCGGGTGGCGCTGAAGCCCGACCCGATCGCCGAGGTCGACAGCACCGACCGCGTGTCCGGCCAGACGTTGCACTGGAAGCGCACCCGCGCGATGACCGATCTCACCCGCGGGGTGCGGATGTTCTTCCTCGAGCTCGCCGGGCAGCGACCGGCGTCGGAGAAGACTGCCGATTCCGCGGTGCTGGGCCTCGACCACATCGTGGTCTCGACCGAGGACCCCGAACGCGCCGCCGCGCTCTACGGCGCGCGGCTTGGCCTCGACATGGCGCTCGACCGCAGCCACCAGGAATGGGGTCAGCTGATGTTCTTCCGCTGCGGCGACCTGATCGTCGAGGTGGTGAGGCGCCCGGTCGCCGGCAACGACAAGGCCAACGACAAGCTGTGGGGCCTGAGCTGGCGCGTCGCCGACATCGAAGCCACGCGCGCCCGCCTGCTCGCCGCCGGCCTGCAGGTCTCCGAGCCGCGCGCCGGGCGGAAACCCGGCACGCGGGTGATGAGCCTCTACAGCGGCACCTGCGGCATCCACACGCTGATCCTGGAGAAGACACCGCGGGCGGCAGAGTGAGGCAATCGCCTGGCAATGGCACAGCAAGTGGAGAGCGGTACCGACACCAAGGTTCGGGCTTGAGCCCAGCTCTTTCAGCACGTCATGGCCGGGCTTGTCCCGGCCATCCACGTCGCAGCGCGCGCGCCGGACGACGTGGATGCCCGGGCCTTCGCCGCGCCGAAGCGGCTTCGGCCGCGCAGGCGGGACAAGCCCGGGCATGACGAGCACTTCATTGGCAGTCTCAACGCAGCACAACGACAAGCCGTGATATAGATCGCGACGATTGCCAGGGTCCTGCTCAAGCCAATGGTTGCTTCCGCCGTAGACCATCCGTCCAATCCCCGCCGCATCTTCATGCTCGGGGCGACGGGAACGATCGGTCGCGCCACCGTGCGCGCGCTGGTCGCGCGTGGACACGAGGTGGTCTGCCTCGTGCGGCCGCGCCACGACGCCATCGCGATCCCGGGCGTCATCGTCAGAACGGGCGACGTCGGCGATCCCGTCTCGCTCGCGCGCGATGGCTTCCGCGGCGAGCGCTTCGATGCCGTGGTGTCCTGCATGGCGTCGCGGACCGGCGTGCCCCGGGATGCCCAGGCGATCGACTATCAGGCGCATGTGAACGTGCTGGACGCCGCGCGAAACGCCGGCATCACGCATTTTGTGCTGTTGTCCGCCATCTGCGTGCAGAAGCCGCTGCTGGCGTTCCAGAGCGCGAAGCTGGCGTTCGAAGCGCATCTGATGTCGCAAGGGCTGACCTATTCGATCGTCCGTCCCACCGCGTTCTTCAAATCGCTGTCGGGGCAGGTGGAGCGGGTGCAGCAGGGCCGGCCCTACCTCGTGTTCGGCGATGGCCGCCTCACCGCGTGCAAGCCGATCAGCGACGCCGATCTCGGC
This sequence comes from Bradyrhizobium sp. HKCCYLS2038, assembly GCF_051167655.1. NCBI lineage: Bacteria > Pseudomonadati > Pseudomonadota > Alphaproteobacteria > Hyphomicrobiales > Nitrobacteraceae > Bradyrhizobium > Bradyrhizobium sp. HKCCYLS2038. The sequence continues at coordinate 376,386 of NZ_JBNPTM010000005.1, read as the reverse complement.
GACTATCTCGCGGGCTGTCTCGACGACGAGACCCGCTGGAACCGGGTACTGCCGATCGGCGGTCCGGGACCAGCCGTCACGCCGATCGAGCAGGCCGAGCATCTGTTCGCGCTGCTCGGCCGCAAGCCGAACATCCGCCGCGTCCCGGTGGCGCTGCTCGATGTCATCATCGGCGGGCTCGATCTCGCCAGGCGCGTCGTGCCGTCGCTCGCCGACAAGGCGGAACTGGCCCGCATCGGCCGCTACTACGCGACCGAGTCGATGCTGGTTCTCGACCCCATCACCGGCCGCTACGACGCGGACGCGACGCCGTCCACGGGCACCGAGACGCTGTTCGACTACTACGCCAAGCTGGTCCGCGGCGAGGCCACGGCCGAGCGCGGCGATCACGCGGTGTTCTGAAATTCCCGGAGCGGCGTTCAGCATCCACTCTCACCGTCGTCATGGCCGGGCTTGACCCGGCCATCCATCACGCTTCGCGACAAGGAGATGGATGCCCGGGTCAAGCCCGAGCATGACGAGCAATTGCGGCGTTGTTATCCCCGCCGTCATTGCGAGAAGCGAAGCGACGAAGCAATCCAGAGTCGCGGGCGCGACCCTGGATTGCTTCGCTTCGCTCGCAATGACGAGGGTGAGACCTTTGATTTTCGCGACGAGACATGGGCGTCCCCTCTCGCGGCGCGTTTCGCGTCCGAGCTTTGCGCTTCGTCCTGCCCTCTCCGAGGAGAGGGCACGGGGAATGCCGGGCGCTGGCCGCACCCATGGCCCGCCTGCGAAAAAAATGCAGGCGGCAGGAACCACAGGTTCAGCCGAGAACACCCGGCATTCCCCGCGCGATGGTTGGAACGGCTGCTTCGCGTTCTCCCCGGTGCTCCGGGCTTGTTGGCCACCGTCGGTCGCAGGACTCGTCCAGCCCTTCGACCTTGACACCAGCGTCGGGGTGTCAGGACCACGCGACTTGACCGTGCGCATCAATGCCGTTCGTCCGCGCGGCCAAGCCACGCTGCAACATCGACACGCCCACCACATCCCGCCTCAACGTCCGTGACGACCGCGAAGCGCCCCTCTGATCGAGACGGGACGAAGGGACGTATATCATGTCTTCTGAGAAAGCGAAATAGAAATTTTGTCGATCGAAGCCCCAGAGGAGGGCGTCGAGATCGGGTGGCCCAATGGTAGCTGCCACCCACGCCGTCATTCCGGGGCATTCGCGCGCAAAATGGCGCAGCCATTTTGAAGCAGCGCGAATGAGCCCGGAATCCATAGCCACGGAGCGATGTCGTAAGACGAGGCGTCAACGACGAGCCTGCCTCGCACGGCATCCTGTGGCTATGGATTCCGGGCTCGCGCCGCGCGCGCCCCGGAATGACATCGAGTGAAATGGCTTGATTGTACCATGTCAGGACCAAGCGTTTTGATAGCCGCTAAGGTTTTGCCTCACCCCTCGACCACACACGGCACGCTCGCAAACCCCCGGAACCGGACCCGCCCGCCGCGCACCGGCGAGCCGTCGAGCTGATAGTTCGGAAACCGCGCCAAAAACCGCGAGATCGCGACTGCACCCTCCAGCCTGGCCAGCGCCATGCCCGCACATTGATGCGCGCCGGTGCCGAAGGCGAGGTGGCGGTTGGCGAGGCGGGTGATGTCGAAGCGTTCGGGATCGTCGAACTGGGCGGGGTCGCGGTTGGCAGCGCCGATGCACAGGGTGACGGAGGTGCCGGCGTCGAGCATCACGCCGCCGAGCTCGACGGGCTCTGTGGTCATGCGGTTGCCGAGCTGGTTGGAGCTCTCGTAGCGCAGGATCTCCTCGACCGCGGTGCGGATCAGTCCCGGCGCTTCGATCAGCCGTCGGCGTCCGCCCGGATGCTGGCACAGCAGCACGAGGCCGTTGCCGATCAGGTTGGTGGTGGTCTCGTGTCCGGCGTTGAGCAGGAAGATGCAGTTGTGCAGCAGCTCCTTTTCGCTGAGCCGCTCGCCGTCGGCTTCGCCCTGGATCAGCCGCGTCAGCACGTCGCGCTCGGGATTGCCGGGTGCTGCGCGCCGGCGCGCGACGAGGGTTTCGAGATAGGTCAGCATGTCACCGACGGCCTGATTGCCGCGGGCAAACTGCTCCGGCGTCAGCACCGGCTCCAGCGCGCCGAGGATGGCGAGCGACCAGTCGCGCAGCGGTCCGCGCTCGTCATGCGGCACGCCGAGCAGATTGCCGATCACCTCGATCGGAATGGCGGAGGCGAAATCCTCGATCAGCTCGAACCGGTCCTTGGCCGCGATGCGGTCCAGGAGCCCGTCGACCAGCGCGATCAGCGCCAGCTCCATCTCGGCGATCGCGCGCGGCGACAGCGCGCCCATGATCAGGCGCCTGACACGCGTATGCGCCGGAGGATCGTTGAAGACCAAGCTGGTGGTGTGATGCTCGTAGAGCGGCGACGCGCCGTATTTGGGCGCGAACTCGCGCTTCTTGTCGGACGAGAACGTCCTGGTCGCCTTGTAGGCGGTGACAAGATCGTCGTAGCGGGTGAGGAAAAAGGAGCCGTTGCGCATCCGCTTGACCGGGGCCTGCTGCCGCAGCGCGCGATAGGTCGGGTAGGGGTCGGCGTAGAATTCCGGCGTCAGGCTCTCGAGGTCGAACTGGTCGGCGAGCGCGGCGTCGTCGGTCATGGCTGGTCCTCCCGGCGGATTCTCGTTCGTTGCGCCGACCGTCGCACGGCCAGCGATGGAATAAAATCCGCGGGCGATGTCCCCTTGGCATCGCCATCACGAGGCGTGCCGCAGATCCGCCGCGTTTGGACGGTATGAAATTGCCGCCGACGCATTGGTTTTCTCGCCTGTGATTCCAGGGACTTGGCCCCTGAGCCCTGCTGCGCTGCGGTGTGTTCCTTGACATCAAGCAAGTGAGTATTTACTCACGAGTGATGTCCACTCTGCGAATGACAAGCGATCTCCGGCGGCAGCTGATCCTCGGCGCAGCGAAGCGTTGCTTCGCGCGTCACGGCTATGCCGGCACGACGACCAAGAGCGTCGCGGCCGCCGCCGCCATCTCGGAGGCGCTGCTGTTCAAGCACTTCCCGTCGAAGGCGGCGCTCTATGCTGACATCCTGACCGAGGAATGCGAGGCCGATCCTGAATTCGAGCTCTTGCTCGGGCAGGAACCTTCGACCGCCACGCTGGTCAAGCTGATGACCGGAATGGTGCAGCACTTTCTCAGCATCGCCGACGTGCCCAATAACGAGGAAGAGCAGCGGCTGCGGCTGATGGCGTCGAGCCATCTCGACGATGGCGAGTTTGCCCGGCTGCTCTACACCAAGATCGATGATCTGATCGGCGCCAAGTTCGTTTCCTCCCTGGAGAGCGCTGTTGCTGCCGGCGAGGCGCTGCGATCGGCTGCCGCACCTCGGGACCTGTTCTGGTTTGCGCATCACACCGTGTTGATGGCGGCCTTGACCCGGCTTCCATCGACGCCCTGCGTGTCCTACGGAACCGCGGCGAGCCTGGAGCGCCAGCTGAGTGAATTCATCCTGCGCGGCATCGGACTGACCGAGGCCGCGATTGCGTGCTATCTCGACCACGAATTGTCGCAACCTCCGGCCCGGCCGGCGACGGCAGAAAGTGCATGACATGAACATTGCGACCGAACCCAAGCTTTCCGGAAAGCCGATCGACGACAAGCCGCGCAAGCGCACCCGCCCGGTGCTGTGGTTCATCGTCGTGGGCCTGCTGCTCGCGGGACTGGTCGGCGGCCTCGTGTGGTTCAACATGTTCCGCGACAAGATGATCGCGGGGTTCTTCGCCAACATGAAGCCGCCGCCGCTGAACGTCAGCGTCGCGACGGCGACCACGGAGACCGTGCCGAACCTCCTGACCGCCGTCGGCGACCTTGCCGCCGTGCACCAGGTCAACGTCACCTCCGACGCCTCGGGCCGCATCACCGAGATCATGTTCATGCCGGGCACGACGGTGAAGCAGGGCACGCCGTTGGTGCAGCTCTATGATGCGCCGGAGCAGGGCGATCTCGCCAACTTCAAGGCGCAGGTGACGGTGGCTCAGCTGTCGCTCGACCGCGCCAAGCAATTGGCGTCGCGCCAGTTCGGCCCGCAGGCGACGGTCGATCAGGCTCAGGCCGCGTTCGACCAGGCGCAGGCCGGCGTCGCCAAGACCGAGGCGCTGATCGCGCAGAAGCTGGTGCGCGCGCCGTTCGACGGCGACCTCGGCGTCCGCAAGGTCGAGGTCGGCCAGTATCTGTCCGCCGGCACGCAGATCGTGTCGCTGACCGATCTGTCGGAGCTGTGGGTCAACTTCACCGTGACCGAGAAGGACTCGGGCCAGTTGAAGGTCGGCCAGACCGTGCGCGTCGGCGTCGACGCGTATCCGGGCAAGACGTTCGAGGGCAAGATCACCACGATCGAGCCGCAGATCGCGACCGACACCCGCAACATCCGGGTGCAGGCGACGATCGCCAATCCGGAGCACATCCTCAAGCCCGGCATGTTCGCGACCACCACCGTGGTGCTGCCGGACAAGCCTCCGGTGCTGACGGTGCCGGAGACGGCTGTCGACTACACGCTGTATGGCGACTCGGTGTTCGTCATCAACGAGAAGAAGGCCGATGACGGCAAGACCTCGCTGGTGGCCGACCGGACCTATGTGCAGACCGGCGACCGCATCAACGGCCGTGCCGTGATCATCAAGGGCGTCAAGGAAGGCGACCGTGTCGTCGCCGTCGGCCAGCTCAAGATCCAGTCCGGCGCAGCAGTCGCGATCTCGACCGATCCGCCGCCGCCGGTGCCGGCCAAGCCGCCGCGCTACTGAGCTAACACGGGCCGCCGCTGCGGCGGCCCGTTCGGACCTCATCTGCCTCCTGCTGACGGGATTGCCGCGATGCGTTTCACCGATATTTTCATCAAGCGTCCGGTGCTGTCGGTCGTGGTCAGCCTGCTCATCCTGCTGCTCGGCCTGCGCGCCGCGTTCGTGCTGCCGATCCGGCAATATCCAAAGCTGTCGAACACGGTCGTCAACGTCACGACGGTCTATCCCGGCGCCTCCGCCGACCTGATCCAGGGCTTCATCACCACGCCGCTGGAGCAGGCGGTCGCCTCGGCCGAGGGCGTCGACTACATCACATCGTCCTCGGTGCAGGGCACCAGCACGATCCAGGTGTTCATCAAGCTCAATTTCGATCCGAGCCAGGCGCTCACCGAGGTGCTCGCCAAGGTCAACTCGGTCCGCTACCTGATCCCGAAGGAATCCAACGATCCGATCGTCACCAAGACCACGGGACAGACGACGTCGGTGATGTATCTCGGCTTCTCCAGCGAGGAGCTGTCGGGCTCGGCGATCTCGGACTATCTCACGCGCGTCGTGCAGCCGGTGCTGTCGACGGTCGACGGCGTCGCCGCCGCCAACATCCTCGGCGGCCAGACCTTCGCGATGCGGATCTGGCTCAATCCGGAGAAGATGGCCGGCCGCAACGTCTCGCCGACCGACGTCGCCACCGCCATTGCCGCCAACAACTTCCAGTCCGCCGCCGGCCAGGCCAAGGGCTATTTCATCGTCTCCAACGTCACGACCAACACGGGTCTCACCGACGTCAACCAGTTCAAGCGGATGATCGTCAAGGCCAAGGACGGCGGCTTCGTGCGGATGGAGGACATCGCCACCGTCGAGCTCGCGGCGCAGAGCACCGATGCCAGCGTCGCCTTCAATGGCGAGCGCGCGATCTTTATCGGCGTCGACGCGACGCCGCAGGGCAACCCGCTCAACATCGTCAGGGGCGTGCGTGCGCTGTTCCCGGACCTCGAGCGCAATCTGCCGCCGTCGATGAAGATGAAGGTGGCCTACGATTCCACCAAGTTCATCCAGTCGTCGATCGACGAGGTCGAGCACACGCTCGGCGAGGCCGTTCTGATCGTCATCGTCGTGATCTTCCTGTTCCTGGCGTCGCTGCGCTCGGTCATCATCCCCGTGGTGACGATCCCGCTGTCGCTGATCGGCGTCTGCACGATGATGCTGGCGTTCGGCTTTTCGATTAATCTGCTGACCCTGCTCGCGATGGTGCTGGCGATCGGCCTCGTCGTCGACGACGCCATCGTGGTGGTGGAGAACATCCATCGCCATCTGGAGGAGGGCAAGGCGCCGGTCCAGGCCGCGCTGCAGGGGGCGCGTGAGATCGTCGGTCCCGTCGTCTCGATGACGATCACGCTGGCCGCGGTGTATGCGCCGATCGGCTTCCTCGGCGGCCTCACCGGCTCGCTGTTCCGGGAGTTTGCTTTCACGCTCGCAGGGTCGGTCATCGTCTCCGGCGTCATCGCGCTGACGCTGTCGCCGATGATGTGCTCGGTGCTGTTGCGCAGCGCGGAGGAGGGGCGGTTCGCGCGGGTGGTCAACCGCGTGTTCGGCGCGATGACGCGCTGGTACGGCCGCAAGCTCGACCGCTCGCTCGACTACCGGCCAGTCACGGCGCTGTTCGCGGTGACGATCCTCGGCCTGGTCGGCTTCCTCTACATGCACACCTCCAAAGAGCTGGCGCCGGAGGAGGATCAGGGCATCGTGTTCTCGGTCACCAAGGCGCCGAAATACGCCAACATCGACTACATCAATTTCTACACCGACAAGCTCGACAAGGCGTTCCAGAAGTTCCCCGAGACCGACCTGCGCTTCGTGCTGAACGGCATCGCTGGCCCGCAGGGCGGCTTCGCCGGCATGCTGCTGAAGCCGTGGGATGAGCGCACGCGGTCCTCGATCAAGCTGAAGCCGCTGGTGCAGGCGGAGCTGTCGAAGATCGAGGGCATCAACGCCTTCGCCTTCAACCTGCCGGCGCTGCCGGGCGGGCCCGGTGGCTTGCCGGTGCAGATGGTGATCAGCTCGACCAACGGCTTCCAGGCGGTCTATGACCAGATGACCAAGCTGAAGGACGCCGCGCGCAAGAGCGGGATGTTCATCGTCTCCGACAGCGACCTCGAGTTCAACCAGCCGGTGGTCAAGGTCTGGATCAACCGCAGCAAGGCCTCTGATCTCGGCATCAACATGCAGTCCATCGGCAACACGCTGGCCGTGCTGCTCGGCGGCAACTACATCAACCGCTTCAACCTCGAGGGCCGCTCCTACCAGGTGATCCCGCAGGTGCCGCGTGACAAGCGACTGTCACCGGATTCGCTGTCGGGCTACTATGTCGCGACGGCCGCCGGCCAGCAGGTGCCGTTGTCGACCGTGGTGAATATCGAGACCGCGACCGATCCGAACTCGCTGACGCATTACAACCAGCTCAATTCGGCGACGTTCTCAGCCGTGCCGATGCCGGGCGTCACGGTCGGGCAGGCGGTCGACTTCCTCGAGAAGCAGGCCAAGAACCTGCCGTCGGGCTTCAGCCACGACTATCTCGCCGACGCCCGCCAATACGTCCAGGAGGGCAACCAGCTCGCCATCACCTTCGGCTTCGCGCTGATCATCATCTTCCTGGTGCTGGCGGCACAGTTCGAGAGCTTGCGGGATCCGCTGGTGATCATGATCAGCGTTCCCATGGCGATCGTCGGCGCGCTGATCCCGCTGTTCTTCGGCCTGGCCACGATGAACATCTACACCCAGGTGGGTCTCCTGACCCTGGTCGGACTGATCACCAAGCACGGCATCCTGATGGTGGAGTTCGCCAACGAGCTCCAGCTGAAAGAGGGCGTCGACCGCCGCACGGCGATCGAGACCTCCGCGCGCATCCGGCTGCGGCCGATCCTGATGACCACGGCGGCGATGGTCACCGGCCTGATCCCGCTCTTGACCGCATCCGGCGCCGGCGCGGCCAGCCGCTTCTCGATCGGCCTCGTCGTCGTCGCCGGCATGTCGATCGGCACGTTGTTCACGCTGTTCGTGCTGCCGGCCGTCTACACCGTCATCGCCACCGACCACCAGGCCGCCGCCAAGTCGAAGCGCGCCCGCGAGATCGCGCAGTTCGACGCCGAGACAGGGCCCGCGCTGAAGGCGACGTGAGCGGGCGCGCTCCTGGTTTGATGACATCAACGGCGGCTGCCCCAGCAGCCGCCGTTTTGTTTTCGATAGTCCCTCAGCGTCCCTCACTGTCGCCCCGGCGAACGCCGGGACCCATAACCACAGGGAGCGGTTTGAGGCAGGCTCGGAGTGACCTTCTCGCGCAACAACGACCGTCCGTGGCTATGGGTCCCGGCGTTCGCCGGGACGACAGCGGAGTATGTTGCGCCAGCGGCGGTCTGCGGCGCCGCTCAGCACGACGGCTTCGTGAAGAACAGATGGTCAAGCAGGATCAGGACGACCGCGATGCCGACGATGATCGCGAAGGCCGCCGCATATTGCAGTGATCGATAGAAGTGCGTGCGATAGGACGCCGAGTACTCGCTTGCGATCGGGCGTCGGAGCGAGAACAGGCCCCGCCATTCCGGTGCGTGGCCCGCCATCAGGATGCGCTCGCGGAACGCCATTGCCAGGACGATCGCCGCTGCTCCCATGTCGATGATCGTCAAGACTCGCAACAGATCCTCGGCCATCCGAGCCAGCAGCATCATGGCGATAGCTCCTCTGTAAGACGGCCTCACTCTTCCTGCTGCGGATCGAGCGCGTCGCGCAGGCCGTCTCCCAACAAATTGAGGGAGAGCACGACGAGGAAGATCGCAAGGCCCGGCCAGATCGCCATCCACGGCGCGTTGGTGAGGAAGCGCTGGGCGGCGTTGAGCATGCTGCCCCAGGACGGTGCCGGCGGCTGTTGGCCGAGCCCCAGGAACGACAGCGCGGCCTCGGCGATGATGGCGGCGGCGACCGACAAGGTCGCCTGCACCAGCAGCGCCGGCATGATGTTCGGCAGAATGTGCCTGACGGCGATCTGCAGGTCGGTGTCGCCGAGGCTGCGCGCGGCGTCGACATAGTCCTCGACCTTGACGCTCAGCACCTCGCCGCGGGTCAGCCGGACAAAAATGGGGGTCGCCGTGATGCCGATCGCGATCATCGCGTTGCCGAGGCTCGGGCCCAGGAACGCCGCCAGCGCGATCGCCAGGATCAGGAACGGGCAGGCCAGCATCGCATCGGTGATGCGGCTGATCAGGGCATCGATGAAGCCGCCGCGATAGCCCGCGAGCATGCCGATGGGCACGCCGACCGACAGCGCGATGAGGACGGAAATGGCGCCGGCGAGCAGCGAGGCGCGCGCGCCATAGATCACGCGGGACAGCACGTCGCGGCCGAGATCGTCGGTGCCGAACCAGTGCGTCGCCGATGGCGCCTTGCGCACCAGCGACCAGCTCGTCTTGATCGGATCGTAAGGGGCGACCAGCGGTGCGAAGAGGGCGAGCAGGATGAAGGCCGCGATCAGGCCGAGCCCGACCATCGCCCCCCGGCGCTTGACGAGGCGGCGCCAAGTGCGCTGGATCGGCCGCTCGAGCGGAGCGAGGGCGCGTACGTCCGATGCGGCTGGCAGCACCGTCTCGGCCATCTCAGCTCCTCAGGCGCGGATTGACGAGGACATAGGCGAGGTCGGCGATCAGGTTGAGCATGATGTAGACGGTGGCGGTGACCAGCACGACGCCCTGCACGACGGCGTAGTCGCGGTTGAACACGGCATCGACGATCAGCTTGCCGAACCCGGGAATGGAAAAGATCTGCTCGGTGAGCACGGCGCCAGACAACAGCGTGCCGAGCTCGAGCGCGCCGAGCGTGATCACCGGCGTCAGGGCGTTGCGCAGCGCGTGGCCGAGGATGACTTGGCGCTCGGAGATGCCCTTGGCGCGCGCGGTTCTGATGTAGTCGCTGCTCAGCACCTGCAGCATGGCGCTGCGGGTGTGGCGCATCAGGATCGCGGCGATGGCGTTGCCGAGCACGAAGGCCGGCATGATGGTGGCGGCGAGGCTGGCGCGCCAGTCCTCGGCCAGCGAGACATAGCCCGAGGCCGGCAGCCAGCCGAGCTTAATCGAGAACACGAAGATCAGCATGATGCCGAGCCAGAAGTTCGGCGTCGAGATGCCCCACAGCGCGAACAGATTGGCGGCGTAGTCCCAGACCGTTCCGCGCTTCACGGCGGAAATGATGCCGGCGGGAATGCCGATCAGGAACGCGATCACGATCGCCATCGATGCGAGCTGCAGGGTCACCGGCAGCTTCTGCAGGATGAGATCGCGCACCGGCATCTTGATGCGCAGCGACTCGCCGAAATCGCCCGACAGCACGCCCTTGATCCAGTAGCCGTATTGCACGGGCAGCGGCTGGTCGAGGCGATACTGCTTGCGGATCTGCTCGATCACCGCGGGATCACGCTCCTCGCCCGCCATCACCAGCGCCGGATCGCCGGGCAGCAGTTGCTGCAGCGAGAAGATCAGGATCGAGACGAAGATCAGCGTCGGGACGATCTGGGCAAGGCGGCGGGCGAGAAAGGTCAGCATGGTCGGTGCCTCGCCCAACGCCTTGATGACAAATGAGCCTGCGAGTTTGTTACTCTGTCATGGCCGGGCTTGACCCGGCCATCCACGTCGCTCCCGGGGTGCCGAACGACGTGGATGGCCGGGACAAGCCCGGCCATGACGACCTGGGAACAGACGAGCCCATAACTCTGTTCGTCGCATGCGATTGATCTGTCGCTCCTGCGGGCTTGGCACGGAAGGACGTGCCCCACCGGAGATCGGAGTGCGTGGCACCCCCCACCCCAACCCTCCCCCGCAAGGGGGGAGGGAGCGGACCGGCCGCTGAGTGCCGACATCGCGTCCCAACGGCCAGTGGCCACGAGGCCACTCACTTCAGCTTCAGGCCGACCACGCGGACCAGGCCGTCCGGCATCTGCTTGTAGCCCTCCAGCTTCCTGGTGTGCGCGATCAGGATACGGCGGTGGTAGATGTAGAGGATCGGCTCTTCCTCGATTTCGAGTTTGGTGAGCTTCTCGTACAGCGCTTTGCGCTGCGCCATGTCGGTGACAAGGCGCGCGTCGTCGAGCGCCTTATCGGCTTCCGGATTCTCCCAGACGCTGTAGTTTTGCGGCGCGTTCTTTTTCATGAAGACGAAGCTGTTGCCGTCGGGGTCGATGCGCCCGCTCCAGGCCAGCATGTAGGCCTGGTAGTCGCCGGCTTCGGCCTGCTTCAGCGAGGTCGCGAACTCGGTCACCCGGATCTTCAGGTCGAAGCCGGCCTCGGCGGCCATCGACTGCACCACCTGGGCGACTGCTTCGGTCTCCGCGCCCTTCGGCACCATGAAGTCGACCGCGACCGGCGGCGTCACGCCGGCTTCCTTCAGCAGCGCCTTGGCCTTCTCGACATCGCGGGCGCGGATCGGGAATGCTTTCTGATAGTACGGATGCGAGGGATTGACCCACTGGTTGCCCGGCATGAACTCGCCGTTGAAGACCACCTGGTTGAGCGCCTCGCGATCGATCGAGAGATCGAGCGCCTGGCGCACCTTGGCCGACTGGCTGAGCGGGCCCTTGGCCTTGTCCTTGCCGATGTTCAGCGTGATGCCCTGGTAGCCGAGCTCGATGGCGGTCGACAGCGCGAGCTTGGAATCGGAGCGCACGTCCTTGATGTCGGTGGCGAGCACGCGCTCGATCAGGTCGAGCCCGCCGGATTTCAGGTTGGCGAGCCGCACCGTGGCGTCGACGATCGGCTGGTAGACGATCTTGTCGATGAAGACGTTGTCCTTGTTCCAGTAGTCGGCGAACTTCTCGAACACGATGCGGTCCTGCTGGACACGCTCGACGAATTTGTAGGGGCCGGCGCAGACCGGGCGCAGGCCGAACTTGTCGCCGGCCTCCTTGGCGGCCTTCGGCGACACCATCATGCCGGCCCGATCGGTGAGCTGGGCGATCAGCGGCGAGAACGGTGCTTTCAGCACCAGCTTGATGGCGAGGGGATCGACGACGTCGACGTGATCGACCGAGGCAAGCTCGGGCTTGCGGAACGAGCCGGGGAAGGTGAGGTGGCGGTCGAGCGAGAACTTCGCGGCTTCGGCGTCGAACGGCTCGCCGTCGTGAAACTTCACGCCGGGCCGCAGCTTGATCGTGACCTCCTTGCCGTCAGCGGAGGTCTCGTGCGACAGCGCCAGTTGCGGCACGATGTTCAGCTTCTCGTCGATGTCGAACAGCTTGTCGCAGGTTGCGGCAAAGACGATGCGGCCGACATAGGTGCGGGCCATCGTCGGATCGAGGACGTCGGGATCCTCGGCAAGGCCGATGCGCAACGTGGTCTGCGCCTGGGCGGCCATCCCGCAGGAGGCCATGACGACGGCCGCGACCGCGGCCAGGCACCAGTTCTTCCTCAGCATCCGAAGTCCCCTACGTAAATGCAGCCTGCGTTATTGCACTATTGGTACCAACCCCGCTGAACGGCGGTCCTTCCGCGGGTCATGTCTGGTTCGCGAGCGCCGCGGCGATGCCGGCATCGATGGTCGCGCGGTCGGTCACTCCTGCGGGATTGTCGCGCGTCGGCATGAACTGGCGGAACACCGCCCAATGCCTGCGGCTCACGCCCTCCAGGCGTTCGAGTTCGACGAGCGGATCTGGGTGATCGTCGACGCGGAGATCGAGCTCGGACCACTCCTCCTTGCCGTGAATGAGCATGGCGGCGGACTGCTTGCCGCGCTTATCCCCGCCGGCGGCCTCGCCGGCCTTCATCGCCGCGATCAGGCGCTGGGCGAGGGGCAGAGACTGATGCGCGAGATACGCGTTGGCCGTTTCGTTCAGCACCTGTGGGCCGGCCAGCATGTTGCCGGCGATTGAGAAGCCCTGGCCTTCGAGATGGCCGCACCAGTCGATGCAGTCGCGGCCGGTATGCGCCGCGATCTGGCCGTTGTGATCGAGGATATGGATCTGCCGGCTCTCGCGGCCGGGGTCGGCCGAGATCAGGAGCTGCACGATCTCGTGCGGGTGCCGGCCATCGCGCAGCAGCGTCGCGCCGTCGATGCCGTAATATGGATTGACCAGCGCCTGGGTGGCGATGCCGCCTTGCCCGGCCACGATGTGCGGCACGCGGGCGCCGACGGCGAAGAAGCGCGTGGCGACGGCGATGCCGATCTGGCCGGTGAGATCGTCCTTGGCAATGATCGACCAGGTCATCGGCGTCTGCTCTCCTATCGTCCGGCGGCGTAGCCCTGCATGCCCCGCGGATTGGCGGCGGCGCGGCGGCGGCGGCCGATGCGCGAGGCCGCGGTGAGGCGGCCCTCCGACCAGTCGGGGCCGACCTCGACGACATGGCCCCGGCGGCGCAGCTCCTCGATCGTGGCCTTGGGCACGCGACCCTCGACCACGAGCACGCCGGGGCGTGCGGTGCGCGGCCAGAACGAGATCGGGAAGTGCTCGGAGTGCCAGGCCGGCGCGTCGATCGATTCCTGCAAATTCATGCCGGCATGGACGTGGCGCAGGAAGAACTGCGTGTTCCACTGGTCCTGCTGGTCGCCACCGGGCGAGCCCCAGGCGACGTAGGGCTCGCCATCGCGCAGCGCCATGGTCGGCGACAGCGTCGTGCGCGGCCGCTTGCCGGGCACCAGCGCCGCCGGATGATCCTCCTCGAGCCAGAACATCTGCGCGCGGGTGCCGAGGCAGAAACCCAATTCGGGAATGACGGGCGAGGATTGCAGCCAGCCGCCGGAGGGCGTCGCCGAGATCATGTTGCCGTCACGGTCGATGATGTCAAAATGCACGGTGTCGCCGCGCACCTCGCCAAAGCGGCCGACGGTCGGCTCGCCCGAGCCCATCGCGCCGACGGCCTCGCGGTGGCCCGTCGCCTCGCGCAGCTTCACCTTGGCGCCGTAGCCGTCGAGCGTGCCGGGACGCAGCTCGAGCGAGGCCTTGTCCGTGATCAGCTTGCGGCGCTCGTCGTTGTAGGCGTCGGACAGCAATGTTTGGATCGGGATGTCGGCAAACTTCGGATCGCCGTAGAACGCCTCGCGATCGGCGAAGGCGAGCTTGGCGGCCTCGATCTGCCAATGGATGAAGTCGGGCCCGGTCGGGTCGAGGCCGTCGAGCGCAAAGCCCTTGAGCAGGGCGAGCTGCTGCAGCAGCACCGGGCCCTGGCTCCAGACGCCGGCCTTGCACACGGTATAGCGGCCGTACTCATAAGTCAGCGGCGCCTCGATGGTCGGCTGCCAGCGCGCCATGTCGTCGGCTGAGAGCACGCCCTTGTGGCGCGCACCCGAGACGTCCATCACCTCCTGCGTCCGGCAGAACCGGTCGATCGCCTCGGCGACGAAGCCCCGCGACCACGCCTTGCGGGCGCGCTCGATCTGCGCGTCGCGATTCTCCCCAGCGCTCTCGGCTTCGCTCAGGATGCGCGCGTACGTCTCGGCGAGCTTGGGGTTGGTGAACAGCGTGCCGGGACGCGGCACCTCGCCGTTCGGCAGATAGAGCGCGGCAGAGGTCGGCCAATGCGTCTTGAACAGCTGCTCGACGGTCTGGATCGTCGCCGAGACGCGCTCGACCAGCGGATAGCCGTCGCGCGCGTAGGCGATCGCCGGCTCCAGCACGTCGCGCAGCCGCATCGTGCCGTAGTCGCGCAGCAGCAGCATCCAGGACTCGAACGTGCCGGGGACGCAGGCGGCGAGCAGTCCGGTGCCGGGCACCATCTCCAGGCCTTCGCGCTTATAGTGCGCAATGGTTGCGCCTGCCGGCGCGGGGCCTTGGCCGCAGATCACCTCGGTGCGTCCGCGCTTGACGTCGTGCACGATGATCGGCACGTCGCCGCCGGGGCCGTTCAGGTGCGGCTCGACCACCTGCAAGGTGAAGGCGGCCGCGACGCCAGCGTCGAAGGCGTTGCCGCCGCGCTCCAGCATCGCCATGCCGACGGCAGTGGCGATCCAGTGCGTCGAGGTGACGACGCCAAACGTGCCTTCGATCTCTGGGCGGGTCGTGAAGGGATCGGGATTGACGAAGCTCATGGCGCCCTTTGGTCGGTGTAATTAGTCGCCGTCATTGCGAGCGATAGCGAAGCAATCCAGGGCCCAGGTTGACGCCCCTGGATTGCTTCGTCGCTTCGCTCCTCGCAATGACGACCTCATTCAAATTCCGTCGTGTTGCTTCACGCCACCGATGCCGTCGGAACGGCCGTCGTGGCCGGCTGGTTCACCGCATGACACGCCACGCCGCCGATCAGCTCCGGCGATTGCTGCCGACACAGATCGAACGCCAGCGGGCAGCGCGGGTTGAAGGTGCATCCCGATGGCGGATTGATTGGGTTCGGAATCTCGCCCTTGACCGGAATGCGCTGGCGGCCGGACATCGACAGGTCCGGTACCGCGCCGAGCAGCATCTTGGTGTAGGGCATGCGCGGATCGTTGAAGAGTGCGCGTCCATCCGCGATCTCGACGATGCGGCCGAGATACATCACGCCGATCCGGCTCGCCATGTGGCGCACGACTGCGAGATTGTGGCTGATGAACAGATAGGTCAGGCCGAACTTGTCCTGCAGATCGCGCATCAGATTGAGGATCTGCGCCTGCACGGAGACGTCGAGAGCCGAGGTCGGCTCGTCGCAGACGATGAACTCGGCCTCGGACGCCAGCGCGCGCGCGATCGCGATGCGCTGGCGCTGGCCGCCGGAGAATTCGTGCGGAAACTTCTGACCGTCATCCGGATGCAGGCCGACCAGCGTCAGCAACTCGCCGACGCGGTCCCTGATCTGGCGCTCGCCCTCGATGATGTTGAATGCGCGGATCGGCTCGGCGATGATGGAGTCGACGCGGAAGCGCGGGTTGAGGCTGGCGTAGGGATCCTGGAACACCATCTGGATGCGCCGGCGCAGCTTGCGCCGCACCTGTGCCTGACGCGCTTCGCTCATCGACACGCCATCGATGATGACCTCGCCGGAGGTTGGTGCCAGCAGCCCGACCACCATGCGCGCGACCGTCGTCTTGCCGGAGCCGGACTCGCCGACCAGGGCAAACGTCTCGCCCTTCCTGATGCCGAAACTGACGCCGTCGACCGCTTTCAGGAATTCCTGCGGCTGACGTTCGATCACGCGGTTGAGCCAGGGTTTGGAGACGTCGAACACCCGGCGCAGATTCTTGACCTCGACGAAATCGCTCATGCCGCGGTCTCCGTCGCGCGATCATACAGATGACAGGCGACCGCCTGCGTGCCCTGCCGCAGCGGCTCCGGCCGGTCGATGCGGCAGCGCTCGAAGGCGGCGCCGCAGCGCGGATTGAACGAGCAGCCCGCGGGGATCGCCGACAGCCGCGGCATCGCGCCGGGGATCTGCACCAGGCGGCTCTCCTCGCCGGCCAGCGTCGGGATCGCGCCCATCAGGCCTTTGGCGTAGGGATGCAGCGGGTTTTTGATGACCTCCTGCACCGGGCCGATCTCGGCGACGCGGCCGGCATACATCACGGCGACGCGGTCGCAGGTCTCGGCGATCACGCCCATGTCGTGGGTCACCAGCATCACGGCAGTGCCATGATCGCGGCCGAGCCGCTTGATCAGCGAGATGATCTGGGCCTGCACGGAGACGTCGAGCGCGGTGGTCGGCTCGTCGGCGATGATCAGCTCCGGCTCGGCGCACAGCGCGAGCGCGATCACGACGCGCTGGCGCATGCCGCCGGAGAATTCATGCGGATAGCCGTCGATGCGCTTCTCCGGCGCTGATATGCCGACCTCGGCGAGCAGGTCGATGGCGCGCTTGCGCGCCTGCTGGTCGGTAAGGCTGGTATGGGTCTTGATGGTCTCGATGATCTGGTCGCCGACGCGATACAGCGGATTGAGCGAGGTCAGCGGATCCTGGAAGATCATGCCGATGCGCTTGCCGCGCACCTTGCGCATCTCCTCCGGCGGCAGATTGTCGATGCGCCGGCCGGACAGCAGGATCTCGCCGCCGGAGATGCGGCCGGGCGGATCGATCAGCCCGATCACGGCGAGGCCGGTGACGGACTTGCCGGCGCCGGATTCGCCGACGACGCCGAGCACCTCGCCCTTGGCGATGTCCCAGGAGACGCCGTCGATCGCGCGCAGGGTGCCGCGCCTGGTCTCGAATTCGACCTGCAGATTGCGCACGGACAGAACGGGGGCGGTCATGAGGTCAGGCCTTCGCAACTCTGAACGGGGATCATCGCAGTTTCGGGTTGAGCGCGTCGCGCAGCCAATCGCCGAGCAGGTTGATGGCCAGGATCAGTCCGGCCAGCGCAATGCCGGGAAAGGCCACGATCCACCATTCGCCGGCGAACAGATAGTTGTTGCCGATCCGGATCAGGGTGCCGAGCGAGGGCATCGTCTCCGGCATGCCGGAACCGAGGAACGACAAGGTCGCCTCGGTGAGCACCGCGAGCGCCAGGTTGATGGTGGCGATCACCAGCACCGGTCCGGTCGTGTTGGGCAGCACGTGGCGCAGCATGATGACCGGCGCGGGCAGCCCGATCAGCTGCGCGGCGGCGACATAGTCCTTGTTCTTCTCGACCATGACCGAGCTGCGCACGGTCCGCGCATATTGCACCCAGAAGGACAGGCCGATGGCGAGCACCAGGACGCCGAGCATGCTCAGCCATTCCAGATGATTGCCGGACACCGACTTGGCGATGCCGTTCACGAGCAGGGCAATCAGGATCGGCGGGAACGTCAGCTGCACGTCGGCGATGCGCATGATCACGGTATCGACGCGGCCGCCGAAATAGCCGGCGATCAGCCCCAGTGCGATGCCGAGCGCGCCGGAGAAGACGACGCCGAGAATGCCGACCAGCAGCGAGATCCGCAGGCCATAGAGGATGGCGGAGAGCACGTCGCGGCCCTGCTCGTCGGTGCCGAGCAGGAACGGGCTCTGCCCGTCGGCCGTCCACAGCGGCGCGATGCGGGAATTGAGGAGCTGCAGCTGCGCGGGATCGAACGGGTTCTGTGGCGACAGCAGCGGCGCGAAGATCGCGAGCAGGAAGAACAGCAGCGTGACGACGGCTGCCACGACCGTCAGCCTGGAGCGGCGGAACGAGTAGAACAGGTCGCTCGCGAGCGCGCGCTTGAGCCAGCCGTCGGCGGCCGCGCGCGGCGCTGGGGCGGGAGTGGGATGGGGAAGGGCTGCGTCGCTCATGCTCAGGCCGGACGGCTGATGGTCGTGCGCAGGCGCGGATCGACCACGGTGTAGAGGATATCAACCACGAGATTGATGGTGACGAAGATCAGCGACACCATCATCAGGTAGGCCGCCATGATCGGGATGTCGACGTTCTGCACCGCCTGCACGAACAACAGGCCCATGCCCGGCCATTGGAACACCTGCTCCGTGATGATCGAGAACGCGATGACGGAGCCGAACTGCAGGCCGACGACGGTGATGACCGGAACCAGCGTGTTGCGCAGCGCGTGGCCGAAATGAATGGCGCGGGTGGTCAAGCCCCGCGCGCGGGCGAAGCGGATGTAGTCGGTGCGCAGCACCTCAAGCATCTCGGCGCGGACCAGGCGCATGATCAAGGTCATCTGGAACAGGCCGAGCGTGATCGAGGGCATGATCAGCGCCTTCCAACCGGAGACGGTGAATAGTCCTGATGTCCACCAGCCCAGCCTCACGGTGTCGCCGCGTCCGAACGAGGGCAACCAACCCAGGGTGACCGAGAACAGGTAGATAAGCAGAATGCCGATCAGGAAGGTCGGCAGCGAAATGCCGATCAGCGACACCATCTGGAACAGCTTGGCGAGGAACGAGTCGCGGCGGAGCGCAGAAAATACGCCCATCAGGATGCCGAAGACCAGCGCCAGGATGGTGGCGCAGATTGCGAGCTCCAGGGTCGCAGGCATCCGCTCCTTGAGCAGATCGGAGACCGGCTGCCGGAACTGATAGGACACGCCGAACTTGAATTGCGCAGCGTCGAGCAGATAGTGGCCGAACTGCACGATGAACGGATCGTCCAGGCCCAGCGATTGACGGACTTGGGCGCGCTCCGCAGCCGTGGCATCGATGGGCACGATCTGGCTGACCGGATCGCCGGCAAAGCGGAACATGGCGAAGGCGATGATTCCGACGGCGATCATCACGCCGATGGCCTGGATTGCTCGGCGAAGCGCGAAGGCGAGCATCTGATCCTTTCAGCTCTTCAAGCTGCGGCGCGTAGCACCTGCCGCGGGAAATGAAAAGTCCCGAAAAGCAGTTCTGCTTTCCGGGACTCGACGTCGTGTGTGGACTACTCGGTCTTGGTCGCCAGATACAGCATCACCTGGTTGTCGGCGCGCAGCGGGATCTTCACCTTCTTGGAGACGCCCCAGGCGACGGCCTGCTGGTGCAGCGGGATGTAGCCATAGTCCTTGATGCCGATCTCGAACGCCTGCTTGATCAGCTGATCGCGCTTGGCGGTATCGGTCTCGACCAGCACCTTGTCGGTGAGCGCGTCGAGCTCCTTGTTGCAGTAGTTGCCGAGATTGGCCTCGCCCCGGGTCGCGTCCTTGGGGTCGTCACGGCAGCCCATGATGTCATGCAGCACGTTGTGCGCGTCCCCCGACGACGGCGTCCAGCCGAGCAGGAAGAACGACGTGTTGTAGCCGCCCGGCTTCAGCACCTTGGCGAAATACTGCGCCTTGGGCTGGGCATTCAGGTTCACCTTGACGCCGACGCGGGCCAGCATGCCGACCACGGCCTGACAGATCGCGGCATCGTTGACGTAGCGGTCGTTCGGGCAATCCATCCCGACCTCGAAGCCGTCGGGATAGCCGGCCTCGGTCAGCAGCTTCTTGGCCGCATCCGGATCGTATTTCGGCCGCGTGAAGTCCTTCGACAGCGGGAACAGCTCCGGCGCGATCATCAGCGCCGACGGCGTCGACAGGCCGCGCATGACGCGCGTCTTGATCAGCTCGACGTCGATCGCCTTGTAGAAGGCCTCGCGGACGCGGACGTCCTTGAACGGGTTCTTGCCCTTGACGCTGGAGGAGACCAGTTCGTCGCGCGACTGGTCCATGCCGAGGAAGATCGTGCGCAGCTCGGGTCCCTTGAGGACCTGGGCATTCGGGCTGGAATCGACACGGCCGATGTCCTGCACCGGAACCGGCTCGATCAGGTCGACCTCGCCGGAGAGCAGCGCCGCAACGCGCGTCGCGTCGGAGCCAATCGTGGTGAACACGATCTCCTTGATGTTGTGCTCGGGCTTGCGCCACCAGTTCGGATTGACCTTGAAGACGGTCTTCACGCCGGGCTGATGGCTCTCGATGATGAAGGGGCCGGTGCCGTTCTCATGCAGGGCCGCGTAGCTCGGTGTAGTTGCCGAGACCGGCGTCGGCGCGACGGAGTTGTTCTCCTCGGCCCACTTCTTGTCCATGATGTACCACGAATCCCACTGCGAGATCAGGATGGGATTGGGCGCATCGAGCTTCACGTCGACCGTGTAGTCGTCGATCTTGATGAACTTCGCGTCGGGCGGAACGTTCGACAGGAAGTTGGAGCCGGTGGCGCGGACGCGGTAGGCAGAGAAGAGCACGTCGTCGGCGGTGAAGGGATCGCCATTGTGGAATTTGACGCCCTTGCGCAGATGGAAGCGCCAGCGCGTCGGCTCCGGTGTCTCCCAACTCTCGGCCAGCGCAGGGATGATCTTCAGATCCTTGTCGCGTGCCGTCAGGCCTTCATACACGTGGGCATGATGCGCGATCGTGGTCGATTCCTTGAACGTATAGGGATCGAGGGATTTGAGGGTTCCTTGGTTGGCGTAGCGCAGGGTCTGGGCCGAAGCCGGCAGACCCGCAAGGCCGACGAGGATCGCGGCCGCCGCAGCGAGCAGGGATTTGCGTCCCGACATATGTTCAAAATCTCCGCGTTTGACGCTTGTTTTCTCGGCAGGCGCGGATTGCGATCCGGCCTGCATGCTTCGAAGTTCGTGATGTCTGCAGCGCCTCTTGCACGAACTTCAAGAAGCAACAAGACGCTGGGCGATGTACTTGCAAGTCTGGTGCCGCTCGGTAGGAACTGCTTCCCAGGGCTGCGCCTGGCGGCGCCGTTGGACCTGCGGCACGTCGAGTGTCAGCATGTTGCCAGAGTTGGGCAGCGGCGCACAAGTCCGGTTTGTTTAAGCCTAAACGATAAGGTTAGCCGCGAACCGACGCGTGCAGCGCACGCGAAGCTGCGCCTGGAGCCATCGAGCAGGGGGCGCGGCGGATTGACCATGTCCCAGGAATTGCGCGGTTGCAGCAAAGCGCCGCTTGCTAGAGAGGGCCCGGCGCGGTGATACTGCTCCCGCTCGCCGCCATGGCCGGGGCCGTCTCCCGCGACACGGGAAACGGATCTAGGCGCCGGAGGTCGAGAGATACGAACAGTGCGGAGCGGCCATGAAAGTCAATATCGAGATCGATTGCACACCGCTCGAGGCGCGGCAGTTTTTCGGACTTCCGGATGTCGGCCCGATGCAGTCCGCCGTGATGGACAGGCTTCAGCACCAGATGACCAGCAACATCGACAAGCTGACGCCCGAGGCGATCATGCAGAGCTGGTTCACGTTCGATCCGCGGCTGGCCGAGCGGTTTCAGGATATGATGCTGACGATGACGGGGCTCGGCGGCAGCCGCTCCAGCGACAAGAAGTCGGCCTGAGCTGCTTCCACTGGATTTTAAGAGATCCTCGCGACGGCAGCCGCCGTCGCGTTCGTCGCGCCCGAGCCGGCGGCCCTGATGGCTGAAGTGACCGCGGCCGCGGCGCGTCGCAATCACGAGAGCTGATTGTTATCGATCCCGGCGTCGGCCGGAACGGCAGCTCGTTCCAGAGCGGCAGCGGTGGCTATTGGTTGCCGTCCTAAGCTGCCTGCGCGTTCGCGCCATGGGCGTGGTCGGCGATGGCGCCGATGATCTGCGGCCAGGTCGGAATCGGGATGGCGTGGCCCATGCCCTCGATCATCAACAGCTTGGCGTTCGGAATCGATTCCGCGGTGTCCTTGCCGGCGGCCGGAAGCACCAGCGGATCGACGGTGCCGTGGATCACCAGCGTCGGCGCGGTCACCAAATGCAGCCGCGGCTTGCGGCTGCCCGAGGCCAGGATGGCGCGGAGCTGGCGCCCGACACCGGCAGGGTTGAGCCCGCGCGCGAAACAGCGCTCGGCGAGCGCAACGTCGCGCGCCTCGTCCTGCGGGAAGGAGCCGACGCGCAGGGTTTTCCAGGTCGTCTGGAAGCGGCGGATGTATTCGTCCTTGGTGTTCGGCGGCGGCGCCATCAACAGCATCGCGACCTCGCGCTTCGGCGGCGGCAGGCGCGGGTTGCCGGTCGTCGACATGATCGAGGTCAGCGAGCGCACCCGCTGCGGATATGTGATCGCGATCTCCTGCGCGATCATGCCGCCCATCGAGGCCCCCACCAGATGCGCCGACTTGATGTCGAGTGCATCCATCAGGCCGATCGTGTCCTTGGCCATGTCCGAGAGCTTGTAGGGCGCCGCGACCGGGATGTTGAACAAGCGCAGCTTGATCAGCTCGAACGGCGTCAGGCGCTTGCCTCCGTGCAGCTTGCCGGACTGGCCGATGTCGCGGTTGTCGAAACGGATGACGCGGAAGCCGCGCGCCGCCAGCATTTGGCAGAACTCGTCGTCCCAGATGATCATCTGCGCGCCGAGGCCCATGATCAGCAGCAGCGGCGGCGCGGCGGGGTCACCGAACGTCTCGTAGCAGATGTCGATACCGTTGGCGCGCACGAGGTGCTGCGGCTGATGAACGTCTGTGGTCACGGGATCCCCTTCGAAGGCCAACGACCCCCTCTATGGCATGGTTCCGCGGGAGGTGAGAAGTCGGCGCTGATTTTGCTGCATTGCAGCGAGATTGTGCTATGATAGGTTGTATTGAGTCTTTTGTGATGGTCTTAAGGAGCTTGCCGATGGTCAATAAATCCGGCGATCCGATCGCATTCTGGCAGCAGATGGTCGGTGAGATGCAGAAGAGCTTCACGGCCTTCACGCGGCTGCGCCCGATCGGTGCGGCCCGCTCATCCGATGATCCCGCAACTTCTGGAAATGGACAGAAGCCCATGGCCGATCTCATGGAAAACTACTACGCCGGCATGAACGTGCCGAGCCGCGGTCAGCTTACCGCCTTGAACGAGCGGCTTGCCGTGATCGAAGGCGAGCTCGCCGAGACGCGGACGCTGCTGAAGGAGCTGCTCACCGCGACAAAGCTGCCGGCACCGGCGCCGAAGCCGGCCGCCGATCTCGCGCCGCAGTTGAACGAGATCAAAGGCTTGCTCGACAAGCTTGTCGCGGCGTCCAAGAGCGTGCCGGCCCCGGCCGACGTCAGGCCCGAGTTGAACGAGATCAAGGGTTTGCTCGATCGGCTTGTTGCCGCGTCCCAGGCTCCGCAGCCGGAGGCCAAGCCGGCCGTCGACGTCACACCGCAGTTGAGCGAGATCAAGGCCCTGCTCGGCGAAGTGCTGAATGCTGCCAAGGAGCCGCCGCTGGCGCCTGTCGCTTTGGAAGCAGAGCCGGAGCAGTCAGCCGAATCGCCGCCCAAGGAAGCTCTCAAGGCAGCCGAGCTGCCGCGCCAAGGCAAGGCCCGGAACAAGAAGCCGGGCGCGGGCCACGGGTCGCAGGGCGCCGAGACCCGGTCCGGCGGTTAATTGCTACCATCCATCACAAATCTGCAATGATGCATTGCAACATTAATGTTGCAATGCATCATTTGGGCTGCTATAGAGTTAATCACTCCGGTTCATAGCGACGGAGCGAGCCCATAGCTCAGACAACATTGAGGATGGAGACGACCATGAGCAACGACACCAATAACGTGTTCGACACCGTCAAGGACGCCTTTGCGCCGATGACCGACGCGTTCAAGAACCTGCAGACGATGGAAGTTCCGGAATCCGCGCGGGAGTTCGTCAAGAAGACCGCGTCGACCGCCAAGGAGCGCGCTGCGGAGGCCCTGGCCGGCTCCGAGAAGGTGACCTCGGCGATCGAGACCGCCGTGTTCGACGGCGTCACCGAGGCCGGCAAGATCAGCCGCAACATTCAGCAGGCGCTGTACCAGGACACCGAGGCGTTCTTCGACGGCCTGGACAAACTGGCGTCCGCCAAGTCGATCAGCGAAGCCGTCCAGATCCAGGGCGAGCTGGCCCGTGCCCGCGGCGAGGCGCTCGTCGCCCGTGCGAAGTCGACCAGCGAGTATGTTGGCAAGCTCGTCACCGAGGGTGCCAAGGTTGCCCAGCAGAACATGGCCAAGGCCTACAACAAGACCGCCTGATCAAGCTATCAGCGTCAGTCGATCGATCTCCAAGGCCCGCGTCATGCGGGCCTTTTCTTTTGCGGGCAGGCAAAACCGGCTAAAGCGGGCGTCATGCCGCAGCCGCTGTCCCGCATCGTCAGTCAGCTCAAGAGCGAGCCGTCGCGCACGGGATCGCTGATCATCACCGTGTTCGGCGACGCCATCGTGCCGCGCGGCGGCCGCGTCTGGCTCGGCACCTTGCTGACCTTCTTCGACGGGCTCGCGATCGATGGCAGCGTGGTCCGCACGGCGATGTCGCGGCTGACCGCCGAGGGCTGGTTCGAGCGCACCAAGAGCGGCCGCAACAGCTTCTATCGGCTGACCCGGCGCGGCGAGCAGACCTTCGCCGGCGCCACCCGGCACATCTACGATTCGCCGCCCGGGGAATGGAACGGCAGCTTCGAGCTGGTTCTGATCGGCAGCGCCGACGATCGCGAGCAGGCGCGGACCGCGCTGCGCGATGCCGGCTTCGGCAGTCCGCTCCCGGGCGTGTTCGTCGCGCCCTCCAGCATCGCCGTCCCCGACGCGGTGGACGGGGCGATTCGCCTGCAAGCCTCCGCCGGCCCCGACATGGCGCGGCGGCTGGTCGCTGAGAGCTGGGCGCTGGACCGCACGGCAGATGCCTACCGCAAGTTCAGCGCCTCCTTTGCGCCGCTCAAGGCCAGCATCGAACGCGGCGAGATGCTGACCGACGGTCAGGCCTTCACCGCGCGAATCCTGCTGATCCATCATTATCGGCGCATCGTGCTGCGCGATCCCTTGCTGCCGGCCGAGCTGCTGCCGGGGAACTGGCCGGGACGGCAGGCCCGCGCGCTGTGCGGCGAGATCTATCGGTTGCTGCTGCCGGGATCTGAGCGCTGGCTCGATGCCCATGCGACGAATGAGGAGGGGCCGCTGCCGGCGGCCAGTGCGGCGCTGGCGCGGCGTTTCGGCGGCAGGCATGAGGCCTGCTAATATATTACAGAATTCGATTGCACGGATCGAATCTCGTTATATATTGCCGCCAACCAAGTCCTGGGAGGACGCCGCCGCATGTACACGCAGGCGCTTAATTCGCCCGAGGAGGGCAGCCACGCCGAGGACGCCGCGCGCGCCTCGCGTTTTCAGGCCCGTATCGATGCCGAGGAGCGCATCGAACCCAATGACTGGATGCCCGCGGCCTATCGCAAGACGCTGGTCCGGCAGATTTCCCAGCACGCCCATTCCGAAATCGTCGGCATGCTGCCCGAGGGCAACTGGATCACGCGTGCGCCGAGCCTGCGCCGCAAGGCGGCATTGCTCGCCAAGGTCCAGGACGAATGCGGCCATGGCCTCTATCTCTACGCCGCCGCCGAGACGCTCGGCGCCTCGCGCGAGGAGCTGGTCGACGCGATGCTGGCCGGCAAGGCCAAGTACTCATCGATCTTCAACTACCCGACCCTGACCTGGGCGGATATCGGCGTGATCGGCTGGCTGGTCGACGGCGCCGCGATCATGAACCAGATCCCGCTGTGCCGCTGCTCCTACGGTCCCTATGCGCGCGCCATGATCCGCGTCTGCAAGGAGGAATCGTTCCACCAGCGCCAGGGCTACGAGATCATGCTGACCTTGTGCCGTGGCACAGCCGAGCAGAAGGCGATGGCGCAGGATGCGCTGAACCGCTGGTGGTGGCCGGTGCTGATGATGTTCGGCCCGCCCGACCAGGCGAGCCAGCACAGCGACACCTCGACGAAGTGGAAGATCAAGCGCTTCTCGAACGACGAGCTGCGCCAGAAGTTCATCGATGCCACCGTGCCGCAGGCGCAGTATCTCGGCCTGACCATGCCTGATCCCGAGATGACGCAGGATGAGCAGGGCCACTGGCGGCACGGGCCGATCGACTGGAACGAGTTCAAGCAGGTGCTGGCCGGCAACGGCCCGTGCAACCGCGATCGCATGGCCGCGCGCCGCAAGGCGCATGCCGACGGCGCCTGGGTGCGCGAGGCGGTGGCCGCCTATGCCGAGAAGCGCGCGCAGCGCCAGATGGCGCAAGCCGCCGAGTAACAGGGGAAATCAGTGATGGCGACGCCGAACACGCCGTTGTGGGAGGTCTTCATCCGCAGCCGCAACGGGCTTGCGCACAAGCATTGCGGTTCGCTGCACGCGCCGGATGCGACCATGGCGCTGCAGGCCGCGCGCGACCTCTACACCCGCCGCGGCGAGGGCCTGTCGATCTGGGTGGTGCCGTCGAGCGCCATCACCGCGTCCGATCCCGCCGACAAGGCCATGATGTTCGAGCCGGCGGAGTCGAAGATCTATCGCCACCCGACGTTCTACGAGGTGCCCGAGGAAGTCGGGCATATGTGAGTACGTACGGCTGTCAGCCGTCGTCATTGCGAGCGCAGCGAAGCAATCCAGACTGCCTGCTCGGATGAATTTCTGGATTGCTTCGCTGCGCTCGCAATGACGGAGTTCGTGGCGAGCTGATCGGATCGCAACCATGACCGCACCCTCGATCACCGTCTCCGAAACGCCGCTGGTGCTGTATACGCTGCGCCGCGCCGACGATGCGTTGATCCTCGGCCATCGCCTCTCCGAATGGTGCGGGCATGCGCCGATGCTGGAAGAGGACATGGCGCTGTCGAACATGGCGCTCGACCTGATCGGCCAGGCGCGCGAGCTCTATGGCTACGCGGCCAAGGTCGAGGGCCGCGACAATGATGAGGACAAGCTCGCCTATCTGCGCGACGTCAGGCAGTACCGCAACCTGCTGCTGGTCGAGCGCCCCAATGGCGACTTCGCCCACACGATGGTGCGGCAGCTGTTCTACGCGGCGTTCGCGGATCTCTATTGGCGCGGCATGATGGGCTCGACCGATGCGACCTTGGCGGCGATCGCCGCCAAGTCGGAGAAGGAATGCGCCTATCACCTGCGCCATGCCAGCGAATGGGTGATCCGGCTCGGTGACGGCACCGATGAGAGCCACCGCCGCGCACAAGAGGCGGTGGATGATCTCTGGGCCTATACCGGTGAGATGTTCAGCGTCGACGCCCCCGAGCGCGGCCTGATCGACGCCGGCATCGCCATCGATCCGACGCGGCTGCTGCCGAAATGGCTGTCGATCGTGTCGCATGTCGCGCGCGAGGCAACTCTGACCCTGCCGGAAAACGAGTGGATGCAGCAGGGCGGTCGCGACGGGCGGCACAGCGAGCATCTCGGACATCTCCTCAGCGAGCTGCAATACATGCAGCGCAGCTTCCCCGGTGCGGCGTGGTAATCGCGGACACCAGTCCTGCGGAGCTGCGGCAGCGCGCCTGGACGGCGGCGGCTTCCGTGGCCGATCCGGAAATCCCGGTGCTGACGATCGATGACCTCGGCGTGCTGCGCGAGGTCGAAGTGGTCGGCGACCGCGTCGAGGTTGCGATCACGCCGACCTATTCGGGCTGCCCGGCCATGAACATGATCGCGCTGGAGATCGAGCTCGCGCTGGAGCGCGCCGGTTTCCGCGGGGCTCATGTGCGCACCGTGCTGTCGCCGGCCTGGACAACGGACTGGATGAGCGAGGAGGGCCGCCGCAAGCTCCGGGACTACGGCATCGCGCCGCCGCAGCCGTCGAGCGGACGGCGCGCGCTGTTCGGCGTCGCCGAGGTCGCGTGTCCGCAATGCGGATCCGTCGACACCGAGCAACTCGCGGAATTCGGCTCGACCTCCTGCAAGGCGCTGTGGCGATGCAAGGCATGCCGCGAGCCGTTCGACTACTTCAAGTGCCACTGATGCTACAAGCCGTCATTGCGAGCGTAGCGAAGCAATCCAGAGTCCCGTCCACAGCCCTGGATTGCTTCGTCGCTTCGCTCCTCGCAATGACGTGGGGATAGACCGATGTCCACAACGCCACGCTTTCACCGTCTCGCCGTTCGTGACCTGCGCCGTGAGGCGCCTGACGCAGTGTCGCTGACCTTTGCCATTCCAAGCGAGCTGGCGGCGGACTACCGGTTTGCGCCTGGGCAATATCTCACGCTCAAGACCACGCTCGGCGGCGAAGAGGTGCGGCGCTCCTATTCGATCTGCTCGGGGCCTGACGACAACGAGATCCGCATCGCCGTGAAGCGCGTCGATGGCGGCGCGTTTTCCAGCTTCGTCACCGACGAATTGAAGCGTGGCGACGCGATCGACGTGATGACGCCGACCGGGCGGTTCGGCGTCGCGCTCGACCCCGCGGCCGCGCGGACCCATGTCGGCTTCGCGGCCGGCTCGGGCATCACGCCGATCCTGTCGATCGTGAAAGCCGTGCTGGCGCGTGAGCCTGATAGCCGCTTCTTCCTGTTCTACGGCAACCGCACCACCGCGGGCATGCTGTTCCGCGAAGAGCTCGAGGAGCTGAAGGATAGCTTCCTCGACCGCCTCTCGGTGTTCCACGTCATCTCTGGCGAGGAGCAGGATCTGCCGATCCTGCACGGCCGCCTCGATGGCGAGAAGGTCCGCCTGCTGCTGCGCTCGCTGGTGCCGGCCGCAAGCGTCGACCACGTCTTCATCTGCGGCCCGACCGGCATGAGCGAGGAGATCGAGGCCGCCTGCCGCGCGCTCGGCATCCCCGACGACCGCGTTCATATCGAGCGCTTCGTCTCCGGCGCCGGGGGCAAGCCGCGGCCGAAGGCTGTCGTGCCGGACACTGCGCCACCGAAGGCGATCGCCGCCTTGATCATCGATGGCAAGCGGCGTGAAGTCCCGGTCGCCGAGGGCGAAGCCATCCTCGACGCCGCGCTGCGCGCCGGCGTCGATCTGCCGTTCGCCTGCAAAGGCGGCATGTGCTCCACCTGCCGCGCCAAGCTGGTCGAAGGCAAGGCCGAGATGGAGCTGAACTACTCGCTCGAGCCGTGGGAGCTGCAGGCCGGCTTCGTGCTGACGTGCCAGGCCAAGCCGGTGACGGAGCGGGTGGTGGTGGACTACGATCACGTGTGAGGCGGGCGCAACCCCGGATATCAGCTGCGGATCGAGTCTGACGTGAGCACGCTGTTTCGGCGGGCTCGGTGCACCTCGCCCCGCTTGCGGGGAGAGGTCGGATTGCATCGCAAGATGCAATCCGGGTGAGGGGGTACAGGTCTCACCACGCACACTTCCCGTGCGGCTGCCCCTCACCCCGACCCTCTCCCCGTGAAGAACGGGGCGAGGGAGCTCACCGCCGTTGCCGTGATAGCTCACCTCGGCCGAAGCAGATCGTCCACTGAATTAGCCCACCGGCCGCTTGTCCTTGATCCGCTTCGCCTTGCCGGCCGAGCGCTCCAGCGTGTCGGGTGGCACGGCCTTCACCTTTGCCGTCACGCCGATCGTGTTCTTGATGTGGATCGAGATGCGTTCGGCGTGCCCTTCGAGGCCGGTCTCGTCCCAATGTTCCGGGCGGGATTCGGCGTAGACCGTCAGCTCGTCCATGCGGCCTTCGCGCGTCAGCTCCAGCATGAAATGGCCGCCGCACCATTCGGTGGTCAGCAGGATCTCCTCGATCTGCGACGGGAACAGATTGACGCCGCGCAGGATGATCATGTCGTCGGAACGTCCGGTGACCTTCTCCATCCGCCGCATGCCCGGCCGCGCGGTGCCAGGCAGGAGCCGTGTCAGATCGCGGGTGCGATAGCGGATGACGGGGAAGGCCTCCTTGGTCAGCGAGGTGAACACCAGCTCGCCCATCTCGCCGTCGGGCAGCACACGGCCGGTGTCGGGATCGACGATCTCCGGATAGAAATGATCCTCCCAGATGTGCAGCCCGTCCTTGGTCTCCAGGCATTCCTGCGCCACACCGGGGCCCATCACCTCCGACAGGCCGTAGATGTCGGTCGCGTCCATCGCGAACGCGTCCTCGATCTCGGCGCGCATCGCATTGGTCCAGGGCTCGGCGCCGAAGATGCCGATCTTGAGCGAGCTCTGCCGCGGATCGAGGCCTTGGCGCTTGAACTCGTCGAGGATGGCCAGCATGTAGCTCGGCGTCACCGTGATGATGTCGGGGCGGAAGTCGTTGATCAGCTGCACCTGCCGCTCGGTCATGCCGCCGGAGATCGGCACCACGGTGCAGCCGAGCTGCTCGGCGCCGTAGTGAACGCCGAGACCGCCGGTGAACAGGCCATAGCCATAGGCATTGTGGATGATCATGCCGCTGCGCCCGCCGGCGGCACGGATCGAGCGCGCCATCACCGTGGACCACGTCGCGATATCGTTTCTTGTATAGCCGACCACGATCGGCTTGCCGGTGGTGCCGGAAGAGGCGTGAACGCGGACGAGTTGTTCGCGCGGCACGGCGAACATGTTGAAGGGATAATTGTCGCGCAGGTCGGTCTTCACCGTGAACGGGAATTTGGCGATGTCTGCCAGCTCGCGAAAATCCGATGGATGCACGCCGGCGGTGTCGAAGGCGCGGCGGTAATGGGCGACGTTGTCGTAGGCGTGCTTGAGCGACCAGGCGAGGCGCCTGGTCTGCAGCGCCACGATCTCGTCGCGCGAGGCGCGCTCGGCGTCGTCCATGTCGGGCACGTAGCTGCCGGTGGCGTGAGACTTGTTCGATGTCATGGCGTCGGGTCCTCCGGCAGGGACGAAAGGTCACATCGCATCGGGCGCGTCGGTCGACACCAGCGTGCCGCCGATGCTGCGGGAATGGCCGCGGAATTCGGCGATCACGGTATCGCCTGCGGTCACGCGGACGTCGTAGATGCCCGAGCGGCCGCTGCGCGACACTTCGATTGCGCGTGCCGTCATGACGTCGCCGAGCTTGCCCGGGCGGATGAAGCTGATGCTGCCCTGCGCCGCCACGGTGCGGTCGTTGTGCGAGTTGCAGGCAAATGCGAAGGCGGAATCGGCCAGCGTGAAGATGAAGCCGCCATGGGCGATGCCGTGGCCGTTGACCATGTGCGGCTGGACGGTCATCTGCAGGGTGGCGCGTCCCGGGCCGATCTCGGTGATCCGCATGCCCAGCCCCTGGCTGGCGCGATCATCCTGCCACATCGCGTCGGCACAGGCGCGGGCCAGCGCGTCCGGGGAAAGTGCGCCGCTCACGGGCGGGCCTCCAGCGGCGCGCAGGCGAGGGGCGGCGCATGAGGATGCGCTTGTGAAACCACGGCGTTCTCTCCCGCTGATGCTTGTTGGAACAAGCATTCTGAACTAGTTAAGCTCGATATCGTGGCGAATATTCCGCGCGCGTCAAGCGAAAGCAATGCGGACGCAAGCCCGCGAGCCGCCGCGCTTTTTCCGCAACCCAGAAGGACTCCTCGCGCGTGCCGGAAGCTGCTGATATGGCCGTGATGGCCGGTCTCGGGATTGGCGTGATCTATGGCGTGGTCGGGCTGCTGAGCGGATTCTGCATGATGAGCAGCCTGCGCGGCTGGTGGGCCGATGGCGACGGCCGTCTGGTCCGGACCTACGCCCTGGCGATGGGGATCGCGGTCATCGCGACGCAACTGCTGGCGTCCAACGGGATCGTCGATCTCGGCAAGTCGATCTATCTGCAGCCGACTTTTTCGGCGCCGCTGATGTTCGTCGGCGGCGTGCTGTTCGGCTACGGCATGGTGCTGGCCAATGGCTGCGGCTCGCGCGCGCTGGTGCTGCTCGGCCGCGGCAATCTGCGCTCCTTCGTGGTCGTGACGGTGCTGGCGATCGCAGCCGAGATGACCCTGAAGGGCCTGATCGCACCGCTGCGGATCGCGCTGCTGCAGGGCTCGCAGACGACGGCGACCGCGACGTCGTTTCCCGCGCTATTGTCGACCGGTGGCCTGCATGGCGCACCCGCGCGGCTGCTGCCGGCGCTGGCGCTCGGCGGCGCGTTGATCGTCTTCGCCTTCGCGCATGCCGGCTTCCGGCGCGCGCCGGGCCAGATGCTCGCGGGCCTCATCGTCGGCCTGCTGATCGCCGCTGGCTGGTTCGCGACCGGCTTTCTCGGCGCCGATGATTTCAACCCGGTGCCTGTGGCGTCGTTGACCTTCATCGCGCCGATCGCGGACGGCCTGCAATATGTGATGCTGTCGACCGGCTCGACCGTGAATTTCGGCATCGCGACCGTGGCCGGGGTGCTGGCCGGCAGCCTCATCACGGCCATCGTCACCCGCCGCTTCAAGCTCGAAGGTTTTCATTCGCCGCAGCACATGCTGCGATCGGCCGGCGGCGCCGCGCTGATGGGGATCGGCGGCGTCATGGCGCTGGGCTGCTCGGTCGGGCAGGGGCTGACGGGATTGTCGACCCTGGCACTGCCGTCGTTCGTGGCGATTGCCGGCATCTTCATCGGAACGGCGCTGGGCCTGCGCGGCGCGCTACGCGTCAGGCCGTTGCGCATCGAGGCGCAGCCGGCGCGCTGATCACTCCACCGCCCGCGTCACGATGCGGATCTCCGATGTCAAGGTCCGGTGCACCGGGCACTTGTCGGCGATCTCCATGAGCTTCTTGCGCTGTTCGTCATCGAGCGCGCCGTCCATGTGGATCTCGCGCTCGAGCTGATCGATCAGACCGGCCTTGGTCTCGCACTCCGCGCAGTCCTCCGCATGGATCTTGCTGTGGCGCAGGGTCACTGTGATCCGGTCGAGCGGCAGGAGCTTGCGGTCGGCATAGAGCCGCATCGTCATCGAGGTGCAGGCGCCGAGCGCCGCCAGCAGCAGGTCGTAGGGGCCCGGTCCGCTGTCCTGGCCGCCGACCGGCAGCGGCTCGTCGGCGGTGAGGCGATGCGGGCCGAGCGCGATGCTCTGCTGCAGCTTGCTCGATCGGGTCTCGCGCACGACCACGTCGCGCGGGCCATCCGCGGGCGCCGGCTCTGAATCCGCCGCTGCGACATAGCGGCTCGCCCAGCTCGCGATCACCTCGGCGATGTAGGCGGCATCTATCTTGCTGCTGATCAGATGATCGGCATGGTCGAGGGAGATGAAGCTCTTCGGATGCTTGGCGGCGACGAAGAGATGGGTCGCATTGTCGATGCCCACCGTGTCGTCGACCGGCGAGTGCATGATCAACAGTGCCTTGTGCAGGTGCTTGACCTTGTCGAGCAGGCGCTGCTCGGCGATGTCGTCGAGGAAGGCGCTGCTGATGCGGAACGGGCGCCCCGCGAGCGAGACCTCGGCCGAGCCGTCGCGGCGGATCGACTCGAGACTGTCCTTGAACATCGCGGTGACATGGCCGGGATCCGAGGGGGCCGCGATTGTCACGACGGCCTTTGCCTCGGGAATGTCGCCTGCCGCGGCCAGCACCGCGGCGCCGCCGAGGCTATGGCCGATCAGGATCGACGGTGCCTGGCTGGTCTCGCGCAGATGATCGGCGGCGCGGACGAGATCGGCGACGTTGGAGGAGAACGTGCTGTTGGCGAAGTCGCCCTCGCTGGAGCCGAGGCCGGTGAAGTCGAACCGCAGCACGGCGATGCCATGCGCGGTCAGCGCCATCGCGATGCGACGGGCCGCGTGGGTGTCCTTGCCGCAGGAGAAGCAATGCGCGAACAACGCAGTGGCGCGCGGTGCGCCGTCGGGCAGGTCGAGCGCCGCGGCAAGCTGCTCGCCACCGGCGCCTGCAAACTGGAAACGTTCGGTCGGCATGATCTGGTCCCCCAATGATCAGTCGCGCTCGGGCAGCAGCTCGATCTCCTGTTCGCCGCGCCGGATCGCTGTCGGCAGGTCTTGCGCGACGAGATCGGAAATCCATTGCACCAGCGCGGGAAGGCCTTCCTCCTTCGCGCGCCGGCGAAGGGGAGGCAAGTCGCGCTCGTGCGCGGTGCCGACCTTGATGTTGAGACGCTCATACGGAATGTCGCCGTCGGGCGGCCGATAGCGGGCATCGAAGAGACGCCTGCCGTGGCTGCGAACGAGGTGGATGCGAATGCCGCCGAGATCTCGTGCGGTCAGTGCGGCGAGGATGACGGAAGGCTTCAGAAGATACCCATAGCCCTTGGGGATCTTGCCGGTTTCCGAGGTGAACTCCATGCTGCATCTCTCGCAAGTTCGGATATCGCGATTACCGCGTATTGCTGCGGAAGCGATAACATGCAGTCCGTAGGGTGGGCAAAGCGAAGCGTGCCCACCATTCTCTTCCGTCGGCGAAAAACGGTGGGCACGACGCTGCGCGTCTTTGCCCACCCTACGGCTCCGTCAATCCGAATAGCGCTGCTCGGCCCAGGGATCGCCGCGGTTGTGATAGCCGCGGACTTCCCAATAGCCGGGCTTGTCGGCCTCGAGAAACTCGATGGCCTTCAGCCATTTCGCGCTCTTCCAGAAATACAGATGCGGCACGACGACGCGGACCGGGCCGCCATGCTCCCCGGTGATCGGCGCGCCGGACCAGCTGTGCGCGAGCAGCGCGTCTTCGGCGGCGAAATCCTCCAGCGTCAGGTTCGTGGTGTAGCCGTCATAGGAGTGCAGCACGACGAAATTGGCGGTGTCGCGCGGCCGGCAGGCGGCGAGCAGGTCGCGCGCGGCCAGCCCCTCCCATTGATTGTCGTAGCGCGACCAGGTCGTGACGCAATGGATGTCGGAGACGAACTGCCGCTGCTGCTGGGCGAGGAAGGCGGGCATGTCCCAGAACAGCGGATTTTCGACCGCGCCGTAGACGTCGAGCCGCCAGCGCTCCGATGTCACCGATGGCGTCAGCCCGAGATCCAGCACCGGCCAGTCGCGGGTGAGATGCTGGCCGGGCGGCAGGCGTTCATCCTCCGGCCGCACGATCCGGCCGGTCAGGAACTTGCCCTCGCGTGCCCAGCGCTCCTTGCTGCGGGTCAGCTTGCTCTCGGGCGGCAGCCCGGATTCGTCAGCCATCTCGGCACCTCGTCAGGTCGTGCGGGGCTTGCCGGAGGGCGAGCACACACGGTGCATGTCACTTGCTGCGAAAGAGAGACGCATCGTCTGGTCGATCATAGTGGAACGACATCTCGCGCCCAATGCCTTTGAAGCATGGGGATGATGGTCGCAGGCAATGTCCGGCGCATGGAACTGTACGTCTGGTCGATCATCCGCAGCGCTGGTGGCGTGGTCAGCCCTTCGGCGCGCGCGGGTCGATCGGGGTCGAGCTGGCGACACCGAGAACATCTTCCAGCACCTTGGCGCCTGCGAGCAGCCTGGCATCGGCGCGCGGGGCGGCGACCATCTGCAAGCCGACCGGCAGGCCCGAGGCGGTGAAGCCGCAGGGCAGCGACAGGGCAGGGCAGCAGGCCAGCGTGATCGCGTAGACGATGCCGAGCCACTGCACGTAGTTGTCGAACTTGTGCCCGGCGCATTCGGCGACGTAGCGGTTCTCGACCGGGAACGGCGGCACGATGGTGGCCGGCGCCAGCAGCAGGTCATAGGTCTCGAAGAACTTGACCGCGCGCGCGGTGATCGCCACGCGCTGCGCCTCGGCGCGCGCGATCTGCGCGACCGTGAGCTTCAGGCCTTCCTCGATGTTCCAGATCACCTCGGGCTTCAGCAGGTCGCGCTTGGTGCGCAGCAGCTCCTGCTTGCTCATCGCGAAGTCGAGTGCGCGCAACACGTGGAAGCATTCATGCGCCTCGCTGAAATCCGGATGCGCCTCCTCGACGATCACACCCAGCTCGGCGAAGCGCTGCGCCGCCTTGCGGGTGACGGCGATCACTTCGGGATCGACCGGCGTGATGCCGAGATCGGGCGAATAGGCAATGCGCACCGGCTTCTTGCCGGAACGTGCCGCGGCGAGGAACGAGGTCGCGGGCGAGGGCAGCGAGATCGGGTCGGCGGCGTGCTCGCCGCTCATGGCATCGAGCAGCAGCGCGAGATCCTCGACGGTGCGCGCCATCGGGCCCTGGACGCCGAGGTTGCGATCGACGGCGACCGCCGGGGTATGCGCGACGCGGCCGAAGCTCGGCCGCAGGCCGACGATGCCGCAGAAGCTCGCGGGATTGCGCAGCGAGCCGCCCATGTCCGAGCCGTGCGCCAGCCAGGCCATGCCGGTGGCAAGCGCAACGGCGGCGCCGCCGGAGGAGCCCGCGGCTGAGCGCGACGTGTCCCAGGGATTGAGCGTCGCGCCGAACACCTCGTTGAAGGTGTTGGCGCCGGCGCCGAATTCCGGCGTGTTCGACTTGGCGTAGATCACGCCGCCACTGCTCTCGAGATGCTCGACCATGAGGTCGGAGCGTTCCGGAATCCGGTCCTTGAAGATCGGCGAGCCCTGCGTGGTCAGCACGCCCTGGACGTCGGTGAGGTCCTTGATCGGGACGGGCAGTCCGGCCAGCAGCCCGCGTTCGGCGGCAGGCTTCTGCATCAGCGCCTTGGCGTGATCGCGCGCGCGGTCGAAGCAGAGCGTCGGCAGCGCATTGACCTTGTCGTCGACGGCCGCAATGCGCGCTTCCAGCGCATCCAGGCAATCGAGCGGCGTGATGTCGCCGGCCTTCAACTTGTCGACGACGGCGCAGGCGGTCTCGCGGATCAATCCCTGGTCGGCCAAAGCTTCGTTCTCCTGATGGCAAGCGTCCCGGCGCGAAATTGTAGATCACGTTTGCGGCGAGGTGGGAAGGTCGCGGCGCTCAACCCCACCCTGCGCTGATGCCGCCATCGACGGTATAGATCACGCCAGAGGTGTAGCCGGCCCGGTCCGAGGCCAGGAACGCCATCAGGTCGGCGATCTCACGCGGATGTGCCGGGCGGCCGAGCGGCAGGCCTTTCTGGAATTCTGTGTAGCGGCTCTCGTCGCCGAACTGCTGCTTGGCGCGGGTCTTCAGCAGGGTTACGTGACGGTCGGTGCCGACAGGGCCGGGATTGATGCCGACGACGCGGATGTTGTCGGCGAGGCTCCTGGAGCCGAGCGCGCGAGTGAACGCCATCAGCGCCGCATTGCCGGCGCTGCCGCAGATGTAGTTGGCGTCGAACTTTTCGCCGGCCGCGCCGATGTCGTTGATGATGACGCCCGCGCCGCGCACCTTCATCTGGGCGTAGACCAGCCGCGCCAGGTTGATGAAGCCGAACACCTTCAGGTCCCAGGCGTGCCGCCACGTCGCTTCGTCGATCCTGTCGATCGGGCCGCCCGGAATGTCGCCGGCATTGTTGACGAGGATATCGATGTCGCTGGCCTCCTGCGCGAGCCGTGTGACGTCCTCGGACTTGCGCAGGTCGACCACATGCGCCGCTGCATCGATCTGGTGCTTCGACCTGAGCTGCTCGACCAGCGCCGACAGCCGGTCGGCGCTGCGCGCGGCGAGCCGGACATGGCAGCCTTCCTCGGCAAAGGCCTCGGCGGCTGCGGCGCCGATGCCCTTGGAGGCGCCGGTGATGAGAACGCGCTTGCCGCGCAGGTGAAGGTCCATGGCAACTCTCGCTGAATGGGAGGAGACCGGATTGTCTTGTGCGATTGTCTTGCGCGTCAGCCATGCGGTCAATCCCGCACCGCAGCGTTGCGCTTGCCCCTGGTTTGGTCCATTCAGGCGATCGACGATTTCGGCCGGGACAACCGGCGACAATGTGAGGATCCGCTCGATGAGCAAGAAGCCCTATCGCATCGCAGTCATTCCCGGCGACGGCATCGGCAAGGAGGTCATGCCCGAGGGCATTCGCGTCATCGAGCAGGCCGCCAAGAAGCACGGCGTTGCGGTGCAGTTCGATCATTTCGACTTCTCGAGCTACGACTATTACGAGAAGCACGGCCAGATGATGCCTGATGATTGGAAGACGCAGATCGGCAGCCATGACGCGATCTATTTCGGTGCCGTCGGCTGGCCGGCCAAGATCGCCGACCACGTCTCGCTGTGGGGCTCGCTGATCAAGTTCCGCCGCGAGTTCGATCAGTATGTCAATCTGCGCCCCGTGCGCCTGATGCCGGGCGTGCCGTGCCCGCTGGCGAACCGCAAGCCGGGCGACATCGATTTCTGGGTGGTGCGCGAGAACACGGAAGGCGAGTATTCCTCCGTCGGCGGCCGCATGTTCCCGGACACCGACCGCGAGTTCGTGACGCAGCAGACGGTGATGACCCGCACCGGCGTCGACCGCATCCTGAAGTTCGCCTTCGAACTCGCGCAGTCGCGGCCGAAGAAGCACCTGACCTCGGCGACGAAGTCGAACGGCATCTCGATCACGATGCCGTATTGGGACGAGCGCGTCGAGGCGATGGCGAAGAACTATCCCGGCGTGAAGTGGGACAAGTACCACATCGACATCCTCACTGCGAACTTCGTGCTGCATCCGGACTGGTTCGACGTCGTCGTCGGCTCCAATCTGTTCGGGGATATTCTGTCCGATCTAGGACCTGCCTGCACCGGTACCATCGGCATCGCCCCGTCCGGCAACATCAACCCGGAGCGCAATTTCCCGTCGGTGTTCGAGCCGGTGCACGGCTCGGCGCCCGATATCGCCGGGCAGGGGATTGCCAACCCGATCGGCATGATCTGGTCGGGCGCGATGATGCTGGAGCACCTCGGCGAGAAGACCGCGGCGCAGTCGATCGTCGGCGCGATCGAGCGCACGCTGGCTGAACGCACGCTGCGCACGCGCGATCTGGGCGGCAATGCCGATACCACGGCCTGCGGCAAGGCCGTCGCGGAGATGGTGGATTAGCCGCTGTAATTTGTAAGATGTCGCCCCGGCGAAAGCCGGGGCCCATAACCACCGGCCGCCATTGTGGCTACCGGTCTCTGCCACCGTCCGCTCTCGATAAATCACGCGGTATGGATCCCGGCGCCGCGTGCGCAATTGCGCACTAGGCCGGGACGACAGTGGTGTGTGAGGCCACAGCTCGTCCAACACCGTCATTGCGAGGAGCACAGCGACGAAGCAATCCAGGGTCGTCGCGGGACTCTGGATTGCTTCGCTTCGCTCGCAATGACGGAGATGAGATCGTGGCTACGACTTCGCCACCCTGCGGCAGTGCTCCCACGCGGCGTGGATCAGGTTCTCGCTCGCTTCCGGCGTGCGGAAGGCGGAGTGGGCTGACAGCGTCACGTTGGGGATTGTGGTCAGCAGGTGTCCCGCCGGTAGCGGCTCGGTGTTGAAGACGTCGAGGCCGGCGTGGCGGATGTGGCCCGAGCGGAGAGCGTCGATCATCGCGGTCTCGTCGACGATGGCGGCGCGGGCGGTGTTCACGAAGATCACACCCTTGCGCATCTGCGCGATGCGCTCGCGCGACAGGAAGCCGCGGGTCTCGTCGTTGAGCAGGAGATGCAGCGACACGACGTGGCTCTCTTTGAGCAGCGTATCGAGATCGACGAACGCCACGCCCGGATGGCTCTTCGGCGAGCGGTTCCAGGCGATCACCTTCATGCCGCTGCCAGAGGCGATGCGCGCGACTTCCGCCGCGATGCCGCCGAAGCCGATCAGGCCGAGGGTCTTGCCGGTCAGCTGCATGCCGTCGTCGCGCAGCCAGTTGCCGGCGCGCATCTCGCGGTCCATCTGCGCGAGCCCGCGGGCGGAGGCCCACATCAGCGCGATCGCCGCTTCCGCCACCGCCGTATCGCCATAGCCCTTGATCAGGTGCACGGTGATGCCGAGCTCGGCCAGCTCCTCCGGGTTCATGTAGCTGCGCGCGCCGGTGCCGAGGAACACGACGTGCTTGAGGTTCTTGCACTGCTTCGCGACGTCGGTCGGGAGTGCGGTGTGATCGACTACTCCGATCTCGGCACCATCGAGGATGGCAGGCCAATCCTCCGCCTTGATGTCGGGATCGAGATGCACGCGCATCTCGGGATCGCCGGCTTTGCGCTGGCGCTCGAAGATCTCGGCAAGCGAGTCGTTGGCGTCGATGAAAACTCCGCGCACGGGGTGTCTCCTTAGTTTGGGCCGAGCT
This sequence comes from Bradyrhizobium sp. HKCCYLS2038, assembly GCF_051167655.1. Classification (NCBI taxonomy): domain Bacteria; kingdom Pseudomonadati; phylum Pseudomonadota; class Alphaproteobacteria; order Hyphomicrobiales; family Nitrobacteraceae; genus Bradyrhizobium; species Bradyrhizobium sp. HKCCYLS2038. Next base: position 336,603 of record NZ_JBNPTM010000005.1, on the reverse strand, counting down.
GATGCCGCGACGGAGGTGTGCTCCCTCCCCCCTTGCGGGGGAGGGTCGGGGAGGGGGTGCCCCGGGCGAGACTGCCCGTGTGGACCCCCACCCCCGACCCCTCCCCGCAGGGGGGAGGGGAGACCAGCGTGGCCGCGTGATTTAGATCAGGGATTGTAGTTGATAGTAGGATTGAGTGAGAACTATCACCCCATCACGACGCCACACCAGCCAGCGACAGCACCGTGTGCAGCAGCACGTTCGTGCCCGCCGCGCAGTCGGATTGGGTGGCGTCCTCCAGTTCGTTGTGGCTGATGCCGTCCTTGCAGGGCACGAACACCATCGCGGCGGGCATGATGGTGTTGAGGTTGCAGGCGTCGTGGCCGGCGCCGGAGGTGATGCGCCGGTGGGAATAGCCGAGCGTGCCGGCGGCGCGTTCGACTGCGTCGACCAGCCTGGGATCGAAATGCGTCGGCGGCTTGCGCCAGACCTGGTCGATCGCGATGTCGACGCGGCGCTTCTTCGCAATCTCGCTTGCCGCAGCACGCAGGCTGGCATCGAGCGCCTCCAGGGTATCGGCGTTGGCGCTGCGGCAGTCGATGGTGAAGGCGATCTCGCCGGGAATGACGTTGCGCGAGGGATTGGCGATCACGGCCTCGCCGATCGTGGCCACCGCGTTCGGCCCGAGCTTGAGCGCGATCTGCTCCAGGGTCAGCGCGAACTCCGACAGCGCCAGCAGCGCGTCGCGGCGCAATGGCATTGGCGTCGAGCCGGCATGGCTCTCGAAGCCCGTGACCTTGCCGTCGTACCAGAACACGCCCTGGCCGTGATCGACCACGCCGATGGTCTTGTTCTCGGCCTCCAGGATCGGACCCTGCTCGATATGCAGCTCGACGAAGCCTGAGAATTTCTGCGTGCCGACCTTGGTCTCGCCGCGATAGCCGATGCCGTCCAGCGCCTGGCCGACCGTCGTGCCTTCAGCATCCTTGCGCGACAAAATGTCCTCGACGGTGAAGTCGCCGACATAGGCCGCCGACGCCATCATCGCCGGCGCAAAGCGCGAGCCTTCCTCATTGGTCCAGTTGACGATGCATAGCGGCGCGTCGGTCTCGACGCCGGCGTCGTTGAGCGTGCGGATCACCTCCAGCGCGCCGAGCGTCCCGAGGATGCCATCGAACTTGCCGCCCGTCGGCTGGGTGTCGAGATGGGAGCCGAGCCCGACCGGGGCCTTCGACATGTCGCGCCCCTTGCGCAGAGCGAACATCGAGCCGAGCGTGTCGACATGGACCTCCAGCCCGGCGTCCTCGCATGCTTTCCGGAACCAGTCGCGGACCTGCTTGTCCTCCTGGCCCAGGGTCAGCCGGCGCACGCCGCCCTTTGGCGTGGCGCCGAATTTCGCCGTCTCGTGGATGCTGTCCCAGAGGCGGGCGGAATCGATCTGCAGATTGGTGACGGCGCGGCTCATGCTTGAAATCCCTGTACTCCGGCATCCTGTCCATCGCGCGATGCGGCGATCGCGTCAACCGATGCCGCGGGATGGCTGGCCGTCTGCGCCGTCCGGGCTGCAAGCTCGGCGACGCGCTCGATCGCAACCATCTCGGGCGACGACAGCCAGCTCGCGGTGAAGGTCAGCGGCGGAATCCGCAGGTCCGTTTTCAGCTCCTGGAGCCTTCCGGTCGCAAGCTCATTGGCGACGATCGCCGCGGGAATGACGGCGACGCCGAGGCCCTCGATCGCCATGTGGATCACGGTCGCCAGCGAGGCGCTGGCATGCAGCCGCATCGGCGGCAGATGCGGCCGGTGGAACAGCGAGCGGACGTTGTCATAGGGCTGCGTCTTGCGCGGAAACGTGATGATCGGAAACCGCGCCATCTGCTCGGCGGTGACGAGGCCATCGCCGAAGCCGAGGGCAGGGCTGGCGAGGAAGCTGATCGGATAATCGCAAAGCACGCGGCTGCGGATCCCGGAGGCCGATGGCGAGCCGAGCGCGAAGGCGAGCTCGATCTCCTGCGCCAGCAGCCGCGCGTGCAGGTTCGGCGTGACGTCGACTTCGATCTCCAGCGACAGGTTCGGGTGGCTCTCGTTGACGCTCTTGATCAGCCGCGGCAGCCAGTCGTGCACGATGGTTTCGGCGACGCCGAGCCGGAGCACGCCGCGCATCGCCGAGCGGTCGCCGACTTCCGCCAGCATCTCCGCGCGCAGGCCGATCAGCTTCTCGGCATAGACCAGCATCTGGCGGCCGCTGGCGGTCGGCGACGCCACGCGATGGTCGCGGTTGAGCAGCTTGACGCCGAGCTCGCGCTCGAGCTGGGCGATGCGCTGGGAAATGGCCGGCTGGGTGGTGTTGAGGCGCTGAGCGGCGCCACGAAAGCTGCCGAGCTTGACCACCCACAGGAAGGTCTCGATGGAACGGAAATCCAGCATTGGCCCCGCCTCGGATCAATTTGTTTTATCGATCCTGATTAAAAACGAAGATTAGACTTTATAGCATGGCTGATGTTCATTGAGTTTGTCGAGATATTAGGCAAGCGGCTCACATGACTGTTTCTGCGGCACTGCAGCAACCGACCGGCGAGACGGGTCTTCTCCCCAGCCATCAGGCCCGCCTGGATTATCGCACCGGCAAGGGCTGGAGCACGGCCGGCGTCGCCAACGGCTTCGTGCAAGGCAATCTGGCGATCATTCCCGAGAAATATGCCGGAGCTTTTCACCGCTTCTGCCAGCTCAATCCCAAGCCGTGTCCGATCATCGGCATGTCCGATCCTGGTGATCCTCACATTCCGGCACTCGGCGCCGATCTCGACATCCGCACCGACGTGCCGCGCTATCGCATCTGGGGCGACGGCGAGATGGTCGAGGAGCCGACCGACCTGATGTCGCATTGGCGCGACGACCTCGTCACCTTCGTGCTCGGCTGCTCGTTCTCGTTCGAAGAGGCGTTGATGGCCGACGGCCTGCCGATCCGCCACATCGAGCAGGGCTGCCGCGTGCCGATGTATCGCACCAACATCGCCTGCACGCCGTCCGGGCCGTTCGCCGGTCCGATGGTGGTGTCGATGCGCCCGTTCAAGCCGGCACAGGCGATCCGTGCGGTGCAGATCACGACGCGCTTTCCGGCCGTGCACGGCGCGCCGGTGCATCTCGGCCTTCCCGCGCAGATCGGCATCGCTGACATCAACAAGCCGGACTATGGCGATCCCGTGCCGGTCGCCGCCGACGAGATCCCGGTGTTCTGGGCCTGCGGTGTGACGCCGCAGGCCGTCGTCGCCGCCGCCAAGCTGCCGTTCGCCATCACCCACGCGCCGGGCCTGATGCTGATCACCGATCTCAAGAACAAGGACCTCGCCGTTCTCTAACGTGTCGCCGGACAGCTCGCAGCCTTCATCGCTCTCAGTCGTCTACCCCAGAGGATATCGCCATGACCATCACGCGCCGTAACGTCCTGCTTGGAGCCACTGCCGCCGCCGCGCTCGGCCCGATCGCCGCCCGCGCCCAGACCTCGGAAGTGAAGATCGGCATCATCTATCCGTTCTCGGGCGCGAGCGCCCAGATCGGCGTCGACGCGCAGCGCGCGTTCGAGACCGCGGCCGAGCTCATCAACGGCAAGTACGATTTCGACCTTCCGCTCGCCCGCACCGAGGGCCTGCCGGGCCTCGGCGGCGCCAAGATCAAGCTGGTGTTCGCCGATCACCAGGCCGACCCGCAGAAGGGCCGCGCCGAGGCCGAGCGCCTGATCACGCAGGAGAAGGTCTCCGCCATCATCGGCTCCTATCAGAGCGCCGTCGCGGTCACCGCGAGCCAGAGCTGCGAGCGCTACCAGATCCCGTATCTCTCCGCCGACAACTCCTCGCCCAGCCTGCATCGCAAGGGCCTGAAGTACTATTTCCGCGCCGCGCCGCATGACGAGATGTTCTCGCAGGCGATGTTCGACTTCTTCGACGCGATGAAGAAGAAGGGCACCAAGATCGAGACGCTCGCGCTGTTCCACGAGGACACCATCTTCGGCACCGATTCCAGCAACGCCCAGCTCAAGCTCGCCCAGGAGCGCGGCTACAAGGTCGTCGCCGACATCAAGTACCGCGCCAACTCGCCGTCGCTGTCGGCCGAGGTGCAGCAGCTCAAGGCTGCCAATGCCGACGTGCTGATGCCGTCGAGCTACACCACCGACGGCATCCTGCTGGTCAAGACCATGGCCGAGCTCGGCTACAAGCCGAACGCGATCGTCGCCCAGGACGCCGGCTTCTCGGAGAAGGCGCTGTACGACGCCGTCGGCGACAAGCTCGAAGGCGTCATCTCACGCGGCTCGTTCTCGCTCGACCTCGCCGCCAAGCGGCCGATGGTCGGCAAGATCAACGACATGTTCAAGGCCAAGTCGGGCAAGGACTTCAACGATTATTCGTCGCGCCAGTTCATGGGCCTGATCGTGATGGCCGATGCCATCAACCGCGCCAAGTCCGTCGACGGCGAGAAGATCCGCGACGCGCTGGCCGCGACCGATATGCCGGGCGATCAGACCATCATGCCGTGGAAGCGGGTGAAGTTCGACGAGAGCGGCCAGAACAACGACGCCGATCCGGTGCTGCTGCAATATGTCGGCGGCAAGTTCGTCACCATCTTCCCGACCCAGGCCGCCGTGGCCGAAGCCAGCTGGCCGATGAAATAAGCATCTCCGGCCCGAGGGCGGGAAACCATGGCGGAGCATCTGTCGTGCTCCGTCATTGCGAGGAGCGTAGCGACGAAGCAATCCAGGGGCCGCAGAGAAGGTCTGGATTGCTTCGCTTCGCTCGCAATGACGGGGGAGCAAGTGAAGTGACAGCAGAAACAATCATTCAAAGTCTCGCCAGCGGCCTGTTGATGGGGCTGCTCTACGGCCTGATCGCCGTAGGCCTGGCGCTCATCTTCGGCCTGATGGACGTCGTAAACTTCGCCCATGGCGAATTCCTGATGATCGCGATGTACGCGACGTTCTTCCTGTTCGCTTATCTCGCGCTCGACCCGTTGCTGGCAGCGCCGCTGGTCGCCGCCGCGCTGTTCGTCTTCGGTGCGGTGGTCTACCTGCTGATCGTGAGATTTGCGGTCAGGGCGAAGGCCAACACCGGCATGGTGCAGATCTTCTCCACCTTCGGTCTTGCGGTGCTGATGCGCGGCGTCGCGCAGTACTTCTTCACCCCTGACTATCGCAGCATCCCGCACTCCTGGTTGGGCGGCAAGACGATCTCGATCGCCGGCATCTATCTGCCGCAGCCGCAACTGGTCGGCGCGCTGATCGCGATCGCGGCCTTCGCGGGGCTGTACTTCTTCATCCACCGCACCGATTTCGGTCGGGCGCTGGAGGCGACGCGCGAGGATGCAGGCGCAGTGGCGCTGGTCGGCATCGACAAGAACAAGGTGTTCGCACTCGGCTGGGGCCTCGGCGCTGCGCTGGTCGGTCTCGCCGGCGCGGTCATGGCGATCTTCTTCTACGTCTTCCCCGATGTCGGCGCCTCCTTTGCCACCATCGCCTATGTCACGGTGGCGCTCGGCGGCTTCGGCAGCGTCTTCGGCGCCTTCGCCGGCGGCATCGTGGTCGGTCTCGTCGAGGCCGTCACCACCCTGATCCTGCCGCCGTCGCTGAAGGCCGTCGGCATCTACGGCGTCTACCTGCTCGTCGTTTTCGTCCGCCCGCGCGGCCTTTTCGGATCAATCTGATGGACAAGGCATTCAATCAACATCGCCGACGGGACCTCATCGTCGCGGCCGGTCTGGCGTTCCTCACTGCGCTGCTGCCGCTGGTCGTCACCAACGGCTACTATCAGGAGCTCATGGTGATGACGCTGCTCTATGTCGCGTTGTCACAGAGCTGGAACATCCTGTCCGGCTATTGCGGCCAGATCTCGCTCGGCCATGCGCTGTATTTCGGCGTCGGCGCCTACACGACGACGCTGCTGTTCACCAAGTTCGGCGTGCTGCCCTGGTTCGGAATGCCGGTCGGCGGCGTGCTGTCAGCTGTGATCGCGATGGCGCTCGGCTATCCGTGCTTCCGGCTCCGCGGGCATTACTTCGTCATCGCCACCATCGTCATCGCCGAGATCGTCCTGCTGCTGATCCAGAACTGGGAATGGGCGGGCGCGGCCATGGGCATCGACATCACGCCGGGAGCCAAAGGCTGGGCAACGCTCCAGTTCGGGCGCGACAAGGTGCCTTACTTCTATTTCGCGCTCGGGCTCAGCTGTGTCGCGTGGCTGGCCACCTGGTGGCTGGCGGATTCCAAGTGGGGCTATTGGTGGCGCGCGGTGAAGGACAATCCGGAGGCCGCAGAGAGCCTGGGCGTCGTAGTGTTCAATTCCAAGATGGGCGCGGCGGCGGTGTCCTCGTTCCTGGTTGCGGTCGGCGGCGGCTTCTTCTCGCAGTTCGTCGCCTATATCTCGCCCGAGAGCGTGATGGGCTTCCAGGTCTCGCTGCTGATGGCGCTCCCGGCCGTGCTCGGCGGCATCGGAACGCTGTGGGGCCCGCCATTGGGCGCCGTGATCCTGATCCCGCTCACCACGCTCACCAACTCCTATATCGGCGGCTCCGGCCGCGGCGTGGACCTGATCGTCTATGGCGGCCTGATCATCGCGATCTCGCTGGCGCGGCCGCAAGGGCTCGTCAGCCTGTTCTCCCGCAAGCCGAAGCCGGCCGCTCAGCCGGTGCGAGAGGCGGTGGCGTCATGACCGCTTTGTTGGAAACCCGCAACATCACCCAGCGCTTCTCCGGCCTGACGGCGAATTCCGACGTCTCGATCTCGGTCGGGCGCGGCGAGATCGTCGGCCTGATCGGTCCGAACGGCGCCGGCAAGTCGACCCTGTTCAACCTGATCGCTGGCGCGTTCAAGCCGACCGAGGGCCAGATCATCTTCGACGGCGAGGACGTCACGGCATTGCCGGCAGCCGAGCGCTGCCAGCGCGGCATCGGACGCACCTTCCAGGTCGTGAAGAGTTTCGAGAGCATGACGGTGATCGAGAACGTCATCGTCGGAGCGCTGGTGCGCACCACCAACATGGGCGAGGCCCGTCGCAAGGCGCGTGAGGTGCTGGAATTCTGTGGCCTCGTCGCCCGCGCCGATGTGCTGGCGAGCGATCTCGTGCCGTCGGAAAAGCGGCGGCTCGAGGTGGCCCGCGCGCTCGCGACGGAGCCGAAGTTGCTGCTGCTCGACGAGGTCTTGACCGGCCTCACGCCGGTCGAATCGCAGAAGGGCGTCGAGCTCGTCCGGCGCGTGCGCGACACCGGCATCACCGTGCTGATGGTCGAGCATGTCATGGAGATCGTGATGCCGCTGGTCGACCGCGCCATCGTACTCGATCTCGGCAAGGTGCTGATCGAAGGCAAGCCTGCGGACGTCGTCCGTGATCCCAAAGTCATTTCCGCCTATCTTGGAGACCGCCATGCTGTCGGTGCGTGACGTCACCACCGCCTATCAGGGCCTGGTTGCGATCTCGAACGTTTCGATCGACGTCGAGAAGGGCGAGATCGTCTGCGTCGCCGGCGCCAACGGCGCCGGCAAGTCGACGCTTTTGAAGTCGATCGCGGGCGCGGAGCGGCCGCGCGCCGGCTCCGTCACCTTCGACGGCAACCGCATCGACGGCATGGCGCAGCATCTGATCACGGCGAAGGGCATTGCCTACGTGCCGGAGAACCGCCGGCTGTTTCCGCGGCTCTCGGTGCGCGATAACTTACGGCTCGGCAGCTATCTCTATCGCAGCGAAGCCAATCGCGAGGGGCCGCTGGAGTTCGTCTTCAAGCTGTTCCCCCGGCTGTCGGAGCGACTCGAACAGCGCGCCGAGACCTTGTCCGGCGGGGAGCAGCAGATGCTGGCGATCGGCCGCGCGCTGATGACCCGGCCGCGGCTCTTGATGCTCGATGAGCCGTCGCAGGGCATCATGCCAAAGCTGGTCGACGAGATCTTCCAGGCCGTCAAGCGCATTCGCGACGTCGGCATGACCGTGCTGATCGTCGAACAGCGCATGGCGGAGTGCCTGGAGATCGCGGATCGGGCGTACATTTTGCAGACGGGGCGCGTGCTCATGCAGGGCACGGCGGCGGAGATCAGCGGCAACAAGGACGTGCGCAAGGCGTATCTGGGGCTTTGAGGCGATGCCTCGTCGGGTGCGCAAAGCGCCGCCGTCAGTCCTGCCGTCATCGCGAGCGAATATGCAATCCGGAGTCTTTTCTGCAGCCCCTGGATCGCGTCGCTGCGCTCGCGATGACGGAGTACGTGGGAACTTCGGTGCCCACCACAACTGTCATTGCGAGCGCAGCGAAGCAATCCAGGGGCCGCTTGGTCGGTAAAACTTTGAGTTCGACTCAGATCAGCGTCTCGTAGAGATCTAGCCATTGCGGGTTTAGCGCTTCGACCAGCAATAGTTTCTTCTTGCGGTTGCCGGACTTGATCTGCTTTTCGCGTTCGATGGCAGCCATCATCGTTTCTTGCGGCTCGTACCACACCAGCATCTTGCAGCCGTAGGTCTTGGTGAAGCCCGGAACGAGGCCTTCACGATGCTGGTAGGCCCGGTTCGGCAGGTCGCTCGTCACGCCCACGTAGAGCGTCCCGTTCCGGCCGCTCGCCATGATGTACACGTAAGGCTGTTTCATCGGCGCACCCAGCACATCAGGCGAAGCGGCGCAGTATCATTTGGAGTCTTTGCTGCTGCCCCTGGATCGCTTCGCTGCGCTCGCGATGACGGAGTATGTGGGATCTGCTGTGCTCGCCACAACCGTCATTGCGAGCGTAGCGAAGCAATCCAGGGGCCAAGGCGAAGGTCTCGTTGGCGAGGATGTCGAACGATACCGGCGGTCGGGCGTTCAACCGTTCAGCCGTCTCGTCTCACACCATCCCCTTGCCCGCATCCGAGCCTTGCCGCCGCTGGCGCGCCTGTAGCACCAGGATCACCGACAATGCGGCGAAGATCACCACGAACGACACCGCCGAGGTCAGCGTGCCCAGGGCGTAGATGTCAGGCTTGGTCACCGTCGTGGTGAGGCCCTGCAGTTCCAGCGGCAGCGTGTTCACCGAGCCGATCGCTTGGCTCGAGCGTGCCAGTTCATCCCATGACAGGGTAAAGCCGAACAGGCCGATGCCGACGACCGAGGGCAGGATGATCGGCAGCACGACGTGGCGGAAGGTCTGCCAGGGGGTGGCGCCGAGATCGCGGGCGGCTTCTTCCAACCGGCCGTCGAAGCGGTTGAAGATCGCGAACATGATCAAGAGGCCGAACGGCAGCGTCCAGGTCAGGTGCGCGCCGAGGCCCGAGGTGAACAGGCCCATCGCGGTGGTGTGGCCCTCGGCCAGCCAGCCGAGGCCGTAATCGGCGGCGTGCTTGTTGATGAAGTCGTCGATCAGCCGGAACTCCAGCGCGATGCCGAGCGAGGTGATGATCGACGGCATGATCAGGCTGGCGATCGCGGTGTAGAACAGGATCGAGGCGCCGCGGAACGGCTTGCGGAACGCCATGCCGGCCGCGACCGACAGCACCACCGTGATCACCATCACCACGAGGCCGAGCGCCAGCGAGCGCTTGAACGCGGCGCCGATGTCGACGATGCCGCCGCCGGAAAACACCTTGCCGAACCAGGTCAGCGACACGCCGTTCATCGGGAACGTGAGGCCGCCGTCGGGGCCCTGGAACGACAGGATGTAGATCGCGATCATCGGCCCGTACAGGAACAGCACATAGGCCGAGAAGAACGCAGCGAGGATGTAGAAGGAGCGGGGGCGCTTGTCTCCCATCTCTTTAGAGCTCCTTGCGCACGTCGACGATCCGCGTCAGCGCGGAGATGATGATGATGGTGATGCCGAGCAGGATCACGGCGTTCGCCGCGGCGGCCGGGAATTGCAGCGCCGACAGCCGGGCCTCGATGATCTTGCCGGCGGAGGCGATCTGCTGGCCGCCCATCACGCCGATGGTGACGAAGTCGCCCATCACGATGGTGATGACGAAGATCGAGCCGATCACGATGCCGGGCTTCGCCAAGGGAATGACGATATTGACCAGCGTCTGCCAGCCGGAGGCGCCGGCATCGTAGGCGGCCTCGATCAGGCGCTTGTCGATGCGGATCATCGAATTGAAGATCGGCACCACCATGAAGAAGGTGAACAGGTGGACCAGCGCCAGCACCACCGAGAATTCCGAGAACAGCAGCCACTCGACCGGCTTGTTGACGACGCCCACGCCGATCAGGCCCTGATTGACCAGGCCGTTCCGGCCGAGCAGGGGGATCCAGGCGATCATCCGGATCACGTTGGAGGTCCAGAACGGGATCGTGCACAGCAGCGACAGCACGATCTGCCAGGTCTTGCTGCGAACGTGGAAGGCGAGGAAATAGGCGACCCAGAAGCCGATCAGGAGCGTCAGACCCCAGGTCAGCAGGCAGAGCTTCAGCGTCTTCAGATAGGTCTTCAGGATCGTGCACAGCTCGGGCAGATTGGCGACGCAGCCCTCGAACGTATCGGTGTAGCCGCGGAAGCTGAGCGCCGGGATCATCTCATATTCGTTGTAGTCCCAGACGCTGACGATGACGACCAGCACCAGCGGCAACAGGAAGAACAGCGCGAACACCAGCGTCATCGGTCCGGCCTGCAGCCAGGCGATCGAGCGCATCGTGAGCTTGCGGAGCTTGCTCTCCGCGGGCGCTGCGGTGTCGGGCGAATTGTCGATCGTCACGGCCACGGCTGAAACCTGTCGATGCGGATGCTGGCGCTGGAAACGTCTGCCGCGCCCATGACGCCATGGGCGCGGCAGCAATGGCTGGTCAGATCAAGCGGCGATGAACTCGTTCCACTTGCGGACCATGTAGTCGTTCTCGTCCATGACGGCGTTCCAGCACACCACGCCGCCCATGCGGTCGTCATAGGAGCCGCCGTCGCGCACGGCGCCAGCCTTCTCCATCAGGGTGCCGTCCGGCGCCTTGATGTCGTTCTTGGCGGGCTTGCCTTCCATCCAGTAGCCCCACTCGTCCTCGGTCATGTTGGCCTTGGCGGTGGAGAGCACGGCCGAGTAGTAGCCCTGGCGGTTGAGATAGGCGCCGGCCCAGCCGGACAGGTACCAGTTGACGAACTCGTAGGCCCAGTCGAGCTTCGGGCTGCCGCCCACCGCCTTCGACACGCAGAAGCCCGAGGCCCAGGAGCGATAGCCTTCCTTGAGCGGCTGGAACACGCAAGGGATACCCATCGAGCGCACCTTGGTGACGGCCGGCGACCACATCGACTGGATCACGGTCTCGCCCGAGGCCATCAGGTTGACCGACTCGTTGAAGTCCTTCCAGAACGCGCGGAACTGGCCGGCCTTCTTGGCCTCGGTCAGCACCTTCATCGTCAGGTCGATCTCGGCCTTGGTCATGTTGCCCTTGTCGGCATATTTGTACTGGCCAGTCGCCTCGACGACGAGGGCGGCGTCCATGATGCCGATCGAGGGGATGTTGAGGATCGAGGCCTTGCCCTTGAATTCGGGATTAAGCAGCTCGGCCCAGGACGAGATCGGACGCTTGATCAGGTCGGGACGGATGCCGAGCGTGTCGGCGTTGTACACGGTCGGAATCAGCGTGACGTATTCGGTCGGCGTCGCCGAGAAGGTCTTGGAGTTCGCGCCGTCGAGATACAGCACCTTCCACGGCGCGGTGCCCTGGCCGCCGATCTTCTTGCCGTTCGGCAGCTCGCCCTTGGTGAAGACGGGCGTGATGTTGTTGAACTCCTTGATCTTGCGCGCATCGAGCGGGAAGATGTTGCCCGACGGAACCAGCTTCTTCAGCGAGAAATATTCGGTGTCGAGCACGTCGAACGAGTTCGGCTGGGTGATGACGCGCTTGGTGACGTCATCGGTCGTCGCCGTGATGTACTCGATCTTGATGCCGGTGTCGGCGAGGCACTTCTTCGAGATCTCGTCGCCCTCGTTCACCGCGGTGCCGAGATAGCGCAGCACCTTCGGATCGGCGGCATGGACGTAGGGCGCGCTGAGCAGCGTGCCGGTGCCGGCGAGACCGGCAATCCCGGCCGCGCCCTTGAGCAGCGAGCGGCGGCTGACGGATGGTGTCTTCGATCGATTAGTCATCATCATCTCCTTGAGGAACGAAAGAAAAGGTCGACGAAATCAGGCGACCAGCTCTGCAGCTGGCGCGGCTGAAGCGGGGCGGGGCGTGAGCGCATCGGCGAGTGCCGGATTCCAGGTGACGATGACACGCTCGCCAATGCTGTGGGTCTCCGCATCGAATTGGTCGTCGCTGAGCTGCGCCGAGATCTCGGGGCCGCCGTCGGTCGCGACGGCGAGCAGCACATACGTGCCTTGATATTCGATCTTGCTGATCGTGCCCGGCACCGCGGGGCCATCGACCGCAGCGTTCGGCGCCTTCAGCTGGATGCGGTCGACACGCACGGCGAAGGTGTCACCCTTCACGGGGATCACGTTGTGGCCGCCGATGAAGCGGGCCGCGAATTCGGTGCGCGGATGGTTGAAGATCTCGCGCGGGCTGCCCTGCTGCTCGATTTTGCCGCCGTTCATCAGCACGACCAGGTCGGACAGCGCCATCGCCTCGTCCTGGCCGTGGGTGACGTGGATGAAGGTGAGGCCGAGCTCGCGCTGCAGCCGCTTCAGCTCGGCACGCATGCGCAGGCGCAGGAACGGATCCAGCGCCGACAGCGGCTCGTCGAGCAGAAGAACCTGGGGCGAGGTGATCAAGGCGCGGGCCAGCGCCACACGCTGCTGCTGGCCGCCGGAGAGCTGCGCCGGCAGCCGGCCGGCAAAGCCCTGCATGTCGACGAGCTCGAGCAGCTCGCGGGCGCGGGCGTGGCGCTCGGGCTTGGCGACGCCCTTCATCTTCAGAGCGAAGGCGACGTTGTCGATCACCGTCAGATGCGGAAACAGCGCATAGGACTGGAACATCATTGCGGTGCCGCGTCCGGCCGGCGGCAATTCGGTCACGTTCCTGGCGCCGACGATGATGTCACCGGATGTCGCGGCTTCGTGTCCCGCGATCATGCGCAGGGTCGATGTCTTGCCGCAGCCGGACGGACCGAGCAGGCAGCAATAGGAGCCGGCGGGAATCCGCAGGTCGATCGCATCGACGGCGGTGACGTGACCGTACATCTTCGTCACCTTCACCAGTTCCAAGCTCGCGCCCGCCGCCATCCGCCCTCCGTGTCTAACCTTTTCGCCGAGAACCGGGCATCGGTCAGCGTCCGCACCATCGGGTGCCCGGCTCCCGACCCGAGTGATGTCTGCAACGGATATGCCAAAGATTGGCCAGCGGACGGTGCGCTGCACAGAGAGCGCGCGCTGAAGCCGACGCGTATGCAATCGGGGGGATCGTATCGCCAGCGGCCGGCGGCGATGCGCTCGGGCCGGGCCGCGGCCCGGGAAAACAGCTGCGACCACGGCGTTGTGGCGGCATTTTTGCCTTTTCCTTTCCTCCCGGGGTGTGCTCAGCCGATGATGCTGCAATCGATAAAGTGAAGAACCGACGCTGCAGCCGCGTCCCGTGGGACCGGCGCCACCGGTGTCTGCCTATCGATCAAGCGTCTGGTCGTTGCCCCCGCAGTCAAGTTCTGCCTCAATCTTAGGCATTGTTGCTGTCTGGAGGCAAGAAGACTTAAGCGCGCGGCGTGGCGGTGCAGGGACAGCACGGCTAGCGCAGCCGGGTGCGCAACTTGCTCTCTGCCGCCGCCATCAGCATGCGCTCGGCGATGGCGCGCAATTCGGCTGCCCCGATCGGATTGGATTCCGCAAAGATCTCGTAGGACTCGGTTGCGATCGGAAACCAGCGATAGAAGCGGGCCTCCTCGAACAGAATGCGGGTCGCTGCCTCGATCTCGGCCGGCGACGGTGCGAGATATTGCATGCGCATCCATCCAGGCCGGTTCGGTCAGTGATGGTCGCTGTGGTCGGGCAGCGAGAGGCCGAACACCTTGACGAGATCATCGACCTGCTGCGGCGACAGATGACGCGGATTGAGCCCGCGCAGCAGCAGATAGAGCTTTGCCGTCTCCTCCAACTCCTCCATCGCGAAGACCGCGGCTTCCAGGGTGTCGCCGGAAACCACCGGGCCATGATTGGCGAGCAGCACCGAGGCATACTTGCCGGCCAAGCCCTTGATGGCGTCGGCAACGGCGGGATCGCCGGGACGATGATACGGCACAAGCGCGGTCTGACCGCAGCGCATCAAATAATAGGGTGTCAGCGGCGGCAGCGCCATCCGCGGATCGATCTCCGGCAGCATCGAGATCGCCACCGAATGCGTCGAGTGCAGGTGCACCACGGCGCGCGCCGCGTCGCGCGTCTGGTACAGCGCGGTGTGCAGCGGCACCTCCTTGGTCGGCGCGTCGCCCGAGACCAGCTGTCCGTTGGCATCGAGGCGCGACAGCTTGGCCGGGTCGAGGAAACCGAGCGAGGCGTTGGTCGGCGTCACCAGCCAGCCGCCGTCGTCGAGCCGCACGCTGATGTTGCCGGACGACCCCGGCGTCAGGCCGCGCTCGAACAGCGAGCGGCCGAACCGGCAGATGGCCTCGCGTACAGCAGTTTCCGCCACGTTATCAGTCCTCGGTGGTTCGCGGGTTGCGGGCTTTGTCTCACGCTTTGGCAGCGCGGCCAAGCCGTGTTACCCAGGGACCGAGCCGGGCCAACCGGACCGTCACCAGGAAACGCGTCGAGGATCTGCCGCATGCCATCGCCAACGCAATTGAACGTCGCCGTGATCGGGCTCGGCTCGATGGGATATGGCATGGCGACCTCGCTCAAGCGCGCAGGTTTCGTCGTCACCGGATGCGATGTCTCGGCGGACGCGGTGGCGCGGTTCGTCGCCGACGGCGGCAAGGGGGCAAACAGCCCGGCCGAGGCGGCCGCGGGTGCCGACATCGTGGTCAGCGTCGTGGTCAATGCGGCGCAGACAGAAGCCATTCTGTTCGGTCCCGGCGGTGCTGCCGAGACCATGCCGAAGGAGTCGGTGTTCGTCTCATCCGCGACCATGGACCCGGACGTGGCGCGCCGCCTCGCCAAGCAGCTCGAGGCCACCGGCCGGCATTATCTCGACGCGCCGATCTCCGGCGGCGCGCAGCGCGCCGCGCAGGGCGAGCTGACCATCCTGGCCTCGGGCGGCGCTGCCGCCTTCGCCAAGGCGCGCCCGGCGCTCGATGCGATGGCCGCCAAGCTCTACGAGCTCGGCGATGCCGCCGGCCAGGGCGCCGCGTTCAAGATGATCAACCAGCTGCTGGCCGGCGTGCACATCGCCGCCGCCAGCGAGGCGATCGCGTTCGCTGCCAAGCAGGGGCTCGATATCAGGAAGGTCTATGAGGTCATCACCGCCTCGGCCGGCAATTCCTGGATGTTCGAGAACCGCATGCCGCACGTGCTCGACGGCGACTACACGCCGCGCAGCGCCGTCGAGATCTTCGTCAAGGACCTCGGCATCATCCAGGACATGGCGCGCAGCCATCGCTTCCCGGTGCCGGTCTCGGCCGCCGCACTGCAGATGTTCCTGATGACATCAGCCGCCGGCATGGGCCGCGACGACGACGCCTCGGTGGCGCGGATGTACGCCCAGGTCACCGGCACCAAGCTGCCGGGCTCCTCCAAGTAGCGTCTGCAAGTAACGTCTGCACGTCACAGCGCGAGTTCGCACCATGCCCCGCTTCGCCGCCAATCTCTCGATGATGTTCACTGAGCATCCGTTCCTCGACCGCTTCGCCGCCGCTGCCAAGGCCGGCTTCACCGCGGTCGAGTTCCTGTTTCCCTACGATCATCCGGTCGAGGAGGTCGGCAAGCGCCTGCACGGTAACGGCCTGACCCAGGCGCTGTTCAACCTGCCGCCTGGGAATTGGGATGCCGGCGAGAAGGGCTTCGCCGCGCTGCCGGAGCGTTTTGACGATCTCAAGGCGAGCCTGGAGACGGCGCTGCCTTATGCCAAGGCGACCGGCGTGAAGCGGCTGCACATGATGGCCGGCATCGCCGATCGCCACGATGCGAAAGCGGTCGAGGCCTATTACAAGTCGGTGGCATGGGCGGCGGAGTTCTTCGCGCCTGAAGGCCTCGACGTCGTGATCGAGCCGATCAATGCGCGCAACGTGCCCGGCTATTTCCTCAACGATTTCGGCTTCGCCCGCGATCTGATCCGCGAGCTGAAGATCCCGAACCTCAAGCTGCAGTTCGACATCTATCACTGCCAGATCATCCATGGCGACGTGACGATGCGGCTGCGCGAGATGATGGACATCACCGGCCACATCCAGATCGCCAGCATCCCTTCGCGCAACGAGCCCGACAGCGAGGAGCTGAACTATCCGTTCCTGTTCGGCGAGCTCAACCGTCTCGGCTATGCGGGCTTTGTCGGCTGCGAGTACAATCCGCGCGGCCGCACTGAGGACGGGCTCGGCTGGTTCGCGCCCTACAAGGGAGTGAAGCCGTGACCCTCAAGCTCGGCTGCATCGCCGACGACTACACCGGCGCCTCCGATCTCGCCAACACGTTGACCCGCGCCGGCCTGCGCACCGTGCAGACCATCGGCGTCCCGGCCGACGATCTCGCATTGCCCGAGGTCGACGCGGTCGTGGTGTCACTGAAGAGCCGCTCGATCGAGGCCTCGCTAGCCGTGACGCGCTCGCGCGAGGCGGACAAATGGCTGCGCGCGCGGGGCGCCCGCCACGTGCTGTTCAAGATCTGCTCGACGTTCGATTCCACCGATGCCGGCAACATCGGCCCTGTCATGGACGCGCTCGCGGGCGATGCCGGCGATGGCATCGTGCTGGTGACGCCGGCGTTCCCGGAAACCAAGCGCACCGTCTATCAGGGCAACCTGTTCGTCGGCGGCGTGCCGCTCAACGAGAGCCCGCTGAAGGATCATCCGCTCAACCCGATGCACGATGCCAATCTGGTGCGCGTGCTCGGCCGCCAGAGCCGGCGGAAGGTCGGTCTGGTCGATCTCGCGACCGTCGTGCACGGCCCCGAGGCCATCGGCCACCGGCTGCAGGAGCTTGTCGGGCAGGGCATGGCGGCGGCGATCGTCGATGCCGTGTTCGATGCCGACCTGACCGCAATCGGTGCGGCCGCCCTGCAGCACAAGGTCTCGGTTGGCGCCTCCGGCATCGGGCTCGGCCTGGCGCGGGCGTTGGTCGCGGCCGGCCAGGCGCATTCGCACGCCTTCGCGCATCATCACGCCGACGCGCCGGTCGGCGGCCTCGCGGCCTGTCTCGCGGGCAGCTGCTCGCAGGCGACGTTGCAGCAGATCGCGCAGGCCGAAGACATCATGCCGGTGCTGCACCTCGACGCGGCGGGCCTCGTCGCCGGCCCTGACGAAACGCACCGGGCGCTGACCTGGGCGCGTGAGCGCATCGGCAAGGGACCGGTGCTGATCGCCTCCAGCGCCACACCCGATCAGGTCGGCGCGCTGCAGGCCAAGCATGGCCGCGAGGCGGCTGGGCATGCCATCGAGCAGGCCATGGCCGATCTCGCCGAGGGGCTGATCCAAGCCGGCGTCCGGCGTCTGATCGTGGCAGGCGGTGAGACCTCCGGTGCCGTCGTCGACCGAATCGGGATCCCGGGCTTCCTGGTCGGGCCGGAGATCGCAGCCGGCGTGCCGGTGTTGCGCGCGATCGGCGCTGAAGCAGGCGACATGCTGCTGGCGCTGAAGTCGGGCAATTTCGGCGGGCCGCAGTTTTTCGCGGATGCATTGGGGCTGATGCGCTAGCGGCGCATCGGCCGCATGCCGGCTGCTCAGTGTTGTGCCGGATTTCGGAACGATCCGCACAGCCGGGGTGCCGATGTCCCGATCTGTATCGCTCGTGCCGTTATAAGCGCCGCAAAGCACAAGGAATCAGCAGATGTTTTTCGCGTGTAATGCGCGATGACTCCCGTAAATTAACGGGTCTCTTAGTACCTCACCCATATACCGCTGAGACGGAGTGCGTCGCGTGACGCGTCCTTCTGTGGGTGGGGCAATGAAACTGAATCGGATCGGCTACAAACTCGGGCTCGCTGGCGTCATCGGCGCATCTCTGGCGGTCGGCATGATCGTCAACCAGATGATGGCGGAGAGAGCCGTCGGCCAGGCCAGTCAGCAGGCCGAGCGCGCGCGGCGCGTCGTCGAGAGCGTCTTGTCCGCCAGCATCAACATGCAGCAGACCCAGCTCGCAGGCCGCTCGGCGCGGCTGGCGCGGGCGCCGGCCGACGCGGAGAAGGCGGCTGCCGAGATTCAGCAGTTCTCGACCGCGATGGTCACCGACATCGAAGCCGCGCTGGCCAGCGTGTCGACCGCCGACAATCGCGCCCGGCTGAGCCGGCTCAAGCAGCTGATGACGAGCTACGCGGCCGGAGCGGTGGACCTCGCCGAGGCGCAAAAGACGCTGCTGCTGCAGATCGACAAGCGCAGCGCGGTCTCCAACGAATGGTCCAACAGTCTGAAGGGGCTGCTGGCCTCGCCTGGCTTGCCGAACCTCGCCTTCCGTGAGCGGGTCGAGCGTCAGCTGCACGCGGCCGACGCCAAGCTGAACTACATGCGCTCCCAGGCATGGCGGTTCGGCGTGACCGGTGATGCCGCGGCGATCGCGACCCTGAAGCAGACGGTGCCGCTGCTGAAGAGCGCGCTGACCGATGCCCGCATGCTGGCCGACGATCGCGAGATCCAGGCCACGATCACCAAGCTCAACGGCCTCGCTTCGGATTTCGTCGTCGCCAACGACGATGTGGTGAAGATCGAAGGGATGAAGGAATCCATTCTGCGTGATCGCACGCTGATCTATCTCAGCGAGGCCGGCGAGCTGATGACGGGCGCGGTCCAGGATGCCCGCGCGCGCAACGCCAGCGCCCGCTTCGACGCCGATCAGGTCGCCGCGCAGGCGAGCCATGTCACCCTGTTCGTCGGACTGGCGGTGCTGTTGTCGGTGATCGGCTTGGTCGTGTTCTCGTTCCTCGGCATCGCGCGGCCGCTGACCCGGCTGAATGCGGCGCTCGGCGAGATGGCACGCGGCCGGCTCGACATCGTGATTCCCGGCGCGGCCCGCGGCGACGAGATCGGTGATCTCGCCAAGACCGTGACGGTGATCCAAGGCAATGCGGAGGACAAGGCGCGCGCCGAAGCCGAGGCCAAGAGCGCGCAGGACGCAGTCCTCGTCCGCCAGCGCAAGGCGGACATGCAGCGGCTCGCCGAACAGTTCGAGGCAGCCGTCGGTGAGATCGTGAACACCGTTTCGTCGGCCTCGAGCCAGCTCGAACAGTCTGCGACCACGCTGACCCAGGCGGCGACGCGCTCGCAGGGGCTGACGACGGCCGTTGCCGCGGCGTCGGAGGAAGCCACTACCAACGTGCAATCGGTGGCATCCGCGACCGAGCAGATGGCGTCCTCCGTCACCGAGATCAGCCGTCAGGTGCAGGAATCCGCGCGCATCGCCATCGATGCCGTCGGGCAGGCCCGCAGCACGACCGGTCGCGTCAGCGAGCTGTCGAAGGCGGCGACCCGCATCGGCGACGTTGTCGAGCTCATCAACACGATCGCGGGCCAGACCAATCTGCTCGCGCTCAACGCCACGATCGAGGCGGCACGTGCCGGCGATGCCGGCCGCGGATTTGCCGTGGTCGCCTCGGAGGTCAAGGCACTGGCGGAGCAGACCGCGAAGGCGACCGGCGAGATCGGCCAGCAGATCTCGAGCATCCAGGTTGCGACCCAGGAGTCGGTCGCGGCGATCAAGGACATCTCGACGACGATCGAGAAGCTGTCGGAGATCTCCTCGGCCATCGCGGCCGCCGTCGAGGAGCAGGGCGCAGCGACGCAGGAGATCTCGCGCAACGTCCAGCAGGCGGCCCACGGGACGCAGCAGGTCTCGGTCAACATCACCGAGGTTCAACGCGGCGCCAGCGAGACCGGCGCCGCCTCGGCGCAGGTGCTTGGGGCAGCACAGGCGCTGTCTGGCGACAGCAGCCGCCTGAAGCAGGAGGTCGCGAGCTTCCTCGGCTCGGTGAGGGCGGCGTGAGCTGACATCGCAGCGATCGGTCAGCTCCGATCTCGACGTTTAACGAAGGCCTGGGCGGCGACGCCCGGGCCTTCGACGTTTCGAAGCGCGCACTATCAAGTCAGCCCCGCTTCCATGTCGCTGCGTCGGCAATACACCGGCCGCGAAGGCGGCGGAATGCGCGCAGTTATGCAACCTCGGGTGCATTGATGGGCCGATCCGTATTTTCCCGGTTGCAAAGCTTTATGTTGGATTAATCGGTGACTGCAAAAGTGGAGCATCGCACCTAACAAAAACAGTCATGCCAATGCGGGCGTGACCGCCACAGCCGTCAGGCATGACCTTTGGGTCATCAGCTGGGAGTCTCGCCATGCGCACGAACCTGCCTGTTACCAAAGTCGAATATCCGATCACGGATGACACCCTGATCGTGTCGAAGACCGACGCGAAGGGCAAGCTCACCTTCTTCAATGAGGACTTCGTCAAAGCCGCCGGCTTCACCGAAGCCGAGCTGATGGGGCAGCCGCACAACATCGTGCGTCATCCCGACATGCCGCCGGAGGCGTTCGACAATCTCTGGACCACGCTGAAGGCGGGGCGGCCGTGGGTCGGCGCGGTGAAGAACCGGCGCAAGAACGGTGACTATTACTGGGTGCTGGCGACCGCCTCGCCCATCCGCAAGGACGGCCAAGTCGTCGGCTACACGTCGGTGCGCACCAAGCTGCCATCCGACCAGCGCGCCGAGGCCGAGCAGGTCTATGCTGCGATCCGCGAAAAGAAGCCGCACGGCTACAAGATCGATGACGGAATCGTTCGGCGTCGCTCGCTGTTCGATCACCTCGCGATGTTCACCGGCTCGATCGCATCGCGGCTGCGGACGCTGGTCGGATTGCAGACACTGTTTCTGATCGCGCTCGGCATCATCTCGTTCGGCGAAGGCGGGCTTGGCGGCATGGCCGGCGCAGCGATCGCGGCTGCAGGCATCGTGCTGTGCGGCCTCATCGGCTTGCGCACCATCAGCGTCATCGTCGGGCCGCTCGATCATGTCAACGAGACGATGGAGAACATCACCCAGGGCAAGCTCGACACCCGCATGCACATCGCGCGCGACGACGAGATCGGCCGCGCCTTGCGCAACCTGCAGACGGTGCAGACGATGGTGCGCTTCAACGCCAGGGAGCTGCAGGAGCAGGAGCAGCGCGCGGCGCGCACGCGCAAGCAGGAGATGTCGGCGCTTGCCGACAGTTTCGAAGGGGCGATCGGCAATATCGTCGAGACCGTCTCGTCGGCGTCGAGCAATCTCGAGAGCTCGGCGAATTCGCTGTCGGGCACCGCAATGCGCGGACAGGAGCTTTCGACGACTGTCGCCGCGGCTTCGGAAGAGGCCTCGGCCAACGTCCAGGCCGTCGCCTCCGCGACCGAGGAGTTGACGTCATCCGTGCGGGAGATCAGCCGTCAGGTCCAGGAGTCGGCACGCATCGCGGCCGATGCCGTAGAGCAGGCCCGCCGCACCAATGATCGCGTCGGCGAGCTCTCCAAGGCCGCAACCCGGATCGGCGACGTCGTCGAGCTGATCAACACGATCGCCGGCCAGACCAACCTGCTGGCGCTCAATGCCACCATCGAGGCGGCGCGCGCCGGTGAAGCGGGCCGCGGCTTCGCCGTCGTGGCGTCGGAGGTCAAGGCGCTGGCCGAGCAGACCGCCAAGGCCACCGGCGAGATCGGCCAGCAGATTTCCGGCATTCAGGGCGCGACCCAGGAATCGGTCGGCGCCATCCGGGAGATCTCGACGACGATCGAGCGCCTCTCCGAGATCGCAGCGGCCGTGGCGGCCGCCGTCGAGGAGCAGGGGGCGGCCACCGCCGAGATCTCGCGCAACATTCAGCAGGCCGCGATGGGGACGCAACAGGTCTCCGCCAACGTCACCGACGTGCAGCGCGGCGCCGCCGAAACCGGCGACACTTCGAGCACGGTGCTCACGGCAGCGCGGCAGCTGTCCGGTGATAGCAACAAGCTCAAGCAGGAGGTCAGCCGCTTCCTGCAGTCGGTCCGCGCCGCCTGATCAGGCAGTCTCTCGATACCGGCGACGGCCAACTATGGCCGTTGTCGCGTGCGATGCACGAACGAGATGCCGGGTCGCTCCGGCCGGTCACCTCGCCGCAACAGCGTTTACCTTGCTCGCTACCAACGAGCCGCCCGCTAGAAAGGCCGTCATCATGCCATAATCCCGCTAAGGTGCACAGGTTACTTGTATCCTGATCACCTTCAACCGGCGGTATTTGTGCGTGGCAGGCGATTGGATAGCAGGCGGAGTTTCGCGCAGGGACTTGGTGCTGACGGCTGCGACTGCTGCCGCGGCCTTTGGTCTCGATGCCGGCATTGCCGTCGTGGCTGCCAAGCCGCGCCGCCGCACGGAAGATCCCGAGCGCGGCTATCGCCGGATCATGATCGGCGAGGCCGAGGTGATCGCGCTCTATGACGGCGTCTGGGAGAAGCCGCACGAGGCCGGCTTCTTCAGCAATGCCAGCGTCAGCGACGTCAAGGAGGTGCAGCGCGCGGCCGGCCTCAGCACCGCTTTCGTCACGGTGCCGATCTCCACCTTCGTGGTGCGGCTGAAAGGCAAGACCGTGCTGTGCGACGCCGGCGGCGGTGGTCAGGTCCAGGGCTACAACTCCGACTCGGTCTTCATCTCCGGACGGATGCTGGACAATCTGAAGGCGGTCGGTCTTCGTCCGCAGGACATCGACACCATTCTCATTTCCCATTTCCATCCTGATCACATCTTCGGCCTGATCCGCGAGGACACCGACACGCCGGTGTTTCCCAACGCCGAGATCATCGTCGCCGCGGCCGAGTACAAGTTCTGGACCGACCCGTCGCAGACCAGCCGGCTGCCGCCATGGCGGCAGTCGCTGGCGCGGCGTATTCAGGGCGTGATCCCGAGCTGGAAGAATGTGCTGCCCGTCGAGGGCGAGGACGAGGTGGTGCCCGGCATTCATTTCGTCAGCGTTCCCGGGCACACCCCGGGACACACCGCGTTTCATCTCAGCTCCGGCGCGGAGCAGCTGATGATCTCGGGTGATACGGCCTACGTGCCGACGTTCTGTCTGCGGCATCCCGAATGGCACGGGGCCTATGACCAGGACGGGCCGGCAGCCGAAGCCAGCCGGCGCAAATTGCTCGATCGTATCGTTGCAGAAAAGATGTTGCTGTGTGGATCTCATTTTCCATGGGCCGCGTTCGGCCGGCTCAACCGTGATGGCGCCCATTATGCGCTCGATCTGCTCCCGGCTTGACCACGCGCCGGGCCCGCCGGCAGGGTGCGGGGCCGAGCCATGAGGACGCATTACGAGGTGCTCGGCGTCTCGCCGCGCGCCGATCTCGACACGATCAAGCGGGCGTTCCGCCAGGCCGCCAAGGCCCATCATCCCGACCTGAAGGGCGGAGGCGACGCGGCGTCGGAGCACGAGCTCAAGATGATCATCGTCGCCTACAAAGTGCTGCGCGATCGCGATCTGCGCGCCGAGTACGACGCTGATCTGGCAGACAAGCGTCAACGCGCCCGGCGCGAGCGCTGGGACGCGATCCTGCAGTTCACCGCCGCCACGGCCGTGCTCAGCGCCATCCTGATCGGGCTGGAGATCCTGCTGCTGCCGTCAATGGGGGACTGGCTCGGCCGGCCACAGACAACGCGCTCGGTCACGCAGCAGCCACCCTCTGCACCGCCGCCTGCGGCGCCGCGCGACATTGCCGCGGCGCCTCCCGTTCAGGACACCGCCAGCGTCGCGAATCCGATTGCCAAACCAACGGCGCCTGAGACCCCTCTGCCGCCTGCCATTGCTGAGCCCAAGCCAGCCGAGGCGGTCGCGGCGACGGCTCCGACCACCGCCGCGTCGTTCCTGAAGCGGGCGCTGGAACGCAGCCGGCAGGGCGATCTCGATCGCGCGGTCGCCGATTTCGACGAAGCGATCCAGCTCGCGCCGCGCAATGCCGACATCTATCGCTATCGCGCCAAGGACCTCGGGCGTCTCGGCCGGTGGGACCTGGCGCTGGCCGACTACGACAGCGCCATCCGGCTGGATCCGTCCAACCCGGCGCTGTTTCGCGACCGCGGCCTCGCGCTTCAGCAGAAGGGCGAACTCGACGAGGCGCTGGTCGATCTCGATCGCGCCGTGCGCATGAGCTTCAGAGATGCCGAGCTGTACAGCGACCGTGGCGCGGTGTGGTTGGCGAAAGGCCGCTACGACCGGGCGCTCGCCGACTTCAACCAGGCGCTCAAGCTTAGCCCGGGCCTGGCGATCGCCGCAGCCCGTCGCGACGAGGCGCTCGAGCGCAAGCGCGAGCAGCAGCTCGCGGGTGACGAGCGCGCGCGTCCGTCAGCGCCGGAGACCACCGGCACGCTGCCGGTCAATGCGGCGCCGGGCGCCAGCGGGCGCTGAGACGATGCCGGTTGCGTGATGCGCGTGCCGAAATCCACGCCGCGGTGCGCAGCGTTCTGCTGACGGCCGTCTGCCTGCCGATCGGGTCGGAGCGGTGTGAGATCCAGGTTCGTCATCCCATGATCACGCCATGAGCGTCTACGTCTCCGTCACCGGCTTCCGTCCGCATCGCGGCCTCGTGCGCCGCGTCCGCTTCTGGTGGCATACGCTGCGCGCGGTGCGTCAGGCGCGCAAGGCCCCTGGTAATCTCCGCGTCGAGCTCCGCCCAGTGGACGGGATCTATCACACGCTGACGGTCTGGACCGACGAGGCCAGCATGCGCGCCTATGTCAGAAGCGGCGCGCACCGCCGCGCGATGAGCGGCTTCCGTGACCTCGGCGGCGGCAGGACACTCGGCTTTGCGGCGGACGCCGATCCCGGCTGGGATGCGGCCTATGCGCGATGGCAGCGAGAGGCGCGGGAGGTGTGAGCGATCAATCTCATCGCGTCACGTCCACCGTTATTGGACCATTCCATCGTCGATGAGGAGCAACTAATTCGCGGTCCACTCAGGTACGCCGTCGGCCGCCATGGTGATGGTGCCGAGCGCGCCGACCGGGGTGCTGTCCAGATTCATCAGGCGCGCCAGCGTGGCCGTATCCTGCGCAGGGACGCGCGCGAGCGTGCGGGTGTCCTGCTCGGTGCGCAGCATGACCACGCCATGCTCGACCTGGCCGTTGCGGTCATGCAACGTGGTGAAGCTTTCGACCTTGCCGTGACCGCCGGCCTCGGTGACGAAATCCGGCGCCGTTGCGCGATGCCGGTCGGCCTCGGCCTGGACGCTGACATCCTGCGACAGCACCGATGGCGGCTCGCGCGAGATCACCAGCGCATGATGCTTGGTGACGAAGCCGCCTTGGCCATACAGCAAGCCGCGCTTGGCGCCGCCGCCGCGCAGCCGCCGCACCATCGCGCAGGCCGCATGCGTCATGTAGGTGTTGAGCGGCGCGCCGAAGAAGGTCAGCCCGCCCGTCACGGTGGGCTCGACGTCGGCGCCGAGCCCGAGCGTTCGCCGCGCCATCTTCGGCACGCAGGGAAAGCAGCTGTAGAGCTCAATGACGTCGAACGCCGTGCCCGTGCCGCCGACCAGATTCATCGCGGCCTGCAGCACCGCATTCTGCGGATGGCTCTCGGCGAACTGATCGCGCGTGAGATAGTCGCGCGGATCCTCGGCCGATGCGCCGCCGAGCGGATAGATCATCCTGGTGTCGGCGATGCCGGCGGCCCGCGCCTTCGCAAGGCTTGTCAGGATCAGCGCCGCGCCCATGTTGACCATGGGATTGGCGACCATCAGCTTGGTGTACGGCCAGGCGATCGGCCGGTTGTCGGGCGACGGCGTCGTGATTTCCTCGGGCGCAAAATGCCGCTTCAGCCAGGCATTCGGATTGTACGCAGCGACCGCCGAGAAGCGCGACCACAGCTCGCCGGATTCGGCGAGCGCCTGCCGCGGCGTCTGACCCCACTTCGCCGCGCTCGCGACCTCGTAGAACGGATAGACCGAGACCGGGCGGAACACGCCGAGTTTGACCGCGAGCGGCTTCTGGAACGCGGCGCCGCGCTTCGGCTCCTCGACATCATGGGCGAACGGCGTCCACGGCAGCTGCACGCCGGCGCGCTCCGCCTTGGTCGCGGTCGACTGCGCCTCCGCGCCGCAGACCACGGCGACCTCGCATTCACCGCGTGCGATCCGCAACGCGGCCTCGTGCAGGAAACGGATCGGGCTCTCGCCGCCGACCGGCCCGTAGTGACAATGCGACGGGTTGATGCCCAGCCGCTGCGCCAGCAATCGCTCGGGATCGCGATAGCGCCAGCTCAGGAAATTGACGACGTCGAGCGAGCCGGCGTCCTGAACCAGCTTGGCGCCGGCGTCGTTTTCCGCCCGGCGGATGGCCTGTTCGAGCAGCGCCAGCGGCTCGAGGCCGTCGCCGATCTCCTTGGGGCGATCGACGATCTCGCCGACGCCGACGATGACGGGAATGCGGTCCGCGGGCAGGGGATTTGCAGTCATCGGCGTTTCCGAGGGCCGGCCCATCAGGGGCCGTCCTTGTTATCTTGTCTCCGTTCTGTCATCGCAGGTTCGACCGCGCAATGCAGAAAATGCGGATGGTGCCCGCGCGCGGCATGGCTTCCGCTTCACGGCATATGCGCTTAAAACCTCTGCATCATTGCCGCTCACGCCGGAGTTATTCGTGTCCGAACAGAACAGCTACGTCCCGCCCAAGGTCTGGACCTGGAACAAGGCGAGCGGTGGCCGCTTCGCCAACATCAACCGGCCGATCGCGGGGCCGACCCACGACAAGGAATTGCCTGTCGGCCGTCATCCCTTGCAGCTCTATTCGCTGGGCACGCCGAACGGCGTCAAGGTCACGGTGATGCTGGAGGAGCTTTTGGCGCTCGGCCATGCCGGCGCGGAATATGACGCTTGGCTCATCCGCATCGGCGAGGGCGATCAGTTCGGCTCCGGCTTCGTCAGCATCAATCCGAATTCCAAGATCCCGGCGCTGCTCGACCGCAGTGGCCCGGAGCCGATCCGCGTGTTCGAGTCCGGCGCCATCCTGGTCTATCTCGCCGAGAAGTTCGGCGCCTTGCTGCCGACCGAGCCGGCCAAGCGCGCCGAATGCCTGTCCTGGCTGTTCTGGCAGATGGGCGCCGCGCCCTATCTCGGCGGCGGCTTCGGCCACTTCTATGCCTATGCGCCGACCAAGATCGAATATGCCATCGACCGCTTCGCGATGGAGGTGAAGCGCCAGCTCGACGTGCTCGACCGGCGTCTTTCGGAAAGCGAATATCTCGCCGGTCCGGACTACACTATCGCCGACATCGCGGTGTGGCCGTGGTACGGCTCGCTGGCCAAGGGCCTGCTGTACGAAGGCGGCGAATTCCTCTCGGTGCAGGACTACAAGAACGTCCAGCGCTGGACCGACCAGATCGCGCAGCGCATCCCGGTGAAGCGCGGCCGCATGGTCAATCGCGTCTCCGGCGATCCCAAGAGCCAGCTCCACGAACGCCACGACGCCAGCGATTTCGACACCAAGACGCAGGACAAGATCGGAGCGGCGGGGTAGGGCACTCCCGCCTTTCACACTGCTGTCATGCCCCGCCATCGGGCTCGCCTTGGCGAGCCCGATGACAGGCTTCGGCGGGGCATCCAGTACGCCGCGGCCCCTCGGTCGATCACAATTGCCTCTGGAATACTGGATCACCCGCTTTCGCGGGTGATGACAGCTGAGTTGTAGGGTGGGCAAAGGCGCTTCACCGCCATCTCGGCGAACACAGTCTCTCGCGCGCCGTGCCCACCGCGCTTCCTCTCCGTCACCGACGGTGGGCGGCTGTGATGGCGTTTGAGGCCGAGCTTCAGCGGGCCGTCATTGCGAGGAGCGCAGCGACGAAGCAATCCAGAGTCGCGCGCGCAGTCCTGGATTGCTTCGCTCGCAATGACGCGGAGAGAGCTGCTGATCCGTCGCTTCGACAGGGTGACCCGCGTCCATACTGCATTGCCCATGCACGGCCGGTTCTTGCCGCAGTGCAGCGGATCGCGATGGATTGATCTCTAGGCAATCACGTCTTTTCTCGGCGCAGCAGAATCGTGCAACTATCATCTGCCTGCGGCTCGGCATGCAGCGCCCCGGACGGCACATCGTGCTGCGATGACCTGGGCGAGAACGACAACTCCGGAGAGAGTTCCATGATCGACAGGCGTGATCTTCTCAAGGGAGCGGGCCTGGCGGCCTTGCTGGGCGGCATTGGCGCTGGGCGCGCGCTGGCTGAGGACATGGTGACGCTGCCCTTCGCCAATGGCGAGCGCCCGCTGGTGAAGTATCCGCAGAAGCGGCCGATGATCGGGCTGACCAGCCGGCCGCCGCAACTCGAGACGCCGTTCGCGGTGTTCAATGACAGCGTGATCACGCCGAACAACGCTTTCTTCGTGCGCTATCATCTGGCGGGCCTGCCCTACGATCTCGATCCGGACAAGTTCACGCTGGAGATCAACGGCAAGGTCGACAAGCCGCTCAAGCTGTCGCTCAAGGACATCAGAAAGATGAAGGCGACGGAGATCGTCGCCGTCAATCAATGCTCCGGCAACAGCCGCGGCTTCTTCGAGCCGCGCGTCGCCGGCGGCCAGCTCGGCAATGGCGCCATGGGCAATGCGCGCTGGCGCGGCGTGCCGCTGAAGACCGTTCTCGAGATGGCGGGTGTCCAGGCCGGCGCCAAGCAGGTCACCTTCGGCGGCATGGATGCCCCGGTCATCGACAAGACGCCCGACTTCGTCAAGGCGCTCGACCTCGATCATGCCATGAACGGCGAAGTGATGCTCGCCTATGGCATGAACGGGGAGGATCTGCCGTTCCTGAACGGCTTTCCGCTGCGCCTGATCGTTCCCGGCTACTACGGCACCTATTGGGTCAAGCACCTCAACGAGATCACCGTCATCGACAGCGTCTTCGACGGCTTCTGGATGAAATCGGCCTATCGCATTCCGGACACGCCGAACAATGCCGTCGAGCCCGGCACGGCGCCGAAAGCGACGATCCCGATCAATCGCTTCACGGTCCGCTCCTTCATCACCAGCGTGAGCGACGGGGCGAAGCTGAAGACCGGCACGGCGACGCTGCGTGGCATCGCATTCGACGGCGGCAGCGGGATCAAGCAGGTCGCGGTCTCGACCGATGGCGGCCAGACCTGGACCGACGCCAAGCTCGGCAAGGACCTCGGAAAATATTCCTTCCGCGAGTGGAAGCTGCCGGTGAAGCTTGCTGCGGGCTCCCATGATCTGAAGGTGCGGGCCACCAGCAATTCCGGCGAGACCCAGCCGGATACGCCGCGCTGGAATCCGGCCGGCTATCTGCGCAATGTCGTCGAGACCGTCCGCGTCACGGCCGCCTGAGGAGAATGACCATGCAACGCACGTCTTTCCTCCTCGCCATGCTGGCCGTCGTGCTTGGCTGCCTCGCCGGCAGCCCCGTCTCGCTCACGGCGGCACCGGTCAACTACAAGGTTCCGCAGGAGACGGCGGTCTTGAAGCCAGGGCCTGATCTCGCCGTCGCGCAAGGCAATTGCACGGCCTGTCACTCCGCCGACTACATCAGGACGCAGCCGCCGATGAAGAACAAGAAGGAGTTCTGGCAGGCCGAGGTCACCAAGATGATCAAGGTCTATGGCGCGCCGATCGCCGAGGCCGATGTCGGCAAGATCGTCGATTATCTCACGGCGGCCTACTGACGCCGTCGCTGCAGGCGATTAAGGCGCACCCTTGGCCGGCGGGAAATCCATCCGGTCGTTGGTGCGGCAATAGCGGTCGGCGAACATGCGCCCGACCGGGTGGAACAGCTCCATCTCGACCCGCATCTTCGCGCTGTCCCAGAGCTCGTCGCGGATGTGGAAGGCGAGGCCCTCGCCGAGCACCAGCACGCGGTCGCCATTGACGTCGATCAGCTGCCAGGTTCTGCATTCCATCGCGAACGGCGCATCGGCCAGCCGCGGTACGCCGATCATGCGCGAGGGCGCGAGCTTGAGGCCGAGGTGATCGGGCTCACCGATCTCGGGCGGGAAGTCGCCGCCGGTCTCGTGCATCGCCTCCGCCAGCGGCTCGTCGGTGATGTGCACGACGAACTCACCGGCGCGGCGAATGTTGACGAGCGTGTCCTTGACCCGGCCGTCGGGCCGCAGATTGATCGCGAACACGCAGAGCGGCGGGTCCTCGCCCATCGCGTTGAAGAACGAGAACGGCGCGGCATTGACGACCCCGGTCTCGCCCTTGGTCGTGACCCAGGCGATCGGCCGCGGCAGCACGAAGGAGGTCAGGATCTTGTAGCGCTCGCGCGGGCTGAGATCGGTCGACAGGTATTCCATGGTTTTGCCTCTGATCGGTCAAGTCGGCCGAGGTTAGTCAGCTGTGACGCAATGCGGAAGCGGATAAAGCGGGCAGCGGCTGCGTGCCTGCACGGCGCCGCGAAATTCCATGTTTCCGGGAACGGCTCGGAGAGCCCCACGTTCGAACAGCACAGCAACGACAAAAGGAGGTTACGCCATGAAACCGATGATCAGCCTGATCGCGTGTGCGTTCGTCGTCTCGGCCACCTCGGCCTTGGCGCAGGGCGGCCAGCAGCCGACCAATCCACCGAGCGCGCAGAACTCGGGAGCGGGCATTCAGGGAGCCGCGGGCAACAAGAATGGCCCCGCGGCAACAAGCTCGGGCACGGTGGGCTCGACCTCGACCATCAATCAGCAGAATCCGAACGTCAGCGCCCAGGATCCCTCGAACATCAAGGGCATGCCGGGCAACAAGAACGGCCCGCCGGCCAAGAAGCCGCAGGACTGATAAATCGGGTCAGATGGCAGCTGCGCCGTGGCGCAGCTGCCATGCACCAATTCGCAAAGCCGCTGCGCCTTGTCAGGGCAGCGCCGCGCCCGCATTGTTCACGATCAGATTGTCCGTGTCCGCCGGTGCCAGCTCGCTGGTCGCATCGCCGCCGAGGAACTTGTCGAGCGTCGCCTGGATCCGCTCGCGCGCCGTGTACGGACCGCGATCGCTCATCCAGGTATGCTGGAACTCGGTCTTGATGATGTCGATGCCGCTCTTTACCCCAAGGTGCTTGGGCAGCACGTCAGGATCGGTCTTGAATTGCGGATCGTCCGAGCGGAACGACAGGATCTTCAGCTTGTCGCGAACGACGAAGGGAACGCGAAGATTGTCGAGCGTCACTACCTGGGACACGATGTCCGGATGCTCCTTGGCGAAATACATCGCGGTGTCGCCGCCGTTGGAATGGCCGACCAGGGTCAGATGGTCATAGTTCGCGTTGGGATGCCGCTTCTTCATCTCGCGGAGCACGCAGAGGATGTTGGCCTCGCCCTTCTTGTAGACGTCGAGCCGGCCGACATAGGGCAGTCCGACCTTGGTGACGAGCGGCGGATCCGTCGGCAGGTCCTGCTGGACGCTGGCAACCAAGTAGCCGCGGGCAGCAAAGACGTTGGCGAGGAAGGAGTACTCGGTGTTCTTCACCGTGTTGCCGTTGCTGATGATCGCGACCGGCAGCCGCCACAGGCCGGCATTGGCCTTCATCTCGTAGTCCTTGCGCACGGCGACGTCGACCGTGATCGGCCGCTGCCGCTCGGCGTCGTAGAACTCACGGCTCTCGTGCTGGATGCCCCACTTGGCGATGGCGAAATAGCCGGCCACAGTCAGGGCAGACACACAGGCCAAAACCGTCAGGCCGCGCTTCATGACTTCCTTCCCCTTGCGTTCTCCTCGTCATGTGATGCGGGACAACGCCGAGGTCACGAGGGCGTGGCAGCCGGGGACGGATTAAATTTCGGAAATCTTGGAATATTCGCCGGGAACAAATCCGGGTCCGGTGGACCGACGCATCGATCCACCGGGATCCCGGGCGGGTCAGAACGCGGTGTAGCCGCCGTCGATCACGAAGCAGTCGGCGGTGTGATAGGACGAGGCCTTGCTCATCAGGTACACGGCGATGCCGCCGAAATCCGACGGCTCGCCGAAGCGGCGCACCGGAATGCGCGGCATCACGTTGGCGACGAACTTCTCGTTGCCCATGATGCCGGCGGTCATGTCGCTCTTGATCCAGCCCGGCAGGATCGCGTTCGCCGTGACGCCGTAGCGCGCAAGCTCCACGGCAAGCGCCCGGCACAGCGCGTTGAGCGCGGCCTTGGTCCCCGCATAATGCTCGTTGCGCGCGGTGCCGAACAGCGACGCGAGGCTCGAGGTCGCGACCAGCCGACCGAAGGCATCGCCGGACTCCGCCCGCGCCGTCATGTGCCGCGCGGCGGCCTGGAATGCGTGGAAGACGCCGTCGAGATTGGTCGCGAACATCTTGCGCCACTCTTCCTCGCTGCGCTCGATGAAGGGCTTGCGGCCGCCGCCGCCGATGCCGGCATTCGCGAAGCAGCCGTCGACGCGGCCGAACGTTTCCAGCGTGCCTTTCATCGCCTCAGCGACGGAAGCGGCACTGGTGACGTCGCAAATTCGGGTGTCGACCTTGCCGGGACCCGCGGCCATCGAAGCCGCGGCCGCCTTGTTCTTCTCCGCGTTGCGGCCCCAGATCGAGACGTTGCAGCCACTGGACGCAAGTGCCTGGGCGATGCCGAGGCCTATGCCTCCATTGCCGCCGGTGATGACGGCCACACGGCCGGTAAGATCGAACATGGTCATGAGCGCTTCCGTGGATGTGAGCGCGCTATCAGCGCTTCGGTTATTTGGATGACGCAACCATGGACAAGCGAAGCGCAAAAATCAAATATGCCGCACGAACCGGGCTGCGCGTCGAATTTCCGCGGCGAAGAATGCAGCGATCGAACAGCACTTGAGAGGAAACCATGCAGTTCAAGCACGTCACGCTCGATTTCGACGGGCCCGTCGCCGTCCTCACGCTCGATCATCAGGAGGTCATGAACGCGGTCTCGATCGACATGCTGGGCGGCCTCGCCGAGGCGCTCGATGAGATCGATGAAAAGAAGGCGGACGTGCGCTGCCTGGTCGTGACCGGCGCCGGCCGCGCGTTCTGCACCGGCGCCAATCTGCAGGGCCGCAATGCGCAGGCCAAGCCTGGCCGCAGCAACGCCGGCGCTGCGCTCGAGACCGCCTTCCATCCGTTCCTGCGCCGCCTGCGCAACCTGCATTGCCCGATCGTGACGTCGGTGAACGGCCCGGCTGCCGGCGCCGGCATGAGCTTCGCGCTGATGGGCGACATGATCCTGTGCGCGAAGTCCGCCTACTTCCTGCAGGCCTTCCGTCGCATCGGCCTCGTCCCCGATTGCGGCTCGACCTGGCTGTTGCCGCGCCTCGTCGGCAAGGCGCGGGCGATCGAGCTGTCGCTGCTCGGCGAGAAGCTGCCGGCCGAGACGGCGCTGCAATGGGGCCTCGTCAACCGCGTCTATGACGACGCGGCTCTGAAAGAGGAGACGATGAAGCTCGCGCACGATCTTGCCAACGGCCCGACGGTGGCGCTGGCGCAGATCCGCCGGCTGTATTGGGAGAGCCCGGAGAACTCGTTCGAGGAGCAGCTCAACGAGGAATTCCAGTCGCAGCGCATCGCCGGCTCCACCGCCGATTTCAAGGAGGGCGTCACCGCGTTCCTCGAAAAGCGTCCGGCCAAGTTCAAGGGCCAATGATCGAGACCGAGCTGTCCCGCTGCGTCGCTTCGTTCATGCCGGGCGCGACCGGCGTGCGGGGCGCTGCAAAGCTCTCCGGCGGCGCCAGCCAGGAGACTTGGCGGTTCGACATCATTCATCCCGGCGGCGACGTCGGCGCCATCCTGCGCCGCTCGCCGAAGGGCTATGGCGCCGCGCCGGGACGCGCCGCCGGCCTCGACAACGAGGCGGCCTTGATGCGGCTTGCGCATGCGGCCGGCGTGCCGTCGCCCGAGGTGCTGCACGTGCTGATGCCGGCCGACGATCTCGGCACCGGCTTCATCATGCGCCGGGTCGACGGCGAGACGATCGCGCGCAAGATTCTGCGCGATGCTGAATTCGCCGAGGCCAGGCCACGGCTGGCGCGCCAGCTCGGCGGTATCGCCGCCGGCATTCACGGCATTCCGCGCCACGCCTTGCCCGCGTTGCGTGAGATGAATACGACGAACGAGATCGCGGAGCTTGCGCGCGAATATCGCAGCTTCGACTGGCCGCGCCCGGTATTCGATCTGGCGCTGCGCTGGCTGTCGCAGAACGATCCCGGTCCCTCGGACGAGGTGGCCCTGGTGCACGGCGATTTCCGCAACGGCAATCTGATCATCGGATCCGATGGCGTGCGCGCGGTGCTCGACTGGGAGCTCGCACATCTCGGCGATCCCATGGAGGATCTCGGCTGGATCTGCGTCAACTCCTGGCGCTTCGGCGAGATCGACAAGCCCGTCGGCGGCTTTGGATCGCGCGCGGAGCTGTTCGCCGGCTACGAGGCTACCGGGCGCAGGGTCGATCCTGACCGCGTGAAATTCTGGGAGGTCATGGGCACGTTGCGCTGGGGCGTGATGTGCTGCGGCATGATGCAGCGGTTTCGCGCCGGTCCCGACCACTCGATGGAGCGCGCGATGATTGGTCGCCGCGCCTCGGAGACCGAGATCGATCTGCTGCGATTGCTGGCGCCGCGAGGAGAGGGCTGATGCAGGACGAGCCGAGGCCGGATGAGCTGGTGAAAGCGGTCGCAGACTTCCTGCGCGACGACATCGCGCCGCTGATCTCGGGACATCAGGCTTTCAAGCTGCGCGTCGGCATCAACGCGCTGGATCTCGTCGTCCGGCAGCTGACGCAGGCGGCGCCGGCGGACGCGGCGGAGCATGCGCGGTTGAAGGAACTGCTTGGGCAGGAGGGCACGTTGCTCGATCTCAATCGTGTGCTTGCCGAGCAGATTGCGAGCGGCGCCATCGACCTCGCGACGCCAGGGCTCAAGAATCACCTCTGGCAGACGACGCTCGACAAGCTCGCCGTCGACCAGCCGAACTATGCGTCCTACAAGCGCGAGGCGGGGAGGGGCACCGACGATGCCTAGATCTCCGCGGTCATTGCGAGGAGCGCAAGCGACGAAGCAATCCAGACTGTTTCGGCGGAGACAGTCTGGATTGCTTCGCTTCGCTCGCAATGACCGCGTTGAGAGCCGGGCAAGTCTCTCGATAACATCCGGTGTCATTCCGGGGCGCGACGCAGTCGCGAGCCCGGAATCCATAACCACGATCAGGAGTATGGATTCCGGGCTCGCGCTGCGCGCGCCCCGGAATGACGACCTCAGTCAGAACTCACCGCCCGAGCCATTTCGGCGCGCGCTTCTCGGAGAACGCCTTGGGTCCCTCGATGTAGTCCTGCGAGTGCATCATCGCCTGCACCGCCGGATAGTCCCGCTGCTCGGTGATGGCCTGCTGCAGCGACACCGCGAGGCCCTTCTCGATGGCCTGCTTGGAGGCGCGGATCGACATCGGCGAGTTCTTGGCAATGGTCTCGGCCCAGCGCTCCGCCGCTGCCAGCGCCTCGCCCTGCGGCACCACCTCGTTGACGAAGCCAAGCTCGTGGCCTTCGCGCGCGCCGACATGGCGTCCCGTGAGGATCATGCCCATCGCGCGCTTCGTGCCGATCTGGCGCGGCAGCCGCTGCAGGCCGCCGGCGAGCGCGGCGAGGCCGACGCGCGGCTCGGGCAGCGCGAAGGTCGCATTCTCCGAGGCGATGATCAGATCGCATGCCAGCGCGATCTCGAAGCCGCCGCCCATCGCGACGCCGTTGACGGCGGCGATCAGCGGCTTGTCGCAGTCGAAACGCGAGGTGAGGCCGCCGAAGCCGCTGCGGCCCCAGCCGCGCTTGCCGCCGGCCGCCTGCCATTTCAAATCGTTGCCGGCGCAGAACGCCTTGTCGCCTTCGCCGGTCACGATCGCGACCCATTGCTCGGGATCGGCTGCGAAGCCGTCGAACACCGCCTCGAGCTCGTAATGTGCGTCTGTATGCAGCGCGTTGTAGACCTCTGGCCGCGCCAGGGTCACGATCGTAACCGGTCCCTTGCGCGTGACCTTCGAGAATTTCAGCTCCATCGGCCGTTCCTCCTGTTTTCTGATTGGCAACGTTGCGCGAGCTTAGCGCCTGCGCTGCATCTGCAGTCATCCAAATACGCGACCGCGCTGCGCGCCACAAGCACGCGGCGGAGGGCTGACCTGATCAAGAGCAACAACGACACGCACAGGGAGACACGCTATGGATTTTTCTTTGCCCAAGGAACTGGTCGCCTATCTCGACGAGCTCGATCGCTTCATCGAAGCCGAGATCAAGCCGCTCGAGCAGGCCGACGACAACATCCGCTTCTTCGATCATCGCCGCGAATGGGCGCGGACGGACTTCGAGAATGGCGGCCTGCCGCGGCATGACTGGGAGCAGCTGCTGCGCAAGGCCAAGGACCGCGCCGACGCGGCCGGGCACCTGCGCTTCGCGATCCCGAAGCGCTATGGCGGCAAGGACGGCTCCAACCTCTGGATGGCCGTCATCCGCGAGCACTTTGCCTCCAAGGGCCTCGGGCTGCACAACGACCTGCAGAACGAGCACTCGATCGTCGGCAATCTACCGATCGTCACCATGCTCGACCGTTATGGCCGCGACGACCAGAAGGCGATGATCGACGGCTCGATCACCGGCAAGTACCGCATCACCTTCGGTCTCACCGAGCCGCATCACGGCTCGGATGCGACCCATATGGAGACCAAGGCCGTTCCGGCCACGCGCAACAACGTAAAGGGCTGGTTGATCAACGGCGAGAAGATGTGGACGACGGGGATGCACGTCGCCACCCACTGCGCGTTGTTCGCGCGCACCTCGGGAAATGACGGCGATGCGCGCGGCATCACCTGCTTCCTGGTGCCGGCCAAGGCCGAAGGCGTGAAGGTCGAGGAGTATCTCTGGACCTTCAACATGCCGACCGACCATCCGCGCGTCAGCTTCACCGACGTGTTCGTGCCGGAGGACGCCCTGTTCGGCGAGGTCGGGCGCGGGCTGTCGTTGGCGCAGTGCTTCGTGCACGAGAACCGCATCCGCCAAGCGGCGAGCTCGCTCGGCGCGGCTGTGTTCTGCATCAATGAGAGCGTCAACTATGCGCGCGAGCGCAAGCCGTTCGGCAAGGCGCTGGCCGAGAACCAGGCGATCCAGTGGCCGCTGGTCGAATTGGCCACGCAAGCCGAGATGCTGCGGCTGCTGATCCGCAAGACCGCGTGGGAGATGGACCAGCTCACCCAGGCGCAGGTCGAGCACACGCTCTCCGACAAGGTCTCGATGTGCAACTACTGGGCTAACCGCCTGTGCTGCGAGGCCGCCGACCGCGCCATCCAGGTTCATGGCGGCATGGGTTATTCGCGCCACAAGCCGTTCGAGCACATCTATCGCCACCACCGCCGCTACCGTATCACCGAAGGCAGCGAGGAGATCCAGATGCGCAAGGTGGCGGGCTTCCTGTTTGGTTACATGGGGGTGAACAAGAGGTGAGGTGGTCGTAATTCGAAGACCGTCTTCGCAAGCGTCGGCGTAGCAATCCAGACCTGTCACGTGGCCCCTGGATTGCTTCGGCGCAAGGGCGCCTCGCAATGACGGCGTCGAGAGAGTGCACGCTCTCTCCACGTCATCGCGAGCGTCAGCGAAGCGATCCGGAATGTATCGCCGCGAAAGGTCTGCACCGTTAGTTCACCTGCCGATCCTTGCCTACCCAATACGGGTCACGCAGATTTCGCCGCAGGATCTTGCCCGAGGGATTGCGTGGGAGGGCATCGAGGAAGTCGACGCTCTTCGGGGTCTTGAAGCCGGCGATGCGGGTGCGGGTGAAGGTGATGATGTCGGTCTCGGTGGCGCGCTTGCCCGGCTTCATGACGACGATGGCCTTGACGGCTTCGCCCCATTTGTCGTCGGGAATGCCGATCACGGCGGCCTCGGCGACATCGGGATGATCGCAGATCGCGCTCTCGACCTCCGCGGGGTAGATGTTCTCGCCGCCGGAGATGATCATGTCCTTGATGCGGTCGTGGATGTAGACGTAGCCGTCCTCGTCCATGTAGCCGGCGTCACCCGTGCGCAGCCAGCCGTCCTTGCCGAGCGTGCGCGCGGTCGCTTCCGGCAGATTCCAGTAGCCGGCCATGTTGGAGCCGGAGCGCGTGGCGATCTCGCCGACCTCGCGCGGCGGCAGCGGATTGCCGTTGGCATCGATGATCGCGACCTCGATGCCGGGCAGCGGCTTGCCGGCCGAACGCATCCGCTCCAGCCCCTCGACGTGGTCCTCCGGCGGCAGCGCGATGATGGTGCCGGTGGTCTCGGTCATACCGTACATCTGCACGAAGCCGCATTTGAAGACGTCGATGCACTCCTTCAGCAGCGCCGCAGGGATCGGCGAGGCGCCGTACAGCATGTATTTCAGCCGTGAGAAATCGACCTGCCGCGCGCGCGGCTGCCGTACCACGAACTGCATCGCCGCGGGCACCATGAACAGCTTGGTGATCCCCGACTGCTCGAAGAAGTCGAGAATCTTGGTGGGATCGAACTCGCGGGCGATGACGCCGCGGGCGCCGTGGTACAGGCTCATCAGGCCCCAGCCGGAGCCGCCGATGTGGAAGATCGGCATCGCGATCAGCGACACGTCATTGGTCGACCATTTGTTCCAGTCCGGCTTTTCCTCGGGGTTGCCGGTGTTGACCAGGTTCAGGAAGTTCGCATGCGACAGCATTGCGCCTTTTGGCTTGCCGGTCGTGCCTGACGTGTAGAGCTGCAGCGCGATGTCCTTGGGCGTGATGACGACGCCAGGATCATCCGTGCTCTGCGCGTCGCGCCAGGACGTGTAGTCCTGCCATTCCGGCGCGCCGCCTTCGGTGGTGATGACGTGCCGCACGCTCGGAATCTGGTCGCGGATGGCACGGATCAACGTAATGAATTCGGGCCCGACGAACAGGGCAGGCGCCTTGCAGTCCTCGACGATGAAGGCGACTTCGGGACCGGCGAGCCGCCAGTTCACCGGCGCCATCACGACATTGGCCTTCATGGCGCCGACCAGGAGCTCGAAATAGCTGTCGCTGTTCTTGCCGAAATAGGCGATCCGCTCGTGCGGCTTGATGCCGAGCGCGATGAGCGCATGTGCGACCTGGTTGGCCTTGCGGTCGAACTCGGCGAAGCTGGTGATCCGCCCCTCGAACTCATAGGCGGTGGCGGAGCCGAGTGCCTGCGCCTGCTTGCGCACGACGTCGACGAGCGTCGACGCTGCCGTCGTGACGGACATGTTTCCCCTCCGATTGTGCCGTGTTCTTCGTTATTTGTCTCTTCCCCGCTCCGGATTGCGACGGAGCGGCCATCGTGCATTCAGTCTACAGGTCGCGCCGCGCTGATCAACAGTGTGCTTGCGCCGTCAGCTCGTGCGCGTGGCGCGATCCTTCTCGTTCTGCGCCTTGATCGACTCCTTGGCCTTGGTCCAGTCGTCGTCGCTCCAGTCGCGCAGCTGATAGAAATTGCCGCCCATCGCCAGCGCCTGCGCGCCGTCCATCGCGATGGTCTCGCCATTGATCCAGTTGCAGCCGCCGGAAATCAGGAACACCGCAAGGTTCTGCAATTCCTCCATGGTACCGACGCGGCCCATCGGGTTCATCGCCTTGGTGCGTGCGCCGGCCTCGTCACCGGGCTTGATGCGCTTGCTCATGCCCTCCGTCGGGATCTCGCCGGGCGCGATGGTGTTGAGGCGGATGCCGTAGCGGCCCCACTCGGTCGCGAGCGACATCGTCATGGCGTGGATCGCCGACTTGCTCATCGCCGACGGCACCACATAGGGCGAGCCATTGCGCACCCAGGTCACCGTGATCGAGACGACGTTGCCCGGCTGCTTCGCCGCGATCCAGCGCTTGCCGACGGCGTGCGTGACGTAGAAGGTGCCATGCATGACGATGTTCGCGACTGCATCGAAGCCGCGCGGGCTCAATTCCTCAGTGCGGGAAATGAAGTTGCCGGCGGCGTTGTTGATGAGGTCGGTTAGGCCGCCCTCCTGGAAGATCGCCTCGACCATCTCCTCGACCGCCATCGCGTTGCGGATGTCGACGCCATGGCTCGTCACGCGACCGCCATAGAGGTCCATCAGTTCGGTCGCGGTCTCGTCGCACACGATTTTCCGCCGGCCGCAAATATGCACCTCGGCGCCGAGCTGGAGAAAGCGCGCGGCCATCGCCTTGCCGAGGCCGGTGCCGCCGCCGGTCACCAGAATGCGCCGGCCTTCCAGGAGATTGTCCTTGAACATGGGAGTTTCCGCCTGACATGTTGTGACTTAATTGGTCGATTGACTAAATCGCTCCGACAGCCTTCTGTAAAGTCACAAAGACATTCGTGAGGAGACGCTCGATGGACAACCGCATCGCAATCGAGATCAAGGACGGCGTCGCCGATGTCCGCCTGGTCCGCGCCGACAAGATGAATGCGCTCGATCAGGAGATGTTTGCGGCGTTGGTGGCGGCGACCGAGCGGCTGTCGAACGAGAAGGGGCTGCGCGCGGTGGTGCTGTCCGGCGAGGGCCGCGCGTTCTGCGCCGGGCTCGACATGGGCCGCTTCGCGGCGATGAAGGAGTCCGGAGGCAATGGTATCGCTGGAGGCGAGAAGCGTGACCTCACCGTTCGCACCCACGGCAAGGCCAACTTCGCGCAGCAGGCGGTGTGGGGCTGGCGTCAGCTGCCGGTGCCGGTGATTGCTGCGGTGCATGGCGTCGCGTATGGCGGCGGCTTCCAGCTCGCGCTGGGTGCCGACATGCGCTACGTCGCGCCTGATACCAAGATGTCGATCATGGAGATCAAGTGGGGGCTGGTGCCGGACATGGCGGGCACGCCGATCCTGGCGACCTTGATGCGCGACGACATCCTGCGCGAGCTGACCTATACCGGCCGTGTGTTCTCGCCGGAGGAGGGGCAGGCCTACGGCCTCGTCACCCGCATCTGCTCCGATCCACGCGCGGCTGCGCTGGAGACGGCGCGCGAGATCGCGGCTAAGAATCCCGACGCGATCCGCGCCGCCAAGCGGATGCTGAACAACCTCTCGGTCGATCCGGGCCCGGCGCTGCTCGCGGAATCGGTCGAGCAGCAGAAACTGATCGGCAGCGCCAACCAGCTCGAATCGGTGCGGGCGAATATCGAAAAGCGCGCGCCGAAGTTTGCGGATTAGAAGGCATTGATGAGCGACACCTCCCTGTTCTGTGGCATCATCTCCGGCGAGCGCCGGCGCAGCCACGGCGAGATCGCCGATCGTGCGGCGCGGATCGCGAGCGGTCTCGCGCAGCTCGGCGTCCGCCAGGGCGATTGCGTCTGCATGCTGATGCGCAACGACATCGCCTTCATCGAGGCGGCCTATGGCGCGATGCGGCTCGGGGCCTATGGCGTGCCGGTGAACTGGCATTTCAAGCCGGAGGAGATCGACTACATCCTGAAGGACTCCGTGACGAAGGTCCTGATTGGCCACGCCGACCTGCTGCATCAGCTTGCAGGCGTGGTGCCGGCCGGCGTGACCGTGCTCAGCGTGCCGACCCCGCCGGAGATCCTGTCGAACTATCGGATCGATCCCGACCTGCTCGCGACACCGGCCTTCGCGATCGAGCTGGAAGGATGGCTGGCGCAGCAGAGCCCTTACAACGGGCCGCAGGTGCCGCAGCCGCAGAACATGATCTATACTTCCGGCACGACAGGACATCCGAAGGGCGTCCGGCGCAACGCGCCGTCGCTGGAACAGGCCGCCTCCGCCGAGCGGATGCGGGCGCTGATCTACGGCCTGAAGCCTGGTGCGCGCGCGTTGCTGCCGGGGCCGCTGTATCATTCGGCGCCGAACGCGTTCGGCCTGCGCGCCGGCCGGCTCGGCGGCGCGCTGGTGCTGATGCCGCGCTTCGAGCCGGAGGAGTTCCTTCGCGTCATCGAGGCCGAGCGGATCGATACCATCTTCATGGTGCCGACGATGTTCATCCGGCTGATGAAGCTGCCCGAGGAGATCCGGCGCCGCAGCGACGTATCCTCGCTGCGTCACGTCATCCACGCGGCGGCGCCGTGCCCGGCCGACGTCAAGCGCGCGATGATCGAGTGGTGGGGACCCGTCATCTACGAGTTCTACGGCTCGACCGAATCGGGCGCCGTGACCTTCGCCACCTCCGAGGATGCGCTGCGCAAGCCCGGGACCGTCGGCAAGGTCTCGCCGGGAGCGGAGCTGCGCTTCCTGGGTGAGGACGGCCGCATTCTGCCGCAGGGCGAGGTCGGCGAGATCTATTCGCGCATGCCGGGCAATCCGGATTTCACCTATCACAACAAGCCGGACAAGCGTGCCGAGATCGACCGCGACGGCTTCATCACCTCGGGCGACATCGGCTACATCGACGCCGACGGTTACGTCTTTCTCTGCGACCGCAAGCGCGACATGGTGATCTCCGGCGGCGTCAACATCTATCCGGCGGAAATCGAGGCTGTGCTGCACGCCGTTCCCGGCGTCCATGATTGCGCCGTCTTCGGCATCCCCGACGCCGAGTTCGGCGAGGCGCTGATGGCCGTGGTCGAACCGCAGCCCGGGGTGACGCTGGACATCGGCGAGATCAAGGCACGGCTGAAAGCCTCGCTGGCCGACTACAAGGTGCCCAGGCACATCGAAATCCACGACAAATTGCCGCGCGAGGATTCCGGCAAGATCTTCAAGCGGCGGCTGCGCGATCCCTATTGGGAGCGGGCGGGGCGGCAGATCTGATGCGTCCGGCTGCGACAGGAGACAAGGCCAGCATCGAATAGGGCAGGCGACGCCTCTTTCTTGATCTTGCGCTGCAATACAGATACGGCAGACTGACCCGTAAATGGGCAGCTGCTGGAGAGCGCATCCATGTCGCCGCAAGCCATACCAGAGGACATTCGTCCCAACCGCGCCGCCGAGGCGCAGGCCATGGAGGAGGACGCGCGGCTTCGCGACGATATCCGCTTGCTCGGCCGAATCCTCGGCGACACCGTTCGCGACCAGGAGGGCGCCGATGTCTTCGATCTCGTCGAGCTGATACGCCAGACCTCGGTGCGCTTCCACCGTGACGAGGACCGCCAGGCGCGCCGCGAGCTGGAGCAGATCCTCGACGGCATGACGACCGCGGAGACCGTCCGCATCGTCCGCGCCTTCAGCTATTTCTCCCACCTCGCCAACATCGCCGAGGACCAGAACAACATCCGCCGCATGCGCGCCAGGAGCGATGCCAATGGCGGCAATGGCATGCTGGCGGCGACGCTGGGGCACGCCAAGGCTGCGGGCTTCGAGGCGGCCGAGCTGCGCAAGTTCTTCTCGACTGCGCTGGTCAGCCCGGTGCTGACCGCGCATCCGACCGAGGTGCGGCGCAAGAGCACGATGGATCGCGAGATGGAGGTCGCGATGCTGCTCGACCGCCGCGAGCGGATGCAGCTGACGCCCGAGGAGCGTGAGGCCAATGACGAGGCGCTGCGCCGCGCCGTGCTCACGCTGTGGCAGACCAACCTGCTTCGCCGGACCAAGCTCACGGTGCTCGACGAGGTCACCAACGGGCTGTCGTTCTACGACTACACCTTCCTGCGCGAGGTGCCGCGGCTGCTGTGCTCGCTGGAGGATCGCCTCAACGACGGCGCCGAGGTTGCCGGCGATCTCGCGTCCTTCCTGCGCATGGGCAGCTGGATCGGCGGTGATCGCGACGGCAATCCGTTCGTGACCGCCGATGTGATGCGCGGAACGCTCAAGCTGCAATCCAGCCTCGCGCTTCACTATTACCTCGAGGAGCTGCACCTGCTCGGCAGCGAGCTGTCGATGGCGGCGCACCTCGCCGATGTCTCCGAGGAGCTGCGGGCGCTGGCCGAGCGCTCGCCCGACACCTCGCCCCACCGCAGCGGCGAGCCGTATCGTCTCGCGGTGTCCGGCATCTATGCGCGGCTGGCGGCGACCGCGAAGAAGCTCGGCATCCAGATCAGCCGTCTGCCGGTAGCAGCGGTCGAGCCGTATCACAGCGTCAAGGAGCTGCAGGACGATCTCGACGTGCTGCATCGCTCGCTGATCGCCAACAATGCCGAGGTGATCGCGCGTGGTCGGCTGCGGATGCTCCGTCGCGCGGTCGACTGCTTCGGCTTCCATCTGGCGCGGCTCGACATCCGCCAGAACTCGGCGGTGCACGAGCGCACCGTGGCCGAGCTGATCGACACCGCGATGCCCGGCATGTCCTACATGGCGCTGAGCGAGGACGCGCGCGTCGGCCTGCTGGTCAGCGAGCTGCGCAATGCCCGGCCGCTGGTGTCGCAGTTCGTCAAATACAGCGATGAGACGGTCGGTGAGCTCGCGCTGTTCCGCGCCGCCGCCGAGG
Organism: Bradyrhizobium sp. HKCCYLS2038; assembly: GCF_051167655.1. Lineage (NCBI taxonomy): Bacteria > Pseudomonadati > Pseudomonadota > Alphaproteobacteria > Hyphomicrobiales > Nitrobacteraceae > Bradyrhizobium > Bradyrhizobium sp. HKCCYLS2038. The sequence goes on along the minus strand of NZ_JBNPTM010000005.1, from coordinate 292,394 downwards.
CGCATGCCACGTTCGGGGCCGACGTCATCTGCCAGTGCATCATCTCGATGTGCAAGGGCATGTCGGACATGCTCGAGGTCGCCCTGCTGCTGAAAGAGGTCGGCCTGATCGATCCGGCAGGCCGCTGTGGCGTCAACATCGTGCCGCTGTTCGAGACCATCGAGGACCTGCAGGCCTCCAGCGGCATCATGGACCGCATGCTGGCGCTGCACGATTATCGCCGCCTGGTCGACAGCCGCGGCGCCGTGCAGGAGGTGATGCTCGGCTATTCCGACAGCAACAAGGATGGCGGTTTCGTCACCTCGGGCTGGGAGCTCTACAAGGCCGAGATTGGTCTCGTCGAAATCTTCGAGCGCCACGGCATCCGGCTCAGGCTATTCCACGGCCGCGGCGGCTCGGTCGGCCGTGGCGGCGGCCCGAGCTATGACGCCATCATTGCCCAGCCCGGCGGCGCCGTGAGCGGCCAGATCCGCATCACCGAGCAGGGCGAGATCATCTCGAGCAAATATTCGAACGCCGAGGTCGGGCGCAACAATCTGGAGATCCTCGCGGCGGCGACGCTGGAGGCGAGCCTGCTGCATCCGCGGCAGCCGGCGCCGAAGCGCGAGTATCTTACGGCTATGGACCGGCTCTCGGAGTTGGCCTTCAAGGCCTATCGCGGTCTGGTCTATGAGACCGACGGCTTCGTCGATTATTTCTGGGCCTCGACCGTCATCAACGAGATCGCCACGCTCAACATCGGCAGCCGCCCGGCGTCGCGCAAGAAGACCCGCGCGATCGAGGATCTGCGCGCCATCCCCTGGGTGTTCTCCTGGGCGCAGTGCCGGCTGATGCTGCCGGGCTGGTATGGCTTCGGCAGCGCGGTCGAGACCTGGGTCGCTGAAAATCCGGAGCAGGGCATGCCGTTCCTGCGCGAGCTGTATCAGGAATGGCCGTTCTTCCGCATGCTGCTGTCGAACATGGACATGGTGCTCGCCAAGAGCTCGATCGCGATCGCCTCGCGCTATGCCGAACTGGTTCCGGACGAGACGCTGCGCGAAAAGATCTTCGGCCGCATCCGCCGTGAATGGAATCTGGTGATCGAGACCTTGCTCGACATTACCGGCCAGGAGCGCCTCCTGCAGGGCAACCCGCTGCTGGAGCGCTCGGTGCGCAACCGCTTCCCCTATCTCGATCCGCTCAACCACGTTCAGGTCGAACTGCTGAAGGAGCACCGTGCCCAGAACCCGGACGAGCAGGTGCTGCGCGGGATTCAGCTCACGATCAACGGCATCTCGGCGGGGTTGCGGAATACGGGGTAGCCCGGGACCGCGGCCACAAACTCCCTGTCGTCCCGGCGAACGCCGGGACCCATACCCCCAGGGAGGAGTTTGGGGCAGCCAAGTAGTTGGCATCTCGCGCATCACATCCGCTGCGGCGTATGGGTCCCGGGTCGGCGCCGCGACGCGCTGCGCGTGTCACGGCTTGCCCGGGACGACGGCTGTGGGTGGGGTGGCTTCACAATCTCAAACAGCGGTCGACATACGATCTCATTCCCGCGGCGCGTTGCGCCCGGGGGCATGCGGCGAACGTCCCTTACGAGAGTGCAAGGGCGCGGGGAATGCCGGGTGAAGGCCTCACCCATGGCCCGCCTGCGAAAAAAATGCAGGCGGCAGGTACCACAGGTTCAGCCGAACATCCGGCATTCCCCGCGCGATGTCTTCACGCTTATACGCGATCTCCCCGGTGTGCCGGCTCGTAGACACCGTCGCCCGGGCGATGAACTGGGCATCACCACGGACTTGACGCCTGCTTCGGGGCGCCAGGACCACGCGATTTCACGTCCGCAACGGAGCCGTTCGTCGGCGCATCCCTTCGGACACGCTGTGGCCCATCGCGGCATCGCATCCCCGCCTCGCGTGTCGTGACGATCGCGCGCTACGCCCCTTGCTCGAGGCGGGATGGCGAGAGGAAATCATGATTTCCGAAAAAGCGCAAGATATTTTTATTTATCGGAAATTTTCAGCTGCGGCTTCCCTGCCATCGCGGCCTGCCACGAACGAGGGCAATCGCGCACGATGATCTGGGCGTTGTGCTCTCCTGTCTCAACGCCGTCATGGCCGGGCTTGTCCCGGCCATCCACGCCGTTCGGCATCCTGGGCCCGACGTGGATGCCCGGGACAAGCCCGGGCATGACGGAGAAACGAATTGGCAGGGTTGCTCGTCGCGACTTCATTGGCAATTGCCATCCAATGACCACATCGCAGTGGCGCGACTTATCAACGATCACCGTGGTCATTCCGGGGCAAGGCCGCAGGCCTTGAACGCGGAATCCCGATGTTGTCTTGCGACTGTTCCAACACGCTCGAGTTCCGGGAGCGATCGTCAGCGCTCCGCCATGGCGCAGCATCTGGCCATAAGGACCAAGGGAGCAGCGAGTAGAAGGTCTACTCGCTGCTTCCTCCTGGATCTCCTACGGCTTCAGTGCGCCCTGGGCACTGGTGTAGACCGCATACAGTGAGGTCGAGCCGCAGATGTAGAGCCGGTTGCGCTGCTGGCCGCCGAAGCACAGATTGGCGACGGTTTCCGGGATGTGGATCTTGCCCAGCAACGTGCCATCGGGTGCGTAGCAGCGCACGCCATCCTCGTTCGGATCACCCCAGCCGACTGAGCACCAGACGCGCCCGTCGCGATCGCAGCGCACGCCGTCGGAGATGCTCGGCTTGGGGATTTCGGCGAACACCTTGCTGTTCGACAGCTTGCCGGCGGCATGGTCGACGTCGAACACGCGAATATGGGCGGGATTGTCGGGCCCATCGGTGAAGCCGGTGTCGATGACGTAGAGCTTCTTCTCGTCGGGGGAGAAGGCCAGCCCGTTCGGTTCGACGAAGTCGTCGACGACGACTTTCACCTCGCCCGATTTCGGATCGACCCGGTAGACATTGTGCTTGTCCTGCTCGGGCTCCGCCTTGAGGCCCTCATAGAAGCCGCCGATGCCGTAGGCCGGATCGGTGAACCAGATCGCCCCGTCAGTTGCGACCACCGCGTCGTTGGGCGAATTCAGGCGCTTGCCGTTGTAGCGGTCGGCGATGATCGTGATCGAGCCGTCGTGCTCGGTGCGCGTGACGCGCCGGCCGCTGTGCTCGCAGGTGATCAGCCGTCCCTCGCGATCGATGGTGTTGCCGTTCGAATTCATCGACGGCTGGCGGTAGACGCTGAGATGCCCGTCGTCCTCGGAGAACCGCATGATGCGATTGTTCGGGATGTCGCTGAACAGCACGTAGCGTCCTGCAGGAAAATAGACCGGACCTTCGGCCCAGCGCATTCCGGTCGCGACACGCTCGACGGCCATCGTGCCGGCGAAGGCAGGAAACTCTGCCGGCCCGAATGACAGCTTGGGTTTCTTCGCGGACTCCAAATGAGAGTCCGGATAGCGGCTGCCCGGCAAGGGACCGAGCGGCAGCGGATCCGTCGAGATCGTCGGCGCACCCGTCTGGCCGGGGGGCGTGACCGTTGCAGCCGAGGCGGATGTGGCGGTCGCTGCGGCGGCAGCAAAGGCCGCGGCTCCTTTCAGCAGCCTGCGCCGGTCGAAGCCGTTGGCTCCGGCCGGCTGGTCCTGCGCGATGTCGTGTCGTGAATTCGTCATTGGAGTCCTCCCGTTTTTTTGTTGGGAGGCAACCATACGACAAAATCGTGGCTTTCAGCGGGTCGTCCGAATAAAAAACAACCTAAGATAGTTTGCGCTGCACGCGGCTTTTTGCGCGCCGCAATCTCAGATCGGATCCCAGCCGAACACGTCGGCGGATCGGTCGAGCTTGTAGAACGACGGCTTCAGCGCCGGCATGCCGTGCTCGGCGATGGTCTGCGGCGTCCAGCCTTCGCCGCGGTGCACCGAGCGCAGCGGACGCGACTGGCCCATCAGGAAGATCTCGTTCATGCGCACCGCAAAGATCTGTCCGGTGACGTCCTTCGAGGCATCGCCCAGCAGATAGGCGACGACCGGCGCAATCTTCTCCGGTCCCATCCGCTTCATGCGCTCGACGCGTTCCTTCTCGGCTTCGGTCTCGGCCGGGATGGTTCCGATCATGCGGCTCCACGCGAATGGCGACACGCAGTTGGAGCGGACGTTGAAACGGCCCATGTCGAGCGCGATCGACTTGGAGAGGCCGACGATGCCGAGCTTGGCTGCGGCGTAGTTGGCCTGGCCATAATTGCCGATCAGGCCCGAAGTCGAGGTGAAGTGGACGAAGGAGCCGCTCTCCTGTTCGCGGAACAGCCGCGCGGCTGAGTGCGACACATAGAACGAGCCCATCAGATGTACCTTGATGACGGCCTCGAACGCCTCGATGCTCATCTTGTGGAAGATCATGTCGCGCAGGATGCCGGCATTGTTGACGACGCCGTCGAGCCTGCCGAAGTGATCGGTCGCGGCCTTCACGATCTTGGAGGCGGGGATCGCCTCCGACACGCTCTCGAAATTCGCGACCGCCGTGCCGCCGGCCTTCCTGATCTCCTCGACAACCTCTTCCGCAGGCGCCGCGCTGGTGCCGGAGCCATCTGACGCGACGCCGGGATCATTGACGACGACCTTGGCGCCTTCGGCGGCGCACAGCAACGCGATCTCGCGGCCAATGCCGCGGCCGGCGCCGGTGACGATGACGACTTTGTCCTGGAGCGATTTGGTCATGATGGGTTCCTTGGCTTGATTATGTGGATGTGGTCCGCCCGTTCGCCGCTGGCAACCGCGTATCAGGATCTGAGTGTTTCGCGACGCTGCCTCAACGCTGTCATGCCCGGGCTTGTCCCGGGCATCCATGTCCGTCCCAGGATGCCGAACGACGTGGATGGCCGGGACAGGCCCGGCCATGACGGCGTGGAGAAGGCTCGCCTCAAAGTTGGAGGCAACATATGCGGTCGCCGTGCAGTAGGACGGGGAGAGCGGGTAGAGTGACTCCGGTTATGACGAGCTTCGTTACCTCTCGTTGGTGAAGATGATGGTGCCCGACGCGGCGAACATGCCGCCGACGCCGTGGCACACGGATATTTTTGCGCCCGGCACCTGCGCCGGCGCGATGCCGCGCATCTGCCGCACGCTCTCTTGCAGCGCATACATGCCGTACATGCCCGAATGCATGTAGGACAGGCCGCCGCCATTGGTATTGAGTGGCAGCTTGCCGCCCGGCCGCGTATGACCGGCGGCGATGAACGGCCCGGTCTCCTCATGCGGCATGAAGCCGAGATCGCCGAGCCCGAACAGCGGCAGATGCGCGAACGCGTCGTAGATCATCAGGTGATCGACGTCAGCGTGGCTGATGCCGGCCTCCTTGAAGGCGAGGGGCCCTGCGACCTTGAAGGCGCGCGACGAGGTGAACGTCTCCATCTGGCTGACCATCGGCGTCTCCACGCTCTCGCCGGTGCCGAGAATGTACACCGGCTTCTGCGGGAAATCCTTGGCGCGATGGGCCGAGGTCAGGATCAGCGCGCCGCCGCCATCGGTGACGAGGCAGCATTGCAAGAGGCGGAACGGATAGGCGATCATGCGCGAGTTCAGGACATCCTCGACCGTGATCGGGTCCTTCATCATGGCGCGCGGATTTTTCGCCGCCCATTCGCGCTGCACGACGGCAACCATGGCAAGCTGCTCATGGGTGATGCCGTAGGTCTTCATGTAGCGCAGCACGGGGATCGGAAACATGCTGGGCGGACCGTAGACGCCGAACGGCGCCTCGAACTGGCCCTGCAGGCTGTCAGCCGGAATCGAGCGCGGCTGCTTACCGATCATTGACTTGCCGCTTTCGGCATGGGTGATCAGCACGGTCTTGCAAAGGCCGGCCTCGATCGCCGCGGCGGCGTGGCGGACGTGCAGCATGAACGAGCAGCCGCCGACCGAGGTGCCGTCGACCCAGGTCGGTGTAATGCCGAGATAATGGCACATCTGCTGCGGCGTCTCGACTGCGGTGGCGAAGCCGTCGATGTCGGACAGTTTCAGCCCGGCGTCGGCGATGGCATTGAGCGCCGCATCGGCATGCAGCTGGATCTGCGACATCGTCGGGATGACACCGAGCTCGGTGGTCTCGGCCGCGCCGACCACGGCAACCTGGTTTCGACGCATGGCGTTATCCTTTCGCCGGCCGGAACAAGGGCAGGGTGATCTGTGCGTCGAGCGGCTCGAAGGTGACTTCGAGCGGCATGTCGAGCTCCAGCGCCTCGGGGGTCTGCGGGCAACCGGTGATGTTGCTCATCATCCGCGGGCCTTCCTCGAGCGCGACGACGGCAATCGCGTAGGGCGGCGTGAAGCCGGGCGCGGCCGGGCGATGGTTGATCACGTAGCTGTAAAGCGTGCCTTTTCCCGAAGCCTTGAACACGCTGACGTTGCGGCTGGCGCAGGACGGGCAGAACGGGCGCGGCGGGAAATACACGTGCGCGCAGGCGTCGCAGCGCTGCAGCCGCAATTCGCCGGCTTTGGTGCCGTCCCAGAAATGCTGCGTCTCCGGCGTCGGCTTCGGGCGTGCGCGCATCGGCTCGGCCATCCCTGTGATCCTTCCCTCGGGCAGGCTCCGTCGCCCGCTGCTTTGCAACGGTGATGCGCCATTTGGCGCAAAGGCGTCAACGGTCCATCGCGCCGCGCATGCGGCTCTCCGGACGACGCAGAGGTGCTCGGGGGGCAATTGCCGCCCGATGAAAATTGGTCTTTGATACAGTCACATGATCGGAGACGAGATGAAACTGCGCGACATCGCCCATTCCAGGACCGGCGACAAAGGGGACACCTCGAACATCTCGGTCATCGCCTATGATCCGAAGCACTATCCTCTGCTGCTGGAGCAGGTGACCGCGGAGCGGGTCAAGGCGCACTTCGCCGGCATTGTCCACGGCGACGTGGTCCGCTATGAGCTGCCCAACATTGCAGCGCTGAACTTCGTGATGGGCCGGGCGCTCGGCGGCGGCGTCACGCGCTCGCTGGCGCTGGATGCGCACGGCAAGTCGCTGAGTTCCGCGCTGCTCGATCTGGATATTTCGGCTGAGGCCGCCGACCACGCCTGACAGGATGCCATGACCCTTTCAAATCCGACTCTGGCCGCGCTGGCCGATGATCTCGCCGCCGGACGCACGACCTCCCGCAAGCTGGTCGAGGACTGTCTCGCCCGCATCGCCGATCCCTCAGGCGAAGGCCAGCGCGCCTTCATCCACGTCGACAAGGAGGCCGCGCTGGCGGCTGCCGACGGCATGGACGCGCTGCGCAAGGCCAATGCGGTGCCGTCGCCCTTCGCCGGCATTCCGGTCTCGATCAAGGATCTGTTCGACATCAAGGGGCAGGTGACCCGCGCCGGCTCGCGTGCGCTGGAGGATTCGGCGCCGGCGGACGCGGATGCGCCTGTTGTGGCACGGCTGCGCCGGGCGGGGTTCGTCGTCATCGGCCGCACCAACATGACCGAGTTCGCCTATTCCGGCATCGGCATCAATCCGCATTACGGCACGCCGAAGAGCGCGTGGAAGCGCGACGTCGGACATGTGCCCGGCGGCTCGTCGTCGGGCGCCGCGGTGTCCGTCGTCGATCGCATGGCCTATGGTGCGCTCGGCACCGACACCGGCGGCTCCTGCCGCATCCCCGCGGCGTTCAACGGCATCACGGGCTACAAGCCGACGCAGGCGCGCGTGCCGCTCGACGGCGGCGTGCCGCTGTCGTCGACGCTCGACAGTTTTGGCCCGCTCGCCAACACGGTGGCGTGCTGCGCGGTGCTGGATTCCGTGCTCGCTGATGAGCCGATCCGGCCGCTGGCAGCGCGCCCGGTGAAGGGCCTGCGGCTCGCGGTGCCGACGACGATCGTGCTCGACGAGCTCGATGCCGAGGTCGCCGCAACGTTTGAGCGTGCGCTGGAGACGTTGGCGAAGCAGGGCGCGCTGATCGAGCGCATCGAATTTCCGGAATTTCTCGACGTCGGCGTCATCGGCATGAAAGGCGGTTTCGCCGCCGCCGAGAGCTACGCCTGGCACCGCTTCCTGCTGACGGCCAAGGGCGACGTCTACGATCCGCGCGTCTCCGTCCGCATCCTGCGCGGCGAGGCGATCACGGTGCCCGACTACATCGAGATGCTCAATGCCCGCCGCTCGCTGGTGACGCGCGCCGCCGCGCGGATCGCGCCCTACGACGCGCTGGTGATGCCGACCACGGCGAACACGCCGCCTGTCATTGCCGATCTCGCCGATGACGCAGCCTTCGCGCGCGAAAACATCCGGGCGCTGCGCAACTGCACCTTCATCAACATGATCGACGGCTGCGCGATCTCGCTGCCGGCGCACCGCCACGGCGAAGTCCCGGTCGGCCTGATGCTGGCGCAGTCCGGCGGCCACGACCGCAAGCTGCTGGAGATCGCGGCGGGCGTCGAGGGCGTCGTGCGGGGGTGAGGTGCGGCCGGGCGGTCAGGGATTGCGGGGCTGGCCGGCGAGGGCGGGCACGGGCGTGGCCTTGGCGGCGGTCGCCTGGGCCTCGTCGATGAGACCGGCGGACAGCATCTTGTCGATGATGCGATTGCGCCACTCGCTGTCGCGCTCAGAGGGCCTCGGCAATTGGAAACGCGCGATCAGCAGGGCGATTTCGTTGACGTCGAGGCTTGCGAGGGATTTGCCGAAATAGGCATTGGCCGCGTCTGCAATGCCGTAGCTTTTGCGGCCGAGATAGGCGTTGTTCAGATAAGCCTCCAGGATGCGATCGCGCGTGAACATGCGCTCGATACGGCCCATGAACACCTCAGTGCCGAACTGCCATTCGAGCTGCGGCCCGCAGCAGTTCGGAACCAGTGTAAGGAGACAACCGCGGCTGACCGCGAGGATGATGCTCGAATCGCCCGGCCTGCGACCGGCCACAATGTTGGATGCGAGCCGCGCCAGCGGGCCGGTCGACGTTCTCTCGTAGAAATCGCGATCTTCGGACGCCACGACGGCCTTGCGGACCAAGGGCGGAATCTCGGAGAGCGGTACGTAGGAACTTCCCCGGTTCGCCGCACAGAGCGGGCCCGTGGTCGGGAGAGCCGCAAGCTGGCTCTCGGTGGGCAGGCCGAGGCCGTATTCGAAGTACCAGATCACATAACCTTCGGCGTAGAGCAGCAGCATGACGGCGAGCGAGAGCACGGCCAGGATCGACTTGCCGAGGAGAATGAAGACGCGTCTGGTGCTGGGACGTTGCATCGTCAGAACATTGGTTCCTTGGGATGCGTCCTGGTTCATCGGGTCTTTTCTGCTTTATGACGCCAATACATTCAGGAAACGGGTGGCTGCTGCGCCCATTCTGTCGCACCATCGTCATTCCGGGATGCGCCGTCAGGCGCAGGCCCGGAATCCATCACCACCATCGTGAGTATGGATTCCGGGCTCGCCGCTGCGCGCCGCCCCGGAATGACAGCTGGGATGAATTGCATGGCCAGACTCAAGCGCGCAGTGTCCGAAATCGACTTTTCCGCCGGAACGGGGATCGACGCGACCGACTGGGCGATGGTTGAACGCGACCTCGACTCCAGCGGCTGCGCCGTGTTGTCGCAGCTTGTCGCGCCGGATGCCTGCGGCGCGCTGGCGTCGCTCTATCCGGATGACAGCCACTTCCGCAGCCGCGTGACCATGGCGCGGCACGGGTTTGGGCGCGGCGAATACAAGTATTTCAGCTATCCGCTGCCGGAGCCGATTGCGCAGCTGCGGCCGCAATTGTATGCGCGCCTCGTTCCGGTCGCCAATCGCTGGAATGCGACCATGGGCATCGACGTGCAATATCCCGGCGATCACGCCGCATTCCTCGCCCGCTGCCACGACGCCGGCCAGGTCAGGCCGACGCCGCTGCTGCTGCAATATGTCGAGGGCGACTACAATTGTCTGCACCAGGATCTCTATGGCGAGCACGTGTTTCCGCTGCAGGTCGCGATCCTCTTGTCTGAGCCGGGACGCGATTTCGACGGCGGCGAGTTCGTGCTGACCGAGCAGCGGCCGCGGATGCAGTCGCGCGCCGAGGTGGTGCCGCTGCGGCAGGGCGATGCCGTGGTGTTCGCGGTCCACCATCGTCCGGTGCAGGGCACCCGCGGCAGCTACCGCGTCACCATGCGCCATGGCGTCAGCCGGCTGCGCTCCGGGCGGCGGCATACGCTCGGTGTGATCTTCCACGATGCGAAGTAGGGCGCATGACGGCTGATCTGTTCGATAGTCTCGAGACGACCGGACCTGCGCGTGAGTCGCTCGCGCCTGGCGCCGTGCTGCTGCGCGGCTTCGCGCGGCCGCACGAGGCGGAGCTGTTGGCCGCGATCGAGGCGATCATCGCGCAGGCGCCGTTCCGCCGCATGTTCACGCCGGGCGGCCATCAGATGTCGGTGGCGATGACCAATTGCGGTGCGGTCGGCTGGGTGACGGACCGCAGCGGCTATCGCTATGATCCGATCGATCCCGAGAGCGGGAAGCCATGGCCGGCGATGCCGTGCCTGTTCCGTCAACTCGCCGAACAGGCCGCAAGCGCGGCCGGTTTTGCCGGCTTCGCGCCTGACGCCTGCCTGATCAACTGCTACGAGCCGGGCGCAAAAATGTCGCTGCATCAGGATCGCGACGAGCGCGACTTGGGCGAGCCGATCGTCTCGGCGTCGCTCGGCCTGCCCGCGACTTTCCTGTTCGGCGGCCTGAAGCGCACCGACAAGACGCAACGCCATCGGCTCGTCCATGGCGACGTCGTCGTGTGGGGCGGCCCGGCGCGTCTCGCCTTCCACGGTGTCGCGCCGTTGGCCGACGGCGAGCACGCGCGGCTCGGTCGCCGGCGCATCAACCTGACGTTCCGCCGCGCGCGCTAGCCCTGGCCGCTGTGTGACCTTCCGCATTTTGCAATGGCGATCCCGCGCTCTATGCTGCGCCCGGGAGAGGGGCCATGACGACTGTCGAACTCACTGAGGAGCGCGCCCCGGCGGCGACGCGGCTCGGACTATACCTTGCGTTGCTGCAGTTGGTGTTCAGCCTACTGTGGACGACCTACGTGATCTATCTGCCGAAGCTCGCCGCTCAAGCCGGCATCGCGCCATCGGCGGTGATCCTGATCCTGATGTTGGATCAGGCGATCTTCACGCTGTCCGATACGGCGATGGGACTGGCCGCCGACCGCATCGGGCGCGTGGCGGCGCGATTCGGTGTCTTCATCGCGCTCGTGACCGCGGTATCCTGCTGCGCGTTCGTGGCGCTGCCATTCGTCGCGGCATCGGCCGGGCCGGCCGTGTTCGTCGGGCTGATCGTGGTGTGGGCGCTGACGTCCTCGGTGCTGCGCGCGCCGCCTCTCACGCTGCTCGGGCGCCACGCGGCGCGGCCGACCGTCCCGTTCCTGATGGCCCTGGTGATGCTCGGCTACGGCGTCGCCGGCGCGGTGTCGCCGTATCTCGGCGTGGTCTTGCGCGACTACGATCCGCGGCTGCCGTTCATCATCTCCTCGGCCGTGCTGCTGCTGACCGCGCTGGGACTCTCGCGCGCCGGGCAAGGCGGCACTGCGCCGGCCGCACCGGTGGCGGCGAAGCCGGAGCCCAAACCCATGTCCTTGCGCGGCTGGCCGCTGCTGTTCATCGGTGCGATGGTGATCCTCGCGCTCGGCTATCAGCTGCATTTCAGCATCAACAGCTCGGCTTTCTACCTCCGTTTCGCCAAGCAGGAAGATCTGCAATGGCTGATGCCGGTGTTCTGGATCGGCTTCAATCTCGTGCTGTTTCCGGCGAGCGTGGTGGTCAAGCACCGCGGCGGCCTGATCGTCATGGGCGTCGCGGGATTGCTCGGTGCGCTCGCGATCGTGATGGCCGAGCTGGCGGGCGCGCTCACGGTGCTGATCGTGGCGCAGTTCATCGCCGGTGCGGCCTGGGGCTGCATGATGATGAGCGCGATGTCGGCGGCGCTGGCGATCGGCACGACCGGCGCCGAGGGCAAGGTGACCGGGCTGGTGTTCTCGGCGCTGGCGCTGGCCACCTTTGCGCGCATCGCCGCCGTTGCCGGCGGCCTGCAGAAGCTGCCCGACTACGCGCCGCTGGTGCAATGGGCGCCGGTCGCCTGCTGGTTCGTGGCCGGCGCAGGTCTCCTGGTGATGGCTGCGGCGGCGCTGCAAGGACGGCAGGCGTCTGCCTGACGTCCCTCTGTCGACGCGATCGGCCTACGGCTTGGCCGGATGGATGAAGGCCCAGGGCGACACCTCGCTGTCGCGCGGCACCTCGATGTCGATCAGATACGGCCCGCCATGGGCGAGCGCCTTCTCCAGCGCCGCCTTGAACTGATCCGGCGCGGTGACGCGGCTCGCTGCCACGCCGAAGGATTCGGCCAGCTTGACGAAATCCGGATTGACGAGATCCGAGGCGACGACGCGGCCGTCGAAGCGCTCGCGCTGGTCGCGCCGGACGTTGCCATACGAATTGTTGTTGAACACCATGGTGACGACACCAATGTTGTACTGCACGGCCGTCGCCAGCTCCTGCACGGCGAACATGAAGCCGCCATCGCCGGTGATCGCGACCACGGGCTTGTCGGGATGTGCGACCTTGGCGCCGAGCGCGGTCGGGAAGCCGGCGCCGAGCGTGCCCTGATAGCCCGAGGTGATGAAGGTGCGCGGCTCGTAGACCGGGAAACCGTACCAGGAGGCGAAGCCGACCTGCGACAGTTCATCGGTGACGATGGCCTCTGGCGGCAGCACCTCGCGCAGCACGTTCAGATAGGCCATCTGCGGCTGCACCTTCTGGATCTCCTGCAAGGTCGCCGCGGTGGCCTCGCGGATCGCGGCCCGGCGTCCGGAGGTCTTGCGATAGCCCGCCTTGCTGACGGCCGCCGCCAAGGCCGCGGTGCCGGCTTTGGCATCGGCGACGATCCCGGCATCGACGATCAGGCGCCGCATCTCGACCGGGTCGATGTCGATGCGGATCGACTTCAGCCCCTCCGGCTTGAACGGCCAGCGGAACGTCGCCGGCAACTCCATGCGGGTGCCGATGCCGATCATCAGGTCCGTCGTCGGCCACAGCTTGTAGGCCGCCGCCATGGTCAGCCCGAGCTCGTGCGCATTGGAGACGATGCCGCGTCCGGAGCGGAAGGCGACGACCGGCGCGTCGAGCATCTCGGCCAGCTCGAGGATTTCCTCGCGCGCATCGATCGCGCCTGAGCCGACGAAGATCATCGGCGTCTTGGCGCCGGCGATCAGTGCAGCCGCCTTGGCGACGCGGTCGGGATCAGGCTGTGGCGGCGTGAACTGAGCCAGCGGCGTCGCGGCCGCCGTGGCCGCCTTCTGCGTGAATACGTCCCACGGCATTTCCAGCGCGGCAGGTCCGCGCCGCCCCGATAGCATCTCTTGGAAGGCGCGGGATACGAGCGTCGGCGCGCTGTCGGGATATTCGATGCGCTCGGCCCATTTGACGAAGCTGCGCAAGGTGGCGAGCTGATCCGGCATCTCGTGCAGATGGCCGCGGCCGCGGCCGAGATAGTCGGTCGGCACCTGGCCCGTGAGGCACAGCACCGGCTCGTTGCAGCCGAAGGCGGTCAGCAGCGCAGCACCCGCATTGAGCACGCCGGGGCCGGGCACGACACTGAACACGCCGGGCTTGCCGCTGGCGCGGGCATAGCCGAACGCCATGTAGCCGCAGGCCTGCTCGTGGCGGGCGCCGACGACCTTGAGCTGCGCCTGGTGGAAGGCATCGAACAGGCCGTAGACCTGCGCGCCGGGTAGGCCGAACACGGTCTCGACGCCGTGGGCGACGAGCCCGCTGACGATGGCTTCGCCGCCGGTCATGGTGGTCATGCTGATCTTCCGTTCTACTAGGCTTCGTCGACGACGCCGTTGCGCAAGATGCCGACGCCTTCGGCCTCGATCTCGATGACGTCGCCGGGCTTGAGATAGCGCGGCGGATCGAACCGCGCACCGGCGCCGGTCGGCGTGCCCGTCACGATCACGTCACCGGGGACGAGCGTCGTGAACGTCGAGATGTAGTTGATGAGGTAGCGGAAGCCGAAGATCAGCCGCGACGTGCGGTCGTCCTGGCGCAGCTCGCCATTGACGCGCGTCGTCAGGCGGATGTCGGCGATCTGGCTCTCGTCGGTGTAGGGCACGATCCACGGCCCGAGGCTGCCGGTGGAATCGAAGTTCTTGCCTTGCGTGACGTTGAACTTGGCGTGCCGCACCCAGTCGCGGATGGTGCCTTCGTTGCACAGCGTCAGCGCCGCGACGTGATCCAGCGCGGTGGCTTCCGGAATGTGCCGGCCGGCCTTGCCGATGATCAGCACCAGCTCGCCTTCATAGTCGAGCTGCGGCGAGGCGTGCGGGCGGACCAGCGGCGTGTCGTGGCCGACGAAGGAGCGCGGCGTGCGCATGAACATCGACGGATATTTCGGCGCGTCCTGACCATCCTTGTACTCGGCATTGCGGTCGGGATAGTTGACGCCGATGCAGATGATCTTTTCCGGCGAGGGGATCGGCGGCTGCCAGGTGATCGTGTCCAGGGCGTGATCAGGCGACAGCGCCGCGCCGGCATCGATCAGCCGCGACAGCGCACCGGCTGCGATGACCTCGCGCAGAGTTGGATACTCCTTGGCGTAGCGCGCCGAGAGATCGACGAGACCCTTGTCGGTCACGAGCCCGTAGCGGACCGAGCCGTTGACAGAGTAGGTCGCGAGGCGAGGGGAGGTCATGGGCTGTTTCTCCTAGGCGCCGAGCCGCTGGATCTTGTGGGTGCCGCGCGCGAGCGAGACGTGCTTGGTCTCCATGTAGAAGTCGAACGAATAGTCGCCGCCGTCGCGGCCGATGCCCGACGCCTTCATGCCGCCGAACGGCGTCGGCAGGTGCCGCACGTTCTCCGAGTTCAACCAGATCATGCCGGCCTCCAGCGCGTCCGCGACGCGCAGCGCGCGGCCCATGTCGCCCGTCCAGACATAGCCGGTCAGGCCATATTGCACGTCGTTGGCGATCGCGACCGCGTCGGCCTCGTCGCGGAACGGGATTACCGTAAGGAACGGCCCGAACACCTCTTCCTGTGCGACGCGCATGGTCTGGGACGCGCCGGTGACCAGTGTTGGCTCCACATAATGGCCACCGCCAGGGCCATCGAACCGCTTGCCGCCAACGGCGACGATCGCGCCGTCCTGGCGTGCGATGTCGGCATAGGAGCAGACCTTGGCGAGATGCCGTTCGTGGATCAGCGGTCCGATCTCGGTCGCCGGATCCAGTGGATGGCCGACCTTCAGCGCGCGCACGCGCGCGGCGAGCTTGGCCGTGAACGTCTCGGCGATGCTCTGCTGCACCAGCAGCCGGCTGGATGACGTGCAGCGCTCGCCGTTGAGCGAGTAGATCATGAACACGACCGCATCGAGCGCACGGTCGAGATCGGCATCGTCGAACACGATCACCGGGTTCTTGCCGCCGAGCTCGAAATGCACGCGTTTCAACGTTGGCGCGCCCTGCGCCATGATCGCAGATCCCGTGGAGCTCTCGCCGACGAAGCCGATCGCCTTGATCGCGGGATGCTCGGTCAGCGCCTTGCCGGCGTCTTCGCCGAACCCATGCACGGTGTTGAGCACGCCGTCGGGAATGCCGGCGTCCTTGGCGAGCTTCGCCAGCCATAGCGCCGTGATCGGCGACCATTCCGCGGGCTTGTGCACGACCGTGCAGCCGGCCGCGAGCGCGGGGGCGATCTTCCAGGTCGACAACATGAACGGCGTGTTCCATGGCGTGATCACGCCGACCGGGCCAATCGGCACGCGGGTCGAGATGTTCCAGTGCTCGTCGCTCGGCGTGCTCTGGCCGTCGCGGGCCTCGGTGCATTTGTCGGCGAAGAAGCGGAAATTCTCGGCGGCGCGGATCGCAGCCTTCGCCATGAAACGATAGGCCTGGCCGGTGTCGATGCATTCGAGCACGGCGATGTCGTCGGCATGAGCCTCGATCGCGTCGGCGACACGATGCAAGAGCTTGCGCCGCATCGTCGGCGCCATGTCGCGCCATGACTTGAACGCGAGGGCCGCCGAGGTCGCGGCGCGATCGATATCCTCGGCATTCCCGCGGGCAACATTGGCGAGCACGGCGCCGTCGACCGGCGATCTGGTCTCGAACGTGGCGCCCGAGATCGCCTGCACCACCTTGCCGTCGATGAAATGGCCGATGCCCTCGTCCTTCAGCTTGGCGAGCAAGGGGGCGGCGCGGTCGAGATTGGCCTCGTAGACGTCGGTCTTGGGAGTGGCCTTATCCATGGGATGCCTCCGCTTTCAGGGCGTTGTGGCTTTCAGGGCGTCGTGGATGTTGTTGCGTTTCCAACTGGTCGCGGCGTCGTTGATCTGCATGTCGAACGACAGCGCGAATTTGCTGCCGGCGAACACCGGCTCAAGATAGGCGGAGAGCGCCTTGAACACGTGCTCGCCGGCCTTCTGGCGGGCCGGGAGATCGCGGCCTTCGCCGAGCCGCAGCAGCATCGCGAGAAAGCCGTAGTCGGTCTTGCCGTCGGCGATCGCATAGTGCTCGCAGCGGATGGCGCGGACGCGGATGCCGCCGATCGGAAAGATTCCGGTCTCGCTGGCGGCCTTGCGTACGACCTCGCAGAGCGCGGCCATGTCGACGCTGCTGTCGAGATTGGCCGAGTATTCGATGCTGAAATGCGGCATGTCGTTCGCTCCAATCCGTCGTCAGGCGAAGTAGCAGCTGACCGTCCCATAGGGACCGTAGTCGGCCTGAATGGTGTCGCCCGAACGGGCCTCGATCGGCCGGATGAAGGAGCCTGCGAGAACCACCTGGCCGGGCTCCAGGGCAAGCCCCTGCGCCGCGATCTTGTTGGCGAGCCAAGCGACCGCCACGGCGGGGTTGTTCAACACGCCGGCCGCCAGTCCCGTCTCCTCCAATTGGCCGTTCTTATAACAGAGAGCGCCGATCCAGCGCAGGTCGGCATCAACAGGCCGCAGCGGCCGGCCGCCGAGGACGATGCCGGCGTTGGCCGCATTGTCGGCAATCGTGTCGAAGATCTTGCGGGTGGCCTTGGTCTCGGGATCGACGCGCTCGATCCTGGTATCCAGGATCTCCAGCGCCGGCACGACGAAGTCGGTCGCGTTGAGCACGTCGAACAATGTGCAATCCGGTCCGGAGAGCCGGTGCTTCATCACGAACGCCAGCTCAGCCTCGATCCGTGTCGCGATGAAGCGGCCGGGCGGGACGATGCCGCCATCGTTGAAGAACATGTCGTCGAGCAGCACGCCCGAATCCGGCTCGTCGATGTTGAGCGCGCTCTGCATCGCCTTCGACGTCAGCCCGATCTTGTGGCCTTTGATGCTCCGCCCCGCGGCGACCTTGATGTCGATCCATGCCTTCTGGATCGCATAGGCGTCGGCTATCGTGATCTCCGGATAGTCCTGGGAGAGCTGCCGAATCTGACGGCGGGTCTTCTCGGCCTGATCCAGGCGCAGGGCACAGCTGTGAATCTGCTCGGTCGACAGGGGCATGGGCAAACCCTCGGGAAAAACCAGATGGCGGCCGATAATTAACATGTTAAGTTTTCGCGGGCAAACCGAAATGCGACTTGTTGCAGTGCAAATATTCGATGCCGGCCGGGGAGTGACGAAATGAGCGAGACCAGGGCCAGGAGCGCCAGATCGATCGCCAAGGATACGCGCAAGCTGCCGATGCGCGACTTTTCGCAGTCGCTGCCGATGGCGCTGTTGCGGGCGCGCGAGGCGGTCATGCGGCAGTTCCGCCCGAGTTTGCGCCAGCACGGATTGACCGAGCAGCAATGGCGTATCCTGCGCGCGCTCTCTGCGGTCGAAATGATCGAGGTGACGGAGCTGGCGCGGGTCGCGTTCCTGCTCGGTCCAAGCCTGTCCCGTATCCTGCGCGATCTCGAGGCGCGCGGCCTGATCCAGCGCGAGGTGGACGCGCGCGACATGCGCCGCGGCGTGTTGTCGATCTCCCCCCGCGGCCTGAGGCTGATCGCGCAGGTCGCGCCGAGCTCGGAGGCGATCTACGCATCCATCGCCACACGTTATGGTGCACGTAAGCTTGCCGCGCTGCACAAAATGTTAGGGGAGCTCGAGGACAGCATGGGTGACGATTTCGAGCCGGGCGAGGGCGGCGATGACTGACAACGTGCAAACTGTGCGCAAATTCAGCCCGGCGGCGGCGCTCGTGCTTGGCAGCGTCTTCAACAGTTTGATATGAAGCGATGCGTTGGAGCGGAGATGGCGTGCGTCGCAGGCATGGCAATCCATGCTAACTCTGTTTTCGCATGCTGATCGAACCCGCGAGTTGTCATGGTCACTATCAAGGTTGCGCGCCTCATCGATTTCGTTGCCGACGTCTTCGAGCATGCCCAGTCGTCTCCGGAAGAGGCGCGCCGGATTGCCACCTACCTGACGACCGCTAACCTGACCGGGCACGACAGCCACGGTGTGATCCGGGTGCCGGTCTACATCCGCTGGCAGAAGATGGGCTCGGTCGTACCCAACCAGACGGCGGAGATCGTCGTCGATACGCCGTCGCTCGTGGTGGTTGATGGCAAGTTCGGGTATGGACAGACCGTCACGCCGCAGGCTGTGAAGATCGGCATCGAGCGGTGCAAGGCCAGCGGTCTGGCCGCGCTGGCACTGCGCAATTCCGGTCATCTCGGGCGCGTGGGCGACTGGGCCGAGATGGCCGCCGCCGAGGGGCTCGTTTCGGTTCATTTCGTCAACGCCGCAGGCTCATTGCTGGTGGCGCCGTTTGGTGGTGTGGAAAAGCGGTTCTCCACGGCGCCTTATTGTGTCGGTATTCCGCGCCAGGGGCAGGATCCGATCGTGCTCGATTTCGCGACCTCGATCGTCGCCGAAGGCAAGGTGCTGGTAGCGAGCCGAGGCGGCAAGAAGCTGCCCAAGGGCGCTCTTGTCGACGCCGACGGCACGCTCAGCGAGGATCCCGCGGTGCTTTATGGGCCTTACGAGACAGAAGGACCGCGTGATCATACCAAGGGAACGGGAGCGATCCGCGCGTTCGGCGAGCACAAGGGCTCAGGTCTCGCCTTCATTTGCGAGCTGCTCGGCGGTGCTTTGACCGGCACCGGCGCGACATCAGCCAATCGCCGCTTCGCCAACGGCATGCTGGCGATCTACATCGACCCCAAGGTTGTCGACCCTGCCGATGTGTTCGATGGCGAGATCACCCGCTACACCGATTTCATCCGGGCGACGAAACCAGGGGCCGGCGTCGAGCAGGTGCTGGTGCCCGGCGACCCCGAACGCAAGATGCGGGCCGAGCGCACCGCCAACGGCGTTCCCTTGCCCGACGACACCTGGGCAGCCATCGTGAACACGGCACGTGAAGTCGGCGTGAGCGAAGCGAGCATCCAGCGGGCGACATCGTGATCACAGTGTGATGGCCGGCGGCGTGGAGCCTTCCGGACATCAGTCGAGAAGGATTGCATGGCGTCACGCCATCGGTCACAACGAACTCCAACAAGTCAGATCGATCTGAACAACCAGGGAAGGAAACGAAGTCGTGGCGAACAACAAGGTCAAGCAGCTCTGGGCCGAAGGCAAGACGGTGGTCAATGCCTGGCTCGCGATCCCCTCGGGCTTCTCCGCGGAGGTCGTCGCACAGTGCGGCTTCGACAGCGTCACCGTCGACATGCAGCACGGTGTGCAGGACTATCTGTCCATGGTGCAATGTTTCCAGGCGATGCACGGCCATCCGGTGACCCCGATGGTGCGCGTGCCGTGGAACGAGCCGGGGATCATCGGCAAGGTGCTCGATGGCGGCGCCTATGGCGTCATCTGCCCGATGGTCAACACGCCGCAGGAAGCGCGCAACCTCGTTTCCTACTCCAAATATCCGCCGAAGGGCGTCCGCTCGAACGGCCCGATCCGCTCTGGCATGTATGGCAGCGCGGGCGAGTACCAGAAGACGGCCAATGACGAGATCGTGCTGCTGCCGATGATGGAGACCAGGACGGCGGTCGAGAACATGGAAGCCATCCTCGACGTCGAGGGCATCGACGGCGTCTATATCGGCCCGTCCGATCTCGGCTTCTCCTATGGTCTGGTGCCGAAGCTCGACCGTGACGAGCCGGAGATCCTCAAGATCTACGAGAAGATCGTGAAGGAATGCGGCAAGCGCGGCCTCAATCCGGGCATCCATTGCAGTGGCGCCGAGGGCGCGGCTCGTGCCATCAACATGGGCTTCAAGCTGGTGACGCTGTCGAACGAGGTCGGCCTGATGCAGGTCTACCTCCGTCAGCAGGTTGCCCAGACCCGGAAGGATTCCGGCGGCAAGGCGTAAGAGAAAGTCGCGAATGGCGAATAGGGAGTAGCGAATAGGGTTCTGCTCTATTGGCTACTCCCATTCGCTGTTCGCCCAATTTCGACCGATTGATCCCAACGAAAGAGACTGCCATGGCTCCCGCTCCCGTCATCCGGCTTCATCCCGAGGACAGCGTGCTGATCGCGCGGGCGAGCCTGCCGCCCGGGCTCGCGGTCGCCGATGGCGTCACCACGGTCGACCGTATTCCCGCGGGGCATAAGGTCGCAGTGCGCCCGATCGCGCAGGGCGAGCCGATCCGTCGCTACGGTCAGATCATCGGCTTCGCCACCGTGCCGATCGCGCCGGGCCAGCATGTTCATACGCAGAACTGCGAGATGGGCGATTTCACCAAGGACTACGCCTATGGCGCCGACGTCAAGCCGACCCCCAATTTTGATCTCCCCGCAACTTTCGAGGGCATTCGCCGCCCCGACGGTCGCGTTGCGACCCGCAACTACATCGGTATTCTGACCTCGGTGAACTGCAGCGCTCATGTCGCGAGCGTGGTTGCCGACGTCTTCAAGAAGAATCCGTTTACCGGCGACAACCCGCTCGCCGACTATGCCAATGTCGACGGCGTCGTCGCGCTCACGCACAAGACCGGCTGCGGCATGACGATGGACGAGCCGCTCAAGCTGCTGCGGCGAACTCTCGGCGGCTACGCGCGGCACGCGAACTTCTCTGCGGTGATCGTCCTCGGACTCGGCTGCGAGGTCAATCAGATCGGCGGGCTGATGGAGGAGCAGAAGCTCGCCGGCCGGTTGCGTGCGTTGGACATCCAGGAGGCCGGCGGCAGCCGCAAGACGGTCGAAGCCGGAATTGCGTTCGTCAAGGAGGCGCTCGCCGACGCCAACAAGGTGAAGCGCGAGACGGTGCCGGCCAGCGAACTGACTGTGGCTCTGCAATGCGGCGGTTCCGACGGTTATTCCGGCATTTCGGCCAATCCGGCGCTCGGTGCCGCCAGCGATCTCCTGGTGCGGCATGGTGGCACGGTCATTCTGTCCGAAACGCCTGAGACCTATGGCGCCGAGCATCTGCTGACGCGGCGGGCGGTCAGTCGCGAGGTCGGCGAAAAGCTGGTCTCCCTGATGCGCTGGTGGGAGGAGTATACCGCGCGCGAGGGCGCGGAGATGAATGCCAATCCCAGCCCGGGCAACAAGGCCGGCGGCCTCACCACCATTCTCGAGAAGTCGCTGGGCGCGATGGCCAAGGCCGGCAGCACCAATCTGGTCGATGTGCTGCATTATGCCGAAGCGGTCACCAGGAAGGGCTTCGTGTTCATGGACACGCCTGGCTACGACCCGGTCGCGGCGACCGGGCAGGTGGCCGGCGGCGCTAATCTCGTCTGCTTCACCACGGGCCGTGGCAGCGTATTCGGCTGCAAGCCGGCGCCTTCCATCAAGCTCGCGACCAACACGCCCATGTACAAGCGGATGGAAGACGACATGGACGTCAACTGCGGCACCATCCTCGATGGCGAGGAGACGGTGCAGGAGTGCGGTCAGCGGATCTTCGAACTGATTCTGAAGACCGCCTCGGGGCAGCCGACCAAGAGCGAGAGCTTCGATTTCGGCGGGGCGGAGTTCGCGCCGTGGGTGATCGGGGCGACGATGTAGCTCGCCCAACTCGGCTGTTCGGCTGTTGAATAGTGTTGCCGGCTGTTTCTACGCCGGCATCTGATCGCAGCTGAGACCGTGATGTAGCTGAGACTGGATCGCAACTGAGATCAGATGTCAGGTGATGAGCGCCGCCGTGGCCGGCCGTGCTGACGCGCGCGCGACAGCGGCGCAGAGCAATTTACCGCTGGTGGCCCAGGCCGATGCCGAGCGCCAGAGCCTTCTGGCGGAGCGAGCCTTCGGTCCGCTTCATCGCCTTGGCGATCTTGGCAACCGGGGTCTTGGACTTCGAGTGCTGCTTCAGCAGCTTGATGTCGGCCGGGGTGTAGGGTTTCCGCGCCAACTTCTTGGTAGCTGCCTTCTTAGCTGTCTTCGCCACTTGATTCTCCTTTGGGCAATGCGGGCTCTAAATAGCACGTGTAGTCGAGCTATCAAGCGATTGCGGCAAATGCAACGCTATTAGTTCGTGTTAGTTCATTAGCAGGGGTTAATCACTGCTTTGCCAACTTGGTCAATCTTCCGTGAGCATCTGCGGCATGGCCTGTGGACAACTATCCGAAGTAGGGCGCCACGGCTTGTTTGTTCTGCTCTCGTTCTTCCTGCGAGCCCGGATTGGGGCGGGCGCCCGCCGGAAAGACGACCACTGCGTGCAGTCCGTGACACATGATCGAGGCCTGATAGACGTAAACCTGGACGGAATGCCGCGTTGCGGGCTTAGGATTGTTCAATAGGCAGCTCTGCCCTTTGTTAGTGCTTGATCCCTGAGCATGGCAATGTTCTGCTCAAAAAAGTTGCTGGAGCGCTGAACCCACGTGTCAATCTACGTCGCATTACATCACGTCACTCATTACAAGTATGATCGTCCGGTCGCCCTGGGCCCGCAGACCATCCGCCTGCGTCCTGCACCACATACCAGGACGCCCGTGCTGAGCTATTCGCTCAAGGTCACGCCGCCTAATCATTTCGTGAATTGGCAGCAGGACCCGCAGGGAAACTGGCTGGCGCGCTATGTTTTCCCTGAGACGGTGAACGAACTCAAAATCGAGGTCGATTTCACCGCCCAGATGACCGTGATCAACCCGTTCGACTTCTTTATCGAGCCGTATGCCGACAGTTTTCCGTTCGCCTATCCCGACGTTCTCAAGGTGGAACTCGCGCCCTATCTGGAAACGATCGCGCCCGGACCATTGTTCGCGGAATACTTGAAGTCGATTCCCCGCGAGGCCGACAACACGGTCAACTATCTCGTTGATCTCAATGCACAGTTGCAGAAAAAGATTCGTTATATCATTCGGATGGAGCCGGGTGTTCAGACGCCTGAGGAAACACTGTCGTCGGCCGCAGGCTCCTGTCGCGACTCGGCGTGGCTGTTGATCCAGACGCTGCGGCATCTCGGCCTCGCCGCCCGTTTCGTCTCCGGCTACTTGATTCAACTGCGTCCTGATATCGATCCGGTGGAAGGTCCGGTCGAGGTCGAGAGTGACTTCACTGATCTGCATGCCTGGGCCGAGGTCTATCTGCCCGGTGCTGGATGGATCGGCTTCGACGTCACCTCGGGCATGCTCGCGGGCGAGGGGCATATCCCGGTCGCAGCGACGCCACATTATCACTCGGCCGCGCCGATCAGCGGCAGTGCCGGATTTGCCGAGGTCGAGTTCGCCTTCGAGATGAATGTGAGGCGCATCCGCGAAGCGCCGCGGATCACGCGACCTTTTTCTGATGAGTCCTGGGACAAGCTCGACCGGCTCGGCGAGGCCGTCGATGCCGATCTCGCGGCCAATGACGTTCGCCTGACGATGGGCGGTGAGCCGACCTTCGTGTCGATCGACGACATGGAATCGGCGGAGTGGAACACCGCCGCCGTCGGCCCGGCCAAGCGCGGACTGGCGGACGAACTGATCAGACGTCTGCGGTCGCGCTTCGCGCCCGGCGGTCTGCTGCATTATGGTCAGGGCAAATGGTATCCGGGCGAGAGCCTGCCGCGCTGGGCGTTCGGACTGTACTGGCGCAAGGACGGCGAGCCGATCTGGCGCAATCCGGATCTGATCGCGAGCGTCGATGGCCCCCGTGTCGCCACGATCGTGGACGCACAGCGTTTTCTCGACACAACGGCGGAAACGCTCGGGCTCGAGCCGGACTACGTGCTACCGGCGTTCGAAGATCCCGCGCATTGGCTGCAGAAGGAAGCGGCACTCCCGGAAAACGTCGACGCGCTCGATTCCAAGCTGGACGACCCGGAAGAGCGCGCGCGGATGGCGCGGGTATTCGACGAAGGACTGCATATCCCGCGCGGCTTCGTGCTGCCGATCCAGCGTTGGAACGCAAGGCCAAGCCGCTGGCGCAGCGAGCGCTGGGGTCTCCGGCGCAAGCGATTGTTCCTGATTCCCGGCGATTCGCCGCTCGGCCTGCGGCTGCCGATCAATTCGCTGGCCTACATTCCGCCGGAAGATTTCCCGTATATTCACGAGCAGGATCCGATGGAGGCGCGCGGGCCGCTGCCGCTCTACACCCAGGGGCGTCCGGTCATCGTGCCGCAGGTGCCGCCGTTGAAGGCGCTCGAGCGCGCGCCGCAGCCGCAGCAGGACGTGCAGTATCAGTACTGGGGTGGGTTCGGCGTGCGCACCGCGCTGTCGGTCGAGATCCGCGACGGCATTCTCTGCGTGTTCATGCCGCCGGTGGAAAACATCGAGGATTACCTGGAGTTGGTCGCAACGGTTGAAGCGACCGCCGAGGCGATGCAGCTCAAGGTGCATGTCGAAGGTTATGCGCCGCCGTTCGATCCGCGCATCGAGGTCATCAAGGTGACGCCGGATCCGGGCGTGATCGAAGTCAACATCCAGCCTGCCCAGAGCTGGCGGCAGGCTGTCGACATCACCTTCGGCCTTTATGAGGATGCCGCGAAGGTGCGGCTCGGCGCCAATCGCTTCCTGATCGACGGCCGCCACACCGGCACCGGCGGCGGCAATCACGTCGTCGTCGGCGGCTCGTCGCCACCGGACTCGCCCTTCCTGCGCCGCCCGGATCTCCTGAAGAGCCTGGTGCTGTACTGGCAGCGGCATCCGGCGCTGTCTTATTTGTTCTCCGGCATGTTCATCGGGCCGACCAGCCAGGCGCCGCGCATCGACGAGGCCCGGCACGACAGCCTGTATGAGCTCGAAATCGCGCTCGCCAACGTGCCGTTCCCAGGACAAAGCGTGCCGCTGTGGCTGGTCGATCGTCTCTTCAGGCATCTCCTGGTCGACATCACCGGCAACACCCATCGCTCGGAGATCTGCATCGACAAGCTGTATTCGCCGGAGGGGCCGACCGGTCGTCTCGGCCTGGTCGAATTCCGCGCGCTCGAAATGCCGCCCGATCCGCGCATGTCGCTGGCGCAGCAGCTGCTGATCCGCGCGCTGATCGCCAAGCTGTGGCGCGAGCCGCAGGACGGCAAGTTCGTACGCTGGGGCACGGCGCTGCATGACCGCTTCATGCTGCCGCACTTCATCTGGGAAGACTTTCTTGATGTGCTGGATGAGCTCCGCTCGTCCGGCTACGACTTCTCGCCGGAATGGTACCAGGCCCAGCTCGAGTTCCGTTTTCCGACCTTCGGCCGGGTGCAGCATGGCGGCGTGACGCTGGAGCTGCGCCAAGCGCTGGAGCCCTGGCACGTGCTGGGCGAGGAGGGTGCGGCGGGCGGCACCGTGCGCTATGTCGACAGCTCGGTCGAGCGGCTGCAAGTGAAGGCTGAAGGCTTCGTCGAGGGCCGTCATCTCATCACCTGCAATGGTAGGAGAATGCCGATGACCTTGACGGGGCGCTCGGCAGAGGCGGTGGCGGCGGTGCGCTTCAAGGCCTGGCAGCCTGCGTCCGGCCTGCACCCGACCATTCCCGTGCATTCGCCGCTGACGTTCGACCTGATCGACACCTGGAACGGCCGCTCGCTCGGCGGCTGCGTCTATCACGTGGCGCATCCCGGCGGACGCAACTACGACACCAAGCCGATCAACTCCTACGAGGCGGAGGCGCGCCGGCTGGCCCGCTTCCAGGATCACGGCCACACTCCCGGACGAATCGCGCTGCCGCCGGAGGAACGCACAAATGAATTCCCGATGACGCTCGACTTGCGCAGGCCGCTCCTGCATTGATGGGGACGCGTTGGTGCGGAGGATGAGGGAATGGACGGCCCGAGCGGCAAGGACCAGGGAGCAAGACCCGCCGGTCAGCCCGTGACGGCCCGCCCAGCGTTGCGCCGTGTCGCGCAATGGGCGCGTGACTATGCCCGGCTGCCGGGAATCCCCGACGAGTTCATCGCCGCGGATGGCGAGCCGCGCCCGGTCTGGACCCGGTTTGCCGACACCTTTGCCGCGCTGGCGCCGACCGACATCGACCGTCGTTTCGCCTCGGCCGATCGTCATCTGCGCGAGGCCGGCGTCACCTATCGCTCGCCCGGCGACAATGCCGAGCGTTCCTGGCCGCTCAGCCACCTGCCGCTGCTGATCGACGAGGCCGAGTGGGCGCAGCTGTCGCAAGGCATCGCTCAACGCGCCGAGTTGCTCGAACACGTCCTTCAGGACATTTACGGCGATGGGCGTCTGATCGCGAGCGGCGCGCTGCCGGCGGCCGCGGTGGCCGGATCCAGCGAATATCTGCGCCCGGTCTGCGGCGTCAAACCGCCGGGCGGACGCTTTCTCAGCCTCTACGCCGCCGACATCGGCCGCGGTCCCGACGGCCGCTGGTGGGTGCTCAGCGATCGAACGCAGGCACCCTCGGGCATGGGCTACGCGCTGGAAAACCGGCTGGTGCTGTCGCGCGCGTTCTCGTCGATCTACAAGTCGATGAATGTCGAGCGTCTCGCGCCGTTCTTCGAATCGTTTCGCGACGCGCTGCGCGCCAGCGCCGATCGCGACGAGCCGCGCATCGGCGTGCTCACTCCGGGCACCTTCAGCGAGACCTATTTCGAGCACGCGACCTTGGCGCGCTATCTCGGCTTCCTGCTGGTCGAGGGCGACGACCTCGCGGTCAGCGGCGACCGCGTGCACATCCGCACCGTCGCCGGCCTCAAGCGCCTCGACGTGCTCCTGCGCCGGCTCGATTCCAACTCGCTCGATCCGCTCGAGCTCGATGCCGCCTCGCGGCTCGGCGTCGCCGGGCTGATGGACGTCGTTCGCAAGGGCGGCGTCGTGCTCGCCAACATGCCAGGCTCCGGCGTGCTCGAAGCGCGCGCGCTGCTCGGCTTCCTGCCGAGCCTGTGCCGCCGCGTGCTCGGCGAGGATCTCAAGATCCCGCATATCGCGACCTGGTGGTGCGGACAGAAATCGGCGCGCGACGAGGTGCTGTCGCGGTTCGACGAGTTCGCCATCGAAGGCGCCTATGGTCGCGCCGTGCCGGGCTTTGCCGAGACCGGTCCGGTGCTGACGAGCGAGCTTTCGGCCGCCGAGCGCGAGCGGCTGCGCAATGCGGTCGCCCAGCGCGGCATCGACTATGTCGGGCAGGAGGTGGTGCGGCTGTCGACCACGCCGGTGTGGCAGGACGGACGGATCAAGCCGCGACCGTTCGTGCTGCGGGTGTTCGCGGCGGCCACGCCGGACGGCTGGACCGTGATGCCCGGCGGCTTCTGTCGCATCGCCGACGAGCCCGACGCGCGTGCGGTGTCGATGGGCGACGGCGTGCGGGCGGCGGATGTCTGGGTCGTCGCCGACAAGGCGGTGGCGGCCCGCAGCCTGCTGCCGGGCTCCGACAACGTCCGCATCCGCCGCATCGCCGGCGTGCTGCCGAGCCGCGCGGCCGACAATCTGTTCTGGCTCGGCCGCTACCTGGAGCGCGCCGAGGCGACCGTTCGGCTGATCCGCGCGCTCGCGGCTCAGCATCGTGATCCCGGCAAGGGCTCGCCGGCGCAGCTCAACACCGCCGAGCGCATCCAGCGGCTGCTGCTGGCGTGGGGCGCGATCGAACAGACCTCGCGGACCAAGGGGCCGCAGGTCGCGGCCGAGGCCTTGCAGTCCGAGGAGCAGTTCGGCTCCGCCGTGTCGTTGCTGCGATCGGCCCAGCGCACCGCAACCTCGCTGCGCGAGCGGCTGTCGCCGGACGCCTGGCAGGTCATCACCGAGATGCCGGGCCGGCTCGCGCAGGAGGCCGAGGACGAGGATGCCATTCTCAGCATCGCCGAGCTGACGCTCGAGAAGCTCGCGACCTTCGCGGGCCTCGCCCAGGAGAACATGAATCGCGCCGCCGGCTGGCGCTTCCTCGACATGGGACGCCGTGCCGAGCGCGCCATCAACACCGCGCGCTTCGCCCGCCAGTTCGGCTATGACGAGGCGACGCCCGAGGATCTCGACGTCCTGCTCACGCTGGTCGACTGCCAGATCACCTATCGCTCGCGCTATCTGATCGGGCCGTCGCTGGCGCCGATCCGCGATCTCGTGGTGCTCGACCTGTATAATCCGCGCTCGATCGCGTTCCAGATCGAAACGCTGAACGAGCACATCGCCGGTCTGCCGGTGCTGAAGGAGAACGGATTGATCGAGCGGCCGCAGCGGCTGTCGGTGTCGCTCGGGGCGCGGCTGACCGCAGCGGAGGCGGCGCATCTCGACGGCCGTACGCTGTTTGCGCTGGAGCAGGATCTGCTCAATCTGTCGGAGGCGATCGGCCAGCATTACTTCCCGCATGGTCCGAACGCGACGCGGCCGGAAAAGCTGACGGGCCTCGCGTGATCTACGACATCCGCCATGTCACGACCTACGAGTATGAGAGCGCGGTCAGCTTCGCGCGCTGCTCGCTGCGGCTGGAGCCGCTGAGCGGCGACGGCCAGGAGCTGATCTCCCACAGCGTCGACATCCGGCCGCGCCCGTCGGAGCGCACCGCGCGGCGCGACTTCTTCGGCACCCTGACCGAGAGCGTCGTCATCGACACGCAGCATCGGCATCTGCGCATCGACTCGCGCTCGCGCGTGAAGCTGTCGCGCAAGCCGCCGGAGCGCACCGCCGCGAGCGCCGCCTGGGAGAGCGTGCGCGATGCGGCGTTCGAGGCGACCAGCCTCGGCCCGTCGTCGCCGATCGGCTATGTCTTTGCCAGCGCGCTGGTGCCGGTGCTGCAGCCGCTGACCGACTACGCAGCCGCCAGCTTCCCACCCGACACGGGCGTCCTGGCGGGCGCGGCCGACCTGATGCAGCGCATCCGTAAGGAGTTTCGCTACGACCCGAAGGCGACGGTGATCTCGACGCCGCTGCGCGAGGTGTTCGACAATCGTCACGGCGTCTGCCAGGACTTTGCCCATGTGATGATCGCGGGCCTGCGCGGTCTCGGTCTGCCGGCGGCCTATGTCAGCGGCTATCTGCGCACCATTCCGCCCGAGGGACAGCCGCGGCTGCAGGGCGCCGACGCGACGCACGCCTGGGTGTCGCTGTGGTGCGGCGAGGCGCTCGGCTGGATCGGCTTCGATCCGACCAATGATCTCTTGGTCGGCAATGATCACATCATTCTCGGCATCGGCCGTGATTTCTCCGACGTCTCGCCGGTCGACGGCATCATCGTCGGTTCGCGCAAGCAGAAGCTCGGGGTCGCCGTCGACGTCGTGATGGTCGAGTAGCGCGGTTCCCGTGACCGGAACTGCCGGAACAATTTTCCCGCATCTCACTTGATCCGCCCGAGGGGCCCGGCTGGGGGCTTGCTGTCCCAATCGAGCAATGGAGTGATCGACATGAAGCGTGTTGCAATCGTGATTGGTCTCGTCGGTGCCTGCGTCGCCGGCGCTGCGTCGGCCCAGCCGAGTGCGAACCTCACCGGCACCTACCGCTGCATCCAGATGTGCCGCGACGGCATGATCGGCGCGCCCGCATTCGTGACCCAGAACGGCGATTCGGTGAATCTGACCACCGAGACCGGCGAGTCCCTCCAGGCCTGGCCGGACTGGAATGCGCCCAACAGCCGGCTCTGGATCGATGCCCGTGACGAAAGCGCGGTCTATTCGCCCGACGGCATGCGCATCCAGTTCGACGACGGCCGCGTCTGGCAGCGCGATCTGCCGCCGCCGATCATCGTCCGCCGCGCGCCGGTGGTGTACGGGCGGTAAAGGCACTTTGCGCGCCTTCTGCGCAACTTGCGGCCGGGCGCACACGCGATGTTGTGATGCGAGCTGTCGCCTAACAAATAGTGTCGTCCCGGCGAACGCCGGGACCCATAACCCCGATTGGTTGTTAGGCGGCACGCTGGTCGCCACAGCTCGCACATAATTCCCGCCGCAGCGTATGGGTCCCGGATCGGCGCCGCACCAACGCTGTCGCGTTGGCGCAGCTTGTCCGGGACGACAGCTGTGTTTGTTGCTGGATGTCTGCATAACCTCAGCATCTGATTTTTCTCTCACTGTCATCGTCCGCGAAGGCGGACGATCCAGTATCCACCTGCAGTGGTTATGAACGGAAAGGCCGCGGCGTACTGGATGCCCGCCTGCGCGGGCATGACGCCGAGTATGACGTGGCGGTCTCGCGACACCATGTGCCCGAGTCATGATCGATCGCTCGACCCTCCGGTGAAAGAGGGCGCAGGGAATGCCGGGTGAGGGCCTCACCCATGGCCCGCCTGCGAAAAAATGCAGGCGGCAGGAACCACAGGCAAAGCCGGTCAACCGGCATTCCCTGCGCGATGGCTTTACGACTTATACGTGGTCTCCCTGGTGCGCCGGGCTTTCTGGCCACCATCCCCAGCGCGATCGTATGCGCCAGGTTGACACCAGCGTCGGGGTGTCAGGACATCACGACTTCACCGTGCGCATGATGCTGTTCGTCGGCGCGACTGAACACGCTGCAGCACCACACGCCCACCGCTCCCCAGGCTCCACGTTCGTGACGATCGCGATCCGCCCCTCTCACGAGCCCGGGATGTGCTGATAGATCGATCTGATTTGCCCGACGGGGCAAGTGAAGAGGTGTGCGACAAACTGGCACGACGGGCAGTTTGAGCATGACGGATCTGCTGAAATAGCCGAGCCGTCATGTCGGAGGTTCGCGCCTCGCGACGTGGCGGCGCGTCAAATCGCCATGGGCGGCGGTTCGGCATGCTTGTATCAGCATGACGGGATTGCCTGTATGACTCTGCCGGCAAACGTCGGGGAACGAGACCGATGCGATATGGACGATCCTCGACCGCGATCCAGGAAACGTCGTTTCCGATCGTATCGCTGATCGATCAGGCGTTGCTGCTGCGATGTGATTATCGCGAGTCGATTGCTATCGATCTCAGTCGTCCTGATGTGTGTCCCGTCGACGCCTTCTTCGCCATTTTCGGTCACCGGCCCGGATGGTTGAAGGCGATCCTCATCGTCCGCAACGCGCTCGTGGCCCCGTTCGGGTTGGAGGTGACCAGCCGCCGCGATCTTCTCTCGGTTGCACGGAAGTCCGACTACGCGGAAGGCGAAAGCCTGGTCGGGTGGACGATCTTCGCCCACACCCCGGATGAGCTCATTGTCGGGCGCAACAACGCGCATCTCGACTTTCGGGTGTCCCTCTTGCGCGACGATCCCAAGCGGCAAGCCCGCATGGTCATCTCCACGGTATGTGATGCCCACAACGCCTTTGGCGTCGCCTATCTGAAAGCCGTGCTGCCGTTTCACAAACGCGGATTTCGGTGGCTGATATCACGCGCTCGCGCTGGCGGGCGGCTCTGATCGAGGGGAGTCTCTCGTTGGCTTGCAAGATTTAGCATGCTCGTCGCTGCAGGCAGTGCTCGCGTCCTTCGACATCGGTGCGGAACGACTCGACGAATCCGCCCTGGCGCTGCGTCACGTACACGGTCTTGCCGTCGCTGCCGCCGAAGGCGAGGTTGGTCGGCTCCTTCGCCTTGAGCGCGATCTCCCGGATGACGCGGCCGTCGGAGGCGAGCACGGCGATGCTGCCTTTCAGGATGCGCGCGACGAACAGCCGGCCGCTGGCATCGGTGCGCAGGCCGTCGATCGTGTTCGGCTCGAATTTCGCGATCTGCTTCGGCCGTGTCAGCGCGTCGCCCTCGATCGTGTAGGACCAGACCTCGCCGCTGTTGGACTCGCCGACATAGAGCGTGCGCCCATCGGGGCTGAGGTCGATGCCATTGGCGGTGCCCATGGCGCGCGGCGCGGTCATCGCCGCGCCCTGCATCGTGCCGTCCGTGCTCTTCGCGATGCGCCAGATGCGGCCGCTGCGCGCCTTCCAGTTGGGATCGCTCGCGTAAATCGCGCCGTCGCGCGCCAGCGTAATGTCGTTGGGCTGGCTCATGTCGTCGGCATGGAAGACGACGTTCGGCGCGGTCGTGCCGGGCGCAATGGCGAAGACGTTGTGCTTCTTGTAGTCGGCAACGTACATGGTGCCGCCGGCGTCGATCCGGATCGCATTGCCGATGCTGCCCTCGGGCAGCTCGGTGAATTTCTCCGACGCCGCCGCTTCAGGTGCCAGCCGGCCGATGGTGCCGGGCTTGCCGAAATTAACGACATAGAGATTGCCGTTGCGATCGACCGCGGGACCCTCGATGCCGAAGGTGTATTCGCCTGGGGGTGTGAGCTGCGTGCTTTCGAACAGCTTTGGTGCGGCGAGGGCAGGCGAGCTCGCCAGCAGGAGCGCAACTGCCGCAAGGCGCGAGATGCGTAGGGTGGGCAAAGGCGCAAGGCAATGCTGCCTGCGTCGAAATGCGGTCGCGTGCGCGCCGTGCCCACCATCACGGGCACCGGCGCTTGTGGCCGGTGGGCACGCATCGCCTTCGGCGATTGCTTTGCCTACCCTACGGGTCACGACCGCGTGGTCAGAGCGGCACCAGGAACTGCTGTTGGATGTAATAGCCATTGTCGTCCGTGCAGGCGCCGTTGAGATAGGTGTCGGCTGGCCGGAAGAAACGGCTGAAGCCGGGCTTATTGACGGCAGACCTTTCGGTCACCACGACGACCTTGCCGAACGGAATGTCGCCGCATTCGCGGCCGTCGGCGGCGAAGAACTTGCGATGTGGCGGGCCGCCCGGTTTGACGCGCATGCGGGTTCCCGGGACCATGCGCGCGACGAGGGCGTCGGCCAAGTCAAGCAGCTTGGCGTAGCCTGGTTCCGTCTTGATGAGATTGCCGCCTGGGGGCATCGGCCGTTCGGCGCCAAGGCCGCGCAAACGCTGCCGCAGTCGGCCGGAGTCGGGATCGCCCGGAGTGACCCAGCCATCCTGCGCCAGCACGAAGCGCAGCACGGCGCGGTCCTTGTCGAATTCCGACTGTCCTGCCTTGAGACCGAAATCGGAATGGCAGCCCATGCAGTGCTTCTCGATCAGGTTCTTGCGCACGGTGGTCAGCCGCGTGCGGCTCGCGCCGTCGCTCTCGACGAAAGCCGCCAGGCGCTCGATGAGCGCGTTGCTCCTGGTGTCGCAGGGCAGGGGGTCGGAGGCGGCAGTGTCGGTGCGGTCGATGCGGATGATCGTCTGGTTCTTGTCCTCGACCAGCCAGATCGCGCCATCGTCGGCGATGGTCATGCCGACCGGAGCGCCTTGCGGCCGGATGCCGTTGACACGATGCCATCCCGAAATGAGCTCGTCGAAGGCGGCGGCTGGAACCTGACCGGTCGCGGTCTGAAAGGCGCGCGTAGGTTCGGCAGCGCAGCTGACGTGATAGCGGACCGGCGCGGAGTTCAATTTCGGAAAGCCATGCTCGTCGACCTCGTAGGCGAGCAGTCGGCTGCCGGTCGGCCGATAGCCGTGCAGTCCGACCAGCAGCCGGCCCTTCAGATCCGGGAAGCGATCGCCGGTGTAGTAGAGCATGCCGAGCGGCGCGCCATGCGGCGGCAGCAGCGACCAGGGTTGCCTGTATTGCGCGGACGTGTTGCAGAAGTTCTTGTAGGCGCCCGACTGCAGCACGCGCTTGAACTCGGGACTGGGTGTCGTGAGATCGTAGCAATACGGCCAGCCATAGTGGCCGCCTTGCGCGACCGCATTGAGCTCTTCGTTGGGGGCGAAGACGTCCTGCAGGTCGCGCGCATTCTCGCCTTGCAGAAAGGCGCTGCCGGGATCGGGAAACTGCGGATGCAGCGCCAGCGCCATCGAGTTGCGCAGGCCGCGCGCGAACACCTCGTGCGGCGGATTGGCGTCGCTGGTCTTCAGCGCCGGAAAGACACCGCTCGCGGGCGGCGTGAACAGCCAGATCGCCCCGAGCGGCGAGGGGCCCTCGGCGACGGCACAGGGTTTTGTGATCGGCCCCGGCGACAGGCAGTTGTCGCTGTGCGAGCCGATGTTGACGAACAATCGCCCGGTGCGGTCGAACGCGAAGGCCTTCAGCGGATGCGCGCTCTCGGTGATACGCGTGCCATCGGGCAGGGTGAGCTTGCGTCCGGGCAGGTCGCGAATGATGGTCTCGATCGTCGCGCGTGGATTGGCGGCCAGCGGATCGAAGCGGAAGATCGACGTATCAGTCGAGGCGTAGATCCTGCCGTCGGGACCGACCGCAAGTCCGAACGGATAGGAAAGCCGGGTCACGGCTTCACGGATGCGCTGGCCCGCGGGCGCTGCTGGGTCGAGGATCAGCAGGCGGCCGTCCTCGTGGCCCCAACCGCCCATGTCGGCGACGACGAACAGCGGCTTGCCCGGAATCTGCACGATGCTGCGGGGAAATTTCAGCCCATCGTCGCGGCTCGCGACCAACCCGGCGCAGTAACCGGCCTTCATGTCGATCTGCAGCCGCGGAAAGGCGAACTGAGCATCGCCGCAGTCTGCCGGGCCTAGCGCGTAGCCGCTCCGGGTCGTGGCGTCCTCGGCGCGGCTTCCGCCGGCACCTGCCAGAATGGTCGCCGCCACAAGTGCAAGACTGCGCCACGACCATCGCATGTGATGACCCTGTTCAGTGCAGCAGATTGTACTGGATGATGTAGGCCGCCGCGCCGGCGAAATAGCCGAGCAGGGCGATGCCGCTGATGCGGCGCACGTACCAGAAGAAGTGGATGTTCTCGAGCCCCATCGCAGCGACGCCCGCGGCCGAGCCGATGATCAGGATCGAGCCGCCGGTGCCGGCGCAATAGGCGACGAACTCCCAAAGGAAGCTGTCTGGCGGATATTGGCTGAGGCTGTACATGCCCATGGATGCTGCGACCAGCGGCACATTGTCGATCACGGCGCTGGCGAGGCCGAGCACGATGACGATGAGATCGAGCCGGCCGACCGTGCGGTCGAGCCATTGGGCCAGCGCCTGCAGGATATGGGTGTGTTCGAGGGCTGCCACGGCCAGCAGGATGCCGATGAAGAACACGATGGAGGGCATGTCGATGCGGGTCAGCGCATGCACCAGAGTGAGGCGCTGCTTCTGCTCGGAGGCCTTCTCGCGATGGATGATCTCGCCGACCATCCAGAGCAGGCCGAGGCCGAACAGGATGCCCATGAACGGCGGTAAGCCTGTTGCGGCCTTGAACAGCGGCACCGCGACCAGAATGCCAAGCCCCATGAAGAACATCAGGTTGCGCTCGAACGGCAGGATCGGGCTGATGGATGCGAGTCCCGCGCTCGCCGGCGGCACGAGCTGCTTGCCGCGCAGGGTGAAGCTGACGACGGCGAGCGGCACCAGCAAATTCAACAGCGAGGGGATGAACACCGACTTCATGATCGAAAGCGGCGTGATCTGGCCGCCGATCCACAGCATCGTGGTGGTGACGTCGCCGATCGCCGACCAGGCGCCGCCGGCATTGGCCGCGATGACGATGATCGCGGCGAACACCAGCCGGTCCTCGTCGCGGCCGGACAGCTTCTTCATCAGCGACACCATCACGATCGCGGTCGTGAGGTTGTCCAGCATGGCGCTGAGGAAGAAGGTGACGAAGCCGACCAGCCAGACCAGCGTCACCTGGCTGCGGGTGCCGATCAGCGAGGTCACGACCTCGAAACCGTTATGGGCGTCGATCACCTCGACGATGGTCATGGCGCCGATCAGGAAGAAGATGATCTGCGCCGTCGACGCCACGGATTCGTTGAGCTCGCCGGCCACGGCAGCGGGTATGCCGCCCATGACAGCATAGATCGTCCACATCAGCCCGGCGCCGACCAGCGCGGTGGCAGCCTTGTTGATCCGGAACGGATTTTCCAGCGCTACCGCGGCATAGGCGAGCGCAAACACGGCAACGATGGCAGCGGTCATGGGCGGGGCATTCCGGACTGGGGATCGGCGGGCAGGAAGGAACTGCCCAAGATATGACCGATCGGCCGCTTGCCAGCAAGCCGTGAGCGCCGTTCAGGAAGCCGAGCGATCAGACCATCGCTGCGGTGATCGTCTCGGCGTGGCTGCGGATGGCGCGGATCTCCGCCGCGCTGCGCCGCTCCAGGTTGACGTACTGGTTGCGCATCCGGCCGTTGTTGGCGAAGCGGCGGCGATGCTTGGCGAGGAAGCTCCAATACAGCGTCGTGAACGGGCAGGCCTTGTCACCGGTCGCCTGCTTCGGGTCGTAGCGGCAGTTGCGGCAATGGTCGCTCATGCGGTCGATGTAGTGGCCCGAGGCCGCATAGGGCTTGGTGCCGACCACGCCGCCATCACCATGCTGGCTCATGCCGAGCGTGTTGGGCAGCGACACCCAGTCGACGGCGTCGTGGAACATCGACATATGCCACAGATGCACGTCGTAGGGCTTCACGCCGAGCAGCATCGCGAACAGGCCCAGCACCATCAGCCGCTCGATGTGATGCGCATAGGCGTGGTCGATGGTGTGGCCGATCGCCTGCGACAGGCAGCGCATCTCGGTCTCGCCGGTCCAGTAGAAGCGCGGCATCGGCAGATTGGCTTCGAGCGCGTTCTCCTCGGCGTAGTGCGGCATGCGCTGCCAATAGATGCCGCGGACGAATTCGCGCCAGCCGATGATCTGGCGCACGAAGCCCTCCAGCGCGTTCAGTGGCGCGTTGCGGCTCTCGAGCGCGGCGTCGACGACTTCGCGCGGATTGAGCATGTGCAGGTTGAGCGCGCCCGACAGCCGCGAGTGATACAGGAACGGCTCGTCGGTCAGCATCGCATCCTGATAGGTGCCGAACAGCGACAGCCGCCAGGCGACGAAGTCCGACAGCTCGGTCAGCGCATCGACCCGCGACACCGGCAGGTCGAAACGGTCGAGCTTGCCGGGGCTGTTGGCAAACCGCGCCGCCACCAGCTTGAGCACGTCGCGCGTGATCGCGTCGGGCGCGTAGGATCGGGGGACGGGGATCGGCGGGCGCGACTTGCCGAACCCCTTGCGGTTCTCGGCGTCGAAATTCCAGCTGCCGCCGATCGGCCGGCCGCTTTCGTCGATCAAGAGCCCGGTCTTGCGGCGCATCGCGCGGTAGAACGTCTCCATGATCGGCCGCGGATGGCGCTCGGTGAAGGCGTCGAACTCGTCGGCGGTGCAGAGGAAGTGGCGGTCGGCGCGGAATTCGATCCGCTGCGGCAGCTGCTGAAGCTTCTGGCGCACGCGCCAGTCGCCGGGCTCCAGCACGATCGTTGCCTGCGGCTGCAGCGCCGCCTGATGACGCGCGATCTCGCTCTCGAGGCTTCCGGTGTTGGCGGGATCGTCGAGCCGGACATAATGGCCGCGGCGGCCGCGGCCGGCGAGGTCGGCGTGGAAGTGGCGCATGGACGCAAGGAAGAAGGCGATGCGCATCTTGTGCTGCGGCACGTAAGTCGCCTCGTCGTCGACCTCCATCTGCAGCACGGCATCCTGCTCCGGATCGAAGCCGTCGAAGGCAGCCGAATCGGCGTCGAGCTGGTCGCCCAGCACGACAACGAGATGTCTCACGGCACGTATGCTGGTCATCGTATCCAGATCATGCGGCAGGTCACGCCACGGCGGCGGTGACGTTGTGGGCGTGCCCGAGACAATCCTTGCGCACGGCGATCAGGCTGCGGTGCAGCCAGGTCTTGATGGTCCCGACCGGCACGCCGAACCGCTCCGACAGCCGCGTCCGGCTCTCACCCTCCAGATAGGCCAGCGCCAGCAGCCGCCGGCGCTCGGCCGGTAGCCGCTTAAGCGCCTCGCGGGCGATCGGTTCCGCTTGCGCGTAGTCGAATTCATCATCCTGCTCGGCCGCGGGATCGGCGATGGCGAACGCCTCGTCGAGCTCCGAGGTCGGCACGCCGGTGGCGCGCAGCGCGTCGATCGCGGTGTTGCGCATGATCGTGCACATCCAGGTGATGGGTGAGGCGCGCGCAGGATCGAACGACGCTGCGTTGCGCCAGATCTTCAGGTAGCCGTCCTGCAGGATGTCATCGAGGTCGGCGGAGGAGGGCAGCAGGGCACGCACGGTCTTGCGCATCTTCAAGATGGTTGCGGCATGAAGCTCGGCAAAGGCTAGCTCGTCGCGGCGTCCGGCACGTTCCAGCAAGGCAACGAGACGCGCGCCGTACCTCTTTTCCGCGCTTGCTGACCGCATCTCGCTCCTCCATCCGTTTCACTTGGTCGGAAACGGGTCAGAGTCCGAGGCGGATCACCGCCAGCGTGCAGTCCTGGTCGCAAAGCGGCAAGTGGCGGATCGTCCAGACGATCACGCCCCTGGCAGAGGATCGTTGGCGCGTCAGAGACGGACGAACGGGCTGATGATGCGGCCGAGCAGGCCATGCATGCGCAGGTCACCGGTCATGGCGACCAGGCAAAGGCAGGGGCCCTCGTCGCCGACCACCGGACGATGGTCGACCTCGTCGTCGCCATAGTCGAAGTCGCCGGGACCGTATTGGCCGCCGAGATGGCTGAAGCTGCCCTTCAGCACACAGGTGAGCTCATTGCCGGAATGGGAGTGCTCCAGCATCCGCGCGCCGGGCTCCGAGCGCAGCAGGAAGGCGCGCGACTTGCCGGTGCCGGACAGCATGATCGGACGCATGCTGATGCCCGGCGCGACGCGCCGCCGCTTGCCGATCTTGCAGCGCTTGATCATCTCGGGCAGGTCGGCGAGCTCCGGATCGACCTTGGCCACGTCGCTCACGCGCGGGGCAGGCTGCGGGCGGCGGTCGATCCGGGCCATAACGGCGTCGAAGGCGTCAGCGGCCATGGCGACCGGCTCGGCTGCATCCAGCGAGGCACCGGCGAGCCGCTCGATCGCGCGCACGAAGCGGCGGCACCGCGCGCATTCCGCGACATGAACGCCGACGACCAGTTGCTCGGCCTCGTCGAGCGCACCAGTGGCGTAGTCGGCCAGCAGGTCTTCCGGCGGGTGATGGCTGATCGTCATGTCGCGTCGTCCAAAAGCTCTCTCAGGCGGTTCATCGCCAGTCTGATTCGTGATTTGACGGTACCGAGCGGCAGTTTGAGAACCGCCGCAATTTCCGAATGGGGTCGTTCCTCGATGAACGACAAGCGGATCACGGTGGATTGCTCCACCGACAATCTTTCGATCGCGGCCGCCACCCGTGTGGCATCCTCGACACGCGAGACGATCTGGTCCGCCGCGAGCGTCGGGTCAGCCTCCTCGTCGAGGACGATCTCCTGGTTGAGCCGGCCCTCGCGCGACGACTTGCGAACGGCGTCGATCCGCTGATTGCGCGCAATCGTGAAGATCCAGGCGGCCGCACCGGCGGTCGACGGATCGAACTGGGCCGCCTTGGTCCAGACTGCGACCATCGTCGATTGGGCGATCTCCTCGGCCTCGTCGGGCTGACAGCCTGACTTGATCAGGAAACCCTTGATGCGCGGAGCGAAGTGGTCGAACAGGGCCCTGAACGCCTCACGATCGCCACGAGCTGCGACGCGTCCAATCAATTCAGCCCAGTCCACAGTCGCCTTCGGCCCTCTGCTCGCGTTGATCCGGATCGCGGCACCCGGTGCACGTACGATCCTCGGCCGCGACGATGCCACGTTCGACCGCGCGAATCCAGCAGCTCTCATTCGTGTGGTCATGGTCCCCGACGCGCATACCCGATGTTGCAGAACGCGCGCCGAACCCGGCCGGATCACCGGCCCGGCGATTTTTGACGGTTCGGTATCTTGGTCCGAAGCGGCCATGCCAGTCACCCGTCCGGGCTCACCCGCCATCGACCTCAGTCGTTGTCCGAATTGACCATGGCAAGGAACTCCTGGCGGCTCATCGGGTCGGTGCGGAAGCAGCCGAGCATGCGGCTGGTGGTCAGGTCGACGCCATGCTTCTTGACGCCGCGGGAGCTGATGCAGTGATGGGCGGCCTTGATCACGACGGCGACGCCCTGCGGCTGCAGCACCTCGTCGATGATGTTGGCGATCTCGGCGGTCATGCGCTCCTGGATCTGCAGCCGGGCGGCATAGGCCTCGACCACCCGGGCGAGCTTGGAAATGCCGACGACGCGATTGCGCGGGACATAGCCGACCCAGGCGCGGCCGATGATCGGCGCCATGTGGTGCTCGCAGTGGCTCTGGAACGGGATGTTCCGGAGCAGCACCATCTCGTCGTAGCCGGCGGTCTCCTCGAAGGTCTTGCGGAGATAATCTTCGGGGTTCTGGTCGTAGCCGGCGAAATAGCTCTTATAGGCGCGGGCGACGCGGGCCGGCGTCTCGGAGAGGCCCTCGCGCGACGGATCCTCGCCGATCCAGGTCAGGATGGTGCGGATGGCGTCTTCGACGTCGTTCTGGGTGACGGGGACGGGATCGCAGGCGAACGGGAGTTTCTTGGCTGTGTTGCGCACGGGGGCTCTCCGAAAGCAGGGAAACGGAACCCCCGGCGCCATGGATCACTCGCCCGCTTGCGAATGGCGCGATCGGCGGCAGGGCCTGGCCGCCGCCGAAGCGTCCGCCTGCCGCTCAGCTCGCCTTGCGCAGCTGCGTCTCCGCCGTCGGGCCCGAGCGCAGGTTCTGGAAGAACTTCTCGACTTCGCTGGCCAGCGTCTGCGCCATCGAACTGAGGTCGCCGGAGGCCGAGAGAACGGAGGCGGCAGCCGTCGAGGTCTCGCCGATGGCGTCGCGCAGCGAGCCGATGTTCATGACCAGCGTCTGGTTGCCCTGGGCCGTCGACTGCGCATTGACCGAGATTTCGCGCGTCGCCTGATCCTGCTGCTGGATGGCGTTGGAGATGTTCGAGGTGATCTCGTTGATGCCGCGCACGGCATCGCCGATCTCGCGGACGGCATCGACCGCGGTCTTGGTCGAGGCCTGGATCAAGTTGACGTTCTGGCTGATCTCCTCGGTCGCCTTGGCGGTCTGTCCAGCCAGCGCCTTGACCTCGTGGGCGACCACGGCAAAGCCGCGTCCGGCGTCACCGGCCCGGGCTGCCTCGATCGTGGCGTTCAGCGCCAGCAGGTTGGTCTGCTCGGCGATGGTCTGGATCAAGGTCAGCACACCGTCGATGCGCTGGGTGGCGGCGGCGAGGCCCTCGATCTCGGTGATCGACTTCTCGGTGCGCTGCCCGGTCTGCTCCACGGCGCCGGCCGATTGCTGAATCTGGCGGCCGATCTCCTCGACCGATGCAGACAGCTCCTCGGCCGCGCTCGCGACGGCCGAGACGTTGCTCGACGCCTGCGAGGTGGCGCCGGCCGCCGTGACTGCGCGCTCGGTGGCATCGGTCGTCAGCCGCGTGATCGCCTCGGCCGTGGAGCGCATCGCCGCAGCGTTGGCGGTGACCGTCTGCATCACGCCGCCAATGGCGATGCGAAACTGCTCGACGGCGGTTTCGATGTGGCGGGCACGGGCCTCGCGGACGACGGAATCCTGCGACACCTGGTCGTTGAGATCGCGGTTGTGCGCCATCGCCTGCTGAAAGATGCCGATGGCGCGGGCGAGCTCGCCGATCTCGTCGGCGCGTCCGGCATGC
Source organism: Bradyrhizobium sp. HKCCYLS2038 (assembly GCF_051167655.1). Classification (NCBI taxonomy): domain Bacteria; kingdom Pseudomonadati; phylum Pseudomonadota; class Alphaproteobacteria; order Hyphomicrobiales; family Nitrobacteraceae; genus Bradyrhizobium; species Bradyrhizobium sp. HKCCYLS2038. Next base: position 250,853 of record NZ_JBNPTM010000005.1, on the reverse strand, counting down.
GGCACCTCGACGTTCTCGGTGCCGGTTGCGACCTTGCGGATGGTCTCGGTGATCTGTGACAGCGGGCCGGCGACCGAGCGGGCAATGATCACGACGCCAGCAACGACCAGCAGCAGCATCACGCCGCCGAGGCCGGTCAGCACCAGCGACAGCCTGCGGTTCGACTCGGTGTCCTCGCCGATCCTGCGGCCGCGCTCGAGATAGACCTTGGAGAGCTCGTCGAGGTCCTTGTTCAGGGCGGAGCGGACCGAGCGGTTGGCGTCGTTGTCGCCCCATTCGCGCCCGGCGGCGGGGCTGATCTCGTTGGCGCGGCGGACCAGCTCCTTGCGGAAATCCACGAACTGCTCGATGCGCTTCTTGAACGTCGCGAATTGCTGGGCGTCGTCGACCTGAACGATCGACTGCCACTTGTCCACCACGCCCAGGATGTCGGCGTTGAACTTCAGAAGACCCTCGCCGTACTTCTTCACGACAGCCGGATCGGTCGACATGTAGACGCCGCGTGACTCCATCACGACCGCGTAGACGAGACCGTTTACGCGCTGCACGTTGAGAGCTGCGAGGTTGGCCGTTTCGATCGCCCTCGTGAGTTCGGCTGCGCGGCGCGAGTTGTAGTCCGACAGCCAGGTGATCGCAGCGGTGAACGCCGCAAACAGCGCGAAGATCGCGTAGAGCTTGGCCGCGATGGAGTGGCGCGTTGTCGTCTTCGTTGACGTCGGACGTGAGGTCATGAGGGGGATTACCGCGAGGTTTGGCTGCTACGCAGACGCATGTGTTCATTAATACTTATGCAAAAGCTTCATGGAGAAAGCGTTAAATGGACGACATAAGTACTATGCAACCCTTGCGTACTTTGCTTTGTAGTTCAATCCCTTAGACGGGGTCCGGAACACAGCGCGGGGCTGCGGCATCCGCAGGACTACGGACATCGGTGGCATTGTTCCCTGCAATTGCGTTGCAACTGGTCTCGGCGTGTGACGCCCGCAGATCGTATGCCGATGCTGACCCGACGTCTCCGATGTCGCACGCAAGCATGCTGGCATCGATCGGCAGCAATGACGCCCGCAGTTTTGGATCTGCCCAGCGCTTGCTGATCTCCAGGAACTTCACAGGGCCGAGCGAGTTTGCGCTCTTCGGCGTTCGATGATGGCTGATCCATGAACGCGCGGCGGCGGCGGATCGTGGCGACGCCGCGGACGAGTGGCCAGAGCGTCGCGTGCGCATGCAAGGACCACGGGGGATGCGGCTCAACTTTTCCGGAAGGGGTAGCGAAGCCGAAATCATGCTCCTATTGTGGTGCCCAGGTGCAGGTGATCGCGAGGGTAGTCGATGAGATTCGAAGGCATCGAGACCGTACGGCGAATTCTTTGCGTGTTCCCGCGCTACACCTCGTCGTTCGGCACGTTCGAGCACGCCTATCCGCTCACTGCCGGCGTTCAGGCGTTCATGCCGCCGCAGGGGCTGTTGCTGATCGCGGCCTATCTGCCGCGCGCATGGCAGGTCCGCTTCATCGACGAGAACATCGGCCCGGCGCGCGAGGAGGACTTCGCCTGGGCCGAGGCCGTGTTCGTCAGCGGCATGCACATCCAGCGCCAGCAGATGAACGACATCTGTCGCCGTGCGCATGAGTTCGATCTGCCGGTCGCGCTCGGCGGCCCCTCCGTGAGCGCGTGTCCGGACTACTATCCCGACTTCGACTATCTCCATGTCGGCGAACTCGGCGATGCGACCGACTTGCTGATCGAGCGGCTGTCCGCGGACGTCTCGCGCCCTGCAAGCCAGATCGTGCTGCGCACGGGCGAGCGCGTGCCGATGACCGACTTTCCGGTTCCCGCCTATGAGCTGGCCGAGGTCAGGAAATACTTTCTCGGCAGCATCCAATATTCCAGCGGCTGTCCATATCAGTGCGAATTCTGCGACATTCCCGGCCTCTACGGCCGCAATCCGCGCATCAAGACGCCGCAGCAGATCATTGCCGAGCTCGACAAACTCAGGGAATGCGGCGTCACCGGCTCGGTCTACTTCGTCGACGACAATTTCATTGGCAACCGCAAGGCCGCGCTGGATCTGCTGCCGCATCTGATCGAATGGCAGAAGCGCACCGGCTATGTGATGCGGCTCGCCTGCGAGGCCACGCTCAACATCGCCAAGCGTCCCGAGATCCTGGAGAAGATGCGGGAGGCCTATTTCATCACCATCTTCTGCGGCATCGAGACGCCCGATCCGGATGCGCTGACCGCGATGCAGAAGGATCACAACATGATGGTGCCGATCCTGGAGGGGATCAGGACCATCAACAGCTATGGCATGGAGGTCGTGTCCGGCATCATCATGGGGCTCGACACCGATACGCCGCAGACCTCGGATGCGCTGCTGAAATTCGTCGAGGAGAGCCGGATCCCGCTGCTGACCATCAACCTGCTGCAGGCGCTGCCGAAGACGCCATTGTGGGACCGGCTCGAACGCGAGGGCCGGCTGGTCCAGGACGACAGCCGCGATTCGAACGTCAAATTCCTGATGCCCTATGACGAGGTGGTGACGGCGTGGCGGCGCTGCATGGAGGTGGCCTACGAGCCCGAGCGGCTCTACGCCCGCTATCAGCATCAATGCGACCACACCTATTCCAATCGCATCAAGGTGCCGGTCAGCGACGAGATGAAGAGCTGGCCGAACATCAGGCGCGGCCTGGTGATGATGGGCAAGATCTTCTGGAAGGTCGGCGTGCTCGGCGACTACAAGCGGCCGTTCTGGCGCTTCGCCTGGGGCCAGCTGCGGCGCGGCGAGATCGAGAACTTCATCGCCGTGGCGATGATCGCGCACCACCTGATCATGTTCGCCCGGGCTGCCTCCCGCGGCCACCAGAACGCGTCGAACTATTCGCTCCGCCTGCGTGAGGCCGCGGTCCCCGCGGCTTGACGGCTGCTCTCCCGAGGCGGGGAACTCGGCGTCGGTCGACGTCAACGGTGCGGATGTAGGGCAACGGATGCCACATGCCGCTCAGCCGCTTGTGTGTGAGGCTTCGCGATCGTGGAGAGGCGGGCGCGCGCAACCGCAGCGGCCGCTCAAACCCTTTTCAAGAATGACAGAATCGTGGCGTGATCCTCCTCGATACTGCTTGGCCGTGTTGTGTGGCCGGGCGCGGTTGCGGCTGGGGAGTGAACCCTGCTAGACCCTTGCCCGACGAATTTTGACGTGTTTTCAAGGATTAGCTCTGGCTGCGGGGCCACAATGCGGTCATCCCGGCTTCGCTGAGCGGCCTTATTTCTGCCCTATGCGCTCGAGCCTTCACTACCGGGCTGCGCCCCAACCACTGGACCCCCGAATGCTGGATGTCAGGCACGACAACGAAGTTCATGTCGAGAAGGTCGAACAGCGGCCGGTCGACAGCATCGCTTTCGGATTGGAGCGCCTGGGCCTGTTCGCCGTGAAGGTGCCGATCCTGTCCTGCATCGTCCTGCTTCTGCTGATCGTCGCCGCCGTGTTCGGCATCAAGCGCATCCAGATCGACGACTCGCTGAGCCAGCTGTTCCGTTCCGACAGCAAGGAGTTCCACCAATACGAGGAGGTCACGAAGAAGTTCCCGGCGGAGGAATTCGACGTCCTGGTGGTCGTCGAGGGCAAGACGCTGCTCGCCCGCCCGAACCTCGAGAAGCTCCGCGACTTCGTCACCGACCTGCAGCTGGTCGAGGGCACCCGAGGGCTGGTGTCGCTGTTCTCGGCCCGCCAGGCCCCCGCGCCGGGCAAGCTGCCCGCGGCGCTGTTTCCCTCCGATCTGCCGGAGGGCGAGGCCTACGACAAGTTCATCGAGACGGTGAAGTCCAACGAGATCATCCGCGGCAAGCTGTTGTCCGAGGATGGGACGCTGGCGCTGATCGTGCTGTCGCTCGAGCCGAAGGTGGTCGCCTCCAACGACCTCGGCAAGGTGATCGGCGAGATCCGAAAGCTGATGACCGACGACCTCGCCGGGACGGGACTGAACGTGCAGCTCTCCGGCGTACCGGTCATGCAGCTCGAGATCCGCAATGCGGTCGAGCGCGACGGGCTGACCTACAACGTGCTCGGCATTCTCGCCGGCTGCATCATCGCCATCATCTTCTTCCGCAAGGTCTCCTTCATGGTCGCGGCGGCGTTCCCGCCGCTGATTGCGATCCTGCTCGCGCTCGGTGCGCTCGGCTGGGCCAATTTCAACCTCAACATGTTCCTGAACGTGATGACGCCGCTCATCATGGTCATCAGCTTCTCGGATTCGATGCAGCTGACCTTCGCCGCGCGCGATCGCCTGATCGCGGGGCAGGACAAGGTGACGGCGTTCAAGAACGCGGTGCTGGTGGTTGGCCCCGCCTGCGTGCTGACCCACGCCACCGCCGGAATTTCCTTCATTGCCCTGCAGTTCTCCGACAGCGATCTGATCCGCAAATTCGGCGAGGCGGGGCTCGCCGCCACGGTCATCGCGCTGGTCGCGGTGCTGTCGCTGGTGCCGGTGTTCGGCGTGCTGCTGGTACGCAACGAAAGGACCTTCGCGGTCAAATTCCAGGGCGCCGATGCCGGCGTGCAGGCGCTTCGTAATTTCTGCTACTGGATCGCGGTACGCATGGTCGGCCGTCCCGGCCTGTTCAGCCTGATCGCAGTGGTGTTCGTCGGCTCGCTCGCGGTGGTGTATTCGACCCTGGAGCCGCGCTATCGCCTCGCCGATCAGGTACCGGACAAGCAGCAGGCGGTTGCGGCGAGCAACCGGCTCGATGCCAAGCTGACCGGCGCCAATCCGGTCAACGTGCTCATCCAGTTTCCGAAGGGCGCTTCGCTCTATGCGCCGGAGACCCTGCAGACGATCGCCGACGTCCATGCCACCGTCGAGAAGACTGCCGGCGTCGGCAACGTCTGGTCGGTCGAGACGCTGCGGCGCTGGCTGGCCGAGAAGGCCGGCTCATCTGATACGGCCACCCTGCAGGAGTATGTCAGCCTGATCCCCGAGCACCTGGTGCGCCGCTTCATCGACAAGGAGCAGGATGCCGTGGTGGTCGCGGGGCGGGTACCGGATCTCGATTCCAGCCAACTGCTGCCGGTGGTCGACAAGCTCGACCGCGAACTGGAAGCGGTGAGAAAAAAGCACCCGGGCTATGAAGTCGCCGTCACAGGTCTTGCGGCGATCGCCGCCCGCAACTCCGCTGGCATGATCGAAAAGCTCAACCATGGGCTGACGATCGAGTTCGCGCTGGTGGCGATGTTCATCGGGCTGGCCTTCCGCTCCTGGGTGGTGATGCTCGCCTGTATCCTGCCCGGAATTTTCCCGGTCGTGATGTCCGGCACCGTGCTGTGGGCGATGGGGGAGGGGCTGCAATTCGCCAGCGTGGTCGCGCTGACGGTGTCGTTCGGCCTTGGCCTGTCCGCCACCATCCACTTCCTCAACCGTCTCAGGATGGAGAGCGCACCCGGGGTCAGCGCCGCGGTCGCCGTCGAGCGCGCGACGGTGCTGGTCGGTCCTGCGCTCATCCTGACCACCGTGGTGCTGGCCTGCGGCCTGGTCGTGACGGTGTTCTCGGACCTGCCGTCGCTGCGGCTGTTCGGCTGGCTCAGTGCGTTCTCGATGGTGGCCGCGCTGTTCGCCGACCTCTTCATCCTGCGGCCGACAGCGATGTTCCTGATCAACCTCGCCCTGAAGCTGAAGCGCAAGCCGATGTGAGGTGAGGGTTTTGGTCTAGGCCCAACCCACAACTCTCATCGCCCGGCTTGACCGGGCGAACCAGTACGCCGCGGCCTATCGGTTCTATTTCAACTGCCTCTGGAATACTGGATCGCCCGGTCAAGGCCGGGCGATGACAGCGAGGCTCGAAGGCTCAGCTTCTCGTGTAGCCGCAGTGAAAAAACAAAAACGGCCCTGACATCGTCAGGGCCGTTTGCGCATTCAGATGCTGATCGACCTGCTCAGGTCTTCGACATCGTGATGTTGACGCCGCGGATCTCGCCCTTCGAGGAGATCTGCACGACCTGCTTGTTGCCGTTGGTTTTCAGCGTGATGTTGGCGGCGAAGCCGGCGGCCTGCACGAACACGTCGATCGTGCCGTTACCGGCGGTGCCCTGCAGGTCGCCATTCACGTTGCGGCTGGCCTCGCTCCAGTAGCCGGCGATACGATCGCCCTGGCTGGTCACGTCGCTCGTCAGCTCGAACTTATAGCTGTCGCTGGCGCATTGCAGGTTCAGCTTGAGATTGGCGGTGGCGACCTTGTAGCTGGCCTTGCAGCGGATGCGCTCGGTGGTGCCGTCGGACAGCGCGACGGTGCCGTTGCCCGACCACGAGCCGTCAAAGCCGGCGAACGGGCCCGACTGCGCATGAACCGCCGACGCCGAGATGATCAGTGCAACGCCGAGGCCCGCGGCCTTGGCGACGCGTCCGGAGAAGAGTGAGCCGAACAGTTGCATATCGAGTTTCCCATCCAAAATGACACCGTTATGCCGGCGTGTGTCGCCGCTTCGAACACTTGGTGTTCTCGCCGAACGTTAGGTTCAAATGACGGCCGCTCCGGTGCTGCGACCGGATGACATCCGTACCCGACACGGACCCCTTAACGAGTCGGCGGGCCATTCTCGCGAAAACGGCTGTAGAGCCTGTCCCTTCAGCTCCGGTTGCATCTAACGGTCCGCGCTGCATGCTTGCAACAGCCAATTGCGAAATTCGTGTTCCGAAAATAACGCCCTAGTATCAACGCCTTGTTTATGCCAAAGCTTTGATGCCCGAGGTTGATCTGCTCGGCATCACGGGCGCGAATTTGGCCACATTTGGCAGCGTACTTCCGGCGCTGGGGGGCTTGCGGTCCTTGCCGAATCAAACAGTCGTTTCCCGGACAGCATCGGCGATCCGGGCGAACTTCGCTGCCGTCAACTGCCGTCAAAATGTCTGCTGTCAAAATGAAGGAACACGATGCGTAAGATTTTCCTGGCACTTTCCCTGCTGTCGCTGACGGCGTCCACGGGTGCGTTCGCGCAAGGTGCGCGCGGCACTGCCGAGGAACAGGCGGCTTGCACGCGTGACGTTCAGAAGTTCTGCCGGGCCGTCATCGATCAGGGTGACTTCACCATCCTGGCGTGCCTGAAGGAGAACCGCCCCAAGATCAGCCCGGCCTGCGATCAGGTGCTGAAGACCCACAACCAGTAAGCGGTTGCCGTCCGGAACGCTGGTTTCGGACTGTTTTGGTTAACGGCTGCCCGCCCGCCCATCAGGCGCGGCCGGCAGCCGCATTGCTTTGGCTGCCCCACATCGATTGCATTGGTTTTGGCGGGATATTCGCCTATATGGGGCTGGCAATCCGTTCGCATGAGCGAAGCGGCGGGCATTGTTTTCGGTAGCGCCCTTTCAACCTGACAGCTGTTTCGTCCATGACCACCGCGAGCGATTTGCGATCCGGCAAGACACACCGGGACGAGAACTTTCCGGTGGCCTCGTGGATCATCCGTCCCGAGCATCGGGCGCTGATTCTCGCCTTCTACAATTTCGTGCGCACTGCCGATGACATCGCCGATCATCCGAGCCTGCCCGGCGACGAGAAGCTGCGGCTGCTCGATCTGCTCGAGGCCGAGCTGACCGGGACGGGCGAGACCCAGGACGTGGCGGTCAGTCTGCGCCGGGCGCTGGCCGAGCGCGGCATGCCGCCGCGCCACGCGCTCGATCTGCTGGTCGCCTTCCGCATGGACGTGACCAAGCTGCGCTACGAGAATTGGGACGAGGTCATCCACTACTGCCGCTACTCGGCGATGCCGGTCGGACGCTTCATGCTCGACGTGCACGGCGAGTCGACCGCGACCTGGCCGGCCTCGGACGCGATCTGCGCCGGCCTGCAGATCAACAACCACCTGCAGGATTGCGGCAAGGACTACAACGCGCTCAACCGCGTGTATCTGCCGCGCGACGCGCTGGCCGAGGCCGGCGCGTCAGTCGAGATGCTCGGCGCGGCCAAGTCGTCGCCGCAGCTGCTGACCTGCCTGCAGAAGCTCGCAGTCCGCAACGCGGCGCTGCTCGAGGAGGGCAGGGACCTGAACAGTGGCGTCAAGGATTTCCGCTTCGGACTGGAGATCGCGGTGATCCAGGCTTTCGCCGACCGCATCGTCGCGCTGCTAAGGGTGCGCGATCCGCTCAGCGAGCGCGTGCACCTGACGCCGACCGGGATGCTCGGCCTGACCTTCGCGTCCGTCGCGGGCGAGATCGGCCGGCGCGTGGCCGGGCGTCATCCCGCAACCAAATCGGCGGCCGGCGCATGACCCTCGAAGCAACCGCTGACAACGTCGATCACGGCACGGCCGCCTCCGGCAGCTCGTTCTATGCCGCCATGCGCATCCTGCCGCGCGCGCAGCGCGATGCGATGTTCCAGGTCTACAGCTTCTGCCGCGAGGTCGACGACATCGCCGATTCCGACGGCCCGCGTCCCGAGCGGCTGGCGGCGCTGCAGAAATGGCGCGACGACATCGATGCGCTGTATCAGGGCCATCCGCCGCCACGGCTGCGCGACTACGTCGCCTCGGTGAAGACGTTCGGCCTCAAGCGCGAGGACTTCCTCGCCATCGTCGATGGCATGGAGATGGACGTGCCGGCGGAGATCCGCGCGCCGGATCTGGCCACGCTCGACCTGTATTGCGATCGGGTGGCGAGCGCGGTCGGCCGGCTCTCGGTGCGCATCTTCGGCATGCCCGAGGAGGACGGCATCCTGCTCGCCCATCATCTCGGCCGGGCGCTGCAGCTCACCAACATCCTGCGCGACATCGATGAGGACGCCGGCATCGGCCGGCTCTATCTGCCGCGTGAGGCGCTGCTGTTCGCCGGCATCACCAGCGACGACCCGGTCAAGGTGACCCAGGAGCGCGCGCTGCCCAAAGTCTGCAACTCGGTGGCCGTCCGCGCGAAGACGCATTTCGAGAAGGCCGACGAGATCATGCGGCGCAATCGCCGCCGCGCGGTGCGCGCGCCGCGCATCATGTCGAAATACTACCGCGCCGTCTTCGAGCTGCTGCTCGAGCGCGGCTTCACGCTGCCGCGCGAGCCTGTGCGCGTGAGCAAGCTCACGAAGATCGGCATCATCCTCCGTTACGCAATCATCTGATGCAGAAGACCGCTCACATCATCGGCGCCGGCGTGTCCGGCCTTTCCGCCGGCGTGCAGCTCGCCAATGCGGGCTACGTCGTGCACGTCCACGAGGCCACCCAGCAGCTCGGCGGCCGTTGCCGCTCCTATTACGATGCTGCGACCGATCTGGTGATCGACAACGGCAACCATCTGCTGCTGTCGGCCAATCACCACGTGCTGGATTATGCCCGCACGATCGGCTCCGAGGCGGGGTTGGTCGGCCCGAAGGATGCGCAATTCGCCTTCGTCGACATCAGGACGGGGCAGCGCTGGCTGCTCGACCTCGGCAGCGGCCGGCTGCCCCTGTGGGTGTTCGACGACAAGCGCCGGGTGCCCGACACCAGCCTCGGCGATTACCTCGCGCTGTCGCCGCTGATCTGGGCTGCGACCTCCAAGACGATCGGCGACACCATTCCGTGCAAGGGCACGCTGTATGACCGGCTGGTGCAGCCGCTGCTGCTGGCGGCGCTGAACTGCGATCCGCCGGAAGGCTCGGCCGGCCTCGCCGGTGCGATCGTGCGCGAGACGCTGCTGGCCGGCGGCCAAGCCTGCCGGCCGCTGATCGCGCGCGACGGCCTGTCGGGCGTGCTGATCGACCCGGCCGTCAAATTCCTCGAAGGCAAGGGCGGCAGCGTCCGGATCGGCCGCGAGCTGCGCAGCCTCGACAGCGCAGGCGGTCGTGTCACGGGCCTGAAGTTCGGCGACGAGATGGTCGCGCTCGGGCCGGCCGACGTCGTCGTGCTGGCGGTGCCGCCGCGGCCGGCGATGGCGCTGCTGCCGGGCCTGACGGGGCCGACCAAGTATCGCGCCATCGTCAATGCCCACTTCCGCATCGCCCCGCCGAAGGATGCGCCGGCGCTGCTCGGCGTGGTCGGCGGTCTGGTCGAATGGCTATTCGCGTTTCCGCAGCGGCTGTCCGTGACCATCAGCAATGGCGATCGCCTGGTCGATACACCGCGCGAGGAGCTGGCCCAGGCGATCTGGGCCGATGTCTGCAAGGCGGCAGGCATCTCGGCCGAGCTGCCGCCGTGGCAGATCGTGCGCGAGCGCCGGGCCACCTTCGAGGCGACGCCGGAGCAGAACGCGCTCCGTCCTGGCGTGAAGACGGCGTTCGGCAATCTCGCGCTGGCCGGCGACTGGACCGATACCGGCCTGCCGGCGACGATCGAAGGATCGGTCCGCTCCGGCGATCGCGCCGCGGAGCACCTGCTCGGGCGCGGCTGAACGCGCGCGGCCATCGCCGATTCGTCCGTTTTATGGCGCAGTTCTTGCTTAAGGTTCCACTGTCAGTGGTGCTGATGCGGGGACGTTCCAGACTGGAACAGCGGCAGCGGGACCAAATGGCAACACAGTTAAAGATTCGTGTCGTGTGCGGGTGCAGTGCGGCGCAAACGGGGTTTCCTCGCGGATTTTTTCTGCGTAATCCTCGGTTTGCTAAGGTCTTTCCGCTCTGGCGCCGCCGCGGTTGAGGCTTGGAACATGAGACGGAGACGTCGGCACACGGCGTCCCGATAGGTGTCAGGGGTCGGATTGTGAAGTTGGGGATGGGGGACGAAATGTCCGCGGATCGCCCCATTGATCCGCGGCCGGTCTTGGTCGTGACTGGTCTGGTGCAGGAAGCCCGCATTGCTGCTGGGCCCGGCATGATGGTCATTTGCAGCTCGAGCGATCCGAAACAGTTGCGCTCGCTGCTCACCGTGTTCGATCCCACCTCGATCCGTGGTGTCGTCAGCTTCGGCGTCGCCGGTGGCCTCGATCCCAGCCTCAAGGCGGGCGACATCGTCGTAGCCACGGAGGTCACTGCGGGCGATGCCCGCTGGCTGTCGGGATTGTCTCTTCGCGAAGAGCACATTGCCCGCGCCGCCCTGAAGAAGCGCCGCGTGGTGCGTGGCGTGCTCGCCGGCGCCGAGGAAGTGGTGGTGGCGAAGGCCCGCAAGGCGGCGCTGCGGATGAAGACGGGCGCTGCCGCGGTCGACATGGAGAGCCACATCGCCGCCGCTTACGCCGCCGAATACGGACTGCCATTCGCCGCGCTGCGCGTGATCTCCGATCCGGCCCACCGCACCCTGCCGTCGCTCGCCAAGGACGCGATCAAGCCGAACGGCGACATCGACCTGCCGATGATCCTGCGCGGCGTCGCCCGCAATCCGGCCGTGCTGGGTGGCCTGGTGTCGACCGGCATCGAGTTCAACCGCGCTCTGCGCTCGCTCCGCGGCGCCCGCGATCTGCTGCTGAGCGGCCTGCTGGCGGCGGAGCATTTCCTCGAGCGAGAGACGCTGGCTGCGGCCGAGGCGTGAGGAACCTGACGTTCCGCGAGCGACGGGCACCGGTCAATTGATGTGCACGGCGTTCGCAACCAACGACGCTATTGATTAGTTGCGCCGTCATGCCCGGGCTTGTCCCGGGCATCCACGTCGTTCTGATGATGTCGAGCGACGTGGATGGCCGGGACAGGCCCGGCCATGACGACGTGGGGACAATCGAAAACAAAAAAGGCCGCCGATTGCTCGGCGGCCTTTTTGCTGTTTGTTGATCGTCCGATCAGGCCGCCGTCGAGGCCTTCTGCTGCGCCTCGACAGCTTCGTCGCGGCGGATCTCGGAGAGGCGCTTCTGCACCTCGGAGGAGAACACGTACTGCGCCGGGCGCTGCTTGGAGAGGTCGATCTCCGGGGCCATCGGGCCTTCGGTCTTGATCCCGCGCATCGAGACCATCATCGCCTTGATCGGGTTGCTCAGCGCCGCGTTGGCGGCGGTGGCCTCGTAGCCGCAATGCGCCATGCAGTCGGCGCACTTCTCGTACTTGCCGGTGCCGTAGGAGTCCCACTCGGTGGTCTCCATCAGCTCCTTGAAGGTCTTGGTGTAGCCTTCGCCGAGCAGATAGCAGGGCTTCTGCCAGCCGAAGATGTTGCGCGCGGGCATGCCCCACGGCGTGCACTCGAACTCCTGGTTGCCGGCGAGGAAGTCGAGGAAGAGGCCGGAATGCATGAAGTTCCACTTCTTGCCCTTGCCGAGCGCAAAGACGTCGCGGAACAGCTGCTTGGTCTTGGTGCGGTTCAGGAAGTGCTCCTGGTCCGGCGCGCGCTCATAGGCATAGCCGGGCGACATCGTCACGCCGACGCCGAGCTCGGTCGTGAAGTCTAGGAACTTGGCGATCTCTTCCGCCGGATGGCCGTCGAACACGGTGGCGTTGACGTTGACGGTGAAGCCGCGGGCCTTGGCGGCCTTGATCGCGGAGACGGCGCGGTCGAACACGCCCTTCTGCGACACTGCCTTGTCGTGGTGATCGCGCAGGCCGTCGAGATGCACCGAGAAGAACAGATAGGGCGACGGCTCGAACAGATCGAGCTTCTTCTCGAGGAGCAGTGCGTTGGTGCAGAGCGAGACGAACTTCTTGCGCGCGACCAGGCCGCGCACGATCTCGCCGATCTCCTTGTGGATCAGCGGCTCGCCGCCGGGGATCGCGACCATCGGCGCGCCGCACTCGTCGGCGGCGTCCCAGCATTCCTGCGCGCTCATGCGGCGGTTGAGGATCGCATCGGGATAGTCGATCTTGCCGCAGCCGGCGCACGCCAGGTTGCAGCGGAACAGCGGTTCGAGCATCAGCACGAGCGGATAGCGTTTCCGGCCGAGAAGCTTCTGCTTCATCAGATAGGCCCCGATACGCAGTTCCTTATGGAAGGGGATTGCCATTACGTCTCTTCTTTCTGGACCAAACGAGGAGCGATCAACCCGCGACCAATTCGGCCGGCAGGCGGAATTCGATGTTTTCTTCCCGCCCCGGGACCACCGCGACCTCGACCGGTCCGATGCGCCGCAGGGCCTTGATGACGTCGTCGACGAGCACTTCCGGAGCCGAGGCGCCGGCCGTGATGCCGACGGCCTTGGCCTGCTTCAGCCAATCCGGGTTGAGCTCGCTGCCATCTGCGATCAGATAGCTGTCGACGCCGGCCTCGGTGCCGATCTCGCGCAGCCTGTTCGAGTTGGAGCTGTTGGCGGCGCCCACCACCAGGATGACGTCCACCAGCTTGCTTAAGTCCCTTACCGCAGATTGCCGGTTTTGTGTCGCATAGCAGATATCCCGGATATCGGGACCTTGAAGGTCTGTAAAGCGGGCCTGAAGGGCCGAAATGATGTCCTTGGTGTCGTCCACGCTCAGAGTGGTCTGGGTGATATAGGCCATCGGGGTATCGAATGGCAGGGGCAGGGCGGCCACCTCGGCCACGTTCTGCACGAGGTACACCGGTCCGGGAACCTGGCCCATGGTTCCCTCGACCTCGGGATGGCCGGCATGGCCGATCAGGACCAGGGTACGGCCCTTGGACATGTAACGCTTGCCCTGGTTGTGGACCTTGGTCACCAGCGGGCAGGTTGCATTGAGCACCGGGAGGCCGCGGGCGGCTGCCTCTTCCTCGACCGTCCGGGCCACGCCATGGGCGCTGAACACGGTGACGGCGCGCGGCGGCACGTCCGAAAGGTTCTCGACGAAAACGGCGCCCTTGGCCTTCAGGCTCTCTACGACGTGCTTGTTGTGAACGATCTCGTGACGCACATAGACCGGCGGACCGTGCTTCTCCAGCGCGCGCTCGACGATCTCGATCGCACGCACGACACCTGCACAAAAGCCGCGCGGTTGCGCGAGATACACCTGCATTGGACGACGATCAGCCACGTTGCCTCACTTTCGACCTGCCGCCTCCTTGCGCGAGCGGTGCAATATCCGCACCAGGGTCAGTGCCCCAATTCGCCCGCTCATACGCATGGAAACGCAGGGCTTTGTGTCAAAAATCGAGCAGGGAGGAAAGCCGGTTTGCAAGTCGCTCGCATGTGATCGACGGCACATAAGCGAGAATTGGCTGGGGGTAATTTGGTAATTGTAATTTAGATTAATTAATTGAGGAGGTTAGGCTCTCACTCGTTCGTCACTTTACCGCCGAGAACAGCCGCTATATCAGGCCGCTTCGATGGTTCCGTCCATCATTCGACCTGATTTGCTGTTCACGGACCAGCCGCGTTCTCACGCGAAACGGTTCACGGGCGGGTCGGACCTCGCCTAGGACTTGCGCCCCGAGCTCGGCTCTGGCCAGGGAACTCCGTCATGGCGCGGACGTTTCCGCCCAGCTCACTGAAAATTAGAAAGACAAGAAGTGCTGACAACGATTGTCGTCTCCATCGTCAAGGCCTGCACACGATTTGCGTGGCCGACGTTGATTGCGGGCCTCCTTCTGTCGGTTGCCGCCGGGGTCTACACGGCCGGCCATTTCGCCATCAATACTGACATCAACAAGCTGATCTCCCCCGAGCTCGATTGGCGCAAGCGCGACCAGCAATATGAGCAGGCGTTCGATCGGGACCGCATGATCCTCGGCGTGGTCGAGGCGGCGACGCCGGAGCTGACCGGGGTTGCGGCAGACGCGCTCGCCAAGAAGCTCAAGGACGACACCAAGAACTTCTCCTCGGTCGAGTTGCTCGGCGGCGGCGAGTTCTTCGCCAAGAACGGCCTGCTGTTTCTGCCGACCGACGAGGTGAAGCAGCTCACCGGCCAGTTCGCAGCGGCGGCGCCGCTGATCGAGATCATGGCCGGCGATCCCTCGATCCGCGGCCTGACCGGCGCGCTCGAAACCGGCCTCTCAGGCGTCAAGCGCGGCCAGGTCGAGCTCGACAGCACCGCGCGCCCGTTCGACTACATCTCGCAGACCGTCGAGACCGTGCTCGACAAGGGCGATGCGACCTTCTCCTGGCGCCAGCTGATCTCGGACAAGCCGCTCACCGACAGCGACAAGCGCGCCTTCATCCAGTTCAAGCCGATCCTCGACTACCAGGCGCTGGAGCCCGGCAAGGCGGCGACCGATGCGATCCGCCAGGCCGCAGCCGACCTGGATTTCCCGAACCGCTTCCACGCTCGCGTCAGGCTGACCGGTCCGGTGCCGATCGCCAACGAGGAATACGCCACCGTGCAGGAGGGCGCCGTCGTCAACGGCATCGGCACGGTCGTCGTGGTGCTGATCATCCTGTGGCTGGCGCTGCATTCGGCCAAGATCATTTCGGCCGTGTTCATCAACCTGTTCATCGGCCTTGCCATCACCACCGCGGTCGGCCTGATGATGGTCGGCTCGCTCAACCTGCTGTCGGTCGCGTTCGCCGTGCTGTTCATCGGCCTCGGCGTCGATTTCGGCATCCAGTTCAGCGTCCGCTACCGCTCCGAGCGGTTCAAGAACGACAACCTGCCGGAGGCGCTCGCCGAAGCCGCCAGCCGCTCGGCGGTGCCGCTGTCGCTCGCGGCGATGGCAACGGCTGCCGGTTTCCTGTGCTTCCTGCCGACCGACTACAAGGGCATCTCCGAGCTCGGCGCCATCGCCGGCGCCGGCATGATGATCGCCTTCCTGTCGTCGATCACGGTGCTGCCGGCGCTGTTGAAGATCCTCAATCCGCCCGGCGAGAAGGAGCCGGTCGGCTACGCCTTTCTGGCGCCGGTCGATGACTTCCTCGAGAAGCACCGCGTGCCGATCATCGTCGGCACGCTCGGCCTGGTCATCGCCGGCCTGCCGCTGCTGTATTACATGAAGTTCGACTTCAACCCGATGAACCTGCGCAATCCGCACGCCGAGTCGATCGCCACCTATCTCGACCTGCGCAAGGATCCGAACACCGGCGCCAACGCCATCGACGTGTTGACCCGGTCGGAGACCGACGCCAAGGCGATCGAGGCCAAGCTGGAGAAGCTGCCGGAAGTGGCGCGCGTGATGTCACTCGACAGCTTCGTGCCCGAGGATCAGCCGACCAAACTCAAGCTGATCGCGCAGGGCGCGAAGGTTTTGGGTCCTGCGCTCAATCCGGATCAGGTCGATGCCGCGCCGACCGACAAGGAGAATGTCGAGGCGCTGAACTCGACCGTCGACAATCTCCGGCGCACGGCGGGCGACGCCAAGGGCCCGGGCGCGGTGGCGTCACGGCGCCTGGCCGACGCGCTCGCCAAGCTCGCCGGCGCCAGCGAGGCGGTCCGCAACAAGGCGCAGGACGTGTTCGTCGAGCCGTGGAAGATTACGCTGACTCAGCTCAGCGCCACCCTGCAGGCGCAGCCGGTGACGCTGGCCAATTTGCCACCGGAGCTGGTGTCGCAGTGGAAGAGCAAGGACGGCCTGATTCGCGTCGAGGCGCAGCCGAAGGGCGACCCGAACGACAACGACAATCTCAGGCGGTTCGCCAATGCCGTGCTGACGGCCGAGCCCAATGCGATCGGTGGTCCGGTCTCGATCCTCAAATCCGGTGATACGATCGTGAAGGCGTTCATTCACGCCGGCATCTATTCGCTGGTCGTGATCAGCCTGCTTCTGTGGGTGACGCTGCGCCGCTTCTCCGACGTGCTGATGACGCTGGTGCCGCTGCTGGTTGCCGGCGCCGTCACGCTCGAGATCTGCGTGCTGATCAAGCTGCCGCTGAACTTCGCCAACATCGTCGCGCTGCCGCTGCTGCTCGGCATCGGTGTGGCGTTCAAGATCTACTACGTGGTGGCGTGGCGCGGCGGCCGCACCAACCTGCTGCAGACCAGCCTGACCCGGGCGATCTTCTTCAGCGCGCTGACGACGGCGACGGCGTTCGGCAGCCTGTGGCTGTCGAGCCATCCGGGCACATCCAGCATGGGCAAGCTGCTGGCGCTGTCGCTGGTGACGACGCTCGCCGCCGTGCTGCTGTTCCAGCCGGCGCTGATGGGCAAGCCGCGCGAGGTCAAGGAGTAGGGCGTTCCCCGCAGGGATCATCGACTACAAAAAAGCGGCCGAGCGATCGGCCGCTTTTGTTTTGTGCATCCGGTCAGCGGATGGTTGCGCCGTCTCGTTGAGCGCGGGCGATCTCGGGAATCAGGCAGATATCGCCGATCTGATCAGCCGGCTTCTGGCCAGGCTTCGCAGCGGCCGTGGCCGCGCCGGTCGTCGTTTTCGCGCCGGAAGCAGGGGCGGGCGTGATTGGTTTCTGCGTACCTTTAGCCATGCTGTTCACGGGGCTCGACGGGATCGGCGGGCCGACCCGCGTCCAGGTCTCGCCGCCGCACAGGAAGCCGAGCACGCAACCTTTGATCTCCAGATGGTCGGCATCCATCGGGGTAATCGTGGAGCTGTAGAGCTGACCGTCCTTGGCGTTGTAGACTTGACCTTCCCACGCCTCGGCATCCGCCTTCTTCTTCATGTCGATCAGGATCGGCATGCCGAGCGTCGGCCGGCTCTGCTTGGCGGCATCCGGGTTATTGCTGTCACGCCCGCCGGGGGTCTTTTCCCAGGCCACGACGCCCCACATGCTGCCATTGCATTGTGCGACTCGGATGTTTGCGACACCGTCTGCCACCCGCCACTCACCGGTCGGGTCGGCTGCGAGCGCAGAAGAAATTCCTGCTGCGAACAAAACGCCCGAATATGCTATCATTGTCGTCAGCGTGAGGTATTTGGAGCGATGCAACATTGGCTGAAACCCGTGCTTGCTTTGATGGTGCGAATGAGGGCAAAACGCCGCATTGCGCGTTTTCAGTTGACGAAACGTCTCTCAACCGAAGTATGTAGCTGATGCTAAAACCAAATCTAGACGTTTCCGAGATGTTTGTGGAGCGCCAATCGCAGCGCAGCACGATGCACTCTCGGCATCTGAACGAGCAGTTGGTTCGCGTTCTCAAGACGATCGGATATGACGTCGGGTTCCAAAAGGGACAAGGGCAGTATCTCTACGATCGCGACGGGGCCCGCTATCTCGACCTGCTGAGCGGTTTTGGTGTCTTCGCAATCGGCCGCAACCATCCGACGCTTCGTGACGCACTGAAGAGTGTCCTCGACAGCGATCTTCCAAATCTCGTCCAGCTCGACGTGTCCACCCTGGCGGGAGTTCTTGCCGAACGTCTGCTGGAATATGTCCCATACCTGGACAAGGTGTTCTTTGCCAATTCGGGCGCCGAGACCGTGGAAGCCGCGATCAAATTCGCGCGCGGTGCGACCGGCCGTCCCGGCATCGTCTATTGCGGGCACTCCTATCACGGCCTGACCTACGGCGCGTTGTCGCTGACCGAGGATCCCAACTTCCGCAGCGGCTTCGAGCCGCTGCTGCCGGGTTGCACTGCTGTCCCGTTCAACGATCTTGCGGCGCTCGAGCAGGCGCTGTCCTCGCGTGAGATCGCCGCCTTCATCGTTGAGCCTATCCAGGGCAAGGGCGTCAACATGCCCTCCGACGAGTTCCTGCCGGGCGCCGCCGCGCTGTGCAAGAAGTACGGCTCCATCTTCATCGCCGACGAGATCCAGACCGGGATGGGCCGCACGGGGCGGTTCCTCGCGGTAGAACATTGGAACGTCGAGCCCGACATGGTGCTGCTGTCGAAGGCGCTGTCGGGTGGCCACGTGCCGGTCGGCGCGCTGCTGACGCGCAAGGCGATCTTCGACAAGATCTTCAACCGCATGGATCGCGCGGTCGTGCACGGCTCGACCTTCGCCAAGAACGATCTCGCGATGGCCGCAGGCATCGCGACGCTCGAGGTGATGAAGGCCGAGAAGCTGGTCGAGGCCGCCGCCAAGCGCGGCGCCGAATTGCGCCTGGCGTTGACGCGGATGGTGCCGGGCTATGAGCTGCTCAAGGAAGTGCGTGGCAAGGGCCTGATGATCGGCGTCGAGTTCGGGCCACCGAAGTCGCTCCGGTTGAAGGCCTCCTGGAACGTGCTGGAGAGCGCCAACAAGGGCCTGTTCTGCCAGCTGATCACGGTGCCGCTGTTCAAGGATCACAAGATCCTGACCCAGGTCGCCGGCCACGGCCTGCACACCATCAAGCTGCTGCCGCCTCTGACCATCACGGAAGAGGACTGCGCCTGGATCGAGCGCGCCTTCGACGACGTGATCGCCCAGAGCCACAAGGTCCCCGGAGCGATCTGGTCGCTCGGCAAGACCCTGGTCGACAACGCGATCAGGAAGTCGGCCTAGCCGGATCAGCGGGATCGGCGGCCCATGATGGGCGTTACGTACGGTAGTGTTATTAGTTGTCGTACTAGGCCGATAATGTCCAAGCTGAACCGCGTGCTGGTTGTCGGGATCGCGCTGACGGCGCCTGCGTCCCCGCTGGCCGCCGATCCAAGAGATGATTGCAGCGGTCGCTGCGAACGGAACGCAGCCGCAGACCGCCAGTCCTGTGCGGAGCTCCCTCTCAATCCATCGTGCAGGGTCGTCGTTGAGAAGAACAGGCTGCGCTGTCTCGACTATTGCGAGCGGACCTATCCCGGCACGCCCGGTCAGCCCTCTGCTCCGCCGAGCGGCGACAAGATCTGAGGCCGGACCGGCTCTGGGCTCCAAGATCCAAGCACGCGCGGCGAGCCATGTCAGCGCTACCCCTCCTTGTTGGCCCGCATCGCAGTTTCGAACCGCTCGCCGAACTCGCCGAGCTCGTCGGCGCCCAAATCGCTGATCGCCCAGTAGTTCAGGCCGCCGGCGCGCCAGCTGCGGATGTTGAAGCCCTGAAGCGTCCCGGTCGTTGCCGGCCGTTGATCGGTGCGCGATGTCTGCGCGACGAACAGATTGATCACGTGCTGGCGGCGGCGATAGACCACCGCGCCGATCGCGCGCGCATCGACGTAGTCGAGCCGGCCGCCAACCAGCGTGAAGCCCTGCGCCGTCAGATCGATCACCGGAGGCGCGACGTCGAGCTTGCCGTTGAACCACGGCTTGACGGTGTGCTGATCGGTCGAGATCACGTCGGTCAGGTGCCCGGCCTGCAGCGAGCGCAGATGCGCCGAGACGATCTCGGCCTCGATCCGCTGCTGATCGTCATTGCGCAGCACGATCGCGACCAGACCGGTGGCGGCCAGCGCCGACACGGCGGACCCGATGGCAAAACCCTTGAGCAGCGAGCGGCGGCTTGGCGCAGCGGTGAACGGCGCGACATTGGCCGGCTGGGCTGGCGGCAGCGCCGCGTCGATCGACTGGCGCAGCGTGGAAGGCGCCTTGAACGTCAGATCAGCGCGGGCGAGCATTTCTTTCATCTCGCGGATGCCGGCGAGCTCGGCGGCGCAACGGGTACAGCCGGCGATATGGGCCTCGACCTCTCGGGCATGGCCGGCGTCGAGCTCGCCATCGGCCAGCGCGTGGATGAGGATCTCGGCTTCGTCACAGGTCATGGCTTCGGCTCCTCCTGCGCGAGCCAGGCAGTGCGCAACATGGCGCGGGCGCGGGCCAGCCGCGACATCACGGTGCCGACCGGCACGCCGGCGGCTTCCGCGATCTCGCGATAGGACAGGTTGTTGATCTCGCGCAGCACGAACGTCTCGCGAAACGGCTCGGCCAGCGTCTCGATCATGTGCTGGATGGCGGAGGCATCGCGCTCGCGCAGCACGGCGCGCTCCGGCGTCTCAGTGCTCTCCTGCCACAGCGGCGGCTGCTCGGCTGCCTCGGGCGCATCGTCGAGCGCCTTGACCGGCGCGTGGGCGCGCCGTGCGAATTCGGCATGGCAGACGTTGCGCAGGATCGCGAACAGCCACGGCTTCATGGCGGGACCGCGATACGTGTCGAAATGCTTGAACGCGCGCAGATAGCAATCCTGCACGGCGTCCTCGGCGTCGGCCGGATTGCGCAGCAAATAGCGCGCCAGCGTATAGACGTCGTCGAGATGGGGCAGCGCCGCCTCGCGGAAGCGCCGCGCCCTCTCCGGATCGTCAGGCGATGGTGTCACCGGGGTTCCTTCCGGATCGGTTCGCGGCATCACGGCCGGGCTGGCGGCGCGATGCCGGCCCGGCCACGACGCTGTTCTCATGCCCTGGTTCACGGCGCTACTCAACCTTCACCATCCCCGTCATGTGCGGATGCAGTGAACAAAAGTACTTGTAGTCGCCACTCGCAGCGAAGGTGAACGAGAAGCTGTCGTCGGTGTCGAGCGCTTTCGACCTGTATTTTCCGGCTGACACCACCGTGTGCGGAATGTCGTCATGGTTGGTCCAGGTCACGGTGTCGCCGACCTTCACGGTCACTTCCGCCGGCGTGAAGGTGAAGTTGTCGATGGTGACCTTGATGGTCTCAGCGCGCAGCGGCGTCGTGCCGAGCATCAGCAGGGTGGCCATGAGGGCGAGGCGGACGCCTCGACCCGGCAATACGATCTTCGTCGTCATATGGCAGTCCTTCAACCGGCGAGCGGCGTGTCGATGATCGCGAGCCGCTCCGCTCCGACCTTGAAGTCGATGCTGGCGATGCCAAGCAGGCTGCGCAGCCTCGTATCCTCGACCTTCATCGGGCCGGGCGAGGGCGCGGTTCCCGGTGCCGGCTGCGGGAAGGCGGTGGAGCGTGCGGTGTGGAAGGTGACGTTGCCTTCGACCTTCTGCATCACCTGATGGATGTGGCCGTTCAACACCGTCACCGAGCCGAAGCCTTTGAGATAATCCAGCGCTCGGCCGCCATCCTCGGTGCCCCAGCCCCATTCCGGATACACCGTCCACAGCGGGATGTGCGCGAACACCACGATCGGCGTCGACCGCGAGCGGCCCTTGAGGTCCTGCTCGAGCCAGGCGAGCTGCTCGGCGCCGAGATTGCCGAGGCCGCCGGCCTTGAGGTCGACGACGTTGACGAGCCCGATGAAGTGCACGCCGTTGGCGTCGAACGAATACCAGCCGGCGCCGCGCGTGCCCTTGCCGTAGCGCTCCTTGTAGAGCTTGACGTCCTCGTCGAGGAAATCGTGCTCGCCCGGCACGTAGTGCACGTCGAGCCGCGACTGCGAGATGATGCGGTCGGCATCGTCGAACTCGGCCGCCTTCGACAGATGCGAGATGTCGCCGGTGTGGATCATGAAGGCCGGCTTCATCGGCATCGCCTTGATCCGGTTGATGGCTTCTTCGAGGGTGCCGATCGCATTGGGATTGGCCGGCTTGTCGAAGCCGACATGGCTGTCACTGATCTGCAGGAAGGTCAGGCCGGAGGCGGCCTGCTCGGCGGCCTTGGCCGCATCGACCAGGCCCAGCGAGCGCGGCACGCCGCCAGTGAGGGTCCAGAGCACACCGGTGCCGGCCCATGTCATGCATTCCAACACCTTGCGGCGGCTGACGCCGTTCTCGTCATGATCGTCCAGGCTCATCGTCCTCTCCCATGGCCCGTGGTCGGGCGTGCAGAGGAGAGCGGCGATGGCGACGTTTTATTCCCGGCTTCTGACGATGAAGAAGCGATGACGTGTTCGTGATCGTGTCGGCAATGGCCGGCGGCTGCGGTGTTCACGCAGGATGTGGGCGTAGTGGTACGCGAGGAATATAAGCGGCGCGCTGCGCTGGCAGCGGCGGATGACATGGATGCGACGTCGATGCATGAGCGTGTGAACCCAACGCAGCAACGCGTGGAGACGGCGGCCGATCGGATCGTACCGCTCGACCGCGCCAGGACCTTCATCACGCTCTCGGTCGTGCTCTACCACTCCGCGATCAACTACACCTATTTCGGCCAGGGCGGCGACCGCATGCACTGGCTCGGCTTCGACCTGGTCGCGCTGTTCAACGACAGCTACTTCATGTCGTGCATGTTCTTCATCTCCGGCCTGTTCGTGCCGGCGAGCCTCGAGCGGCGAGGGGCTCCTGATTATCTCTGGCGCCGCGTGCTGCGGCTGGGCATCCCCTATGTCGTCTCGATCTTCGCGATCATGCCGGTCGCCTATTATCGCTACTACGTGGCGGAGGACACTTTCACCGCGGTGTGGTGGCGCATGATCAGCGAGGGACCATGGCCGTCGGGCTCGGCCTGGTTTCTCGGCGTGCTGCTGATCTTCGACATCGTGGCCACGCTGGTTGGAGCGTGGGCGCCGCAGGCGATCGGCGCACTCGGGCGCTGGGCCGGCACCTTGCTGCGCTCGCCAGTCACGGGATTCCTGATCTTTCTCGCCATTGCCAACGTGGCCTATCTGCCGCCGCATCTCGGCTTCGGCGACGGCTTCTGGTTCATGCCCGGACATTTTCCGCTGCCGCTGCAGGCGAGCCGCGCGCTGCTCTATCCGACGTTCTTCGTGGCCGGATTGGCAATCGGCGCAGCTGATCTGCGGACCGGACCGTTCGCCGCCGATGGCGCGCTGGTGCAGCGCTGGGCGCTCTGGTTCGCTCTCTCCTATGGCTGCTACGCCATGATCCTGTTTCTCGCCTACGCCCATCACAACTGGATGGCCGACTTCGACTCGCCGCCGCTGTGGTGGCGCGCGGCCTATGGCAGCGCCGTGGCGAGCTTCTGCGCGGCGATGGCCTTCGGCGTCCCGACCTTCTTCCTGCGCTGGGCCAACGCGCCGCTTTCGCTGATGGACCGCATGCAGCCGTCAGCCTACGGCATCTACCTGCTGCACTTCCTGCCGCTGCTCTGGCTGCAATACCTGGTGTTCGATCCCGCGTGGCCGGCCGCGGTGAAGTTTTCGATCGTGCTGGTGGGAACGCTTTCTGTAAGCTGGCTGGCGGCCGTACTGCTGCGGCGAATTCCGCTGGTCAGGCGGATCGTTTGATCCGTTAACAGCGGGCTACGGTAGTCATCGCCTAGCTGATCGCAGCCCCGACTCTCAGAGTCTCACATACGAAGCGCAGTGCGAATTGATGCGCCCTCTCCCCTTGTGGGAGAGGGCATGTAAGACGGTGCAGCAAGCTCGGTTGGGTGAGGGGTATCTTTCCACGAGTCTTGCTCGCGGAGACATACCCCTCACCCAATCGCAAACGCGGATGGGCCGTACATGCCCTCTCCCACAAGGGGAGAGGGCGCTGTATCTCACAGCGTGTCTCTGCAAGCCATCGACGGTTCAAAATGCAGGCGCGAGAGCTCGGCGCCAATCCGTAGGGTGGGCAAAGGCGCGCCGTGATGCCAATGGTTCACGATCAGCTCGCGCGCGCCGTGCCCACCATTGCCGGGCGAGATTGTGGTGAGACGGTGGGCACGCGCCGCCTGCGGCGTCGCTTTGCCCACCCTACGATTCCAGCGCCTCTCTTACCGCGCATCCTCCAGAATCATCATCGCCGCCTTTTCCGCGATCATCGCCGTCGGCGTGTTGGTATTGCCCGAGGTGATGCTCGGCATGATCGAGGCGTCGGCGATGCGCAGGCGGTCGAGGCCGCGGAAGCGCAGACGTTCGTCAACGACGGCCATCGCATCATCCGTGGTGCCCATCTTCGCCGTGCCGACCGGATGGAAGATCGTGGTGCCGATGTCGCCGGCGGCCTTGGCCAGCGCGGCATCGTCGTCGCCGACGGACGGACCGGGCAGGTATTCCTCCGGTCTGTAGCCCGCGAGCGCGCTCTGCTTCATCAAGCGGCGGGTGACGCGGATGGCGTCGGCGGCGACCTGGCGGTCGTCGGCGGTCGCCAGATAGTTCGGCGCAATCGACGGCGCTTCGTCGAGCTTGGCCGAGCGGATCCGCACGGTGCCGCGCGAGGTCGGCCGCAGATTGCAGGCGCTGACGGTGATGGCAGGGAAGCGGTGCAAGGGATCGCCGAACTTGTCGAGCGACAGCGGCTGCACGTGGAACTGGATGTTGGCGCGGTCGCGCGTGCCATCCGAGCGCGTGAAGATGCCGAGCTGCGACGGCGCCATGGTCAGTGGTCCCCGGCGGCGGAAAGCGTAGTCGAGCCCCATCAGGCCGCGCTTGACCAGCGAGTAGTAGGTCTCGTTCAGCGTCTTCACGCCCGACACCTTGTAGATCGCCCGCTGCTGCAGATGGTCCTGCAGATTGCGCCCGACGCCGGGCTTGTCCATGACGACATCGATGCCGAGCTCGCCGAGCCAATCCGCGGGGCCGATGCCCGAGCGCTGCAGCACCTGCACCGAGCCGATCGAGCCGGCGCTCAGGATGACTTCACCTTTCGTGCGCGCGTCGATCGTCTCGCCATTCTGCTGAAAGCGGACGCCCACGGCGCGGCCGTTCTCCACGATCAGGCGATCGACCAGGACGTTGGTCTCCAGCCGCAGATTGGCGCGGTTCAGCGCCGGCTTGAGAAAGCCCCGCGCGGACGACCAGCGCCGGCCGCGCTTCTGGTTGACGTGGAAATAGCTGATGCCTTCATTGTCGCCGGTATTGAAATCGGGAATGCGGCGGATGCCCATCTGCTCGGCGGCGTCGCCGACCGCGTCCAGCACCGCCCAGGACAGCCGCGGCGCCTCGATCCGCCAGCCGCCGCCCGTTCCGTGGTGCTCGCTCTCGCCGAGGAAGTGGTCCTCCAGTTTCCGGAACACTGGCAGCACGTCGGAATAGGACCAGCCGGCAAGGCCGAGCTGGCGCCAATGGTCGTAGTCGGCGGCCTGGCCGCGCATCGAGATCATGGCGTTGATCGCCGAGCAGCCGCCGATCACCTTGCCGCGGGGATAGGCCAGCGAGCGGCCGTTCAGGCCGGGCTCGGCCTCGGTGCGAAACATCCAGTCGGAGCGGGGATTGCCGATCGCGAAGAGGTAGCCGACCGGAATATGGAACCAGATCCAGTTGTCACGGCCGCCGGCCTCGAGGATCAGCACCCGGGTGTTCGGATCGGCCGACAGCCGGTTGGCGAGGATGCAGCCGGCGGTGCCGGCGCCCACCACGATATAGTCGTATTCGCCCTCGAGCTGACGCGGCATCGGCATTTCCTTCCCATCGTTGGAAGGCTTTTAGTCAGCCGGGGCGGGGCCGGACAAGCGCCTCGTTCATGGCTGGTCGAGCAAGCCATGAGGCCGGTGCAATTCAGATCCTGCTCAGATCTTGGGCGGTGCGACTTTTGCATGCTACAATAGCTCAAACCTCTTTCTTGGAGTCACGAGCTTCCCCATGCCCATCGTCAACCGCGTCGCCGATCTGCAGCCCGATATCCAAGCCTGGCGGCGGGATATCCACTCGCATCCGGAACTGCTCTACGAGGTGCACCGGACCGCGGCCTTCGTCGCCGATCGGCTGCGCGAGTTCGGCTGTGACGAGGTGGTGACCGGTCTCGGCAAGACCGGCGTGGTCGGCGTCATCAAGGGCAACAAGCCTGGCCATGGCGACGTGAAGGTGCTGGGCTTGCGCGCCGACATGGACGCGCTGCCGATCGAGGAGGCGACCGGGCTGCCCTATGCCTCGAAGACCCCGGGCATGATGCATGCCTGCGGCCATGACGGCCACACCGCGATGCTGCTCGGCGCCGCGCGCTATTTCGCCGAGACCCGCAACTTCGCCGGCGAGGTCGCCGTGATCTTCCAGCCGGCCGAGGAGGGCGGCGCGGGTGCCGAGGCGATGATCAAGGACGGCCTGATCGACCGCTTCAAGATCGACCAGGTCTACGGCATGCACAACGGCCCGGGCCTGCCGGTCGGCGCCTTCGCGATCCGCCAAGGGCCGCTGATGGCCTCGACCGACGCCGTCGACATCACCATCGAGGGCCATGGCGGCCACGCCGCCAAGCCGCACAATTGCATCGACTCGCTGCTGGTCGGCGCCCAGCTGGTCACGGCGCTGCAGCAGATCGTGTCGCGCAGCGTCGATCCGCTGGAGGCGGCGGTGCTCTCGATCTGCGAATTCCACGCCGGCAATGCCCGCAACGTGATCCCGCAGAGCGCGGTGCTGCGCGGCACGGTACGGACGCTGACGCCGAAGGTGCGCGAACTGATGGAGAGGCGGGTGCGCGAGGTCGTCACCGGCGTCGCCCAGATGACCGGCGCCAAGATCGACCTGAACTATGCGCGCGGCTATCCGGTGGTCATGAACCATGCCGAGCAGACCGACATCGCCATCCGTGCCGCCAAGGAGGTTGCGGGCGATGCCAACGTGCACGAGATGCCGCCGATGATGGGCGGCGAGGACTTCGCCTACATGCTCGAAGCCCGCCCCGGCGCCTTCATCTTCGTCGGCAACGGCGACTCGGCCGGCCTGCACCACCCGGCGTATAATTTCAACGATGAGGCGATCGTCTACGGCACGTCGTTCTTCATCAAGGTGGTGGAGAACACGCTGGCGGCGTGAGGCGGCGGCATCCTTCTGTCGAATGGCCGGGGCTCGATCCCGGCCATTTGCATTTTGGACGCCGGTGTCAGGCCGCGTGGGCGCGCTTCAGCGCGGCCGCAGCGATCTTGAGGTCCTTGACGAACAGCTCGTACTCGCGCGCCTTGGCGTCGGCATCGGGCAGCCGCAAGAGATAGGACGGGTGCACCGTGATCATCGCCTGGGGACCCTCCGGCAGCTCGACGATGTGGCCGCGGTTCTTGGTGACCTGGGTGATCTTGCCGAACACCGACTGCGCGGCGGTCGCGCCCATCGCTACGACCAGGGCCGGGCGGACGGCGGCGAGCTCGCGCTCGTACCACGGGCGGCAGGCCTTGATCTCCGGCGTCGCCGGCTTCTGGTGCAGCCGGATCTTGCCGCGCGGCACGAACTTGAAATGCTTCACCGCATTGGTGACGTAGACCTTGGCTCGGTCGATGCCGGCTTCCTCCAGCGCGCGGTCGAGCATCTGGCCGGCCGGGCCGACGAAGGGGTGGCCGGCGAGGTCCTCCTTGTCGCCGGGCTGCTCGCCGACCAGCATCAGCGGCGCATGCTCAGGGCCCTCGCCGAACACGGTCTGGGTCGCCTCCTTCCACAGCGGACAGGCGCGGCAGGCGGCTGCCTCTTCACGCAACGTCTGAAGATCGACCGCCGCGACATCACGTGAGGTCTCAACGGCGGCGGGCGCATGCGCTTTCGGCTTGCGGGTCATCGCGGTCTCCTCGACGCGCTTTTGCGGCTTGTGCGGTTCGGTGCCGGGCTCGGCGATCATCACGGACGTGCGCCGGCTGGCGGCCGCGATCAGCGGCTGGATCAGCTTGGCTTCGGGCAGGTTCTGCCAATATTTCTTCGGCATCTCCTTTTCCATCGCCTTCACTTTCAGCCGTGCCGGATTGAAAATGCTGGCGTAATAGCGCAGCCAGACCTCTTCGAGCCGGTCTTCAGTCGGCGCTTCAGCCTTGCTCACACCCGGTGTGAACGACACGCGGCTGCCGTCCCAATGCGCACAGAGTTCGGGCGTCAGGATCGACCAGGGCATGTCGGCGAAGCGGCGGGCGAAGAACGGCGCGGCGCGCTCCACGATGTGATGCTCGGGCTCGAACCAGGCGACGTAGCGCGCCTCGCGCTCGCGGCCGACCTCGCGGAAGCGGACGAAGGCGTGCATCTTGTGAACGTCGCGGCGGACGGCGCGCGCCAGCGCGTTGGCCTGGGCGACATCGGGATCGGTCGCGATGTCCATCAGATCGTGGTTGGTCCGGAGGCGCCACAGCAGGCGATAGAGCAGGGCGAAGCGGTTGGGATCGCTGTGCAGGATCGCGCTTTCGGCCAGCTCGACAAAACTCGCCGGCACCGAGAATGCGCCCTTGGGCACCTCGGGCAGCGTCGTGTCGGCCTGATCGTCGAACAGATCGGGCGCTGCGCCCTTCACCCGCCAGCTCACATCGGCCGGCCTGACATCGTTCATCGCCAGCGCCCGCGCTGCCTGGCGCCAGCCATCGAAATCGGTGTCGCTGTCGAGGGTTACGACGTGCATTTCACCTCTCTCGTCATTGCGAGCGCAGCAACGTGATCCAGACTTTTCGTGCGGCCCCTGGATCGCTTCGCTGCGCTCGCGATGACGGCTTCCGTTAGAATCCAAATCCCAGCTGCTGCGGCTTCGGCCGCAGCCGGGCTCTGAGGCTGGCGCCGTCGAGCAGGGACGGCGATGGCCGGTGGTCGGAGAGAACGATGAACGGCAGCGCCTTGTTCCTGATGACGTTGAGCCGGGCCAGATCCGCAAAGCGGATCGTGGTGCTGCGGCGGGTGGCGAGGATGCGCTGCACGGTGCGGGTGCCGAAGCCGGGCACGCGCAACAACTCCTCGCGGCTCGCGGTATTGATGTCGAGCGGGAAGCGGTCGCGGTGGCGCAGCGCCCAGGCGAGCTTGGGGTCGATGTCGAGCGGCAGCATGCCTTCGCTCTCCTCGACGATCTCGTCGGCATCGAAGCCGTAGAACCGCATCAGCCAGTCGGCCTGGTACAGCCGGTGCTCGCGCACCAGGGGCGGGGCCTGCAGCGGCAGCGCGCGGCTGGCATCGGGGATCGGGCTGAAGGCCGAGTAATACACCCGCTTGAGCTTGTAGGCGCCGTACAGATTGGCCGAGGTCGACAGGATGGTGCGGTCGTTGGCCGTGTCGGCGCCGACGATCATCTGCGTGCTCTGGCCGGCCGGGGCGAAGCGCGGCGGCCGGGCGCGGCGCACCGTCTTCTTGGCTTCCGCCGTCTCGTCGAGCTTGAGCCGGAGCCGGCCCATGGTGCGGCGGATCGCGCGCTGGTCCTTCTCCGGCGCGAGCTGCGTCAGGCTCTCTTCGAGCGGTGTCTCGATGTTGATGCTGAGCCTGTCCGCATATTTGCCGGCTTCCGCGATCAGCGCCTCGTCGGCCTCCGGAATCGTCTTCAGATGGATGTAGCCGCGGAAGCGATGCTCCTCGCGCAATTTGCGCGCGACGGAGACGACCTGCTCCATCGTGTAGTCCGGACTGCGGATGATGCCCGACGACAGGAACAGCCCCTCGATGTAGTTGCGGCGATAGAAGTCGATGGTGAGCTGCACCACCTCGTCGACCGTGAAGCGCGCGCGTGGCACGTTGGAGGAGGCGCGGTTGACGCAATACAGGCAGTCGAAGTTGCAGGCGTTGGTCAGCAAAATCTTGAGCAGCGAGATGCAGCGTCCGTCCGGCGCATAGGAATGGCAGATGCCCATCCCCGGCGCGGTCGAGCCGAGCCCCTTGCCGTCGCGGGAATCCCGCATCTCCGTACCGCTGGAGGCGCAGGACGCGTCATACTTGGCGGCATCGGCCAGGATCTCGAGTTTGCGCAGCAGCTCCATGCTTTTGAATCCCTTTGATTCCACTCGCTGAATCAGACCCGGGGCAATCCCGATTGACTCTCTCGAAGGCGTTAGCTTTATATTAGAACGTATCATGAACAAAGAGGGTCGTCGCGGGTTCACTGCCTGCTCACGAAAACAACGGCAGCACCCGCACGATGGATTGGAAAGGAGCGGCGACGGATGACCGGCGCACGCATGGAGACGCTCGCGCGTTTGCGCGGCCGCATTGCCCGCCTCGAGGCGGCCGATGGCGCGCATGATCTGCGTCGGGTCGCGCTCGGCCATTCCGAGGCAGATGCGGTGCTGCAGGGCGGGCTCGCCACCGGCGTGCTGCACGAGGTGTTCGCCGAGAGCGGCCGCCAGGCGGTGGCCGCGACCGGCTTCCTGTGCGGGCTCGCGGCGCGTGTCGCCGCACGCCGGCCGCTGATCTGGATCCGGCAGGATTTCGCCGAGCGCGAGATGGGTGCGCTGTCGATGAACGGGCTCGCCGAGCTCGGCCTCGATCCGCGCCGTCTCGTGACCGTGCGCGCGCCCGATCTCGATCATGCCCTGCGCACCGCTGCCGATGCGCT
Organism: Bradyrhizobium sp. HKCCYLS2038; assembly: GCF_051167655.1. Lineage (NCBI taxonomy): Bacteria > Pseudomonadati > Pseudomonadota > Alphaproteobacteria > Hyphomicrobiales > Nitrobacteraceae > Bradyrhizobium > Bradyrhizobium sp. HKCCYLS2038. Next base: position 220,374 of record NZ_JBNPTM010000005.1, on the reverse strand, counting down.
CGCCTGCGATGCGCTGGGCGGCGTGATGCTGGAGGTGTGGGGCGAGACGCAAAAGCTCGATCTCGTCGCCAGCCGCAAGCTGACTCTGGCGGCGCAGGAGTCCGGCGTGACCGCGCTGCTGCTGCGCATCGCCGCGACGCCAGAGCCGTCGACCGCGGAGACACGCTGGATGGTGCGGACCGCGCCGTCGCCGCCCGCTGCGCCGTGGATGGCATGGGGCGCGCCGCGTCTCGATGCCGAGCTCATTCGCAACCGTCACGGCCAGACCGGACGATGGATCATGGAGTGGACCCCCGATGCGTGCCGTTTCAGCGAACCGGCGGCGGATCCTCAGCCTGTGGCTGCCGCGCCTGCCCATCGAGCGCATCAAGCGGAGCCGCGCCGCCGATCCGCTTGAGCAAGGCAAGCCGCAGGTCGTCGTCATCAAGGACGCCAATGCGCTGCTGATCCATTCGCTGGATGAGGCCGCGGCCCGCCACGGCGTCTCGCTCGGCCAGCCCTTGGCGAACGCCCGCGCCGTCTGTCCCGATCTCGTCGTGCACGAGGCGGATCTCGCGGCCGACGCTCAGATGCTCGATGACATCGCCGACTGGTGCGACCGCTTCACGCCGCTGGTGGCGCTCGATCCGCCGCATGGCCTCGCGCTCGACATCACCGGCTGCGTGCATCTGTTCGGCGGCGAGGCCAGGCTGATGCAGTCGGTGTGCGATGCGCTGACCGCGCACGGCCTTACCGTGTCAGCCGCCATCGCTTCCAATGCCGTGTGCGCGCGCACCCTGAACCGGCAAGTCCATGGCCGCATCGTGCCGGATGGCGAGGAGGCGACTGCCGTCGCGTCGCTGCCGGTGGCCGCCCTCGGCGGCAGCGACGCCATCACGCTCGGCCTGCGCCGCGCCGGCCTCAAGACCATCGGCGACGTCGCCGCGCGCGGCCGCAACGAGATCACAGCCCGGTTTGGCGCCGCCTTCACCCGCGTGCTGGCGCAGGCGCTGGGCGAGGCCGACGCGCCGATCAACCCGCGAAAAGTCCCGCCGGACTACATCGTCGACAAGCGTTTTGCGGAGCCGGTCGCGACCGACACCGTGATCGCGGCCAGCCTCTCCAGTCTCGCGACGATGCTGGTCGCGGCGATGGCGCAGCAGGGCAAAGGCGCGCGGCGGCTGGAAGCCTGCTTCTTCCGCACCGACGGCCTGGTGCGCGTCATCGCCATCGACACCGGCCAGCCGGTGACGGACGCTGCCGTCATCGACCGTCTCTTCCGCGAGCGCCTGGAGGCGCTGAACGATCCGCTCGATCCTGGCTTCGGCTTCGACATGATCCGCCTCGCCGCGGGCCGCAGCGAGATCGTGGTGCAGCAGCAGCGCGATCTCGACGCGCATGTTCACGACAATGACGAGCTGTCGGCCTTGATCGACCGCATCGCCGCGCGTATCGGCGGCAAACGCGTGGTCGTGCATCTGCCGGTCGACACCCACATCCCCGAGCGCGCCGCGCTGCCGCTGCCGGCGCAGCACCATCTGGCAGCGACCAGCACGGCGGACTGGCCCGAACGCCACGACGGCGAGCCGCCGCTGCGCCCCTTGCGGCTGTTCGCGCGCCCCGAGGCCATCCAGGTGATCGCCGGCGTGCCAGACGGCCCGCCCGCCCGCTTCGTCTGGCGCCGTGCCGCCCATGCGGTGGTGCGCGCCGAAGGCCCGGAGCGCATCGCGATGGAATGGTGGCGGCCGGACGGGCAGGGCCTGACGCGAGACTATTTCCGCGTCGAGGACGAGCACGGCCTGCGCTTCTGGCTGTATCGCGACGGTTTGTATGACCGCGAGTTCGAACAGCCGGAGAATGCTTTGCCGGTGCAGCCCGCCTGGTACATGCATGGGCTGTTCGCATGAGGGACAGGGCTATCGTCCCGATGACGGCCTCAATGACCTGCGTCATTCCGGGGCATTCGCGCGCAAAATGGCGAAGCCATTTTGAAGCAGCGCGAATGAGCCCGGAATCCATAACCACAGCGCGCTATCGTGACGCGAGATGCCCACCACCAGCGTGCCTCACACGGCATCCTGTGGGTATGGGTTCCGGGCTCGCGCTCCGACTTGAGGCCGACATGCGTCGGCCTCAAGCTCCGCGCGCCCCGGAACGACGGCTCCTGTGCAAGCCAATGCGGCAGGACTCACCGTCTGCACGGCCCCACCGCATCATCGCCGCTCCAATCTCTGCGGCCCCGCCATGACTCCCATCCCCTATGCCGAGATCGGCGTCACCACCAATTTCTCCTTCCTGCACGGCGGCTCGCATCCGCAGGCCTATGTGCACCAGGCGGCTGTGTACGGCCTCACCGCCATCGGCATCGCCGATCACAACACGCTCGCCGGCGTCGTCCGCGCTTACAGCGAGCTGAACAACGACAAGCTGAGCTACAAGCCAAAACTGCTCTACGGCGCGCGACTCGTCTTCACCTGCGGCACGCCGGACATCCTCGTCTATCCGCGCGATCGCGTGGCGTACGGCCGGCTGTGTCAGCTTCTGACTCAAGGCAAGCGCGGCAGCGATCTCGACAAGGTCGCCAAGGGCGATTGCCGCCTGACCTTCGATGATCTGTTCGACTTCATCGACGGCCAGCTCGTGGTGCTGATGCCGCCGCATCGCTTCGACGAGGACGCCCTCGGCAAGATCCTGGCACGGCTGAAAGACAGCCCCGCCGAAGGCATATGGCTCGCCGGCAGCCTGCTGTACCGCGGCGACGACCGCCGCCGTCTGGCGCGGCTCACGCGCTTGGCGGCGTCAAACAAGGTGCCGCTGATCGCGACCAATGACGTGCTCTATCACCACCCAAGCCAGCGCATGTTGCAGGACGTGCTGACCTGCATCCGCGAGAAGGCCTCGATCGAGAGCATCGGCCTCCGCCTGCAGGCCAATGCCGAGCGCCATCTCAAGCCGGGACACGAGATGGCGCGGCTGTTCCGCGATCACCCGGAGGCTATCACCGAGACGCTACGCTTCACCGACCGCATCGTGTTCTCGCTCGACCAGCTCAAATACCAATATCCCGACGAGCCGGTGCCGCCGGGCAAGACCGCGCAGGGGCATCTGGCAGACCTGACCTGGGCCGGCGCCAAGACCTATTTCGGTGCCAAGCTCGACGCCCGGCTGCGCGCGGTCCTCAACAAGGAGCTCGCGCTGATCGCCGAGCTCAACTACGCGCATTACTTCCTCACCGTCCACGACATCGTGCGCTACGCCCGCAGTCAGGGCATTCTCTGCCAGGGCCGCGGCTCGGCGGCGAACTCAGCGGTGTGCTACGTGCTCGGCATAACCTCGGTCGATCCGACCAAGATCGACCTCCTGTTCGAGCGCTTCATCTCCAAGGAGCGGCTGGAGCCGCCGGACATCGACGTCGATTTCGAGCATTCGCGGCGCGAGGAGGTGATGCAATATGTTTACCGCCGCTACGGCCGCCACCGCGCCGCCATCATCGCCACGGTCATCCATTATCGTCCGCGCAGCGCCATCCGCGACGTCGGCAAGGCGCTCGGCCTGACCGAGGACGTCACGTCCGTGCTCGCCGACACCGTGTGGGGCAGCTGGGGCGATGGCCTGTCCGACATGCAGGTGCGGCAGGCCGGGCTCGATCCCACCAATCCGATGATCCGCCGCGCGGTGGAGCTGGCCTCGGAGCTGATCACCTTTCCGCGCCATCTGTCGCAGCATGTCGGCGGCTACGTGCTGACGCAGGACCGGCTCGATAGCTACGTGCCCATCGGCAATGCCGCGATGGACGACCGCACCTTCATCGAATGGGACAAGGACGATGTCGATGCGCTCAGCATGATGAAGGTCGACGTGCTCGCGCTGGGCATGCTGACCTGCATCCGCAAGAGCTTTGATCTGATCGCCGATCACAAAGGCAGGCGGTACGTGCTCTCGGACATCAAGTCGGAGGACGACAACGAAGTCTACCAGATGCTGCAACGGGGCGAGTCGCTCGGCGTGTTCCAGGTCGAGAGCCGGGCGCAGATGAACATGCTGCCGCGGCTCAAGCCGCGCACCTTCTACGATCTCGTCATCGAGGTCGCGATCGTCCGGCCCGGGCCGATCCAGGGCGACATGGTGCATCCCTATCTGCGCCGTCGGAACAGACTGGAGAAGGTGACCTATCCCTCGCCGTCGCCGGATCATGGCTCAGCCGACGAACTCTACAAGGTCCTGCACAAGACGCTCGGCGTGCCGCTGTTCCAGGAGCAGGCGATGCGGATCGCGATCGAGGCCGCAAGATTCTCGCCCGAGGAGGCCAACGGCCTGCGCCGCGCGATGGCAACGTTCCGCAATGTCGGCACCATCGGCTCCTATGAGGAGAAGATGGTCTCGAACATGATCGCGCGCGGTTATGACCCGGCCTTCGCCAAGAGCTGCTTCGACCAGATCAAGGGCTTTGGCTCCTACGGCTTTCCGGAGAGCCACGCCGCGAGCTTCGCGCAATTGGTCTATGTCTCGTCCTGGCTGAAATATTTCCATCCGGATGCGTTCTGCTGCGCGCTGCTGAACTCGCAGCCGATGGGTTTCTACGCCCCGGCGCAGATCGTCGGCGACGCCCGCAAGAACGGCGTCGAGATCTGCAACATCGACGTCTCCCACAGCTTCGCCGACAACACGCTGGAGAAAACGGATGGCAAATACTGCGCCGTCCGTCTCGGCTTCCGCCAGATCGACGGCTTCCGCTGGATCGACCGCGACGAGGAGCGGATCAAGAGATTGTCGGAGAAGATGCGGAGGGAGGCGCTGGGCGCTTCCTCATCATCGTCTTTGGATAAGCAAGCTATATCCCCATCGTCATTCCGGGGCGCGCGCAGCGCGAGCCCGGAATCCATAACCCCGAGTCGTGGTTATGGATTCCGGGCCTGCGCCCAAGAGGGCGCATCCCGGAATGACGGCGCGGAGGGAGGCGTTTCTCACACGCAAGCGCTTGATGCATTTCGAGAGAGCGACGCAAATGCGCCGGCCCGGAATGACAATGAACAACAAACTCTCATGTTGCTGTCGGATGCCGACCGCGAGGACGACTGGGCCGACCGCATCATCAAGGCCAGGGAACGCCGTCCCTTCACCTCGCTCGAAGACTTCGCCCGCGACACCGCGCTGCCCAAGCGCGCGCTGCTGCTGCTGGCCGATGCCGACGCGTTCCGCTCGCTCGGGCTCGACCGTCGCGCAGCACTTTGGGCCGTGCGCCGGCTGCCCGATGACGTGCCGCTGCCGCTGTTCGAGGCGGCGATCGCCCGCGAGCAGCCGGACGAGGGCGCCCAGCCGCTGCCGGAGATGCCGCTGCCGGAGCACGTCGTCGCGGACTATCAGACCATTCGCCTGTCCCTGAAGGGCCACCCGATGGAGTTCCTGCGCCGGCGCTTCGCCGCCGAAGGCGTGCTGGCGTGTCGCGATGTCAACGATGCCAATGACCGCCGCCGCATCCGCTGCGCCGGCGTGGTGCTGGTGCGGCAGCGGCCGGGCAGCGCCAAGGGCGTCGTGTTCATGACCCTGGAGGACGAGACCGGGATCGCCAACATCGTGGTGTGGCCGAAGGTGATGGAGACCTTCCGCAAGGAGGTGATGGGCGCGCGCCTCGTGCTGGTCGAAGGCCGCATCCAGAGCAGTCCGGAGAAGGTGGTGCATCTCGTTGCCGAGCGCCTCATCGACCGCACCGCCGATCTTTCACTGCTGTCAGACGATCGCCTCGGCGCCATCCCGCACGGCGCCACGCCCGCCGAGCCCTTGAACGACGACCGCCGCGACCACCCGGACAATCCCTCCCAGCGCGTCAGCCACCCCCGCAACGTCCGCATCCTGCCGCGGTCGCGGGATTTTCATTAGGCATGGCGAACACGTTAGCCGGTCAGCACTGGTACCTTGCGCGAAGCGCGTTTGAAGATGTGTTCATGAACACTGCAATCATCGGACTTATCATTGCAGCGCTTGAAGGTGGGACATCGCGAGCGGTGCGGATGAATGCGCCCTCTCCCCTTGCGGGAGAGGGCATGTAGGACAGAGCAGCAAGCGCGGTTGGGTGAGGGGTATCTCTCCACGAATTCAACTCGCGGAGAGATACCCCTCACCGGACCGCGTATGTGGATGGGCCGCACATGCCCTCTCCCACAAGGGGAGAGGGCGCTGTATCTAACAGCGCATGCGACCACTTAACTCAAGTGAGCGCCGTTTTGTTGTTGTGCTGTTTATCTCAGCTTTATTGAATCCGGCCCTTGCACCTCAGACCAATCTCTAACGCCTAACGCATCCGAAAGAACCTTGAGGACCGAAGACTTGTTCAGTTTGGTGCTTTCAGGGACGACAGCATTGAGGCCTGTCACACCACTCTTCCATTTAAGCCCTTTCCATACACCGGGCTCTTTGGATCCCTTTCGGGAATGGGTAATGACAAAAACCTCCCATTCACCTCCTTCGAGGCGATAGCAGCCCTCGACGAAGCTCATGTCTTCTTCCATGATAAGATCGTACGAAATTTCAGCTTTCATTTGAATGGCACTGCGCGGCAGTGCCGATTTGGCACACAGAATGCGTCGACCAGGCTCTTAGGATAACCAAGTTACGTGGCTCGAACAAGAACGCGCGTGCCGACCTGCAGCATTCAGCATCACGAGATGCGCGCATCTTGGATTCAGAAATCCGGAAAAATCCCTCTTCGACCCAAAAATTTCACTTTCATTTTTCCGAAACCGTGCTCTATTCCGCGCATCCCGTCCCATCGAGAAGGGGCGTAGCGCGCGATCGTCACGACACGCGGGGCGTGGGAGCGATGGCCGTGTTGATGCCGCAGCGTAGCCTGGCTACGTCGACGAACGGCGTGACGCGGACGCAAAAGCGTGTGGTCCTGGCGCCCCGATGCTGGCGTCAAGTTCGCGGGTGACGATGATCCCGCAGACGACGGTGGCTAAAAGCCGGACACCGGGGAGAGCGCGCTATAAGCGTGAAAACCGTTGCGCAGGGAAGGCCGGGTGATCCCGGCTGCACCTGTGGTACCTGCCGCCTGCATTCTTTTCGCAGGCGGGCCGCAGGCGTCAGTCGGCGCCTGGTCTTCCCTGCGCCCTCCTCACGAGAGGGTGAAACGATTGGCACAACTCGGACGCATCTGCGCCGCGAGGTTACGCATCGATGTGGCCCGTCGCAATCGCCCATCCGCGAGGGATGCATGCTCGTCGCAAGGACGGGGAACCAAAAAGGGCGGTGGAACCAAAGCTTCGTCGAAAGACGCACCGCCGTGAGATTCAATACCAACCGCATGCGTACCGAGGTGGAGCAGGGCGTACCCGTGGAGGTTGGGCCGCGCGGTAGCGGCATCTTCATGGCGATGGCTTGCGCATCCACCGGGTCATGGTGCGCCGCGAAGAAAACCGGGATTGCCCCGAAGGAACTGAATGCAAGCTGAACAACTGTCGTCACACTTTCAAATTTTTAAAGCAAAACAAGGGCGAGTGGGGCAATTTTTAGGTTGTTTAAAGCTCCAGTTCCGCACTATTAGCGCGACGATGAGCCGCACCAGCCGGACTCATCGACGGATGAAGCGAGCCGACCGAGCGAGCCGACCGAGCCATGGCGTCTGAAACGAACCCATCTCCGCAGCTGATGAGCACCAAGCGGCTGGTGATCGGCCTCGCCGCGCTGGCGATCGCCGGGGCGGGCGGCTACGCCTATACGCAACTGCGCTCCGCGCCGGCGTCCAAGGACAATCTCGAGCTCTCCAGCCAGTCCAAGCGCAACGGCACCACGTTCACACCGTCGGCAGCCGAATGGGCGACGCTGACGATCGAGCCGGTCTGCGAAAAGATCTTCCGCGCCGAGCACGTCACCGAGGGCAAGGTCGCCGTCGACGAGGATCGTTCCACGCCGGTGTTCTCGCCCTATGCGGGCCGCGTCACCAAGCTGCTCGCCCGGCCTGGCGAGACCGTCCGCCAGGGCCAGCCGCTGTTCGTGATCGAGGCGGCCGATACCGTCCAGGCCCAGAACGATTTCATCGCCGCCATCTCATCCATGAACAAGGCGAAGTCCGCCTTCGACCTCGCCGAGATCCAGTACAAGCGCGCCAAGGACCTGTTCGAGGGCCGGGCTATCCCGCTCAAGGACTTCCAGCAGGCGGAGGCGACCTCCGTTCAGGCTCAGAACGACATGCGGTCGTCGCAGACCGCGCTGGAGGCCGCGCGCAACAAGCTGCGCATCCTGGGCTTCACCGATGCCGCGATCTCCGACTTTCAGAGCAAGGGCGTGATCGATCGCGAGATCACGATCCACGCGCCGATCGGTGGCACGGTCGTGCAGCGCAAGGTCGGCCCCGGGCAGTACGTCAATTCCGGCGCGAGCGATCCCGTGTTCGTGATCGGCGATCTCTCGACCGTCTGGCTGACCGCCTTCGTCCGCGAGAGCGATGCGGCGCTGGTGAACATCGGCGAGGAAATCCTCGTCAACGTGCTGGCGCTGCCCGGCCGTCCGCTGAAGGCCAGCATCAACTACGTCGCCGCATCGATCGATCCGGCGACGCGGCGGCTCCTGGTCCGCGCCACCATCGACAACAAGGATGGCCAGCTGAAGCCCGAGATGTTCGCCAATGTGACGATCTATTCGCGAGGCGAACAGCCCGCCATCGCGGTGCCGCGGCAGGCGCTGATCTACGAAGGCAACCAGGTCCGCGTCTGGGTCGCGCGTCCCGACAAGTCGATCGAGCTGCGCAAGATCAAGACCGGGCTGATCAACGGCGATCAGGTCGCGGTCGAAAGCAACCTGACTTCCGGCGAGCAGATCGTGACCAAGGGCAGCCTGTTCATCGATCGCGCCGCCTCGGGCAGCTGAGATGCAGCCCTTCTGCCTGACGTGCTGAAAGTTTCGACCTGAATGGATCGCCTCGTTGCCATCGCCGTCCAACGGCGCTTCCTGATGGTCGGACTATTCGTCGCCGTGCTGATCGGTGGCCTGATCGCATTCCGCCAGCTCAACATCGAGGCCTATCCCGATCCGACCCCGCCGATGGTCGACATCGTGACGCAGAGCCCGGGTCTCTCGGCCGAGGAGATCGAGCGCTACATCACCATCCCGATCGAGACCCAGGTCGCCGGCATCAAGAACCTGCGGACGATCCGGACGATCTCCTTGTACGGCCTGTCCGACGTCAAGCTGCAGTTCTCGTTCGACTACACCTATGACGAGGCGCTGCAGCAGGTCTTGAACCGCCTGTCGCAGCTGTCGCCGCTGCCGGGCAACGTTACGCCGCAGATCTCGCCATTAAGCGCGGTCGGCGAGATCTATCGCTACCGGCTGCGCGGTCCGCCCGGCTACAGCGTGCTCGACCTCAAGACCTTGCAGGACTGGGTGCTGCAGCGCCGCTTCCGCGCTGTGCCGGGAGTCATCGACGTCACCGGCTGGGGCGGCAAGACGAAGACGTATGAGATCCAGGTCGATTTCAACAAGCTGGTCGCCAACGGCCTCACCCTGCCGCAGCTGCTGCAGGCAGTCGGCAACTCCAACATCAACGTCGGTGGCAACACGGTCGAGATCGGCACGCAGTCGGCTGTAGTGCGCGGCGTCGGCCTGATCCGCTCGATGGACGATCTCGCCAACACCATGGTGTCGCAGAGCGGCGGCAATCCGGTGCTGGTGAAGGACGTCGCCAGCGTCACGGTGGCGGAGAAGCCGCGGCTCGGCATCGCCGGCCTCAACAACAATGACGACATCGTCCAGGGCATCGTGCTGATGCGGCGCGGCGAGCAGAGCTCGCCGACGATCGCGCGCGTCGAGCAACTGGTCGACCAGATCAACAATTCGACGATCCTGCCGCCGGGCGTCCGGATCGAGCGGATCTACGACCGCAAGGACCTGATCGACACCACGACCCACACCGTGCTGCACAACATGGTGGTGGGCATCGGCCTCATCGTTCTGCTGCAATGGGTGTTCCTCGGCAATCTCAGAAGCGCGCTGATCGTCGGCGCCACCATCCCGTTTGCCCTGTTCTTCGCCGTCGTCATCCTGGTGCTGCGCGGCGAGTCCGCCAACCTGCTGTCGGTCGGCGCGATCGATTTCGGCCTGATCGTCGATGCCACTGTCATCATGGTGGAGGCGATCTTCCGCCGGCTCACGCAGACCACGCCGCTGTCGGCCGCGGAGGAGAGCCACATCTCGCCCGAGACGATGATGGGCATGAAGGGGCATGCGATCCTGTCGGCCGCCGCCGACGTGTCGCGCTCGATCTTCTTTGCCGCGGCCATCATCATCGCCGCCTTCCTGCCGCTGTTCACGCTGAGCGGAGTCGAGGGCAACATCTTCGGGCCGATGGCGCGGACCTATGCCTATGCGCTGGCCGGCGGCCTGCTCGCGACCTTCACGGTGACCCCGGCGCTCAGCGCCATCATCCTGCCGGCCCATGTCGAGGAGACCGAGACCCGGCTGATGCGCCTGTTGCACGCGATCTATTCGCCGGTGCTGCGCTGGGCGGTGGGCAACCGCAATCTGGTGATGACCGGCGCGATCGGTCTCGTGCTGCTCACCGTGGTGGTCGGCCGGCTGCTCGGCCTCGAATTCCTGCCCAAGCTGGAAGAGGGCAACCTCTGGATCCGCGCCACCCTGCCGCCGACGATCTCGCTGCAGGAAGGCAATGCCTACGTCAACGAGATGCGCAAGATGATCCGCGCGCGTCCCGAGGTCGACGCCGTGGTCTCGCAGCACGGCCGCCCCGACGACGGTACCGACGCCGCCGGCTTCTTCAATGCCGAGTTCTTCGCGCCGCTGAAGCCGGTCAAGGACTGGCCGGGCACCAAGGACAAGGATCAGCTCACCGCCGAGCTCTTGAAGCAGCTCGACGATCGCTTCCCCGGCGTCGAATTCAACTTCTCGCAATATCTGCAGGACAACGTCTCGGAAGCGGTGTCCGGCGTGAAGGGCGAGAACTCGATCAAGCTCTACGGCAACGATCTGCAGGCGCTGACCGACACCGCCAACAAGATCAAGCAGGTGCTGTCGACGGTGCAGGGCGTGACCGACCTCGCGGTGTTCACCTCGCTGGGACAGCCGACGGTGCAGATCGACATCGACCGCGCCAAGGCCGCGCGCTACGGCCTCGCACCCGGCGACATCAACGCGACCATCAAGGTCGCGATCGGCGGCGACACTGCGGGCGATCTCTATGAGCCGGGCAGCGACCGGCATTTCCCGATCATCGTCCGGCTCGCGCCCGAGTATCGCAAGAGCGCCGAGGCGATCGAGAATTTGCGCATCGGTGCCCAGGGTCCGAACGGCATCACGCAGATTCCGCTGAGCGAGGTCGCGACCATCAAGCTGGTGTCGGGCGCGGCCTATATCTATCGCGAGCAGCAGGAGCGCTATCTGCCGATCAAGTTCTCGGTGCGCGAGCGCGACCTCGGCAGCGCCATCCAGGAGGCGCAGCAGAAGGTCGCCGATCAGGTGCAACTGCCGCCGGGATCGCATCTCGAATGGGTCGGCGAGTTCGGCAATCTGCAGGACGCCATCAAGCGGCTGTCGATCGTGGTTCCGATCAGCCTCGCGCTGATCGGCGTGCTGCTGTGGTTCAATTTCGGCTCGATGGCCGACACCTTGCTCGCCATGAGCGTGATCCCGATGGCAATCTTCGGCGGCGTCGTCGGCCTCGTGCTCACGGGCATTCCGTTCAGCGTGTCCGCGGCGATCGGCTTCATCGCTTTGTTCGGCATCGCCGTGATGGACGGCATCATCATCCTGTCGCAGTTCAACCAGCTGATCGACGAGGGCGTCGACCGCATCGAGGCGGTGATCCGCACCGGCGAGTTGCAGCTGCGGCCCGTGCTGATGACCTGCGTCGTCGCCGGCATCGGTCTGTTTCCGGCGGCGCTTTCGACCGGTATCGGCTCGCAGGTGCAGAAGCCGCTGGCGATCGTCGTCGTCACCGGCATGATGCTGGCGCCCGTCGTCATCCTGATCACGCTGCCGGTGCTGATCTCGCTGTTCTCGCGCCGGCGCGTGCGCTAGATCCGCATGTGCCCGTCGATCCGTTCCGCGGCGCCGGCATCGACAGCGGCGGCATCGACGATCTCGCCTCGCTTGAACACGAGGTAGCGGTCGCTGATCCGAAGCGCGAATGGCAGATGCTGCTCGACCACGATCATCGAGGTGCCGATCTCGCGCCGGACACGCACCAGCACCTCGGACAGGCGGTCGACGACGGAGGGCTGCAGGCCCTCGGTGACCTCGTCGAGCAGCAGCACGTCGGGCTTGGCCATCAGCGCGCGGGCTACGATCAGCATCTTCTGCTCGCCGCCCGACAGCGTGCCGGCACGCTGGTTGAGCCGTTTGGTCAAAACCGGAAACCAGCCGCCGACCTGCTCGAACAGCGCATCGATGTCCTTGTCCGACAGCAGCCCGAGCCTGAGATTGTCGCGCACCGAGAGGTCCTGGAACAGCGCATGCTCCTGCGGCACGTAGACCAGCCCCATCTTGCGCTTCAGATGCGGCGCGACGCGCGTGACGTCCTTGCCGCCGAGCCTGACCTTGCCGCGCCACGCCGGCAGGAAGCCGATGATGGCCTTCAGCAGCGAGGTCTTGCCCATGCCGTTCTTGCCGACGATCGCGAGCGTCTCGGCCTTCGCCAGCGCGAAGCCGACATTGCTGATGACTTCGGACGAGCCATAGCCGCTGGCCAACTCGCTCACTTCCAACATCGTGCTCATGCCGGCACCTCCGCGTGCGACACGTGCTGACCGGTGTAGATCTCGCGGACCAGCTCGCTGTTCACGACCTCATCCACAGAGCCGTCGAGCGCAAGACGGCCCTGGTGCAGCACGATGATGCGCGAAGAGATCTCGCGGACGAAATCGAGGTCGTGCTCGACCAGGAGGATGCAGAGGCGGTCACGGCGGGCGAGGGTGGTCAGGATATCAGCGAAGCCCTGGCGCTCGGCGCGGGTGAGGCCGGCGGTCGGCTCGTCGAGCAGCAGTACGTCCGGCTCGAGCGACAGCACCATCGCCAGCTCGAGCGCCTGCTTCAGTCCGTGACTGAGATTGCGCGCCTCCTCGTCGAGCCGCTCGCTGAGGCCGGAGCGTTCGACCACCGACAGCGCCGCGGGCGGCAGCGCCAGCGTCGCAGAGCGCGAAATCAACCCAGGCGGATCGGCATGCGTCCGCGCCACGCGCAGGCACTCGGCGACGGTCAGGGTCTCGAACACCGACGCCGTCTGGAACTTGCGTCCCAGACCAAATCGAACCACGCGATCCGGCGGCAGCCGCGCGATGTCGTGGCCGGCGATGGCGACCGCGCCGGCCGAGCGCTCGCGACCGTCCGAGAGACAGCGGATCAAGGTCGTCTTGCCGGCGCCGTTGGGACCGACCAGGCTCAACAGCTCGCCGCGGTGTGCGGTGAACTGCACCCCGTCCAGCACCGACAGGCTGCCGAAGTGCTTGCCCAGCCCGCGCACCTCGATGGCAAGGGCATCCGGATGGCTGACGGCCGTCGCGCCGGCCGCCGGATGCAGCGTCGTCGCCATGCCGCCTCCAGCGCCGCGCCTCAGCAGGCGCATCACCGCGCCGAGCAGGCCGTCGGGGAAGACGAGGATCACGATGATCAGCGCCAGCCCGACGATCAGCTCCCAGACATAGGGCAGGCTGTTGGCGAGATAGGCGCTCGCGACCTCGATGCACAGCGCGCCGATGACCGGGCCGATCACGGTGCCGCGGCCGCCGAGCGCGACCATGATCACGAGGTTGGTGCCGAAGGTGAAGCTGGCGTTCTCCGGCGCGGCCACCGCGCCGAAGCCGGCATAGAAGAAGCCGGCCAGCGCCGAGACGATCGCCGACAGTACCAGCACGACGATGCGCAGCCGCGAGGTGTCGATGCCGAGATAGGTGCAGCGCGCGTCGTTGTCGCGTAGCGCCGACAACAGCCGCCCGGTGTCGCTGCGCATCACGACCAGTGCGAGCACTGCGGTTGCGAGCAGTCCGAGCCCGGCGAGGCGCAGCCAGGTCTCGATCTCCAGGTCGAAACTCTCGAAGCCGACGAGACCGCTGGAGGAGCCGGTGAAGGTGCCGCCGGAGTAGAGGATCTGCACCAGCACGATCGGCACCACCAGCGAGATCACCGAGGCGTAGAGCGGCGTCGAGCCGGGGTAGAACGACAGCCAGCCGGTGAACGCGGCGACCGCGGCGGCCACCACCACGGCGGCACCGATCGCGGCGCAGATCTGCCAGGGGCCGAAGCCGTATTCGGTGAACATGATGGCCAGCGCATAGGCGCCGATGCCGAAGAACGCCGATTGACCGAAGGTCAGCGTGCCGCAATAGCCCCACATGATGTCGACGGTGATCGCGGCGATCGCGACGAAGCAGGCGCGCACCAGGATGTTCACGAGGTAGGTGTCGAGCAGCAGCGGGGCGACGACGATCACGGCGGCCGCGATGGCCACGAGCAGCGCCGGGATGATCAGGCGCGGCAGCGCATGGCTGGCCGGCGACGTCGCGGGAGAGGCGAGGGGGCGCGCATCAGCCACGGGCAAAACCCTCCGGCCGGATCCGCAGCACGATGGCGGCGCAGATCGCGATGGTGAGACCGCCGAGGATCGGATTGACGAAGGTCGAGACCAGGACCTGCAGGGTCCCGAGCACGGCGCAGGAGCCGGCCAGCGCCAGCAACGAGCCGCCGGACACCATGACCAGCATGAACGCGCCGATCAGCCAGGGTACGCCCATGTTCGGATCGACGCTCGACAGCGGCGTGATCAGCGCGCCCGACAACGCGGCGAGCCCGCTGCCAAGCGCGAAGGTGATCAGCCGCACGCGCGAGGAGTCGACGCCGAGGCCCTGCGCCAGCATTTCGTTCATGATCACGGCCTTGGTCGACAAACCAAGCCGAGTGCCGTTGAGAAGGCCGGTGAACAGCAGGCCGACGATCACGGCCGCAACGATCATCACCAGCCGGTAGGCGGAATAGTCGGCGCCGAACGGATGCACCGTGCCCGAGATCGGCGCCTGCACGAACTGCACCTCGCGGCCGAACATCAGCGTGATGAGCTGGCCCAGCACGATGCCGAGACCCCAAGTGGCGAGAATCGCATCGAGCGGGCGCTTATAAAGACGGCGGACGATCACGATCTCCGTGACGCCGCCGCAGACTGCGCCGGCGACGAAGGCCAGCGGCAGAATCAGAAACCACGGCAGACCCAGTTGCGCGCCGATCAGCGCGGCGTAGGCGCCGACGGTGAGGAAGGCGGCGTGAGCGAAGTTGATGATCTTCATCACGCCGAACACGATCAGGAGACCGGCGGCGATGATGAAGAGCATGGCGGCCGTCGTGACGGCATCGAGAGCGACGGTCAGCATGGTCACTTCCAGTTGAGAGAAGCGGGGCGGGCGTTGAGTCCGCCCCGCGGGATCATACGCGATGTGGACCTGATCGGTCAGGATTTGCCCGGGCATTGCGCGCCGGGATCGACATTCGCAAAGCTCTGGATCACCTTGACGCTGCCGTCGGCCTGGACCTGGCCGAGATACATAGTCAGCGGCGCATGGCGCTGCTTGTCCATCTTGATGGTGCCGCGCGGGCCGTCGACCGAGACCTCGCCGAGCGCCTTCAGCACCTTGTCCTGGTCGGTGCTGCCGGCCTTCTCGACCGCGGCCTTGTAGGCGTAGACCGCCTCATACTGCGGGACCGAGAGATCGTTCGGGGTCTTCAGCTCGGCGCCGAACTTCTTGGCCATCGACGCCAGGAAAGTCTTGTTGGCCGGCGTGTCGATGCCCGTGACGTAGGAGGCAGAGAGATAGATGCCGGCGGCATCGGCGCCCATGCCCTTGGCGGTGCCCTCGTCGACGGCGAGATTGCCATAAGGCAGGTTCACGCCGGCGGCGCGCAGCTGCTTGGTCAGGGTGACGTTCGGCGCGCCGCCCGCGGTCGAAGTGATCAGCGCGTCCGCGCCGGAGGCCTTGAGCTTGGAGATGATCGAAGTCCAGTCCGAGCCGTCCATCGGCAGGTATTCCTCGCCGACAACCTTGCCGCCCGTCTTCTCGACATACGTCTTGGTGAAGCCGAGCATGCCGCGGCCGAAGGCGTAGTCGGAGCCGATCAGGAAGTAGCTCTTCGCCTTCTTCTCCTTGGTGAAATAGTCGACGATCGGCGGCACCTGTTGGTCCGGCACCCAGGCGTTGACGTAGAGATAGGGGCTGCAGGACTTGCCCTCGTAGAACGAGGTGTAGATGTAGGGCGTCTTGCCGCGGGCGACGATTGGCAGGCCGGCGTTGCGGGCCGCGCTCGTCTCCATCGAGATCAGCACGTTGACCTTCTTCTGGAACACCAATGCGTCGAACGCCTTCTGCGCCCCGGCGGCACCGGAGGCGTCGTCAGCGACTTCCAGTTCCAGCTTGCGGCCGAGCACGCCGCCCTTGGCATTGATCTCCTCGACCGCGAGCTCGGCGGACTGCACCACCGATGGGGCGACGACGGAGTTGGCGCCGGACAAGCCGACGGGGACACCGATCTTGATCGAATCGGCGGCCAGAGCAGGCGAGAGCGCCGTCCCCGCCAAAAGGGCGAGCGCGAGCGAGGTAGTCAGAAAGCGCGATGTCATCGATTGTCCTCCATGATTGGTCGAAATGAAAAAGGGTGTCAGTACCAGCCGCGCTCGACCTTGCTGCCGAGCATCTCGTCGTAGACGTCGGAGCGGCGGTCGCGCAGGACTTGGTTGAAGGCGTTCCAGTTGCGGGCGCGGCGGGCCTCGCCGAGCGCCACGTCGGCGATCACGATCTCCTCCTTGTCGCGGCTCGCGGGGCCGGCCACTGGCCAGCCGGTGTAGCTGACGATCAGGCTCTGGCCCTCGAAAGGCTGGCCGCGCTCGACGCCGACGCGATCGGCGCAGGCGATGAAGATGGAGTTGGAGTGTGCCGCGGCCATCGCCAGGATGTTGGCCATCGCCTCGCGGCCCTCCGCCTGGCCGGGGATCGGCACCCAGTTGGTCGGGACGCAGACAATGTCGGCGCCCTGCAGCGCGCTGAGGCGAAAGCTCTCCGGGAACCAGCCATCGTAGCAGATCGCCATGCCGATGCGGCCGATCTCGGTGTGGTAGACCGGGAAGCCGAGATTGCCGGGCTCGAAGTAGAGGTTCTCCTCGTTCCACAGGTGCACCTTGCGGAACGTGCCGATGTAGCCCTTCGGCCCGATCAGCACCGCGCTGTTGTAGAGCCTGTCGCCCTCGCGCTCGCAGATGCCGGCGACAAGATGCAGCCCGTGCTTGGCCGCGATCTCGCTCCACGCTGTCACCGCGGGGCCGCCGGGAATGGTCTCGGAGGCGGCGAAGGCTTCCTCGCGCGATTTGAACACGTAGCCGGAGGAGGCGAGCTCGGGGAGCACCACGAGCTTGGCGCCTTGCGCCACCGCCTGTTGGATCAGGTCGAGGCTGCGGGCGAGGTTGGTGGCCAACTCGCCGACCATCGGCTGCATCTGGATGCAGGCGATCCGTACTTTGCTGTTGTCATCCGTCGTCAAGGCACGAGTCTCCGTTGCGTTCGCGAGGTTCGCGCGCGCCAAACAAAAAGCCCCCGACTGCGCCTTGCGGCGCAATACGAGGGCTGCATAGCCTGATGTGAAATGGCCGACCGGCCATTGGCGAACATGCGATGTCCGCGCTGACCTCAAGTAATTCAAATATGCGAGGCGAAGTCAACGCCGTCGTTTGCAAATATTTGAGGCCGCGGCTGCCCAAGGCATGAGCGCGCAGCCGCAGCTTCAGCGCGAAGCCGGCGCATCGAGCACCCCCAATCCTCCCAGCGTTTCCTGCGCATTGATGATGGAGATTGCGATGTCGGCCATCGCCACGCGCTTCTGAGTTGCCTGCGCGCGGATCAGCTCATAGGCCTCGACCTCGCCGACCTGCTTCAGTCCCATCAGGATTTTCACCGCCTTGTCGACGTCGCGCCGCGCCTTCAGCGTCTCCTCGAGCTTCTGCACCTTGCCTTCGAGCCGGCGCGTGTAGCCGCGCAGCGAGCGCGCCAGCACCAGCGAGGAGAGGATGCCGAACGAGCGGATCGGCTTGTTGACGACGCCATGCGCATTGCTGTCCAGCAGGCGCTTCAGGATCGTCGGATTCTCATAGTCGATGATGGCGATGAAGGTGAGCGGATGCTCGCTGCTGCCTTCCGGAAAGATCATCTCCTCGGAGGTCTCGATCAGCTGGAACACCGTGTCGATGTCGTGTGGGATTGCGGCCGGCGGCGGCCACACGCCGCGCACGTTGCAGCCGATGCGCTTGAGCTGGTCGATCAGAGCGTCGCCCTCGGCATCGCGCGGATGAATCACCAGCACGCGGGCGCCGCGCAGCTCGTCGATGAGGCGTCGCACGCCCGGCTTCATGCGGTCATCCGGCCTCATGCTGACAGCGCCTCTTCGCTCAGCCAGCGGCCGCCGATCGGCGACACCGACAGATATGGGTCCGGCTTGATCGGGCTCTTGCTCTCCCAGACGATGTCGAACTGGCCGTCGGCGCGCACGCGGCCGATGCGCGGGGTGGTCCAGACGTGGTTGTTGTCTGGATCGATCCGCATCGGTCCCTCCGGCGCCTCCAGGCTGAGGCCGAGCGCAGCCTCGACCAGCTTCTGGGTGTCGAGGCTGCCGGCCTGTTCGAGCGCCAGCGCGAACAGTTTGATTTGCGCATAGGCCGAGGCGCTCCACATGCTGACCGGCGTATCAGCGCCGAAAGTCGTCGCGAACGCTGTCTTGAAACGATCGTTGCTGTCGCCCCCGAGCGTGCCGAAATAGCTCGCGGCGGTCAGGTGGCCGGCGCAATACTCGGCGCCGATCGTACGCACCTCGCCTTCCGCCATGGTGAGGCTGGCGATCGGCATCCGCTTCGGATCGAAGCCGGCCTGCGCATACATCCGGTAAAAGCGCTGCGCGGTACGGCCGACGATGGTCGAGAACACCACGTCGGGCGCGGCATCCCTGATGGCGTCGAGGCTGCGCGTCAGCTCGGCGTCGGTGGCCTCCATGGTCACATATTGCTCGCCGACGACGCGGCCGGCATAGGACTCGACGAGGTCGCGCATGATCCGGTTGGATTCGCGCGGGTAGATGTAGTCCGAGCCGATCAGGTAGACGCGCGGACCGTGCTTGCGCACGATGTATTCGGCGAGCTGGAACGCGTTCTGGTTCGGCGCTGGTCCCGTGTAGATCACGTTCGGCGAATATTCGAAGCCCTCGTACAGCGAGGGATACCAGAGCAGGCCGTTGCGGCGCTCGATCGCCGGCAGCACCGCCTTGCGCTCGGCCGAAGTCGAGCAGCCGAAAATGACGGAGGCGCCGTCCTCGGTGAGCAGGCGGTCGGCGAGCTTGCGGAACATTTCCGGCTGCGATCCCGGATCGTAGGCGACGACCTCGATCTCGCGGCCGAGCACGCCGCCGTCCCTGTTGATCTCCTGGATCGCCAGCGCCGTGCCGAAGAAGTGTTCGGACTCCGTGACCTCCATCAGGCCGCTGCGCGAGAACAGCACGCCGACGCGCCAGACATCCTTGTCGGATGATTTTGCGGCTGGTCTCGTCGTCATCATCATGCCTCCAGGTCGATGGGCCGTTCGGCCTCCTCGGAAAGCGCTGTTTATTGCGGCTCGCCGTGCGCTTGGCAACGGGGCAGGGACTGCAGGGAGGTTACTATCAGGGCAAGCTCCAGCATCGCCGCGACGCGGGGAGCGTCCGGATCATGCTGGAGGCGAGCCCTCGAAAATGATGAGGGCGCAGGGAATGCCGGGCGCTGGCCGCACCCATGGCCCGCCTGCGAAAAAAATGCAGGCGGCAGAACCACAGGTTCAGCCGAGACATCCCGGCATTCCCTGCGCGATGGTCTTCACGCTTATACGCGCTCTCCCCGGGGACCGGCTTTCTTGCCCCCGTCGGCTGCGAAGGTCATCAGAACTCCACAACCTTGGCCTCAGCACCGGGAGGCCAGGACCACGCGACTTCACGTACGCCAGTGCGTCGCTCGTCCGCACATGATGCGCGCCGATGCCCTCGCGTCCACCGCATTGCCGGCCCAACGTCTCGTGACGACGCGTACGCCCCTCATTCGGACCGGAACACGGAGGTTATGCACGTGTTTGCTGATTTTCGGAAGAGATTTATTTTTTCCAGAAGCTCTTGAAAACGGCGTTGTCGTTGAGCGCGCGGGCGAAATCCGTGTTCTGGCGCAGGATCTCGCGGCTCCGCCGATCGTCATTCCGGGGCAGCCGCGCCGCGGAATGACCGTGAGGCGGCGTGCGTGCCCGATGGTGAACGTGATATGAGCTGCGACGCGATCGTGCATGGGTGCCGATCTGCGGCAGCGGTCTCGCAGCCAGGTTGGAGTCCGAATGCCGCGTTCATGCGTTGCATCCGGCGACGGCCGGCCGAGGGGCCGGACACGCGTCGCGAAGGCGCGGCCAGATCGGAAAGGTGAGATGCGCAGTTTGGAAGACCGGATCCTGCTGTTCCTGCTTGTCCTGATCACGCTGGCGCTCGGCTGGATCCTGCTGCCGTTCTATGGCGCCCTGCTGTGGGGCGTCGTCGGCGCGATCGTGTTTGCGCCGCTGCACCGGCGTCTGTCGCGCGCGATGCACGGCCGCGACGGCCTTGCCGCGGCGATCGTCGTCCTGCTGGTCGTGCTGATCGTCATCATCCCGCTGTCGCTGATCGGAGCGGCGCTGGCGCAGCAGGCGTCCGGTGTCTACGCTCAGGCGCAGTCTGGGCAGCTGGACGTCGGGCAGTACTTCCAGAAGGTGCTGGAGGCGCTTCCGACCTGGGTGGTCGATCTGCTCAACCGCTTCGGGCTCGGCAGCCTGGCCGGGCTAAAGGACAGATTGTCCGCCGTTCTGCTGAGAGGGAGCCAGATCCTCGCAAGCCAGGCGCTGAACATCGGTCAGGGAACCTTTGAGTTTTTCGTCAACCTGTTCCTGATGCTCTATCTGCTGTTCTTCCTGCTGCGCGACGACATTGCCCTGTCGACCCGCATTGCGAACGCCATTCCGCTGCGCGACGCGCAACGCGAGGCGTTGCTGGCGAAGTTCACGGTGGTGATCCGCGCCACGGTGAAGGGCAATCTCGTCGTCGCCCTGGCTCAGGGCGCCTTGGGTGGCCTGATCTTCTGGTTCCTCGGCATCACCGCGCCCTTGCTCTGGGCCGTGGTGATGGCGTTCCTGTCGCTGCTTCCCGCCTTTGGCGCCGGACTGGTGTGGTTTCCGGTCGCGCTCTATCTGCTCGCCAGCGGGGCGATCTGGCAGGGCGTGATCCTGATCGCCTATGGTGCCCTGGTCATCGGCCTCGTCGACAATCTGCTGCGCCCCATCCTGGTCGGGCAGGACACCAAGATGCCGGATTATGTGGTGTTGATCTCGACGCTCGGGGGAATCGATGTGTTCGGGCTCAATGGCTTCATCATCGGCCCGGTGATCGCGGCCATGTTCATCGCGATCTGGGAGATGTTCTCAGTTGCACGACGGGAGGGGAGTGCTGTCTGAGGGACGACGACGGGATCACCGCCGGGCTCATCCCTCACCGTGGTGGCGGTGGGCCAGTGCCTTCGGTACCGGGCGCTGCCCCGGGCCGAGGCCGGAAAGGGCGCCGATGCGGCTGAATACGGATCGTACTCGCCCTGTCCTAGCCATCAGCCGTTCGGCCGGTTATTCTCCGCGGAATCGCCGCATGCGCTCTTTACCTCCGGCTCGTCGCCGGGCGCATGATGGGCCATCCGGCTTCGACGACGGCGAGACCAGCGAAAGCTGATGGGGTATTGAGCTCCTGCCGGCTGTTCTGCGGCAGCAGGGGGTCTTCAGTTTGCGGCCGCGCCAAACGCGGCCGCCAGAGAACACAGGGTGGAGACGACATTGCAATTCGATCAGCCAGTCGCGATGGCGATTGTGCCGAAAGACCGCGCCACCGTGCGTGGCGGCGCTCACGAGGGCCGTACGGCGGCCGACGCCCGGTACTGGGCTCAGATCCTTAGCAGCTACCGCACGCCCGACCGCCTGCGCAGCGTGACCGAACTGGTGATCACGGTCGTGCCGCTGGTGGCGCTGTGGACGGCCGCATGGTTCGCGTTCTCGATCGGCCATGTCTGGGCGTCATCGCTGATCGCCATTCCAGCCGGCGGCTTCCTGGTACGCCTGTTCATGATCCAGCACGATTGCGGCCATGGCACCTTCTTCGCCGGTCGCCGGGCCAATGACTGGGTCGGCCGCGTCCTCGGCGTGCTCACCCTGACGCCGTACGACTGGTGGCGACGCGCGCATGCGATCCACCACGCCACCAGCGGCAACCTCGACCGGCGCGGCATCGGCGATATCGATACCTTGACCGTCCGGGAATATCAGGCCCGGTCGAGCTGGGCGCGTCTGCGTTACCGGCTGTACCGCCATCCGCTGGTGATGTTCGTGGCCGGACCCGCCTACATGTTTTTCCTGCAGCACCGCCTGCCAATCGGTTTCATGAGCGCCGGCTGGTCGCCCTGGGTCAGCACGATGGCCACCAATGTCGGGATCGCCCTGGTCGCCGCAGGCTTGATGTGGCTGATCGGCATCCCGGCGTTCCTGGCCGTGCATCTGCCGATCATGCTGTTCGCCGCCATGGCCGGCGTCTGGCTGTTCTATGTCCAGCACCAGTTCGAGCACACCGTCTGGGAGCACGACGAGCAATGGACGATGCAGCAGGCGGCTTTGTATGGCAGCTCGTATTACGACCTGCCGGCATGGTTGCGCTGGCTGACCGGCAACATCGGCATCCACCACGTCCACCATCTGTCGAGCCGGATTCCCTACTACCGGCTGCCGGTCGTGTTGCGCGATCATCCCGAACTGCGCGACATCGGCCGCATCACGCTGCCCGAGAGCCTGCGCTGCGTCCGGCTGGTGCTGTGGGACGAAAAGCAGCGCCGCCTGGTGTCGTTCCGCGACGTCGAGGTGGCGAGGCGATAGAACCGTCAGAAGCCGTAGAGCCTGGCCGGATTGTCGACCAGGATCTTCTGGCGGATCGCCGCATCCGGCGCCCACACCGGCAGCTGATTGAGCAGGCGGCCGTCGTCGATCGGATAGAACGGCCTGATGTCGGTGACCTTCAGTTCCGGGTGCGGCGACGAATCCGGATGCGGCCAGTCGGTGCCCCAGACGATGCGGTCGGGGTTGGCGGCGATCAGAGCTTTCGCGAACGGGATGACGTCAGCGTAATCCGGTCCGCGGGTCGAGGCGCGGTAGGCGCCGGAGATCTTCACATAGGCCTTGCCGCTGCGGACGAGCTCGACCAGATCCGAGAAGCCGTGCTGCTCGAGGCCGAGCCCGGCCTGAGCGCCGCCGAAATGATCGAATACGGCCGTGACCGGCGATTGCATCACCAGGTCCTTGATGGCCGCGATCATCGTCGGCGTCGTGTAGAGCTGGACGTGCCAGCCGCGCGCCTTCATGCGATCGACGGCGGCCTGGAAGCGGGCACGGCCGACATTGGGATCGTTGACGCCGCCGGTCGCGAGATTGAGGCGGATGCCGCGGAAGCCATCGGCATTCATGCCGTCGAGCTGGGCCTCGGTGGTCTTGTCGTCGATCACGGCGACGCCGCGGGCGTCGTTGCCACGGGCCTTCATGCCGAACAAGGTCGCGGAATTGTCGGTGCCGTAGACGCTCGGCGTCACGATCACCACCCGTTTGATGTGTAGCGCCTTGTGCAGGGCCGCCATCTCCTCAGGCGATGCCGGCTCCGGCGTGTAGACGCGATTGGCCGCGAACGGGAACTTGTCCGGATCGCCGTGAATATGGGTGTGGCAGTCGCAGGCATCCGCCGGCACGTCGAAGTCGACCGGAGTGGCGGGTTGCGAGGGCTTGGCGCGGGCGGCGGTCGTGTTCATCGTCACTCCGGCGGCAAGCGAGGCCAGCAGCAGGCTGCGGCGGTTCAACATGGTGATCCTCCCCCGGAATGTCGCGCGTGCGTGGGGGGACGCGCGTCTGGTGGGATGAGGGTGAACGGTCGCGCGGCAGGGGGCAAGCGCGAACAGCGCGGCTTGAGCTCGCGCTGCTACTGCCCCGACGGCGTGCGCAGGCCGTGCCAAGCGTCGCGGACCTGATGGTAGTGGACTTCGGGCAGATAGTCCGGCGTGTTCAGATTGAGGTTCTTGACGTCGAGCCGGCCGACCGCGCTGAGCAGTGTGTAGGAGGCGATGACGCGGTCGCGCTGGGCGCCGATCAGGCGCGCCTTGGCCTGGATCAGGTCGGCTTGCGAGTTCAGCACGTCGACGGTGGTGCGCTGGCCGCCTTGCGCCTCGCGCGAGACGCCTTGCAGCGCGACGGTGGCAGCCTTGACCTCGGCCTCGGAGGCGCTGACGGCGACCTTGGCGCCTTCATTGGCGACCCAAGCGCTGACGACAGCTGTGCGCGTCTGGTTGCGGACCTGGTCGAGCACGAGGCGGCTCTGCGCCGCGAGCTCCTTGGACTGCCGGGTCTGCGACGCGGCCGTGCCGCCGTCATAGATCGGCGCGGTGACGCTGCCGACGATCGAGGCCTGGTCGGTGCCGAAGGTGCCGAGCGTCTGGTCCGAATCGCGGCTGCGGCTGACATTGCCCTGCAGGGTCACGCTCGGCAGCAGCGCGCCCTCGGCGATGTGGATCGAGGTCGACGCCGCATCGACGTCGAAGCTGGCGGCCGCGACCGCCGGATTCTCCTTGCTGGCGAGTGCGATCGCATCCTCGCGCGAGCGCGGCAGCAGCCGGTCGATCGGATCGGCAGCGCGGAGCTGGCCCGGCGCCATGCCGATCACCTGCGCATAGGTGGCCTGGCTGATGGCGAAATTGACCTCGGCGGCGTTGAGGTCGGAGAGGCCGCGCGACAGCCGCGCCTCGGCCTGCGACGCATCGGTCGGCGTCACGTCGCCGGCGTTGAGGCGGCGCTGCGTCACCGACAGCGTCTCGCGCAGGAAGGCAACGTTCGACTTCTGCGCCTCGACCAGCGACTGGTTGGCGAGCACGTTGGTGTAGGCGGTGACGGCGTCGAGCAGGATGCCCTGGCCGACATTGCGCAGTGCCTCGCGGCCGGACTGCACCTGCAGCTCCGCCATGCGGACGCTGTTGGCGGTGCGGAAGCCGTTGAACAGCGTCTGCGAGACGGTGACGCCGATAGTCCAGGGCTTCAGGGTCGCGGTCTGGACAGTGTTGCCGGGAAGCAGATTGCGCACCGCCTGCAGGCCGGCGCCGAGGCTCGCAATCAGCTGCGGACGATAGCCGGCCAGCGCCTGCGGCACGTTCTCATCGGTGGCGCGCTGGCGCGCGCGCTCGGCATTGAGCGCCGGATTGGTCTGATACGCCTTGGCGAGCGCGGCCGCGAGATCCTCGGCGCGCGCAGGCGAGCCGATGGCCGCAAGGCCGACGGCCAGGGTCAGGCCAAGGCCGATCCGCCGTGCATGCACCCCGCCGACGCCAAATTGTTTGGCTCGACCCACCATCCGACTCCGCCGCGTCCCACGATCTTAACCAATCGTTTACCTGTTTACGGCGGGGAGCTGCCACACACAAACCGCTGGTGTGAAATTGGGCTGGCTTTTCCATGGTTTGTTGTGGCGCTCCCGCCACAGACCAATCGTCGCGGGGCCGCGGCATGATCGCGCGGTAGGCGGGTGAGTGGGGCAGGCGTGCGACGCGAATCGGGGCGGCTGCGCTCGAGCTCACTTCCAGACAGGCGACTCAGCGGCGCGCAGAGTGGCGCACGCTCACCTGTTCTTGTTCACCGGCTTGCGCTTCTCGATGAAGGCGGCCATGCCCTCGGCGCGGTCTTCGAGGGCGAAGGTGGCGTGGAAGAGATTGCGCTCGACGTTCATGCCTTCGGACAGCGGGGTCTCGAAGGCGCGGTTGACGGCCTCCTTGGCCATCGCCGCGGCGGGACGCGACATCGCGGCGATCTTCTCGGCCGCAGCCATGGTCTCTTCCATCAGCTTGTCGGCCGGGACGATGCGGCTGACCAGGCCGGCGCGTTCGGCTTCCGCCGCGTCCATCATGCGGCCGGTGAGGCAGAGGTCCATGGCCTTGGCCTTGCCGATGGCGCGCGTCAGGCGCTGCGTGCCGCCGATGCCCGGGATGGTGCCGAGCGTGATTTCCGGCTGGCCGAACTTGGCAGTGTCGGAGCAGATGATGAAGTCGCACATCATGGCGAGCTCGCAGCCGCCGCCCAGCGCATAGCCCGAGACCGCGGCAATGGTCGGCTTGCGGCAGCGCGCCACGCGATCGCCGCCGATCGCGGTGAAGTCGCTCGAGAACATGTCGATGAAGCTCTTGGGCTGCATCTCCTTGATGTCCGCCCCGGCGGCGAACGCCTTCTCGCTGCCGGTGATGACGATGCAGCCAATGGCGTCGTCGGCCTCGAGGTCGTCGACGGCTGCGGCGATCTCGCGGAAGACGCCGAAAGATAATGCGTTGAGCATTTTCGGCCGGTTCAAGGTGATGACGCCGACGGCGCCTTTGCCCTCGACAATGATGTGCTCGTAAACGCTCATGATTCCCACCCCGCAAATCAAAACAGCGGGCAATGTGCCCGCTGGATCGAATCGCTTCAAGTCGCCGGTGTGCCCGAGCGGCGCCTCAGATCATGAACATCCGGGCGGCCGAGCCCAACGTGAGCAGGGTGCCGCAGGCGATGAAGATCTTGCCGATGATCGAGGCCCGGTCCCAACCCGAGCTGTCGTCATTGCTGACGGTCGCCATGCTCACGGTGACGGGCTCGCTCGGTGCGGTCTCGTTCGCGGCGGCATCGGCCGCCTGGGCCTGGACCTCGACCTGCGGGGCCGGGAACACGTCGGTCTTGGCTTCCGGCGCGCTGTCGGATCCGACCGGCAGGAACGGGCTATAGGCCTTCTCGGCCGCGCGTGCCAATCCAGTGCCTGCAAGGCCTAGCACGAACGCGGCGGCAATGATCAATGCTGAACGTCCCCTGGATTGGATCGTCATCGTCGGCGTTCTCCCCATCCCGCCAGCCCATGCGCGAGTGAGACCCCCACAAATGTCGAGAACGGGGCAGAAAATGGGTATCTTCCTGCCGCTCAAGGCAAAACCTTGGCGGCGCCGCAGTTGCGGCCCTCCCTTACAAAGCTGGTCCTGTCACCTGCGATTCGGTGCTAAGGAGCGGTTCCAGACTTGACTGCCGGCGTGCTCGCGATGTGGCGTAACTCGGATGCTTCCGAGGCCGAAGCAAAAATCACGAATTCGTGATCAGCTCGGCCGGGGAGTAACAAGCTGGAAGTCCGGGCGAATTCTTGGGGGTGGAGCCTAGGTGCGCGAGCGTGACGACGAGTGGACGGCCTGGATGCGCCAGGCGGTCGCCGGTGACGACGAGGCCTATCATCGTCTGCTGAGGGCGATCACACCCGTGTTGCGTGCAGCTTCACGGCGCGGTCTGGCGCGCGCCGGCCAGCCGCCCGATCAGGCCGAGGACATCGTGCAGGAGATTCTGTTGGCGGTTCACCTCAAGCGGCATACCTGGGACGTCAGCGCCCCGTTTGCGCCGTGGCTGTTCGCGATCGCCCGCAACAAGCTTATCGACATGCTGCGCCGGCGCGGCCGGCGCGTGTTCGTCGACATCGACGATTTCGCGGAGACGCTGGCCGACGAGCCTCCGGCGCCGACCGTCTCCGCCGGCGAGGTCGAGGCACATCTGAACACGCTGCCGCAGCGTCAGCGTGACGTGCTGCAGTCGATCGCGGTCGAGGCGAGCTCGATCAAGCAGACCGCGCAGAAATTTTCGATGAGCGAAGGCGCGGTCCGGGTGGCGCTGCACCGCGCGCTTTCGACCCTCACGGCCAAGCTACGGGACACGTGACCATGGACACCGATCAGCTCATCCGCTCGCTCGCCGCCGACAATGCGCAACGCGCGCAGCCGGTCGGCATCGTCCTGGCGCTGGCGCTGATGGCGGCGACGCCGGTGTCGACAGCGATGCTTCTGATCGGGCTGGGTATCCGGCCCGACATCTGGATCGCGGTACGCAATCCGTTCTTCGATCTGAAGTTCGTGGTGACCACGGCGCTGGCGATCCCGGCACTCGTCATCAGCCTGCATCTGTCGCGGCCGGAAGCCTCGCTGCACGGCTGGAGTTGGCTCCTGATCGCGCCGATCGTGGTTCTCGTCGCCGGCATCGCGGCCGAGATGATGCTGCCGCAGCGCGCGCCGATGATGGCGCGGCTGATCGGTCACAATTCGATGCTGTGCATGAGCGCCATTCCGGTGTTGTCGTTGCCGCTGCTGGCCGCCTCGCTGTTCGGCTTGCGGCACGGGGCGCCGTCGCGCCCGGCGGTTGCCGGCGCCATTGCCGGGCTGGTGTCGGCGGGCGTCGCGGCGACGCTCTATGCCGCGCATTGCAACGATGATTCGCCGCTGTTCGTCGCCACCTGGTATACGGCCGCCGCGCTGATCGTCGCCGGGCTCGGAGCCGCGATCGGCGCGCGGGCGCTGCGTTATTGAGATCGCTGCGATCGGCCGGTCAGGCCTGAATCGGCGTGGCGACATCCCGGACGCGGTGGAAGCGCAGCACCTGCTGTGCCGTCGCCTGTCTCAGCCGCTCATAGGTGGCCTTGCAGGCGGCGAGGTCGGTCGGCGCCGTGCCCGTGAGTTCATCGCGCATCAGGATCATCGACTTGACCGTCTGCCACGACAGACCCGCCACCTTGGCGAGGATCATGACGCCCTCGGCGCGGCTCTCGATCATGATGCTCTCGGCCACCGCGACCGGAACGTTGGCCATTGCCGCGACGGCCGCATTGGCCTCGTCGAATTTCCGGCTCTCGGTGAACTGGACGACGAGCTGATCGTCGAGACGGCCCTCGGCATGCAGCGAGCGGATGAGCCCGTGCGCGATCTCCGTCTGGCTGGTCAAGGCCACGGTCGCCGAACGGGCCCGCCGGCCCGCCATGCGGACCGCGGAGGACACCTCCTGTGCCAGTTTCGGGTTCGCCGCCTCGAGCCGCGCGCGGACGGTGGCTGAGGCCTTGGACACCAACCTCAGATAGAGATGGCGCGGCAGATTGGGACGCATGGCGAGGCAGGCCGCCAGATCCTCGTCGCTCGCGGCACGGTCGAGCAGCCTGTCGACGCTGCGCTCCGACAGAGCGGCGCCGGGATTGCTGACGGTGCTGTGCACGACCTCGTCATTGCCGCGCCGGAGCAGGATGTCGGTTACGGCGCGGCTGAGCACGCGGCGAATCGAGATCGCCAGCAGATGCGCCTGGCTCTTGGTCTCCGCCGTCCGGATCAGCGCGGCCTCGCCGAGCCGCTCGGATTTCGACAGAACGGGGCCCGCGACCTCGATCGCGTCATCGTCGGCGAGCCGCGCCAGCGTCCGCGGCGGCGCGCAGTCGATCGGCGCGAGGCGGCTGGCAAGCAGGGCACGGGCCGATGTCTCGATATGCGCGATCAGGCATTCGAATACGTCGTCGAACAGGGCGACCTGATCATCGGCGAAATCGGCTGCGCCGTCGACGAACAGGTCGGTGACCTTGCGCAGGGTCTCGATCCGCCGCGCGACGGTGCCGTGCGCGAGCGTGTCCTGCAGCTCATCGAGCAGGTTTTCGGTGGATGCAAGCTTGCCGCTCATCTTGAGCCGGTCAGGCGCGAGTGACGCGATTGCGCCCCTGCGCTTTCGATTCGTAGAGCGCGCGATCGGCGCGGGCCAGCAGCGACTCGGTCGTCTCGTCGCCACGCCCGGTCGCGACGCCGGCGGAGAACGTGACCTGCAAGCCGGTCGAGAACGCACTCCAATCGAGGTCGGCGATGATCTGGCGCAGTCGCTCGGCGAGCCGGCACGCGGGGTCGGCCGGCGCGCCGGGCAGCACCAGCAGGAACTCCTCGCCGCCGTAGCGGCCGAAGCGATCGCTGCCGCGAATGTTGGCGAACATGGTGATGGCGAAGGTACGCAGTACGTCGTCGCCGGTCGGATGACCATGCTCGTCATTGATGCGCTTGAACCAGTCGAGGTCGATCAGCACGACCGAGCACGGCTTGCCGATCTGCCGCGACCGCGCCATCTCGTCCTCCAGCATATGCATGATCGAGCGCCGGTTCAGCGCGCCGGTGAGCTCGTCGATCTCGGCCAGCTCCTCGATGCGGCGATATGCTTCCTTCAGCTTCAGGCCGCGCTGATACAGCGACTCGCGCAATGCGCTGGAGAAGATGCCGAGAAACATGCAGGCGGCGATGGTGAGCACGAACACCAGCAGCGTCGCGAGCCGCTCCAGCGCATTGGCGGTGGGCATGCCGAGCGGCTTGTCGGTCAGCAGGAACAGTCCGGCGAGGCCGAGCGACAGGAAGGTCCAGCAGATCGCGGTCTGGCGCGGCGTCGCCCGCAGCGAGCTGAAGCCGACGACCAGATACAGCGTGCACAGGAATACGATGCTGACCTCGGGCGCCACGTAGCAGAATGCGACCGTGAACATCATGCTCACGATCGATTGCGGCACCACGAGGTAGTGATCCTCGAAGCGGTCGTTGAAGCCGCTCTCCGACAGCGAGGCCCACAGCGCGACGGTCGCAACGCCGATCGCGGCATAGGCCGGCGCGATCACGGTCGGCACGACGCCGGCCTGGGCATAGATCAGCAGAATGACGGCATCGATGAGGTAGCACCCGGCGATCATGGCGTAGATCTGCCGGCGTTGGCCGACGCGACGTGCGCGAACATGCTGCGGCGGCGACTTCGCGCCGCGTGCCCCGGCCATCGGAGGTGAAAGAGGCGGTGCCGTCGTGCCCATGTGCTCGCAATTCTTCGTCGCCGGGCGAAAATCTACGTGGGAAAGCCTTTAACTTTGGTATCTATGGGAACCGGGGACCATGAGGTGACGACCAACGGCCGGCACATGCAAAGACAGGGAATTCACGGGCTTTTGCCGCGTGGATCCCATGTAGCGCATCGATCGGAGGAGGGCGGAACTTCGGGTGATCGAGACTGTGCGCGAAAAGGTCGCCGCGACCGGGCCGCGCGTGAGGATGGGCCGTAACATGGTAGGTAGGACCGCGCTTGGCGCGAGGGGAGCGGGCGATCCGGCGGGTCTGTGCGCCAGCTCACATTTCGGGACGTATCTTTCCGGTATTTTGAAGATTTTTGCGGTTGTATTCGAACCCCGAGCTCATTCCTCCAGACCAACATTGCGAGACGGCCATTGAGCGTGACAGCAGCGGCGTCAGATGAAACCCTGATTGCCAGGATCGCTCAAGGCGACCGGCTCGCCATGCAGGTGCTGTATGGACGGCACCATGTCAGGGTGTTCCGCTTCGGGCTCCGGCTCGTGCGGGACGAACAGGTGGCGGAAGATCTCATCAGCGAGGTCTTCCTCGATGTCTGGCGCCAGGCCGGCAAGTTCGAAGGCCGCTCCGCCGTTTCGACCTGGCTGCTGGCGATCACGAGATTCAAGGCGCTGTCGGCACTTCGGCGCCGCAAGGACGTTGAGCTGGAAGACGAGGCTGCGAACGCGATCGAGGACACGTCCGACGATCCCGAAGTCGCGGTCCAAAAAAAGGATACCGGGGAAGCCCTGCGCAAGTGCCTGACCGCGCTTTCGCCAGACCACCGGGAGATCGTCGATCTCGTCTACTACCACGAAAAGTCCGTGGAGGAGGTGGCCGAGATCGTCGGAATTCCGGAAAACACCGTCAAGACGCGCCTGTTCTATGCGCGCAAGAAATTGGCCGAACTGCTGAAGGCGGCCGGCATTGAGCGAGGCTGGCCATGATGGCATTGAGCAAGAGGATGCTGGAGCAAGAGCCCAGTGAAATCGAACTGCTGCTGCCGTGGTACGCCGCCGGCACGCTGAACGCGCGCGACATGCGCCGCGTCGAGGAGGCGCTCGCCAGCGATGCCGCGCTCGCGCGCCAGTATGCCGAAATTCAGAGCGAGTATGCCGAGACCATCGCGCTCAACGAGACGCTCGGTGCCCCGTCGATGCGGGCGATGCAGAAGCTGTTTGCCGCGATCGAAGCGGATCCTGCGCAGAAGCCGGCAACGCCGCCCGGCTTCGGCGCCCGTCTGATGGGATTCTTCGAGAGCCTGTCGCCGCGGACCTTGGCCTGGACCGTCAGCCTGGGTGCCTTGTTGGTGCTGCTGCAGGCCGGCTTCATCGGTTCGGTCCTGATGCGCTCACAGACCGCGACCTACCAGACGGCCTCGCTCGACCAGGACAAGGCGGTCGCGCGCGAGCCTGTGGCCAGCCCCAAGGCTGAAGCTTCCGTCACTGCCGCGCCCAAGCCCGTCGCGCCGCCGCCACCGAGCGCCGCTGTTGCGCCGGCGCCTGCGGAGCGGGCGGCGGACAGCATGATGCGCCAGCGCGTGGCAGAGGCGCCAGCGCCTGCCGCGCCTCTGATCCGGGGTCTCGGGCCGCAAGCCGCCGCAACCGCCGCGCCGGTGCATGCGCTGGTGCGGTTCGTGCCGGAGGCGCGCATCGCCGACATCACCGCGCTGCTCGACAGCTATCAGGCCTCGATCATTGATGGCGCCAAGGGCGGCATGTTCAAGCTGCAGCTCGGCAACGAGCCGCTGCCGAAGGCCGAGGCCGACGCGTTGATGCGGCGGCTGCAGCAGGAGAAGCTGGTGAGCCTCGCCGTGCCCTCGCCATAGCGCGGCCACGCAACGCAGGATCGTCCGATGCCCTGCCGTCGTCCCGTGCAGCCGCGCATGAAAATCTTCGCGCTGGTCAGCGCCGTTGCGCTGCTGGCGGTTGGCGGCGAGCGCGCGCAGGCCCAGGCGATGATGCGCTCGCCCAACATCAACATCCCGAGCCGGATGCCCAGCATGGATTCCGGCATGGCGTTGCGGACGCCGGGGCCGGGCGTGTCGGGACTTTCCGCGCGAACGGTGTCGCCGACGATGCGCTATTCGCCCAACCTGCAGGCGTCCTGCAGCCCGCCCGATCGCAGCGCGTCGGGGGAATGCCTGGAGCGGCGGCCGCCGGGCGGCGACGCCGGCCAGGCCATGGCCAGATCGGGCGGCCGCGGGTCGGAGAAGGGCAAGTCGGCCAAATCAGCGCAGCGGCGTGAGCCCATCACCGCGGCCTCCGATCCGACCATTATCGTCAACGAGCTGATCGCCGAGATCGACGGCAGCCTCTCGGCGGAGCAGGCCGATGCGCTGGCGCGCCGCCATGGCCTGCAGCGCATCAGCTCGCAAAGCTTTCCGCTGATCGGCGCGACCATCGGCCTGTTCCGGATGACCGATCGCCGCCCCGTGGACGCGGTCCGGCGCAGCTTCGCGGCCGACGCCAGTGTGCGATCGGTGCAGCCGAACTATCGCTATACGCTGCAGGACAAGAGCGTGCCGCCGAGCGAAGGCGATCCGGCGCAATATGCGCTGGCGAAGCTGCGTCTGCCGGAGGCGCACCGGCTGGCGCAGGGCTCCAACGTCACCATCGCGGTGATCGATTCCGGCATCGACCTCAAGCATCCGGAATTCGTCGATGCCTCGTTCGACAGCTTCGATGCGCTCGGCGGCGACGAGGGACCGCACGTCCACGGCACCGGCATCGCCGGTGTGATCGTGTCGCATGCGCGCCTGATGGGGAGCGCGCCGTTCGCGCGCGTCATCGCCATTCGCGCGTTCGGTCAGGCCAAGAAGGCCGACGGCAAGGGCCCGGAAAGCAGTTCCTGGGTGATCCTCAAGGCGCTCGACTACGCAGCCCTCCATGGCGCCCAGATCATCAACATGAGCTTTGCCGGGCCGAAGGATGCGGCGATCGAGCGCGCGATTGCCGCGGTCGCCGCCAAGGAGATCGTCATGGTCGCGGCGGCCGGCAATGCCGGACCGAATTCGCCGCCGCTGTTTCCCGCTGCCAATCCGAACGTGATTGCCGTCAGCGCCACTGACACAAGGGATCAGCTGCTGCCGGCGTCGAACCGCGGCAACTATGTCGCGCTCGCGGCGCCCGGGGCGGACATCTTCCTGCCGGCGCCCGACGGCAAGTACCAGATCATCTCGGGCACCTCGTTCTCGGCCGCCTATGTCAGCGGCCTTGCGGCCCTGGTGCTCGAGCGCAATGCCGCCCTGAGGCCGGAAACGGTTCGAACGGTGCTGACGAAGACCGCGCGCGATCTCGGCGCCCCGGGCCGGGATGATCTGTTCGGGGCGGGGGAGGCGGACGCCCTGGCTGCGGTCGAGGCGGTGCTGTCGCCGCGGGAGGCTCCTGCGGTGTCGGCTGCTCCGCCGGCCGCCCAGCAGCGGCGCGATGCGGCACAGGACGCCGCGCCAGCGCGCGAGCTGCGCCCGGCGTCGTCAGCGTCGGCCGGGGAGTCTGGCGGCGGCGCGCTGCGGCCGGCCCAGCAATAGCGGCGGATTGCCGACCAACGTTTTCGTGAACGTCGGAAAATTCTCGTCGCTGCTTTGAACGAACCGCGGTCCGGTGCCGACAGAAGGTACGTGGGAGCGGTGATACCCTCCCCAAGCTATAGACGGCGCGAGCGCCCATCCACCCCAAGCGCCCATATGGCTCGAGCCGTCCGGTTGTCCCCCCGGACGGCTCTTTCATTTTGACGCAACGCCATCGCCCCTTGAGAGCACATTCTCGGGGTTGATCATGCAGTCAGCAACTTCCCAGGATTGTGGTGATCGCCCTGCCAGCGCGCAGGCGGTCTGAAAAAGTCCGCGCAATTACGGCCGGACCCTCAAAGAAGATGGCAATAGCTAGACTTTATTAACCTTTTCCACAAAATATTCACGTCACGTTGCGTTGATTCGTGCCGAGTGCGTCCGTCCCAAATTCAGCGGGCTCCCAAATGACACATCGACTTGACGTGGCTTGCAGCCGCGAGCTGGCTGAGCGCTGGTGCGCGCTTGCCGAAAGGCGGCTCCATCACCTGACCGAATTGTACGATAGCGGCCGCTGGCGGCGCTACTACACCGAACAATCGCTGCTCGACGACATCAGGCATGCCAAGGCGGCGATCGAAACCTGGCAAACGCTGTCGCTGGCCGAGACGCAGCCGATCGCACCTCGGCTGCCGGAGCCGGTCGTGTTCGCTGCGCCGGCTCCCGCTGTCTGGACACCTCCGCCCACCGTCGCGCCCCGGACGATCGAGGTGGCGCCGTCGCTCGAAACCATCCTGGCCGACTCCGAGATCGTCGTCCCGCTCGAGTTGCAGTCGGCTGAGCGCGAGCTCGACCCGGAGCCGAGCGTTGACGAAGACTTCGAGGCGGAACTGACCGACGACGCTCCGCGCATCGACATGGCGGCCCTCGAGCAAGCCCTGAGCATCGGCATTGGCTCCGACGTCGATGACGACGAGCCGGTGGTCGACCTCGATGTCATCGAGCGCCGCTATCCGGCGCTGGCCGTCGCGTACTAGCTCATCGCGAGACGGCGTTGCCGTTGATTGCGAGCTGCGCAACGCGCTGCGCGCCCTCCTGCGTCAGGTCCGATGTCACCGGCTTGATGTGATCGAGCCCGATCACGGCGCCGCGTGGTGTGCCCGAGATCATGTTGTTGCTGACGAGGGCCGTGCCGGCGCCGGGGACCACGGACACGCCGACGCCCGCCAACGCGTTGCGGATGACGTTGCCGGAGATCACGACGTCGCGGAGATAGCGGCCCCAGCCGGCGACGATGCCGTAGGACGGGGCGTTCTCGATCACGTTGCCGGTCACCGTGGAGTCCGCCTCGACATAGATTCCGATCCCGGCATCGTCGTCCGGCGCGGTTCCGATCGGCCGCTTTGGAATCAGGTTGCGGATGATGTTGCCGCTGACGACGGCGATGCGGCCGCCTTCGTTGAAGTTGCAGACCGAGACGCCGAACGCGGCGCCATCCACCGTGTTGCCGCTGATGACGGCACCTTCGAACGCAAACTCCGAATAGAGCGCGACCTCGCGCACGCCTGTGACGCTGTTGCCGACGATCTGGATGTTAGAGGCCGAGTTGCCGCGCACCGCCGAGTAGTCGCAATTCCGGATGCGGTTGCCTCTGACGATGACGTTGCCGGCGCGGAAGGCGTTGATGGCGTTGCCGTACTGGCCCGAGCCGCCGGGCCCCGCCTTGATGTCCTCGATGAAATTGTCGAGCACCATCGTCCCGTCATCGCCGATCGCGGTGCGCAGGATCTCGATGCCGTTGTCGCGGGTGCCCTTGATGGTGTTGCGCGCGACGATCAGCCCGAGCGCGTCAAACGACACGATCGCGGTCACCGCGATGTCGGTCAGGACGTTGCCACTGATGTCGCCGGATACCTGCTCGAGCCAGATGCCGCTGCCGCCGGAGCGGGTGATCTCGCAATCGACGATACGGACTCGGCTGGCCGCCGCAAGATGCAGCAGGCCACGGCGCTGCGGCAGGGCGATGCCGCTGCCGTCGAGCAAGAGGCCTGACAGGCCGACTCCGTCTGTTCCTTCGCCCAGCAGCAGCGATGGCCCGCTGCCGGTGAACACGAGCTTCGTCGCGCCGCGCACGCCCACCAGCTGGCTGCCCTTGGCGAGCCTCAGCGTCGAGGTGCGGTAGGTGCCCGGCGGCAGCGCCAGCGGCGCTTCCACGCGCGCCGCCTCATCGATCGCGCGCTGCAGCGCGCGGGTCTGGTCGTCGGGACTGTTGGGCTTGACGCCATACTGCGTGGCGTCGCGGCCGAGCGTGGCGATCAAGGGGACGGCTTGTGCGGCATCCACCGGCAAGGCCAATGCCCCGGCGGCACCGGCGGCCGATCCGGCCAGAATGCGACGGCGATTGACGTCCATGGTCAGCGTCTCGCGCAAAAGATCACGTGCCGCCACGACTTAAGCTGAAAACATCAATGCTGATGCCGAGGATGAGCGCGGGCCCGCGGCATTGTTGCCGGTAGGGTTAAGGCTTCACCTCAGATCTCCGCTGGCATCGGCCGTGCGTCGCATGTGTGATCCCAACGCAGGTCGTCGGCTGAGGCCGCTGCGCGGGAGCCACCCGCCGGGCCGTTCTCCTCGTGAAGGGAACCAATGGGACTCGCCGACATTGTTCCGGCAAGGGATCAAGTCGGAGAGGGTCATGCATTTATCCAATGAGAGTCTGCTGGTGATTCTTTTCGTCGGCATCGTCGCCGGGTGGCTCGCGGGCCGCGTCATGGATGGCGGTGGCTTTGGCCTGATCGGCGATCTGATCGTCGGCCTGCTCGGCGCCTTCGTCGGCAACTGGCTGCTGCCGCGGCTCGGGATCCATCTCGGAGTAGGGTTGGTCGCTGCCATCATCAACGCCTTCATCGGCGCAGTGGTGCTGTTGCTCCTACTGCGCCTGATCGGCGGCGGATTTGGTCGCCGGCGCCGCTGGAGCGCGTGATACCGGGGCTCGCGGCGGCGTCTGCTGCGCTGGGCCACGAAACTGATCGGTGCAGCTCGTGCGGCCGGATGCCTACCGCGTGAGCTTCACCAGCTCCATCAGCATGGCCTCGCCGGCATCGACCAGCGCCTCAAGCGTGATACGTGAGCTGCCTCGTGGCAGGACCGTGCCGGCGCGCGGCAGCCGGGGGACGTGGATGAACGCGGCGAGGCGCGGGCCGCCGTCGGCCTGCGTTGCCTCGATCGCGCGCCAGCTCAGATAGTTGCAGAGATAGCTGCCGGCGTCGCGCGACGGCCTCGCATCGATGCCGGTGGCACGCGCGGCGCGCAGCAGCCGCTGCATGTGCGGACCGAAGGACACCGGATGCGCGCCCGGCACGATCACGGCTTTGCGTGCGACGTGGCGGTCGGCAT
This sequence comes from Bradyrhizobium sp. HKCCYLS2038, assembly GCF_051167655.1. Classification (NCBI taxonomy): domain Bacteria; kingdom Pseudomonadati; phylum Pseudomonadota; class Alphaproteobacteria; order Hyphomicrobiales; family Nitrobacteraceae; genus Bradyrhizobium; species Bradyrhizobium sp. HKCCYLS2038. The sequence goes on along the minus strand of NZ_JBNPTM010000005.1, from coordinate 182,701 downwards.
CAGGGAATGTCGTGGTCACCGCGTTTCGGGCGCGCGTCTCGATGCGCAGATAGGCTGTGCGCGCCGCGAGACCGAACATCAACAGCGCATGCGGACGCCGCTCGGCGATCAGCCGGGGCAGCTCGCGATCGACGGTGTCGTAGGTGACGTGAAAGATGTGACTGCTGATGTCGACGTCATCCAGCGCCGGCCGCCGCAGCTCCGAAAGCCGCTTCACCAGCGGCATGGTCGGATTCGACGGCGCGCCCGGGAACGGGCCAAACCCTGTGATCAGGATGCGCGGCCGTTCGCTCAAGCCAGCATCTCCGCCAGTTGCTCGGCCGCCAGCGCCGGCGCGACACGGCCCTCGGCGACCTCAGCCTCGAGCTTCTTTACTCGGCTGCGAATGGAAGGATCAGTCCGGAGCCGCGCCATCAGCCGCTGCTCCAGCATCGTCCACATCCACTTCACCTGCTGGTCGCGGCGGCGCGCGGCGAACTCGCCGGAGGCGATCATCGCCTTGCGATGCTCGACCACCTTCTGCCACAGCTCCGCGATGCCCGAACCGGCCATCGCGGAGTAGGTCACGACCGGCGGATGCCAGTGCTCGGAGCGGGGCGCCAGCAGGTGCAGCGCGCCGCGATAGTCGGCCGCGGTGATGTTGGCGCGCTTGATGTTGTCGCCGTCGGCCTTGTTGATCGCGATCATGTCGGCGAGCTCGACCAGGCCCTTCTTGATGCCCTGCAGCTCGTCGCCACCGCCCGGCAGCATCAGCGCGAGGAAGAAGTCGGTCATGTCGCAGACCGCGGTCTCGGACTGACCGATGCCGACTGTCTCGACCAGGATCACGTCGAAGCCCGCGGCCTCGCACAACAGCATCGCCTCCCGCGTCTTGGCGGCGACGCCGCCCAGCGTGCCCGATGACGGCGAGGGGCGGATGAAGGCGTGCTCGTCGTGGGACAGCCGCGCCATCCGCGTCTTGTCGCCGAGAATGGAGCCGCCGGTGCGGGCGGAGGAGGGATCGACCGCGAGCACCGCGACCTTGTGACCCTGCTCGACCAGGTACATGCCAAGCACGTCGATCGTCGTCGACTTGCCGACCCCAGGCGAGCCGGTGATGCCGACCCGGAACGCGTTGCCGGTCTGCGGCAGCAGCGCCTGCACCAGCTCGCGCGCCGTGGCCTGATGGTCGGCCCGCCGGCTCTCGACCAGCGTGATCGCGCGCGCCAGCGCCGCGCGGCTGCCGGCGCGGAGGGCATCGGCCAAGGCCGTAATGTCTGACGAGGAGGCGGAGCGGGAGGACATTCGCCCGTTATAGCGGATGCAGGCCGCCGGGCCAGCTAGTTGTCCTCCGCGTCCCCCTTCGGCCGCGTGCCCGCGAAGATCGCCTGGCCCTCGGGGCTCAGATACGGCTTCAACACCTCCCACGGCACGAACGCGACATACTGGCCTTCGGCGTAGGGGCCGACTGCATAGGGCGGATAGTGGAAGGTGAGGCCGGAGCTCTTGCCGGCCGAGGTCGACGGCGCGAGCGTCACGGCGCCGATCTTCAGCAGCGTCGGCTCGAGCCCCTTGAACCACTCGGCGGTCGCCGTTTCCGTGGCATCGCGCTTCTTCTTTTCCGCCTTGAGCGAGGTGATGATCCCCGCCAGCATCGCCTTCATCGCGGGCCCGTTGTCCGCGGTCTCGGTGAAGAACGGGCGGATGCTGATCGGCTTGGCGGCGGCCTTGTCCCAGAGAATGGTGTTGACGTCGCTGTTGGGATGCGCGCCGTGCGTGTCCATGTAGTCGTCCCTGAGGATGCTGACATAGCGATCGGCGACGACGGAGCGGACGGAATATTTGCGTTCGAACGACCATTTGCCGTCGCGGAAGGCCTGCGGATCCGCCTTGCGCTCCTTCGCGGCATCGGCGGCGTTCTTGTCGATCCACTTCTTGCCGTCGGCGAGACAATACGCGGCGAGCGGCGCGTCGGCTTTGACCTGCGCATCGAGCGTGACGTTGGCCTCGATCGTCCTGGTGTTGATCGCTGCGTCCGGCTTCGGATCGGCGGCGAAGGCCGGCGTGATGGCCAGCAGGCCGAGAACGGCAGCAATGCAAATCGAGGAACGAGTCATGGCAATGAATATCCAGTGGCTGAAGATGCGTATCGCCTGAGATCGCGCAGGTTCAAACGCAACGGCGCGCGATCTCTCGACCGCGCGCCGGAACATGATGCGTCGATGGGGGGAACGCTACTCCGCCGCCTGGCTGTGGCCGAGCCGCGCATTGAGCTTGTGGATCAGCTCCTCGGCTGCGTCGGCGATCACCGTGCCCGGCGGGAAGATCGCCTCGGCGCCGGACTTGTACAGCGCATCGTAATCCTGCGGCGGCACGACGCCGCCGACGATGATCATGATGTCCTCACGGCCCTGCTTCTTCAGCGCGGCCTTCAGCTCCGGCACCGCGGTGAGATGCGCGGCGGCGAGCGACGACACGCCGAGAATATGCACGTCGTTCTCGACCGCCTGCCGCGCCGCCTCGTCGGCGGTGGCGAACAAGGGCCCGATATCGACGTCGAAGCCGATGTCGGCAAACGCTGACGCGATCACCTTCTGGCCGCGGTCGTGGCCGTCCTGGCCGATCTTGGCTACCAGGATGCGCGGCCGGCGGCCCTCGGCCTCCTCGAACGCCTCGATCAGCGCCTGCAGCTTTTCGGCCTTGCCGGACATGGCGGCGATCTCCCGCTTGTAGACGCCGGTGATGGACTTGATCTCGGCACGATGGCGGCCGAACACTTTTTCCAGCGCGTCGGATATCTCGCCGACCGTGGCCTTGGCGCGCGCGGCATCGATCGCCAGCGCCAGCAGATTACCGTTGCCGTCGCCGGCCGAGCGCGTCAGCGCCGCGAGCGCGGCGTCGACCTCGGCCTGCTTGCGCTCGGATTTCAGCCTTGAGAGCTTGTCGATCTGCAGCCGGCGCACGGTGGAATTGTCGACCTTGAGCACGTCGAGCGGCGGCTCGTCGGTCGGCTTGTATTTGTTGACGCCGATGACGGACTGGCGGCCGGTGTCGATGCGGGCCTGGGTCTTGGCGGAGGCCTCCTCGATGCGCAGCTTCGGCACGCCGGCCTCGATCGCCTTGGCCATGCCGCCGAGCTCCTCGATTTCCTGGATGTGGCCCCAGGCCTTGGCGGCGAGATCGCGGGTGAGGCGTTCGACGTAGTACGAGCCGCCCCAGGGATCGATGATCCGGGTGGTGCCGGTCTCCTGCTGCAGGAACAGTTGCGTGTTGCGGGCGATGCGGGCGGAGAAGTCGGTCGGCAGCGCGAGCGCCTCGTCGAGCGCGTTGGTGTGCAGCGACTGCGTATGACCTTGCGTCGCCGCCATCGCTTCGACCGCGGTGCGGACCACGTTGTTGTAGACGTCCTGCGCGGTCAGCGACCAGCCCGAGGTCTGGCTGTGCGTACGCAAGGACAGCGAGCGCGGGTCTTTCGGATTGAACGGCTTCAGGAGCTTCGCCCACAACAGCCGCGCGGCGCGCAGCTTGGCGACCTCCATGAAGAAGTTCATGCCGATCGCCCAGAAGAACGACAGCCGCGGCGCGAAGCGGTCGACGTCGAGGCCGGCCGCGATGCCGGCGCGCAGGTATTCGACGCCGTCGGCGAGCGTGTAGGCGAGCTCGAGGTCCTGCGTCGCGCCGGCCTCCTGCATGTGATAGCCGGAGATCGAGATCGAGTTGAACTTCGGCATCCGCTGCGAGGTGAAGGCAAAGATGTCGGAGATGATCCGCATCGAGGGCGTCGGCGGATAGATGTAGGTGTTGCGCACCATGAACTCTTTCAGAATGTCGTTCTGAATGGTGCCCGACAGCTTCTCCGGCGGCACGCCCTGTTCTTCGGCGGCGACCACGAACAGCGCCAGGATCGGCAGCACCGCGCCGTTCATGGTCATCGACACGCTCATCTGGTCGAGCGGAATGCCGGCGAACAGGGTGCGCATGTCGTAGATCGAGTCGATCGCCACGCCGGCCATGCCGACGTCGCCGCCGACGCGCGGATGATCGGAATCATAGCCGCGGTGCGTGGCGAGATCGAACGCGACGGAGAGGCCCTTCTGGCCGGCGGCGAGGTTGCGGCGATAGAACGCGTTGGAATCCTCGGCCGTGGAGAAGCCGGCATATTGCCGGACCGTCCAGGGCTGGTTGACATACATCGTCGGGTAGGGGCCGCGCAGATAGGGCGCGGTGCCCGGCCACGTCTCCAGAAAATCGATGCCGGCGAGATCGGCCTCGGCATAGGCAGGCTTGACCGGAATGCCTTCCGGCGTCAGCCACGGCTCGGCAGCGCTGGCAGGCGCGGGGGCTGTGGTAGGTTCGAACGCGATGGCGCTGAAATCAGGAATGCGGCTCATGGCCTCGTGTCCTCATCGCTTAGTCATGATCAGGATGCTGATGGCTGACGATGCGCGCCATCTTCTCCGGTCCGTAATTCTGCTGTGTGGTCTGGCTCGGCAGGTTGGCGATCGCAACGACCCAGCCGAGCCGGGATTCCGAGCCGAACTGGCGCGTCGGCACGACGCGGTCGGGACGGTCGAAGGTGCCGGTCATGATCTCGATGCGCGGCCCATCGATGGCACCGAAACCGAGCGGTGTGCCGCAGGCGGCGCAGAAATAGCGGTCGGCAATCGAGGAGGAGCGGAACGTGCCCGGCGTGCCACGGGTCCAGGCGAAGTTCTCGCGATTGACGTCGGCGAAGGATGCGAACGGCGCGCCCGAGGCCTTCTGGCACATCCGGCAATGGCAGATGCTGACACGGGTCGGCGCCGACATCAGCGCGTAGCGGATGGCGCCGCATTGGCAGCCGCCGGTCAGGACGGGTTTGCTCGCCTCGGTCATACTCACTCCAGATGCGTATAGGCGTCTTCGAGCGTCTTCAGCGCGTCGCCGCCGGCGAACACGAAGCTGCCGATCCCGGCCTCACGTAGAGAAGCCTCCTGCTCGCCGCCGCGGCCTGCCAGATAGATATGTCGCGCCCCGGCCGCCTGAAGAGCCTTGGCGGCCGGAACCGCCGCGTCGGCATAGACCTTGTCGGACGAGCACAGGCAGACGATCGCGGCTCCCGAGGCGCGGTATGCTTCCGCGAGCGCGGCCGGATCAGAGCCGCCCTGGCCATCGACCGCCGCGAAACCGCCAGCTTCGAAGAAGCTGCGGGCAAAGGTCGCGCGCGCGGTAAAGTCGGCGGCGCTGCCGAGATTGGCGAGGAACACGGCCGGACGCCGGCCCTTGCTCTTGAGCAGGTCGTCGGACCGGTCGCGCAGCCGCTCGAAACCTGCTGCGAGGCGGATCGGTGCCAGCGGCGCGAAGCTGACCGCGGGTTTTCCGGCCGGTGGTGCCAGCGGCGCGACGGCTTCCACTGCGACCTCGGCCTCGCCGAGATTGGGAAACTCGCTGGCGCCGGTCAGCACGTCGCGGCGCTTGGCAATGTTGGCGTCGCGGGCCTGTCTGACGGCTGCGACCTTGGACTGGATCAGCCCGGCCTGCAGCGCCGCCACGATGCCGCCGGACTTCTCGATCTCCTGGAACAGCGTCCAGGCGGAGGAGCACAATTCGCTCGTCAGCGCCTCGATGCCGCCAGCACCTGCGGCGGGATCGGCGACGCGGGCGAGGTTGCTTTCCTCCAGCAGCACCAGCTGCGTGTTGCGTGCGACGCGACGCGCGAACGCATCGGGCAGGCCCAGTGCTGCGGTGTGTGGGAGAACGGTGACGGCGTTGGCACCGCCGAGGCCGGCTGCAAAGGTCGCGATCGTCGCGCGCAGCATGTTCACATAGGGATCGCGCCGCGTGAGCATGCGCCACGCCGTCTCGCCGGAGATGAAGAGCGGCTTCGGCTGAAGACCACAGGCTTGCTCAACGCGCGCCCACAGTCGGCGCAGGCTGCGGAATTTCGCCAGCGTGAGAAACTGATCGGTGTCGGCGGCGAGCCGCGCCTGGATCATGTCGCGCGCGGTTTCGAGCGCGATGCCGGCCGCTTCGAGTGCGCGCAGATAGGCGACGCCACAGGCCAGCACGAAGGCGAGCTCCTGCGCTTCCGATCCGCCGGCGTCGTGGACGACGCGGCCATCGGCAGCGAGGAAGGGGCCCTTGAAACCCGCGCCATACAGTTGTTTCACGAGCGAGCCGGAGTTGCCGCCAAGTGTCGACGCATCATGAGAGCTCGCGCCGCGGGTCGCGGCGTCACCGATCGGATCGAACCCGAAACGGATGTCGCAGGCCGCGGGCGCGATCCCGCGCTGCTTGATGTAGTCGGCGAGAAGCAAGGCGAGAGCGGACGATTCACCAAGCTGCAATTCGATGGCAATAGCAGCATCGAGATGCACGCCCTCGAGCACGCGCGCCAGCGCGTCCGCCTCGGCGGCGAGGCCAAAGCCGTGCGCGGCATTCGACCCGGCAAACACCAGCGACAGTCCGGTCGCGCCATTCTCGAGATCGAGCAGCGCCTGCGCATTGGCCTTGGCCGGATCGGGATGATCGACGCGCTGCATGATCTGCCACGCCGCCGCCGGGGTGCGGCCGGCCACTGGCGCCGCAGCCTTGGCGCGTGGATAGATCGGCTGGATCTTCAGCCCGTCATAGGTCTTGCCGACCAGCTTCTCGAAAGCCGCGCCCTTCAACACGCCGTCGACCAGTTTGCGCCAGTCCGCCTCGCTGGCCGGCGCAAACTCGGCGGCCAATCGCAGCTGTTCGGTGTCGGTCGTCATGCCGCTCGTATCTCCCGGGCGTCCGTTATCGCGATTATTGTGGTGCAAAATGCCACGTCGCGACCGCCAAGCCAAACGGTTGTTTGGCCAGCCTTCTTGGCTATTGGACGGATGGCAGCGGTCGGATTCCGTCGCGCGAAACGGCGAGCAGGGCCTCGCCGACACGGCGGCCGGAAATCCGGCGTTCGGGGACGATCTCCGCCAGCGGCACCAGCACGAAGCCGCGCTCGAACAGGCGGGGATGCGGCAGCGTGAGTTCGGGCGTGTCGAGGATCAGATCGTCATAGGCGATCAGGTCGAGATCGAGCGTGCGCGGTCCCCAGCGCGTCTCCTGCGCACGGTCGCGGCCGAACAGGCGCTCCACCTCGTGCAGTGTGGTGAGCAGGGCGTGCGGCGCGGTGGACGTTTCGATCGCGATGCAGGCATTGACGAAGGGCGGCTGCTGCTCTTCGCCCCAGGGCGGGGTGATGTAGTCCGAGGAGCGCGCGGTCAACGTCGCCTGCGTGCGCCGGCAGATCTCCGGGATTGCGCGCTGAAAGGTCGTCCGGACATCGCCGACATTGCCGCCGAGAGCGATCAGCGCGCTCGCCATCGCGATCACGGATGCCGCGAGCGCGTCAGCACGACGCCGACATCCTCGAAGATCGCGGCAATCGGCGCATGCGGCTTGTGCACGGTGACCTTCACGGCGCGGATGCGGGCGAAGGTCGACAGGATGGCATCCGCCACCGCGCCGGCCGCGCGCTCCAGCAGGCGGTAGTTGGTGTCCTTGAAGGCCGCGGTCGCGGTCTCCACCACGTCGGAATAGGACACGGTGTCGGCGAGGCGGTCGCTGCGCGAGGAGTCCGACAGGTTGGTGTAGAGTTCGAGATCAATGACGAAGCGCTGGCCGACCTCGCTCTCGTGCTCCATCACGCCGTGCCGCGCATGGATGAGAACGCCCTTGATGAAGATCGTATCGGTCATCGCAATGCCTCGATGCTTGCGGCGACGCGCACCGCCTGAACCGTCTCCGCAACGTCATGCGCCCGGATGATCGCAGCGCCGCGCTGAGCGGCGATCAGATGCGCCGCGATCGATCCGCCGAGCCGCTCCTGCGGCTCCGACGCCACCACCGTGCTGATGAAGCGCTTGCGCGAGGCGCCGACCAGCAGCGGCAGGCGGAAGCGCGCGAATGCGTCGAGCCGCGCCAGCGCGGTCATGCTCTGCTCGGCGGTCTTGCCGAAGCCGATGCCGGGATCGAGCACGATGTTGCCAGCGGGAATGCCGGCCTTGGCGGCGATCTCGAGCGAACGGGCGAAGAAGCCGAGCATGTCGTCGATGATGTCGATGCCGGGATCGACGGTGGCGCGGTTGTGCATCACCACGACCGGCACGCCATGCGCAGCGACGGTCTCGGCCATCCCTGGATCGCGCTGCAGACCCCAGACGTCGTTGGCAATGCGGGCGCCGTGCTCCAGCGCGTAGCCGACAACCTGGGATTTCATGCTATCGATGGAGACGGGCACGCCGAGCGCGACGATCTCGGGCAGCACAGGCCTGAGGCGCGCCAGTTCCTCCTCGGCCGTCACCGGCTCGGCACCCTTGTAGGGGCGGGTGGATTCGGCGCCAATGTCGATGATGTCGGCGCCCGCCGCGATCATGTGCCGAGCCTGCGCCACGGTGCGTTCCGGCGCGTTGAAACGGCCGCCATCGGAGAACGAATCCGGGGTCACGTTCAGAATGCCCATCACGGCCGGGAACGGACGCGCGAGCCACGGCCGCAGCAGCGGGTGGCTCGGCGTGAGGTCCGTGGCGGTGTGCGGCAAAATCGCGCTCATGGGCGCCGCTTTGCGCGGTTGGCTCGGTCGAGTCAAGATGTCGCGCTGCACAAGCCGGCGCGAGGGGCGAGAAAGGATCAGTAGCTGATCTTCGGCTCCAGCCGGCGGGCCTTCTCGATCAGCTGGCCGACCGATTTCTCGGACGGCAGGATCCGCACCAGCTTCCGCCGCGTGTTCACTTCCTTGATGTTCTGCGCCAGCCGGGCGGGATTGCGGTGCGCCAGCTCGCGAACGGTGGTGACGCCGGCGGCGCGGACCAGGCAGACCTTCGCCTTGCCCATGCCCGGAATGCGCATGTAATCGGCGCCGTTGGCCCAGTCGAGCAGCTGCTGCTCGTTGATGCCGGTCTTGGCGGCCAGCGTCTTGCGTCCCTTCACGGTGCGCGCGGCCTCGAGAAATCCGTCGGTGGTCCGGATGCCCAAAGCTTTCAGCTTCGAGGCATAGAAGGTCGTCATGCCTTCGAGTTCGGTGATCGGATATGTCATGATACTCAGGCGCGCAAAGGTGCTTCAGGCGAAATGGCTCGGGCAAGGTGTGCGGGCCGCCACCATGCCCATCAGGGCAGCCTTGATGGTGTCGCCGTAGAGCTCGGAAGGTTCATGCGCGGACAACCGAGGTGGCAGTGGTCGCAGCGGCTCGTTGCTGAGGATGTCGGGCAGAACGCAGGTCGGCGGTGAAGTAGGCCTGTTAGGCACGGCTCCATCGATGCCGGCCGTTCTGGCCAGCGGCTCAATCAGCTCGTTCATGTGAACCCCGTCTTCATCCGGCCCCCCAAGACCGGACGTCCTCGCTGAATTCATCTTGATCGGGCGAACCATGAATTACAAGCGACGAGCAGGTGCGGTTGGCGAATCGATTCGCGATCGACGATCAACTGTTGCAGCGATGCAAGACCAGATGTTGAATCTACCGACGAATGTGCGGTCCGGGCGGCAGCATGTTAGGGACGGCGCGGACGTTGCGGCGAGGTGAGGCAATCTGCGGCTGGTTCCAAGACCCAAAACTAAAATATGTTAGTGGTACGCGATGCTTCGCATCACGTGCGATGCGGAACGATCATACATCGAAAGACGGATCATCATGGCACCATCCGGAACGTCACTCGGCGACACCGACGACAAGATCCTCGTAGGTCGTGGCGAACAGCCGGCCTGGCTGTCGCTCGCGTTCGCCAATCGGCACGGACTCGTCACCGGCGCGACCGGCACCGGCAAGACCGTCTCGCTGCAGGTGATGGCCGAAGGCTTTGCGCGGGCCGGCGTCCCCGTGTTCGCCGCTGATATCAAGGGCGATCTCTCCGGCATCTCGCGTCCCGGAGAAGCGAAGGACTTCATCCTCAAGCGCGCCAGCGATCTCGGACTGACCTATCAGGCGGATGAGTTCTCGACGGTATTTTGGGACGTGTTTGGCGAGCAAGGTCATCCGGTGCGCGCCACCGTCACCGAGATGGGGCCGCTGCTGCTCGCGCGCATGCTCGATCTCAACGACGTCCAGGAGGGCGTTCTCAACGTCGCCTTCCGCGTCGCCGACGAGAACGGCCTCACGCTGATCGACATGAAGGATCTTCGCGCGCTGCTCGATGCCATCATCCCGGAAGCGAAGAAGGGCGCCGATGCCGATGCGGATCCGCTGGCGCCGATCCGCAAGGCAGCACAGTCGTTCGGCAACGTCACGCGCGCCACCGTCGGCACCATCCAGCGCCAGCTGCTGGTGCTGGAGAACCAGGGCGGCACGAAGTTCTTCGGCGAGCCGGCGCTGGCGCTGAAGGATTTCATGAAGACCGACCGCGACGGTCGCGGCATGGTCAACATCCTGGTCGCCGACAAGCTGCTGCAGAACCCCCGCCTGTACGCGACCTTCCTGCTGTGGATGCTGTCCGAACTCTTCGAGGAATTGCCCGAGGTCGGCGATCTCCCGAAACCCAAGCTGGTCTTCTTCTTCGACGAGGCGCATCTGCTGTTCACCGATGCGCCGAAGGCGCTGATGGACAAGATCGAGCAGGTGGTGCGCCTGATCCGATCCAAGGGTGTCGGCGTGTATTTCGTCACGCAGAACCCGCTCGACGTTCCCGACCGCGTGCTCGGGCAGTTGGGCAACCGCGTGCAGCATGCGCTGCGCGCCTTCACCCCGCGCGACCAGAAGGCGGTCGCCGCAGCGGCCGACACCTTCCGCCCCAATCCGAAGCTCGACACCGCCAAGGTGATCATGGAGCTCGGCAAGGGCGAGGCGCTGGTGTCGTTCCTCGAAGGCAACGGCACGCCGGCGATGGTCGAGCGCGTGCTGATCCGGCCGCCGTCGGCGCGGATCGGGCCGATCACGCCGGAGGAGCGCAAGGCGATCATGGACGCGAGTCCGGTGAAGGGCAAATACGACACCGAGGTCGATGCGGAATCCGCCTATGAGATGCTGCAGAAGCGCATTACCGGAACCGCCGCGACCGCGGACCCATCGTCCGGCAGCGTGCTCGGCAAGATCGGCGACATCGCAGCGACCATCTTCGGCACCAACGTCAAGCGCGGACAATTGTCGACCACGCAGGTGATCGCGCGCAACGTCGCGCGCTCGGTCACCGACAAGGTGGTCGGCGGCATCGCGGCCGATCTTGGCAAGCAGGTCGGCGGCTCCCTGGGCGGCTCGATCGGCCGCAGCCTGGTGCGCGGCGCGCTGGGCAGTTTGCTGCGGCGTTGATCGCAGGCCTGTTCCAGCCGGTGTGATGCCCCGCGTGCGGCCGGACGCGTTCCCACGCGTCACGGAGGAGGCTGGTCCGGGCTGCGCATCGGAGCTACAAGCAACCCAATCGTCTTCATTTGCAAGGAATCCGGTGCCCATGGCCAATGCGCAGCTGCAATCCGTTCTCGACCACGTCGATGCCGACTTCGACAACAGCCTGGAACGGCTGTTCTCCCTGATCCGCATCAAGTCGATCTCGGCCGATCCTGCGTTCGCCGATGATTGCAAGGCGGCCGCCGATCATCTGGCCAAGGATCTTGCGATGATCGGCTTTGCGACCGAGGTGCGCCCGACCGCGGGCCATCCCGCCGTGGTCGGCAAGAGCAACGGCCACGGCGCGGCGAAGCCGCACGTGCTGTTCTACGGCCATTACGACGTGCAGCCGGTCGATCCGCTCGATCTCTGGCACCGGCCGCCGTTCGAGCCTGTCGTGACCGACCATGCCGACGGCCGCAAGATCATCGTTGCGCGCGGCGCCGAGGACGACAAGGGCCAGCTGATGACCTTCGTTGAGGCCTGCCGCGCCTGGAAGAAGGTCACGGGCTCGCTGCCGCTCGACATCACCGTGCTGATCGAGGGCGAGGAGGAGGTCGGCTCGAAGAACTTCGTGCCGTTCCTCGAAGCCAACAAGGACGAGTTCAAGGCCGACTTCGCGCTGGTCTGCGACACCGGCATGTGGGACCCGAACACGCCGGCGATCACCACCTCGCTGCGCGGGCTGCTGTATGAAGAGGTGAAGATCAAGGCCGCCAATCGCGACCTGCATTCGGGCGTGTTCGGCGGCGGCGCGCGCAATCCGATCCGGGTGCTGACCGAGGTGCTCGGCGGATTGTTCGATGAGAATGGCCGCATCACCATTCCCGGTTTCTACGACGGCGTGAAGGACGTGCCGCCGGAGGTCCTGGAGCAGTGGAAGAAGCTGAACCTGACGCCCGAGAGCTTCCTCAAGCCGATCGGCCTGTCGATCCCCGCCGGTGAGAAGGATCGCCTGCTGATCGAGCAGATCTCGTCGCGGCCGACCTGCGACATCAACGGCATCTGGGGCGGCTATATCGGCGAGGGCTCCAAGACGGTGATCCCGTCGCTGGCCCATGCGAAGGTCTCGTTCCGCCTTGTCGAGGGGCAGGACCCGCTGAAAATCCGCAAGGCGTTCCGCGACTACGTGTCGGCGCGCATTCCCGGCGACTGCTCGGTCGAGTTCGGCGATCATTCGGCGGGCGCGGCGATCGCCCTCGACTGGACCATGAAGCCGCTCGCCGCCGCCAAGCAGGCGCTGACGGACGAGTGGGGCAAGGAGACCGTCCTGATGGGGTCGGGGGCCTCGATCCCGATCGTCACCGATTTCAAGAAGACGCTCGGCCTCGACTCGCTCCTGGTCGGCTTCGGTCTCGACGACGACAACATCCATTCGCCGAACGAGAAGTACGACCTCAAGAGCTACCACAAGGGCATCCGCTCCTGGGCGCGCATTCTCGCCGCGCTCGCAGAGATGCCGCGCTGATGCTCTAAACCAAGATCACGGTTCGATGGCGGGAGAGGTGTCCTCTCCCGCCATTTTTGTTTCGTGAGAGCGAGGCCGTCTCAGCCCGACGTCCGCGCCCGCGCGCGGTCATCCGCGACCGGCGCGACCTCCACGGTGGCATTGCCGAGCGCGCGGTCGCGTTCGAAGACGAGGCGGACGCGCTGCCCGACCGGCGTCAGCCCGATCAAATTGCGAACCTGCGTTGCGCTGCGCACCGGCATGTCGTTCGCCTTGACGATGATGTCGCCCTTGCGCAGGCCCGCGCGTTCGGCCGGCGAGCCTGCGGTCACGTCGGCGACGCGCGCGCCGACGACGCGGCCGTCTGTCGTCGAGTCCAGGTCGAGCAGCGTGACGCCGATGCGGCCGCGATCGACGCGGCCGTTGACGACCAGTTGCTCCATCACCCGGCGCGCCATGTTGATCGGCACGGCGAAGCCAATGCCGACATTGCCGCCGCCGGGCGAAATGATGGCGGTGTTGATGCCCACGAGCTCGCCGCGCAGATTGATCAGTGCGCCGCCGGAATTGCCGGGGTTGATCGCTGCATCGGTCTGGATGAAATCCTCATAGCCCTGCTTGCCGAGCCCAGTTCGTCCCAGCGCGCTGACCAGGCCCGAGGTGACGGTCTGTCCCAAGCCGAAGGGATTGCCGACGGCGATCACGAAGTCGCCGACCTCGAGCGCGTCGCTGTTGCCGAACGCGATCGCCCTGAGATCGGCGGGATCCTCCATCTGCAACAGCGCGATGTCGGTGGCGGGATCACGCCCGACAAGGCGTGCGGCGAATCTGCGGCCGTCCTTCGTCCTGATCTGCACCATGTCGGAATGTTCGACGACGTGGTTGGCCGTCATCACATAGCCGCGCTGCGCATCGACGATCACGCCCGAGCCGGTGGCGCTGATCTGCCGCTCGACCTGCTTGGGGATGTCGCTGAAGTCGCGGGATCGCGAGTTCTGATAGAGCGGATTGTCCTGCCGGATCTTGCCCTCGACCGAGATGTTGACGACCGCGGGGGTGACCTCCTTGACCAGCGGAGCCAGCGTCGGCACGCGTCCGAGCTTGAGATCGGGGATCTGAGCCGGGGCAGGGCTTGCCAGGAGCGAGAGCACAATAACCGGCATCAGGACCAAAGGCCGGACACAACGCAGAAGCTGCATCGTTTTTCCTCGACGGGATGGGGCGGATTTTGGCGCCAGTAGAACTGGTCAGGACGGCGCCCCCGGTCAAGGGTCGTCCTGGCAATCGTTCCCACCGGCTGCCAAAATTTTGCGTGACCCCCCTTGAACGTAAACTTCGGCTTTCCCAAGTCGATCGTCGCCCGGGGGCCTCATGGGACCCGAGGCTTATGACATCGCTGATCTGTAAAGGAGGATGTGCATGCATTTCCGTCCATTGCACGACCGCGTGCTCGTGCGCCGTATCGATGCCGACGAGAAGACCAAGGGCGGCATCATCATTCCCGACACCGCCAAGGAGAAGCCGCAGGAGGGCGAGATCGTCGCTGCCGGCCCGGGGGCGCGGAACGAGCAGGGGCAGCTGGTCGCCCTCGACGTGAAGCCGGGGGACCGCGTGCTGTTCGGAAAATGGTCCGGCACGGAAGTGAAGATCGACGGCAAGGATCTCCTGATCATGAAGGAGAGCGACCTGCTCGGCATCATCGATGCTCCCGTGACGGCGAAAAAGGCCGCTTGATCAAGAGCAGTAACCGACAGTCATCGGAGAAAGGAGACGACCAACATGGCTGCCAAGGACGTGAAGTTTTCCACCGACGCCCGCGACCGCATGCTGCGCGGCGTCGACATCCTCGCCAATGCCGTCAAGGTCACGCTCGGTCCCAAGGGCCGCAACGTCGTGATCGAGAAATCGTTCGGCGCGCCGCGTATCACCAAGGACGGCGTGACCGTCGCCAAGGAAATCGAGCTGGAGGACAAGTTCGAGAACATGGGCGCGCAGATGGTGCGCGAGGTGGCCTCGAAGACCGCCGATCTTGCCGGCGACGGCACCACTACTGCTACCGTGCTCGCCCAGGCGATCGTGAGAGAAGGCGCGAAGTCCGTAGCTGCCGGCATGAACCCGATGGATCTCAAGCGCGGCATCGATCTCGCCGTCGAAGCCATCGTCAAGGATCTCAAGGCGCACGCCAGGAAGATCACCAGCAATGACGAGATCGCCCAGGTCGGCACCATCTCAGCCAATGGCGACCACGAGATCGGCCGTTTCCTCGCCGAGGCCATGCAGAAGGTCGGCAATGAAGGCGTGATCACGGTCGAGGAGGCCAAGAGCCTGGATACCGAACTCGAGGTGGTCGAGGGCATGCAGTTCGACCGCGGCTATGTCTCGCCGTATTTCGTCACCAACTCCGAGAAGATGCGGGTCGAGCTCGAGGATCCCTACATCCTGATCCACGAGAAGAAGCTGTCGGGCCTGCAGACCATGCTGCCGCTGCTGGAGGCCGTGGTGCAGTCCGGCAAGCCGCTGCTGATCGTCGCTGAGGACGTCGAGGGCGAGGCGCTGGCAACTCTGGTCGTCAACAAGCTGCGCGGCGGCCTGAAGATCGCTGCCGTCAAGGCGCCGGGCTTCGGCGACCGCCGCAAGGCCATGCTGGAGGACATCGCGATCCTCACCGGCGGCACGACGATCTCAGAGGATCTCGGAATCAAGCTGGAGAACGTCACCCTGTCGATGCTCGGCCGCGCCAAGAAGGTCGTGATCGACAAGGAGAACACCACGATCGTCAACGGCGCCGGCGCCAGGAAGGACATCGAGGCGCGGGCGCAGCAGATCAAGCTCCAGATCGAGGAGACCACCTCCGACTACGACCGCGAGAAGCTGCAGGAGCGGCTGGCCAAGCTCGCCGGCGGCGTCGCGGTGATCCGGGTCGGCGGCGCCACCGAGGTCGAGGTCAAGGAGCGCAAGGACCGCGTCGACGATGCGCTGCACGCCACCCGCGCGGCGGTGGAGGAGGGCATCCTGCCCGGCGGCGGCGTGGCACTGCTGCGCGCCACCAAGGTGCTCGACGGCGTCAAGACGGCCAACTCCGACCAGAAGGCGGGCGTGGACATCATCCGGCGCGCCATCCAGGTGCCGGTGCGGCAGATCGTCCAGAACGCCGGCGATGACGGCTCGCTGGTGGTCGGCAAGCTCCTGGAGAAGGACACCTACAGCTGGGGCTTCAACGCCGCGACCGGTGAGTACCAGGATCTGGTGCAGGCCGGCGTGATCGACCCGGCCAAGGTGGTCCGCACCGCGCTGCAGGATGCGGCCTCGGTCGCCTCGCTGCTGATTACCACCGAGGCGCTGGTAGCCGACAAGCCGAAGAAGGCCGAGCCTGCCGCAGCGGCGCCGGCGATGGACTTCTGATACCCTGTTGGCCGCGGCGGATGTGCGCTGGCACGTCCGCCGCGGCTGCTCTGGAATAAAAGGTCTTGCCGCCGCGGCTGGCCGTGGATCGGCCACAACGCGCAGCTATCAATCAGATCTACGATCGCAAACCGTCCAGAACCCGCCACAATCATAGACGCGGCCGGGCTTGGGGGACAGACGATCGACGGGAGGTGCGGCCGCGCTGACGCGCCGCCCGGAGTTGGCCCAGCGCTCTTGGGCAGGGGCGATCATGCCTTCGTGGCAGTACGACCATCCGCCGCCGAATCTGGCCGCTGTCATGAGCGCGACGGATCCCCGGCGCCTGACCCGCTTCCTGATCGCCAGCGAACAGCGCGTCGTCGCGCATTGCCAGACGGTGTTGTCGCAGGGCGATCTCGACGCCCGCGAGCGCGACCGGCTGGTCAGCGTGCTGCGCGAGGCCACGATGCGGCTGCAGCGGCTGTCGGCGGTGGCCGCCTGACGGCAACTCGCCGCAGGAGATGCGACAAAAAAATCGAAGGCCACCTCTTGAAATCGGCTTCGGCTTTTTCTAATTCGTTTTTCGCCGCTTCGGCGGCGCCGGGTGCCATCAGGGCCCGGTTGTGATCTGGGCGCTGACCGGTTGTTGGTCCTCGGAAAAGTCCTGCATCGGCTGGCGCTCCTTCGTATCCATCTTGCTCCTAGGAGGACTTGGCTATGAGGACTTATGACTTCGCCCCGCTGTGGCGCTCCACCATCGGCTTCGACCGCCTGTTCGACATGCTCGACGAGACGCAGCGCGCCGTCGAGGACAATTATCCTCCCTACAATATCGAGCGGCTTGGTGAGGACCGCTATCAGATCTCGTTGGCGCTGGCCGGCTTCGCGCCGGACGAACTCGCCATCACGGCCGAGCACAACGTGCTCACCGTGGAAGGGCGCAAGGCCGACATGGAGAGCCGCGAGTACCTCTATCAGGGCATCTCGGCGCGGCCGTTCAAGCGGCAGTTCAATCTTGCCGACTACGTGCAGGTCACCAGCGCCTCGTTCGATAATGGCCTGCTGCGCATCGAGCTCGTGCGGGAAATTCCCGAGGCGATGAAGCCGCGGCGAATTGCGATCGGCACGCCGCCGGTGGAGCAGATCGCACGGCAGAAGGCGGCCTGAGATCGTTCTGGTCTGCGACGCGGGCGCTTGATTGCCCGCGTCCTTCATCATCCGTCTCTCGTGAAAGGAGCGTAGGAGGAGACATCTCATGAGCGAGCGCAGTCTTTCGATCACCGCTGGCGGGGCCGCTTTCCACCCGGTCTCGCATTATGCATCCCCGACGAGCCTGCTGAACGACGCCGGGCTTTCCATCGCCGAGAAGCGGCTGATCCTGTCGTCCTGGGCCTCGGACATGTACGCCGTCGAGTCGCGGCCGGGCCTGCGCAAGATCCCCGGCATCGCGCGTCCGCTGCATCTGGCCGACATCCTGAGCGCGTTGCGGCAGCTCGACCGCGAGGATCAGCCGCCACGGCCGGGCGGTGGTGCAGCCATGCGCATCGTTCCGCGGGTGGACGTCGAAGCCGTTGGTGCCGCGGAGACGTCGCCGGGCGCGGCGAGCGTCCGGATGCGGCCGCCCGCCCGCCTGCGGTTTTCCCGGGAGGCCAACGTGCGGCGTCATCGCCGGCTGCTGGCGACCAAGCTTGCCGATCACGAGCGCCGGTTCGTCGAACGGCGTCTGGCCGCAGAGCTGAAGGGGCTTTGCGGGCCGCAGTCGTGAGCGCGAGCTCGATCGACTCAAGCCAAACGCAAAAACGCCGCCCGGAATTGGACGGCGTTTCATTCCAAAAAGCGCAGAGGGTGATGGGCTCTTGTTAGCCGATCAGCGCGCGAAAATCAATTCCGGTAGCCGGGATTGACCCGATCGAGCCGGCGCAGCAGCGGCGGCCAGACCAACTGGGTGGAGCGGAGTTCGACGCGCTCTTCGTTGTCGAACAGCTTGGCATTCTTGTCGATCACCTCGTCGCGGACAGGATAGGCCGACGGACCGAGCGTGCGCGTGCGAACCTGGATCGAGCAGGCGCGCTCCAGGTGATACATGCGCTCGAAGGCCGAGGCGACCGAGCGGCCTACCGTCAGCGTGCCGTGATTGCGCAGCAGCATGCAGTTCTTGGTACCAAGGTCGCGCTGCAGCCGCGGCCGCTCGTCATGATCCAGCGCCACGCCTTCATAGTCGTGATAGGCGAGGTCGTGGGTGACGTATTGCGCGATCTGGTTCAGCGGCAGCAGGCCGTCGGCGCAGCTCGACACGGCCACGCCGTCCAGCGTGTGCAGATGGATGACGCAGCCGGCATCCTCGCGTACCTCGTGGATCGCGGAATGGATGGTGAAGCCCGCGGGGTTGATGCTGTACTCGCTCTCGGAGAGCTGGTTGCCGTAGAGGTCGACCTTGATCAGGCTCGAGGCGGTGATCTCCTCGAACAACAGGCCATAGGGATTGATCAGGAAGTGATGCTCGGGTCCGGGCACGCGGGCCGAAATGTGGGTGTCGACCAGATCATCCCAGCCGAACATCGCGACCAGGCGGTAGGCGGCGGCGAGATTGACCCGCTGCGACCACTCCGCTTCCGTCATGTTCGACGGGACTTCCTTCAGGCGGGCTTCCGCGGGCGACATGGCATCCTCCGATCTCTTGCTTGGTCGGAGCGTAAGCGGCCTCTCCCGGCTCGGCAAGGCGCGGAGCCGGGAGGGCTGTCATGTCGTTTGGCTGAGCCGATCGCGTCAGGGCGCGGGGATCGACAGCAGGCTCGAAATGCTGCGGCCACGGATGTCGTAGACCCGGGCGAACACGACGTCGTCGCGCTTGATCTCGACCATGACAGGCGCGGTCAGTCCCTTGCAGTAGAACTCGCCGAGCGTCATGGCGAAATCCGCCGCATGGCTGTCCCAGCCGATGGTGAAATCGGGGCCGAGCGCAACCTGGGCCGGGCGCTGCGGACCGCACACCGCGACCTTCCATTTGTGCCCGATCGGCACCTCCTGGCGCTCGTCGAGCTGTTCCTTGAGCCCGTCCGAGGCCTGTTTCAGCGCCAGCCCCCAATAATCGAGCATGAAGCGGGTATCGGCCTCGCGTACGGTGCCGGCGATGAAGTTGAAGTGGGTGTACTGATAGGGGTGGAGGCGGATCATCTCGGCCAGCGGCAGCAGCAGGCCGAAGCAGAAGGCTGCGATCGCCACCGGCTGCCAACTGCGGCGCTCGTCGGGATTGAGCCACGACAGCAGCCAGGAGAACGCGACGCCACCGAGCAGCGCCATCGGCGGGATCACGAACACGAAGTGGCGGATGCCGTTGTAGAGTGCCGGGCGTTTGACGATCGCGATCAGGATCGGCAGCGTCGCCGCCAAGGTCAGCATCAACAGGATGGTCTTCTGGCGGGCCGGCATGTCGGGCCGCGACAGCGACATCAACGAGGCCACCACGCCGGCCACGAACAGCGCGATCATCAGCTCGGGCATCTGCAGCGCGAACAGCGTCGGCAGATAGGACCAGGGCATGTCGGGAACCGACACCAGCGCGCCGTCGAACATCTCCTTCCACGGCTTCTCGAAGAAGTGCGAGAAGTAGGTCAGGGCGCGCAACGGATTGGCCGGTTCGATGATCGACCACGGCCAGATCAGGCCCATGATCAGATAGCCCAGGATCAGGCCGGGGATCAGAACGTAAAGCACGTGCGCAAAACGGCGGATCGCCTCGCGCGCGCCCTGCTTGCGGTATTCCTCCAGCAGCAGGGGCATGAAGCCGACCAGGGCATAGACCACGGCCATGCCTCCGAGGATGCGCGAGCCGATCGAGAAGCCGGCGCCGAGCCCGAGGATCAAGACCGTGCGCGGCGAGGGGTAGGGATACTCCTCGGCCAGGCGGACGAGTCCCATCAGCAGGACGACCATGGCGACCGCGAAGGGGGCATCCTTCGGATTCATGAACATGTGGCCGTAGAAGATCGGGCACAGCGCCAGCAGCAACAGGGCCGCGACGCCGGCCACGGCACCGCCTATGCGGCGCGCCAGCCGCCAGGTGACGGCGAGGCCGATCAGCCCGACGATCGCGCCGACCAGCCGGCGCGTCTCGAACAATTCCAACGGCAGGATCTTGTGCAGCAGTGCTGCAACCATGTCGAACCCGCCGCCGTACATATAGAGATTGGCGAACGACAGCGCCGCCGTGTCCCTGAAACCGGAACCGTACATGCGCAGCAACAGATCGGCGTACTCGGCATGGGTGTAGTCGTCCCAGCCCAGGCCATAATCCCGGAACGTCAGTCCGGCCACCACCGCGACGGCGGCGAGCACGAACATGGCGAGATCGTCACAAGTCCGCTCGAGTGTCCGCCGTGTCGGCGTCTCGAGGACCGAAGTGGTTATCGATGTCATGGCTGATAGTGACCCGGCGTCCCCCAACGACCCCGCTTCCGCGCTTCAGGTCTGTTTCCCCACCTGCGTATAGCGCGTCCCGATTTTCGAGGTGTCGGAAATATGAGCGTCACGCGTCCATCGCACTGCAGCAGGAACCCGAATTTCGGCTGCTTGGCGCCATATTGCCACAGCGACATGAACGCGTCCTGAACCAGCGGCACGGGACAAACCTGGAGGAACCCAAGCTGGTTCCACGGGTTGCGGGAGGAGATTGTGTCATGATCGAGGCGCATCTGGTGGTTTTGGCGGGGATGGTGCGGCGCGATAGCCGAACTTCTGCTGCAAATTGTCGCGGATTTCGACTAAAATCCGAACGGGGGACGCGGGCAACCGCAGGCTAACTCATGTGATAAGGGTCGGACGCCGTCCGGGACTGACGCATTAGAGGATGGGTTCGATGATGAGTGCTATGTTGGTCGCTGGGGCCGTCGCCGTATTGGCCGGGCTCGGAGCGATCGCCTATGGAATTCCGATCAAGGACTTCAGCGTCGGGAACACGCTGATCCAGTCGGGCACTCTCGGCGTCTGCAGCGGCTTGCTCCTGTTTGCACTGTCGGCCGTTCTCAACGAGCTGAAGATCATCTCGAGCCGGTTGCGGCAGCAGCGCCCGGCGTCCGACGAGGTCCGGCCGCTGCAGCTGCCGGCCCTCGGCAAAAGGCCCGAGCTCGAGCCTCCGCCGGTGCCGCCCACCGAGGAGCTCTGGCGGGAGAGCGGCTCATCGCGGCTGCGCCCGCGCATGCCGGATCTCGCCTCGCCGCTGTCGTCCTCGCCGTTGCCGTCGTCCCCGCTGCGTCCCGCCGCACCGGAGCCTGCCGGCGAGGAGGTTGCGGCGGAGCCGGTGGAGCGGCCGAAGCGCAACCTGTTGTTCGCCTCCACCTCGCGCCGCGAGCGGGAACGTGCGGAAAAGCGCGGCGCGGAAGCGCTCGGCTCCGATTTCCGTTCGCCGCCCCTGAGTGAACCACCGGCTGCGCCGGTCGACGAGCCGTCGCCGGCCGAACCTGCGCCACCGGCTTTCGAGGATGGCTGGTCGAGATCGGAACGGGCCCGCGAGAGCGACGCGCCGCGGCCGCCTTTTCCGCGCCGCTTCACCCGCGCCGCGCCCGCCTTCGTCGAGCCCGAACCTGCGCCCGAGCCTGAGCCGCCGGCAGCAGAGGCCCCGCCTGCCGTCGTGATCGTCAAATCCGGCGTCGTCGATGGGATGGCCTATTCGCTCTATTCGGATGGCTCGATCGAAGCGCAAATGCCGGAGGGGATGATGCGCTTCGCCTCGATCGACGAGCTGCGCACCCACCTCGAGGGCCGCGGCTGAGCGGCGCCTGGCGTCACGGGCCCGATCGCGAAAGCTTGGTATAAGGCAACCGATACTGCTGATTGGACAGATCTTCTCAAGAAGAGGTCTTCACCTTCTTGTCATTTCGCCAGTCATTTGCCC
Organism: Bradyrhizobium sp. HKCCYLS2038; assembly: GCF_051167655.1. Taxonomy (NCBI): domain Bacteria; kingdom Pseudomonadati; phylum Pseudomonadota; class Alphaproteobacteria; order Hyphomicrobiales; family Nitrobacteraceae; genus Bradyrhizobium; species Bradyrhizobium sp. HKCCYLS2038. The sequence goes on along the minus strand of NZ_JBNPTM010000005.1, from coordinate 160,681 downwards.
ATATTGACTGGAGAATTGCCGGACAACGCGGTCGCTCGATCGGAGCGATACTTGCGAATGATAGTCACCGGACAAAGCGTGGCGAGGGGGACATGACGGACGGGGCCGGCAAGAGCTTCATCGATCTGACGGCCGACATCGTCTCGGCCTATCTCAGCAACAACCCGACGCCGGCGGCCGAAATTCCTTCGCTGATCAGTCAGGTACACGCGGCGCTGACGCGGGTGGCGTCCGGCCGCAGCGAACCGGCGCCGGAGCCGGCGCGGCCGGCGGTGCCGGTGAAGAAGTCGATCCACGCGGACTATCTGGTCTGCCTCGAGGACGGCAAGCGCTTCAAGTCGCTGCGCCGGCATCTGCGGACCCAGTACAACATGACGCCCGAGCAATATCGCGACAAATGGAACCTGCCGCCGGACTATCCGATGGTGGCCCCGAACTACGCGGTCACGCGCTCCCAGCTCGCCAAGAAGATGGGCCTCGGCCAGCAGCGGCCCGAGCGCGAGAAATAGCAACGGAACCGGTTCAGGACGCCGCGGCCAGCGCTTCGCGGGCGTCGGAGCGGATGCGCTCGACCATCGAGCGCAGGCCGTTGGATCGCTGTGGCGTCAGGTGCTCGCGGAACCCGAGCTCGTCGAACACGGCGGGCGCGTCGACCTTCAGAATGTCCTGCGGGGTCCGGCCCGAATACAGCGTGAGCAGGATCGCGATCAGGCCGCGCACGATGTGGGCATCGCTGTCGCCGAGATAGTTGAGAATCGGCACGGCGCCGTTGTGGTCGACGTGACGGGACAGCCAGACCTGGCTCGCGCAGCCCTGCACCTTGTTGGCGGCGGAATGCTCGTCCTCGGGCATCGGCGCCAAGGTGCGGCCGAGCTCGATCACGTAGCGGTAGCGATCGTCCCAATCGTCCAGCAGGGCGAAATTGTCGCGGATCTCATCGATCGTCATGGTGCTCTCAATATCCCGGTTCGAGCTTTCATATAGGCGCTCGGCGGGATGAAAGCGACAGCGGTTCCGTGCGTCAGGGCGTCGGCGGCAGGTGCCATTCGGCCGCGAGGTCATCGGCGGACAGCGTGTCCACCGTGGCCGGGCCGGCCGGCACTTCCTCGACCATTGGCGCGTCGATCGAGCCGGTGTGATCGTTAGAACGCTTGTCGAGATTGGACGGCTTCACCGGCCCGATGAACTTGTCGGCGGCGCCGGATTTCTCGGCGGCTTCGGGCTTGTCGGTAATGATCTGGTAGATCTTGCGCGCGCCTTCCTGGGCACGGTGGCCGATCACGGTGGCGGCCTGGCCTCCGACCTCGCAGGCCTGCGGCTGGCGCTTGCAGAACTGGCTCATGTCGGAGACGGCGGCGGTCGCGGCCTGCACCGCTTCGTGCGCATGGATCTGCGGCAGCTTGTCGGTGTCAGGGCTCTTCTCGCGCGGCAGCAGTACGAGCACGAGCCCGAGCCAGAATGCCATTCGAAGCAGAAAGAACATCACGCAACCCCGACCGTCGCTGCGATCTCGCGCCTGTCCTCACCGACGCCGTCGAGATCCACAGCTGTCTTGTTCTATGTCGCGCCTCTTGCATTGCGCCTAATTGGTTGAGAATTCGCCAAGCGAAGCTCGGAACTTTTTTCGGCGTAAATTTTTCGTTGGCGTGAGCCGAAATCGAAATGCAACCGGCTGGAGATCGCGACGCTTTCGCAACCGCCCGCGCGGCCGGAAACGATGCGTTCACCATCCCGGCCGAATGGCGCGGCCGCCGCATCCTGGCCCTTAGCGTTCGCTTAATGCGAGTCTGACACGGTGACTTCCGACGACAGGGGGCGTCCCGGCGCGTTCTTCGCTTCCGAAGAGCGACCGACAGGCCGAGGCGCGAGAGCCGTGAGTGTGTTGAGTATCATCCGCGATTGTCTTGATGCCTTGTTGCATCCATCGGCTCGAACTGATGCGATGACGCGCGCGCGCCATCGTGCCTTCATCGCTCCGCGCCTGCTCGGCAGCCTCGCCGCCTTCGCCGTCTTCCCCGCCTATCTCGCGATGCGCGGCGCGCCGAGCGCGCTGGAAGTCGGCGCGCTCGCCTGGCTGATCGCCCCCATTCTGCTGTCCTGGTATCTGTCGCGGACCGGCCGCTATGAGAGCGCCTGCGCGTTGTCGTCGCTCGCATTGTCGGCACTGATCATGGCGGTGTCGATCGAGACCGGCGGCATCGAATCCTTTGCCGCTGTATGGCTGATCGTCATTCCCCTGGAAGCGGCGTTCTCGGCGTCGCGCCGCGTCGTGCTGTTTTCGGCCGCGCTGGCGCTGTCATGCGCGCTGCTGCTGATTCTCATCGGCCATCTGGGATGGCTGCCGAAGCCGGAGACCAATCCGGCGCTGCGCACGAGCCTGCTCGCCTTCGGCGTCGCCTCGGCCACGCTCTACGCTGCCGTGCTCGCCTTTGCCGCCGACACGCTGGCGCGCACCAGTGTGACGCTGCTGTCGAGGGAGGAAGAGCGCTATCGTCTGCTCGCGCGCAACATGAGCGACGTGATTTCCCGTCACCGCCGCAACGGCGCGGTCATGTTCATCTCGCCGGCGGTAGAGAATCTGCTCGGCACGCCCGTGACCCAGCTGCATGGCCACGGCCTGTTCGAGCGTGTTCACGTCGCCGATCGCCCCGCCTATCTCACGGCGCTGTCGGAAGCGGCGCGCGGCAGCGAGGCGTCGAGTGTCGAGTTCCGCCTGCGGCGCGATGCTGCCGGCGAGCAGCGCACCACGCATGATTTCATCTGGGTCGAAATGCGCTGCCGTCCGCTCGATGCCGCCGGACCAGTGCCGAGCGGATCGGATCAGGAGGTCGTCGCGGTCATGCGCGACGTCACCGATCGCAAGCTGCAGGAGCAGGCGCTCGAGCTGGCACGCAGTGCCGCCGAACGCGCCGATGCGGCCAAGACGCGGTTCCTCGCCACGATGAGCCACGAGCTGCGCACGCCGCTCAACGCCATCATCGGCTTCTCGGAAATGCTGATGCAGGAGCAGGTGCTGATGCTGAATCCGGCACGGCGCCGCGAATATTCTCAGCTGATCAACGATTCCGGCCAGCATCTGCTGTCCGTCGTGAACGGCATCCTCGACATGTCGAAGATGGAGTCGGGCAATTTCGAGCTGACGCCGGAGCCGTTCGCGCCCCGTGCCGCGCTGATCAATTGCTGCAATCTGCTGGCGCTGCGGGCGCGGGAAAACGGCGTCGATCTGTCGGCCGATGTGCCGCAGGATCTTCCCATGATCACTGGCGATCCGCGTGCCTTCAAGCAGATCGTGATCAACCTGGTTTCGAACGCCATCAAGTTCACCGAGCGCGGCGGTCGCGTCGCGGTGTCGGCCGGTGTCGACGGGTCGCGGCTGTTGCTGCGCGTCACCGACACCGGCGTCGGCATTGCGGCCGATGATCTCAAGCGAATCGGCGATCCGTTCTTTCAGGCCGGCAAGACCTATCAGCGGCGTCACGAGGGAACCGGGCTCGGTCTCTCGATCGTGAAGAGTCTCGTGAACTTGCACGGCGGTGAAATGTCGATAGAAAGCAAGCTCGACGAGGGGACGACGGTCACGATCGGACTTCCCATCGATTGCCTTGCTGCGGCGAGCGCCACCGTGACGCCGTTGTCGCCGTCGCGATCCGCCCAGGCCGGGCCGATGATTCAGGTGAAGAAGAGTGCCTAGACGAGCTGCAGACGAGGATGAGGCGCCGCCGCGCCGCCGCAAGCGTGCCAGGGCCGCCGCGGCCGTGATCGACGTCGCGGAGGAGCGCGGCTGGCTGATGCGGGCCATGCTCCACAGTCCGAAGGATCTGTTCGCGGGGCTGCTGGCCTGTGCGGCGGGCAGCGCGATCATCGTCAATGCCGTGTTCCTGCAATCGGGACCGCATCCCGCACCGATGTTCGGTTCGATCGTCACGATCCCTCCGGTGCTCACCAGCGCGAATCCGTTGCCGCGGCCCCGGCCGATGGAAGCCGATATGTCGCCGTTCGATCCGAAGGTGATCGAGACGCGGCCTCCCGAGACCCGGGCGGTGGAACAAAGGGCCGCCGAGCAGCGCGCCGCCGATGCGCGATCGGATCAGAAATACGCCGATCCGCTCGCCGATCTCGTGCGCTCGGTCAGCGGTGGCCAGGGCGCTTCACGCGGGCAGCCGACGCAGGGCGGCAATGCGCGCCGCGTCGCCGCAGTTCAGCGTGCGCTGACTGACTATGGCTACGGTCAGCTCAAGCCGACGGGAATGATCGGCACCGACACCCAGGCCGCGATCCAGAAGTTCGAGCGCGAGCGCAAGCTGCCGGTGACGGGGCAGGTGACGGATCGCCTCGTGCGCGAGCTCGCAATTGTCATCGGTCACCCGATCGAATAGAGCAGGCGGGCGGCTGCCGATCACGGCACGCGATCACTCGGCTTGAATCATCATGCGCCTGAAGACGAGCATCTGGGTCAGCGCCTATCTGCGCCGCTGTCAGTCGGCGGGCGCATTCAGCGCAATCCGCCGGCGTGGCGCCGAGGAGGCGGGTGCGGTATTCGTGAAGGTTGCGCTGATGGACGGCACGGCCCAGCTCTACGTTCCGGCGCCGCAGACGGTCTATGACGACAGCCGCCCGATCGAGCGCCTGTTCGTTGCGATCGCTCCGCAGCCGGTCGCGGAAGCGCAGATCGAGGAGCGTCTGGTCAAGGAGCAGCGCTTCGATCCGGACGCCTGGATCGTCGAGACCGAGGACAAGCAGGGCCGGCACTTCCTCGATCTGGTGCGCGACCCGTCCTAGCCGGTCGAGCGTCCGCGTGGCGAACGCATTCTCATTCTGACGATACCGGCGCGCGCAGCGGGCGACGACGCACGTCAGCGCTTGAACCCGTCCGTCCCGGTGCGGATGATCGGCCGGACCGATGTCGCCGGCCGCGCCGCGCCGGCGCGAACATGCTGCCGTTCATCGTCATAAAGTGCCGGGCGATGCTTCGCCCTCATCGCCGCCACCGCCGAGCCACGCCACGCCGCCAGCATGATCAGGGCCGCGCGATCGCTCAGCCGCTCGTAGAAGCGCGACAGCCGGAACACGGTCTGCACCGACTGACCCATCTCCGGCTTGAGGAACAGCAGCACCCGCTCGAACACCGCGTTCGGCATGCCCAATGCCTTCGCGGCGCAGGCGAGCGGCTCGCCGCTCGCATCATCCATCACCTCCTGGGTGACGCGTGCGGGCAGGATCAGGCTTTCGCCGAGCTCGATCGTGAACGTCTCGACGTCGGCATTGAAGGCCGCCATCTCCAGCGCCTCGATCGCCTGCGCGGCGCGGTGCTGCGGCGTCGGTGCGGCCGGCTTCAATGGCGCCGTAGCCAGATTTTCGAGGATGGCGATGCGCTCCTTCGCGCCGGCGCGCAGGAACATCTCGCTGAGCTCGGCGGCGTCCCTCGGCTGCATCGCCAGGTCGGCGGAATTTGCATCGTCGCGCGCGGGCGACCGAGACGGCGCGCGGAGGTTCGGCGGAATCAGGCTGGCGAGCGGCAGCTTGGGCTCGTCCTGCGCCGGCCGCAGCCCGAGCTTGCCGAGGATCTCGATCGGTGTGCCCGGATAGATGGCGAGGCGCGCGCGCACCGCCGCGCGGGTGGCGTCATCGACATCGTCGACCAGTCGCGACACCAGCTCGACGAATTGCCGCTCCTCATCAGCCGAATGAGTGCTCGCTTGAACGTAGAGGTCGGTCAGCACGCGGAGCAGCGTGGGTTTGATGTCGACACCCTCGCGTCGCGAGAGTGTGAGCAGCCCGTCGAAGCCGGGGAACAGCGATGATCTTGTCATGTCGGGTACGCAACTTCGGCAATCGTTGCGCCGATTAGAGCCGAGTTGTTTTAATGGGGCGTTAAGGAAAACAATCGGTGAAGATGGCCGAATTTTCCCGGTGAGACCGAGGCGCAACGCTGGCTTGCCATTTCCCCACGCTCTGCACGCGATCCGTGTCCGAGGCCCGCGCATTAAGAACCTCTTAACCACGTCCTGATCTTAATCGAACCGTTCGATGATCTCGCCTTGGCTGCGTCACGCCGCCGGTTTGATCATCTCCGTGCGAATGCCGCGGCCTGTCTCGTCGTGATGCGCATTCGTGATCGTCAGTTTTGCGTGCCCTCTTGCCTGCGAAGTTCGGGCAGCGGGGAGTTTGGGGGTAAGAACTTCGGGCACGAAAGAGAGTAGACATGGCGACCATCATTGACTTCCCGGCGGATGCTGCGCGTCGCGCGCGACCTGCCGCGACCGGCGCGCCGAAGGAGGGCATGGGAACGATTCTTATTCTTCCCGTCGTTCGGATCGAGCGCGAAAGTTCGACCGACGATCGCGGCCCCCGCGAGGGTGCCGCACCGAGCCGCCGCCGCCGTCGTCGCTGACAGGCCGGAGACATGGGAATGCCGGCCATGATGCTCCCGGTCCGGCGTGTTGCGCCGATCCTTGCACTTCTTCTCGCGGGTCAACTGCTCGGCGCCTGCAGCGGCGGTGATTTCGGCCGCACCCGCGCGGAGATGCGCAACGACGACATGCACAAATGGATCGGGGCGGAAGCCACGGCCAGCGTCGGCGTCAAGCCATCGCAGTTCCAGCTGACGGACAATGAGCGCCAGCTGCGCGATCTCGCTTATCCGCTGATCGAGCCGCCGCATTCACGTCCCGCCTGGAAGACGGTGTTCGGCGACTATGCGCCCTCGGCGCCGCCCTGGCGCCAGAAGGTGGCGTTCGACCGCACCGCCTATGGCCGCACCCTGATCGACGAGCCGCACCGCTCGCATGCCTCGCGCTATCAGCAGCTGATCGAGGACGTACGCGACGACATCACGCGCTTCGAGCCGTTCTTCTCCTCCGCAATCCGCGTCATCGACCTCGACCGCAAGCGCGACGCCAGCATGAAGTTCATGACCGAGCTGTCGCCGCGCGAACGTTCCGACGCGGTCGCGCGCATGCAGGAGAATTCGCTGATCGTGCAATGGGTGCAGATCAGCCTGGAGCAGCGCGTCTCATCCTATCGCTGGGCGCTGGAGCGTCTCGTGCTGCAGGCACCCGACGGAATCGCCGCCGATGCCGATCGCCTCATCAGCGAGCTGGCGTCGCAGACCGCCAACCCTCCGGTCGCGGCACGGCCCCTGATCGAGCGCCCGCTGACGACGCGCGGCTGAGGCGACGACGTCCGTAGCCCCGTCAGTCCGGCCTGAGCAGGCGGAACGCCTCCTCGAGCAGATGCGGCGAGTGCTTGCCGGTCGAATCGCGGCAGGCGCGTTCGAAATAGTCCGACAATGCAGGGCGGAATTTCGGGTGTGCCGTCGTCTCGATGATGATGCGCGCGCGCTGTTTCGGCGACAGACCGCGCAGGTCGGCGAGGCCATGCTCGGTGACCAGGATCTGGACGTCATGCTCGGTGTGATCGACATGCGTGACCATCGGCACGATGCAGGAGATGGTGCCGCTCTTCGCGGTCGACGGCGTCATGAAGATCGACAGATAGGCGTTGCGGGCGAAGTCGCCGGAGCCGCCGATGCCGTTCATGATGCTGCTGCCGCGCACATGGGTCGAATTGACGTTGCCGTAGATGTCGGCCTCGATCAGGCCATTCATCGCGATGACGCCGAGCCTGCGGATCACCTCGGGATGGTTGGAGATCTCCTGCGGCCGCAGCACGATGCGGTCGCGCAGGAACTCGATCTCGCGGTTGAACTCAATGGCAGCGTCAGAGCTCAGCGACAGCGCCGTCGCTGAGGCGAGTTCCATCCGTCCGGAGCGGATCAGGTTCAGCATGCCGTCCTGCAGCACCTCCGTATAGGCGGTCAGATGCGGGAAGGGGCCTTCGTCGAGCCCGGCCATCACGGCGTTGGCGACGTTGCCGACGCCGGACTGCAGCGGCAGCAGGTTGCGCGGCAGCCGGCCCTGCTTCACCTCGTGTTCGAAGAACTCCAGGATGTGGCCCGCGATTGCGCCGGAGATCGCGTCCGGCGCGGCAAAGGTCGTGTTGCGGTCCGGCGCGTAGGTCTCGACCACCGCGATGACCTTGTCGGGGTCACAGCGATAGGTCGTCTCGCCGATACGGTCGCCGGGGGCGATGATGGGAATCGGCTTGCGATGCGGCGGCAGCCGCGTGCCGTAATAGATATCGTGCATGCCGAGCAGCGCCGGGTTCATCCACGAATTGACCTCGATGATGACACTGTCGGCCTGATCGAGCCAGGTCTTGTTGTTGCCGATCGAGGTGGACGGAATCAGCCGTCCGTCCGGCATGATGCCGGCGCATTCGATCACGGCGACGTCGAGATGGCCGAGAAAGCCGAACCAGACAAACTGCGCGACATGGCTGAGATGCAGGTCGATGTATTCGATGCTGCCGGCATTGATGCGCTGGCGCGTGGTCGGGTCGGACTGATAGGGCAGGCGGAGGTCGATGCCATTTGCTTTGGCGAGAGCGCCGTCGAGCTCGGGCGCGGTCGAGGCGCCGGTCCACACGCCGATACGAAACGGCTCGCCGCGCGCATGCGCAGCCTCGATGCGCCGGGCGAGGGCAAGCGGCACGGCCTTGGGATAGCCCGAGCCGGTGAAGCCGCTCATGCCGACATGGCTGCCCGGCTTGACCAGCGCGGCGGCCTCGTCCGCCGACACGATCTTGGCGCGCAGCGCCTGCGACATCACCTGCGATGAACTCATCCTGGCAAAACTCCGTGTGCAGGCCATTCAGGCCCGCCAAAGTCCGCGCTGTTTAAGATGGGCGTCGCAGGGGCGGTTTGACACCGGTCAATCAGGTGATACGCGCATCACAGGCCTGCAAGACGCGCGCGGCGCAGCTCGCGCACCGTTGCCGCGCGCAAGCGCTCGGTCAGCATGTTGGCCTTGCTGTAGCGCGGATCGCCGGTGACCTCGTCGCCGACCCAATCGGGCAGCGTCACGACGGTCGTTTCGCTCGGCAGCTCGATCTCGGCGATGACGATACCGTCGAGCTCGCCGTGATAGACGTCGACCTCCCAGATGCCGCTCTCGCCCGGCACGTAATGGCGCGTCTTCTCCATGATGCGCCCCTCGCAATGCGCGAACAACGCCTCCGCATGATCACGGGGAATTTCGTATTCGAATTCCTCGCGCGACAGGCCGCGCCGGCCGCTCTTCACGCAGAGCGTCGTCCGGTTGCCGTAGCAGCGGACGCGGACCTTCAGACCGTCCTGGCGCGCGACGAGACCGTCGCGAAGGGATTCACTGTGTGTCGCCTGATCCCGCCAAGCATCGGTCTTGACGAGAAACTTCCGTTCGATTTCGAGAGGCATTGACCTGTTGGTGAGCGAGGCGTCGCGGAGCTGCGGCAACATATCAGCTGATCGCTCCAGCCTCTATGCCACGAAGGGTGAAGACAGGGTTGCGCTGCCGGCTGCGGTAGCGAAACTTACCGCTTTCCGCGCGGCTTTTCCGCCTTGGCCGGAGCTTCGCCCTGCACGCCGCAACTGGCCGCTGCAAGGGAGGCCTGCGCCTGCGGCATGAGACCGGGTTCGGCGGCCAGCGCCTTCAGCACGATCAGGCCCGTCGTGCTCGGCGAGTCGATGATGAGGCGATCGGCGGCCGTGATCTCCTCATCCTCGGGCAGATCCTCGTGCTGATTCTCGGTCATCAGATCGAGCTCGATGACGCGCTTGCCGGCGGAGCGATCGTTGATCGCGTAATAGGCGATCTCGTTGCGGGTGTAGAACGACACCGACGTATAGGCTTGGCTCACCGGCACGGTCAGCTTCAGCGGCCCGTCGGAGAGATCGTAGCGGCAGATCGCCATCGCGAAGGCCGGGTCCATGAACGGCATCGGCGAATTGCCGGGATCGGCGATCGGCAGCGGCGTGACGGCGTTGAGCTTGGTCATCGGCGTCAGCCGCGAATACGCGTCCTGGGTCGAGATCCGCGGCAGCGCCAGCACGCTGACGAGATGGACCACGCCGCCGAGCAGCACACCGACGACGACCGTGAACAGCAACCGGATCATGACGGGCAGCCCACCGTGGTGATCGACGGCATCGGCGCGTCACGCTGCGTGCGGGTCGCGACCCCGACCGGCGTGTCGTAGAGCCGCAGCATCAGCGCATAGCGCTCGATGCCGCCGGTCGGCAGCCAGTTGCCGGAGCGCGAACGTGCGGCGACGCGGATCTCGAACGAGCCGTCGGCGCCACGCACCAGCTCCTGGCTGGTGAAGCCGTAGCGCTGCAGCGTGTTGGCGACGAGGTGGCCCTTGCGATCGTAGAGCGTCAGTGTCCAGAACCGCGCCGGCGGCGTCACGCCGCTGACGACGATGTCGCAGCGGCCGTCGAGCGGCTTCTTGGTGTCGTCGGCGATGGCGGTGAAGGCGACGCCGTCGCCGGTGCCGATCGGCAGCTCGCCGTTGCGGGTGATGGTGGCGCGCGCATACGGATCGACATCGGCGGTGCCGGTCTTCGGGCGAGCGGTCCAGGCGCCGATCGTCAGGGTGCCGAATTCGGTGCCGCGCGTCGTGGTCATCCAGGTCGCACCGATGCCGACGCCGGTGGCGATCAGGAGCGTGACCAATGTAATGAAGAGCAGCCGCACGGGAAATCGCTGTCGTCAGTTCTTGCGAAGGGCAGGGGTCGCCGCGCCATCGGCTGTCGCAGCGGCGTAGTTCTCGGGGAAGGCCAGCGCGCTCGATGACACCGGCTTGCCCGGCTTCTTCGGATCGGCGGGCGCCGTCTTTTCGGCGACGCGCGCGGCATCGTCGAGCATCTTTTCGACCTGCACCAGAACATCGGCGCCGCGACGGGTCAGCACCGGCGGCGGGCCAGGCTTGATCTCGAGCGTTTTCGGCTGGCCGGCCTGCGCCATCGCCGCGGACGCCGGCTGCGGCAGCTTCTCGCCCATGCCGACGCCGGGCAGTTCCTTCACCTCGACGCCCTGATGCGCAGCAAGCATGATGTCATGCCAGGTCTGCGCCGGCAGCGAGCCGCCGGTCATGCGGTTGGTCGGCGAATAGTCGTCATTGCCGTACCAGACGGCGCAGGTGAAGTTGCCGGTGTAACCGACGAACCAGGCGTCACGATACGCGTTGGTGGTGCCGGTTTTGCCGGCGGTCGGGATGCCGTCGAGCGCGGCGCGGCGCGCGGTGCCCTCGCTGACGACGTGGCTCATCATGCCGGCCATGTCGGCGGCCACCGAGGCCGGGATCGCCTGGCGCGGCTTCGGCCCGTCGCGGTCCCAGCGCCAGACCGGATCGCCGGCGCCGGTGCGCACCTCCAGCACGGAATGCGGCGTCACCGCCTTGCCTTTGTTGGGGAAGGTCGCATAGGCGACCGCGTGCTCCAGCACCGTCACCTCGTCCGAGCCGATCGGCATCGACGGGGTGTCGGGCAGCGGCGCCTTGATGCCGAAGCGGCGGGCGACCTCGACGATTTTGGCGCGGCCGGCCTTCGGACCCTCCTTGCCGCCGAGCATGATCGACAGCTTCACCGGGACGACGTTGATCGATCGGGTGATCGCCTGGGTCAGGGTCACCGTGCCGGAATAGGAATGACCGTAGTTCTGCGGGCACCAATTGCCGATGCAGACCGGGCCGTCGACGATGGTCGAAGTCGGCTTCAATCCGTTCAGCAGCGCGGTCGTATAGACATAAGGCTTGAACGACGAACCAGGCTGCCGGTAGGCATCGGTGGCGCGGTTGAACTGGCTGGAGCCATAGTCGCGGCCACCGACCATGGCGCGGATGCCGCCATCGAGATCGGAGACCACGGTCGCCGCCTGGGTCGCGTGGTAGTCGCGGCCGAACTGGCGCAGCTGGTTCTCGATCGCCTCGTCGGCGGCATGCTGCACGTTCATGTCGATCGAGGTCCGCACCACGAACACGCGCTCGGTGTAGGACTTCGGGAACGTGTCGACCAGCTTGCGCATCTCGTCGAAGGCATAGTCGAGGAAGTAGTTGGGCGAGCTTTCGTCGCGGCGGTCGACCGCGAAGGCAGGATTCCGGCGGGCACCAAACACCTGGCCCTCGGTCATGAAACCGGCGTCGACCAGATTGTCGAGCACGACGTTGGCGCGGGCGCGCGCGGCGGGCAGGTTGATGTGGGGCGCGAACTTGGTCGGCGCCTTGAACAGGCCGGCCAGCATCGCCGCTTCCGACAGGTTGATGTCGCGCACCGACTTGTTGAAATAGAAATGCGCCGCGCCGTCGACGCCGAACGTGCCGCCGCCCATGTAGGCGCGGTCGAGATAGAGCTTGAGGATCTCGTTCTTGGTCAGGCGGGTTTCCAGCCAGATCGCCAGGAACGCCTCGTTGACCTTGCGCTCGATGGTGCGCTCGTTGGACAGGAACAGGTTCTTGGCGAGCTGCTGGCTGATCGAGGAGCCGCCCTGGCGGACGCCGCCGGCCTGGGCGTTGGTCACCAGCGCGCGGGCGAGGCCGGGGAAGTCGATGCCGAAATGGTCGTAGAAGCGGCGGTCCTCGGTGGCCAGGGTCGCCTTGATCAGGTTGTCCGGGAAGTCTTCCAGCGGGATCGAATCATTGTGCTTGATGCCGCGGCTGCCGATCGGCGTGCCGTAGCGGTCGAGGAAGGTCACGGCGAGGTCCGACTTCTTCAGCCAGTCCTCGTCGGCGGTCTCGCGGAACGCGGGGATGGCCAGCGCCAGCATCAGCACCAGGCCGCCGAGGCCGATCGTGGCGGCTTCCGAGAACGGCTCGACGAACACCCAGCGCTTCCAGCCGCCGACATAAAAGCGGTCCATGAACGCCGAATACCGCTCGTACAGTTCGCGGGTCCCGCGCAGCGAGGAGAACAGCGCCGAATCGAACCGCGCGTCGAGATCCAGGCGGAAATTGTTGATCCGCTTCTTCCAATGGTCTGGAATGATCTGCCGCACGGGGACCCTGGTCGTTTCGAAAGCGTGTCAGCGGGCTTCGAAAGCACTCAGCACGCGGGCTGGGAGCCATCGGAGGGTCTTGCGCGATTGTTGCGGCAAACCCAAGGCACTAGACGGGTAACGCTGGGCGCCGCCGTCGCAGTGACTCAAGCTCATAATCTAGCCGAGCGGGGGTCACAAACCAATGGTTCCCCTCACAATTTGATGCACAAAGCTAACGTCCCGCTTGAACCGCAAGGGTGCCCCTTGCGCCGCGCGGGGCAGGCCACCTAGATGGCGGCCACGCCCCGCCCCGCCTGGATTCGACCGATGACCGCACCGCTCAAACGTCCCTCGGGCCAGGAGGGAATGTTCTGGAAGACCAAGACCTTGGAGGAGATGTCCGAGGCGGAATGGGAAAGCCTGTGCGACGGCTGCGGGCGCTGCTGCCTGGAAAAGCTTGAGGACGAGGATACCGGCGACATCTACTTCACCCACATTTCCTGCAAGCTTCTGGATGCCGGCCTATGTGCCTGCAAGGATTACCCGAACCGCTCCGAACAGGTGTCCGATTGCGTTCGCCTGACGCCCGAGAACGTCCGCACCATCACCTGGTTGCCGCCGAGCTGCGGCTACCGCCTGGTCGCGGAGGGACGTGATCTCTATTGGTGGCACCCGCTGATTTCCGGCGATCCTCAGACGGTGCATGAGGCCGGTGTGTCCGTGCGCGGCCGGGTCGAGGGCACCGAGGACGACGTTCCCGACGACGAACTCGAAGACCACATCGTGCAGTGGCCCGTGCTTTTACCGAAGCTCGCCAAGCTGAAGCGCCGGCCGAAATAGGCAGATCACTTCGCACTCGCAGCAAGTCACGATGATGCGACCAGTCCCGTGCTGCCGGGAGGCACCCATGCGCGCGACCCGCTGCCGCAAGGGAAAATTATGCCTTAAGTAGTTCGCTATCTAAGCGAATCCGCGCGGCGTTCGTCGCGCCTGGCACAGCATTCATCTCATGAACAAGTTCGAACGGCAGAGCCAATATCCTGCCGCGTCCCAATCCTTGTCCGAAGAGCTCGCCGCCGAGCTGCCGGCGATTCCGCCGCAGGTCCAGGCGATCGAGGATGCGCCCCCGCTCGCTGCCCCGGTGCCGCTGACCCCGGCCGAGGTGCGCACCATCCTGATGAGCCTGCTGCTGACGATGTTCCTGGCGGCGCTCGACCAGACCATCGTCGCAACCGCGCTGCCGACCATCGGCCGCGAGTTCCAGGACGTCACCAATCTGTCCTGGGTGATCACCGCCTATCTACTGGCCTCCACGGCCGTGGCGCCGGTGTTCGGTACCCTCTGCGATATTTACGGCCGGCGCTCGATGATCATCACCGCGCTCAGCCTGTTCGTGGTCGGGTCCGTGGTCTGCGCGCTGGCGCCGAACATGCCGGTGCTGATCCTCGCGCGCGGCCTGCAGGGGCTCGGCGGCGGCGGTATCATGCCTGTCGTGCAGACCGTCATCTCCGACGTCGTCAGCCCGCGCGAGCGCGGCCAGTACCAGGCCTGGTTCAGCGGCGTCTGGCTGCTCGCGGGACTGCTCGGGCCGGTCATCGGCGGCTTCTTCGCCGATCACCTGCACTGGTCGATGATCTTCTGGATCAACGTTCCCCTCGCAATCGCGGCGCTGGCGCTGCTGCTGCCGAAGATGGGCCGGCTGCCGGTCTATCACCGCCTGCGCAAGGTCGACTGGGCCGGCGGCCTGCTGCTGATGGCCTCGGCGATCGTGTTCATGCTGGTGCTGACCTGGGGCGGCCACAAGCTGGCCTGGCTGTCGCCGACGATCCTGGCGATGATCGGCAGCGCCGTGGCGCTGGGGCTGGCTTTCGTCTGGCACGCCAAGCGCGCGGACGAGCCGTTCCTGCCGCTGTCGCTGATGGGTGGTACGGTCGTGCCTTATGGCCTGCTGGCGAGCGGCTGTGCGCTCGGCGCCCTGATCGGGCTCACGGTGCATCTGCCACTGTATTACGAGCTGGTCTACCACCTGACGCCGAGCGAGGCCGGCCTCGGCCTGATCCCGATCGCGGCGATCTCGACGTTCGGCGCAGGGATCGCCGGCCGCACCATGGCCCGGGTGAAGCACTACAAGCGCGTCGCCATCATCGGCACGCTGATCGGGACGATCGCCGCCGCGGTCATGACCGTGACGACGCCGTCGCTGTGGGTGCTGATGGTGCTGCTGTCAATCTTCGGCATCGGGCTCGGCACCGCGTTCCCGATCTCGGTGGTGTCGCTGCAGAACGCGGTCGACCGCTCGCAGATCGGCACCATCACCGGCGCGATGAACTTCTTCCGTTCGATGATGTCGTCATTCACGGTCGCGGCCTTCAGCGCCATCCTGCTGATGGTGCTCGGCGCCGACATCTCGCTCGCCGAGGGCGCCCACGGCGCGGTCAGCGGCATCGCCGAAGCCGACATGATCCACGCCTTCCGCTTCGTCTATGCCGCAGCCACCGTGATGCTGGCCTGCGCTTCGGTCTGCATGATCCTGATGGAGGAGCGCCCGCTGGCCGGCCCGTCGCGCAGCGAGCCGGTGGAGATGGCGGAGTAGAACCGTAGGATGGGCAAAGGCGCGAGGCACGACCGTCATTTCAGGCAGGCTGTCGCGCGCCGTGCCCACCATCTCACAGCATGGCCGGCGGCAAGACGGTGGGCACGGCGCCATCGTGATTGCGGGTGTGGAGAGGGCGCGTCAGCGCCTTTGCCCACCCTACGAACCGTTTGCTTGGCGCGCTACTCGCGCGGCGGGGTGACCTCGACGTTGTCCTGCCCGCGCGAGCCGTCGTCGAGCGAGGATTTGACGAGACCCGCTTCGGCGCGACGGGAGAATTCGGTCGTGCCGCCGCTCGCCAGCTCCCTCGCCTGGCTGATCCATTGCTCGCGCTCGATGCGGCCGGCGAAGGCGAGATAGGACCCGACCCATTTGGCATGTTCGGCGGTCCAGGACGCGATCTGGGCGAAATGCCAGATGCCGAGGCCATGCAGCCGCGCCTCGTTCTGCTTGCCGATGCCTTTGATCAGCTTGAGATCGTCAGCCTGACCGCCGCGCGGCGCCGCCAGGCCGAGCGGCCGTGCACCGCCATGGGCGTCCTGGTTCTCGACCGGCGGCATCAGTGCCGGCAGGTGGGCGAGCAGGTAGCTGGCCTCGTCCTCGCTCAGCGGCGCGTCTGCCTGGTCGTCGATCGTGATCGCGCCCGATTTCACCGCGGTCGAATGCGCCGTGTCGAGGCCGGCGGCAAGCAGCTTGGCCTGCGCGATCCAGTGCTCGCGCTCGATGCGGCCGGGGAACGCCATGTGGTGGCCGACCCAGTCCGCATGCGCCGGCGACCAGTCCGCGATCTGGCTGAAATGATGCACGCCGATGTCGTTGAGGATGGCCTCATTCTTCGGCCCGATGCCCTTGATGAGCTTGAGATCGTCGGCGCTGCCGTCGGGCGCGGGCAGGGCGGGCGGCCGTCCATCATCGCTGCTGCTAGGCGCCGGCTCGTCAGCCGACGCAGCGACTTCGGCGGCGAGGCGATCGGCTTCGGCATTCGCTGCGGCGTCGGCGGCCGTACGATCCGCTTCGGCCTTTGCGGCGGCCCCAGCCGCCAGACGTTCGGCCTCGGCCTTGGCCATCGCCTCCGCGGCAACGCGCTGCGCTTCCGCCTCCGCATGTGCGACGGCTTCGGCAGCCAGACGTTCGGCCTCGGCCTTTGCAGCCGCTTCGGCGGCGAGACGGTCAGCCTCGGCCTTTGCCGCAGCTTCGGCAGCAAGACGGTCGGCCTCGGCCTTTGCGGCGGCTTCAGCGGCGAGACGTTCGGCCTCGGCCTTTGCCGCGGCTTCGGCAGCAAGACGATCGGCCTCGGCCTTTGCTGCTGCTTCAGCGGCGAGACGATCCGCCTCGGCCTTTGCGGCGGCTTCGGCGGCGAGACGGTCGGCCTCGGCCTTTGCTGCGGCTTCCGCGGCGAGACGGTCGGCCTCGGCCTTTGCAGCCGCTTCGGCGGCGAGACGGTCGGCCTCGGCCTTCGCGGCGGCTTCAGCGGCGAGACGGTCAGCCTCGGCCTTTGCCGCAGCCTCAGCAGCGAGACGGTCAGCCTCGGCCTTTGCGGCAGCTTCAGCGGCGAGACGATCGGCCTCGGCTTTTGCGGCAGCCTCAGCAGCAAGACGATCCGCCTCGGCCTTCGCCGCAGTTTCAGCGGCAAGACGATCAGCCTCGATGCTGGCCGCAGCCTGCGCGGCCGGCGATGGGCTGTCGGCCCAGGGGGGACGGGTTGGCGCCGTGAACGCCGCCACTCCGCCCGGCCCACCGGGGGCCATCGCGCTGCCGTCGCCAAGTCCGACATATTCCTTCAGCTGTCCGCCGACCAGGCAACCGACCACATAGGCGCCGACCATCAGCAGCGCGACCTCGAGCCACAGCCCGGCGCGGCCCGGCAGCACGCTCAGCATCGCCATCAGCGAGCCAATGATGAAGGCCAGGATGACGGGCAGCAGCCAGCTCCGCATCCAGTCCGGCTGCTTCGCATCCGACCAGGTGTGCCAGCCGACGAAGCCGCCGATGATGACGCAGAGGATGATCCAGAACAGAAACGTCGCAAGGTCGTACATCATGATGTCAGCGCCTCACTTCACGACGAATTCGATGCGGCGATTCTGCGCGCGGCCTTCCGCGCTGTCGTTGGAGGCAACCGGCTTGGTCTGACCGTAGCCTTCCGAGCTCATGCGTGCGGTGTCGATTCCGGCCTCGCCGATGTAGCCGACCACGGCCGCCGCCCGCCGCTTCGAGAGGTCCATGTTGCTGTCCTCGTCGCCGACATTGTCGGTGTGGCCTTCGATCGCGATCTCGGCCTCCTTGCAGCGCTGCGCCACGTCGACGATGTGGTCGAGCAGCGCCAGCGACTCGCGGCTCAGCTCGGCGCTGCCGGTCGCAAAGCGGATGCGGCCCTTGGCGAGCAGGCCTTCGAACGCCGGTTGGCATTCGGCCACGGCGAGGGGCGGGCTCGCCGGCTTGACCCCGATCTTGACGTCGGTGAGCTTGATGTCGCCTGCGGCGGCATCGGCAAGCTCCTTGCGGACCTGCTCGGCTGATTTGTCGTAGATCGCGAGCGCGTCGACCGAGAGGGCCGCATCCTTCGCGGTCAGCGCGCCGGACCACAGCCGCGCCAGCGCCGGGAACGTTGCCTTGAGCGATGCGACGAAATCCTTCGGTGCGCCGTCGCCGAGCTTCAGCGCATCCTCGACCGTCTCGGTGACGAAGGCCTGGGTTGCTGCGTCGACGAGATCGCGACGGGCGGCGTCATTGGGCACGTAGCCGGTCAGCCTGACGCGGCCATCCTGCTTCTGCAGTTGGAACGAATAGGGCGACACCGGACCGTCGCGGACATCGACCGCGGCGATCGTGAACGGCGCGGGCAGGGCGCCCGCCAGCTCCTCGCGCACGGCGGCGCCGGTGACGTTGGCAAGGCCGGCGCCATTGAGCGAGACCTTGGTCTCGTTGATCTCGGCGCGGCCCTGCGCCAGCCGGGCGAGCTGCTTCAGCAGACTGGCGCTCGCCTTGGCAAGGTCGCCATCGGGGGCACCGCGGGCGATGCCGATCTCGCTCTTGATCGGTTTGCCGTCGAACTGTCCGCTGGCGGAGCCCAGCATCGCTTCGCGCACGGCGGTCGCGGGGGCAAGGCCGGCGAGGTTCAGCGCGGTGCCGTTGAAGTCCGCCGACCAGCGGTACGGCTTGATCTCCGGCGGCAGGATGTCGGCCTTGGCCAGGGTCAGCCCGCGCGGCAGCTTGCCGACGCCGGCCATCGCCTCGTCGTAGGCCGCGCTGGACGGCGCCTCGCCGGAGATCGTGTAGTTCGCATCGGAGATGACGACGCGTCCTGTGCTCAACCGGCCGAGCTCGGCCAGCGCATAGGTCGTGTAGGCGTTGAAATCGCCCGATGGCGCACCGCGTGCGATCTGCATCTGATGCATCACGGATGATCCGGGCCACGCCTTGACCGCCGCGGCCTCCAGCGCGCGCCGGATCTCATCGTTCGGAACGACACCGGACATCACGACCGACTTGTCGTCGCGCACCGCGCTCCAGATGAACGGCTTGGCCTCGGGCGGCAGGATGGCGACGTTGGCGAGCACGGCGCCGCCGGGCAGCTGCCGCGTCGCGGCGATCGCCGCCTCATAGATGTCGGACGAGGTCGCGGCGCCGGCGAGCGAATAGGCCTTGTCCGCGAGCGAGAAGGTCCCGCCATTGAGTTTCGTCGCCTGGACCACGCCGTGGCTGGCGATGGCGGCAAAATTCCCCGGGGCGCCCAGGGCATAGCCGAGCCGATCGACGACCTCGCCGCCGGTGGTCGCAGAACGCGCGGCGGTGAGGACGGCGACGCGAACGGCGGGCGTCGGGACGCCGCCCTCGAGCACGACCTGGCTGCCGTTGCGTGCGGCGCGGAAGGCATAGGGTTTGGGGGTCGGCAGCTTGTCGTAGCTGTCGTCGACGAGGCGGACGCCGTTGACCGTCGCCGCATCGCTCAGCCGTTCGGACTGGTCGGCGCTGAACTCCGGTCCCTGGATGAAAACGTCGCGGCCTCTGACCGAGACCTTCAGTGCCGCGGCGGTATCGGGGGCGGCCGCTGCGACAGCGGCTTGCGCTCGCGGCGCAATATCGTCTTCCACGCTCGCCGTCTTGAAACTGATGGCCGCGAGCCAGAGCACGCTGACCACGATCAGTCCCGGCCACCATTTCGATGGTTGATGCATGTGAGAGCCCCCCGTTTCCCCACCTGCGCTTGGTTCACTCGGATCGTCCCGTCGTCGTGAACCACGCGTCGAGCGTATCAGAATCACCCTCGGAGACCAGCCGTCTGCGCGTTGTGTAGCAAACTATGCACAAGCGGAGATGGCGTTCGTGTTCGCAGCCGCACTTCCCCGGGACGGCCGCTGCGCGATGATCTGCCAGCGGATCGAGGTTGCGATCAAACTGTGACCGTTCGACGACGAGATCGTTCCGGCCACGGGGGCCGTCACCCCTCCAGCGCCCGCCTGAGGCGGCGGATGATGACGCCGCGGGCGCGGTCGTCGGCGGCCTGCTCGATGCGCTCATGGATGTCGAGCAGCAGGCCCGACATGTCGTTGTGCCAGTCGAGCCGGGTCACCGCGTCCGGCGCCAGGCGCCGTCGACGCGCCGCTTCGAGCGGGGTCGGCACGCTGCTCGTCAGCTCGTAGATGTCGTCGAGCAGGGGCGAGAACACCTTGGCGGACGGCACGATGCGCTCCGCGACGCGCCCGGCCAGCGCGGCGATCGCGGCCTCCTCGCCATGCGACAGGAACAGCCCGCGCGCGATCGGACGGCGGGCCGCGATCCAGCGGGCGATCTCGGCGCCGTCGGCGTGGCCGGAATAGTCGTCGATCATGCGGATGCGCGCCGCGACCTTGATCTCGTCGCCCTGGATGCGCACCGCCTTGACGCCGTCCTGCAGGAAGCGTCCCAGCGTGCCATTGGCCTGATAGCCGACCAGCAGCACGGTGGCGCGGTTGTTCCACAGCCAGCGCTTCAGATGATGACGGATGCGCCCCGCGTCGCACATGCCGCTCGCGGCGATGACGATGTGGAAGCCCGTCAACTTGGCGATCGCCTTGCTCTCGTCGACCGTCTCGGTGAAGCGCAGATGCGGCGAGGACAGCAGCCGGCCGACGTCGCTGCCGCCGTCGAGGCTCGCGGCGTGCGTGCGAAACACCTCGGTGGCGTGGATGGCGAGCGGGGAGTCCAGGAAGATCGGCGCGACCGGGATCTCGCCTTGCTCCATCAGGCCGACGAGATCGACGATCAGCTCCTGTGTCCGTTCGACCGCGAAGGCCGGGATGAGCAGCGCACCCTTCGCGTCTGCGGCGTCGCGCACCTCGCCGGCCAGACGCGCGCGGCGCTGCTCGGGCGTGGTCGGCTCGCGCATGCGGTCGCCATAGGTGGCTTCCGAGATCACGTAGTCGAAACCTTCGGGCGCTCGGGGATCGGGCTGCAGCAGCTTGGCGTCCGGGCCGACATCGCCCGACGCGAGCAGCCGCAGCGGCGCGCCGTCGCTGCCTTGTCCCGCGAATTCGATCTCGATCGAGGCCGAGCCCAAAAGATGCCCGGCATTCCAGTAGCGGGCGCGGACGCCGGGGATGATGTCGGTCCAGCTCTCATAGGCGACGGGTTGAAAATATTGCAGCGAGGCGATCGCATCGGCCTGGGTGTAGATCGGGCTGACCTCCTCGCGGCCGCGCGCGATGTTGCGCCGGTTCAGCGCCAGCACCTCCTGCTCCTGGATGTTGCCGGCATCGGGCAGCATCCACGAGCAGAGATCGATGGTGCCGCGCGTCGCGAAGATCTTGCCGTCGAATCCCAAGCGCACCAGCTTCGGCAATAGGCCGCTGTGATCGATATGGGCATGTGTCAGCAGCACCGCGTCGATCTCTTCCGGGCGAAACGGAAAGTCGCCGTAGTTGAGCTCCTTCAGCGTCTTCTGGCCCTGGAACAGGCCGCAATCGATCAGGATCTGGCCCTGGTCCGTCCGCACCAGATAGCAGGCCCCGGTGACGGTATGTGCGGCACCGCAGAAGCGAAGGGTCACACTCATGCGGCGGTCTCCTGCAAGGAATGGAGGAAGCTTCGACTTGGGCTCATCACCGGTGGCCGTTCGGCGTGTCGGCGAAGGCATAGCCGTTGTCGGCGTCGGCTGCGGCAGCGGCGAGATCATGCTCCGACGGATCGCAGGTGAACACGCGGTAGAGTGGCTCACCCCGCTCGACGCGGTCGCCGATCTTCTTGAACAGGCTGATGCCGGCGCCCTTGTTGACGGGCGCACCGGCGGTGCGGGCCAGACGGTTCAGCCGCAGGCAGTCGATCGCCGAGACGACACCGTCGCTGCCGGCCTTGACGTCGAAGGCGAGATCGCCGAGCTCGCTGCCGCACTCCGGCGGTCCCTGGGCATCGATGATCTTCAGCATCTGCTTCAGCGCCGCGCCGCTGTCGAGCAGCTCGCGTGCCCGCGCATATCCGGCGCCGCCGCGCAGCTTCGGATCGTATTCGAGCAGATGCGCGGCGAGCCGCAGCGACTTCTCGCGCAGGTCCGCGGGCGCCGACGGCTCGTTGCCGAGCACCGCCATCACGTCCCGTGCTTCGAGCACCGGACCGATGCCGTTGCCGATCGGCTGGCGGCCGTCGGTCGTGATCACCTCGACCTTGAGGCCAAAGCGGTCGCCGACGAATTCGAACAGCTTGCGCAGCCGCATCGCATCAGCGCCGCTGGTGAGCTTGGCGGTCGGGCCGACCGGCAGGTCGAGCAGGAGATGAGTCGAGCCCGCGGCGATCTTCTTCGACAGGATCGAGGCGACCATCTGCTCGCGGGTATCCAGGCTGAGCGGGCGCTCCACCGAGATCAGGATGTCGTCGGCCGGCGACAGATTGACGTGGCCGCCCCAGATCACGCAGCCATTGCAGGCCGCCACGATCGATTTCATTTCCTCGGCGCCGACATTGACCCGCGCCAGCACCTCCATCGTGTCGGCGGTGCCGGCCGGCGAGGTGATCGCGCGCGACGAGGTCTTCGGAATGGTCAGGCCGTGCGCGGCAACGATGGGCACCACCACCATGGACGTACGGTTGCCGGGGATGCCGCCGATGCAGTGCTTGTCGACCACGACGGGCTCCGGCCATGTCAGCTGCGTCCCCGCATTGGCCATGGCGCGGGTCAGCGCCAACAGCTCGCCCGAGCTCATGAAGCTGGCCGAGCCGATCAGGAACGCCGCGATCTCCATGTCGGAGTAGCGATAATGCGCGAGATCGTCGATGACGGCTGCGATGGCCTCGTCGCTCAAGGTCTCGCCGCGGATTTTGGCGCGGACGGCTTCCAGGCTGTCGGGCGGAGTCGCGGGCGACACCGTGGCGAGCGTGCCGGCCGGCTCGGCGAAGCGCCGCAGCGCCGGCTCGGACAGGCCGATCTCGTCGGGGCCGACCAGCGCATCATCGTCGGTGATCAGCAGCGTTGCCAGCAGCGTTCGCGAATTGCAGCGCAGCTCGACCCGAGAGAAGCCGCGGAAGACTTCGGGCCGCAACGCCTTCGAACGGCGCGAGATCACGACGACGTTCTCCCGCCCAGTATCGAGCGCGACACTGCGGAGCTTGAGTTGGGGGCGAGTCGAATCTGCTGGTGTCATGGTAGTTAGTATAGACCTTAGCGCCGCAGCTGCCATGATCGTTGACCGAGATCATGCCGCGTCATCCGGCGAACAGGCCGAATTTTTTCTGAATGCGTCGACGAGGGATTGCGGCGATCCGCTCGCGCAGCGGGATTGCCGGCAGGCTGGCGACCTGGAGCGAACGCGAGGAGATTCAGATGTTTGCACCCGGGCCCGGTTCCAGACTCTGAACCGCTGGAGGCGCGCGATCGCGGGCCGGCAGCCGGCTTCGAGGACGCCGCCTCCTCGATCAGTTAACCGTTTGTTCAAGCCGATGATCGAGGGTTTTTCTGGGGCATCCGTCCCGGCCTTTGCGCGCGCCGTGTCGGCGCCTCAAACGATCGAGCCCGAGCGGAGTGGTAGATGCGGCAGTTGATTGCGAGCTTCCTGAAGAACGAGGCTGGCGCGACCTCGATCGAATACGCCATCATCGCGGGCGGGCTGAGCATCGTGATCGTGGCCGCCGTCAATGGGCTGGGCACCCAGCTCAGCAGCAAGTTCTCGTCGATCAACAGCTCGCTCAAATAGGCGCCGAGCGCCTTTCAGATCATGCTCGTTCGCGAGGGCTCGCCTGCCCAGGCCTGCTGAGCAGGTTTGGCTTGGCCGGTCACCCGGCCTTTTCACCCGGCCTTGCGTGAGCGCGCCGTGGTCCGGGCCGGCTTCTCGGCCTTCTTCGGCTCTTCCGCCTTCTTCGGCTCGTCCTTGGCCTTCTTGCCGCTGATCGGCAGCAGCATCTCGCGCTGGCCCTCGACGCGCTTCTTCGCCTTCTTGGGCTTCGCTTTCGGAGCAGGAGCGGAGGCGGCGGGCGCCTTGTCGCCTTCGCCGGCAAGGCTGCGCTTCAGCGCATCCATCAGGTTGATGACGTTGCCGCTCGACTTCGGCGCCGCTTTGGCGGTGATCGTGACGCCGCTGCGCTTCTTGTTGATCAGCTCGATCAGCGCAGCCTCGTAGTGATCCTCGAAAGCCTCCGGTTCGAACTCGGCCGATTTCTTCTCGACGATGTGCTTGGCGAGATCCAGCATGTCGCTGGTGATCTTCACGTCCTGAATGTCGTCGAAATATTCGTCCTCCTTGCGTACCTCATAGGGGTAGCGCAGCAGCGTGCCCATCAGGCCCTTGCCGAGCGGCTCCAGCGCGATGATGTGCTCGCGGTTGGTCAGCACGACGCGTCCGATCGCGACCTTGTCCATGCTGCGGATGGTTTCGCGAATGACCGCAAAGGCGTCATGGCCGACTTTTCCATCCGGCACGAGGTAATACGGCCGGATCAGATAGCGGCTGTCGATGTCGGTGCGCGGCACGAATTCGTCGATCTCGATGGTGTGCGTCGATTCCAGCGCGATGTCGTCGAGCTCGTCCTTCGTCACTTCGATATAGGTGTCGGTGTCGACCTTGTAGCCCTTGACGATGTCCTCGTTGGCCACTTCCTCGCCGGTCTCGGCGTCGACCCGGCTGTACTTGATGCGGTGGCCGGTCTTGCGGTTGATCTGGTTGAAGGAGACCTTCTCGGACTCGGAGGTCGCCGGATAGAGCGCGACCGGACAGGTCACGAGTGACAGCCGCAGAAATCCCTTCCAATTGGCGCGCGGGGCCATTCCTCAACTCCACTCAACTGCAAACTGACAGGTGCAAACTGACGGGAATGTGCTCTCCCGGACCGGGCTGCTGCGGGCGTAGTTCTCGCCGCGACCGCGAGGATAACATCGCAGGCCGCGGATTCAACAAGCCTAGCTGCAGATTCTAAGGGCGGCGTTAACTGGTCGCAGCCCGTCCCCGCAGCCGGAACATCATCTGGCGGCCGACGTTGCCACCCGAGCAACTGAGAGAGCGCGAACCCGCGTTCGGCCAGATACCAGCAGCTGAGGGCACCATGGCAACAAGACGAGGGCCACAGATCGTCGAAACTCCCACCGAAGCCCGGCAGGGTGAACCCGGCCCGTCGGTCCTGGCGATGCTCGCCATCTCCACGGGACTGGCGCTGCTGGTGCTCGGACTGATCTGGTTCGTGTTCTTCCACACCTGAGGGCGGCGCCCGAAACCGGGTCGCCTGCCTGTCGCGAGGCGGGCCGCCTCCCGTCTTCCCGCGCCTTGCGCATGTCGCTCCCATACGCTCGAGCCCGGCCGCACAGCCGGGCTTTTCATTGTTGCTTCCGAGAGCTTATATCCGCCCCAATTCTGCTGGCCCTTGCCGGCGAAGCCCGATCGAGATGACCAAAAAGTAACGTGGTCGGTCGGGTTCCGTTCATGCACGGTTCACGGCCTTCCGGTTCATCTTGAGGGCGGAAATCGTGCAGTTCAGCTTTGGAGGCAAGCGTGCGTCTGCTCGTTGTCGAGGACGATCCGGATCTCAATCGTCAGCTCACCACGGCGTTGAGCGACGCCGGCTACGTCGTGGACCGTGCGTTCGATGGTGAAGAGGGGCACTATTTGGGCGACAGCGAGCCCTACGACGCTGTCGTGCTCGACATCGGTCTGCCCAAGATGGACGGCATCTCGGTGCTGGAAGCGTGGCGGCGCAATGGCCGGGCGATGCCGGTGCTGATCCTCACCGCGCGGGATCGCTGGAGCGACAAGGTGCAGGGCTTCGACGCCGGCGCCGATGACTATGTCGCCAAGCCGTTCCACCTCGAGGAGGTGCTGGCCCGCATCCGCGCGCTGCTGCGCCGTTCGGCGGGGCATGCCCAGAGCGAACTGACCTGCGGACCGGTCACGCTCGATACCCGTACGGGTAAGGTCAGCGTGTCGGGCAACCCCGTCAAGATGACCTCACATGAGTACCGGCTGCTGTCGTACCTGATGCACCATTCCGGCCGCGTGGTCTCGCGCAGCGAACTGGTCGAGCATCTCTACGACCAGGACTTCGACCGCGACTCGAACACCATCGAGGTATTCGTCGGCCGCATCCGCAAGAAGCTGGATTGCGACGTCATCCAGACCGTGCGCGGCCTCGGCTACCTGCTGACGCCGCCGCCGGCCGCGGGCGCCTGATCCCGTCCGGCGTCCGCCATTCAAGGTGGCCGGGCGCCGGCCGTTTCGCTAGTTTGCGGTGATGCGCCAGAGTTCACTTGCCACCCGGTTGTTCCTGTCCGCGACCGCGTGGCTCGTGGTCATTCTCGCCATCACCGGCATCGTGCTGTCGTCGGTCTATCGCAACGCGACCGAGCGCGCCTTCGACCGCCGGCTCAACCTGTATCTGCGCACCCTGATCGCCGAGGTCGCCACGCCCGACGATCCGCCGGACCGGCAATTCCAGTCGCTCGGCGAGCCCTTGTTCGAGCTGCCGCTGTCCGGCTGGTACTGGCAGATCACCCGCACCGACACCGAGAAGCCGGAGGTGCGGGCCTCGCGCTCGCTATGGGACAAGAAGCTGCCCAAGCTGGAAGAGCAGGGGATCGATCTGACCGCCGCCGGTATCCGGATCGGGTACGTGGACGGTCCTGAGAATCAGGACCTGCGCATGGTCGAGCGCCCGGTCGATCTCGGCTCCGACGGCAAATTCCTGGTCAGCGTTGCCGGCGATGCGTCGGAGATCTTCGACGAGACCCGCAGCTTCGATTATTACCTCGGCGGCACCTTTACCGCGCTCGGCATCGTGCTGCTGCTCACCACGCTGTTCCAGGTGCGCTACGGCCTGGCGCCGCTGAAGCGGATCTCGGAATCGATCGCCGACATCCGCTCCGGCCGGGCGGAGCGGCTGGAGGGCGAGTTTCCGGTCGAAATCGCGCCACTGGCGCGCGAGACCAACGCGCTGATCGATGCCAACCGCGAGATCGTCGAGCGCGCGCGCACCCACGTCGGCAATCTCGCCCACGCCATCAAGACGCCGCTCTCCGTCATCGTGAATGAAGCGACCACCCACGCGGCGGATCCGTTCGCGGCCAAGGTCATGGAGCAGGCCGACGTGATGCGCGACCAGGTCGCCCATCATCTCGAGCGGGCCCGGATCGCCGCCCGCGTGACGATCGTGTCGACAGTCACCGAAGTGGCGCCGGCGATCGAGGCGCTGCGCCGCACCATGGAAAAGATCTATCGCTCGCGCAGCATCGCCGTCGAGGCGACCGCCGATCCCGCCGCCCGCTTTCGCGGCGAGCGCCAGGATCTCGAGGAGATGGTCGGCAATCTGGTCGACAACGCCTGCAAATGGGCCACGTCGCGGGTCTCCGTCGAGGTCACGGTGCAGCCGCCGGCCCAGGCGGGGGCGACGCCCAGCTTGCGGATCGTCGTCGACGACGACGGCCGCGGCCTGTCGGCGGCCGAGCGGGCCCAGGTGCTGCGGCGCGGCCAGAGGCTCGACGAATCCAAGCCGGGCTCCGGCCTCGGGCTGTCGATCGTCAGCGACCTGGCCGCGCTCTATGGCGGCCGCCTGACCCTGGGCGATGCGCCGGTCGGAGGGCTGCGGGCCGAGCTCACCTTGCCCGGCGTTTGACGGATTGCGAAGTTCGCCATCCTAAAGGTGTTCTTAATACCGCAGACCCTATGGTTGCGGCAGGGGTGCGCGATGTGCGCTCTCGCCGTGGAAATTTGCACGCCGGCGCATGAGTCAGACAGCTCACGAGCGATTGAGGGACTATCTCGGGCAGCTGCCGCCAAGCGCGCAGTCGCTCCTGATGCGCGAGTTCGAGCGCGCCATCGAGCGTGGCCAGGACGTCGCCGTGGCCACCATGGTGCTCGAGCAATTGCGCAAGGTGGTTCGTCCGGCCGCGCCTCCGGCGCCTGCGCCTGAGCCGGCTCGTCCGCAACCCGCCGCCGAGGCTGCGCGTCCTCAGCCTCGCGAGGAGCGCCGCCAGAGCGGCGATGGCCCGCGCCGGCTGTTCCGGCCGCTCGAGCCGTTCCTCACCGATTCCACCGGTCCGCTGCGTCCCGGCCAGATCCGTCGCGCCTCGCTGCTGGCCGTCTGGCAGTGGCTCGGCCGCGACGGCGCACCCGAGCGCTACAGTGAGTTCGAGGCCGCGATGTCGGCCTCCGCCGAAACGTCGCGCGAGGTCGAGGTGGCCGCGCGCAAGCTGCAGCTCGCGGCGGCCGAGGAGCTGATGAAGCTGGTCGGCCCCAATGCAACCGGCGACCGCCAGCGCGCGCTCGCCCGCATCGGCGCGCCGAGCGTGATCGAGGACCTGCTGCCGATCGCACTGATTTTGCAGAATCGCGAGGCGCTCGACGGCCTCAACGGGCGGCTGCCCAGCATCATCCGCGTGCTCGGCGATTCCCAGATCGCCTCCGTCACCGACGCCATCAACGTGCCGTCGCTGCAGACGCCGCTGATGCTGCCCTTCGCGCTGTCGATGGTGATGCAGCGGCTTGCCGCGCCCTGGCAGATCATCCGCCTTGCCACCAAGATCGCCGCCTCCGACGACGAGATCCGGGTGGCGGCGACGCCGTTCGGCGTCGCGGTGACCATCGCGCTGAACGATCTCGCCAGCCTCGCCGCGACCTTGCGTGCCGACATCAGGCGCGGGCATTTCGCCAATCTCGCCGATACGCTGAAATCGCTGCACGACGGCGCCCGCGGCCTGCGCACCGAACTCGACCTGCGCTCCGAATCGAACTGGGGCAAGCAGCTCACCGCGATCCGTGCCGACATCTCCAATGCGTTGCAATCTGAGATTGATGGCGTGCCGGGCCGGGCGCGGCGCATCCTGCGCCAGCGCGCCGACAAGGACATTCCCGCCGGCGCCGGCGTCGACGGCGGCGAGGTCGAGGAGGTGGCGGCGCTGATCGAGTTCGTCGCAGTGTGCCGCAACTACGCCAGCGAGCTCGCCATCAATGAGGTGACGCTGCGCACCTACACCGACCTGCAGCAATATGTCGAGAAGGCCACCGAAGCGCTTGTTCAGTCGCTGCGTTCGGGTGACGCACGGGCGCGCGCCTATCGGCAGTCGCAGGTGTCGGCGGCGATCCGCTTCTGCCACGTCCTGTTCGGCAACGACTACGCCCAATTGATGAGCCGCGCGGCCGAGAATGCATTGAATGGCGAGCGAAAATCGTCGCGCGCCGGCTGATCCGTTCGTTATCCTGCAAACGTTTTTCCTCGTTCAATTTTAGGTTGACCACAGGCCGTAGCCACGCATAGGTTCCCGTCGTCCAGTCCATATCTTTTTCTCAAGTGCAATGATTTCCATCATCAACTTTATCGAAGTCGAGAATCGCGTCGTGCGCGCGACCTATCGCAACCTCATGATCAAGGCCAAGGTCGTGATCGTGGACCGGACGAGCGGCGCGCCGCTCGAAGATCCCGTCACCACCATTTCCTCGCCGGTCCCGGTCGGCTCGCTGCGGATCCGGCTGACCGACGCCGTCAGGCCGGGCACCTATTTCCTGATGGCCCTCAACGGGCACGGCAGCTACCTCGCCAAGAGCGCCGATTTCGAGGTGCCGTAATTACGTAATCGTCCTGAGTTTTTTGCCCGGCAGGGCTGGGGTACCAGGGTGGCAATTGTGAATTGCCGCCGGGAACGGTGCTGGTTAAAAGCGGCGCAACGAGCGCCCGCCGGTGGGCGCTGCTGGAACTCTGCCTGATGACGCTCTGGTTCGTGTTCGCCGTGATGACGGCCGCGGCGATCTTCGCCGTCCTGCTGCCGCTCGGGCTGGGCGCGCGCAACGGCTCCGATGGCCGCGAGGTCGTGGTCTACAAGGACCAACTGGCCGAGATCGAACGCGATGTCGAGACCGGGCTGATCGGCAAGGTCGAGGCGGAGGCGGCGCGGGTCGAGATCGGCCGGCGGCTGCTGGCCGCTGCCGACCAGGAAAGCGAGGTCGCGGCCAAGCCGAGCCTCGGCCTGCGGCGCGTCGCGGCGGTGCTGGCTCTGATCGGCGTGCCCCTGGTGGCGCTCGCGGTCTATCTGCCGCTCGGCTCGCCGCAACTGCCTGACTTTCCGCTGACCGCCCGCGCCAAGCCGGCCGACGGCTCGCAGCCGCTGGAGACCCTGGTGTCGCAGGTCGAGCAGCATCTGCAGAAGAACCCGACCGACGGCCGCGGCTGGACGGTGCTCGCCCCGGTCCTGGCGCGGCTCGGCCGCACCGAGGACGCCATCCGCGCCTATCGCAACATGATCACCTATGCCGGCGACGGCGCCGCCAAGCGCGCCGATCTCGGCGAGATGATCGCGACTGCCGCGGGCGGGGTGGTCACCGCCGAGGCCAAGGCCGAGTTCGAGCGCGGCCATGCGCTCGACGCCGAGGAGCCGAAGTCCAACTATTATCTCGGGCTCGCGGCCGAGCAGGACGGCCGCAAGGACGATGCCGCCAACATCTGGCGCGGGATGCTGAGCAAGGGCTCGCCTGACGCGCCGTGGCGGCCGCTGGTCAGCGCCGCGCTCGCCCGCGTCGGCGGCGGCGAGGCCCCGGCGCTGCCGAGCGAGGCGATGGCCGCCGCCAAGGACATGAGTTCGGGCGACCGCGACGCGATGATCCGCGGCATGGTCGATCGGCTCGCCACGCGGCTGAAGCAGAATGGCGACGACGTCGAGGGCTGGCTGCGGCTGGTGCGCGCCTATGTCGTGATGGGTGATCTCGACAAGGCCAGATCGGCGTTGTCCGATGCGCGGCAGGCCGTGAAGGATGCCGAGCAGTTGCGCCAGCTCAACGAGGCGGTGAAGACGTTCGGGCTGGATGGTTGAGGCGCGGCGCGTCCGCCGCCAACGGGATGTTGTGATGACACGCAAGCAGAGGCGTTTGACGATCATCGGTGGTGCGCTGTTCGTGCTCGCGGTCGCAGCCGCGCTGGTGCTGAACGCGCTGCGCGACTCCATCGTGTTCTTCTCGACGCCGACCATGGTCGCCGAGAAGCACGTCGCGCCGGGTAAGCGCTTCCGGCTCGGCGGCCTGGTGCAGCCGGGCTCGCTGAAGAAGGGCGACGATCTCGCGGTCACGTTCGAGGTCGCCGATGGCGGCGCCAAGCTGCCGGTCGCCTACAAGGGCATTTTGCCGGACCTGTTCCGCGAAGGGCAGGGCGTCGTCGCCGAGGGCGCGCTCGATGCGTCCGGGGTGTTCAAGGCCGACACCGTGCTCGCCAAGCATGACGAGACCTACATGCCGAAGGAAGTCGCCGATTCCTTGAAGAAGCAGGGCCATTGGAAGGACGATTACGGCAAGCCAGGCGCCGCGAAGGCGGGGCCTGTATCGATGCGTGAGGGCGCCGAGAAGAGCGCTGCAGGAGCGA
Organism: Bradyrhizobium sp. HKCCYLS2038; assembly: GCF_051167655.1. Classification (NCBI taxonomy): domain Bacteria; kingdom Pseudomonadati; phylum Pseudomonadota; class Alphaproteobacteria; order Hyphomicrobiales; family Nitrobacteraceae; genus Bradyrhizobium; species Bradyrhizobium sp. HKCCYLS2038. Next base: position 129,448 of record NZ_JBNPTM010000005.1, on the reverse strand, counting down.
CGCAGTGATTGCAGAGAGCGGACATTATGCCCTGGTGCTGGCGCTCGCGCTGGCGCTGATCCAGTCGACGGTGCCGATGCTGGGTGCCGCCCAGCGCGACGTCGCGCTGATGAATGTCGGCCGCTCCGCCGCGCTGGCGCAACTCGTGTTCGCCGGCCTCTCGTTCATCGCGCTGATCACCCTGCACGTGACCTCGGACTTCTCCGTTGCCAACGTGTTCGAGAACTCGCACTCGATGAAGCCGCTGCTCTACAAGATCACCGGCGTGTGGGGCAATCATGAAGGCTCGATGCTGCTGTGGGTGTCGATCCTGGCGCTGTTCGGCGCGATGGTTGCGCTGTTCGGCAACAATCTGCCGCGGTCGCTGCGGGCTCGCGTGCTGTCGGTGCAGGCCTGGGTCGCGAGCGCGTTCTATCTGTTCATCCTGACCACCTCGAACCCGTTTGCGCGCCTCGCCACGCCGCCGATCGAGGGTCGCGACCTCAATCCGGTGCTGCAGGACATTGGGCTGGCCGTGCATCCGCCGATGCTCTATCTCGGCTATGTCGGCTTCTCGATCTCGTTCTCGTTCGCCATCGCAGCGCTGATCGAAGGCCGCATCGATGCGGCCTGGGCGCGCTGGGTGCGGCCTTGGACCTTGATGGCGTGGATCTTCCTGACGCTCGGCATCGCCATGGGTTCGTACTGGGCGTATTACGAGCTCGGCTGGGGCGGCTGGTGGTTCTGGGACCCGGTCGAGAACGCCTCGCTGATGCCCTGGCTCGCCGGCACCGCGCTGCTGCACTCCGCGCTGGTCATGGAGAAGCGCAACGCGCTCAAGGTCTGGACCATTCTTCTTTCGATCCTGACCTTCTCGCTGTCGCTGCTCGGCACCTTCCTGGTGCGCTCCGGCGTCATCACCTCGGTGCATGCGTTCGCCAGCGATCCGACGCGCGGCGTGTTCATTCTCGGCATCCTCGTGCTGTTCATCGGCGGCAGCCTGACCTTGTTCGCCGGCCGCGCCACCGCGCTGAAGCAGGGCGGGCTGTTCGCGCCGATCTCGCGCGAGGGCGCGCTGGTGCTGAACAATCTGCTGCTCACCGTGTCCTGCGCCACCGTGCTGTTCGGCACGTTGTATCCGGTGATCATGGAAGCGCTCGACTTCAAGCTCTCGGTCGGTGCGCCCTTCTACAATCTCACCTTCGGTCCGTTGTTCGCGCTGCTGCTCCTGATGGTGCCGTTCGGTCCGATGCTGGCGTGGAAGCGCGGCGATCTGGTCGCTGCGATGCAGCGGCTGCTCGCGGCCGGCGTCGTCGCGCTGGTGGCGATCGCGATCGCCTGGGCCTGGGCGCGCGGCGGCAGTGCGCTGGCGCCGCTCGGCATCGGCTTGGGCGTCTTCGTCATCGTCGGTGCCGTCGTCGATCTCGTCGAGCGCAGCGGCGTCACCCGCGTGCCGTTCAAGACCGCGCTGCACCGGACGCGCGGCCTGCCGCGCTCGGTGTGGGGCACGGCGTTCGCGCATGCCGGCCTTGGCGTTGCGCTGCTCGGCATCGTCTGCGAGACCACCTGGAACAGCGAGCTGATCTCGACGCTGCGCCCGGGCGACCTCCGCAACCTCGCCGGCTACCAGATCAAGTTCGACGGCATGACCCAGCGCCAGGGCCCGAACTTCAGCGAGGTCGTCAGCACCTTCATCATCAGCGAGGACGGCAGGCAGCTCGCGGTGATGACGCCGAGCAAGCGCAGCTTCTCGACCAGGGGCATGTCGACCACGGAAGCCGCGCTGCTGACGCGCGGCGTCAGCCAGCTCTACGTCTCGCTCGGCGATACCACCGCCGATGGCGGGCTGGCCGTGCGCATCTATCACAAGCCGCTGGTGCTGCTGATCTGGTTCGGCCCGGTGCTGATGGCGTTCGGCGGCCTGCTGTCGCTGTCGGATCGCCGCCTGCGCGTCGGCGCGCCGCGTCCGGCACGGGCGGCGCGCGCGCTGCAGCCGGCGGAGTAGGGCGGATGCGACGTACTCTCAGCTTCCTCGCGCTCGCGCTGCTGCTGTTGAGCGCGCCAGTCGCGCAGGCCGTGCAGCCCGACGAGGTGATGTCGGATACGACCAAGGAGCAGCGCGCCCGCGCGTTGTCGCGCGAATTGCGCTGCATGGTCTGCCAGAACCAGTCGATCGACGATTCCGACGCGCCGCTGGCGCGCGATCTGCGCCTGCTGGTGCGCGAGCGTCTCGCCGCCGGTGACAGCGACAATCAGGTGCTGGATTTCCTGGTCGCTCGTTACGGCCAGTTCGTGCTGCTGAAGCCGCGCTTCGAGCGCCAGACGCTAATGCTGTGGCTGTTGCCGCCGGTGCTGCTGCTCGGCGGCGGGCTGGCGCTGTGGCTGCAGGTCCGCCGCCGCGGCCAGCGCGGCGGAGAGGTTGCACCGAAGCTGACCGCGGAGGAAGAGGCGCGGCTGGCCGCGCTCATGGCGGCGGAGAAGCAGCCGCCGGCGGTTTGAAGAGCAAGTGTAGTTCGTTGCGGTGTTGCTCCTCTCCATGAACACGCGGCTTGTGGTCACGTGCAACTCCGGCTTCGGAGTTGGCCTCTCTTCCCGCTTCTCGATCTCTGGCCTTTTGATGATCTTGTTCGAAGCAGCCTGCAACCTCCGCACCGCTGTACGATGCAGTGCCCTCGCCCCTTGTGGGAGAGGGCATCGCCGGCTGATCCGCAGGCTCGGTAGGGTGAGGGGTTCTCTCCGCGAGCGCAATTCGTTGAAGCAGACCCCTCACCCGACCGAGATCGTTGCGCTATTGTCCATGCCCTCTCCCACAAGGGGCGAGGGCGCAGTCACGGCCATCGCACCCGCGGCAAGGTCGATCCGTTTTCCACTTCTCCATGACCGGGCCTCGCCCTTCGAGACGCGCGCCAAGTGGCGCGCTCCTCAGGGCGAGGGGTGAGAGCGGTTTGGCGACGCGTGTGAAGCGTCAACGGTCACGCAATCGACAACGCTTCCAACTCGCAACTCACGCCTCCGCAAAACCCCGTGCTCTCCCGTGGTCGGGACTACGCCATCGGCTTTCATCTTATTTTACCATTGTCTGAAAACGTGCTGACGACATTCCGTCTGACGCGTCCGGGCAAGCTTCATGTTCTCCAACAGCAATCTGACGATCCGCTTCCTCGTGGGAGGCGTCGTGGCGTCTCTGCTCCTGTTGCTGGCGATCGGCGGCGGCACCGGCTTCGTCGCGGTGCTGTATCTCAACAATCAGATCACCAGCCTGTCGTCGGACTTCGCGGCGCTGAGCGGGCCGGCGCGCGATCATGCGACCTTGATCTATCAGCAGGCGCAGTCGGCGTTCTCCTGGTTCCTGATCGCCTGCGTCGCGATCGCGGTGTTCGCCAGCGCGGTCTGCCTGATGACCTACGCCGCCGCGCAGAACGGCATCCTGCGGCCGCTCGCGGCGATGGTCCGCGCCATGCGCGACGTCGCCGACCAGAAATACGACACGCGCATTCCCGGCCTTGGCCTTAGCAACGAGATCGGCCAGCTCGCTGGCGCGCTCGAGGTGTTCAAGACCAACGGCATCGAGCGCCAGCGCCTGACGGAGCGCGAGCTGCAGGAGGCGCAGCGCCAGGGCGAGCGTTCGCGTTTTCTCGACGGCCGCATCCACAGCTTCAACGATCTCGTCGCCAGCGTCGTCGGCAGCGTCGCCGCGTCGGCCGTGCGGCTGAAGAGCAATGCGGAGACGCTGTCGCGCGCCGCCAATGATACGTCTGCGAAAGCGAACGCGGTCGAGGCCGCCGCCAACCACGCCAATCGCAGCGTGCAGACGGTGGCCGGCTCGGCCGAGGAGATGTCGAGCTCGATCGGCACCATCAGCCGCCGCGTCTCCGATGCCACGCAGCGCGCCGAGGGCGCGGCCTCGCAGGCCGAGAAGAGCAAGAACACCATCCATTCGCTGTCGGATGCCGCCGAGAAGATCGGCGCCGTGGTCCAGCTGGTGCAGGCGATCGCCTCGCAGACCAATTTGCTGGCGCTGAACGCCACTATCGAGGCCGCGCGCGCCGGCGAGGCGGGCCGGGGCTTCTCGGTGGTCGCCTCCGAGGTCAAGAACCTCGCCAACCAGACCAGCAAGGCGACCGACGAGATCTCGGCGCACGTCGCCAGCATCCAGGGCATCACCGCGGAGACCCGCGGCGCCATCGACGGCATCTCGACCACATTGAGCGAGATCAGCGCCATCATGTCCGGCATCGAAATCGACACCTCGCAGCAGCGCAACGCCACCCAGGACATCTCCAAGAGCGTCCAGGAAGCCGCCCGGGGCACCCTCGACGTCTCCAACCACATCGCCCAGATCACCTCGACATCAGCCGACACCGGCCGCCTCGCCACCGAGGCCCGCGACGCCGCGGGCGACCTGTCGCAGCAGGCCGAGACGCTGAAGCGCGAGGTCGACGCGTTCATCGTGAGCGTGAAGGCGAGCTGAGCTGCTGGGTAGAGTAGGGCGGATGAGCGGAGCGTGCTGCGCCGCTGTAGACCGCGATCAGGTGCGGCGCTGATCCGGGCCGCGAGACTGCCAGTGTGATGCGAGCGGCATCCACACTCTCCGGTGTCGTCCCTGCGAACGCAGGGACCCATAATCCCAGAGAGATGTTGTTGCGCCCGATGCCGGACGAGTGTCGCTTTTCCAACAGGCGTCCGGGATTATGGGTCCCTGCGTTCGCAGGGACGACAGCGGCGTGTGGAGCGGCCGCTCGCGCTACACTGGCGGGGCGGTCGCCCGCTCGCGCGAACGGCGTGTGACGAGGCCGCTCGCGGACCACCAGCACACCGCCGTTCGCGGTACTCTCTAACCCGCCATTAGCAAATATCACTCATCGTGCCCCGGCAGAGTCGTCGGCCGGGCGGCCGATGCTGCGCGGCAGGTGCGCGGCGATGGAACGCCCGTCTGCCGCGGTGGGGAAGTCGACGAGGAATCATGATGCGCTTGAAGATCAGGGGACGTCTCTACGCCGGCTTTGCGGCGCTCGTCGTGGTGGGCGCTGTGATGGCGGCCATGGCGGTATGGAACCTGTGGGCCGTGCGCGACCAGGTCGCCAGCATGTCGGCGCTGTCGGACGCGACCGCGCGCATCCTGCAGATCTCCAACCATCTCCAGGCGATCCAGCGCGCCAATCTGCGCTACATCCACGATTCCAACGAGCCGGCCCTCAAGGAGGCCGCCGACCGCGAGGCCGCCGCGACCGAGCTGCTGCAGGCGGCGACCAAGGGCCCGCTCTCGGCGGAGCGGCGCAAGCTCTACGACGATCTGCTCGCCGGCATCGCCCAGATGCGCACCCAGCGTGATCAGCTGCAGGAGGCCGTCAAGCAGATGAAGAGCGGCCGCGCCGCACTGCTGCCGGGCGGCGAGGACCTCGCCGCCAAGACCGCAAAGCTCTCGATATCAGCGCGCATCTCGAAGGAGCCCGAGGTGATGACCGCGGTCGCCGACATCGAGAACCGGCTGCAACTCGTCCGCATCGCGACCTGGCGCTTCCTGGCGCTGCGCGACACCAAGTCCGCCTCCGCCTTCCGCGCCGGCGTCGACAATGTCGAGCAGCGGCTGGCGACGCTGGAGGGCAATTCGCCGCCGGCCAGCGTGGTGGCGGCGATCGCGCCGGTGAAGGCCTCGCTCGACGTCAACAAACAGGCGTTCGAAGCCACCGCCGCCGCGGCGCTCAAGTCCGAGGACATCTATGCCAATGCGATCGAGCCGCTGATCGCCAAGAGCGTCGAGACCCTCAAGACCGCCGAGACCAGCGTGAACGCCGAGTATCACGCCTCGCGCACGACCGCCGAGAGCGCCATCGGCAGCACCATCTCGCTGCAGATGCAGGTCGGCGCGGCCGTCGTGCTGTTCGGCTGCATCGTCGCGTTCTTCATCGCGCGCGGCATCGTCGGTCCGCTGGCGTCGATGACGCAGGCGATGGGCCGGCTCGCCAGCGGCGACGTCACTGTGGAGATCCCCGGCCGCGGCAACCGCGACGAGATCGGCGCCATGGCCAAGGCGATCCAGGTGTTCAAGGAGAACATGGTCGAGACCGAGCGCCTGCGCGGCGAGCATGCCGACGCCGAGGCGCGGCGCGAGCACGAGCGCAAGGCGGACATGGCCAGGCTCGCGCACCAGTTCGAGCACGCCGTCGGCGAGATCATCGATGCGGTGTCGCGGGCCTCGAGCGAGCTCGAAGCCTCCGCCGGCACGCTGACCAGCACCGCCGCGCGCGGCCAGGACCTGTCGACCGAGGTCGCCGCCGCCTCGCAGGAAGCGTCGTCCAACGTCCAGACGGTGGCCTCCGCCGCCGAGGAGCTGTCGTCCTCGGTCAGCGAGATCTCGCGCCAGGTGCAGGAATCCGCCCGCATCGCCAGCGAGGCCGTGGCGCAGGCCAACCGCACCAATGAGCGCGTCGGCACCTTGTCGAAGGCCGCCACGCGGATCGGCGACGTGCTCGAGCTGATCTCCTCGATCGCCGGCCAGACCAACCTGCTGGCGCTCAACGCCACCATCGAGGCCGCCCGCGCCGGCGAAGCCGGCCGCGGCTTCGCGGTGGTCGCCGCCGAGGTCAAGGCGCTGGCCGAGCAGACCGCGAAAGCCACCGGCGAGATCGCCCAGCAGGTCTCCGGCATCCAGGCCGCCACCGAGGAGTCGGTCGGCTCGATCAAGGAGATCGGCAGCACCATCGGCCGCCTCTCCGAAATCTCCGCCGCCGTCTCCGCCGCCGTGGAAGAGCAGGGCGCCGCCACGCAAGAGATCTCCCGCAACGTCCAGCACGCCGCCAACGGCACCCAGCGCGTCTCCCGCAACATCGACGACGTCCAGCGCGGCGCATCGGAGACGGGCTCGGCGTCGGCGCAAGTGCTGACCGCGGCCAGGTCGCTGTCGGCGGAGAGCGGACGGCTGAAGCGCGAGGTGAGCCGCTTCTTGGGCTCGCTGCAGGCGGCGTGACGCCCGGCTCTCGCAGTTCGACGATCGAAGTGGCGCGCTCATCCGCCTCCACATCGTCATGGCCGGGCTCGTCCCGGCCATCCTCGTCGCCCGGCGCGCTGAGCACGACGTGGATGCCCGGGACAAGCCCGGGCATGACGGAGTAACTAACTGCTAGTTCTTGCGCTCGCTGCAGGCGGCGTGACGAGAGCTCGTCTCGCGCATCGATCCCGACCGCGTAGGGCGGATTAGCGCAGCGTAATCCGCCATCCCCACCCAACAAACAGCGGCGGCTTACGCCTCCGGCTAAGCCGCGCTACGCACCGCCGCTGCCGCCGCGAAAGCCGTCACACTCAGCCCTCCGCTGTCGTCCCGGACAAGCGTGCGCAGCACGCGCCGATCCGGGGCCCATAACCCCAGGCGGATGTGATTGGCGGGATGCCGGACCAGTCTTTTCTCACAACGACCGCCGCGGAGTATGGGTCCCTGCGTTCGCAGGGACGACAGCGGAGTTTGTGGCGGCCGCTCGCGTCGCGCCGGGCGGATTCGGAGGCCATGCTGCCGGCTGAACCCCGGTGTCGCTTCACTCATCCGGGCTACGCGCTGCGCTCTTTCGGCGAAGCTTATCCACGGTAGCTGTTTCGAATAATCGTTTGTTAGGCGATAAATCCAATTGACCATCTGCGCGAAGTGACAACAATGGAAATCTATCAAAGGTTGATATTGTGTAGTTGAGGGTCTATGGATGCGCGAAAGATTTCCTGGATATTATACTCCCAGCCCCGATGAGTTTAGTAAGTTGTGGCAGGAGTGTCTCTTTTTGCCAGACGCTAACATCCTGCTTCATCTTTTTCGGTATGGAGCAAATACTACGGCTCAAGTGCTGGATGTTTTCGAACGTCTCAAGCCACGGGTTTGGGTTCCTTATCGGGTAGCATACGAGTTTCATCGCAGGTGGCGCGATGTGGATCAAGCCAATCGCGACTCTTACGACAAGCTTTCTAAGGAAATTGAAGCACTTGGCAGAAAGCTAAGTGGTCTTTTCGATGAGTATACGCGGCATCAGACGATCGACGCTCAAAAGGAGAAGGATGAAGTCGATAAGTTCGTAAAAGGGTTTGTTGATCGGATCGAGGCAAGTAGAGCTAAACATCCCAAGCTAGAAGATGCCTATGCGGTACTAAACAAACTCTCTGATCTAGTGGGCGATTCAGTGGGTGTAGGTCCCTCCGATGAGCAGTTTGCAAAGTTGGTCGAGGAGGGTAGGCGAAGGTTCGAAAAGTCAATCCCTCCTGGATTGCGTGACAATAAAAAAGAGGGAGGGGATGCATATGGAGATTATTTTATTTGGAAGGAGGCCTTGGACAGGGCGAAGAATCAGCAGAAGCCGATCATAATAATAACGGATGATGTTAAAGATGATTGGTGGTTAGAGTTTCGAGGTCAGAAGTTCGGGCCGCGACCAGAGCTCGTTGCGGAAATGTTGGCATACGCAGGTCAGCGTTTCTATCTATATACGCTGAGTCAGTTTCTCGACTACGCAACAACCTTCCTCCGACAAAAGATTGATCCGGCAGCTATCAAAGAAATCAAGCGCGACGAAGTTAATTTAAGAAAGGCTGCCGCTCAGTCTGTTGGAATTGTGCACAAAAAGCGGGCTTTCTCAGAGCTCAACTCATTGCTGATCCAGAATCGTAACTTCCTGCTCTATCGGTTGAAGATGGTGGACAATGAAATCGATGATTTGCTTTTATCAGAAGATCCCAGGTTCGAGGAAAAATCGAAAGCATTGATGCATGAAAAGTGGCGGCTGAAGAAGCAGCTCGATCGGGCGGAGCGCAATATTCGATTGGCGATAAAGTTTGAAGGATCGTCGGACGAGAATGTGCAAAGAACTAAAGTTGAGGGCGAAATCCTGGATGGAGACTTGCCTGCAACCGAAGCGCTGATTGAACAGGGGGTGGTTGGCGCAGGAGGTCTAAGTACGCCAACCGAGATTGAAGATGAGGCGGATGATGTCTGATTTTGTTGATTCTTATACCCGCGCTCCAGAGTAGGAGTGCTGGTTTCATTTGGTGAAAATGGAGATCTTCTATCTCAATATTTGGTCGGGAGTTTCCTGGAGTTGCGCTCCGCCGCTGGCCGGCTAAATCACCCAGAATTCTAGGCTACGCCAAGCCTTCCGAAAATCAAAAATCCTCTTGCCATCCACCCCAAATCACCCGTATCTTCCGCCGCGTTCCGTTCCACCGAGGGGGCGTATCGCGATCGTCACGGACGTCGGGATGGAATGCGATGGACGTGGGCTGCTGCAGCGGGGTTTTGCCTCGCCGACGAAACAGCGGAGCGCGGACGTGAAATCGTGTCGTCCTGGCCTCCCGGTGCCGAGGCCAAGCTGGTGGTGATGATCCGCCGGCGACGGGGTCAATCAGCCGGTCCCCGGGGAGAGCGCGTATAACCGTTAACACCATCGCGCAGGGAGGGCCGGGCGTGTTCGGCCAGACCTGTGGTTCTGCCGCCTGCATTTTTTTCCGCAGGCGGGCCACGGGCGCGGCCAGCGCCCGGCCTTCCCTGCGCCCTCGTTATCGAGGGGGCGAGTTCGACGGGCATGACTCGGGCGCGGGATGCGTCGCGGGGATGATGATGGTCGTCTCGTTGTGGTGTTTCTCCGAGGGCTGTTTGTCAGTGTGGATCGCGATAGTTGCTCCGGGCGTCATTGCGAGCGGAGCGAAGCAATCCAGGGTCCCGCCCACCACCCTGGATTGCTTCCGCCTTCGCCCGATGGGCTTCGGCGGACACGTCGCTTCGCTCGCAATGACGGAGTTCGGGGCGGGCAGCGTGCCTCACACTGCTGTCATCCTCCGCGGAGCTCCCGCATCTCGCTTCGCCCGTGCGGTTGCAGACGCCGCCGCGCTGGGTAGGGCGGATTAGCGCAGCGTAATCCGCCGGGGCTGGCTCGGTTGCGGACGGGGGCGGCGCGGTCGGATGCGGCACGGCGGGTTACGCCTGCGGCTAACCCGCCCTACGAGGGGCGGTTCGACTTTTGTCGGAGGGGCCGAAATGATGGCGATGGTCGGGCGTGCGGTGGTCTGGCAAGCGATTGAGATCATTCAATTTATCGCCTGCGGTCCACCGTCCGCGCCATTCCGCCGCAGTCTTTGCCACCGTGCATTACGGAAGTTTAACGCCGCAGCCAGCACGCCGTAAGGCGGCAAGTCCCATCTTCACTGACGAACGGGGCGAACAGCCCGGGACCCACAGAGTTTAGACCTTGACCAAAATCACTTGCGGAGAAAACCGTATGACCGACCGTCCGACCGACCTGTCCTCGCTTCCATCTTATCGTCAGCCCCGGCGGGGCCTGTTCTCGGCGCGCAAGTTTGCGCTGATGGCTTCCGTGGTCGCGGGCCTCGGCGTCGCCGCCTATGGCCTGGCGCCGCAGGGCGCGCCGCTCGATCTGTTCACGACCTCGGCGCATGCGCAGGTCGCCAACGAGGTCAGCAAGGTCGCGCGCCCGGTCGGCTTTGCCGACATCGTGGAGCGGGTGAAGCCGTCGGTGATTTCGGTCAAGGTCAACATCGCCGAGAAGGTCGCCAAGAACGACAATGACGACGACACGCCGTTCCAGCCGGGCTCGCCGATGGAGCGCTTCTTCCGCCGCTTCGGCGGTGAGAACGGCATTCCCGGCATGCCGGGCCGCGGCGGCCGCGGTGGCGGTCGCGCCGTGACCGGACAGGGCTCCGGCTTCTTCATCTCCGCCGACGGCTATGCCGTGACCAACAATCACGTGGTCGACGGCGCCGACAAGGTCGAGGTGACGACCGACGACGGCAAGACCTACAGCGCCAAGGTGATCGGCACCGATCAGCGCACGGATCTCGCGCTGATCAAGGTCGAGGGCTCTTCGAACTTCCCGTTCGCGAAACTCGCCGACGGCAAGCCGCGCATCGGCGACTGGGTGCTGGCGGTCGGCAACCCCTTCGGCCTCGGCGGCACGGTGACCGCGGGCATCGTCTCGGCCGTGGGCCGCGACATTGGCAACGGCCCGTATGACGATTTCATCCAGATCGACGCGCCCGTGAACAAGGGCAACTCGGGTGGCCCGGCGTTCGATGTCGACGGCAACGTGGTCGGCGTCAACACCGCGATCTACTCGCCGTCCGGCGGCAGCGTCGGCATCGCGTTCTCGATTCCCGCCTCGACGGTGAAGAGCGTGATCGCGCAGTTGAAGGACAACGGCTCGGTCAGCCGTGGCTGGATCGGCGTGCAGATCCAGCCGGTGACGCAGGACATCGCCGACAGCCTCGGCATGAAGAAAGCCGAGGGCGCGCTGGTCGCCGAGCCGCAGGCCAATGGCCCGGCGGCAAAGGCGGGCATCGTGTCCGGCGACGTCATCACCGCGGTCAATGGCGAGCCGGTGAAGGACGCGCGTGAGCTCGCCCGCACCATCGGCGGCATCGCGCCGGGCGCTGCGGTCAAGCTCAACGTGCTGTCGAAGGGCCAGGAGAAGACCATCAACCTGACGCTCGGCAAGCTGCCGAACACGGTCGAGGCCAAGGCCGACACCGGTGGTGACAACGACAACGCCAACCCGACCCGCGGCGCCGACGTGCCGAAGCTCGGCATGACCGTCGCTCCGGCGTCGAGCGTGGCCGGCGCCGGCAAGGATGGCGTCATCGTCACCCAGGTCGATCCGAAGAGCGCAGCAGCCGAGCGCGGCTTCAAGGAAGGCGACGTCATCCTCGAAGTCGCCGGCAAGTCGGTGGCCTCGGTCGGTGACGTGCGCGACGCGATCAACGCCGCGCGCAACGACAACAAGAACAGCGTGCTGATGCGGGTGAAGAGCGGCGGCCAGTCGCGCTTCGTCGCGGTGCCGCTGGCCAAGGGTTAACGCGTTCACGAGATGAAGGGTCGCCGTCATGTGCCCCCGCGTCGGCGGCTCTTCCTGGGAGTGGGCGAAAGTCCCGCTCCCTCACACCTTCCGTAGGAACAACGCCCCCCTCCGTCGGAAGGAACTCGGGCGGTGAGGTCCCCCAGCCTCACCGCCCACTTTCCTGTCGATCAACCCCGGTCCTCAAGCCGCCTTGCACCGAAACGGCAGCCGGGCCATGTAGATGGACATCGAACCGTGACTGCCGCCCCCGTTTCCGCAATGCGCCTCCTGATCATCGAAGACGACCGCGAGTCCGCCGACTATCTGGTCAAGGCGTTCCGCGAAGTCGGACATGTCGCAGACCTCGCCAGCGACGGCGAGGAGGGGCTCGCCATGGCCGAGAGCGGTGATTACGACGTGCTGGTGGTCGACCGCATGCTGCCCAGGCGCGACGGCCTGTCGCTGATCGGCGCCCTGCGCGACAAGGGCAACCGGACGCCGGTCTTGATCCTGTCCGCGCTGGGCCAGGTCGACGACCGCATCAAGGGCCTGCGCGCCGGCGGCGACGACTATCTGCCCAAGCCTTACGCTTTTGCCGAGCTGCTCGCCCGCGTCGAGGTGCTGTCGCGCCGCCATGGCGGGCCGGCCGAGGAGACGACCTACAAGGTCGGCGATCTCGAGCTCGACCGCCTGTCGCATCGCGTCGCGCGCGGCAAGGACGAATTGACCCTGCAGCCGCGCGAGTTCCGGCTGCTCGAATATCTGATGAAGCATGCCGGACAGGTCGTCACGCGCACGATGCTGCTGGAGAACGTGTGGGACTATCACTTCGATCCGCAGACCAACGTGATCGACGTCCACATCTCGCGGCTGCGCTCCAAGATCGACAAGGGTTTCGACCGCCCGCTGCTGCACACCATCCGCGGCGCGGGATACATGATCCGTGACGGGCTGCGCTAGGCGAGCTTTACGGCGCGCTCAGCCAGCCCTTGGCGATGGCATAGTGGATCAGCTCGACGCGGTTGTGGAAGCCGAGCTTGGTCATGCAGCGCTTCTTGTAGGTCTCGACGCTCTTGACCCCGATCTTCAGCTTCAGCGCAATCGTCTTGGCGCTGTATCCGGCCGCGGTCAGCCGCGCGACCTCGACCTCGCGCAGGCTGAGCTCGCCAGCGGACGGTGCGTCGGCCCGGCTTGCAGCGGGGCGCTCCCGCGTGCGCTGGTCGACCCGGCCCAGCACGACCTCGAGCAGCGCCACGCGGAGCCGCTGCGCGGCTTCGATCTCGGCCTCGAGCCAGGGCGAGGCGTGCAGCCGGACCTGCTGCTGCCACATCGCAAAGCTGGTTCGCGGCGTCAGCATCTGACGCTCGCCTTGCTCCGCCTTGGTGGGACGTCCGGCCCAGTTGACCGTCCTGACCAGCTCGGGCCGGAACCAGAGCATGTAGTCGCGCGCGGTCTTGGAGCCCGACAAGGCGAGCATTCCGCTCGCGACGGCGGCGAAGCGTTCCGCGCGCGGATAGATCAGCGGCAGCTGGTCGGTCTGGAACACGTCATCGGTCACGGTCGCGCTCAGCCAGCCGACAAGGGCCTCGATCTCGTCGCGATCCGGCGTGGCGCCGATGTGGGTGAAGTGGCCGTCGATCCACAGGCCGACGCCGCCGGCGGGAACGAGGTCGAGCAGATTGGGCCGCGAGCGGATCAGCCCGGCCGCGAGCTCGGATTCCTGGCTCAGACGATTGAGCAGATCCTCATGGACCGCAGCGCTGCGCTGCTGGATTTTGAGGCTTTCGGCGGCAAGCCGCGCCTCGAGCTGCGACGACACCATCTCCGCGAACAGCTCGCACGCCGCGCGCAAGCCATGCGGCAGGTAGCGCGGCTCGCGATGATGGCAAGCAATCAGCCCCCACAGCCGGCCGCGGACGATGATCGACATCGACATCGACGCCACCACGCCCATGTTGGCGAGGTATTGGCGATGGATCGGCGACACGCTGCGCAACGTGCTCGGGCCGAGATCGAGCGTCGCGGAGGAGGGCGCATCTGGCAGGGCCAGGATCGGCGCCGCTTCATAGCGCGCATCGGGGATCGTGCGAATCCAGTTGGTGCAGTAGAGCTCGCGCGCCTGCTTCGGGATATCGGACGCAGGGTAGTGCAGGCCGAGAAACGATTCGACGCCGGGGCTCGCGGCCTCGGCGATGACGGAACCGCTGCCGTCATCGATGAAGCGATACAGCATCACCCGATCGAAGCCGATCAGGCGCCTGACCTCGTCGACTACCGCCTGGCAGAACGACGGCGTTGCGTCGGTCTGCTGGACGCTGCGGAGCATGCTCGTGACGGCCGCGAGCGGATTGTCGGGCGGCTGCTCACGGCGGGGCTCGATCTCGAGCACCAGCAGGGCGCCGCTGCGAAACGCTGTCACGTCGGCGCTGGTCGAAGCCGGCGATCCGGCCACACTGCTGAAGGCATGCACCGCGCGCGCCGGGCCTGCGCCTGCTGCCAGCCCGTGCAGCCGCCGCAGCTGGTCGGCAGAAAACAGCGTCGCAACGTGCTCGCCGAGCAGCGTCTGCGCCGGCCTGCGCAGCAGGCCCAGCGTGTCGCCGCCGGCATGGGTGATTCGCTGCCGGTCCGGCGCGAACGCCAGCAGCGCACCATGCGGCTGGATCGCGCCCGGCCGGTGGATCGGCTCGCGGTCGCAAGGCGTCAGGTCCGTCGCATCGACGCTGCCGGCGGAGGCCGCGCTCTCCGAGATGGGATCGATGGCTCGCGTCGTCACCACGCCCTCGCTGAACGGCTGACCGTCGCTTATCGGCGCGACTGGCGGGCCCATCAGGACTCTCGCTGTCCGGGATGATCCTGACAGCCGTCAATGTCCATTATATTTGACATTAACGCATGTAAATCAGATTTTACGTGCGGCGGTTCCCGTCCGGTTCCCGGATGGGAACACCGCCAGTCTGGACAACAAAACGCTGCTCATGCGGGCCGGCGGTGGCACCGTCGTGCGCGGATTGAACCGGTTGCCTAAGTCCAGGTGCGAGCCCTGCGCTCGCGAAGGTGAATTGCGGCCCGACGCGGGGGCAGCACGAGACCAACCACGAGGACGACAACACAGGAGGTAACCTGATGCCGGATGATCCCAACAGAGTTTGGCCGACGGGACTGACGATCCCGGAATCGGAGGAGTTGCACAAGCATGTCATCGACGGCGCACGCGTATTCTTCGTGATCGCGTGTGTCGCGCACCTGCTGGCGTATATCTATTCGCCCTGGCTGCATTGAGGGGGCTGCCATGAATCAAGGTCGTATCTGGTGCGTGGTCAACCCCACCGTCGGCTTGCCGCTGTTTCTCGGAAGCGTCGCGCTCACCTCGCTGTGCGTCCACTACACGATCCTGTCGCACACCTCCTGGATGGGCGCCTACTGGGAAGGCGGCAAGTCCAAGAAGGCGTCTCTCGAGGAGACGGTGTCGCCGGTGGCCCTGAATACGCAGGCCGTGCCGGGCTATGTCATTTCGGTCGCTCCCGCGGCTGGTGACAGCGCACGGCCCGCCTCGTCCTTCGTGGTCACGGTCGCGCCTGCTCCTGCGCAGGTTCAAGCTGCGGCTGACGACGCCGCGCCACAGGCGCCGGACCGGGTTTCGCTCGCGACACTCGCGCCGCGCGACGCCAAATAGCCGTTCGTGAGAACGGACGGCGGCGAACTGAAAAGGTCCGGGATCTGCGGATCCCGGCCACCTTCATGGTCACGACGAAAGCCGGCGCGCCCCTGAATGATGGTGCGCATCTGCTCGGACGATTCCAGTGATGATGAACCGTTGATCTCAGTGATGATGAACCGTGTCAGCCAGAATTTGATGAAGAGCTGGATCGGGTTGGGATCACGCTTCCTGCCCTTTGCAGACGCCGCGACGCCCGATCTGCCGCTCTCCCGGCTGCTTCGGCTGTCGCTGTTTCAGGTCTCGGTGGGCATGTCGCTGGTGCTTCTGATCGGCACGCTCAATCGTGTGATGATCGTCGAACTCGGGGTGCCGGCATCGCTCGTCGGCATCATGCTGTCGCTGCCGCTGATCTTCGCTCCGTTCCGTGCCGTGATCGGATTCCGCTCCGATACGCACCGCTCCGAACTCGGCTGGAAGCGCGTGCCCTTCATCTACAAGGGGACGATGCTGCAGTTCGGCGGCCTCGCCATCATGCCATTCGCGCTGCTGGTGCTGTCCGGCGGCGGCCAGGCTGCCGGCGCGCCGGCCTGGATCGGTCAGCTCGGCGCCGCGCTGTCCTTCCTGCTGGTCGGGGTTGGATTGCATATGACACAGACCGTCGGGCTCGCCCTCGCGACGGATCTTGCGCCGGTCGAGTCGCAGCCGAAGGTGGTCGGGCTGATGTATGTGATGCTGCTGTTCGGCACCATCGCCAGCGCGCTGTTGTTCGGCATCCTGCTCGCGAATTTCAGTCCGGCGCGTCTGGTCCAGGTCATCCAGGGCACCGCCATCGCGACCATCGTGTTCAACGCCACCGCGTTGTGGAAGATGGAGGCGCGCGGCCGCGCGACGACGACGGCCCGGCGGCAGCCCAGCTTCCGGGAATCCTGGGACAGCTATGTCAGCGGCGGGCAGGCGATGCGCCGGCTCGTGACCATCGGCCTCGGCACCATGGCATTCAGCATGGAGGATGTCCTGCTTGAGCCCTATGGCGGGCAGATACTGCATCTCACGGTGGGAGACACCACCAAGCTCACTGCGGCTCTTGCGGTCGGCGGCCTGTCCGGATTCGGCCTGGCTTCGCGAATCCTGAGCCGCGGCTTCGATCCGTTCCGCATGGCCGGCTACGGCGTGCTGGCCGGCATCCCGGCATTCATTGCGGTGATCGCTGCCGCGCCGCTGTCGTCCGCCGCGCTGTTTGCCCTCGGCACGTTTCTGATCGGCTTCGGCGCAGGCCTGTTCGGCCACGGAACTCTCACCGCCACCATGAAGTCGGCGCCGCAGGAGCAGACCGGTCTCGCTCTCGGCGCCTGGGGAGCGGTCCAGGCGTCGGCCGCCGGCGTGGCGATCGCGCTCGGCGGGGTCATCCGTGACCTCGTTGCTGCCGCAGCACCGCAGAACGCACTGGGCGCCGCGGCAGGATATGTTTCGGTCTACGCGTTGGAAATCGTCATGCTGCTTGCCACGCTGTTGATCATGGCCCGTCTCGTTCGCCCCGGCGAGCTCGGGCTTTCTTCGGACCGGAGCGTCAGGTCGAGAGTGCGGCACGACAACGGCGAAGTCCGCACCACATTAGAATGGAAAGAGCCATGAGCCAGACGATCTGTCGGATGTACCCAACGCCTGCGCAGGCAGCGAACGCAAAGCTGGAGCTCGAGCACGCGGGCTATTCCGACGTCCATCTCGTCTCGAGCAACAGCGTGGGCGAGTCCGATGACGATCTCATCGCGGCCATCACCCGGGGATACGTCCTGAAGTCTCACGCGCGTGTCTACGCGCAGGGGATCCGCAAAGGCGGATCCCTGGTGACCGTGCACGCGCCGTTCACCGGCGCTGGCAAGGCGCTACGGATCCTCGCCAAGTACGGCCCGATCGAGTCCGGCATCACCGAGCCCGAGAGCCATGTGATGCCGTGGAACGAAGCGACGCCGATGTCGTGCATCCTGCAGATGCCGGTCCTGCTCGACGATCCGACGCCGTTTGCCAAATTCTGGAACGTCCCGGAGCTTGCGAGCAGCACGTTCTCGCTGTCGGCGGTCTTGGGCATTCCCCTGCTGAAGTCGTCCGATCCGGGGACCTCGTCGTTCAATCTGGCGCTGCTCAGCCGCGATCCGACGCCACTGTCCTCGCTGTTGGGCCTGCCGACGCTCACCGGACGATCCGCGCGACGGTAAATGCCGGCCGTGGGAGACGCTGCGTGACCGGCGCCGTTCATGAACGCTTTGTCACTTCTGGCTAGCCTGCCCGTTTGATAGGTTCGACGATCTGGCCCGGACGGCCGGGAGGTTGAGCGCTTTGAGGGCAGGTTAGTGACGGCTTTCGGCAAGCTGATAAGGACCACGGCGTTCCGGCTGACGCTGGTCTATCTGCTGTTGTTTGCGCTGTTCGCCGCCTCGCTGCTCGGCTACTTCGCCTGGAACACCCGCCGCCTCATCACCGAGCAGATTTCGACCACGGTCAGCTCGGAGATCGGCGAAATGACCGACATCTTCTCCCGCTGGGGCCTGCGCGGGATCGTCGGCGCGATCGAGAGCCGCGCGCTGCGGCCCGGGGCCAATCTCTATCTCATCACCACGCCGACGGGGCAGATGATCGCCGGCAATGTCGGCTCGCTTGCGCCCGGCGTGATGGGCTCGTCCGGCTGGTCGGAGACGTTCTATCGCCGGTTAGACGACGGCAGCGAGCATAACCATCGCGCGCTGGTCTATGTCACGCAGCTGGAGAGCGGCTTTCGTCTGCTGATCGGCCGCGATCTCGAGGAGCGGCGGCGGCTGTTCGGCATCGTCGCGAAGGCGGCGCAATGGTCGGTGCTGGTGGTCGTCGTGCTCGGCATCGGCGGCGGCATCTTCGTCGCGCGGCGGGTGCTGCACCGAATCGATGCCATGACCGGCACGACCCGCACGATCATGGCCGGTGACCTTTCGGGGCGGCTGCCGGTCGGGCGCAGCGGCGACGAGCTCGACCGCCTGGCCGAGAACCTCAACGCGATGCTGGAACGCATCGAGGCGCTGATGACCGGCCTCAAGGAGGTCTCCGACAACATCGCGCACGATCTGAAGACGCCTCTGACGCGCTTGCGCAACCGCGCCGAGGAGGCGCTGGCGAAGTCGCGCTCGGAAGAGGAATATCGCAGCGCGCTGGAGCGCACGATCGAGGAGTCCGACGGCCTGATCCGCACCTTCAATGCGCTGCTGATGATCGCACGCGCCGAGTCCGGGCAGGCGCGCGGCGACATGGTCGAGTTCGACGCCGCCGACGTGGCCGGCGGCATTCACGAACTGTACGAGCCGCTCGCCGAGGACAACGAGATGACCTTGCGCGTCAAGGCTGCGGCGGCGCCGGTGCATGGCAATCGCGAGCTGATCAGCCAGGCGCTCGCCAATCTCGTCGAGAACGCCATCAAATACGGCAAGCCGGCGGCGCTGCCGCTCGATCCGGTTGCCGCGGCTGCAAGCCGTGAGATTGTGATCGAGGCGCGGCGCGAGGGCGGCCAGGTGCTGCTCAGCGTCACGGATCATGGCGAAGGCATCCCGGAGGCCGAGCGCAAGCGCGCAGTGGAGCGTTTCGTGCGGCTCGAAGCGAGCCGCACATTGCCGGGTTCCGGGCTCGGACTCAGTCTGGCCTCCGCGGTTGCGACCTTGCATGGCGGTGAACTCAGGCTCGCCGACGCCAGGCCAGGGCTGATCGCAACGCTCGTTCTGCCCGCCGGTGCGGGCGTGCCCGCGAAGCTTGCGGCGCCGACGCAGGATGTGCCACAGAAGGCCGCATGACCTCATCCGCGCCGGGAAACGCGGACGGGCGGATTCTGGCCGGGCGTTTCGTAGCCGGCCCGCATGTCCGTGCGCCCGACAAAGCCGAACACCGTCTGCAAGACTGGCTCGCCGAGCTCGAGCCCGCTCAGTCAGTCGCCTTGCGAGAACTGCTCGCCGATGGCTGGGCGCGTACCATCCTGCTCGGCATCGCCGAGTGCTCACCCTATCTGTTCGACCTCATCCGCGCCGACGCCCACCGCCTTGAGCGCCTGCTGCGCTGTGAGCCGACGTCGCATCTCGCTGACCTGATCGCGCGCACCGGCCGCGAGGTGTTCGCTGCCGGCAACGAGGCCGAGGTGATGCGGCTGCTGCGGCAGCTGAAGGCGGAGGCAGCGCTGTTGATCGCCTTGTGCGACATCGGCGGGGTCTGGCCTGTTATGCAGGTGACGGCGGCGCTGACCGACGTCGCGGTGTCCTCGGTACAGATGGCATTGCGCCATCTGCTGCGCCAGGAAACGGTGCGCGGCCGGCTCGCCCCTCGCGACGCCGACGACCCGGAGCAGGGCTGCGGCCTGTTCGTGCTCGCCATGGGCAAGATGGGCGCGGGCGAGCTGAACTATTCGAGCGACATCGACCTGATCGTTTTCTTCGATCCCGAGCGCCATTCGCTCGCCCGCGACATCGAGCCGCAGCCGTTCTTCGTCCGCGTCACCCAGGCGCTGGCGCGGCTGCTGCAAAGCCGGACCGCCGACGGCTACGTGTTCCGTGTCGACCTGCGGCTGCGGCCGGATCCCGCCTCGACGCAGGTGGCGATGTCGACAGAGGCGGCGCTGCACTACTACGAGCGCGAAGGCCGCACCTGGGAGCGCGCCGCGATGATCAAGGCCCGCGTCTGTGCCGGCGACATCGTCGCGGGCGAGGCCATGATCGCCGAGCTGTCGCCGTTCGTCTGGCGCAAGCATCTCGACTTCCAGGCGCTGACCGACGTCCACGACATGAAGCGGCAGATGCAGGTCTATCGCGGCCACAGCGAGATCGCGGTCGAAGGTCACAACGTCAAGGTCGGCCGCGGCGGCATCCGCGAGATCGAATTTTTTGCCCAGACGCAGCAATTGATCGCCGGCGGCCGGCATCCAGAGCTGCGCGTGCGTCCGACCTTGCAGGCGCTCGACGTGCTCACGAGCAGCAACTGGATCACCGCGCAGGCCCGCGATGAGCTCGGTGTCGCCTATGAGTTCCTGCGCCGGGTCGAGCACCGCCTGCAGATGATGGCGGACGAGCAGATCCACAGTCTGCCCGACGATGTCGAAGGGGTCGGGCGGTTCGCGTGCTTCTTCGGCTACGAGACCCGTG
This sequence comes from Bradyrhizobium sp. HKCCYLS2038, assembly GCF_051167655.1. Taxonomy (NCBI): domain Bacteria; kingdom Pseudomonadati; phylum Pseudomonadota; class Alphaproteobacteria; order Hyphomicrobiales; family Nitrobacteraceae; genus Bradyrhizobium; species Bradyrhizobium sp. HKCCYLS2038. The sequence continues at coordinate 108,848 of NZ_JBNPTM010000005.1, read as the reverse complement.
AGGCGTTCGCGACGGATCTTCTGTTTCAGCTCGGCGTGGTGCAGGGGCACTATGCCCGGCTGTTCGAAGGCGATCCCACGGGAACGGTGAGCCTGCCGCCGGTGAACTATGGCGCCGGGCCGGACGAACATCGCCTGTTGGAGCATCTGGCCGCGCTCGGTTTCCGCGATCCGCTCATGGTCGCCAAAACGCTGCAGCGATGGCTGGCGGGCGAGTACCGCGTGTTCCGCTCTGAGGCGACCCGGGCCAGCTTCACCGAGTTCCTGCCCGCGCTGATAGACGGTCTCGCTCACGCCGACGAGCCGGATCGCGCCGTGGTCGCGTTCGACGGCTTCCTGCAGGCGCTGCAGCTCGGCGGCCGCCTGATCACCCTGCTCGGGCAGAACCGCGATCTCGTCGCGCTGGTGGCGCTCGTGCTCGGTGCGGCGCCGCGGCTCAGTGACATGCTGGCGCGGCAGCCGCGGCTGATGGACGGCCTGATCGATCCGCGCTTCTTCGGTGCGATGCCGGACCAGCGCGAGCTGTCGCAGCGTCTTGCGGCGACCCTGCAGGATGCCGGCACCTATGAGGAATTCCTCGATCGTCTCAGGCTGTTCGGCCAGGAGAGCCTGTTCCTGATCGGCACGCGCATTCTCTCAGGGACGGTGTCGGCGCAGCAGGCTGGCACGGCGTTCGCCGACGTCGCCGAGGGCATCGTGCACACCGTGCATGATCTCGTGACCGAGCACTTCGCCGCTCAGCACGGCCGCATCAAGGGGCAGGAGACGGCGATCATCGCGATGGGCCGGCTCGGGGCGCGCGAGATGACGGCCTCGTCGGATCTCGATCTGATCCTGCTGTATGATTTCGACGCCGACGAACCGGACTCGGATGGCGAGCGCCCGCTGCAGGGCGCGCACTACTTCGCTCGCTTCACGCAGCGGCTGATCTCGGCCTTTACCTCGCGCACCAACTACGGCGTGCTGTACGACATCGACATGCGGCTGCGGCCGTCGGGCCGCGCCGGCCCGCTCGCCTCCCACATCGATTCCTTCGCGCATTATCAGGAACAGGAGGCGTGGACCTGGGAGCACATGGCGCTGACGCGCGCGCGGGTGATCTCAGCGTCACCGGCGTTCCGCGCCCGCGTCGAGGCGATCATCCAGACGGCGCTACAGCGCCGGCGCGACGCCGAGGCGATCGCCCGTGACGTGGCCGACATGCGCCGCGCGATCGCGGCCGAGAAGGGCGAGGCGGATCTGTGGGACCTCAAGCACGCCGCCGGCGGCATGGTCGACATCGACTTCGTCGCGCAATATCTGCAGCTCGTGCATGCCGCGACCAAGCCGGAGATCCTCGACGTCAGCTCGCTGCAGGTGCTCGATCACGCCGAGCGGCTCGAAGTGCTGTCGCGTTCGGATGCCGTGATCCTGCGCCAGGCGGCGCGGCTCTATCATGATCTGACGCAGATTCTGCGTCTATGCGTCAGCGACAAGTTCAAGCCGGATCAAGCCGGCGAGGACCTGCTGCGGGTGCTGGCGCGCGCCGGCGACGCACCGGACTTCTCGGCGCTGGAGGCACGCCTGCGCGAGACGCAAGGCGAGGTGCGCCGCGTGTTCACGGCGCTGCTGGAGGGGGAGTAGGATCTGGGAGCGATCGCCCAGCGTCGTCGTGTGGCTACGCCTTCTCCTTCGCGACCGCCGCGGCCTTCAGCTTGCCGATCGCTTCGTTCACGGCTGGGTCCAGCCCGGCGCCGCCCGCGTCGTGGTGGGCGTAGATCGTCTTCAACATCCGCGGGTCCCAGAACTTCTTGATGTGCTCGGCGACGCCGGCGACTTCCTTGTCGTGGCCCTGGCTCTGGAAGAATTTTCCGATCTGGTTGGCCATGTAGACGAGGCGATCGTGGGTGCTGCTATGCGACATGGGACTTGTCCGTCTGTGTAGAGCGCGCGCCAGCCTCGGGGCTGATCCGCTCGGGATGGGTGAAGATTTCAAAACCGTCGTTGCGGGCCACCGCAATCAGCGTGATGCCGGCAGCCTCCGCCAGGCGGATGGCCAGCGCGGTCGGTGCTGACACCGCGACCAGAATGGGCGCACCCATCGCCGCGGCCTTCTGCACCAGCTCGACCGAGACGCGGCTGGTCATGATGACGAGGCCTTCGCTCGCCGTGCTGTGCGTCTGCGCGAGGTGGCCGGCAAGCTTGTCGAGCGCGTTGTGACGGCCGACGTCCTCGCGAAGTGCAACGATGCCGCGGGCAGGGGTCCAAAATGCCGCGGCGTGCACGGCACGGGTTTCGTGGTTCAGCTTCTGCAGCGGCTCGATCGCGGCCAGCGCCGCCATGACGTCACGGGGCGTGAAGCTTCGGCCCTGGGGCACATGTGCCGCCGGCCGCACCGCTTCAGCAAGGGAGTCGATGCCGCACAGGCCGCAGCCGGTGGGGCCGGCGATGTTGCGGCGGCGCTGGGCGAGGCGTTCGGCGAGGGCATCGGGGAGCCACATCCGCAGCTCGATGCCGTCATCGAGCTCGACGACATCGAGCGAGGTGATGTCGTCGCGGCTCGTGATGAGGCCCTCGTTGAGGCTGAAGCCGATGGCGAAGTCGGAGAGGTCGTGCGGCGTCGCCATCATGACGGCCTGGGTGCCGCCATTATAGGTCAGTGCGACCGCGGTCTCCTCCGGCACGCGGCGGTGGCCCTCGGTGAGGGCTCCGTCGCGCCAGACCAGACGATCCGCGATGCGCACTGCATCTCGCATGCTACTCCGCCGCCTCCACGATCGGGGCGATGCGGCGCGAGTTGCGGGCCTGCTCGTCATAGGCCTTCTGCCAGTCCGACGGCCCGTTGGACTGCGAGACCTGCACGGCAGTGACCTTGTACTCAGGACAGTTGGTCGCCCAATCGGAGTAGTCCGTGGTGATGACGTTGGCCTGCGTGAGCGGGTGATGGAACGTGGTGTAGACCACGCCCGGCGCCACGCGCTCCGAGATCAGCGCATGCAGTGTGGTCTCGCCGGCGCGGCTGGTCAGCCGCACCCAGTCGCCGTCGCGAATGCCGCGCTGCTCGGCGTCGTGCGGATGGATCTCCAGCACATCCTCGCCATGCCACACCACATTGTCGGTGCGCCGCGTCTGGGCGCCGACATTGTACTGCGACAGGATGCGGCCGGTGGTCAGCAGCAGCGGGAAGCGCGGGCCGGTGCGCTCGTCGGTCGCGACATATTCGGTGACCACGAACTTGCCCTTGCCGCGGACGAATCCGTCGACATGCATGATCGGCGAGCCCTCCGGATACTTCTCGTTGCAGGGCCACTGCACCGAGCCCATCTCCTCGAGCTTCTGGTAGGAGACGCCGGTGAAGGTCGGCGTCAGCGCCGCGATCTCGTCCATGATCTCGGAAGGGTGGCTGTACGTCATCTCGAAGCCCATCGCCTTGGCCAGGCCGATCGTGACCTCCCAGTCGGCGAGGCCGTTGAGCGGGGTCATCACCTTGCGGACGCGCTGGATACGGCGCTCGGCATTGGTGAAGGTGCCGTCCTTCTCCAGGAAGGTCGAGCCGGGCAGGAAGACGTGGGCGTAGTTGGCGGTCTCGTTCAGGAACAGGTCCTGCACGATCACGCACTCCATCGACGACAGCGCCTGCACGACATGCGTGGTGTTGGGATCGGACTGCAGGATGTCCTCGCCCTGCACGTAGAGGCCCTTGAAGGTGCCGTCGATCGCGGAGTCGAACATGTTGGGGATGCGCAGGCCCGGCTCAGGGTTGAGCTTGACGTTCCACATCGCCTCGAACTGATCGCGCACCGCGTCGCCCGAGATGTGCCGGTAGCCCGGCAGCTCGTGCGGGAACGAGCCCATATCGCAGGAGCCCTGCACGTTGTTCTGGCCGCGCAGCGGGTTCACGCCGACGCCGCGGCGGCCGATATTGCCGGTGGCCATCGCGAGGTTGGCGATCGCGATCACCGTGGTCGAGCCCTGGCTGTGCTCGGTGACTCCAAGGCCATAATAGATCGCGCCGTTGCCGCCCTTGGCATAGAGCCGGGCCGCGCCGCGGATCGCTTCCGGATCGACGCCGGAGATCGCGGCGATCGCCTCGGGGCTGTTCTTCTCCAGCGCGACGAACTCGGCCCAGTCCTGGAATTCGCTCCAGTCGCAGCGCTCGCGCACGAAGGTCTCGTTGACGAGGCCCTCGGTGACGATGACATGCGCCAGCGCGGTCAGGATGGCGACATTGGTGCCGGGCAGCAGCGGCAGGTGATAGTCCGCCTTGATGTGCGCCGACTTCACGAGGTCGATCTTGCGCGGATCGACGACGATCAGCTTGGCGCCCTGGCGCAGCCGCTTCTTCATGCGCGAGCCGAATACCGGATGCGCATCGGTCGGGTTGGCGCCGATCACCATGATCACGTCGGAATCCTCGACCGAGTCGAAGTCCTGCGTGCCGGCGGAGGTGCCGAAGGTGGTGGCGAGGCCGTAGCCGGTCGGCGAGTGGCAGACGCGGGCGCAGGTGTCGACATTGTTGTTGCCGAAGCCCGCGCGGATCAGCTTCTGCACCAGATAGGTCTCTTCGTTGGTGCAGCGGGAGGAGGTGATGCCGCCGATCGAGTCGCGGCCATACTTGGCCTGCAGGCTGCGCATCTTGTCGGCTGCGAATTTGAAGGCCTCGTCGTAGGAGACCTCGCGCCAGGGCTGGTCGATGGTCTCGCGGATCATCGGCTTGAGGATGCGCTCCTTGTGGGTCGCATAGCCCCAGGCGAAGCGGCCCTTGACGCAGGAATGGCCGCGATTGGCCTTGCCGTCCTTGTAGGGCACCATGCGCACGACTTCCTCGCCGCGCATCTCCGCCTTGAAGGTGCAGCCGACGCCGCAATAGGCGCAGGTGGTGACCGCCGAATGCTCCGGCTGGCCGATCTCGATCACGCTCTTCTCGGTCAGGGTCGCGGTCGGGCAGGCCTGCACGCAGGCGCCGCAGGAGACGCATTCGGAGCCGAGGAAGCTCTCGCTCATGCCGGGCGACACCCGGCTGTCGAAGCCGCGGCCGGAGATGGTCAGCGCGAAGGTGCCTTGCACTTCCTCGCAGGCGCGGACGCAGCGCGAGCAGACGATGCACTTGGAGGGATCGTAGGTGAAATAGGGGTTGGACTCGTCCTTCGGCAGCCAGGCCGGATTGGCCTCGCCGCAGGCGTCGGCGAACACGTGGTTCTCACCCTGGTTGCCGTAGCGCACGTCACGCAGGCCGACCGCGCCGGCCATGTCCTGCAGCTCGCAATCGCCGTTGGCGGCGCAGGTCAGACAGTCGAGCGGATGGTCGGAGATGTAGAGCTCCATCACGCCTTTGCGCAGCTTCTTCAGCCGCTCGGTCTGGGTGTGCACGACGAGGCCCTGTCCCACCGGCGTGGTGCAGGAGGCCGGCGTGCCGGCGCGGCCTTCGACCTCGACGAGGCAGAGGCGGCAGGAGCCGAACGCGTCGACCATGTCGGTCGCGCAAAGCTTCGGGATCTGCGTGCCGGCCTCCATGGCCGCGCGCATGATCGAGGTGCCCTCGGGAACGGTGATGCTCTGGCCGTCGATGGTCAAGGTGACCATCTTCTCGGACTTGGAGAGCGGCGTTCCGTAATCGGTTTCGTGGATGAGCGACATGGCTGGTGTCCTTATTCCCGAAATTCTATTCCGCAGCCTGCAGGTGCGGCTGCTGAGGTCCGAAGTCTTCGCGGAAGTGCTTCAGCGCCGAGAGCACAGGGTAGGGCGTGAAGCCCCCGAGTGCACAGAGCGATCCGAGCTTCATAGTGCCGCAGAGGTCTTCGACCAGGGCGATGTTCTCGGCGACGCGCTCGCCGCGGCGGATCTTGTCGATGGTCTCGGCGCCGCGCGTCGAGCCGATGCGGCAGGGCGTGCACTTGCCGCAGGATTCGATGGCGCAGAACTCCATCGCGAAGCGCGCCTGCTTCGACATGTCGACGGTGTCGTCGAACACGACGATGCCGCCATGGCCGATCAGGCCGTCCTTGGCGGCGAACGCCTCGTAGTCGAACGGCGTATCGAACAGCGCGCGGGGGAAATAGGCGCCGAGCGGGCCGCCGACCTGCACCGCACGGACGGGGCGGCCGGTGAAGGTGCCGCCGCCGATCTCCTCGACCAGCTCGCCCAGCGTGATGCCGAACGCGGTCTCGAACAGGCCGCCGAACTTGACGTTCCCTGCGATCTGGATCGGCATCGTGCCGCGTGAGCGTCCCATGCCGAACTCGGCATAGGCCTTGGCGCCTTCGTCGAGGATGAAGGGGATCGCCGCGAACGACAGCAGGTTGTTGACCACGGTCGGCTTGCCGAACAGGCCATGATGGGCGGGCAGCGGCGGCTTGGCGCGGACGAGGCCGCGCTTGCCTTCGAGGCTCTCCATCAGCGCGGTCTCTTCGCCGCAGACATAGGCGCCGGCGCCGGTGCGAACTTCGAGCTCGAAGGTGTAGTTGGAGCCCGCGATCTTGTCGCCGAGCAGGCCGGCCTTCTTGGCGATGTCGATCGCCTTGGTCATGGTCGCGATGGCGTGCGGATATTCCGAGCGCGTGTAGATGTAGCCCTTGGTGGCGCCCACCGCGATGCCGCAGATGGTCATGCCTTCGATCAGCACGAAGGGATCGCCTTCCATCAGCATGCGGTCGGCGAAGGTGCCGCTGTCGCCCTCGTCGGCGTTGCAGATGACGTATTTGCGGTCGGCTGCGGTCTGCGACACCGTCTTCCACTTGATGCCGGTCGGGAAGCCGGCGCCGCCGCGGCCGCGCAGGCCCGACGTGGTGACCTCGGCAATGACTGCGTCCGGCGACAAGGTCAGGGCGCGCGTGAGACCCTTGTAGCCGCCATGGGCGCGGTAGTCTTCCAGCGACAGCGGATCGACGACGCCGCAGCGGACGAAGGTGAGGCGGGTCTGCCGCTTCAGCCACGGAATCTCCTCGGTCAGCCCGAGCGAGAGCTTGTGCGGCTTGTCGGCGATGACGGCGTCGAGCAGCGACGGCACGTCGTCAGCGGTGACGGGGCCGAAGCCGAACCGGCCCTGCGCCGTCTCCAGCTCGACCAGCGGCTCGAGCCAGTACAACCCACGCGAGCCGTTGCGGACGATCTCGATTTCGACACCGCGCGCGAGCGCCTCGCGGTGCAGCGCCTGCGCAACCTCATCGGCGCCGACGGCGAGCGCGCCGGCATCACACGGGACAAAAAGACGCACGCTCATCGTTGGGCCTCCGAGACGAGGGCATCGATCCGGGCTTCGTCGAGCCGGCCGACCAGCCGGCCGTCGAGCATCGCCGAGGGCGCGGTCGCGCACAGGCCGAGGCAGTAGATCGGCTCCAGCGTGACGCGTTCGTCGGCCGTCGTGTTGCCCATGGCGATGCCGAGCTTGGCCTCGGCGCGCGCCGCGAGCGCATCACCGCCGGCGGCCTGGCAGGCCTCGGCGCGGCACAGCTTCAGCACGTGGCGGCCGGCCTTCTTGGCCCGGAAATCATGGTAGAACGTGAACACGCCGTAAACCTCGGCGCGTGACAGGTTGAGAGCGGATGCGATCATTGGAAGGGCATCCTCGGGCACGTAGCCGAACGCCTCCTGCAACGCATGGAGGATGGGCAAGGTTGCTCCCTCCATCTGGCTATGTTCGGCGATGATCTCGGCGCCGCGCGCCGCGTCCCAACTTTCGTACACCGGCGTCATCCTGATCCCGATTCTGCGTTGCAAGCGTTTCGCACATACAAGTTGGAAATGCTCCAGATATCAATAAAGCAGTCCCGTGCTGCGATAGCGAAACGCAATCGTGAGGTAGCTACAAGTTGACGAAAAACGGACCTTCTCGCGACCGTCATGCGGCGTGTTTTACCCGTGTCCGGCACCCCCTCGTCGTGATAGGGTTTCAGCCTGCCCGGAGGCTCCCAAAACGTGCGGAACCGGGCCACTCAACCGCTGGAAGGCCGACCCCTTGATCGACAAGCTCGAACTGCTGCTGGCGCTGGCCAAGGAGCGTCATTTCGGCCGCGCGGCCGAAGCCTGCGGCGTCACCCAGCCGACGATGTCGACCAGCATCAAGCAGCTCGAGGAGATCCTCGGCGTCATGCTGGTGCAGCGGGGATCGCGGTTCCAGGGGTTCACGCCGGAGGGCGAGCGCACCCTGGACTGGGCGCGCCGGATCGTCGGCGATTTCCGGGCGATGCGCCAGGAGATCAATGGCCTCAAGGACAAGCTGTCGGGCGAGATCCGGATCGCGGCAGTGCCGACCGTGCTCGGCATGGTTGCGTCGCTGACGACCCCGTTCCGCGCCCGGCACCCGGAGGTGCGGTTCCGCATCATGTCGTGCACTTCCGCGGACGTGCTCGGCCTTCTTGAGAACCTCGAGGTCGATGCCGGCCTGACCTACATCGAGAACGAGCCGATCGGCCGCGTCCGCACCATCCCGCTGTACAACGAGAGCTACCGGCTGCTGACCGCGCCGGACGGGATGTTCGGCGATCGCGAGCAGGTGACCTGGCAGGAGGTCGGGCAGGTGCCGCTGTGCCTGCTGACGCCGGACATGCAGAACCGCCGCATCATCGACCGCGCGCTGAAGGCCGCCGGCAACGAGGTGACGCCGACGCTGACGTCCAATTCGCTGCTCGTGCTCTACACCCACGTCAAGACCGGCCGCTGGGCCAGCGTGATGCCGGCCAAGCTCGCCGAGACGCTCGGCCTCGCCGACAAGGTCCGCTCGATCCCGATCGTCGACCCCGTCATCAACTACCAGATCGGCCTCGTCATCCCCCAGCGCGACCCGATGACCCCGCTGATCGCGGCGCTGGTGCAGGTCGCGCGCGAGGTCGCGCCGAGCCTGCAGGCGTGAGGCGCGGCGGGCGTCGACGCGTTTCAAGCCAGATGTTCGCGGCTATCGATTAGCAGCTCAGCAAGCGGCCCCTGGATTGCTTCGCTGCGCTCGCAATGAAGGTGCCAAACGGTTCCGTCCGTACCTGGGCTCGCACGATAGGTAGTAACAGAGCACGGCTCTCTCCACGCGTCATTGCGAGCGCAGCGAAGCAATCCAGGGCCGCGGGGACGGTCGATGCCGTCGCAGCAGGTCTGGCCTCACCGGGGTCATCGGCCGGCCATGGCCCTCATGCGGTCGCCGAATCCTGGGCTTGCGCATGGCGCGCGATCCGCAGCTCGTAGTGCGCGGCTTGGTCGTCATAGCGGCTGAGCAACAATTGTGCCGCCGCTGGCACCACGGCCGTCTCGTGCTGCGGACCTGCGAAGCGCACAACCGCCGCCTGATCGGTGAACGTCATGATCGTCATGAACTCGATCTCGGTCCCGACCGGTCTGCGCAGCAGCTCGATGCCGAGAAATCCGTCGATCTTCCGACCCATGATGCCTGGAAAGATCGTCGACCGCAGCAGTTGTTCGTAGGCGTCTGCATTCTCCGGCCTGGTCCAGCCGCGCCAAAGTCGCTTCAGCATCCGTCTCTCCTCGGTGCGATCATGGCGATGGTCATCGCACGGCAGCCGCCGCTCACACTTGGTGAAAATTGCTACAGCCAATCTGCGCGCATGCGATCATGGCCGGCGGCGATTTTCTTCACTGTGATTGATTTGCCCGACGAGCAGAGACGCGCCTGTTCAGTGGCGTGAAGCGCGATCACGCCTGTTGAAGGAAGCATGCGCGCCGCGCCCGATTTCGTCAGTCTTTTCAACGCGCGACACGCTGTCCAGATGCGCGGTGAAAAATATTCCTATTTTCAGAAATCAATTCCTGTGTCTTCCTGTGCGCATCCCGCCTCATGCAGAGGGGCGTTGCGCGCGATCGTCACGACACGCGAGGCGGGGAGGCGATGGCCGCGATGAGCCGCAGCGTGTCCTGAAGAGGATGCGCGGACGAACGGTTCGGCGCGGACGTGAAGTCGCAGCGTGCTGGCACCCCGACGCTGGTGTCCCGCGCAATGTGCGAAAGCGCGTTGTCGCGAATGGTGGCCAACAAGCCCGGCGCACCAGGCAGACTGCGTATAAGCGTTAAGACCGTCGCGCAGGGAAGGCCGGGTTTGTCCGGCTGCACCTGTGGTACCTGCCGCCTGCATTTTTTTCGCAGGCGGGCCGCAGGCGTCAGCCGACGCCTGGCCTTCCCTGCGCCCTTTGCATCGTCGAGGGGCGGACTGATCGCATCACTCGGGCATCCATGTGCCGCGAGCATGCGGGGGCATGTCCAGTTCTGTCGGACGCGCCGAGGTCCGTGGTTGTTTGAGATGTTGATCCGATCCTCAGGTGTCGTCCCGGGCTTGACCCGGGACCCATACGCCGCGGCGGAGATGAGGCGCGGGATGGTCGACGAGCGTGCCTCGCACGACGGCCTGGGGTTATGGGTCCGGGGTCAAGCCCCGGACGGCAGCGGTGGTTGTTGATGCAGCCGGGCCACCTACGCCGCGACGGAGATGTTCGCCGTGGCCTTGTACGCGTCGCGGGGCAGGGTGACGCGGACGACGGTGCCGAGCTCGATCCGCGAGCGCAGCCGCATCGAGCCGCCGTGCAGCTGGGTCAGCGAGCGGGCGATCGCGAGGCCGAGGCCGGAGCCGTGATAGGTCTTGGTCATCTGGCTCTCGACCTGCTCGAACGGGCGGCCGAGCCGGGCCAGCGATTGCGCGGGGATGCCGATGCCGGTGTCGGCGATGATCAGCACCACCTTGTCCTCGAACACCCGGCTGCGCATCGTGACGCGGCCGCCTTCGGGGGTGAACTTCACCGCGTTCGACAGCAGGTTGACCATGATCTGCTTGGTGGCGCGGCGGTCGGCGATGACCGGGATGCTGCCCTCGATGTCGGCGTCGAGCACCAGGCTCTTGTCCTGGGCGCGGCCGGACACCACGCGGAGCGATTCCGCCAGCGTCTTGGCGAGGTCGAGCGGCTCCATGTCGAGCTTCATGCGGCCGGCCTCGATCTTGGACATGTCGAGAATGTCGTTGATCACCTCGAGCAGGTACTGACCGGAGGTCAGGATGTCGTGGCAGTATTCCTGGTACTTCTCCGAGCCGAGCGAGCCGAACATGCCGCTGCCCATGATCTCCGAGAAGCCAATGATGGCGTTGAGCGGCGTGCGCAGCTCGTGGCTCATATTGGCGAGGAATTTCGACTTGGTCTGGTTGGCTTCCTCGGCCCGGGTCTTTTCCTGCGAGTACTTCTCGGCGAGGTCGGCGAGCTCGATCGCCTGCCGCTCCAGCGCGGTCTGCGAGCGCTGCAGGTCGATGACGGTGGCGCGCAGCCGCAGATCATTGTCGACGAGCTTCTGCTCGTGCTCCTTGATCCGGGTGATGTCGGTGCCGACCGAGACGTAGCCGCCGTCCTTGGTGCGGCGCTCCGAGATGTGCAGCCAGCTGCCGTCGTCGAGCTGCGCCTCGAAGGTGCGGCCGCCCTGCGCGTGCTGGCTGTTGTCGTGCAGCCGGGTGCGGATCTCCGGCATCTTGCCGACCTCGATGACGGTCTCGTAGGAGGTGCCGGGGATGACGGCGGATTCCGGCAGCTTGTGCAGCTTCTGGAAGTGCGAGTTGCACAACACCAGGCGGTTGTTGGCGTCCCACAGCACGAACGCCTCGGAGATCGTCTCGATGGCGTCGCGCAGCCGCAGATCGGCTTCGACGGTCTTTTCCGCCAGGCTCTTCTGCTCGGTGATGTCGACGGCGATGCCGATCAGGTGCATGCCGGAGGCGGTGGTGCCCTGGCTGAGCTCACAGCGCACCCGCAGCCAGATCCAGTGACCCTCGGTGTGGCGCATGCGGAAGCTCTGGTCGATCTGGCGGATGTCGCCGGCGACGAGCTGGTCGGCGATCGCGAACAGGTCGATGTCGTCGGAGTTCACCAGCGCATTGACCTCGCCGAAGGTGAGCAGGTCGCTGCGGTTGTCGAGGCCGAGCATCTCGAACATCGAGTTCGACCAGAAGATCCGGCCGCGCGACAGGTCCCAGTCCCACAGGCCGCAGCGGCCGCGGTTCAGCGCCGTGTCGATGCGGCCGCGGACGGCGTCGTTGATCAGGTCGCCCTCGCGGGCGCGGGTCGACTGCCAGTGGAAGGCGAAGCCGAGAATGAGCACGACGAAGCCTGTGGTGGCCGACAGCGTGACAGACAGCGCCGCGTCCGAGCCCCAGATCGGCTCGAGCTTCTCCTGGATCACGACGACGCGGCCGGGCAGCGCCTTGATCAGCTGCGAGACGGCGAAGGCCGGGCGGCCGTTCGGCAGCGTGATCTCGGTGACCGCGCCCTGCAGGCCCGGCGTGGCGAGCAGCTGCGCGGTCGAGATCAGGTCGAGGATGCGGTCGTTCTCGCCGAGCGCGGCATCGACCGGGACGCGGGCCAGGATGCGATGGTCGGCGCCGGTGACGATGACGTGGCGCCCGGGCGAGGCGCCCCAGCTCGGGATCAGGTCGGGCAGCAGGCCCTGCAGGTGCTCGATGGTGGCGACCCGGTCCGGGCGCATTGCCAGGTGGGCGATGCGGTCGGCCAGCAGGTCGGAGATGGCCGCGAGGTCGCGCTTGGTCGCGCCGCGCTTCTGCCGGCTCTGGTCGAGCACCTGGACGAAGGCGCCGAGACAGATCGTGACGAGAAAGGCAATGATCAAAGTAGGGACAGCACGACGCAATACCGGCTCAGCAGTCAGCAGCCTTTGATAGGCCGGTTTCGCGATCGATTGCGCCAACCCTTTGATCGAATCAGAAGATTGGACGCACGCGTTCGCGGCATGCGCACGCGCCATGCTGTAGACCCCCGAAACTTCCTGGATACCCGAATTTCGAAAGAGCCCCAGCCACTTCCGAATCAAGTCAATTTGAATCCAGATTTGTCGGGCTGTCGAGAGTCAACGATTTGGCAAAAGCTAATAAATCTTATCCAATGCGGATTTGCCATGGCGAAAAGCCGGCAACAGGAGTCCGAAGCGAGAACACCACGTGACATCACGGGCTCAGCCGTGCGGCGGCTCGGCATGACTGATGACGCGCTTGACCGTCGGGAAGGCGCGCCGCACTCCGCGTTCGATATGGTCGACGTTGTCGTGCACCTTGAGCACGCTCATCGACGGCGCGGCGCGGCAGTGGAAGTTGACGATCTCGCCGGCCTCGGTGTTGCGGACGCGGATGTTGTGCACGTCATACATGTCGGTCTCGGCGGCGAAGCGCTGCAGCGCCGCCGCGATCTCCTCGACGCGCTGCGCCGGTGCGTCGATGCCGAACGGCAATTCCGGCTCGAGCGGCTCGATATGCGTGTCGACCTCGACGTCGGCGCCGAACTCCTCGCGGATCGAGCGCTCCAGCTCGTGCGCGATCGCGTGCGCGGAGACCAGGGTCATGTCGCCGTCGACCTCGAGATCGATCGCGACGATCAGCCGGCCGCCGATGTCATGCACGGTGACATGGTGGATGGCGAGGCCGGAGTTGCGCGCGATCACCATGATCCGCTCGCGCACGCTCTCGTTGCTCAAGGCGACCGGCACCGTGGTGAAGGTGACGTCGGCGCCCGACAGCGTCTTGTCGACGGAGGCCTGCGCCTGGCGCTTGATCTCGTCGACGCGGTCGATCGGGTAGGTGCGCGGCACTTGCACCGTGGCATCGACGAAGTGCGTCGCGCCGACGAGCCGCACGCGCAGACGCTCGACGTCGACGACGCCGGCAACCGAACGGATCGCGGCATCCGCCTTCTCGGCCGCGCCGTCCGGCGCGCGGTCGAGCAGGGTTTCCACGGTCGAGCGCGCCAGCCTGAGACCCAGCACGGAGATCATCACGGCAACCGCGACGGCCGCGGCGGAGTCGCCCCACCAGAAGCCGAACCCGGTGAGGACGAGGCCGGCGATGACCGCGACCGAGCCGAGCACGTCGGAGGCGAAATGCAGCGCATCAGCGGCGAGCGCCTGGCTGTGGGTCTCGTGCGCCGCCCGGTGCAGCGCGCGGGCGCGCCAGAAATTGACCGCGATGTCGATCAGCAGCACGACGAACGGAATGGCCGACAGCGACGGCGGCGGCGCCGCCTCGCGCAGCCGGCTGACGGACTCGACCAGCACGCCGCCGGCCAGCACGTAGAGCAGGGCGATGACGACGAGCGCCGACAGGCTCTCGAGCTTGCCATGGCCGTAATGATGCTCGTCGTCGGCTGGCCGGTCCGATACCCGAACGACCATCCAGGTGATGATGGTGGCGACGACGTCGACGGCGCTGTGCAGCGCTTCGGAGACCAGAGCGAGACTGCCGATCAGGACGCCGACGATGAACTTCGCCGCGGCCATGCTCGCGCTCGCCGCGATCGAGATCGCAGCGACGCGGGCCTTTCCGGAATCGACATGAGAGACGGCGTCCTTCATGGCCGCGGATTTAGCAGCCGATGCCGCGCCGTGAAAGCCGGCATCGCGCGGCAACCTCGTCTTTGCCGCGCACTGTTTCGATTGCGTCTAAATGTCAGAACAATGGGCTCACAAGGTCACCACGATCTTGCCGAGATGCTTGTTGGCTTCCATGTGGGCGAACGCCGCGCCGATGTCGTCGAAGGCGAAGACGCGGTCGATCGGCAGCCGCAGCGTCCGGGATTCCACGGAGCTCCAGATGTCCTGCTTCACCTCGGCGAAGATCGCGCGGATCTCCTCGATCGAGCGGGTCCGGAAGGTGACGCCGACATAGGTAATACGGCGCGCCGCATGCAGGTCGAAATTGAAGTCGGCATGGGTGCCGCCGAGCCGGCCGACATTGACGATGCGGCCGAGCACCCTGGTCGCGGCGAGGTTCTGGTTGGCGACTGTGCCGGAGATCTGGTCGACGATCAGGTCAACGCCGTCGCCGCCGGTGGCTTCGCGCACCTGGTCGACCCAGGACGGGTCACTCGAATCGATTGCGAGATCGGCGCCGAACTCCTTCAGGCGCGCACGACGCGCCGGGTCGGTCGAGGAGCCGATCACGAGCGAAGCGCCCTTGAGCTTGGCGACCTGCATCGCCATCAGTCCGACGCCGGAGCTCGCGCCCTGGATCAGCACCCGCTGGCCGGGTTGCAGCGCGCCGTTGGTGACGACCGCATTGTGCATCGTCGTGAGCGCGATCGGCAGCGTCGCCGCCTCATCGAAGTTCATGTTGGAGGGGGCGTGGAACAGCCGGCCGTGATCGGCGAGGGTGTATTCGGCGAACGCCGCGCCGCCCGAGCCCATCACCTTGTCGCCGACCTTCAGGCCTGTCGCGTCCGGCCCGAGTTCGGCAACCTCGCCGGCCCACTCCATGCCGAGCACGGTGCCGACGCCGCCGGCGGCGCCGTGGGCATGGCCCTTGGTCATGCCGAGATCGGCGCGGTTAAGGCCGCAGGCGCGCACGCGGATCAGAACCTGCGTGCCCTTCGGCGTCGGCTTGGCGACATCGGTGATCGCGGCGCCCTGGGCGCCATAAACATAGGCTTTCATCGCAGGTCATCCTGTCGGGACAAGCGAGGCGACGGCCCGGTGCCGTCGCTCTCGATTGCGGACCGCCTAGCAGGCGCTCCGTCGCTCCGACAAGTCTTGATCCGCGATGGAACCGATCGCGAGCCGGAGCTCTGCCGATCAGGCGGCGGCGGAGGCTTCCGCCTCGTCGAAGGCCGTCGACACGTCGCGCATGCTGATGACGCCGGCGAGCGCGAAGTCGACGATGACGGGCAGGTGGCGGATGTGGTGCACGTTCATCAGGTGGCGGACGTGCTCGAGCGTGTCCTCGGTGCTGCAGGAGATCAGCCGCTGCGGCGAGATCAACTGCGAGACCTTCATGTTGACGCCGGCGGCGCCGTGCTCGGCGATGGCCCGCACGACGTCACGCTCGGTGAACATGCCGGCGGCGGTATTGCCCTCGGTACGCACGACGTCCTTGACGACGAGGGCGCTGACATTGCTCGCGCGCATCAGCTGCGCCGCGACGCCGACGGTCTCGTTCATACGCACCGTGATCACGCGCGCCGTCTTGTTGCGCAGGATGTCTCCGACTTTCATGGCACCCTCCCGTTGGTTGTTTTGAACGAGAGGAAGTCTGGTATACGTTATGCCAGATGTCAATGCGGATCTTGCGGTTTCCGAGGCAAATCTCGGCTAAACAAGGTCAGTAGTGCTGTCAGAGCTGTGTTGCCTCTGGCATCTGGCATTCAATCTACTCGAACAGAAAAAAAGAGGCGCACCGGGGGGATGCGCCTCCTGCAGTCGCGGGAAGAAGTGGATGGCTCACGCCGTGCGGATGTCCTGCGCGGCCGGCTCGGTGACGGCGGCCTCCTTGCCGAGAATGAAGGCGCGGCGCAGCGGCTTGATCACGAACAGCGCCAGCAGCGCGGCGGTTGCGTTGAGGCCGACGCCGATGACGAACACCGCCTGCCAGCCATATTTGGCCGAGACGAGGCTCGCGAGCGGGACGAGCAGCGATGCGGTGCCCTTCGCTGTGTAGAGCATGCCGTTGTTGGTCGTGGCGTATTTGCTGCCGAAGGTGTCGCCCGAGGTGGCCGGGAACAGGCTGTAGATCTCGCCGAACACGCCGAAATACACCGCGGTCGCGAGCACGAACACGATCGGGTTGTGGCCGTAGTTCGACAGCGTCAGCAGCATCAGCGCAGCGGTGCCGAAGGCGATGAACATGGTGTGCTCACGGCCGATGGTGTCCGAGATCCAGCCGAACAGCGGCCGGCCGAAGCCGTCGAAGATGCGGTCGAGCGAGATCGCGAAGGTCAGCGCCGCCATCTGGAACCCGGCGAGCGTCACCGGCTCGTTGGCGATTCCGAAATCCTTGGCGATCGGCGCGATCTGGGCCGCGGTCATCAGGCCACCGGAGGCAACCATGACGAACGTCAGATACATGATCCAGAAGATCGGGGCGCGCAGCACCTGCGGCGGGGTGTAGTCGATCTTGGTCTGCGGCAGGTTGAGCTGCTTCTTGCGCGCCGGCACAGCCTTGGTCGGCGGCCGCAGGAAGATCGCGAGAACGCACACGATCAGGCCCTGGCCGATGCCGAAGGTCAGGAAGGCGCTCTGATAACCGCTCGAGGCGATCATGCTGGCGATCGGCACCACGGTGAGCGCTGCGCCTGCGCCGAAGCCGGCGGCGGTGGCGCCGGCGGCGAGACCGCGACGGTCAGGAAACCATTTCAGCGCATTGCCGACGCAGGTGCCGTAGACCGCGCCCGCGCCGATGCCGCCGACCACGGCGCCGGCGTAGAGCAGGGTGAGCGAGTCGGCGTAGGAGTTGATCACCCAGGCCAGCGCGATCATCGCGCCGCCGAACATGATCACGATGCGCGGACCGTATTTGTCGACGAACCAGGCCTCGACCGGCACCAGCCAGGTCTCGGTCACGACGAAGATCGTGAAGGCCAGCTGGATGGCGGTGCGGCCCCAATGGAATTTGGCGTCGATCGGATCGACGAACAGCGTCCAGCCATATTGCAGGTTCGCGATCATCGCCATGCAGACGATGCCCATTGCGAGCTGGACCCACCGGAAGCCGCTGGATTGCGGCAAGTCGGTCGGCGATGCCTCTGTGCTGGAAACCATGAATCCTCCCAAACGCGTTCTCTTGGAGGGGCCGCTGTGATCCGCGCCCTCCCCACCTGCGATGAGGCATTCTGGTATAATATATTCCAGCCCGCAATATGGCCTGCGACACAGGGTGCGACATGTTGCTGTGCAGCGAGATGGTCGCGGGTGGCCAAGCAAAAGAAAACGCTCGGCAAAATGCCGAGCGTTCGAGATTTCGGGTCGATTGACTTTATTTTTATTGCGCTGCGAAGAGTGGCTTCACAGCATCGATTTCTGCACCACCGTCTTGCGCCAGGGCTTCAGCACCGCAATCGCCAGGATCGAGGCCAGGATGTTGGCGCCGGCCGCGATGATGAAGACCTGGTCCCAATTGCCGCTCGACTGCTGCATGTAGTTGGCGATCGGCACCAGGAGCGCCGCCGTTCCCTTCGCGGTGTAGAGCAGGCCGGCATTGGTGGTCGCGAACTTCGTGCCGAACGTGTCGGTGCAGGTCGAGGGGAAGAGCGAGTAGATCTCACCCCAGGCGAAGAACACGAAGCCGGACAGGATCACGAACCACACCGGATCGTGGCCGAGCATGTACAGCGCCCAGATGCCGATGCCTTCCATGCCGAAGGCGATGAACATCGTGTTCTCGCGGCCGATGTTGTCGGAGATCCAGCCGAAGAACGGACGCGTCAGGCCGTTCAGCACGCGGTCGATGGTCGCCGCGAAGGTCACCGCCGTCATGGTCATGCCGATCAGCGTCACCGGCACGGCGTCGACCTTCCAGTCACCGGCGATCGGCTTGAGGTTGGCGGTCACCATCAGGCCGCCGGCGCCGACGATCACGAACATGAAGTACATCAGCCAGAAGATCGGCTGACGGATCACCTCGGTCGGGTTGTAGTTGCGGCGGCTCTGCACGAGATTGGCGTTCTGCGTGACCACGGGTACCTGGCCTTCCTTCGGGGCGAACAGGAAGAAGGCGAGGATTACGATGATGATGCCCTGACCGAGACCGAAATACAGGAAGGTGGTCTGGAAGCCGGAGTCGCGGATCATGGCCTGGATGGGGGCTACGGTCAGCGCCGAGCCGGCGCCGAAGCCGGCCGCGGTGATGCCGGCCGCGAGGCCGCGCTTGTCGGGAAACCACTTCAGCGCGTTGCCGACGCAGGTGCCGTAGACGCCGCCGGCGCCGATGCCAGCGATGATCATGCCGAGATAGTAGCCGTTGAGCGAGGTGGCGTAAGCGTTGATCATCCAGCCGATCGCGCAGAGGACGCCGCCAACGAGGACGACGATGCGCGGGCCGTATTTGTCGACGAACCAGCCCTCGACCGGCACCAGCCAAGTCTCGAACAGAACGAACAGGGTGAAGGCCCACTGGATCGAGGCACGGTCCCACCCGAAGGTCTTGGCGATGTCGGGGACGAAGAAGGTCCAGCCATATTGGTAGTTGGCGATCATCACCATCGCCAGAACGCCAACCGCCAGCTGCGTCCACCGATAGGCGTCACTTACTCTTGCAGATGCGGGCGCCCCCGCGTGAGCCAAGTCCGTCATGTTTCCTCCAGGCTGTCTATTTTTAGCTAACAGCTATGCGGAGTTTGGTATATGATATGCCAATAGACAAGAGGATTCATCGGCCGCTGCCTGATCCTCACAGCCTGCGATCGGCGAAAAAGCGCGAATTAGCAAGGCAAATCGCTGCAGCGACAATACGACGCAGCAGTGCCGATCTCGAGATTGATTGTCCAGCTAAACCAAAGTCAGGCTTCCCGCAGTCGGGCATAGCCCTCCTGGAGCGCCGACCAGAACAGAGCGATCAAGCCGAGCACCATGATGGTGCCGACCAGCCCGTTCGAGAAGAACACCCCGAGGGATCCCTGGGATCCCAGCAGCGACTGCCGAAACGCTTCTTCGGCCTTGTCGCCAAGAACAATGGCGAGCACCAGCGGCGCGAGCGGATAGCCGCACTTCTTGAACAGATAGCCGAGCACGCCGAACACCAGCATCAGCACGACGTCGAACGTGCTGCTATGCACCGAATAGGCGCCGATCGCGCAGAGCACCAGGATAAGTGGTGCAATGATGCTGAACGGAATGCGCAGGATGGCGGCGAACACCGGGACGCAGGTCAGAACGACCAGGAGCCCGGCGAGATTGCCGAGATACATCGAGGCGATCAGCCCCCATACGAATTCCTTCTGCTCGACGAACAGCATCGGCCCTGGTTGCAGGCCCCAGATCAACAGACCGCCCAGCAGCACCGCCGCGGTCGGCGAGCCGGGCACGCCGAGCGACAGCATCGGCAACAGTGCCGCGGTGCCTGCGGCGTGCGCCGCCGTCTCCGGCGCGACGACGCCCTCGATCTCGCCCCGGCCGAAATTCTTGCCGCGCTTGGAGAGGCGCTTGGCGATGCCATAGCTCATGAACGACGCGGGTGTGGCGCCGGCTGGCGTGATGCCCATCCAGCAGCCGATCAGGCAGGAGCGCAACGAGGTCAGCCAATGCGCCGGCATCTCCTTCCAGGTGTGCAGCACCACCCGCAGATTGATCCGCGCGTCGCCGCCGCGGAAGCTCAAGCCTTCTTCCATCGTGAGCAGGATCTCGCCGATGCCGAACAGACCGATGACGGCGATCAGGAAGTCGAAGCCGTTGAGCAGCTCGGTAATCCCGAAGGTGAGCCGGAGCTGGCCGGTGATGGAGTCGAGTCCGACCGCCGCGAGTGCGAAGCCGATCATCATCGCCGCGACGGTCTTGAAGGGCGGCTCCTTGCTCAGGCCGACGAAGCTGCAGAAGGCGAGGAAGTAGACGGCGAATTTCTCGGCTGGTCCGAACCGCAGCGCGAAGCTTGCGACCAGCGGCGCAACCAGCGTGATCATCATGACAGCGAACAGCGCGCCGACGAAGGACGACGTAAACGCGGCCGTGAGCGCTTCGCCGGCCTTGCCCTGCTGCGCCATCGGATAGCCGTCGAAGGTGGTCGCGACCGACCAGGGTTCGCCGGGGATGTTGAACAGGATCGATGTGATGGCGCCGCCGAACAATGCGCCCCAATAGATGCAGGACAGCATGATGATGGCGGAGGTCGGCGGCATGCTGAAGGTCAGCGGCAGCAGGATCGCAACGCCGTTGGCGCCGCCGAGGCCAGGCAGGACACCGATGACCACGCCCAGCACGATGCCGAGGATCATCACCATGATGTTGAAGGGTTGGAGGGCGACGGCGAAGCCGTGAAACAGATTGGCGAACTCTTCCATGCCAGCTTGGTCCTGCAACCCTCAGCGAATGAGTTTTCTTGTTTAAAGTCCGAGCCATTCCTCGACCGGTCCCTTGGGCAAGGGGACCATGAACCAGCGCTCGAAGATCAGGTAGGTGACGATCGGCATTCCGATTGCGACCGCCGCAACCGTGAGCCAGCGATATTTGCCGAGCCATCGCATGAACCAGCCGATGAAGATCATCGATGCGAGATAGAGACCGGTGAAGGGCAGGGCACCGACATAGATCGCCGTCGGCACCACCACGCTCAGGACCTGGCGCAGCTGTCCCCATTCGGCGAAGACGCCGCCGTCATCTTCGCGCAGCGTGTTGCGGACATTCATCGCGCTCGACGCGACGATGAACAGGCCGACGTAGAAGGGGAAGAAGCCGGCGCGCGGTCCCTCCGCGCCCCAGTTGATGCCTGCCTTGATACTCCCGAAGATCACGATGACCCCGAAGAGCGCGATGGCAAGCGTGACGCCGAGTTCGACCGCCTTGTGGCTGGGGCCGGTGGATCCGCCCTGACTGCTCATGCGAGCCGCTCAGTTCGAGGCCAGGAAGCCGGCTTCCTTCATCAGCAGCTCGTGACGCTTCTCCTCGGTCTCGACCCATTTGGCGTAGTCGACCCCCGTCATGAACGTGGTGTTGAAGGCGCCGGTCTTCATGAAGTCCTGCCATTCCGGCGTCTCGCGGACCTTCTTGAAAAGGTCGACGTAGTAGTCGATCTGGTCCTTGGTGGCGCGCGGCGACATGAAGATGCCGCGCAGCATCACGTATTCGATGTCGAGGCCCTGCGACTTGCAGGTCGGAATGTCCTTCCATGCCTTGCCGTCGGTGATCTGCTCGTCGTAGCCCATCGGCTTGTCGTCGAACACGCAGAGCGGCCGGACCTTGCCGCCGCGCCACTGCGCAACCGCCTCGATCGGATTGTTGACGGTGGAATCGACGTGATTGCCGACCAGCTGAACGGCGACCTCGCCGCCACCCTTGTACGGAATGTAAGTGAACTTGGCCCCGGTGGTCTTTTCCATCGCCACCGTGATGATCTGGTCTTCCTGCTTCGAGCCGGTGCCGCCCATCTTCAGCGTGCCGCCACCTTGCTTCACCGCGTCGATGTAGTCCTTGGCGGTGGTATAGGGCTTCTCGGCGTTGACCCAGAGCACGAACTCGTCGAGCGCGAGCATCGCGACCGGGGTGAGATCCTTCCAGCTGAAGGGGATGCCGGTGGCGAGCGGGGTGGTGAAGAGGTTCGACAGCGTGATGATGATCTTGTGCGGGTTGCCTGCGGACGCCTTGACGTCGAGGAAGCCTTCGCCGCCGGCGCCGCCGGACTTGTTGATCACCACCAGCGGCTGCTTCATCAGGCTGTGCTTGGTGACGATGCCCTGGATCGTCCGCGCCATCTGGTCGGCGCCGCCGCCGGTTCCGGCGGGAACGATGAACTCGACCGGCCGGACGGGCTCCCATCCCGCAACAGCCGATGCATGGCTCGCGGCCACGGCCACAGCGGCAGCCAGGACGACGCGCATGGAACGCTTCATCGACGCATTCTCCCCTTCATTCCAGGACGTGACGGCTTCTTCCGGCCGCTACGTCCGAATTGCCGCCCTTGTCGGGCCTTGCAGATCTCGCCCCAGCCGGCGCTGGGCGTCAGCGCTCACGCGAGCATAGGTTGAGTCCTCGGCTGTCCGCAATTACGACCGCAACCGCGTAGAGCACGTCGATTTTGATATGAGCAATTCCCAACCGCAATTCAGGAGAGCCGCCGACGGTGCGGCAGGGCGGATTTGTCGCAGTTTGACGGTCCCCCAAAAAGCAAAAGCCCCGGAGATCCGGGGCTCTTGTTTGGGCTTCAATCCTGCTGTCCGGGCGCGTCGCCGCGCCAAGGCTGCTCAGAGGCCGAAATAGGGGAGGTCGCCGTTGCGGTTGGCGGCGCGCGCGCTGGTCATGAGCACGCGGTCGAGAGCGGCCAGGAAACGGCCGAACAGGGACACCGAGTTGACGAGGGGGAGGGCGACGGTCTTGGCCATGGTTTGTCTCCTTCAGTGAGGCGGTATGACGTTCTGACTGAGGAGAATTTACGTATACCAGATGCCAGATACAACGGATGATATTGCATGGCAGCATGAGTGTTTTGCGGTGCAGCAGGAATGTTACAATAGGAATTTCCAATCAAAAGTGACGGTCTCATATGGAAAAACCACCATCTCAATGTCAGGCCGGAAGAACAAAGGTATTATGCTATTCTAACTCATCCTTGCGTCTTGCGCGGCGGATCAAGTGCGACAGAGTTGTGGGTGTCGGAGCTCGACTGCAGACATTTCGGGGAGAATGCGCATGAAGGACCTCGCTGGAAAGACGGCATTCGTGACCGGGGCGGCATCCGGCATCGGATTGGGCATCGCGACGGCGTTCGCCCAGGCGGGCGTGAAGGTGATGCTCTGCGACATTGAGGAGAAGGCTCTGTCGGCTGCGCTGGAGCAGCTGCGGCTCACCAATGCGGATGTCGATGGCGTGCGGGCGGACGTCTCGCTCAAGGCCGAGCTTGCCGCCGCCGCGGAAGCCACGACGGCGCGCTACGGCAAGGTGCACATCCTGGTCAACAATGCGGGCGTCGGCGGCGGCGGACCGTATGGCACCTGGACCGACGCGTCGTGGAATTGGACCCTCGGCGTCAACCTGATGGCGACGATCTGGGGCATCGAGATCTTCGGCCCGCTGATCGAGCAGCATGGCGAGGGTGGGCACATTGTCTCCACCGCCTCGCTCGCCGGCCTGATTTCGAACGGGAGCACCGCCTACAATGTCTCGAAGTATGGCGTCGTCGGGTTGTCCGAGGGCCTGC
This sequence comes from Bradyrhizobium sp. HKCCYLS2038, assembly GCF_051167655.1. Taxonomy (NCBI): domain Bacteria; kingdom Pseudomonadati; phylum Pseudomonadota; class Alphaproteobacteria; order Hyphomicrobiales; family Nitrobacteraceae; genus Bradyrhizobium; species Bradyrhizobium sp. HKCCYLS2038. Next base: position 85,286 of record NZ_JBNPTM010000005.1, on the reverse strand, counting down.
GGCACGAGCTCGCGCCGCGCGGCATCGGCGTCTCGGTGCTGTGTCCCGGCTTCATCAGGACGCAGATCATGGACTCCCGCCGCAACGTGCCGCAGCGTTTCGAGGAGCCCGTCCGTCCGCTGCCGACGTCCGGCCCGCTTGCCGAGCGCATCAACATGATCCGGGAGCGCGTGTCGCACGGCATCGATCCGCTCTATGTCGGCGAGCTCGTCCGCGAAGGCGTCGAGAACGACTGGCCCTATATCTTCACCGACCTCGAATTCGAGCCGATGATCGACGCCCGCTTCGCCACCATCAAGCAGGGCTTCGACCACATTCGCGGGCGCATTCCGAAACGGTGAGCGAGCGGCGCTCGCGCGCTGCGCCCCGCGTGCAATGCGATGCAACAATCGGCGGGAGGCGAGGGAACCGTGTCGCGCGGACCGCAGTTGTTCTGCAATGAAGCGGGGTGACGCCGCCGGATGTTGATCACTGGGTTGGTCGGGCTGTATCTCTCCTGCTGGAACAACATCGGCAGACCTGAGGGCGAAGGAAGGCCATGCGCTTCTTGATCCTGGCACTCTCCATCCTGGCGATCGTCGGAAGCACGCATGTTGCGAACGCGGGTCTCAGCACTTCGCCTCGTGGAACGACGGCGCCCGCCGAGACGGCGAGCGCGAGCGAGGATGCAAATCAGCAGACCGAGAACCAGATCGGCCTCACCAACGCGAAGCGTCGCGCGGTGCAACGCGGGCTGACCAGGCTCGGGTTCGACACCAAGGCCAACGGGGCGTTCGACGAACGGACTCGCGCGGCGATCGCACGCTGGCAGGAGGAGCGCGGCTACCCCGCGACCGGTTATCTCGATGCCACCCAGCACAAGGCCCTGATGGACGCAGCCACCGAGGCCGCCAAATCCGACCGTCAAGCGCGTCGGAGCTCGGGCGGACGTACGCGGCATTCGCGAAACGCCGGAGGTCCCATCGGCGCGATCGGCGGCGCGATGCACCGCGTGGTGGGCGGAATATTCGGCAGGTAGGTCGTCCGGCCTCGAACGAGGCGAATTTCGCCCGTAGCCATAGCAAAGCGTATAATCAGGATCGGGCGATCTTTGAGATCACGCTCCGCGATCCGTCCCCGAAAGCTCCGGCCATTCTGGCGGTACCCTCTTTAAGGCTGACCTCGCTGAGCGGTGACAGTTTTCCATCACAAGGTAAGCCTTAGGAGGAAATCCCGTAGTATTGCCGATAAGAAGCAAGCTGCTGCTGCGGCGTGAAGCCTTCAAAGTCGCCGGCGCGCTTGCAGTCTTCCAGCATGGCAAGAAGCTCTTTGGCTTCGGGGGCGCTGCTCGAATGCAGGAATTCTTCAGTGGCCTCGAGACCAGCCCCGCAGACGAGTTGAATGTCGATGGTGCATCCTGCGTCGAAGGACGACATCTTGGCCTCGAAGATCAGAAGAGCATCACTGGCGATGCCGGCCGAGAACAGCTGCGTGCACAGGAGCTTCAACGCCTCGTTGCTGGTTCGATCGTTATCGTCAGTCTCAGCTTCGATGAGCCGGCGGATTTCGGGAAGGTCGTCCGCAGCTGGAGTGAGGCCGAAGCGGGCGAGCAAGTCGTTTTCATCCATAATGAGAGAGAATCCAGCAAACCGCGCGGTGCGGTCAACAGGCCGATTGAGCGCTTCACGCCAGAAATCGTCAGTGGTGGATCGGACGGCCGCAATTGGCGATGCGGGTAGGATGCGGGGATAGGCTGAAGCCGCAACATCGTGCCGCACCGACAGCTCATGGGGCAATCGCGCGCAAATTCATGCTAATGTGGCGCCCATGATCCCCGAGCGACAAATCAGAGCATCCTACACCCCAACGACAATCCGGGTGTATCAGGCCTATTCAGACGGCATCGCCGACGCGGCTTTGAAGCAGGGCACGTTCGTCTCACCGCCCTTCAGCATGACCCGGATGACGTGGATCAAGCCGTCGTTTCTGTGGATGATGTATCGCGCCGGGTGGGGCTCCAAGGACGACGGCCAGCGCCGCATCCTCGCGATCGATATCACCCACGATGGCTTCAACTGGGCCTTGGCAAATTCCTGCCCGAGCGAGCGCCCGCGCGACCTCGATGCTGAAGGCTGGCGGCGGCTGAAGGATGCTTCGCCGGTCAGGATCCAGTGGGATCCGGAGCGCGATCTTCATTTCGCGCCGCTCCCGCATCGGACAATTCAAATTGGCCTGAGCGGAGAAGCGGTCCGCCTGTATGTGCGCGACTGGATCAAGGCGATCACGGACGTGACGCCGCTCGCGCATGATATCTATTCCGACGTGAAGGCGGGCGCGCTGGACAGCGCGCGCTCGAAGCTGCCGGTTGAGCGTGCGTATGAAGCTGTGGATCAATAACGATCACATGCAGTAGAGCCGCCGACCACTGCGCGACGTTTGCTGCGTTTGTGGCGTCGGACATTCAACGACTTGGAGTCGAAACGAAAGCCGATGAAGGTCATCAAGGGAGATTTGATCAGGCTCGCGCTCGACGGTGCGTTCGATGTGATCGTCCATGGCTGCAATTGTCAGTGCACCATGGGAGCAGGGATTGCAAAGACCATCAAGAACATCTTTCCTGAGGCCTATGCGGCCGATCTGACGACGACGAAGGGCAGCCGCGAAAAGTTGGGCTCGATATCGACTGCGATCGTCACCCGTGGCGGCCACCAGCTGACGATCGTCAACGGCTATACGCAGTTCAACTGGCGCGGACCGGGGGTTCTGGTCGACTACGCTGCCGTGAGAAACGTCATGAAGGACGTGAAAGCCAGATTCTCCGCGCGCCGCATCGGCTATCCCAAGATCGGCGCGGGCCTGGCCAAGGGGGATTGGACACGGATTGCAGAGATCATCGATGCCGAGCTCTGGGAGGAGGATCACACCCTGGTGGAGTATGTGCCGTGATCACGCTTGCCGCAATCCAGATCCGGCCTTGGGTACCAACGGCCATCCTGGGGCGCTGAAATCGAAAACTATACCAGCGCCGCCTCCCAATATCCCATCGAGCACGGCCGGTGCTCTCGCCGCGCTCATGGATCGTAGATGATCTTGGATTTGATACTCAATCTGGCAGCGGCGGCGTCGACTTCTTCCTGGCTTTGAGGATAGGATTCAAAGACGATGTTTGCCTTGAAAAGACGTGGATAGTATCGCGGGTGGAGCGTCCATAGGATGTCGCGGTCCACTCCCGTCTCGGCGTAGATGCTGGCCACTCGCTTTCTGACGTGGGCGCTGTCGGGCGGCGCCACGGACGATGGGTCAATCGCTCTCTCCCGAAAATACTGGGCTATGCGCGCCGATGAGTATTCGACGGTGTCGCCCCCCTCACGACATGGACCACGCCGGAACGCTCTCGGGCCACCCTCGCGTGGCGTCTTGAGGAAGGCACAATATGGATCGGCCGGGTCGCTGCTTCCGGGATTGTGCCAAAGCACGAGGGCGTCCTTGAGCACGAACGTATGGTCGGGAGCGGTCATGATGAACTCGGCACAGGCCGAGAAACAATAGTCGTAGACGACGACCGTCGCGTGGCGATCACGAATGAGCTTGGCGAGTTCGAGGGCCTTGTCTTCCCTCCCGCCAAGGCTGCGGATGACGACGAGTCCACCGGGCTCGAGAGTTTCTGCCGGTAAAACGTCGAGGCCTGGAAGCAGCGCAGCGTCGAGGCACAGGGTGTGCTTGTCCGGGCTGAGCGTGATCAGACTCCGCGGCCGGATCGTCCGGCAGTATTCGGCAGCACGTCCGTAGCTCTCACGAACAATTGCATCGTCTTGAGCAGATGCCGCGCGTGGCAGACATGGAAGCCCGATGGATAGCAGGACAGCGAACCACCAGCCCTTTTGGACCCAATCGGCCACCGAGACAGCTCCTCAACGGCATCTACTTCCGGCTGCAGATCACGATTCTCTATCATCTGTCGCGCAAGACATCAAAATCGTAATGTCGTGAGGACGAGACAGCAAACGGCTTGGTGCATCCCAGTGTCGGCAGCCTTGTGCCGTCAGCGGACCGCTGAGCGCCATTCCAGCTGCCGCGTTCTCAAAGCTGCAAAATATGCCTCCGATGGAGGGCGCGGCCCGCTCCGCAATGCGGTAAGGAAGGCATCAGGTGGCTTGTAGTGATGCTGGGTGACGTAGTGATAGATCATGCTTGGCGCGGCATAAGACTGTCCTGATGGTCCGATCACTCTGATTTCCGAGTCGCCGAGCATGACGGCCTCGCCATTCCGCGTCACACGGAATCGCTCGTAGCTCCAGTCAGAACACAGCTCACAGTCGTGCAGGCCGCGCGTTTGGTTGACCGCCAGCTTGCAGTGCTCCCACAGCAGGTCGAGATCGCTTTCCAGAGCCCGTTCCGTTGCAAACGAGTGGCCGAGGGCCAGCCAGCCTACGTTCTGTGCGCCGAGAACTTCAGAACGACGATATTGGTATGGCGAGAGATCTCGGAAATAGGCCATGCGGTGATAACCACTGAGCAACGGATCATACGCCGTCGCGAGGGGAACAACTGCGCCACCCCCAATGTGCCCACGGTTCGAGACATTGTCGATAGGGCGTGATCGCCGGCCATGGGAGGAGGCAACGGTTTCAGCAGGGGCGGAGCGAAAGAAATCCAGTTTCCCAGCCTGCGAATCAAAAAGCCGCCGGGCATGCCGGCGGCTTGATGTCGGTGGGACAGGCGCTGCTATCGCACCTGTCCGTTGCTTAGATCGCCGCTTACTCCGCGGCTTCCTTGCGCGGCGGATCGAGGGCGCCGGAGTCGTGGATGTCGGCGACCTGGTGGTCGCTGAAGCCGAGCACCTGGCGGAGGATCTCGTCGGTGTGCTCGCCGAGCAGCGGCGAGCGGGTGACGTCGGCCGGGCTGTCCGAGAGCTTGATCGGGTTGCCGACCGAGAGATACTTGCCGCGGGTCGGGTGATCGACCTCGACCAGCGTGCCGGTCTTGCGCAGCGACTCGTCCTCGGCGATCTCCTTCATCGACAGGATCGGGCCGCAGGGGATGTCGAACTCGTTCAAGATGTCCATGGCCTCGAACTTGGTCTTGGTCATGGTCCACTGCTCGATGCGGCCGAAGATCTCGTTCAGGCGCGGCAGGCGGGCGGCGGGCTTGGCGTAGTTCGGATCGGTCTTCCAGGTCGGCTCGCCGATCACGTCGCAGATCTTCTCCCAGACCGGAGCCTGGGTGATGAAGTAGATGTAGGCGTTCGGGTCGGTCTCCCAGCCCTTGCACTTCAGGATGCGGCCCGGCTGGCCACCGCCGGAATCGTTGCCGGCGCGCGGCACGGCGTCGCCGAACGGGATGCCTTCGCCGAACTGGCTGTATTCCTTCATCGGGCCGCGCTCGAGGCGCTGCTGGTCGCGCAGCTTGACGCGGCAGAGGTTCAAGACGCCGTCCTGCATCGCGGCCGTGACGCGCTGGCCCTTGCCGGAATGCGTGCGCTGATAGAGCGCGGTGACGATGCCGAGCGCGAGGTGCAGGCCGGTGCCGGAATCGCCGATCTGCGCGCCGGTGACGAGCGGCAGGCCGTCACGGAAGCCGGTGGTCGAGGCGGCGCCGCCGGTGCACTGCGCGACGTTCTCGTAGACCTTGCAGTCCTCGTAGGGGCCGGGGCCAAAGCCCTTGATCGAGGCGACGATCATCTTCGGGTTGATGGCCTGGATCTTCTCCCAGGGGAAGCCCATGCGATCGAGCACGCCGGGGCCGAAATTCTCGACCAGCACGTCGCACTTCTTGATCAGCTCGGTCAGGACTTCCTTGCCCTTCGGGTTCTTGGTGTCGAGCGTGATCGACCGCTTGTTGTGGTTCAGCATCGTGAAATAGAGGCTGTCCACGTTCGGAATGTCCTGCAGCTGGCCGCGGGTGATGTCACCCACGCCCGGACGCTCGACCTTGATCACGTCGGCGCCGAACCAGGCCAAAAGCTGGGTGCAGGTCGGTCCAGACTGGACGTGGGTGAAGTCGAGAATGCGAACGCCCTCGAGCGCCTTGGTCATGTTGTTCCTCTCCGTAACGAATGGTCATCCCGCAGGAGCGGGCAGGTGATGTCTTGCGGGTGGCCTTACTTCTTCTTGGTCAGCACGCTCTGCGGATTGAGATTGCCGATACGGCCGCTCTCCGAGCCCGCCGCGGGATCGATCACGGCGTTGATCAGGGTCGGCTTGCCGGAATCCATCGCCGCGTTGACGGCGCGCTTCAGCTCGTCCGGCGAGGTGGCGTTGACGCCGACGCCGCCGAAGGCTTCCATCATCTTATCGTAGCGCGCGCCCTTGACGAACACGGTGGTCGCCGGGTCGTCGCCCGCCGAGTTCTGGTCGGTGCCGCGATAGATGCCGTCATTGTTGAAGATGACGACGCAGATCGGCAGATTGTAGCGGCAGATGGTCTCGACTTCCATGCCGGAGAAGCCGAAGGCACTGTCGCCCTCGATCGCCAGCACCGGCTTACCGGTCTCGACCGCAGCGGCGATCGCCGATCCCATGCCGATGCCCATGACGCCCCAGGTGCCGACGTCGAGACGCTTGCGCGGCTGGTACATGTCGATCACGCCGCGGGCGAGGTCGAGCGTGTTGGCGCCCTCGTTGACCAGGATCGCGTCCGGACGCTCCTTGATGATGGTGCGGAGCACGCCGAGCGCGCCGTGATAGTCCATCGGCGAGTTGTTGTTCATCAGCCGCGGCGCCATCTTGGCGACGTTGTCCTCGCGCTTCTTCTGCACGGCGCTCAGCCACTCGACCGGAGCCTTGGCCCAGTTGCTGCCCATGGCGTCCGAGAAGGCCGATACGACCGAGCCGATGTCGCCGACCACGGGAGCCGCGATCTCGACGTTGGAGTCCATCTCCTTCGGCTCGATGTCCACCTGGATGAACTTCTTCGGAGCATCGCCCCAGCTCTTGCCCTTGCCGTGCGACAGCAGCCAGTTGAGGCGGGCGCCGATCAGCATGACGACGTCGGAATCCTTCAGCACGGTTGAGCGCGCAGCACCAGCGCATTGCGGATGCAGGTCGGGTAGCAGGCCCTTGGCCATGCTCATCGGCAGGAACGGCACGCCGCTCTTCTCGACGAAGGTCTTGATGGCCTCGTCAGCCTGCGCATAGGCCGCGCCCTTGCCGAGGATGATCAGCGGGCGCTTGGCGCTCTTGAGAACGTCGAGCGCGCGCTTGACCGAGTCGGGGGAGGGGATCTGTGCCGGCGAGGGATCGATCACCTTGACCAGCGACGCCGCGCCGGCCTGGGCGTTCATCACCTGGCCGAACAGCTTTGCCGGCAAATCGAGATAGACGCCGCCGGGACGGCCCGATACGGCGGCGCGGATCGCGCGGGCGAAGCCGATGCCGATGTCCTGGGCGTGCAGCACGCGGAACGCGGCCTTGCACAGCGGCTTGGCGATCGCGAGCTGATCCATTTCCTCGTAGTCGCCCTGCTGCAGGTCGACGATCTCGCGCTCGGACGAACCCGAGACCAGGATCATCGGGAAGCAGTTGGTCGTGGCATGCGCCAGCGCGGTCAGGCCGTTGAGGAAGCCCGGCGCCGAGACGGTGAGGCAGACGCCCGGCTTCTTGGTGAGGAAGCCCGCGATCGCGGCGGCGTAGCCGGCGTTCTGCTCGTGACGGAAGGAGAGCACGCGGATGCCTTCAGCCTGCGCCATGCGGCCGAGGTCGGTGATCGGAATCCCCGGGACGTTGTAGATCGTATCGATCCCATTCAGCTTCATCGCGTCGATGACGAGATGGAAGCCGTCTGTCAGTTCCTGGTGGGTATCCGGTGCCTCGGTCTTAACAGCAGTCTGCGGCATGCGCCTCTCTCCCTGGTCGTCTCTTGAAGACGCCTTCGGCGTCTTCTTCTGTTTGATCGTGTCAGCTGACGATCAGCTGAATAGTTCCTGCCCGTGAGTCTCGACGTAGGTGGCGAGGCCCAGCGTGTGATCGCGGGCGAGCTTCTCGGCGAGCTCGGTGTTGCGTTCCTCCAGCGCCTCGATGATCGCGAGATGCTCGGGCAGGGAGGCCGCAATACGATCGGTACGTCCGATCGTGAGCTGGCGATAGCCGCGCACGTGCAGCAGAATGTCGTTGGTCATGTCGACGAGGACGGGCGATTCCGACAGCGAGATCAGCGCCTGATGAAATGCGATGTTCGCCTTGGAATATTCCTCGATGTGCTCCTGCGGCGGGCGGTCCTTGCCGAAATCCTTGAAGTAGTCCCGCAGCGCCGTGATGTCCTTCTTGCGCGCGATCGTCGTGATCATGCGCGCGGCCATGCTTTCCAGCGCGGCCCAGGCGCGGATCATGTCGACGATCTCGCTCTTGGTCCGCCTGACAACGACGATGCCACGGCGCGGCACGGTCTTGACGAACCCGTCCTGCTCCAGCATCGCGATCGCTTCGCGAATGGGCGTGCGGCTGACACCGAGACGCTCGGACAGCGCGCGCTCGTCGAGCATCACCGGCTCCGGCGACGCGTAGATGTCCATCTTCAGGATCGCTTCGCGCAAGGCCTCATAGGCCTTGTTCTTGAAGCTCGTCTCCGGGGCAATGCGAGCGATCGCGATGTCGGCCTCGGCCATGATGGGCAATGCCTTGCTTGTTTTCTCTGTAGACAAGACCGATCTCCTCTCCTTGGGAGATGTCTGTTTACAGCATTTTACGTCCAAGATTTTTGGCATACCAGATGCCAGACTGTCAAGCTGCGTGCTTTTTCAGCGTTTCCACACCTTCGCTGACCTTGACAAAGTTTGCTTCTGGCATACCAAATGCCATAAACGACGACACCAATCTCCAGGAGGAAGCCCCAATGTCAGACGCCGCCCACGCCAAAGCCACGATCCGTGCAGTACTGGATCGGGTTAAGGCCGACAAACGCACCAGCCTAACCGCGCCCGAGGGCAAGCTGGTCTGCGACGCCTATGGCATTCCGGTGCCGAAGGAAGGTGTGGCGAAGTCGGCGGCCGAGGCGGCCAAGATGGCCGGCGACATGGGTTTCCCGGTCGTCATGAAGATCGTTTCCCCGGACATTCTCCATAAGACCGAGGCCGGCGGCGTCATCGTCGGCGTCAAGACCGCCGACGACGCGCAGAAGGCGTACGAGACCATTCTCGCGAATGCGAAGAAGTACAAGGCCGACGCCAAGATCGAAGGCATCCAGGTGCAGCAGATGCTGACCGGCGGCACCGAGGTCATCGTCGGCTCGATCACCGACGGCTCGTTCGGCAAGCTGGTGGCCTTCGGCCTCGGCGGCGTGCTGGTCGAGGTGCTGAAGGATGTGACATTCCGTCTCGCCCCCGCGACCAAGGAAGATGCGCTGTCGATGCTCGACGGCATCCAGGCTCATGAGATGCTCAAGGGCGTCCGCGGCGGCGATGCGGTCAGCCGCGAGGCGCTGGCGGATGTCATCGTCAAGGTGTCGCAGCTGGTCAGCGATTTCCCTGAGATGGTCGAGCTCGACCTCAACCCGGTGTTCGCGACCAAGAACGGCGCGATTGCCGCCGACGTCCGCATCGTCGTCGATTTCGACTACAAGCCGCGTCCGGCACCGCGCTCGAACGACGAAATCGTCACCGCGATGAACCGCATCATGAAGCCCCAGGCGGTCGCCGTGATCGGCGCCTCCGCCGAGGACGGCAAGATCGGCAACTCGGTGATGAAGAACCTGATCAATGGCGGCTACAAGGGCCAGATCTATCCGATCCACCCGAAGGCCTCCGAGATCCTCGGCTACAAGGCCTATAAGAGCGTCAAGGACGTCCCCGGCGTGATCGACACCGCCGTGTTCGCGATCCCCGCCAAGTTCGTCGCCGGCGCGCTGACCGAATGCGGCGAGAAGCAGATCCCCGGCGCGGTGCTGATCCCGTCGGGCTTTGCCGAAGCCAACGAGCCCGAGCTGCAGGCCGAGATCGTCGAGATCGGCAAGAAGTACAACGTCCGCCTGATGGGGCCGAACATCTACGGCTTCTACTATACGCCGGCCAATCTCTGCGCGACCTTCTGCACCGCCTATGACGTCAAGGGCCACGCCGCGCTGTCGTCGCAGTCGGGCGGCATCGGCATGGCGATCATCGGCTTCTCGCGCTCGGCGAAGATGGGCGTGTCGGCGATCGTCGGCCTCGGCAACAAGTCCGACATCGACGAGGACGATCTGCTCGCCTTCTTCGAGCAGGACCCGAACACCAACCTGATCGCGCAGCACTGCGAGGATCTCAAGGACGGCCGCGCCTTCGCGGAAGCCGCCAAGCGCGTCTCCAAGAAGAAGCCGGTCATCGTGCTGAAGGCGGGCCGCACCTCGGCCGGCGCCAAGGCGGCTTCGTCGCACACCGGCGCGCTCGCCGGCAACGACAAGATCTACGAGGACGTGCTGAAGCAGTCCGGCGTCATCCGCGCCCGCAGCTTGCGCCAGCTGCTCGAGTTCGCCCGCGGTGTGCCGGTGCTGCCGACGCCGAAGGGTGAGAACGTCCTCATCATCACCGGCGCTGGCGGTTCGGGCGTGCTCTTGTCCGACGCGGTCGTCGACAACGGCCTGTCGCTGATGGCGATGCCGCCGGATCTCGATGCCGCCTTCCGCAAGTTCATCCCGCCGTTCGGTGCCGCCGGCAACCCGGTCGACATCACCGGTGGCGAGCCGCCGATCACCTATGTGAACACGGTCAAGCTCGGCTTGTCGGACGACCGCATCCACGCGCTGATCCTCGGCTACTGGCACACGATCGTGACCCCGCCGATGGTGTTCGCGCGCAACATGGTCGAGGTGAAGAAGGAGATGGAGGCCAAGGGCTTCGTCAAGCCGATGGTTGCCTCGCTCGCCGGCGACGTCGAGGTCGAGGAGGCCGCCGAATATCTCTACCAGAACGGCATCCCGGCCTACGCCTATTCGACCGAGCTGCCGGTCGAGGTGCTCGGCGCCAAGTACAAGTGGGCGCGCGGCGCGGGCCTGCTCTAAGTCAAATCGACGCGAATGCCGCTCCGGCTATGGCCGGGGCGGCACTTTCTTTGATAGCGTGACGAAGCAAGATCCGTCCGTCCTGCAACGACGCCGCCCCTGAGAGGGTCGCGCAGAGAGGCGCCACGTGATCCGTCGCAAGACGATTGAGCCACGCGCAGATGCCGCGGCCGAGCCCCGCGACGGCGGTGTGCAATCCGTCGGCCGCGCGCTGCAGATCCTGGAAATTCTCGCCGAAGACGACGAAGGCTATCGCCTCAGCGATCTCGCCGTCCGGGCCGGCCTCTCGACTTCCACCGTTCATCGCCTGCTGACGACGCTGGAGAAGCGCCGCTTCGTCCAGTTCGACCGCCTGGAATCGAAATGGCATGTCGGCGCGCAGAGCTTTGCTGTCGGCGCGACCTTCACCCGCCGGCGCAATTTCGTCGCGCTGGCGATTCCCTATCTGCGGCGCCTGCGCGACCAGTCGCGCGAGACCGCCAACCTCGCCGTCGTCGACGACGAGTCGCTGATGGTGCTGCTGCGGCTCGAGAGCCGCGAGATCATGCGTTCGCTGACCAAGGTCGGCGGCCGCCTCTCGATGGTCACCTCCGGCATGGGCAAGGCGGTGCTCGCGACCTATTCCGACGATGACGTCAACGCCATCATCCACCGCCAGGGCATGCCGCGCCTGACCGAGAAGTCGATCATCCGCGCCAGCGACCTGTTCCGCGAACTCGAGACCATCCGCCGCCAGGGCTACGCCGTCGACGACGAGGAAGCCCGCCTCGGCCTGCGCTGCATCGCCGCCGTCGTCCACGATTCCTGCCGCGAGCCGCTGGCCGCGATCTCGGTCTCGGGCCTGGCGAGCAGGCTGACGGAAGAGCGGGTGCCGGTGGTCGGGGGAATGGTGCGGGATATTGCGGCGGAGCTGACAGCGGCGCTCGGGGGAGTGGGGCCGGTGGCCCGGCAAGGGGAATCTCGGCCCGATTGACTGCGAGCCGATGGTCGAGGCACAGCCTTGGTGACTGTCACTTGAAATGGCAGCCAGTCGCCCGCAGCGAACATCCGAGCTCTGTCCTCGTCATTCCGGGGCGCGCGCAGCGCGAGCCCGGAATCCATAGCCGCAGGCCGTCATGAGTCGCGAACTGGCGGTGGCGCTTGTCTTCGACAAACAACCGGTCGTGGTTATGGATTCCGGGCTCATCGCTAACGCGATGCCCCGGAATGACGGCAGAGAGCCTGTGCCACGATCAGGCCGCACGCGCGGCTGGCCGTTCACCTTGCTCAAGGGGTGAGCAGGCGCCAAGCGGTATTTGGGCTTGCCGACACCCCGCTCGCGCGCAACCATCCGTATCGGATCACGCAACTCGCCCAGGGAGCCTGCCATGACCAAACTCACGCGCTTTTCGGTCGCCCCCCTGTACACCATGACGCGGCGGCTCGCCGATGTCGCATCGAGCCGCGCGGCGCCCGATCTCGTCATTACCGGCGCGCGTGTGCTGTCGACCTATTCCGAGCGCATCCACCCGAACCGCGAGCTCTGGATCACCGGCGGACGGGTCGCGGCAGTCAAGCCGGCCGGCGCGCACAAGGCACTTCCCAGGGGCTTCGCGATCCACGACGCGGCCGGCGGCATCATCGCGCCGGGGTTGGTCGATCCGCACATCCACATCGAGTCCTCGATGGTGACGGCCTGCGCCTATGCCGAGGCGGCGCTGCTCAACGGCACCACGACGATCTTCTGCGACAGCCACGAGATCGGCAATGTGATGGACGTCGCCGGCGTCGAGGCGATGCTGGAGGACGCGCGGCAGGCGCCGCTGTCGATCTTCCTCACCGTGCCCTCCACCGTGCCGGCGACATCGGCGGCGCTGGAGACCGCCGGCGGCGACCTTACGCCGGACAAGATCGCCGGCCTGTTCGACCGCTGGCCGGAGGCGGTGGCGCTCGGCGAGAAGATGGATTTCGTGCCGGTCTGCATGGGCGACGAGCGCAGCCACGCCATCCTTGCAGCGGCCCTGCAGCGCGGGCGGCCGGTGTCCGGCCACGTCTATGGCCGCGAATTCGTCGCCGCCTATGCGGCGAGCGGCGTCACCGATACGCATGAGGCGATCGACCGCGACATCGCCGATGATCTGCTCGATGCCGGCGTCTGGATCTTTCTGCGCGGCGGCCCGCCGACGACGCCGTGGCACAGTTTGCCGCAGGCGATCCGCACGATCACCGAGCTCGGTGCCTCGCACAAGCGCACCGCCGTCTGCACCGACGATCGCGATGCCGACGATCTCATGCTGTTCGGCCTCGACTGGGTGGTGCGCGAAGCCGTGAAGGCCGGGATGTCGCCGGAGCAGGCGTGGTCGATGGGCTCGCTGCACGGCGCGACGCGCTTCGCGATGGACGGCGAGATCGGCGGGCTCGGCGGCGGCCGCCGCGCCGACCTCGTGCTGCTTGACGACGGCCTGAAGCCGCAATCGACCTGGTATGGCGGCGAGCTCGTTGTCGACAAGGGCAAGATCACCGCGCGGCTCGATCAGGCGCTGTCGCAACGCTATCAGTACCCGAAAGCCGCCTATGCCACCGTGAAGCTGCCGGCTCAGATGAAACTGACGCCGGAGCTTCCTGCCAAGGCCTGCACCGTCAACGCGATCAAGACCGCGCTGCCGGGCATCACGCTGATCCACGAGAAGGTCGCGATCGAGCCGGCCAATGATTGGGAGACGCTGTTCGCGCGCCATGGCCTGTGCTTCGTCGCCGTCATCGAGCGCCACGGCAAGTCCGCCGGCAATGTCGCGCATGGCCTCCTGAAGGACTTTGGCCTGAAGCGCGGCGCGGTCGCCTCCAGCGTCGGCCATGACAGCCACAACATCATCGTCGCCGGCACCAATGAGGCCGACATGCAGGCCGCCGTCGCCGCAATCGGCGCGCAGCAGGGCGGCGTCTGCGTCGTTGCCGACGGCAAGGTGAGGGCGATGGTTCCCTTGCCGATCGCAGGCCTGCTCTCCGACAAGCGCGTCGTCGAAGTTGCGGAGGAGGTGAAGCTTTTGAAGACGGAATGGGTCGAGGCGGGCTGCACCATTCCCTACATGGGCTTCAATCTGATTCCCCTATCGGTCATTCCGGAAATTCGTATCACCGACAAGGGCCTCGTGCTGGTGCCGCAGATGGAGCTCGCGCCGCTGTTCGAATAGCGTCGACGCGCCGCAACTCATCAGTTCATGTCATCCCATCTCAGTCGCAACTAATTGAGGATGAGCATGTTTTGCCAAGCATTCTGCATCGTGGGAAAAATCGACGACTGAATTGAGATCGCACCCGTCAGCAGCGATCCTCGCGCATCAACCAAACGGGAGACGCGAGATGGCGAAGATGCGGGCGATCGATGCTGCGGTGCGGATCTTGGAGAAGGAGGGCGTCGCTTGCGCCTTCGGCGTTCCCGGGGCGGCGATCAATCCGCTTTATTCTGCGCTGCAACGGCGCGGCTCGATCCGCCACATTCTCGCCCGCCACGTCGAGGGCGCCTCGCACATGGCGGAGGGCTATACCCGCGCCAAGGCCGGCAATGTCGGTGTGTGCATCGGCACGTCGGGCCCGGCCGGCACCGACATGATCACCGGGCTCTATTCGGCCATTGCCGACTCCATTCCAATCCTCTGCATCACCGGCCAGGCGCCGCGCGCGCGGCTCTACAAGGAGGATTTCCAGGCCGTCGACATCGAGCAGATCGCCAAGCCGGTGACGAAGTGGGCGGTGACGGTGCGCGAGCCCGGCCTGGTGCCGCGGGTGTTCAGCCAGGCCTTCCACATCATGCGCTCGGGCCGCCCGGGTCCGGTGCTGATCGATCTGCCGCTCGACGTGCAACTCGCCGAGATCGAGTTCGACGACGAGACCTACGCGCCGCTGCCGGTCTACAAGCCCGCGGCGACCCGCAAGCAGGTCGAGAAGGCGCTGGAGATGCTCAATGCGTCCGAGCGTCCGCTGATCGTCGCCGGCGGAGGCATCATCAACGCCGATGCCAGCGATCTGCTCGTCACCTTCGCCGAGATCGTCAACGTGCCTGTCGTGCCGACCCTGATGGGGTGGGGCGCCATTCCCGACGATCATGTGCTGATGGCCGGCATGGTCGGCCTGCAGACCAGCCACCGTTACGGCAACGCCAATTTCCTGGAGTCCGATTTCGTGCTCGGCATCGGCAATCGCTGGGCCAACCGCCACACCGGCTCGCTCGAGACCTACACCAAGGGCCGCACTTTCGTACATGTCGACATCGAGCCGACCCAGATCGGCCGCGTGTTCAATCCCGAGCTCGGCATCGTCTCCGATGCCAAAGCCGCGCTGGAGATGTTCATCACCGTCGCGCGCGAATGGCGCAAGGCGGGTCGCTTGCGCGAGCGGCAGGCCTGGCCGGCGGCGTGCCAGGACCGCAAGCGCACGATGCTCCGCCGCAGCGATTTCGATCAGGTGCCGATCAAGCCGCAGCGCGTCTATCACGAGATGAACAAGGCGTTCGGCCGCGACACCTGCTATGTCAGCGTCATCGGCCTGTCGCAGATCGGTGGCGCGCAGTTCCTCAGCGTCAACCACCCGCGTCACTGGATCAACGCCGGGCAGGCGGGCCCGCTCGGCTGGACGCTACCGGCCGCGCTCGGGGTCCGCGCTGCCGATCCCAAGCGCGAGATCGTCGCGCTGTCGGGCGACTACGACTTCCAGTTCCTGATCGAGGAGCTCGCGGTCGGCGCCCAGTTCAACCTGCCTTACATCCACGTCGTCGTGAACAACGCCTATCTCGGCCTGATCCGCCAAGCCCAGCGCGGCTTCTCGATGGACTATCAGGTGCAGCTGTCGTTCGACAACATCAATGCGCCGGAGGTCGGCGGCTACGGCGTCGACCACGTCGCGGTCGCGCAAGGCCTCGGCTGCAAGGCGATCCGCGTCACCGATCCGCGCCAGGCGCAGGCGGCGTTCGCGACCGCGCGCGAATGGATGGCGGATTACCAGGTGCCTGTGGTGGTCGAGTTCGTGCTCGAACGCGTCACCAATATCGCGATGGGCACGGAGATCGACAACGTCGTGGAGTTCGAGGAGGTGCTCGATCTGCCGGTGGACGAGACGCCGGCCGAGCCGGCCCGCACGCTGCAGCCGGCCTGACCGCAGCCATCGCACTCAGTCGAGGATCACGTCATGCCGCGCTTTGCCGCCAATCTCACGATGCTGTTCAACGAGCTGCCGTTCATGGAGCGCTTCGCCGCCGCCAAGGCGGCCGGCTTCAGCGGCGTCGAATATCTGTTCCCGTACGAATTCGACAAGACCGAGCTGCGCGAGCAGCTCGCCCGCCACGGCCTGACCCAGGTGCTGCACAATCTACCCGCCGGCAACTGGGCGGCCGGCGAGCGCGGCATCGCGATCCTGCCGGATCGTGTCGACGACTTCCGCGACGGCGTGCGCCGCGCGATCGAATACGCCAGGGCCCTCGACTGCCGGCAGCTGAACTGCCTGGTCGGGATCGCGCCCGATGATGCCGATCCGCGCGAGCTCAACCAGGTGCTGGTGCGCAACCTGCGCTTCGCCGCGACCGCGTTGAAGGCGCAGGGGATCAAGCTCCTGATCGAGCCGATCAACACGCTCGACATTCCCGGCTTCTTCCTCAACCGCACCGCCCAGGCGCTGCAGCTGATCTCGGACGTCGAGTCCGACAATCTGTTCGTGCAGTACGACATCTATCACATGCAGATCATGGAGGGCGATCTCGCCCGCACCATGCAGAAGCATCTCGCCCGCATCGCGCACATCCAGCTCGCCGACAATCCCGGCCGCCACGAGCCCGGCACCGGCGAGATCAACTACCCCTTCCTGTTCCGCCACCTCGACGCGATCGGCTACAGCGGCTGGATCGGCTGCGAGTACAAGCCGCGGACGATGACGGAAGAGGGGCTGGGCTGGTTTGATCAGCGCATGGCTGTTGGCGAGCGGTCTTGACCGGAGTGGATCGCCTGTGAAGACGCGGTCTTCCTGTTCAGCCGCTACTCCGACGGCGAAGCGGGCGCGCGTTCGAGCGCGGGGTCGTGGCCCACTGCAAGCACGATGCCCATCGCGATGATGCCTAGGCCGGCGAGCAGCAGCAGACCTGCCGTGTAGCTGCCGGTATGATCCCTCAGCCAGCCCATCGCGAACGGGCCGGCAAATCCCGCCAGGTTGCCGATCGAGTTGATGACGGCAATTCCAGCGGCCGCCGCGGCGCCCGACAGAAACGCGGTCGGCAACGTCCAGAATACCGGCAGGCAGGCGAAGATCCCGAATCCTGCAATACAGAACGCGAGCATCTTGAGGGTCGGATCGGCGAACAGCACGGCCAGGACGAGTCCGGCGGACGCAATAGACAGCGGGATCGCCGCGTGATAGGTGCGCTCCGCCGCCTGATCGGAGCGCCGGCCCCACCAGACCATGCCGATCACGCCGACCAGATATGGCGCCGCCGATACGACCGTCGTCAGGAAGGTGTTGAGCCCGAACGCCTTGACGATCTGCGGCAGGAAGAAGCTCAGGCCGTAATTGGTCGCGACCGCGCCGAAATAGATCAGGCTGAGCGCGAGCACGCGGCGATCGAACAACACCTCGGAGACCGTGTAGGACCTGACAGCCTCGCGCTGGCGGCGCTCGACCAGCAGGCGGCGGGTGAGCCAGTCCTGTTCGTCCCGCGCCAGCCAGCCGGCGACCTCCGGGCGATCCGTCAGATAGAAGAACACGACGACCGCGAGGATGATGGCGGGGATCGCCTCGATGAGAAACAGCCATTGCCAGCCGGTCAGCCCGAAGCCGCCATGCAGGTAGAGCAGCAAGCCGGAGATCGGCGCGCCGATCACGGTCGAGAGCGGGATCGCGGCCATGAAATAGCCGATGATCCGGGCGCGATGCTCCGCCGGAAACCAGAGCGTGAGATAGAAGATGATGCCGGGAAAGAAGCCGGCCTCGGCGACGCCGAGCAGGACACGCAATAGATAGAAGCTGTATTCATTGCCGAGCCCGGACACCCGGGAGATCCAGGGCAGGCAGGCCATCAGCCCGGACAGCACGCCCCAGCTCAGCATGATCCGCGCAATCCAGGTGCGCGCGCCAAAGCGCTCCAGCAGCAGGTTGGACGGCACTTCGAAGATGAAATAGGCGACGAAGAAGATGCCCGCGCCAAAGCCGAACGCCGTCTGCGACAGGCCGAGATCCGCATTCATGGTGAGTGCGGCGAACCCGACATTCACCCGGTCGAGATAGGCGACGAAGTAGCAGACGACCAGAAACGGAACGAGGCGCGCGGTGACCTTGGCGATTGTACGGGCTTCGAGATCTTGCAGCATCTGACTCGTCCGATATCGGACAAGAACTCATGACTTGGATGCCCGTTCCTTTCGGCGCTGACATGAGAGAAGCTGACATGGGAAACGGAGACAGTGCGTCGCAATATCCACATGCAATGGAGGTCGCGCGAGGACCCGCTCGGGCCGACCCGGGGTCCCGACGGGCGATGGCTGCGCGCCGCTAGGCGCTGGCTAAGCTGGAAATCTCCGGACCTGAAAGCCGGTCTCGTTTTGCCTAAGGATCATGTGCAACAGTGTTTTGCTCGACGCCCAGCGCTTACCCGCGGCGGCGATATGAACGCCAGGCCGAAGCGGGGCCGGATCTTGAGCTGGCGAAAGCGGCCTCCGGACCAGAAATGGCGCGCGCCAGTTCGATCGTTATCGGAAGAACCCCCAAAGTCGAACGACAACCGCGTCGCCGCTTTCGCTGCCGTTTGTCACCACGAACGGCGTCGAGAAGGCAACTCCGGTGCTGAAGGTCCGCTCGACATTGGTGGTCGTCTGCCCGACGAAGCTCCAGCGATTTGTCGTTCCTCCGCTGGGGGGAATATCCTGCGTCAGCGAGACCTCCAACAAGATCGCCGTACCATGGACGGACAGCCGCTGGATGGAGATATCGGTTATGACGAACGTCTTGCCGGCGGGGATCGAGAACGCGGTGTCATGACCGTCCGGGTGGACGATGTTTGGGGTGCTAGTTCCGCCCTTCGCCACGGTCGTCTCGAGTTGGACGGGGCGTCTCCCCAGGACTGGGGGCTTCTTGACGGGACTTACCAAGACATCCCTCCATGGCACCGCAATCCCCGTACCGCACGGCATGCGCCGCGCCCCAACTCGTTCTGAAGCTCCGGCCGTGTGAAGTTGGGACGCATCGCTGCACCTCCAAGGGGTCCTCGCAGCATGCACATCGAAGCGCGAGAGCACCTTGCTCTGGATCAAAACGAAATGTTTCTCGGAGGTCTGCGAGCGGGCAGGGCATGCTCGCACCCGATTTCCCTCTGTGACAGCAAACGCGCTGCGACTCTCGTGCCGTCAACTGCGGAACGCGCCGCGTCATGGCTTCCGATGTTCGAGGAATTCCTGCACCGGCCCGACGAAGGGGTGCATGAACTGGCCAAGCATGCCACCGGGAATCGGCTTCACCGTGCCGTAGTTGACAGGCCAGCGGTCCTTGGGCAGGTGCCAGGTTCCGCCCAGCATATCGAACAGCGGCGTGTGTGCCGCGTAGTTCTTGTCGAGGGCCTCGGCGTCCGACGCATGGTGCCAGTGATGGAATTGCGGCGTGACGATCACGTAGCGCAGCCAGCCGACATCCATCTTGATGTTCGAATGGATCAGCACCGATTGCACGGAGATGAAGATGAGATAGGCGAAGATCGTGTCCTGCGGGAAGCCGAGCAGGACGATCGGCACGAGCACCAGGGCGCGCGTGGCCAATGGCTCGAAGAAATGCAGGCGCGATCCCGAGAGCCAGTCCATGTGCTCGGGCGAATGATGGACCGCATGGATGCGCCACAACCACGGCACCTCGTGATAGGCGCGGTGGGCGACGTATTCGACGGCATCGGCCGCCAGGATCACCAGCACGAAGCGGACGATCGCCGGCAGCGCCACGACATGCGCCTGCAGTGACGGGCTGATCGCCCAGTTGAAATAGTCATGGGCAACATGTGTCGAGACCACCAGGAAGACGCCGATCAGCAGGTGGTTGACGCCGAAATAGGCGAGATCGAGCTTCCAGCCGGGGCTGAGCGGCCCTTGCTCCGGCCGCACCCGTGGGAAGACCCATTCGAGCAGCACGAAGGCGGCGCCGGTGAAGAAGAGATCGAGCACCAGCCAGTCGAGGCCGAGATAGACGCGCGGCTGGAGAAAATCCGGTGTCGGCACGTAGGGCCCGCCCAGCAGCGTGGCGAGGAAGAGCATGCTGAGACCGATTGCCGCCTGCACCCGCGGGCCGCCAAGCACGATCCCGACCACGCCGAGCCAGGCACCGACGACCATGGCGATCGCAAGCGTGAGGCGGAGCAGCTCGACGTCGTAATGGACGCGCAGCTCAGGCGTCGTGAGAAAAGCGGGGTAGCGCAGGCATAGCACCGCCGCGACGCTGAGCACGCCGATCGCGGCACAGAGCGAACTGCCGATGCGCCCTTCGCCGATACGCGGCCTCGAACTTCCTTGAGCCATCGACGGCCTCCCAGACGGTCCCAGGCGCGTCAGCCCAGGCGCGCGAGAGTTTTTCTCAAATCCAACGGCTAGGGTACTTAGATGCCGGACAAGAGTTAAGATTCCTGGAAGTCAGGGTCTGATTCCGGTCAGAAGCGGCGAGACAATGCGCCAATGATCCTGCCTCAGGCCTTGGATGGGATGACGTACAGGAGGGAGGGCAAGATGGTTTCTGGTGAGAAGTAAAACGGTCCTTCCCCGATCCTAATGGCCCCCATTCGCTCATAGAAGCCCTCCGCTGTAGGTTCGGCAGTGATAAATAGGGCTCCGGCTTTCATCAGCTTTGCGCGAACGATAGCTGCGCCGAAAAGAACGCGACCGACCCCTCGCTTCCAATTTGTCGGGTCGACATAAAGGCCGTGGAGCTGCGCAATTCCTTGAAGAGACGTTGGCGTCACCGCAACGACGCCGACTGTTTTGCCGGCTCCGTCTTCTGCCACTTGCACAAATTTCGCACTAATCAACGGCACCGTAATTGTAAGCGCAGGCATGGTTCGATCAATGAACGCCTCGTCGTGTCCCGCGTGCATTGTCGCTTGGATACAGAGGCGCGTTAATTCACGTTGCTCATCGAGCCTGGCCTCTCGAACTGTGAATATTTCCATTTGATATGTTTCCGTTCTCTTGACGCAATCGGACCAGATTTGGGAACGCCAAGGGAAGTCAGCAATGGATCACAAGCGGGCCTGCGCTACGCCGAGCACCTCCTTCCGGTTGAGCCAAATTGCAGACACCGTCGCGATCCGGCTGTGGGTCCGGAACGGGCCATCAGGGGACATTGCAGGTTTGGCCTGATATTGAAGGAGGCCGCCCACCGAGGCGGCCTTGGAGAAGAACTACATGCGCATAATCGCAATTTGGGTTTTGGGCCTCGTCGGATGCTTCTTCCTCGGCAGCATTCTCGGGCTTCTGTGCAGCACCCTCTATCCAGAGCCGCGCACTCTCATGCCAGTGACGGTGATCTGGGGCTCGGTCGGCGCGATGTGCTTGTTCGCCAGCCTGCGGCTTTGGTTCGCAAAGTAGGCCACTGCGTATTTCAAATTAGGCCACTTCGATCCGAGACAGGCCAGTACCAACATGTTCATGAGAACCGAGCGACAAATCAAGCCGAGAAGCGAACAGGCCCGAATGTCCGTCTGGGTCACAACCAGACCTCGGTTGTCGGGCGGCTTACTTCCGGTTGCATCTCGACAAGTAGACCTGCTTCGCCCCGACCGGGAGGTCCGGAACGGCGAATTACGGACGTGACAGGGCCGCGCGACCGGGCCCTGAATGGCCCCGGAGGCTGCCGACTTGCGGCGCTGCATCAAGTCGGCAACCATCCGAGGTACGCCAGCCGTGATACTAGTTCGTTCGGGGCGGCAGTACGTGACCCATTGAAGACGTCGCATGGTTCGGTAAATCTGAGGCTCGGAGATATCTTACGACCAACGGAGTGAGAATGAATTTCGTTGCCGTCATCGCTGAATACGGGATTGTCATCCGTCGGCGCGCCTTGACCGAAAGGGGCGTATCGTATCAGGCCGTACTTGATGCCCTTGAGACGGATAAGCCGCACGGTGCTGATGAGGAGCTACTCTCTTTTGGTCCAAGCTTCGGTCCAGAGGCACTCGCATCTCTGACGCGGAGGCTCATCGATCTGGGCCTCGTCTATTTCGATGACTTCTTCGAGTTCGCCAGCGACGTCCCGCGGTGGTGCAAGTTTGCCGTGGCGTTCGTGGCGACTAAGTCAACGTGAACCAGCGCACTGGATGTCTGCTGTTGGACCATAGCGGAAATTGCACCGCGATTCTAAGGTGCAGCGCCGGTCATGACAGGCCGACGAATACAGAACATGCAAACACCATCATATGTTGAGCAGTCACATCGCAATGCATGCCCGGCGTCTGCGATTGGGATGGACCATGAATCGAGTTTTCGTCGCCATACTCTTGTTTGCATCGTCACCCATTTGTCTGGCCGGTTCAACGCCGCCATCAACAATCAATGCCCCGTTCATTGAAACTTACAAGAGGAGCGGTAAGGAGCTGATCTACTTGGCCGTCGTTCATCACTCGTCGTTGAAGTACCCGAATGCCATGAGCGACCCGACGTTCAAGACCATTGCACAGATTTTCGCGCAAACTCCACCGGATGCTGTGGTCGTCGAGGGAGTCGAACCTCAAGACTTGAGCAGCTTTCTTCAATTTGCGAGAAGTTGCGCGGCTGCAAACTTCAACCTGTCTGAAAAAATCTGCAATGAGCCTCCATTTGCTGCCGACCTTGCGACAAGCATAGGCGCCGTGGTGTACGGGGGGGAGCCGCAAGGGGTTTCAGTGTTGGCTCATTTTGAGAAGCATGGATACACCGCTCAGGATGTTCTTGCCTACTACGTCATGCGAATGGTTCCTGTGCAAAACAAACACGCGCCATTGACGCCAGAAACGTTTGCTGCCTTCGAGCAGAAAGTCACTCGGGATGCGCGAAGGAAACTTGGAATCTCCGAGCCCTTTTCGCCCGAGGATTTTCTCGCTTGGTTTGTGAAGAACAAGCCTGGTCCCGAGAATTATCTGACAATCACAGCCAACGACACAGGACCAGGAGCTCCCGGGCAGAAGCCGACCTTGTTGAATACTCTGACGAGAATCAATTTGGCTTTGCGCGACGAAAGTGTCGTCAAAACAATTCAGCAGGCACTTGAAAAGCACAATCGAGTTCTGGTGGTTTACGGATCGGCCCATCTCGTTCTTGAATGGGATCAGTTGGAACAACTTATGGGAACGCCGACATGGAGCAAGCCGTTCTGAGGTTGGGCCCGTGTAAGCCGGGTCGAGTTCATCGTCCTTGCGTTAGGGTTTGGGAGGGGCGCTGTATTGCAATCAGCTCGAGGCCGATCCGGGCATCGTGATCAATCGCACCGGCAACGAAACCATGTCCGACGCCAATTCGGGTGCAGGTGCTGATGGACGTAACAACCTTCAACGCGTCAAGATCGAGTGTTCCCTTGACAACCCTTTCGACCCGAGCATCCATCACAGCCAGCCGGCCGTATCTCTGAGAACTGATATCGGCCTCTATGCCGACGATCGTCACCTCTACGATGACGGGCGCATCGACCTCCTCAGGGATATGGTCAAAGAGCACGCCAGTCTGTGCGCTCGCCACCGCACAGGCCTCTGCCCGGTCGAATAAAAAACAACCCGCAATCAAGTAAAGGGCGCCCAGCCCTGTTGACCTTGCCCCTCGGGCTTAATCCAGTTTGAAGTTCGTTCTGGCCCAACGAGGACCAGAGCATGAAGCGCAGCCGCTTTACGGAAGAGCAGATCATCGGGATTTTGAAGGCGCACGAGGCTGGTGTTCCGGTCGCCGATCTGTGCCGCAAGCATGGCGTGAGCGACGCCAGCATTTACAAGTGGAAGGCCAAGTTCGGCGGAATGGACGTCTCGGAGGCCAAGCGGCTGAAGACGCTGGAGGACGAGAACACGCGGCTCAAGCGGCTGCTGGCGGACGCCATGCTGGACAATGCCGCGCTGAAGGATCTCCTGGGAAAGAAGTGGTGACGCCCGCGGCGAAGCGGAAAGCTGTCGCACATCTCGTGGGCGTTCACGGGATGAGCGAACGGCGGGCGTGTAAAGCCATCGGCTGTTGCCGGATGACGGTCAGATATCAGACGAGCCGTGCCGACGATGCCGGGCTGCGGCAGCGCATGAGGGCGATCGCCCACGAGCGCCGCCGCTTCGGCTATCGGCGCCTGCACGTCCTGCTCAAGCGGGAGGGCTACCTGATCAACCACAAGAGGCTGTTCCGGCTGTACCGGGAGGAACGACTCACGGTGCGCCGCAGAGGTGGCCGCAAGCGCGCGATCGGGACCCGAGCGCCGATGACGGTGCCAGTGCTCGCGAATGATCGCTGGTCGCTCGACTTCGTGTCGGATCAGATGACCGATGGCCGGCGCTTCCGCATCCTGACCGTGGTCGACGACTGCACCCGCGAGTGCTTGGCGCTGGTGGCCGACACCTCAATCTCGGGCGCCCGGGTCGCTCGGGAGCTGGACCGGCTGGTCGCCGAGCGTGGCAAGCCCAGGATGGTGGTGAGCGACAACGGCAGCGAGTTCACGAGCAATGCCATCCTGGCATGGACCGATCAGAGCCGTGTCGCCTGGCACTACATCGCGCCGGGCAAACCCATGCAGAACGCCTTCATCGAGAGCTTCAACGGCCGCTTGCGGGATGAACTGCTGAACGAGACGCTGTTCACCTCGCTCGCCCAGACCCGCGTCGCGCTCCGATGCTGGCGGGCCGACTACAATGATGAACGACCACACTCGCAGCTCGGGTGGAAAACGCCGTCCGAGTTCGCGGCCACCTGCAATCCGCGTCGGGATCTGGCGCTGCGCTATGTCGAAAGCTCCGCGCCAGCCCCCGCCGCTAACACAGCCCGGATGGGCACATCCAACCGCCCGAACGAACTGAGACCTGGATAAAACTTGGGGGCAAGGTCACTGTCATCTTCAATGTACGCATGTTCGCACCCTGATCGCTATCTCAACACGATGCCAAGACTTCTCAAGGTCAGCAATGGGTCAATAGCGGATATCGCCACGCGCGGCCGCAAATGCAGGCTTTGGGCCAACAAGAGACTTCCGGATTTATGTATCCTAATATCACGCCCCGGTGTTCGTTTAACCGTGAGACGCTGAGTTCATGGCATTTTTCCCGGACCTTTCACCCTATGCATATGGGCACGGTGCCGATCCAGGAGTGGTTCACGTGGGTTGGCTGGATGGCACCCACCCATTTCCAAAAGGCGCAGTCGATACTCGAATAATTGAGCGAATCAAACTCTTGGCCAGGAAGCCGGTTGAGCTTTATCGGGGATATCACCTCTGCGAACTGTGCACAGCGCCTCCCGATATCGAAAAAACATTCATGCCTCACAACGACAGGATTATTGATCCGAACTGCGCGTGGGCTCGATGGGCCAATGAACGCCGCAGCAATGGCGAAATAAGAGTGCGTTTGGGAAATGTTACTTTTGCTGCGCCAGTTCTCATTGCCCACTACATAGAAGAACACGGATATTTGCCGCCTTCTGATTTTCTCGCGGCGATCGAGGCAACAGCTTGCTGACCTTCTGATGCCGACTTCCGCTTTGGGTCATAAGCGGAAGTTGGCGCAATAGCCCGAAAAGTGGCAAGATCACATGATCGCTCCCGGCGTGACGGGAACTTTGTAGGCACTTGGTGCATGGAAAACGCACGCGTCGAAATGATGATAACCAGCATAGAGCTCGATGCTAGCAGTTGGAAAACAGCCTCCGATTTTCAATCAGCGTTCAAGGCTGCAATAGCGGCTCCCGAATGGCATGGGGACATGGCGGGCGCTTTCCTGGATTCAATTTTCGGCGGGGGTATGAACGTGCTCAAGCCTCCATTCGTCATTAGAGTCGTAAATGCCGCAGGGCTTGCCCCAGAGCTTAAGGAGCTGATCCACGACCTTTCCTCAACGATGCAAGCAACACGCCTGCGTCGGCTCAGCAGAACAGGCGAGGACGTTGCTGCCAGTCTTGAATTCGCAAACTGAGCCGGCTCGCGGAACGTCAGCTTTATCGCGGCACGTCGGCTTCGGGTCACAACCAGACCTCCGAGCGTTGGACAAGACACGTTCGGTTGCTCCTCGAGAGCAGACATCCTCAGCGCAGATCCGGAGTGTCCGGACCGGGCCAACAGCGGATACGGCTGCGCGTCGATAGTGTCCGAGATCGGCATCGGCGATGGCCCTGCGGTCTCGAGGGAGGCGGATCACCCGGCGGCCTCGCAAGGGCGACTGGGGCGATTGGTCCCGAGTTTGCGCCGCGCCTGCTCGTCGGGCAAATCAGCAGTGGTCGATCCTGCGCGTGCCGGCGGCATTCGCCTGCGGCAACGTTGCGGTAGGCCGCATCGGCAAAAACGAATTCTCGAACTGGATCAAGCCGATGCTGCGCTCGTCGATATCGAGCGAAAAAATGTCTTTCATATTTTCCGAAATCATGCATCATGTGCCCATCCTGCCTCGATGAGAGGGACGTTGCGCGCGATCGTCACGACACGTGGGGCAGGGATGCGGTGGCCGTGGGGTGTCGCAGCATGCTCAGTGCATGTGGACGAACGACGCCTTGCGGACGTGAAGTCGTGTGGTCCTGGCCTTCCGGTGCCGAGGTCAAGTTCGCGACGAGGGCTTTCGCCCTCGCGTGAGGCGACGGGGTCAATCAGCCGGTCCCCGGGGAGAGCACGAAGGAAGCGTTAAGACCGCCGCGCAGGGAATGCCGGTTGATCGGCTTTGCCTGTGGTACCTGCCGCCTGCATTTTTTTGAGCAGGCGGGCCATGGGTGGGGCCTTCACCCGGCATTCCCTGCGCCCTCTCGTTTATTGGAGGGCAGGTTCATCCGCACGACTTCGGGCGTGATCCGCCGCGAGGCCGCAGACGCGCGCGTGGCTGTTTGAGACGTGGAGAGCTATGGAGCGGTTAGCGTCATCTCCGCGTGAGACACGCGGGATTTCGTTCCCCTGGGCATCATGAAGTTTCGGCCATCTGGAACCGGAACCGCAATCGATCCTCGTTGTTGATCGGCATCTCTAAACACACTGGAGGAGAGATGATGAGGACCCGTCTTGCCGTTTCGCTGATCGCCACCTCGCTGCTGGCATCGACCGCCGCGTTTGCCCAGTCCACCACCGTCGAAGGTGCCGCCAATGGCGCGGCGGCGGGCGAGGCTGTCGCCGGTCCGGTCGGCGCCATGGTCGGTGGCACGGTCGGCGCGGCCGTTGGCGCTGCGGTGGAGATCCCGAACGCGGTGATCACTTCGATCGACGCCGAGCGTGCGCCGTCGGTCGTCGTGCGTGAGCGCGTCGTGGTCGGCGAGCCGCTGCCGGATACGGTCGAGCTGCGCCCGGTGCCGCGCTACACCGAGTATCGCTACGCGGTCGTGAACGATCGCCGCGTGATCGTCGATCCGCGTACGCGACGCGTGATCAAGATCATCGAGTGATCTGACGTCATCACCGCTGAAGGCCTCGCTGCGTCGGCGGCGGGGCCTTTCGCATATTCAGCTGCAAAAAAAAATCTGGCAATTAGTTACTCCGTCATGCCCGGGCTTGTCCCGGGCATCCACGTGGTTCTCAGCAGGCTGAAAGACGTGGATGGCCGGGACAAGCCCGGCCATGACGGGGGGACGGGCGAACTTACCAGTCCGATCGTCAAATGGGGTAGCCCTGGCGTCAGTGGCGGGGCCCTTCGCGCGTCAGGTGGTCTCGTCAGGTGGCTTGGGGACGAAGCTGCCGTGCCAGCCAGTCGAACAAGGCCGCAAGGCCGAAGCCGATGCAGGCCGCTGCGGCATCGACGATGAAGTCCTCCAGCCGCGCGTGCCGTCCGGGTGCCCAGAATTGCGCCACTTCGAGCGCGCCGATCAGGATCACCGCGACCGCCGTCGTGAGCAGCCGCTGGCTGCGGTACGCCAAGCCGAAGGCCAGGCCGATCAGGATGAAGGCCAGCGCGTGCTCGCCATCCTGTCCGAGCGGGGAATGCGGGCGGTAGTTCGGCGGCCCGAGGGTTGCGAACGCAACGGCGGCCGCGAGCAGCCAGGCCGAGAGACGGAGTGCGAGTTTCATGGCTGCTGCATAGCATGATCCGGGCCAGCCGCCGGGCTCACAGCTGCTTGAGCCCCAAGCTTAGTTAACGCGCGCCAGCCGCGCCAGCGCACGTCAGATCGGCTGCCGAACGCCGAGCCCTTGCATGAAGCGCTCGCGGATCTGCGCCGGATCGCGCCTGGTGGCGCCGACGCCGGGCTTGTCGTCGATCCGCGCAGCGATCAGCACCGGGCCATCGGCCTGCAATGCGCCATCGACCAGCCGTTCGAAATCCTCCTCGTCCGCCGCCCAATGGCTGGCCGCGATGCCGCAGCCCAAGGCAATGGCCACGATGTCGGCGTGGCGCGCCGGCGTCGGCTGGCTGCCGGTGATCTGGTAGATGCCATTGTCCATCACGATGATGGCCAGATTCTTCGGCGCCAGCGTCGCAATCGTGGTCAGGCATCCCAGCTGCATCAGCAGCGAGCCGTCGCCTTCGAGCGCAAACACACGACGCTGCGGCTGCGCAAGGGCGACGCCGAGCGCGATCGGGCAGGCCAGCCCCATGCTGCCGAGCATGTAGAAATTCTGCGGCCGCTGGCCTGCCGCCCACAGGTCGAAATTGGTGTTGCCGATGCCGCCGATCACGGCTTCCTCATGGGCGAGCTTGCCGACCAGCCGGCAGGTGAGGTCGAAGCGGTTCATGACCTTGGTGTTGCTGAGGGCAGCGCTCATGCGAACACCTTGCCGCCGGTGAGGAGGGGCGAGAGGATCAGCGCGACGGGGGCCTGCGTGGCGATCGCCTGCTTGATCGAGCGGTCGACGATGAATGCGAGCTCGTCGAGGCGGGTCATGGTGTGATGCTCCACGGCCAGCGCATCGAGCACCGGCCGCATCGTCCGGCACACCAGCGACTGGCCATAGTTGAACTCGCCGAGCGTGCCGCGTTCCGACACCAGCATGATCAGCGGGATCTGGCAGGGCACGACCAGGGACGCCAGCACATTCGGCAGGGTCGCAAAGCCCGAGGTCTGCATCAGCAGCGCGCCGCGCCGGCCGCCCATCCAGGCGCCGGCGAGAATGCCGACGGCTTCCTCCTCGCGCGCGGTGGCGAAGGTGGTGAAGAACGGGTCGGCGTGCAGGGCCTGGATCAGCGGGGTGAGGACGCGGTCGGGAACATAGGGGACGAGGTCGATCTGATTGCGCTTGAAGCCCTGCAGCACGATCTCGGGCCAGCCGGGCGGCGCTGATGCTGAGCGTGCCGCATCGGATTCGGCGGTCATTCCATGGCTCCGGGTCTCGCTGGGCGTCCTGTCCGGCCCGAGCTTGACGGGCCCCGAACGATTGTCAACATGCCGGCCCGGCCGGTCAGGCATCCGCCTCGCAAGTCCGAAGACAACACTCAACACCCGGGAGGTCGCCCGTTCATGGTCGCAAACTCGAAGCGCGTGTTCTACGTCAAATACCTGGCCCACCCGATCTTCAGCGAGCTGCTCGCGGCCCGGCCCGACGTCCGGCTGGACCGGCTCGAGAATGACAGCGCGGAGGCGGACACGGCGGCCATCCTGGCGACGGCGCACGCCTACCAGATCGGCGCCGCCCGCGACGAGCTCGCGACCCGCTTCCATGCCGACGCCGACCTGCTGCGCCGTGCGCCGAACCTGCTGATCGTCTCCAGCAACGGCGCCGGCTACGACCCGGTCGACGTCGAGGCCTGCACGAGGGCCGGCGTGCTGGTCGTCAACCAGTCCGGCGGCAATGCCCATTCGGTCGCCGAGCACACGCTCGGCATGATGCTGACCCTGTCGAAGCGGATCATCCAGTCGGACCGACGGCTGCGCCGGGAGCGCGACGTCAACCGCAACGACCTGATCGGCAACGAGGTGCAGGGCCGCATTGTCGGCATCGTCGGGCTCGGCAATGTCGGCCGCCGCGTCGCCGAGCTGTGCCGCGGCCTGCTGGGCATGACGGTGCTGGCCTACGACCCGTATCTCTCCGCCGAGGAGATTCGCGCGCGGGGGGCGGAGAAGGTGGAGCTGCAGGATTTGATGCAGCGATCCGACTTCGTGTCGATCAACTGCCCGTTGACCAGGGAGAGCAGGGGCATGATCGGGGAAAGGGAGTTCGCGCTGATGCAGCCTAGCGCCTATTTCGTCACCACCGCCCGCGGCTTCATCCACGACGAGGATGCGCTGCTGGCGGCGCTCCGTGAAAAGCGCATCGCCGGGGCCGGGCTCGACGTCTGGTCCAAGGAGCCGCCGCCGCCGGACCATCCGCTGCTGCAATTAGACAACGTGCTGGCCAGTCCGCATACGGCCGGCGTCACCCGGGAGGCGCGCCAGAACATGGGCCGGATCGCCGCCGAGCAGCTCCTGGGGGCGCTCGACGGCATCAGGCCGCCGCGGCTGATCAACCCGGAAGCCTGGCCGCGCTACAGCGCCCGGTTCCGCGACGCCTTCGGAGTGCCGCCGGGCTAGGCGGGGAGGCAGAAAGTGGGGGAGAAGATTTCATCCGTCGAAAGCTGCAACGCAGCAATAAATCTTCTCTCGACCGCAGCCTCGGCGAAGCGATCATTGCTATTTTCGAGTCCGTCTCGACAGTCCTGCGGAGGCTGATCATTTTCCATGATGCGCCATGAGCTTAGTCACGAGTTTTCGCTCGGCGCAGAAGGGAACTGGTCCGATGCGCCGGCTGAACTTGATCCTGAAGTCGACCCATGGTCGCGTGCGGCGCGCCGTCTCAACCTTCGTGGCAATTGCCGCGGCGAGCCTTCCCTCGGTCGGCGCCTGAGGGCGGTTCCACTGCTGCATCAAATATTTGCGGCGTCGGCTTGATATCGGTCAACAGCCGCGGCTGAGCCGAGGTAACATGGACTTCAACGACTGCTGCAACAGCAGGGAGGTCCCATGTCGCGCTATGTCATCCACTTCATGAAGGACGTGCTGGGCGAGAACGGCCGCCAGTGCGAAATCTGCCAGAGCACGCTGGAAGTTGAGGCCGAGACCGAAGGCGAAGCAGCAGAAATCGCCAAGCAGGAATTCTGCAAGACGCAGAATTTGCGCGATTGGTCCCTGCACGCCGACCGCATGCAGGTCAAGGCGGCCGACTTCCCGTCCTGAACTGATCGTACGGGAGCGCTTGTCATCGGCGGAACGCGGTGGCAATCGGAGCGTCCCCGTTGCTTCCACGAGAGACCTTGCGTGCTTCCCGACTGGATTTCCCTCGATTGCCCGCTGCCGTCCGAGCCCCATCGGCAGGCGGCGCTCGACCGGCAGGCGCAGCTGACCAAGCCGCTCGGCGCGCTCGGGCGGCTGGAGCAGGTGGCGGTCGAACTGGCGGCGCTGCAGGCCGCGGACCGGCCTGCGGCCGATCGCGTCCCGGTCGTGCTGTTCGCCGGTGATCACGGCATCGCGGCTCAAGGCGTCTCGGCCTATCCGCCCGAAGTCACCGTGCAGATGCTGCACAATTTTGCCGGCGGCGGCGCGGCGATCTCGGTGCTGTCGCGCAGCCTGGGATGCCCTCTCGAAGTGGTCGACGTCGGCACGCTGGCGAACGATCCCGTTCCCGGCGTCGTGGCCGACAAGCCGCGGCGAGGCACGCGCGACTTCAGCCGCGAACCGGCGCTGACGGCTGAAGAAGTTGCATTCGCCTGTGAAGCCGGTCGGCGCGCCGTCGCGCGGCAGTCCGATCGGGCACCCGACCTGATCATCTTCGGCGAGATGGGCATCGGCAACACGACATCAGCCGCGGCCATCGCCGCGGCGTTGCTGTCGTGTGCGCCCGCCGACATCGTCGGCAGCGGCACGGGTCTCGACGCCGAGGGGCGGGCGAGAAAGGCGGCCGTCATCGCCGCCGCTCTGACGCGACACGGCCTGACCTCCGGGGCGGCCGTGCCGGATATCCTCGCCGCCGTCGGCGGTCTCGAGATCATCGCCCTAGGCGGCGCGATCATCGCTGCTGCGCAACGGCGCTGGCCGGTGCTGATCGACGGCTTCATCGTCTCGGTCGCGGCGCTGGTCGCCGTCAGGCTCAATCCGTCGTGCCGGCCCTGGCTGCTGTTCTCGCACTGCTCGGCCGAGCGCGGCCATGCCATGGTGCTCGAGGCGCTCGATGCGCATCCTCTGATCGATCTCGATCTGCGCCTCGGCGAGGCCTCCGGCGCCGCCACCGCGCTCCCTATCATCCGGCTGGCCTGCGCGCTCCACAACGGCATGGCCACCTTCGCGGAGGCCGCCGTGTCCGGACGCGACGGCTGATGCGGATCGATCTGCTGCGGCACGGCACGACCGGACGAGACGGCCATCTGGATGGCCGCACCGACCCGCCGCTCAACGAGCAGGGCTGGCAGCAATTCAGGCGGCAAACCCAAAGCCGCATCTGGTCGTCGGTCGTGAGCTCGCCATTGGCGCGCGCGCGGGCGGCGGCGGAGAATTACGCCGCGCAGGCCGGCAGCGCGCTCGACATCGACGCGGATTGGAGCGAGCTCGACTTCGGCCAGTGGGACGGTCGCAAGCGCAGTGATGTCTCGGCTGAATCGGGAGGGGCCGCCTTGCTCGAGGCGTTCTACGCGGATCCCGCGATCGCTGCGCCTGACGGTGAGAGCTGGGCCGACCTACTGATGCGGGTGGCGTGCGGGGCCGATCGCATCCTCGCGCGACCGGACGCGAGTCCGGTTCTGGTGGTGACCCATGGCGGTGCCATGCGCGCCGCACTGTCGCATCTGCTCGGCTGGCCGTTGCGCCAACTCTGGAGCCTGCGCATCCATCCGGGAACCCGGATCACGCTCGAAGCCGGACGAAGCGAAGGTGGCGTGCCCTGGGGCGAGATCGTCGAGATCATCCAGCCATGACCATGCGAGAATTCTGGATCGCCTTGCAGTTCCTGACCCGGCTGCCGACGCCGCGGATTGCGGACACGAGGCCGGACGATCTCGCGCGGGCATCGGTGTGGTTTCCGGCCGCCGGCCTGGTGATCGGAGCGTGCCTGGCGGTGATCGCGTGGCTGCTGCAGGGGGCTGATCCTTGGATCATCGCGTTGGCCGTGCTCGTCGGCTGGATCTGGATCACAGGCGCGCTGCATCTCGATGGGCTCGGTGACGTCGCCGACGCGTTCGGCGCTGCGCATGGCAAGCCGGAGCGGTTCATCGCGGTGCTCGGCGATCCCCATGCCGGCAGCTTCGCCGTCGTCGCGATCGGCCTGCAGATCGCCGCCAAGCTGGTGCTGCTCGCCGAGCTGGCGACCGGCCCGACAGCCTGGGCGCTGCTGCTCATCCCGGCCTGGGCGCGCTGGGGAACGTTGATCTGTAACAAGACGCTGCTGTCCCTGAAGCCCGGGCTGGGCGCCAGCATCGCCAACAGCGTCGGCTGGAACGTGATCTTCGCCTGGGGTGGCGTGCTCGCACTCGGAGCGCTCGCCGGCGCCGTTCCGACGCTGCTTGCGATCGTGCTGATCCCGGCGATCGCGTTCTATTGGCAATTTCGGCTCGGCGGCATCACCGGCGATTGCCACGGGGCCAGCATCGAGGTGACGGAAACGCTGATGCTTGCCGCCTGCGTGCTCGCCTAAGCCACGTCACCCAGCGCTACCGCAAGACGTTGCCAATCGGGCTCTTCCCCGGGCAGGCCGAATCGCAGCCAGCTCGGTTGCGCCGGAAAACGCCGGACGTGGATGCCGTGGCGGGCAAGCCGTTCCGCGATGTCAGCCGCGTTCGATGATGCGATCAGCCGGAACAGCGGCGTCCCGCCAATCACACGGCAGCCGGCTTGGTCGAGAAGCGCGTCCATTCGCAGGCAGTCTCTCGCCAGCCTGGCGCGCGTCTGCTGCAGCCAGTCGTCATCGGCCAGCGCCGCGGTTCCGATGGCGAGTGAGGGTCCCGACACCGCCCATGGTCCAAGCTCGTCGCGAAGCCGCCGCGCGATCGCAGTGGAGCTGATCGCAAAGCCCAGCCGTATGCCGGCGAGACCGTAGACCTTTCCGAACGAGCGCAGCACGATCGTCCCGGGGGGGAGATCGACCGCGAGACTCGCATCGGCGGGATAGAGGTCCATGAAGGCTTCGTCGACGATCAGCAGACCGTCGCGCCGGCGCAGCCCCGCTGCCAGGCCGACGAGCGCATCACGTGGCAGCAGGCGGCCGGTCGGGTTGTTGGGGGTCACGACCACTGCAACCTCGGCATCCGCGAGGGCGTCGAACTCTTCGACCAGATCGACGCGATGACCGCAGCGGCGCCAGCACAGCGCATGCTCCTCATAAGTCGGCGTCAGCACCGCAACCGACGAGCGCGGCCGCAGCCGCGGCAGCAGCTGCAACAGGGCCTGGGTACCCGGTGCGGCCACGATGTTGTCGGACGCGCCGACACCATAGCGCGCCGCGGCGGCCGCGTTCAGCGCTTCTTCTTCCGAGTGCGCCGGCAAACGTTCCCAAACTGAAGGAGGGATCGTCGGAAGCGGGTAGGGCGTCGGGTTGATTCCGGTCGACAGATCGAGCCACGGCCGTGGCGCATCCGGGTAGCGACGGCTGATCGCATCGAGATCGCCGCCGTGAAGGATTGCTTCCGGCCGGTCCGCGCGCGTGCTAGTCGCTGTATCGTCCATGTCTGTCCTCTAGCGGAGATCGATGTTCGTCTCTCTCGCGCTCACGGCGCTCCTCATCGAGGCGGCGGTCGGTTATCCCCAGGTTCTGGTGCAACGGATCGGCCATCCCGTGATGTGGATGGGCGCGCTGATAGCATGGGCGGACGATCGCTGGAACGGGGCTGCCACCGGCTTTGCCGCCCGTCGGGCGCGCGGCATCGGGCTGGTCGTTCTGCTCGTCACGGCGATGCTGGCCGTCGGCCTGGGCGCCACATGGATCCTGCGAGCGATCGTTGGTGAGCCGGTCGTCACGATCCTGCTCGGGTGCCTTGCCAGCAGCCTGTTGGCCCAGCGCAGTCTCGACATGCATGTTGCCGCGGTCGCGGACACGCTGGAGACGGACGGGCTCGACGGCGGCCGCCGCGCGGTGGCGATGATCGTCGGACGCGATCCGGAGCGGCTCGATGAAGCCGGCGTCGCGCGTGCCGCCATCGAGAGCCTTGCGGAGAATTTCTCAGATGGCATCGTGGCGCCGCTGTTCTGGCTCGTCGTGGGCGGGCTGCCCGGGATCCTGATCTACAAGGCCATCAACACCGCCGACAGCATGATCGGTCATTTGTCGGAGCGCCATCGGGCGTTCGGCTGGGCGGCGGCGCGGCTCGACGATCTCATCAACCTGCCGGCGTCGCGGCTGTCGGCACTGTGGATTGCGGCAGCGGCCAGCTTCGTGCCGGGCGGATCTCTGGCGGCCGCGTTGCAGGCCGTCGCCCGTGATGCGTCGAAGCATCGCTCGCCAAACGCAGGCTGGCCGGAGGCCGCGATGGCGGGGGCACTGGCGCTGCGCCTGGCCGGCCCGCGCGTCTATCACGGACATCTCGTCGCCGATGCCTGGATGGGCGATGGCCGCGCCAACCTCGATGCGTCCGACATCCGGCGCGCCTTGCGGCTCTACCGCCTGGCTTGCGCAATCCAGGCCGTCTTCATCGCGGTCATCGTCCTCGTCAGGGTGCTGTAGCGGCACGCGGTGTAGGCTCACGCGCCAGCGCGAGGATGCTGGCGACGTCGACGTGGCGTTCGAGATGCGCCGCGAACGCATCCAGCGTCGCGTCGACATCGCTCTCGTAGGACAGTCCGCTCGTCGTCGCATTCAGCCCGCGCAGCCAGTGCGCGCGCAGGCGATCATCCGTGAACAGGCCGTGCACGTAGCAGCCGGCGATCTGGCCGCCGGCTGCAACGGCACCGTCGCGGCGGCCATCGGAGTAGATGAGGAAGGGGCTCCGTGCCGCCGGCCCGTCGGTGCGGCCGATGTGCATTTCGTAGCCGCGGAACGGCACCGCCTCATGGGTCAGCGTGCCGTCGACCTCGCGGAGCGCCTTGTCGTCCGTCAGCGTCGTCTCGACATCGAGCAGACCGAGCCCCGCGACCGAACCGGGCGCGCCTTCGTGTCCGGCCGGATCGCTGATCGTGCGCCCCAGCATCTGATAGCCGCCGCAGATGCCGAGCACCCGGCCTCCACGCCGCAGATACGCGGTCAGGTCGATGTCCCAACCGGTCTCGCGCAAGGCAGCGAGATCGGCGATGGTGGCCTTCGATCCCGGCAGGATGACGAGGGCGGCGTCACCCGGAAGCGGCGTGCCCGGTCGCAGGAATTGCAGATCGATGCCGGCTTCCAGCCGCAGCGGATCGAACTCGTCGAAGTTCGAGATGCGGGGATAGGCGAGCACGACCACCTTCGGCCGCCGGCTCTGTTGGTCTGCTTGCGCCGGAAGGCCAAGAGCGTCCTCCGCCGGCAAACGAGTTGCCCCGGCGAAATGTGGAATGAGACCGAGCGACGCCCATCCGGTGCGTGTCGCGATCTCGTTCATGCCCGTGGCGAACAAGGCCGGATCGCCGCGGAACTTGTTGACGAGGAAGCCAGCGATCAGCGCGGCGTCGTCCGGCGCGAGCACGGCCTTGGTGCCGACGAGACTGGCGATCACCCCGCCGCGATCGATGTCGCCGATCAGCACCACAGGGATCTGCGCTGCTTGCGCAAAGCCCATGTTGGCGATGTCTCCGGCACGCAGGTTGATCTCCGACGCCGAGCCGGCGCCCTCGACGAGCACGATGTCGGCTTCGGTAGCGAGACGATGGAAGCTGTCGAGCACGGCCGTCATCAATTGCGGCTTCATGGCCTGATAGGCGGATGCCTTGGCATTGCCGATGACGCGCCCCTGCACGACCACCTGCGAGCCGACCTCGCTCTGCGGCTTGAGCAGCACCGGGTTCATGTGCACCGTCATCGGCCGCCGCGCTGCGCGCGCCTGCAGCGCCTGGGCCCGGCCGATCTCGCCGCCGTCGGCGGTGACGGCCGCATTGTTCGACATGTTCTGCGGCTTGAACGGGGCCACCTTCAAGCCGCGCAATGTCAGCGCACGCGCGAGCCCTGCGACGATCAGCGATTTGCCGACGTCGGAGCCGGTGCCCTGGAACATGATGGCGCGTGCGGCCATGGCCTAGAACTCGATGCCTTCCTGCGCCTTCACGCCGGCCGCGAAATGGTGCTTGACGAGGTTCATCTCGGTGACCAGATCGGCGGCCTCGATCAGCTCCGGCTTGGCATTGCGTCCGGTGACGACGACGTGCAGGTCCGGACGGCGCGCGGCGAGCGTGGCAACGATGTCATCGATCGGCAGGTGATCGTAGCGCAGCGCGATGTTGAGCTCGTCGAGGATCAGGAGACGGACCGCGGGATCGGCCATCAGCTCTTTCGCCTTCGCCCAGGCGCGCTCGGCCGCTGCGACGTCGCGGGCGCGATCCTGCGTCTCCCAGGTGAAGCCCTCGCCGAGCGTGTGCCAGGACACCTGATCGCCGAACCGCTCGATCGCCTTGCGTTCACCGGTCTCCCACGCGCCCTTGCCGAACTGCACGACGCCGATGCGGAAGCCGCGGCCGAGCGCGCGCAGCATCAGGCCCCAGGCAGCGGTCGATTTGCCCTTGCCCTTGCCGGTGTGGACGATCAGCAGGCCCTTCTCGACAGTCTTGGAGGCGACCTCGGCATCCTGAACGGCCTTGCGGTTCTCCATCTTGGCCTTGTGGCGCGCATCGTCAGCGCTCTCGGTCATCGGCTCGTTCTCCTTCACTTCAATGTCAGCGGCAGGCCGGCCGCGATCAGGATCACGCGATCCGCCATGGCCGCCACATCCTGGTTCAGTCGTCCCTGCGCATCACGAAACGCGCGCGCGAGCGCATTGTCCGGGACGATGCCGAGACCGACCTCGTTCGACACGGCAACGATCGGGCCTTCCGCCGCCGCGAGCGCCTCGATCAGCTCGGCACATCGTGCCGGGACATTCATGTCGGCCAGCATCACATTGCTGAGCCACAGCGTCAGGCAATCGATCAGCATCGGCGTCCGCGCTTTCGATTGGGCGCGAACGAGGCCGGCGAGATCTTGAGTGGTCTCCAATGTCTGCCAACCCTCGGCGCGTCGCGACTTGTGCTGTGCGATGCGCGCGGTCATCTCGTCGTCGAACGCCTGCGCAGTCGCAATATAGATCCAGGGCGGCGGCTGGGCGGTCACCAGCGCCTCGGCATGGCGACTCTTGCCGGAGCGCGCGCCGCCGAGCACCAGCGTCAGGCGCGGCAAGGCGGGAGGCGGCGGGGCAGGGACCATGGGGACGATTCCGATTGACGGGCTTTGGCGCGACCCGTATCTAACAGATGACGGTTCTCCGAAAGGAGAGATTTAGGGAACATGGTGCGGGGTCAAACCCAAGGCCGTGGCTGCCCCCGCAACTGTAATCGGCGAGTGTGAGGCCAAAGCACCACTGGGAAACCGGGAAGGTGGCTTCACGCAGCGACCCGAGAGCCAGGAGACCTGCCGTCGACATTGCTGTTGGCCGACCCGTCGCGCGGGGAGTCGCGATGCTGGTTATGATCCTGCCGGAAACGGCGGGATGCCGTCGGATGCAGCGCATCGTCCGGTCCTCTGGGGGAGCCGGCAAGCGACGGAGACGGCCATGACGTTCAATCGCACCACCACTTTCGCCGCCGTGAGCCTTATTCTGCTCGCGTCCGAGCCCGCTTTTGCGCATCACATGATGGATGGCAAGCTGCCGCAGACCTTTGCGCAGGGCCTGCTCTCGGGCCTCGGCCATCCCATCATCGGGCTCGATCATCTGGCTGCCATCGTCGGCGCCGGCATTGTCGCCGCCTTGCTCGGTCGCGGTTTCGCGCCCGTGCTCGCCTTTACCACGGCGATGATCGCCGGCGTCGGTCTCCATCTGGCCAAGGCCAACATCCCCGCCGCCGAGTTGCTGGTCGGTCTGTCCACCGTAGCGGTCGGCCTGGTGGTGGCGATGCGCGGGCGTTTTGGCGTGCTGCCGGTCGCCGCGCTGTTCGCCCTTACTGGCGTTATCCACGGCTACGCGTTGGGTGAGTCGATCGTCGGTGCCGAGACCGCGCCGCTCGGAGCCTATCTCGCCGGCCTGCTTGTGATTCAGACCGTCATCGCCGCGGGGGCGTTCCTCGGTGTCAAGCTGCTGTCGGCCAAGGCCCACGCGGTTGCGCCGCTCGCGGTTCGCCTCGCAGGCGCAGCGATCGTGCTGGTGGGCGGTGTCGCTGCGGCGACGGCCGCGGGCGTGATCGGCTGATGACGGCATCGCAGATCGGTGAGACGACGCTGTTCGTCTGCACCACGTGTCGCACGCAGCTGGCTGATGCTGCGTCGGATCAGCCGCGGGCGGGAGCCCGCCTGCTGGCCGCGATCGAGACGGTGCCGACCGAGCAGCGGGCGGGCGTTGCCGTGGTCGGCGTCGAGTGCCTGTCCAACTGCAATCGGTCCTGCACGGTCGCGGTGACCGCGCCGGGCAAGTGGACCTACGTGCTCGGCGCGCTCGACCCGGACCTGCATGTGGCGGACGTGCTGACGTTTGCCCAGCTGCACCAGCGCCACGAGGCCGGCCTGCCGGCCTGGCGCGAGCGCCCCGAATACATCCGCAAGAACACCGTTGCGCGCGTGCCGGCGCTGCCGGCACGGCGATGAGAGAAGGATGATGCGGTCATGACGAAGTCATTCGCCAAGACGCCCTGCACGATCGTCACCGGTTTTCTCGGCGCCGGCAAGACCACGCTCGTGCGCAACCTGATCGAGACGGCGAATGGCCGGCGGCTCGCGATCATCGTCAACGAGTTCGGTGACGTCGGCATCGACGGCGACATTCTGAAAGGTTGCGGCGTGCCGGACTGTCCGGAGGATCGCATCGTCGAGCTCTCCAACGGCTGTCTGTGCTGCACGGTTGCCGATGATTTCGTGCCCGCGCTGAAGAGCCTGCTGGACCAGAAGGAGCCGCCGGAGCACATCGTCATCGAGACGTCCGGGCTGGCGCTGCCGAAGCCGCTGGTCCAGGCCTTCAACTGGCCTGAGATTGCGACGCGCGTCACCGTCGACGGTGTCGTCGCCGTCGTCGACGGGCCGGCGGTCGTCGCCGGACGCTTCGCCGATGACCCAGCGGCGCTGGCCGCGCAGCGTGCCGCCGACGAATCGCTCGATCACGACAATCCGCTCGAGGAGGTCTACGAGGACCAGCTGCTCTGCGCCGACCTCGTCGTCATGAACAAGAGCGACCTGATGAGCGAGCAGGAACGCAAGGACGTCGCCTCCGAGATCGCCGCGACGGTGCAGCGCGCCGTCAAGGTGATCGCGACCGAGCACGGCAAGCTGTCCGCGTCGGTTCTGCTCGGACTCGGCGCGGCCGCCGAGGACGATCTCGCGGCGCGCCCCTCGCATCACGACAACGAGGCGGAGCACGATCACGACGATTTCGAGAGCTTCGTGCTCGACATGCCGGCGCAGACCTCGCCGGAGGCACTGGTCGACCGCATCGCTGCCGCGGTCGAGGCGCACGACGTGCTCAGGGTGAAGGGATTCGTCGAGGTCGCGGGCAAGCCGCTGCGTCTTCTGGTGCAGGCCGTCGGCAACCGCATCCAGCATCAGTTCGAGCGGCCCTGGCGCTCGGGTGAAACGCGGCAGGGTCGCCTGGTCGTGATCGGCGAGCGCGGCCTCGATGCCGCGGCCATCAAGACGCTGGTCGCGGGCTAGGCGAGGGCGATGCACCTCCTGGCGACATCCGGCGCTGATCTCGACGACCTCGAACAGGCCGTGGATCTCGCGCAGTCGCCAGCGGAGATCGTCGTGCTGTCGTTCTCCGACACGGACTTGTCGGCCCTGGCGGAGGCGTGGTCGGCCGCGGCGGAGGAACTGCCGAGCCTGCGTCTCGCCAGCCTGAAGCGGCTGAAGCACCCGATGTCGGTCGATCTCTACATCGATCGCGTCGTGAGCGGTGCGCGCGCCGTCGTCGTGCGCTGTCTCGGCGGGCTCGATTATTGGCGCTACGGACTCGAGCGCATTGCCGCGGTCTGCCGCAGCCGCAACATTCTTTTCGCGGCGTTGCCCGGCGACGATCGCGCCGATGACAGGCTCGGTGAGCTCTCGACCTTGCCGGCAGAGGTCACCGCGCAACTCTACGGCTATCTGCACGAAGGCGGCGTCGGCAACGCGCGCGAGTGCCTGCGCTATCTCGCCGCGCTGCTCGGCCGCGAGACGCGATTTGCCGAGCCGCTCGCCATCGGTTCGATCGTCGGCTTCGTGCCGGACCGCGGCGCTGTTGCCGTCGATGAACTCTGTCGTTGCGACGACGCGCGCCCGACCGCGTTGATCGTGTTCTACCGTGCGAGCCTTCTCGCGGCAGACACCGCGGGGATCGCCGAACTGATGCGGGCGCTGGAGCGCAACAGGCTCTCGGCCTTGGCTGTCGCGGTCACCAGCCTGAAGGATCCCAGCATCGTCGAGCCGCTGAATCGGCTGATCCTCCAGCGGCTTCCTGCAATCATCCTGAACGCCACTGCGTTCTCGGCGTTGCGCGACGACGGCACGACCGTGTTGGATGTTGCGGACGCACCCGTGCTGCAGATCGTGCAGGCGCAGAGCACCGAAGAGGCGTGGTCGACCTCGTCGCGCGGGCTGTCGCCGACCGACCTCGCCATGAATGTGGTGCTGCCGGAGCTCGATGGACGGTTGCTCGCGCGGACCATCGCGTTCAAAGGGGAGACGGCTGCGGACGAGCGCCTCCAGTTCAGCGCGTCGCGCTATGTTCCGCAAACCGATCGCATCGCCTATGTCGCAGAGCTTGCAGCGGGCTGGGCGCGGCTGCGGAGCTTGCCGGCGAGTGAACGCCGCATCGCGCTCGTTCTGTCGGACTACCCCGCGCGCGGCGGCCGCCGCGGCTACGCCGTCGGCCTCGATACGAGCGCGAGCGCTGC
This sequence comes from Bradyrhizobium sp. HKCCYLS2038, assembly GCF_051167655.1. NCBI lineage: Bacteria > Pseudomonadati > Pseudomonadota > Alphaproteobacteria > Hyphomicrobiales > Nitrobacteraceae > Bradyrhizobium > Bradyrhizobium sp. HKCCYLS2038. The sequence goes on along the minus strand of NZ_JBNPTM010000005.1, from coordinate 43,335 downwards.
CGCCATCGCCCGGCTGCTGGCTGACGCCGGATACGACGTCGGTGAGGCTCCAACGACCGCGCAACTGGATGCGCTGCTGCGGGATGATGCGGATGAGTTTGTCGTGCCGCTGTCGAATCATCGACGCGCGCTTGCGCTGTTGCCGGATGAACTCCGGCGCGCCCTGCTGGACAGTTGGGGTGAGGCGGACGCTGATCCGGCGTTTCGCGACGGCGCGTTTCGCTTCCCCGTGCTGCGCGCGGGCAAGCTCTTGATCCTGCTGCAGCCGGACCGCGGCAGCCGCGCCGATCGCAAGTCGGGCTATCACGACACCACTGTGCCGCCGCGGCATGCCTATGTCGCCCTCTATGCGCATCTGCGCGAGGCCGAGACCATCGACGCGATGATCCATCTCGGCGCGCATGGCACGCTGGAATGGCTTCCGGGCAAGGCGCTGGCGTTGTCCGGCACATGCTGGCCCGAAGCGGTGCTCGGCGCGCTGCCTGTGATCTACCCCTTCATCGTCAACAATCCCGGCGAAGCCATGCAGGCCAAGCGGCGGCTCGCTGCGGTGACGCTCGGGCATCTGACGCCGCCTCTGTCGCAGGCGGGCCTGCACGGTCCTCTGCTCGAATTGGAGGGATTGGTCGAGGAATATGCCGAGGCCGATGGGCTGGACAAACGTCGCTTGAGATTGCTGGAAGACGAGATCATCGCGCGTGCCTGGCAGAGCGGGTTGGCCGCCGATTGCGGGCTCGAGCGCACGATGACCGGACGCGAGGCGATCGCGCAGCTCGACGCGCAATTGTGCGACATCAAGGAGCTTGCCGTCCGTGATCGTCTGCATGTGTTTGGCGAGAAGCCGGACCCCGCCGCGACCGCTCTGCTGAGCGCTGCGATCACGGCCGCCGCCGGTCAAGCGGGCGGTGCTGTCGATGCCGCCGACGTCGAGGTCCGGATTGCGGCAAGCGCGGCCGCCGAGAGCAAAGCCTTGCTGGCAGCCCTCGCGGGGCGCCGCGTCGCTGCAGGGCCGGCGGGAGCACCGAGCCGTCGCCGGCTCGACGTGCTGCCGACCGGCCGCAATCTGACCGCGATCGATCCGCGCGCGATCCCGACGCGGACGGCGGCCCTGGTCGGCGTACGCGCTGCCGATGAAGTGATCCGGCGCTATCTTCAGGACCATGGCGACTACCCGAAATCGCTGGTGCTCGATCTCTGGGCGTCGGCGTCGCTGCGCACGGGAGGCGACGATCTCGCCCAGGCGCTGGCCTATCTCGGCGTCCGGCCGCGCTGGGACCTCAACTCCAATCGCGTCACGGGGGTCGACGTGTTGCCGCTGGCGGTGCTCGATCGCCCGCGCATCGATGCGACGCTGCGGATCTCCGGCCTGTTCCGCGATCTGTTCGAAGCGCAGATCGCGCTGTTCGATCTCGCCGTGCAGACCGTCGCGGCGCGCGACGAAGACGATGCCGACAATCCGCTGGCGGCCGCACGGCGCCGCGGCGAGAGCCTTGCCCGCGTGTTCGGCGGCGCTCCCGGCAGCTACGGCGCCGTCGCTGCTGATCTCGCGCTGGGGATGAACTGGACAGATCGTTCGCAGCTCGGCGAGGCCTATCTCGACAGCACCGGCTTCAGCTTCGGTGGTGCGCATGACGGCGCGCCGGCGTCCGACGCTTTCCGTGCGCGCGTTCGCAGCGCCGATGCGCTGGTCCACGCCCAGGATGATCGCGAGCGCGATCTGCTCGACGGTGAGGAGGTTGCCGATTTCGCCGGCGGCTTCGCCGCAGCCGCCGAAGCGCTCGGCGCGGCGCCCGCGCTGCTGCATCTCGACACCAGCCGTCCCGACGCGCCGAAAGCGCGGACCTTCAGCGAGGAGATCTCGCGCGTCGTGCGCGGCCGTCTCGCCAACCCGCGCTGGATCTCCGGCATGCTTGCGCATGGCTATCGTGGTGTTGCCGAGATCGCGCAGGGGATCGACGCGCTCTACGCTTTCGCCGCCACCTCCAACACCGTTCCCGAGCATCTGTTTGATCTGGCGCATGGGACGCTGCTGCGCGACGAGGCAGTGTTGGAGGCCATGCTCGCGCGCAATCCGGCTGCCGTCGCTGCGATCGTGTCGCGGTTCGAGGACGCGCTGCGCCGCCAGCTCTGGGTGCCGCGCCGGAATGCGGTCGCGCACGAGCTCGCTGCCGCCGGCGCGCGACTGGCGCAGACGGAGAGAGCAACGTGACGGCCGCGGTCGAGATCAAGGGATGGTGTCCGGGCGCGCGCCGGCCGATGCCGAGCGGCGACGGGCTCGTCGTTCGTGTCCGGCCGCATGGCGGCACATTGCCGATTCCAGCATTGCGCGAACTCGCCGAGGCCGCGCAGCGCTTCGGCAACGGCCAGATCGACCTGACGCGGCGCGCCAATCTGCAGATTCGCGGTGTCTCGCCCGAGACGCTCGCGCCGCTTTGGGAAGTCATGGACGCGCTCGCGCTGCTCGACGACAGCGCGGAGATCGAGGCGATCAGGAACATCGTCGTCAATCCGCTGGCGGGACTCGATCCGGCTGAGATCATCGACATCCGCCCCGTCGCTGCTGCATTGGAGCAGCAGCTCGCGGTGGACCGGGCGCTGCACGGGCTGCCTGCCAAGTTCGGCTTTGCGCTGGATGGCGGCGGGAAGCTGCCGCTCGCGGGCCTTGCGGCAGATATCCAGCTCAAGGCCGTTGGCCGGGACAGCGAGCGCCGCATTGCCGTCGGCCTCGATCGGGAAGATGGCGTCCTGTGGCTCGGCACGACTGCGCCTGCGGACTCCGTTCGGGCCGCGATGCGACTCGCTCACCATGTGCTGTCTCACAGCCCGACCCGCCGCTCCGCAACGCTGCCTTCGGACGCAATCGATGCGGTCATTGCCGAGCTTCGGCTCGATGCCTCCACCGCGATGGCGATCGATCCAGCCGCGACAGCGCAGCAGCGACGTGGTCTCATCGCGTTGACCGGGCAGAGCTGCGCCATCGGCATCGGCGTCCCATTCGGTCGCCTCGACAGCGCAACGCTGACGCAGCTTGCGGATCGGCTCGCCGAACGGAATGTTTCCGAGGTGCGGCTCTCGCCGTGGCGTGCGCTTTACGTCGCTGCAGATCGCGCTGTTGCCGAGCGCATCGTCACGGATGCGGTCGGGATCGGTTTGATCGTGGACGACGCGGATCCGCTGATGCGCATTGACGCCTGTTCTGGCGCAGGCTGCTGCGCGTCGACTCAGCTTGCGACGCGCCAGCATGCCCGCGTGCTGGCGGCGAAGATGGCGCACACGCGGTTCGCCGGCTCTTTACACATCTCCGGCTGCGCCAAGGGTTGCGCGCGCTCGGCGCCGGCCGATGTCGTGCTGGTGGGCGACAGCGGCCTCTATCACATCGTTCGCAACGGCACGGTGAGGAGCGCAGCTCAGGGCGTGCTCGATCCGGCCGCCCTCGATTTGGCCGGAAACGGGCTGTTCGAAACAGGCGAGAAGGCCCATGTCTGATCTGCGCGACTACATCAAGGATGGCGCGGAGATCTATCGCCGCTCGTTCGCCACCATCCGTGCCGAGGCCGATCTGTCGCGCTTCCGCGGCCTGGAGGAGAAGATCGCGGTCCGCATCATCCACGCCTGCGGCATGGTCGAGATCACCTCCGACATCGCGATGTCCGAGAGCTTCGCCGTCGCGGCGCGGGCCGCGCTCGATCGCGGCGCGCCGATCCTGTGCGATGCCAAGATGGTGGCGCAGGGCATCACGCGGGCGCGGCTGCCGGCCAAAAACGAGATCATCTGCACGCTGCATGATGCGAGGGTGCCCGCGCTCGCCGCGCAGCTCGGCACGACGCGATCGGCGGCGGCGCTCGAGTTCTGGCGGCCGCATCTCGGCGGCGCGCTGGTGGCGATCGGGAATGCGCCGACCTCGCTGTTTCATCTGCTCGACATGCTCGATCAGGGCGCGCCGCGCCCTGCGGCGGTGATCGGAACGGCGGTCGGATTCGTCGGCGCGCGGGAGTCGAAGGAGGCGCTCGCGGCTGACGGCCGGGTGCCGTATCTGATCGTGAAAGGGCGCAAGGGCGGCAGCGCCATGGCGGTCGCCGCGGTCAATGCCGTCGCGAGTGACGTCGAATGAGCCTGCTCGACACCATCGCAGGCGCGGCCGAGGCGGCGACGCTTTACGGCATCGGCGTCGGTCCCGGCGACGTCCGCTATTTGACCTTGCGCGCCGCCGGCCTGATCCGATCGGTCGACGTGGTCGCGTTCTTCGCCAAGCGCGGCATGGAAGGCAATGCACGGCGGATCGTCGCGCCGTTGATCGAGACTGGCCGTCACGAGCTGCGGCTGGAATATCCGGTCACCGAGGAGGTGCCGGTCGCCGATCCTTCCTATCAGGCGCAGATCGGAGACTTCTATCACCGCGCGTCCGACAGCATCGCGGCGCATCTTTCGGCGGGCCGCTCGGTCGGCCTGTTGTCGGAAGGAGATCCATTTTTTTACGGCTCGTTCATGCACATGTGGCGCCGCCTCGAAGCCGATCATCGAGTCGAGGTCGTTCCTGGTGTCACGGGCATGTCCGGCTGCTGGACCAAGGCAAACGTTCCGATCACCTGGGGCGACGACATCCTGTCCGTGCTGCCTGGAACGCTGGACGAGGACGTCCTGCACGACCGGCTGACGCGCTGCGAGGCCGCCGTGATCATGAAGGTCGGCCGCAATCTCACCAAGGTGAAGCGCGCCGTCGCGCGCGCCGGCCTGCTCGAACGTGCGATCTACGTGGAACGTGGAACGATGGAGGCGCAGCGCGTCGTGCCGTTGGCCGAGGTCGAGCAGGATCGCGGCCCCTATTTCTCGATGATCCTGATCCCGGGGCAGGGACGCCGGCTGTGACGGGCACGCTCACGATCGTCGGCGTCGGCCCGGGGCGGCCCGAACTCATGACACCGGCCGCGTCCGAAGCTATCGCCGCTGCGACGGATCTGATCGGCTATGGCCCTTATCTCGACCGGGTGACGGCCAACCGTGCGGGACAGGTCCGTCACGCCAGTGACAACCGCGTCGAGCTCGATCGCGCCCGTCACGCGCTGATACTGGCGAGCAGCGGCCGGCAGGTTGCGGTGGTGTCCGGCGGTGATCCCGGCGTGTTTGCAATGGCTGCCGCGGTGTTCGAGGCCGTCGAGGCTGGACCGTCAGAGTGGCGCGGCCTCGACATCCGCGTCGAGCCGGGTGTGACGGCGATGCTCGCTGCGGCCGCCGAGGTGGGGGCGCCACTCGGCGGCGATTTCTGCGCGATCTCGCTGTCGGACAATCTCAAGAGCTGGGCCACGATCAGCCGCAGGCTGGAGGCAGCCGCCGCGGCCGACTTCGTCATCGCGCTCTACAATCCGCTGTCCAAGGCCAGGCCGCATCAGCTCGGCCAGGCGTTCGCGCTTTTGCGCACGGTCAAGTCCCCCGCGACTGCCGTGGTGATGGTTCGCGCCGCAGGGAGCGGTGAGGCGAGGTCCATCATCACGACGCTGGGCGAGGTCGATCCCGAATCTGCCGACATGCGCACGCTCGTGCTGATCGGATCGACGGCCACGCGCCTGATCCCTCGCGAGGGAAAACGGCCGTTCGTCTACACGCTGCGCCGCGAGGTCGAGGGCGACCGATGAGCAAGCTGCGCTTCGAGCCACACCAGCGCTGCGCCGGCGCTGTCAAGCGCCACGCCATGCGGCTTGTCGGGTCGCGCGATCATCACCACGGGTACACCGAGCATGCGTGCGGCCGAAATCTTCGGATACGTAGCGGCTCCGCCGGAATTCTTCGAAACGACGAAGCCGATGCGCTCCTGGTCGAGGAAGGCCCGCTCCTTGGCGTCGTCGAACGGACCACGGTCGAACACGAAGCGGATGTCGGGCGGCAGCGCGATATCGCCGGGCGGATCGATGGTGCGCGCGATGTAGTGGTGCTGCGGGGCTGCGGCAAAGGCTTCGAGCTCCAGCCGTCCCAGGCTGAGGAAAACGCGCGCCGGGTCCTGTCCGAGAGCGGCAGCGGCCGCCTGCGGTGTCTCGACCTCGATCCAGCGATCACCGTCCTGGCGCTGCCATTCCGCGCGCCGGATCGACGCCAGTGGCAGCTTGAGTGCCTGACACGCCGCGACGGCATGCCGCGACATCTGGTCGGCGTAAGGATGCGTCGCGTCGATGACCGCATCGATCGCATGATCGGCCAACCACGCCTGCAGTCCCGCAATGCCGCCGAAGCCGCCGATACGGGTCGGCAGCGGTTGCGGCCGGGGCGAGATCGTCCGGCCGGCCAGCGAGAGCGTCGCCGCGAAGCGATCGTCATCGGCGAGCAGCTGTGCCAGCTCCGAGGCTTCGGTCGTCCCGCCGAGAACGAGAATGCGCATGCGGGGCAGGGTCCATGGTGAATCCGGGCGCAACTTGCAACGCCAAGCGCTGGCTGTCCATCGTCGGCATCGGCGAGGACGGCGTCGATGGTATTTCGATGCATGCGCAGCGTCTCGTGGCACAGGCGGAGTTGGTGGTCGGCGGCGTGCGTCATCTCGAACTGGCTGCGTCGCTGATCAGCGGCGAGCGGCTGGCATGGCCGAGCCCGCTGCAGCTGGCATTCGACCAGATCGCCGCGCGCGAAGGACAGCCGGTCGTGGTGCTGGCGAGCGGCGATCCCTTCAACTTCGGCGTCGGCAAGCAGCTCATGCAGCGCTTCGCGGCGAAGGACATGCTGTGCGTCCCGCAGCCTTCGGCGTTCAGTCTTGCCGCGGCGCGGCTAGGCTGGGCGCTGCAGGATGTCGCCCAGGTCACGCTGCATGGCCGCGCCCTCGAAGGCATCATCCGTCACCTCACGCCGGGCGCCCGGATCCTGGCGCTGGCCTGGGACGGCACGACGGCCGGAAAGCTCGCGGTGTTGCTGACGTCACGCCGCATGGGGCGCTCGCGCCTGACGGTGCTGGAGGCGATCGGCGGCGCGCAGGAGCGCGTGCGCACCACGGTGGCCGCGGGCTTCGATATGTCGGACATCCATCCGCTCACGACGCTCGCAATCGAAGTGGAAGCCGAACCCGATGCGCCGGTGATTCCGCTCGCCGCGGGTCTCGCCGATGATCTGTTCGACCATGACGGTCAGATCACCAAGCGTGACGTCCGTGCGGTGACGCTGTCAGCGCTGGCGCCGAGGCCGGGCGAACTGTTGTGGGACGTCGGGCTGGGATCCGGCTCGGTGGCGATCGAATGGCTGCTGCGTCACGGCTCGCTGCGCGCGATCGGCATCGAGGCGCGGCAGGACCGCGCCGACCGCGCCATGCGCAACGCGCTCGCGCTCGGCACGCCTGATCTCAAGGTGGTGCTGGGGCGCGCGCCGGCGGTTCTCGCGGATCTCGAACGACCGGATGCGGCCTTCATTGGCGGCGGGATCTCGGTGCCGGGCGTGTTCGAAGCCGTGTGGTCGCAGCTGAAGCCGGGCGGCCGGCTCGTGGCCAACGTGATCTCGCTCGAAGGCGAGGCGCGTCTGATCGATCTGTTCGACAAGCATGGCGGCGAGCTGATCCGGGTTGCGGTGTCGCGCGTGGAGCCGGTCGGGCGCATGCATGGCTGGCGACAGGCGATGCCGGTGACGCAATGGCGGGTGAGCAAGCCATGATCGCATTGGGGATCGGCTGCCGCCGCGACGCCATTGCCGCGGACATTGAAGCGGTCATCGCCCAGGCGCTCGACACCGCGTGCCTCGCCGCCGGCGATGTCGCCGTGGTCGCGACTGCAACAGACAAGCTGCGCGAGCCCGGACTGATTGACGCCGCCAAGCGGCGCGGATGGCCGCTGCTTGGCCTCGACACGAGCGATCTCAAGCTCGTTGCCGGTCTTGCCTCCACGCGAAGCGATCGCGTGCAGCGCCTCAAGGGTCTGCCCTCGGTCGCCGAGACCGCAGCGCTAGCGGCCGCCGGTCGCAACGCGCGCCTGATTCTGCCGCGCATTGCCAACGCGTCAGCAACCTGCGCCGTCGCAGCGGGCGACGGTGCTGCGGAGGATGGCCGATGACCATCCATTTCATCGGCGCCGGACCGGGCGCAGCAGACCTGATCACCTTGCGCGGCCGCGATCTGATCGCACGCTGTCCGGTCTGTCTCTACGCGGGCTCGCTGGTGCCGAAGGCGCTGCTCGCGCATTGTCCGCCCGGCGCGCGCATCGTCGACACCGCCCCATTGTCCCTCGACGAGATCATTGCCGAGATGGCGCGGGCGACTGCCGCCGGTGAAGACGTCGCCCGACTGCATTCCGGCGATCTTTCGATCTGGAGCGCGTTGGGCGAGCAGTTGCGGCGCCTCGACGCGCTGAAGATTCCTTATACGATCACACCCGGCGTGCCGTCCTTCTCGGCAGCGGCCGCGGCGCTCGGCCGCGAGCTGACCTTGCCGGGATTGGCGCAGACCGTGGTGTTGACGCGGACGTCGGGCCGTGCCTCCGCCATGCCCGAGACGGAGCAACTGGCGTTGTTCGCGCAGTCGCGCGCGACGCTCGCGATCCATCTTTCGATCCATGTCCTGGACAAGGTCGCAGCCGAGCTGCGCCCGCATTACGGCGACGATTGTCCGGTCGCCATTGTCTATCGTGCGAGCTGGCCGGACCAGGTCATCGTGACCGGCACGCTCGCCACCATCGTCGACCGGATCGCGGCGCAGGCCATGGAACGCACCGCGCTGATCCTGGTTGGTCGCGCGATCGGTGCTGACGATTTCCGCAACAGCGCCCTGTATGACGCCGACTATCAGCGGCGTTTTCGCGGGAGGGGCGAGTGAGCCGGTCCGTGATGTCGTCCGACCAGCCGGCCGTCGCGATCGAACACGGCGATATCGAGCGCGATGTCGTCTTTGCCGAGCGCACGGTGCGCCGTCTGCCACGCGGCGCGGGCGACGATGTCGCCGGCGGGAAATCCGGCCCGCTCGGCCTCCTGCAGCACCTGCAACGCGGTGTTGGCATTGCGGGCGGCCGTGACCAGCGCATCCGGCGCGCCTGCGGCTTGCAGCACGCCGGCGAGCCAGCCGAGATCGACCTCGCCGGCGCGCGAATGCAGATCGAGCAGGCCCTGGCCGAGCTTGGTCATCTTGGCGAAGCCGCCGGCGACCGTCACGCGCGCGACCGGATGGCGCCGCAGATATTTCAGCATGCCGCCGGCGAAGTCGCCCATGTCGATCAGCGCCGTGTCCGGCAGCTGATAGAGCTGCTGGACGGCTTTCTCCGAGGTGCTCCCGGTCGCGCCCGCCACATGCGGCACCCCAGTGGCGCGTGCGACGTCGATGCCGCGATAGATCGAGTGGATCCAGGCGGCGCAGCTGAAGGGCACGACGATTCCGGTCGTGCCGAGAATGGAGAGGCCGCCGACGATGCCGAGCCGCGGGTTCAGCGTCTTCTTCGCCAGCTCCTCGCCGCCCGGAATGGAGATCTCGACGATGACGTCGCGCGTCGCGCCGTGCGCGGCGGCGGCCTCGTTGATTGTAGCCGCGATCATCTCACGCGGCACCGGATTGATCGCCGGCTCTCCCGGCGCCAGCGGCAGCCCCGGCCGTGTTACCGTGCCGACACCGGGACCCGCGCGAAAAATGATGCCGGAGCGCGCCGCGCCACGTTGCACGGTCGCCCTGATCAGCGCGCCATGGGTGACATCGGGATCGTCGCCGGCGTCCTTCACGACGCCGGCCGTCGCGTTTCCATCGCCGGTCTCGTGCATGGCCACTGCAAAGCTGACGCGGCGTCCGCCGGGCAGGGCGATCTCGACCATCGCGGGACAGCTGCCGGTGATCAGCAGCTCATAGGCCGCGCGCGCGGCCGCGGTCGCGCAGCTGCCGGTGGTCCAGCCACGCTTCAGTGGTCGGTTCGGCGGATCCGCCAGTTCCATCATGCCCGACCGCATAGCACATTTTGCAGCCGCGCGGCGGTGCTCCGGCCATGACGGCGGGCTTGCCGAAGGGGATCATCATCGCCGCGCCGCGCTCCGGCGCCGGCAAGACGACGATCACGCTCGGGCTTCTGCGCGCGTTCGCTGCGCGCAGCACGGCCGTGCAGCCGTTCAAGTGCGGCCCCGACTATATCGATCTCGCCTTTCATTCGGTCGCCGCAAGGCGGACGAGCTACAATCTGGACAGCTGGGCGATGTCGGCGCCACAGCTGACGGGGCTCGTCGCCGATGCCGGCAATGGCGCCGACATCTGCGTCGTCGAGGGCGTGATGGGCCTGTTCGATGGCGCGCCGCAGCCGGGGCGTGCGGGCCGGGGCTCGGCCGCCGATCTCGCAGCCTTGCTGGGCTGGCCGGTGGTGCTCGTACTCGACGTGAGCGGCCAGACCGAGACCGCCGCGGCCGTCGCGCTCGGCTGCGCGCGCTTTCGCAACGACGTTCATGTGGCCGGCGTGATCCTCAATCGGGTCGCCAGCGCGCGGCATCGCGCGCTGATCGCGCCGGCCTTTGCCGGCGTCGGAATCCCGGTGCTCGGCGCGCTGGCCCGCGATGCGCAACTGACCTTGCCGGAGCGGCACCTTGGCCTCGTGCAGGCGCAGGAGATCACGGCGATCGAGCCTCACCTCGATCGCCTCGCGACCTGCATCACGGCATCCGTCGACCTGGATGTGGTGCTTGCACTGGCGCAACCGATGCGCGGCACGGATCATCCATCCCCGGCAGCGCGCTTCGGCATCGATCCTCCGGGGCAGCGCATCGCATTGGCGTCCGATGCCGCCTTCTCATTCAGCTATCCGCATCTCCTGCAGCATTGGCGCGCCGCGGGCGCTGAGATCGTGCCGTTCTCGCCCTTGAACGACGAAGCGCCTGATCCGGCGGCTGATGCGGTCTGGCTGCCGGGCGGCTATCCCGAACTGCATGCGGGGCGATTGGCGTCGGCGCGATCCTTCATCGACGGCTTGCGCAGCATGGCTAGGCGCGGTGCCGCCGTTCACGGCGAGTGCGGCGGCTACATGATGTTGGGCACCGGGCTAGAGGATGCCCAGGGCCTGCGGCACGCGATGGCCGGGCTGCTGGCGCTCGAGACGTCGTTCGGCAAGCGCCGCCTGCATCTCGGCTATCGCCACGCGACCTTGCTGGCCGACTGCAGCCTGGGCCGGAAGGGCGCATCCGTCCGCGGCCATGAATTCCACTATGCGACGATCCTGAGCGAAGCCGACGATCCGCTGATAGACTGTCGCGATGCATCGGATCTGGCCATCGCCGAGCGCGGCGCCCGGCGCGGCTCGGTGACGGGATCATTCCTGCATGTCCTGAGCGGGGGCGAGCGATGAGCGATCACGGTTCGAGCTCACCGACATTCGACGCGGCCTTCCGGCAACGCTTCGCCGAACTGGTGCGCTGGCGCCGCGACGTCCGCCGCTTTCGCTCTGATCCGGTCCCTCCTGAGCTGCTCGATGCGCTGCTGGCGCTCACCGCTCACGCGCCGTCGGTCGGCTTCTGCCAGCCCTGGCGGTTCGTGCTCGTCGAAAGCCCGGAGCGCCGAAGCGCGATCGTCGAGAATTTCAAGAGCGCGAACCAGGCCGCGCTGGCCGGCTATGACGGCGAGCGTCGCGCGCTCTACGCCGGCCTCAAGCTCGAAGGCCTCACCCAGGCGCCCGTGCATCTTGCGGTGTGCGCCGACGAGGGCGCCCCGACGGGCCATCGTCTCGGACGCGCCACGATGCCGGAAATGCTGCGCTACTCGGTGGTCGCGTCCATTCAGACGCTCTGGCTCGCGGCGCGCGCGGAGGGACTTGGTGTTGGCTGGGTCTCGATCCTCGATCCCACGGCGGTCACTCGCGATCTCGCATTGCCGTCGGAGTGGACACTGATCGCCTATCTCTGCATCGGCTGGCCGCAAGAGGAGCACGACGATCCCGAGTTGGAGCGTCACGGCTGGGAAAGGCGGCTCGATCCGTCCGTGATCAAGCCGCTCAAGCGCTAGCTCACGACGCCAGCGCCAGCGCGGGCGCGTCGACTGTGACCGGCTCCACGGGCGAGGGCGCGTCGCCCTGCAGCTGAAACCTCATGCCGTGCAAAGTGAGCGTGAGCGGAATGCCGCGGAAATCGTCGTGGAATGCGCGGATGCGGCGCTGCATTTCGGCGGCGCCGATATCGGCTGGCATGGAGCACATCCCGGCATACATCCGCTTCGTGCTCCTGATCCCGCTCCAGCCGACGGCGAGCGCCGGCAGCGGGCCGGCATGGCAGGCGAGGTCGTGCGACATCCGCCAGAACAAATAGGCGAGACGCACGAAAGCCATCTGCTCGAGACCGCGCACGTCAAGTCCATTCGGCACGTCGAAGGTCTCGACGCCGACGATCGCGCCGCAGTCGACGCGCGCCTCCATCGCATGCGCCGTTGCGCCAAAACGTGTCGCGCCATCGTACATCGCGAAATGAGCCGGCGCCCAGCCTGGATAGTCGGGTGATGCCGGATGAAAATTGTAGGCACCGTGGCCGAGCGCCGAGAGAATGTCAGCTGGCACGATCACGCTGGTCGTGAAGGCGAGCAGCCGTGATCTGCCGAGCAGATCGCACTCGATGGCCTCGAGCTCCGCCAAAGTGACCACGCAGCGAAAGGAAAGGGCAGAGTTGTGAGCCCTCAGCAAGGCGGTGAGCGCGAGGTGCTGATCGCGGCTGCCGGTCAGAAGGATGATGGTGTCGAACATGGTCTGCCTCGTCTGTCCTCAGCGGCGATAAGCCCTGATATTGGTGGAGGATTGTGTGGCGTCTGCTGCCGCGATGGCTTGAAATAGATTGGGCGCCAGCTCCTGCCCGGTCACGATTTCGACCACCAAATTGCCGGCGCCGGTTGCGGCTGCACGTGCGGCGTGAACCTCCGGCTGCGAACAGCACAATGACAGCTCGAATCGAGCGAAGCCGCCGCAACGGGCGGTGAAGGCGCGCGCCAGCGCATCGATGCTGTCAGCGACTGCGCGCGCGCTGCCTGCCACGTCGAGCAGGATCACGGTGACGGCCTTGTCCGAGTTGGCTTCAGAGCCAAGGACGAGCAGCGACTCCGCTGGACCTGCACGGCCGGCCCGGCGTGCCGCCCTGACCATCGCAGCAAATTCCGGATCAGGACCGAGTTCGCCGATCAAAGGCTTCAAGTTGTGGACGATCGTTGCATCGCGGCTCGCAGCTTCACCGGCGATGGCGTGGTAGGAGCGCGGCAGCCAGACGGTGTCGAGCGCGATCTGGGAGCTCGCGGCACTCCAGGCCTGATCGATCAGATAACCGTCCCAGACATCCGGGCAGGATGATGCGATCTCCTGCCACGTTCTGAGCATCGCAGCGGCCGCCTTCGACGGACCGAAATACAGCGTGCGCGCCGACATCTCCCAGCCGTTCCATTTGTGGGCGGCAAAGTCGCAGCCGGCAAGATGGGGAAGGGTGGGCGCCGCCTGAAACATCACGTCGGGATCTACGTAGAGCAACCGCCCGCCGTGCCGTTGCCACATGCGTGCGATGAAGTTTGCCTTGTCCGCCGCGGTCAGGTGCTGTCCGTCCCGACATTCGACGGCCTCGATGTCGAACGCAAGTCCGAGCCGCTCGAGCGAGCGTCTGAGGTGATAGACGTGTAGGTCGCCCAAGGTCCTGGGATGGCAGGACACGATGCGCGGCGCGCATTCTGCACCCGTCACTTTCGATATGGGCCACGCGAGGCCGCCCCACCAGAGCTGGTGCGGGCCCTCGGCCGATGCGCCGACGGTTCCAAACTCCGTGAGCTTCGATTTCAGGAAGTCGAATGCCGGATTCTCGCCGAACGGGATCAAGACCACGTCGCGCCGGTTCAGCGAGCCGTACAGCAGTTCGGCTCCCGCGCCGGTCGGCGGATCGATCACGACCATGGTGCGGCTCTCGCGAGCAGAGACGCGATCGCTCCAGGGCGCAACAGGTCCGAATGTCTGCGACAGCCATCGTACGCGCCGTTCCTGTTGCCGGCCAAGTCTGACGCCGTACGCGCGCAAGTCCTGCGCGGGGTCGGAATCGATAGCCTCTGCGTCTCGTCCAGTCATGCGGATCCTCCTGCACAATAGAACGGATCACGCCGGCCAATCAGGCGCATCGATCTCTCGTCATCGCGTAGATGCCGCGATGCGCGTGCAGTCGCGGTTCGGCACGGAGCGCGCGAGTGGCGTTTCGAAATGTTGCTACAAACATTTCGGCTCGTAGCGCCGATGTTCATCGAAACAATCAGCAACACTGGCGGAGCGGTTGGACACGAATGCACACATGCAGCAACGGCGCCTGGCGCAAAGCGCAGGTCGCGTCACTCCATCTCTGTTGTGACTACAACGGATGAGTTCGAAAGATCAGGCGCGCGATATCGAAAAAAATCGTCACAAGATGCGAACATCGCTCTCTCGGGTGACTGACAGAGTCAAAAAATCAGGTAGTTTCTTCTCGATGATTCGGAAAAAATTGCCGGGGCCCGATCGGCGTCGGGCAGCGGAATCCGGATGGAGCCATTCCACATCGTTCATGTCGGACACGGCTCGTGTGCGTTGTTAGTACGCGTGATCGCTGCGTTTTCTCCTGCTGGCGTCGTCCTCCGGAATGAATTCTGTCATGCCGACTAGCGGCTCAACGAGCTCGATGAACGTTTGGTGCTTGATCGGGAGGCGGCAAAAACTGCCTGGCGCTAGGCAAAACGTTCCATGTAAGCACTTGAGAAATCACGCAAATACTCCGCCTGATAATTCCGTTCGTGGCGTTCAACGATCGGAAGCCGTCTGCGGCCAGCGCATTCGGCATTGCGGGTTGGAGATGCGGAAATGAGCTACGCGCTGGACGTCTGTGCCCCCGCCGAAGGCGTCACGCCGAGCGAGCCGGCGGCTGCCGCGGCCGCAAGCGTGCCGTGGAGCGAATCGGTCAGCACCGTACCCGACTGCATGCCGCCGGGCGAAGCCGTCGTGCTCGACGAGGACAGCGATCTGCTCGACCGCTTGGCAACCGGAGATGAACTCGCCTTTCGCCTGCTGGTCGAGCGCCACATCGACCGTGCCTATGCGATTGCGCTCCGCATCGTCGGCAATGCGGCGGATGCCGAGGACGTCGTGCAGGACACGATGCTGAAGGTGTGGACCCATCGCGGGCGCTGGCAGCATGGACGGGCGAAGTTCTCGACCTGGCTCTATCGGGTCGTCAGCAACCGCTGCATCGACATCCGCCGCAAGCCTCGGACCGAGAATGTCGACGTCGTGCCCGAAGTGGCCGACGGTAAGCCGGATGCGGCGAGCGTGATCGAGCGCGCCGAGATGAGCGACCTTCTCGAGGCGGCAATGCAGCGTCTGCCCGAGCAGCAGCGCATCGCGGTGATCCTCTCGTATCACGAGAACATGAGCAACGCCGAGATCGCCGGGGTGATGGATACGACCGTCGCCGCGGTCGAGTCGCTTCTCAAGCGCGGGCGCCAGCAGCTGCGCGACATGTTGAGGCGCTACGAGCGCGACATCCGCGGCGCCTTCACCGACTGCTAACCATGAGCGTTCCGGTGCTGCAGATTTTGCGCCTGATGCCGGCAGGTCGCTCCGTTTGATCGGACAGACGGGGCTGATCCGCACCGTCAGTCCCTTCCCGGATCCGGCGCGTGCCGCCGATCACTCATGGAGTTCTCACCGTGCCCGCCATCTCGACCAACATCGCCGCCAACTCGGCAGTCCGCTACCTGAACATCAACTCCAACCAGGAAACCAGCTCGCTCTCCAAGCTGTCGAGCGGCTCGCGCATCACATCGGCGTCCGATGACGCAGCCGGTCTGGCGATTTCGACCCGCATCTCGTCCGATATCACCACCTTGCAGCAGGCGGCGACCAACACGGCCCAGGCGACGTCGATTCTTCAGACGGCCGACGGCGGTGCGTCCAATATCAGCGACATCCTGGCGCGCATGAAGTCGCTCGCCTCGGAATCGGCTTCGGGCACGACGGTCGGAACCAGCCGCACCTACATCCAGTCGGAATTCTCGCAGCTGATCAGCGAAATCGACTCGATCGCGACCGGCACGCGCTATAGCGGCCAGAGCCTGCTCGATGGCACCAGCACGTTCTCGGCCGGCGTCTCGGTTCTGGTCGGCTCGTCGGCGACCGACACGATCAACATCAAGCTGTCGGATCTGACCTCGGCCACGCTCGGCGTCTCCACGCTCGACGTCAGCACGCAGGCCGGCGCGACCACCGCGCTGACCGCGCTGGACACCGCCATCGACACCGTTTCCAAGGCGCGCGCCGATATCGGCGCCCAGGAATCGCGCTTCAACTTCTCGTCCGACTCGATCTCGACGCAGACGCAGAACCTGCAGTCCGCCAATTCGGCGATCAAGGACGTGGACATCGCCTCGGAGCAGGCGAAGCTGTCGTCGGCCCAGGTGAAGACCCAGGCCGCCGTGTCCGCTGAAGCGGCCGCCAACCAGATCCCGCAGTATCTCCTGAAGCTGCTGGGCTGAGCCGTGATCTGCCGGGCCGGCGTCAGGCCGGCCCGGGTCTTTCTGCGGAGGGTGTCGAATGACCGTGAGCAGCGCGACCTCGAGCACGAGCAGCACGGCGTCGTCGTCATCCTCGTCGACGAGTGCGAGCAGCTCGCTGACCACGTCGGGGACGAGTACCACCAGCACGATCGACTGGACGGCGCTGATCCAGTCCGCGGTGAATGCCAAGCTCACCCAGGCGACCCAGATCTCCACCAAGATCACGTCCAACCAGGCCAAGATAACCGCATATCAGACGCTGCAGACGGCGCTGAAGACGCTGTCGTCGGGATTGTCGTCGCTGGCGACGTCGATGGTGAACTCGCTCGCGACCAACGCCTTCGCGACCCGGTCCGCCACCATCGGCGCGACCGGCGACGTCAGCGCGTCGTCGGCCCTGTCGATGTCGGTGAACAACGGAGCGGCGACCGGAAGTCACACGCTGACGATCGGCCAGATCGCCACCGCCCACAAGGTCGCGGGAGCGACCCAGTCCAGCCAGACTGCTGCGCTCGGCTATGCGGGCACGTTCTCGCTCGGCCTGTCCGGCGGCAGCACGTCCGACATCACGATCACGAGCGACATGTCGCTGCAGGACGTGGTCGATTCGATCAATGCCCAGACCTCAACGACCAATGTCGAGGCGTCGATCGTCCAGGTCTCGAGCGGGTCGTATGAGCTGGTGCTCACAGGCACGCAGGACGCCGCCGATATCACCTACGCAAGCTCGTCCGGCGAAGACATCCTCAACAAGCTCGGGGTGACCGACAGCTCCGGCGCCTTTGCCACGGTGCTGCAGACGGCTCAGGCGGCAGAATTCACGCTCGACGGCATCAGTCTGACGCGAGATACCAACGACATCTCCGATGTGCTGAGCGGCGTGACGTTCGACCTGCTGCAGGCGACGCCGTCCGGGACCACCTTGAATATCAGCATCGGCACGGATACGAGCCAGATCTCCTCGGCGCTGCAGACCTTCGTCACCAACTACAACGCGTTCCGGGATGCTGTCATCGCGCAGCAGACCACGAACTCCGACGGAACGGCCGCATCCAGCGCGGCGCTGTTCGGCGACGGCACGATGCGCGACATCATGAACACGCTTCAGGCCGTGCTGGGAACCTCGGTTGGCGGATTGACGATGGCCGACCTCGGCTTGTCCTTCAACGAGAAGAACGAGCTCGAACTCGATACCGGCACCCTGTCGACGATCCTCAGCACCAATCTCGACGGTGTCACGACGCTGCTGTCGGCGCAGACCAAGACCTCGTCGAGCCAGCTCAGCGTCGTCAATACCGGAACGTCCCCGCAATCATTTTCGCTGGATCTCACGGTGGATTCGTCCGGCAATCTCACGGCTGCTTCGGTGGCGGGCGACAGCTCGTTTTTCACCGTCAGTGGCAACACGATCGTCGGCAATTCCGGAACGATCTATGCCGGCATGGCCTTCACCTATAGCGGCTCGACGTCGCAGTCGATCACGGTGACCTCGACGCAGGGGCTCGCCACGCAGCTCTACCAGATCGCGAAGACGGCCTCGTCGAGCACCGGGTCGCTGCAGACGCTGATCGACAACCTGACGTCCCGTGACGAGACGCTGACGACGAAGGCGAACGACATCAAGAGCGCCGCCGCAACGTTTCAGACCCAGCTCACGGCGCAATACGCCAAATATCAGGCGGCGATCGAAAGCGCGAACAACACACTGACCTATCTGAAAGCCCTCCTCAACGCGAGTTCGAGTAACTGATGACCCAGAATGCGACGGCGCAACGTGCAAGTCAGGCTTATCGTGGTGCGGCGGTGGCGGTTCCGCCGCTGCGCGCCGTCATCATGCTGCTCAACGGGGCCGTAAGCTATCTGCAGAAATCGTTGCAGGCCCAGGAGGCGCGCTGCTTCGAGGAGGGGCATGGCCACCTGACCCGCGCTGTCGCGATCCTGCGCGGGCTGAGCCTGCACCTCGACACGGCGCGGGGCGGGGTGGTCGCCGAGCAGGTGTTCGGGACCTACAACGCACTAATCCTGGCCGCTCTGCGCGCCCATGGCCGTCCGCATATGCGCGAGAATCTGCAGCGGATCATCGACAGCCTGGTGGAATTGCGCCAAGCCTGGGAGGCCGTCGAGGTGGCGGCGCGGACCAGGCGAGGTCCGGCCGATCCGGCGAATCGCCGGTAGGCGACGAATCAGAGGCCGCGTGCATCGCGGAAACCTCTCGAAACCGACCAGAAACGGGCAGCATCGTCCGATGTCTGCGGTACTCATTGCAGGCCGTCGTGCAGATGCACCCCAGAATCTACGGGGTTTTCAGGCCTGACCTCGCCTTCGACCCATTGCGATTGCCGATATCAATTTCGTTCGCCGCCTGAATGCTTTATGACGGTCCCGGACACGCTGGATGAGCGGACGATGGACGTCAGGGAATTCGAGGATCTGGTCGACCGGTTGGGAGAAGACATTTCCCAATGGCCGGCCGGGCAGCGCCAGGCGGCCACTGATCTGCTCGCGTCTTCGCCCGAAGCTCAGAGATTGATCGCGGACGCACGGCTCGTCCGTGATGTGCTGTCGTCGCCTCAGGTCCGCGCGCCGGCCGGCTTGACCGGGCGGATCCTGGCCACAGCGAGTCGCATGGCGGCAGAAGATGCTTCGCCGGCATCTGCGGATGCTCACCAACCCGGCTGAGCCGGCGCCGGACCCCGACCTCTTCTTCGCTGAACGTCCAAGTCGATGATGCCGTCACATCGTGCTACTGGCCGCGCCAGTAGCGCGCAACCCGCCGTGACGCATCCCCGTGCTCGTTCTCTGCTCCCGCGACGGCTGGACCGCTCGAACTCTCCGCGCTGATCATCAGTTCGAAGCCAACGCCGCCAGTTGATCGCTGCGAGGAACGGCGCCTTGCGGGCGGCGAATTTTGCCGCCTCTGCCCAACGATGCGGCGGCAAATTCTGCCGTGGGATCAACTGACTAATTCAACACATCGTGCGCCTGGATTCGGCGCTCCGGCCGTTTGATCAGCAACGCCCCTCGTGAGCGGGTGTAGTTCACCGCGCGAGGCGGTGAAAGCCGGAGTTCGCCATGACTGTTTCCGCGACGACTTCGTCGACCGTATCGACGACATCGACGTCCTCATCCAGCACATCGTCACGCACGACGCTCAGCTCGACCGACTTCCTGAAGCTGCTCGTGAGCGAGCTGCAGAACCAGGATCCGCTCAACGCCACAAGCGTGACCGACTTCATCAACCAGATGACGTCCTATGCAAACTTCACCGAGCAGCAGTCGATCAACACCAGCATGGATTCGCTCGCCGGATCGTTCTCGAGCCTGGTGACGCTGAACTCGGTCAACTACATCGGCCACACCGTCGAGGCGAAGACGGACACCGCCGTTCTCTCCAACGGCTCGGCGACATTCGGCTACTCGCTGTCCTCGGCAGCATCCACCGTCTCGATCTCGATCAAAGACGCCTCCGGAAGCACGGTCTGGACTGGCACCGGCAGCGGCAACAAGGGCTCGAACACCATCACCTGGGACGGCACGGATTCGAGCGGCAACCAGCTCAGTGACGGCGGCCAGTACACGATCTCCGTGACTGCGACGGACGCTGCCGGAAACTCGGTCCTTAACTACACGACGATCACCGGGACAGTCACCGGAATAGACACCTCGACCAGTACCCCCTCGCTCACCGTCGGCGGCGTGCCGGTCAGCGCCAGCAACATCCTCGGCGTCACCTCCTGACGGCATCATTCGGAGTCAATCATGAGTCTCTCTGGAGCCTTGTCATCCGCGATCTCGGCGCTCAATGCGCAGAGCTCCTCGCTCGCGATGATCAGCGATAACATTTCGAACGCCGACACGACCGGATACAAGACGACGTCCGGTCTGTTCGAGCAGCTGGTGACGGCATCGAGCAACTCGAAAGCCTACTCGTCCGGGGGCGTGTCGGTCTCCGGCCGCTCCAACATCACCCAGCAGGGATTGTTGGCCGCCACGACAAACACCACTGACGTCGCCATCCAGGGCTCCGGCTTCTTCGTGGCCACTAATTCCACCTCGGCCGGAGGCGGAACCTTCTATACCCGTAACGGCGCATTCACGACCGACAATGCCGGCTACCTCGAGAACAATGGCTACTATCTCGAAGGCTGGCGCACCGACGCGAGCGGCAACGTTGTTGGCAGCGGTCTGGAGCCGGTCAATACCAAGGTCGCACTGACGAATGGCGGGGCGACCACGAAGACGTCGGTTGCCGCCAACCTTCCGGCCGATGCAGCCAGCGGCGACAGCTTCAGCAGCTCGATGACCGTGTACGATTCCTTGGGGCAATCGCACACGCTCAACGTCACCTGGACCAAAGGGAGCACGGCTAACGAATGGACCGCCGATTTCGCGCCGGCCACGGCGTCGGACGGGACCGTCACCAGCGGCAGCTACACGATCGACTTCAACTCGGATGGATCGCTCAGCACCGTCTCCTCGACGAATCTCGGCATCACGTGGAATAACGGTGCCGCCGCGAGCTCGATCGCACTCGATTTTGGTACGACAGGAGGTGGTACGGACGGTCTCACTCAGCTGTCGTCCGGCAGTTCGACTCCCAGCGTCTCCAACTTCAGCGCCAATTCCGACGGCATTTCGTTCGGGACGTTGAGCAGCATCTCCGTCGGCAAGAACGGCTTGGTCGAGGCCACATACTCCAACGGACAGACGGTCCCGATCTACAAGATCGCAGTCGCGACCTTCGCCGATCCGAACGGCCTGGTGGCGCAGTCCAACGGCATGTACACGTCGACGGCGACCTCCGGGAATGCAGCCCTGCAGGCGTCAGGCGAGAATGGTGCCGGCACCATCTATGGTAGCGAGCTGGAGTCGAGCACGACCGACACCACCGGCCAGTTCAGCAACATGATCTCGGCACAGCAGGCCTATTCCGCGGCCTCCCAGGTCATCTCCGCGGTGAACAAGATGTACGACACTCTGATCTCGTCGATGAGGTGAGGCATGGCCGACCTGAAGAGGGACCGGCCCAGCGAAGGCGAGGCGCTGTTGAAGAAGCTGCGACGGCTGCGGCTGCGCGCCGCGGCGGCCGGACGGGATGACCGTGCGCAGCTCCTGGCGCTGATGGACGATATCGAGACGGTGCGGCGAAAGCTGTTGCGCGAGTGCGCGCAGCTCGAAGCAGAGTTCAAGGTGGCCGCCGTACGCGTGACGGCGCTGAACACCTACGCAAAAGTCGCCCAGACGGGCCGTCGGCCTTTGCGCGGACAATGAGATTGGGAGCGATAGGATGAAACGAGCAATTCAGGGCTGTCAGCCGGCGGCAACCGATGACGAGGTGCGGACGTTGATCACGCTGATCGACGAGCTGATCGCGGTCTTGTCCGAGGAAAATATGGAGCTCGCCAAGGGCCTGCCGGCCTCGCGCTCCAAGCAGCTCGACGACAAGAATCGGCTGGCGGGGCTGTTCGAGCACAGGGTCGCCGAATGCGCCAGGCGGACCGCGAGCCTCGACGTCCGCGACCGTGTCCTGCGCGAACAGCTGATGGAGCACATCCTGACTCTGCGCAGCGCGATGGACGAGAATCTCGTGCGCCTGCGGGCGGCCATCGAGGCGAGCAACCGTCGCATCGAGGCGGTGATGCAGGCCATCCGCGAGCAGATCGCCAACGCGTCGCCCTATGGGGCCAGCGGACGGCGGACCGCGCGAGCAACCTCGTGTGGAACAAACTTCAGCGCGTGATGGCGAGCCGATACCGGGAGTAGGATGAATGTCGCTCGATATTGCACGTCTGGTCGCCTTCACGGGCATCTCCACCACGGAGCTGCAGATCAGCGTGGCGTCGTCGAACATCTCCAACGCCGACACGAAAGGGTACACGCGGAAGACGGCCAACCAGGTCACCAATGTGACCGGCGGTATAGGAACCGGTGTGTCCATCACCGGAATTTCCAGCAATGTCGACAAGCTGCTGCTCAAATCGCTGATCGGTGCGAATTCCGACCTCGGCTCTGCCGATACGACCAACAGCTATCTGGCGCAACTCCAGCAGCTGTTCGGCAGTGCGTCCTCCTCGGGGACATCGACCACCGGGACGTCTCTCGCAAATTCGCTGGCCTCCCTGGAGTCGGCGCTGTCGTCGCTGGCGAACTCGCCGAGCAGCGTGTCGCTGCAATCCGCCGTCATCAGCGCGCTCGACGACTTCGCAAGCCAGCTGCGCAGCACCTCGAGCGGCGTGCAGACGCTGCGCGGCAATGCCGACAAGGAGATCGCGTCGTCGATCCAGAGCGTCAATGACGATCTCAAGCAGATTGCCGACCTGAACCTCGAGATCCGGAAGATGGCCGCCTCCGGCCAGTCGACGGCCGATCTGGAGGACGAGCGCAACTCCGCGCTGCAGGACCTGTCCTCCTACATGAATGTGAGCTACTACTCCGCTTCCAACGGGGATCTCCAGGTCTATACATCGTCGGGCCGCGCTCTCGTCGATAGTTCGGCGCATACGCTCAGCTATACCGCGTCAGTAAATGTCTCGGCCTCGTCGCGTTTCAACGGCATCATGGTGGACGGCGTCGACGTTACCTCGCAGATCAGTTCGGGCAAGATCGGTTCGCTGATCACGTTGCGGGACGACACGCTGCCGGCCGTGCAGACGCAGCTCGATCAACTGGCGTCCCAGCTGAAATCGGCGCTCAACGGCATCACCAACGGCGCTTCGGCGGTGCCACCTCCGACCAGCCTGACCGGATCGGCGACCGTGAGCAGCGCGACGTCCCTGTCGGCAACGGGAACGGTCCGCATCGCGGTCACCGATCAGAGCGGCAATCTCGTCTCTTACGGCGATTTCGACCTCTCGGGTTATTCGAGCGTTGACGACCTCGTGAAGGGTATCAATGCCCGCAACATCGGGATCACGGCCTCGATCGATTCTGGCGGCCATCTTGCGCTGACCTCGACGTCGTCGGACAATGGCGTTGCCATTAACGACATGACCAGCAGCATTGGCGGAACCGGCTTCTCGGCCTATTTCGGCATCAACGACCTGGTGACGGGCACCGGCGCGGCCAACTTCGCCGTCAACAGCAGCATGCTCAGCGGAACCGCGGGCCTGCCGACGGACACCCTCGACAGCTCGGCGACCTTGACGACTGGAACTCAGGTCCTGACGTCGGGCTCGGCGACGATCATCAATGCGCTCTACGACAAGCTGACCGGATCGACCAGCTTCGCGTCGGCCGGAGGCCTGAGTGCCACGACCGGGTCTTTCGCGGACTATGCGGCGGTGATCGTGGCCAATGTGGCCAGCAAGGCCTCCCAGGCGTCGACCAACTACACGGCCAAATCGACCGCACAATCCAGCTATGCCAGTTCGCTGTCGTCGCAGTCCGGCGTCAACATCGATGAGGAGACGGGGCGGCTCAGCGCGCTGCAGAACAAATACGCGGCGGCGTCCCAGTTGATCTCGGTCGTCAACAGCATGTTCTCGTCGCTGCTCAGCGCGGTACAGTCGAACTAGCCGGAAACCCATGCCATGACGATGCGGATCGCGACATTTGCCAATGCCGACCAGATGATCGTGAGCGCGCTGCGGACGCAGGCCACGATGGCCAATCTGCAGGTCCAGGAGGCCTCGGGGCTGAGGTCTGAATATCTCGCCGAGTACGGCGCGGACACCCAGCACGTGGTCAATCTGCAGGTCTCGGTGACACGGGCCCAGTCCTACATCGACTCTGCGACTCTGGCCGACAGCAAGGTGCAGGTCATGTACTCCGCCGTAGGGCAGGTCTCCGACATCGTCACGCAGTTGCGTTCGGCCCTGAGTGCTGCGAGCTCCGGAAGCAGCACCGGAACGGCCTCGGCCATCAGCTCTGCGCAGCAATTGCTGCAGCAGATGGCCGCCATTCTGAACACGCAATATGACGGGCAGCACCTGTTCGGTGGGGCGCGAACGTCGGCAGCGGCGGTCGACACGTCGACCTTCGCCTCTGGAACCGGATCGCTTACGACCGCCGATACGAGCTATTTTCAGGGCGACGGTGAGCTGGCGTCGGTCCGTGTGTCCGATGGCCAATCGGTGACCTATGGCGTGACGGCCGACAATGCCGCCTTCGAGGAGGTGATGCGGGTGCTGAAATTCGTCGCGAACAGCTCGAGCCTGTCGACGACCGACATCACCTCCGCCCTGACACTCGCCGACCAAGCCGTCGATGACGTAGCGACCGTGCAAGCCAAGCTGTCGGACGCCGCCTCGCGGATCGAGAGCGCCAAGTCGCAGCAGACCGACTTCAAGAGCTATGCAGAGAGCCTTGCGACCGACCTGACCAGCGTCGACGTCGCCGCCGTCACCGCCCAGCTGTCGACCTACCAGGCGCAGCTGACGGCTTCCTATACGGCGATTTCCAAAATCCAGAGCCTGAATCTCGCCAGCTACCTGCGCTGACGGCCGGCCGGGAGCCTTCCGCTCTGCGTTGCGCCGGCGCTCGGACCTCCAGACCGGGATCTGGCAGAACTCCCTGGAACGGTCGGGCGGATCGTCCCTGTGCTGGCCCGGTCGGCTGTCCCGCCTGGGCGGCAGCGCAGCGCAATAACCTCGGCGCCGCGGATTGAAACCATGACGCGCTCCGGAGGTTTGTTGACGGGCAACACGTCGGCGGATCGCTCATGACTCAACAGAATCAGCTTCGAAGCTTCGGCCACGGACTGCGCGCGGTTGCGGACAATGTGTGGATCGTCGATGCCGGTCGCATCAGTGCCGCCGGCCTGCCGCTGCCGGTCCGCATGACGGTGATCCGCCTGTCGAGCGGCGATCTGCTGCTGCACTCGCCGACCCGGTATTCTCTTGCGCTGCGCGAGCAATTGGAACAGCTCGGCCCGATCAAATATCTGCTCGCGCCAAACGTGGCGCATTGGATGTTCCTGCCGGACTGGCAGGCGGCGCTGCCCGAGGCACGGCTTTACGCAGCACCAGGGATTGCCGATCGGCAACAGGTCCGCCGCAGCCGGCTGCGCATCGATCGCGAACTGACCGATGTCGCGCCGGACGAGTGGTCCGATGACCTTCAGCTCGTCCTCCTCGCCGCGCCGCTGTTCACCGAGGTCGAGCTGTTCCATAAGCCGAGCCGCACGCTCGTTCTCACCGATCTCGTCCAGAATCTGGCGCCCGAGGGGCTGTCGATGCTGCCGCGTGCAGCCGCGAGCGTTCTCGGGATCACGGCCCCAGATGGCAAGGCGCCGGCCTATCTGCGCCTGCTGCTTCGCTTGGGCGGCCGCGCGGTTCAGCTTGCGGCGGCGCGGCTGATTGCGTTGGCGCCCGAGCGCGTCATCTTTGCGCATGGGCGATGGTTTGAGACCGGCGGCACCACGCAACTGCGCCGCTCCCTCGGCTGGCTGCTGGATGCCTCGCCCGAGGCGAGGCGACTGATCCGGGACTTGAGAGGAACCCGTATCGTCATCACCGGCGCATCCAGCGGCATCGGCCGGGCGACGGCGCTCGCGCTGGCGCGGGAGGGCGCCAGCCTTGTCCTGGCAGCGCGCCGCGAGGATGTGCTGAACGATGTCGCGACGGAGTGCGAGACGCTCGGCGGACGCGCCATTGCGGTTGGAACCGATGTCACCGATGCCGAGGCTGTGAAGCACCTCGCCGACGGCGCCATGCAGACGTTCGGCGGCATCGATGTGTGGATCAACAACGCCGGAACCGGCGTGTTCGGTGCTTATCAGGACGCGGACATCGCGCTTCATCGAAAGACCATCGAGGTCAATCTGCTGGGCACGATGAACGGCGCCTATGCGGCGCTGCCGATCTTCCTGCGGCAGCGGCGTGGAACGCTGATCAACAACATCTCGCTGGGCGGCTGGGCCCCGACGCCGTTCGCGGCCGCCTATACCGCCAGCAAGTTCGGTTTGCGCGGCTTTTCGGCCAGCCTTCGCCAGGAACTCGCGGCTCACAAGGACATCCACGTCTGCAGTGTGTTCCCGGCGATGGTCGACACGCCCGGCTTCGTGCACGGCGCCAACGTGTCCGGTCGCAATCTGGATCCTGGGCCGCTTTTGTATCGTCCCGAGGACGTCGCCGACACCTTCGTCCAATTGATCCATGCGCCGCGCGACGAAGTCGCCGTCGGTTGGCCGGCGCGGCTCGGGCAAATCTCCTACGCGCTGGCCCGCCGTCCGACCGA
This sequence comes from Bradyrhizobium sp. HKCCYLS2038, assembly GCF_051167655.1. Classification (NCBI taxonomy): domain Bacteria; kingdom Pseudomonadati; phylum Pseudomonadota; class Alphaproteobacteria; order Hyphomicrobiales; family Nitrobacteraceae; genus Bradyrhizobium; species Bradyrhizobium sp. HKCCYLS2038. The sequence goes on along the minus strand of NZ_JBNPTM010000005.1, from coordinate 16,721 downwards.
GCGGCTGGTGAGCACGGCGTTCCGTTTTCTGCTCGCGCGTGCCAAAGGCGCTCCGCGCAGCACGGGGGCCGTGCTGGCGCCGATCACCGCCGGTACCGCCGTTAGCGGCGGCTGGCTCGGGCGCAAGGGGCTGCCGCCGGCAGGACAACTGAGCAAGATCGGCCTGGCCGTCGGCCTCGGCGGGCTTGTGCTCATCATGATCTCCCGCGGGCGCCGACCGCATCGCGCACCGCGGGCACGCGCGCACCGCTGATCCGGAGGCTGCATGCTCGGCAAGCTTACGTGGTCGGCGATCCCGTTCGGCCAGCCCATCCCGCTGGTCGCTGCGGGGATCGTGCTCGTCGCCATCCTCGGCGTCCTGCTCTGGGTGTTCTTGAAGGGCTACCTCCCTTATCTCTGGCGCGAGTGGATCACGAGCGTGGATCACAAGCGCATCGGTGTGATGTACATCCTGCTCGCCTTCGTCATGCTGCTGCGCGGCGGCACCGACGCGATCATGATGCGCCTGCAACAGGCGGTCGCGTTCCACTCCAACGGCTATCTGCCGCCGGAGCATTACAATCAGATCTTCTCCGCGCACGGCACGATCATGATCTTCTTCGTCGCCATGCCGTTCGTGATCGGCCTGATGAATCTCGTGGTGCCGTTGCAGCTGGGCGTGCGCGACGTCGCGTTTCCAACGCTGAACTCCGTCGGGTTCTGGCTGACTGCGACCGGCGCTCTGCTGGTCAACGTCTCGCTGGTGGTCGGCGAGTTCGCCCGCACCGGCTGGTTGCCATTCCCGCCGCTGTCGGAGCTGACCTATTCGCCAGGTGTCGGAGTTGACTATTACATCTGGGCGCTGGAGATCTCCGGGGTCGGGACGCTGGTCAGCGGCATCAACCTGGTCACGACCGTGCTCAAGCTGCGCACCACGGGCATGAGCTATCTGCGCATGCCGATGTTCTGCTGGACCACGCTGGCCTCCAATCTGCTCATCGTCGCGGCGTTCCCGATTCTGACGGCGACACTGACGATGCTGATGCTCGACCGCTATTTCGGCTTTCATTTCTTCACCAATGAGGCCGGCGGCAACATGATGATGTTCATGAACCTGATCTGGGCCTGGGGGCATCCCGAGGTCTACATCCTGGTTCTGCCGGCCTTCGGCATCTATTCGGAGGTGGTCGCGACATTCTCGAGCAAGTCGCTGTTCGGCTATCGCTCCATGGTGCTGGCGACCATGGCGATCTGCGTGGTCTCCTTCATGGTGTGGCTGCACCATTTCTTCACGATGGGCGCAGGGCCGGACGTCAACGCGATTTTCGGCATTGCCAGCATGATCATCGCCGTGCCGACGGGCGTGAAGATCTACAACTGGCTGTTCACGATGTATGGCGGGCGTGTCAGGTTCACGACGCCGATGCTGTGGTCGGTCGGCTTCATGATCACGTTCATGATCGGCGGCTTGACCGGCGTGCTGGTCGCGGTGCCGCCGGCGGACTTCCTGTTGCACAACAGCCTTTTCCTGGTCGCCCATTTCCACAACGTGATCATCGGCGGCGTGCTGTTCGGGGTGTTTGCGGGCGTCACTTACTGGTTTCCCAAGGCGTTCGGCTTTCGTTTGTATGAGAGCTGGGGGAAGGCGGCGTTCTGGTTCACCCTGATCGGCTTCTACGTCACCTTCATGCCGCTCTACGTGGTCGGCCTGCTCGGCATGACCCGGCGCATGCAGCATTACGACGTCGCCGAATGGCGTCCCTGGCTGGCGGCGGCGACTTTCGGCACGGCGCTGCTCGCGATCGGCGTCATCCTCCAGATCCTACAGCTCGTCTTCAGCATCAGGGATCGCGAGCTGCTGCGCGACACGACCGGCGATCCCTGGGACGGCCGCTCGCTGGAATGGGCGACCTCCTCGCCGCCGCCGGTGTTCAACTTTGCGGTGATGCCGAATGTCACAGGGCAGGATGCGTATTGGCGGATCAAGGAAAACGCGAAAGACCAGCAGCTCCACACCAGCGACCATGACTATCGGGACATCGAGCTGCCAAAGAACTCCCCCACCGGTTTCGTCTGCGCGTTCTTCGCGACCCTCATGGGGTTCGCGCTGATCTGGCATATCTGGTGGATGGTCGCGCTTGGCGCAATGGGAGCGTTCGCGACGTTCGTCGCATTTGCGTGGCGCGATCACGACGAGTACGTCATCCCCGCCGCTGAGGTCGCGCGGATCGATCGGGGCATCATCGCGGCGCGGCAGCAGGGGCCGTCGTCTACGGGAGGCGGCACCTGAGGCAATAGGCTTCGGTGCGGGCCGGCAGACCGGCCGCACCGAAGCTCGATCAATCTCACCAGCGGTGATGTGTGCGGATCACGCCGTGGCCGCGGCCGTGTCCGAAATGGCGTCCACCGTGCCAGCCGTGATTATGGCCCCAGCCTGGAGCGCGGTAGTAGCCGTAGCTGTGCCGCCATGGCCGCGGGCCGTACGAGTAGCCGTAGCTGCGATAGACCCGGCGCGGCGCGTAGCTGTAGCCATACCCGCTGTAGTACGGGCGATACGAATAGGCGGGATAGTAGCCGCCGCTATAACCGTAATAGGGCGAGCTGGCGTAGCCATAGCCGCCGTAATAAGGCGAGTAGCCGCCGTAATAGCGGGGTGCTGCGATCGCCGATCCGATCACGGTGCCCGCCAGCAGGCCTGCACCGATTGCGGCGCCGCCGCCCCAGCCGCCATGCCAGCCGCCGTAGCGGACCTGGACGGCGTGCGAGCTCTCAGGGCCGGGCTTCGCGGCCGACGACAACGCCGTGAGCGGCGCGGCGGAGGCGGTTTGCAGTGTTGACAAGGACAAGGCGCCGGCGATCGCGAGCGTCGCTGCGGCTTTGAAGGTGACCATCCTGAGTTCTCCCGTTGCTGTCAGGGTGTTGCTCAAACCGGATGCGTGCAGCTTTGTTGCAGCTGTCGGGCGGACCGATTGTCGCGCATCCTTGGTCTAAGGGAACGACGGTGTTGAGGAGCGGTCGATGCCGGACACCGGCATCGACCACGCGTTGTCGTCATGGGCAGGAGTGCCGGCGGCCGTCACGGCCGAGATAGGTGCCGGAGGCCGGATCGAAAGATCTATAGCGCTGCGCGCAATAGACATCGGACTCGCTGGCCTGGGCGCGGCTGTTGGCGATGGCGCCACCGATAATTGCGCCGGCGGCGAGCCCGCCGAGGACTGCAGCACCGGAGCCGTTGTGGTGATGGCGATAGCCGTACTGATAGCCGTGGCGGCGGCCGAGGCCGGGATGCCAGTCGTGCCCGCCGCGCCAGTGGCGGTACTGAACCTGCTCAACGCCGGCCGCCGGGCCGGTTGGCGTGCTGGCCGGATGGTTCGGCAGCAAAGGTGCGGCGGCGAGGGGTGTTGCCGCGGAGAGTGTCATGGTCCCGAGCGCGGCGACCGTCAAAAGTTTGCGCAGCTGCATCTGCGTGCTCCTTTCTGTTCTTGAGATGTGAGGAGCAACGTTTCGCCGCAATGGCCCGTTCCGGGTCTTGGTGCTGCCCGATCGGTGGCACAAGGTCGCATGAATGTCACAATGTCGCAGCGGCCTCGCAAGGCCGCCGCAACGTGTTTGAAGACGTCAGTGCGGCGGCAGACCGTTGCGCACACCCTTCGTGCTCGGCGAGCCGCCGCCGAAGCTGTTCGACGAGTTACCGGTGGCTGATCCGGTACCCGTGGCGGTCCCCGATCCGTTGCCGACGCTGCCCGAGCCGGAAGCTCCCGTCCCTGCGCCTGTCGTGCCGCCCGCGCCGCCGCTGCCGCCACTGCCCACGCCGCCCGCGCCCATGCCGCCACTGCCAGTGCCGCCACCGGCGCCCGCACCGGCACCGGCTCCTGCGCCACCACCTGCGCCGCCACCTGCACCACCGCCACCGCCCTGAGCCAGGGCTGCGCCGACCGAGCCGGCCGCAATCACCGTTGCCGCGAAAATCGTGAGAATTGTCTTCCGCATTGTTGCGCTCCCTTGAGGTTTCACCAACCACCAATCGAGCGCTTCACGCGACGTTCCTAATTACACCCTGTGGCGACGTCGCACCGTGTCGGCCGGATCCACCAGCGGAACAAGGCTTCATTGCTCAACTAACAATGAGGGCATCGAGCAGCGCGTCCGGACATTCCGCCATCATCGTGTGTCCGGCACCCGGCAGCACGATCGTGCGCGCCTGCGAGATCGCAGCCGCGAGTGCCTTGCCGGCCTTCACCGGGGTCATCATGTCCTTCTCGCCAAGGATCACGCGTGTCGGAACCGCGATCTTCGCCGCTGATGCCAGCGCATCCTGATAGTTGTTGCAGGCGGAGAGGTCGTTGAACAGCACGCCCGCCGCGCAGCGCTCCAATGTCGCCTGGGCGCCGCCATGCATCCACAGCCCCGGCGCGCGGCTGCCGCCGAGCTCGGCGGCAAAACCCAGTCCCCAGATCGAGACCATGTCGATGGCGGCGTGATCATTCGCTTCGGCGGCCTTGAGGAGATCCGGCCCGACCGTCATCGTCGCAGCCGTCCCGATCAGGCTCAGCGCCGAGACGCGATCGGGATGGCGGGCCGCCGCGTCGAGCGCGATCAGCGAGCCCATTGAGTGGCCGATGAGATGCGCCGGCTTGGCGTTCACCGCCTGCAACAGCGCAATGATCCAGTCGGCCATCGCCGCGATGGTCGGCAGAGCAGGGCCTGCGGAGCGGCCGTGGCCGGGCATATCAGGTGCCAGCACGGCAAAGCCGTGATGGGCGAACCAGCGGCTGTGTAGCGCCCAGACCGAATGGTCGAAGCCGGCACCGTGCACGAAAACGACGGCGGGCAGTGAGGGATCGAACGCGCGACCGCCGGTCGCCGCGAACATTTCGCGATCAGCAATGGACAGCTGCATGGCTCACACCTTCTGCGAGGCGCGCAGCGCCTGTCCGAGATCGTCGATGATGTCGCTGGCCGCCTCGATGCCGACCGACAGCCGGATCAGCTCCTCGCCGATGCCGGCGGCCGCGAGCTGGGCGGCGTCCATCTGCTGATGCGTGGTCGACGCCGGATGAATCACCAGCGTCTTGGCGTCGCCGACATTGGCGAGATGGCTGATCAGCTTCAGGCTCTCGATGAACTTGCGCCCGGCGGGCCGGCCGCCCTTGATTCCGAATGAAACGATCGAGCCGGCGCCCCTGGGCAGCAACTCCCTGGCAAGCGCGTGGTCCGGATGGCTCTCGAGTGAGGGATGCAGCACCCAGTCGACCGCCTTGTTGGTCGTGAGCGCGGCGAGCACCGCGCTGGTGTTCGCGACATGGCGCTCCATCCGCAGGTGCAGCGTCTCGACGCCCTGCAGCAGATGGAATGCATTGGTCGGCGACAGGCAGGCGCCGAAATCGCGCAGGCCTTCGGTGCGCGCGCGCATGATGAAGGCCGCGGTGCCGAACTGCTCGTCGAAGACGATGCCGTGATAGCCGGCATAGGGTTCGGTCAGCTGCGGGAATTTGCTGGACGCGCGCCAGTCGAACCTGCCGCCATCGACGATGACGCCGCCGATCGCGATGCCATGGCCGCCGAGCCATTTGGTCGCGGAGTGCATCACGATATCGGCGCCTTGCGCGATCGGCTGGCTGAGATAGGGCGTGGCGAAGGTGTTGTCGATCAAGAGCGGCACGCCGGCGTCATGCGCGATCGCGGACACCCTGGGGATGTCGAGCACTTCGAGGCCGGGATTGCCCAGCGTCTCGCCGATCACGAGCCGCGTGTTCGGTCGGATCGCCGCGCCAAAGCCATCGAGGTCGCGCGGCCTGACGAAGCTCGTATTGATGCCGAAGCGCGGCAGCGTATGCGCCAGCAGGTTGATGGTGCCGCCATAAAGTGACGACGAAGCGACGATGTGATCGCCGGCGTTGAGCAGGGTGGCGATGGCCAGATGCAGCGCCGCCTGTCCGCTGGCGGTGCAGACCGCGCCGACGCCGCCTTCCAGCGCCGCCAGCCGCTCTTCAAGCACTGCTGTCGTCGGGTTGGAGATGCGGGTGTAGATATGGCCGGCGCGCTCGAGGTTGAACAAAGCGGCCGCGTGCTCGGTGTCGTCGAATACGTAGGACGTGGTCTGGTAGATCGGCACCGCGCGGGCGCCGGTCGCGGGATCCGGATGCTGGCCCGCATGCAGGCTCAGGGTCTCGAAGGCAGGCGGTTTCGGCGGCGGCATGCGGATCAACTCCCCTCGGGCAGGTCGCACCTTCTGCCATAGATTTCAGCGGACGTCAGGACCTGCGAATCCCGCGTTCCGGTCGGTGGCCTCATGGTTCTCAAGGCGATGCGATAGCATCGCCTGAACGCGCCGCAAAGCGGCGCTCCTCACCATGAGGGGCGAGAGTTTGCCACGTAGGGAAGCGGAGCTCGTGGGCAAGTATCTCTTCCCAACGTCCTCCCATCGTCCCTTGCTCGGCGCATGTCGCTTTAGCTGTCTCGCCGCACATTCCGTCCTCATCCCGAGAAGCCCGCAAGAGGCGGGCGTCTCGAAGGATGGCCGCGAGCACAGATCCATCTCCGTGTTGTCGAGATCGATCGCTAAGGGGGCGGCGCCACACGCCGCCCCCGAACACGTCCATTCGTCAGCCGCCGAAGCTCTTCGGGAACAGGCCCGATGCTGCGATCTCGGCAATCGCGAGGCGAGCGCTCGGCTTCTCGCGCTCCTTCAGCATGGCCGGAAGCTTCTCGCCGTCGCCCTTGCGGCCGACCGCGATCGCGATTTCCACGGCGAAGCCATCGGGCACGCCCAGCGCAGTCTGCGCTGCGGCGACGTCGAAGCCGCTCATGCCGTGGGTGGCCCAGCCGGACACAGCGGCCTGGTTGGCGAAGTTGGCCCAGGCGGCGCCGGCGTCGAAAGAATGCGTGCGGGTCGGCGCCGGCTCGGTCTTGCCGGCCGGAATGAAGGTCTTCTTCGACACCACGTAGACCAGCGCAGCCGCATGCTGGGCCCAGCCGCGGTTGAACTCGATCAGCGGCGCCAGGAAGGTGTCGAACTCGGCCGAGCCGCGCAGCGCGTAGAGAAAGCGCCAGGGCTGCGAATTATAGGAGGAGGGCGCCCAGCGCGCCGCCTCGATGAAGGTCAGAAGCGCGCTCTCGGGCAGCGCCTCGTCGGTGAAGCCGCGCGGCGACCAGCGGTCGACGAAGATGCGATGCGCGGGGTGCTCGGTGCTGCGGTCGGTCGGCGGCGGAAGATGGGCAGTCAAGGTGGTCTCCTTCGTTCGGTCCGTGTGGTCCGGCCCGGTCATAAAGCATTCGGCGGCTATCGCTGAAAGCAAAAGCTTAGCTTACGTGATCACCTCTCCCCAGCGGGCAGGGCAATGGTACGTGGCAGCCGCCTGCAGCAAGCGGCCCGGTCTCCACCGCCCTTCGAGACGCCCGCCTCCGGGCGACGGGTCATCTGGCTCACGGCGCCTTCGGTGTCCAGATCGCCAATGCCGACGTGTCCACCTTCACCGGCAGAACGTGCTCGGCGAGAAAAGCATCGGCGATCTTCTGCTGCTCCGACAGGCCTGCGGCGGTGACCGCGCCGACCTGGTAGGAGCGGTGGCTGTTGGCTTCCTCGACGGTTGCGTCATCGATGCCCCAGAGCGCCGCGAGCTGACTCGCGGCTGCCGCCGGGTTCGTCTTCACCCATTTGCCGGTGTCGACGAGCTTGCCATAGATGACGTTGAGCGCGTCGCCGTGCTTCGCGGCGTAATCGGCCGACGCGAGGTAGTAGCGCTTGTAGTTGGCCAGCCCATCGCGGCCGTCAGTGAGCACGCGCGCGCCCGACTGCCGGATCGTGCTGGTCAGGAACGGATCCCACGCCACCCAGGCATCGACATTGTTGCTGACGAAGGCGGTGCGGCCGTCGGCGGGTGGCAGATAGGCCGGGGTGATGTCCTTGAAGGTGAGGCCGGCCTTGGCGAGCGCTGATAGCAGCAGATAGTGGCTGCCGGCGCCCTTGGTCACCGCGATCTTCTTGCCCTTCAGATCGGCCAGCGATTTCGTCGGCGAGGCCGTCGCCACCAGGATCGCCTGCGCCGAGGGCGAGGCAGCTTCCTCCGCGACATAGGCCAGCTTGGCGCCGGCGGCCTGCGCGAACACCGGGACGGTGTCGGCGACGTCGGCGCCGACATCGATGCTGCCGATATTGATCGCTTCGAGGAGGGGGAGACCACTGGAGAATTCGTGCCAGCTGATCTTGATGTCCAGCGGCGCGAGCGCCTTCTCCAGCTCGCCATTGGCCTTGAGCAGCGCGATCAGGGTCGAGGATTTCTGATAGCCGATGCGCAGCGTTTCTGCCGCGTCGGCCGCGGGGGCGGCGAGCGAGCCGAGTAGACCGATGGCCAACGCCATCAGGCTGCGGCGAGCCAGATCAAAGTGGCGGGCGGGACGATGTGGACCGCTGAAAGGTGTCATCTGGCAAATCTCCTGAGGGCGAATGCATGCAAGGCTCGTGAGATCATTCGCAGGATCGCTGTCCCTGGGCAATTTTGCAGATCGGTCGGGATGGGGATCAATCTTCTCCGCTCCACGTTGTTGGGAGAAATCCGTTCCTTCTCGAACGAGGCGCAATCAGACAGCCGTCCATGAACTCGCGACGTGCCAGGCGCCCGAGATGTCTCTGCCGTTCGTCCCTCCTTGGGAGAGGGCACAGGGAAGGCCGGGCATCGACTGACACCCATGGCCCGCCTGCAGAAAAAAATGCAGGCGGCAGGAACCACAGGTTCAGCCGGACATCCGGCCCTCCCTGCGCAACGGGCTTACGGCTTATACGCGATCTCCCCGGTGCGCCGTGCTTTCTGGCCACCGTCGTCGGCAGGATACCCCCTCGGCATCCCGCCCACTTGATACTAGCGTCGGAGTATCAGGACCACGCGACTTCGCCGTCCGGCTCCCATCGTTCGTCGGCATGCTTGACGCACGCTGCGACGAGACCCGGCCATCGCATCCCACCCGACGCTTCGTGACGTTCGCGAAACGCCCCTCTCGATCGGGCGGGACAGCGGGATACCATCATGAATTCTGAAAATAAGAAACATGAATATTTTTCGTGGAGGGACTGGACAGGCAAATCAGCGTTGAGAATGCGGGAGAATTTAGCTTTCTGGCGCAGGCGAGGACGCGTGATTCTAACCTCTACAGGCAGGGCTGTCGCGTACGCAGATTGGAGTTTTGCGTTCGTCTGTCTCCACATCGTCATGGCCGGGCTTGTCCCGGCCATCCACGTCGTTCAGCATCCTGAGAACGGCGTGGATGCCCGGGACAAGCCCGGGCATGACGGAGCAACTAGCTGGCAGGTTTGCTTATCGCGAGAGCCCGACATCGACATATGCGATAGCACTGCCGTCTGCGGGGGGAGGTCGGACTACATCAAAGATGTGATCCGATTGATGGTGGTGTCACGGGTCCTTATAGGAACTACTCGTGCGGCTGCCCCTCGCCCCGACCCTCTCCCCGTGAAGAACGGGGAGAGGGAGTGCACCGTCATCGCGGTGAGACGCGCGAGGACGTTCCAGCGCGATGTCGTTGCCGCGCGCCGGCCCTCTCCAGATATGCGCAGAACATGTCCGCCATCGCATCGGCATAGGCCGCAATCTCCGCGCGGCTGCGCGGCGTGTCGGAGAAGTGTTTGCCGACCTGGCTCAGCGTCGTCTTGATCAGGTCGGCGGCCCGCGCGCGCTCGGAGTCGGCCGCGTTGGGCAGCGCCTCGCGGATGAAGGCCAGCATGGCGCGGCGGCTGCGCGCCTGGGCCTGCTTCGATTCCGGCGCATCGCGGTAGAGCGGGGCGGCGTCGTCGAGGGCGCCGCGGACCCCGGCCTCGTCGCATTCCGATTGCAGGAAGGCGTGGACGAGCGCGCGGAGGCGCAGCAGCGGCGGACGGCCCTTGTCGTCCAGGATGCCGTGCAGCAGGTCCGTGGTCTGCTGCCACTCGTCGCTCTGCAGCCGGAACAGGATGGCGGCCTTGTTCGGGAAGTACTGATAGAGCGAGCCGATGCTGACACCCGCCTTCTCGGCGACGCGCGCGGTGGTGAAGCGCTGCGCGCCCTCCGTCCTCAAAACCTGAACAGCCGCCTGTAGAATGGCCGCGACGAGGTCGGTCGAGCGCGCCTGTTGCGGCTGTTTTCGCGCGGAAATCGAGGCTTTACGAGCTGACGCCATGGCGTGGTCCGGAATGCGATTAGCGAATGCGACTGATTATTCGTATTTTGACCGGGACGCAAACGACATCCCTCGAGACACGGAGAAACTCCATGATCACTCTCACATCCCAACCGATCGCATCGCTGCTGGATCGCCTCCTGGCTCAGGCCGCGCTGCTGCGACCGGAAACGAGTCCGGCCTTCGCCGGCATGCAGCAACGCGGCGAAGAGCTGATGCGCAGCAAGTCCGGCCATGTCGAGCTCTACACGCAGCTCAAGGACTTTCCCCTGCCGGTGTCGCGCGATACCGGCCTGCTGCTCTACATGCTGGTGCGCAGCTTCCGGGCACGATCGATCGTCGAGTTCGGCACCTCGTTCGGCATCTCGACGCTGTTTCTGGCAGCGGCGTTGCGCGACAATGGCGGCGGCCGGTTGATCACCACCGAGTTCGAGTCGTCCAAGGTCGCTCGTGCGCGCAAGCATCTGGCCGAAGGTGGCCTGCTCGATCTCGTCGAGATCCGCGAAGGTGATGCGCTGCAGACGCTCGGTCGCGATCTTCCCGAGACGATCAATCTCGTGCTGCTCGATGGCGCCAAGCCGCTGTATGGCGACGTCCTGGCGCTGCTGGAGAGCCGGCTCAGTGCGGGCGCGTTCATCGTGGCCGACAATGCGGACTATTGTCCGGATTATCTCGCTCATGTCCGCTCTCCGGCGAACGGCTATCTCTCGGTGCCGTTCGGCGACGAGGTCGAGCTGTCGATGCGGATTGGACCACTCCCGTAGCCTGCATGAGCGCAGCGACATGCGGGGTCAGCACCGGCGTATGCGAGGCCGCGTTGCCTCCTTACAGCTGCGCAATACAACGCCCTCTCCCCTTGTGGGAGAGGGCATCGCCGGCCGATCCTCGAACTCGCTCGGGTGAGGGGTCTCTATCCGCGAGCGCGGTCTGGGGAGGCATACCCCTCACCCAACCGAGCTTGCTGAACTATCCGACATGCCCTCTCCCACAAGGGGCGAGGGCGCAATCACGGCCACCGCATGCGCTGCGAGATAGAACGCTGCTGTTGACAACGTTGTTGACGTGCGGGCCGCGATTGGCCACGAGGAGAGCTCCCACACCGAGCGCCGCGACCCATGCCTCGCATCCTCCTGATCAATCCCAACAGCTCGGCGGAGACCACCGCGATGATGGTCTCGATTGCCGCGGCCTGCTGTGCAGGGCGGGCTGAAGTGATCGGCGCGACTGCGGCGCGGGCACCGGCCATGATCACCGATGGCGCCGCGCTTGCGGCGTCGGCCGCGGAGGTCATCGAGATCGGGCGCGCTCATCTGGGCCATTGCGACGGCATCATCGTCGCCGCGTTCGGCGATCCCGGTGCCGCCGAGCTTCGCAGTGGTGGTCCGCTGCCGGTGGTGGGAATCGGCGAGGCGTCGATGCGCGAGGCCGGGGCAGGCGGGCGCCGCTTCGGCGTCGCCACGGTGACGCCGGCGCTGGTTTCGAGCATCGCGGATGCCGCAGACAGGCTGGGTCTGTCGGCGCAGTTCACGGGGACGCGCCTCACGCCGGGTGATCCGACCGTGCTCGCGGCCGATCCGGCGCGTCTCGCCACGGCGCTCGCGGAGGCCGTGCGCGGCTGCATCGCGGACGGCGCAGATGCCGTCATCATCGGCGGCGGGCCGCTGGCGCAGGCGGCCGATCAGCTGCAGCCGCAATTCGCCGTACCCATCATCAAGCCGATCGCGGCGGCGGTCTCGCAAATGCTGCAGCTGTTGTCCGCGTGAGCGGCGCGCGCCGGGCCTACGGCCGGTAGCTCGCCGCCGGATGCGGCGCGGCGAGCCGCGCGCGGCCGAACATTTTTTCGCGCAACGTGCCCGGTTGATACGCCTTCTTGTAGCGGCCGCGCCTGGTCAGCTCCGGCACCAGCATGTCGGCGACATCGGCAAAACTCTCCGGCGACAGCGCAAACGCAAGGTTGAGACCGTCGACGCCGGTCTGCTCGATCCAGCTTTCGATGAGATCGGCGACCTTGGCCGGCGAGCCGACGAACACCGGGCCGATGCCGCCGATGCCGATGTGCTCGGCGACCTCGCGCACGGTCCAGACCCGGTCCGGATCGGCGCGGGTGACGTTGTCCATTGCGCTTCGGCCGGCATCGTTGAGCACGTGGCGGACCTGCTGGTCGAGCTCATAGGTCGAGAAGTCGACGCCGGTCCAGCCGGACATCAAGGTCAGCGACGCCTCGTGGTCGATGTAGCGGCGATAGTCGGCGAATTTTGCTTCCGCCGCCGCATCGGTCTCGCCGAGCACGACGGTGGCGATGCTGAAGATGACGATGTCGGTGCCTGCGCGCCCGGCCTCGACCGCGGCCTGTCGGATCGCGGCGACGCGTGGCGCGATGATCTTGGCCGACGGGCCGGACATGAACACGCATTCGGCATGGCGGCCGGCGAACACGCGGCCGCGCGGCGAGGTGCCGGCCTGGTACAGCACCGGCGTCCGCTGCGGCGACGGCTCGGACAGATGGATGGCGTCGAGCTGGTAGTTCTCGCCCTGATGGACGACGCGATGAACCTTCGCCGGATCGGTGAAGATGCCGCTGGCGCGGTCGCGCTGGACGGCGTCGTCCTCCCAACTGCCTTCCCACAGCTTGTAGACGACCTCCATGTACTCGTCGGCGACGTCGTAACGGTCGTCATGCGCGGTCTGGCGCTCTTTCCCCATGCCGCGCGCGGCGCTGTCGAGATAGCCGGTGACGATGTTCCAGCCGATGCGGCCCTCGGTGAGATGGTCGAGCGTCGACATCCGCCTGGCGAACGGGTAGGGCGGCTCGTAGGACAGCGTGCAGGTCACGCCGAAGCCGAGGTGATCGGTGACCGCGGCCATCGCCGAGATCAGCATCATCGGATCATTGACCGGCACCTGGATCGCGTGGCGCAGCGCCGCGTCGGGGGTGCCGCCATAGACGTCATAGACGCCGAGCACGTCGGCGAGGAACATGCCATCGAAGCGGCCGCGCTCCAGCGTCTTCGCCAGGTCGAGCCAATAGGGCAGGCGGTTATAGTCGGAGGAGCGGTCACGCGGATGCCGCCATAGCCCGGGCGACTGGTGCCCGACGCAGTTCATCGCAAACGCATTCAACTTGATATCCGCAGCCATGATGTCCCTCGACGCCTTCCGTAACCGCACCAGATGGCACGCTTCGGCCGGCGTTTTCAATTGCGTCGGTGCGCACGGCCGCTTGCGAGCCGCGCAGGCTTGGCTATGGTTCGACGTGATGAGCGCGCCGCAAGGCAATGACGGCGCGAGCCAGGCTCAAGGGCCGCGTTGGGGAGGAATAGATTGATGCAGATCCGGGTGACGGCACTGGCCGCGTTGTTGCTGAGCTCGTCGGCCATGGCATCCGCGCATGCCGAGGATTTCAAGGCGAGCTGTGCCGCGCTGGCGCAGGGCTTTTCCGGCAGTGGCCGCATCGTCACATCTGAATTCGTCGCCGCCGGCGGCGTGCAGCTGGCGCCGCCCGCGCCCGCCGGCGTGACGAGCCCGGCGCCGGACCATTGCCTGATCCGCGGCAAGATCAACGAGCGCACCGGCATCGACGGCAAGCCATATGCCATCGGTTACGAGCTGCGATTGCCCGCGACGTGGAATGGCAAGTTCGTCTTCCAGGGCGGCGGCGGCGTCGACGGCGTGCTGCGCCCGGCGCTCGGCCTGGTGACCGGCGCAACGCCGCCGAATGCCCTGTCCAACGGTTATGCCGCGGCCTCGACCGATTCCGGCCATCTCGAGGAGCCCGGTCCGCTCGGGCCGTACCAGTTCGGGCTCGATCCGCAGGCGCGGCGCGACAAGGGCTACAGCTCGATCCCGCCGGTGGCCGCGGCCGCGAAGGGCGCGACCGAGAAGCTGTACGGCAATACGCCCCGGCGCTCCTATTTCGCCGGCTGTTCGAACGGCGGCCGCCAGGCGATGGCGGTGACGCAACGCTTTCCCGAGCTGTTCGACGGCGTCATCTCCGGTGCGCCGGCCTATCGCGTGCCGCTCGCCGGCATCGACGTGATCGTGCAGGAGCAGGCGCTGCTGGCGATCGCGCCGCCCGGGCCGGACGGCAAGGCCGATGTCGGCAGCGCGCTGACCGATGACGACCTGAAGCTGGTGGCTGATGGCGTGACCGCCGCGTGCGACGGCGCCGACGGCGCCAAGGATGGCATGGTGCAGGACGTCATGGCCTGCCGGTTTGATCCGGCGGTGCTCGCCTGCAAGGATGGCGAGAGTGCGCAGTGCCTGTCCGCGCCCAAGCTGAAGGCCATCAAGCTGATGTTCGACGGCAGCCGCAATGCGATGGGCGGGCTGATCTATTCGCGCTGGCCCTATGACCCCGGCCTCGCCTCGCCGGGCTGGCGCGCGTGGAAGCTCGGTACGCCCAAATCCAGCCCGCCGAATGCGCGCAACCTGACGCTGATCGCCGGCGGCGTGCCGTATGATTTCATGAGCCCGCCGGAGACGCCGACCGATCTGGTCGCCTGGGTGCGCAATTTCGACATCGACCGCGACGTGCCCAAGGTGATGAAGGGCGCCGGCGGCTTCGATGCCGGGATGGAATATGAGGCGGCGACCTCGACCGATCTCGACAAGTTCAAGTCGAAGGGCGGCAAGATGCTGTTCTACCACGGCACCGCCGATCCGATCTTCTCGGCGCTCGATACGGTCGACTATGTCGACCAGCTGAAGAAGAAATACAGCGACGCTGACGGCTTCGCGCGGCTGTTCCTGGTTCCCGGCATGAACCATTGCGGCGGTGGACCTGCGACCGACCAGTTCGACGCGCTGAGCGCGCTGGATGCCTGGGTGGAGGGCAAGGCCGCGGCGCCGGAAACGATCCGCGCCACTGCGCGGAAGGCGCCCGACGTGCCCTGGCCGGGCCGCACGCGCGATCTGTGCGCGTTCCCGAAAGTGCTGACCTACAAGGGCAGCGGCAATCTCGAGGATGCGGCCAGTTTTGAGTGCCGCTGACCGGATCGTGCACGCCATCGCAACGGCGTGCACGATCGCTTGAGGGTGGTTGACGCAGACCGGCGCAGCCCTGATCTATCGGCCAGCGCCGGCCTGTCCTCCGCAGTGTTGCGGCTTCCCATCAGTCCCACCGTTCCCCATGGTTGCCGTCAAGACGCGAGCCTTCACCATCCTGTACGAGTTCGAGCATGCTCAGACGGAGCTGATCGGGAAGTGCGTCGCCTTGAGCGACGGCAAGGCGGGAACCGTGGAGCAGGTCCATCTCGACGAGTTGCACGGCCTGCGCATCACGATCACGGGCCATGACGGCCGCTGGCCGGTGTCGACCATCAAGTTCGCGCAGCGCTGAGCGCCGGGACGACTTCGGAAGTTTGGATTGTTTCGATCAACGACGGAGTGATGGCGCGCTCGCATCGTGCGATGCGGCGAGCCGTTCCGCATTCAGGGCCGCCAAACATGCGCACCCGTATCAATTGATACAGCCGGAAGGCACTGCTGCGGCTAGCATCGACGCTCGCGGCGCGGCCATAGGCGCCGAGATGAAACCGGATCCAACCTCGCATGGAAGAAAGCCAGAAGAAACGGCGCCGGCGCGTCAAGCAGACCATGACGCTGGCAGAGCGGTTGCTCCAAGCGGCGCGTGAGGCGCGCGACATCGCGAAACGTCTGCCGCCAGGCATCGAGCAGGCGAGGCATTTGCGCCGCGCCCGCGAGGCCGAGGCCATCGTGGAGCTCGATCGCTTCCTGACCGCGCCGGCACGCAACACGTCGCCGCGACCGCGCTAGCTGGCGCGTATCGGAAGAGCAGGGTGACTGCATCGGGCCGGCAATCCTCCTGAGCTTGTGGCAACAGGGCTGACCAATCCGCGAGAGCAGGTGCTCGGCGTCGCCGCAGGCCAGCAGGACGCGCACGGAAATACCATCTGTCACTCGGCGATCCCGGACGCGCCGGATGGCGTCATCGCAAGACCCACATCGAGACGCATCTGACGACAGCCGAGCGCGGCTTTGCGGTGGCCGAGCATGTGTGCAATGCCGCGAGTGGCGACCTCGGGCTCGGCGGTCCGCTGGATCCTTGCGGAAGATCTCGTCCGCATGTGCATCCGCGCTCGTGTCGTTCGCTGTTGCAACCTCGGACGAGCAATTTCTGACGCTGCGCGCGGCATCCGTTCCAAAATGGAACGGAAACGGCGTGTGACGGGGCAGAGCGCGGGATGCGACAGCGCTATCCACAATTCTGCACAGCCGTCGCAAAAAGTTCTTGCACGGGATGCGGCGCCGCACTATCTCACCACCACGCCAGCCGGACATCACTGATGACTGAGGCGCCCGACTTTCGGGCCTGATGTTGTTTTTTCTGCTGACTGGCTCTTGAGTTTTTCTTCAAAAAAAAGCTCTTGACGGTCTCCAAAAATCAGCTATTTGAAGCGCCCCGGCAACGGGGACTTCGACGGTGAAAGAGACCAGAGAAGTTGATGTACTAAGTAGTTCGAGGCGAACTAATTAGTACGGGCTGTTTGACAAGTGAAGATGAAGAAAGAGAAACGTGGACGGCGGAGTCCTTGCGGGTCTCGGGATTGAGGGCT